>JASNZF010000002.1:0-719368 GCA_048499805.1 Gemmatimonadales bacterium | reverse complement strand
TTGGGGGTACCGTCATTGAGTTCGTCCCCCCCGACAGTGGTTTACGATCCGAAGACCTTCATCCCACACGCGGCGTCGCTGCGTCAGGCTTTCGCCCATTGCGCAATATTCCCCACTGCTGCCTCCCGTAGGAGTCTGGGCCGTGTCTCAGTCCCAATGTGGCTGGTCATCCTCTCGGACCAGCTACCCGTCGTTGCCTTGGTAGGCCATTACCCCACCAACTAGCTGATAGGCCGCGAGATTCTCCATCGGCGCCTTGCGGCTTTCACCTCCAGGGGATGCCCCCCGAAGGTCGTACGCGGTATTACCCGGCCGTTGGGCCGGCTATCCCCCGCCGATGGACAAATTTCTCACGTGTTACGCACCCGTGCGCCACTGAGGTATTGCTACCTCCGTTCGACTTGCATGTGTTAAGCACGCCGCCAGCGTTCGTCCTGAGCCAGGATCAAACTCTCCAATGAGAAATTCGATAACAGCTCAAATCCGAACAATCTGAACGTCCAATTGTCGGAATCACAGTCAGATATGTGTATCCTCCCCGCGGCGCCTCTGTAGCACCACGGATCGAAGGATCCGCACTCCGTCCGTTTCCCATTCCATTCACTTGTCAAAGAGCGCTTCACAACTCCGCGGTCAGCACTTCACCGGGAGCCCCCAATACTAACCACTTGTGCTGGCCTTGTCAACAGGTAGGGTCGCCACCGTCAACTCCGCCCCCCACAAGCAGTTCCAAGGGGGACGGCAATACTAATCAGGGGCCTATTCTCGTGCAAGGGGGGCAGGGACTGGGGGCTAGGGACTGGGGGCTAGGGACTGGTGGCTAGGGACTGGGGACTAGGGACTAGTGACTGGGGGCTGGGGACTGGGAAGACAGGGTCGGGAGGGAACGTCAGGCCCCGCCCAGCACCCTCTCCCCGGCACCGGCGCCGTCCGGGGCCCGGGGGCAGCATCCCCGGGTCCTTCCGGCCGCCGGTCCGATCCCCACGCCGCGGCCCCGTTATACTTGCTGCGCCCCCCGCGTCCCGCCTCACGTGGGGCCGAGCCCGCCCGCTCGAACACCCGCCGGCCCACCCACGACTGCGGCTCCCTGTGCCCTCCCACTTCACCCCCAAGCTCGTCAGCGTCCTCCGCGCCGGGTATTCCCGCTCCCAATTCACCGCCGACCTGACGGCCGGCCTGATCGTCGGGATCGTCGCCCTCCCCCTGGCCATCGCCTTCGCCATTGCCAGCGGGGTGCCTCCGGAACGCGGCCTCTACACCGCCATCATCGCGGGGTTCCTGATCTCCGCCCTGGGCGGCTCCCGGGTCCAGATCGGGGGCCCCACCGGCGCCTTCGTTGTGGTGGTGGGTGGCATCGTGGCCCAGCACGGGATGGCCGGGCTGACCATCGCCACCCTCATGGCCGGCGTGATCCTGGTCGCCATGGGGCTTGCCCGCATGGGGACCGTGATCCAGTTCATCCCCTACCCGGTCGTCACCGGCTTCACCAGCGGCATCGCGGTGATCATCTTCTCCACCCAGGTCAAGGACCTCCTCGGCCTCGCCATCGACGAGGTGCCCCGGGAGTTCTTCGGCAAGTGGGCGAGCTACCTCACCCATCTCGCCACCATCGACCCTGCCACCGCGCTGCTGGGCGCCGGCACGCTCGGCCTCCTGGTCCTCTGGCCCCGGGTCTCCACCCGGATTCCGGGGCCCTTCGTGGCGCTGGTCGCCGCCACCGTCGCCGTCCAGCTCCTCGGCCTGGAGGTGGAGACGATCGCCAGTCGCTTTGGCACGATCGACGCCACCTTCCCCCGCCCCACCCTGCCGGCGATCAACGAGTCCACCCTGGTGCAGCTGGTTGGCCCCGCGCTGACCATCGCCATCCTCGGCGCGATCGAGTCCCTGCTGTCGGCGGTGGTGGCCGATGGCATGATCGGCGGGCATCACCGCTCCAACATGGAACTGGTGGCCCAGGGCGCGGCCAACATCGTCACCCCGCTCTTCGGCGGGATCCCGGCCACCGGCGCGATCGCGCGCACCGCCACGAACATCAAGAGCGGTGGGCGCACCCCCGTGGCGGGAATGGTGCACGCCCTCGTGCTGCTCCTGATCACGCTCTTCGCCGCGCCGCTGGCCGGGCGAATCCCGATGGCGGCGCTGGCGGCCATCCTGGTGATCGTGGCCTACCACATGAGCGAATGGCGGACCTTCCGAGCCGAGCTGCGGGCCCCGCGATCGGACGTGGCGGTCCTGCTGGCCACCTTCACGCTGACCGTGATCGTCGACCTGACGGTCGCGATCGCGGTCGGGATGGTGCTGGCGGCGTTCCTGTTCATGAAGCGGATGGCCGAAGTGGCGAGCGTGGAGGCGGTCCTGCCACGGCTGGCGGGGGATCCCGAGGAGGGATTGACCGATGCCCTGAGCACCCGCCGAGCGGCGGTGCCGGCCGACGTGGAGGTCTACGAGATCAATGGCCCGTTCTTCTTTGGTGCAGCGGAGAAGTTCAAGCAGGCACTCGGCCAGGTCTCGCGGCGGCCCCGAGCGCTGATCCTGGACATGACCAACGTCCCGGCGATGGACTCGACCGGGCTGCGCGCCCTGGGTGCCACGGTGGATCGCTGCCGGGCCGAGGGGATCGCGGTCCTGTTCTGCGACCTGCAGGCGCAGCCCCGGGCCACGCTGCGCCGATCGCGTCTGGGGGACCACTTCGACGAGGCCGCGCTGACCCGCTCGTTCGACGAGGCGGTGGCCGCCAGCCGCGAGATCGCACGGACGCCGGCCGCGGGGGACTGACCGCGCCCCGCGCTCAACGCTCCTGCTCCGCCTCCAGCTGCCGGGCGTCGAGATGGAACCTCGGGATGGCCGCCTCGAATCGCGACCCGTCGGGGCGCTGGAAGGTGTAGGTCCCCTCCATGTGCCCGGCAGGGGACTTGAGGACGCAGAAGCTCTGGTACTCATGGACGCCACCCGGCTCCACCACGGGCTGCAGTCCCACCACGCCGTCGCCCTCGACCTCGAGGTCCTCGCCGATCGAGTCGTGGATCCACCAGTGCCGGGTGAGCAGGTGGGCGGCGTCGGACCCGACATTCTCGATCCGGATGTCGTACGAGAAGACCCACTGCCCCGCCCCGGGGCGTGACTGCCCCGGCAGGAACGCCGGCCGCACCGTGATCCGGATACCCTCGGTGACCCGGTGATAGAAGGGGACCGGACTCACGGCGAGAGTTCCCGCCGCCGCGGCTCCATCCGGATGATCCAGAGCCCATTGTACATGTCGTTCACGTAGGCCAGCCCGTCCCGCACCACGACGCCCCAGGTCATCGCCGCATTGCGGACGAAGCCATCCATGTCGGCGGTGTGCACGTGCACCATCTCGCGCCCCTGGGCGCGGAGGTCGCCGAGCAGCTCGCCGGAGATGTCAAAGGCCCGGAAGCCGGCGTTGTATCCGCCGATGTAGAGGGTGTCCCCCGCGGCCCAGACATTGTGCACCCCGCCGAACTCCGGCTCGTACCAGGCCACCGCTTTGGGGTGCTCGAGGTCGGAGACGTCGAGCACCTGGAGGCGGCCGTAGGCACGACCGGCCGCGGCATCCTTGGCCCCGCGCACCGGACTCCCCGGGAAGACCTCGTCGGCGATGAACACGTACTGGTTGTGCCGCCAGGCGGTGTGGGTGCCGCGGATGAACCCCGGACCTCCCGTCGCCTCGACGTCGCGATAGAGGGCATTGAGGTCGTACTTGTACTGGCTCACGAGCTGGGGATTCGAGGGGGAGCCGCCCTTTATGCCATTCCCGACATCGAGGATGACCAGCCCGTCGTTCCAGTAACTCAAGTAGGCGAGGCCATCCTTGACGTCCACGTCATGGACGTAATTGCCGACCTGGTTGGTGCGCGAGGACCAGCGGGCCGACTCCCTCGGGTTTGCCGGGTCGCTGATGTCCACGATGTGGAATCCGCCGGTCTCGTTGTTGGTGAGGTAGACGTGGGTGCCGTACCGCTCCTGCTGGTAGATGAATGCCGAGTGGACCCCACCCGTCACCCCCTCGGTGAACTCCGCGATGACCCGGGGATGCGCCGGGTCCTCGAGCGAGGCGATGACGATGCCGTTGCGGCGGTTGCTGGCGCCCTCGCGGGTGTGCACCAGGATGCTGCCGTCGGGGGTGGTCATGACGTCATTGACGCGGCGGGTATCCGAGACCAGCGAATCGGTGACCCGTGGGTTGGCGGGATCGCTGATGTCCAGGACGTAGAGCACGTCGCCGCCACTGCCGCTGCCCAGGTAGGCGTTGATCCCGTTGGGGTGGAGCCAGACTTCCTCGGTCGTGAAGCGGGTCCGCGGCAGGCGCCCAACCACCGTTGCCGGGCGGCGGACATCCCTGGGCGCCAGGGTGACCAGGGTCTCGGCGCCCCGCGGGCCGAAGCTCGCCGAGACGACGTACTGCCCCGGGGCGTGGCCGACAAAGGCCCCCTCGTCGGTGATGACCCCGGCGCCGGGGGAAATGCTCCAGGCCGGCACCAGCCCCTCGATCACGGTGCCGCGGGCGTCCCGCGCGATCGCCCGGAAGCGGATCACGTCGCCCTGCCGCCCCGCCGGCAGGTCTGGGGTGAGTTCCACCGAGGCGATGGTATTGGGCACCACCTGCACCGCCACCCGCGCCTCGGCCGTTCCCGATCGCACGGTCAGCTCCGCGGTGCCTACGGCCGCGGCGGTCACGAATCCGCCGGCCCTTACCGCGGCCACCGTCGGCGCACTGCCGGACCAGGTCGGGGTGTCGGGACTGCGATCCCCCCGGGCAGAGTAGCCCACGGCGTCGAGGCGGAGGCGCTGCCCGACAACGAGGGTGAGCGCGCGGCGTGCGACCTCGAGCCGCGCCGCCGGCCCCGGCACCATCTGCACCGTCACCAGCTCGGTGAGGGGACGTCCGCCCGGCACCAGGGCCGCGACCGAGACCGTGACGGTTCCGGGCGACCCGGAATGGACCAGGCCGTCCTGGTCTACCACCGCCTCGAATCGGGCATTGGTGCCGAAGAAGTTGACGCTGGCCCCGGGTACCGGGCGCCCGGCAGCATCCAGGGCCCGGGCCCGGAGCCGGAGGGTGTCGCCGGCGGCCATCGTGACCCGGGTGCCGGGGCTGACCTCGAGCCGGTCGATGACGGCTTGCTGGGGCGCCGCGACCTGGAGCAGGACCAGGGTGGCAGCCGGAAGGGCAAGCATCGCGGGACGCTCCTTGCGCGGGGCCGGGGTCAGGAGGTCGGGGGCACGAACCCGCCCCCGCTGGTGTCCAGCCACGACTTGAAGTAGTCCGGGTCCTCGATCGCCAGGGCGGACTGGGCGACGTGGAGGGGCCGGAACGAGTCCATCATCACGGCCAGCTCATTGGTGGACGTGGCCCCGATGCTGGCCTCGGCCCGCCCGGGATGCGGCCCGTGCGGGATGCCGTCGGGATGATGAGTGATGGACCCGTACTCGATCCCCTTGCGGCTCATGAACTCGCTGCTGGCGTAGTAGAGCACCTCGTCCGAGTCGACGTTGCTGTGGTTGTAGGGGGCCGGCACCGCCTGCGGGTCGAAGTCGTACGGCCTCGGGCAAAAGCTGCAGATGACGAAGCCATCGCCCTGGAAGGTCTGGTGAACCGGTGGCGGCTGGTGGATCCGGCCAACGATCGGCTCGAAGTCGTGGATGTTGAAGGCCCAGGGGTAGAACATCCCATCCCAGCCGACCACATCGAGCGGGTGGTGGTCGAGGACCATCTCGTTGAGGCCGTCGTACTGCTTGACGAGGATCTTGAACTCCCCCTTTTCGTCATAGGTGCGCAGCTCCTCGGGCTTCCGGAAGTCGCGCTCGCTGTAGGGTGCCCCCTCCACGATCTGGCCATACTCGTTCCGGTAGCGGCTCGGCGTCCGCACGTAGCCGCGGCTTTCCATGACGAGGAGCTTGTGGGGCACCGCATCCATGCGGTAGCGATGCAGGATCCCGCGATGGATCATCAGGTAGTCGCCCTCGCGATAGGGCAGCTCGCCGAACTGGCTCTCGAGCACCCCCGCCCCCTCGCTGACATAGACGACCTCGTCCGCCTGGGCATTGCGGTAGAAGTGATCGTCCATCCGGTCGGGCTGGGCGAACAGCATGGCGATGTCGCTGTTGTAGAGCAGCGGGGTGCGGTCGAGGGTCGGGCTGCCGCCGACCGGCAGGCGGGCGGTACGGAAGTGCCGGTGCCGGAGGGTCCGGTCGGGATCCGGAGTCCAGACGATCTCGGAGTGCCGCCGCACCGACCGGATCGTGGTCGGCGGGTTGATGTGGTACAGCAGCGCCGAGGGGCCGGTGAACCCCTCGTTGCCCATCAGCTGCTCGGCATAGAGCCCGCCGTCCGGCCGACGGAAGACGATGTGCCGCTTGCGGGGGATCTGGCCGAGGGTGTGGTAGGTTGGCATGGTTGAGGTAAGAGGTAAGAGGTGAGAGGTAAGAGGGAGTTGATCAGCCGCAGAAGGGGCGGGCAATGCAGTGGGAGGCGGAAGTCCAGGGGCAGCCCTTCCTCTCACCTCTCACCTCTTACCTCTCACCCGGCGGAGGCCTGCCCTCAGAGATTTCCGCGGGCCGCCTGCTCCCGCTCGATCGACTCGAACAGCGCCTTGAAGTTGCCCTTGCCGAAGCTCTTGGCACCCTTGCGCTGGATGATCTCGTAGAACAGCGTCGGGCGGTCCTGCACCGGCTTGGTGAAGATCTGGAGCAGGTAGCCCTCGTCGTCGCGATCGACCAGGATCCCGAGATCGGCCAGCGGCGCGAGGTCCTCGTCAATCGTCCCGACCCGGTCGAGCACGGTGTCGTAGTAGCTCTTGGGGATCGAGAGGAACTCCACGCCGCGGTTCCGCAGGTCGGTCACCGTCTCGATGATGTTGTTGGTGGCCATGGCGATGTGCTGCACCCCCGGCCCCCGGTAGAAATCGAGGTACTCCTCGATCTGGGACTTCTTCTTGCCGGCGGCAGGTTCGTTGATCGGGAACTTGATCCGGCCGTTGCCGTTCGACATCACCTTGGACATCAGCGCCGAGTACTCGGTGGAGATGTCCTTGTCATCGAAGGAGAGGAGGTTGAAAAAGCCAAGGACCCGCTCATAGAAGCCGACCCACTCGTTCATCCGGCCGAGTTCGACGTTGCCGACACAGTGGTCGACGTACTGCAGGCCCGTGGGAGGCGCAGGATGCCGGCGCCGCTTGGCCTCGAACCCCGGCAGGAACAGCCCGCGGTAGTTGCGGCGCTCGACCAGGGAGTGGATCGTGTCGCCATAGGTCCGGATCGCGGCGATGACGACCTCCCCGTCCGCATCCTGCATGACCCGCGGCGCATGCACCGGCTCCGCGCCCCGCTCCACCGCCGTGGCGAACGCGGCCCGGGCGTCGTCCACCCAGAACGCCAGGTCCCGCACCCCGTCACCATGGAGCGCCACGTGCTCGGCGATCGGCCCCTCGGGACCGAGGGCGCTGGTGAGCACGATGCGGATCTTGTTTTGGGCCAGAAGGTAGCTGGCGCGGTCGCGGACGCCGGTCTCGGGACCGCGGTAGGCGAGCAGTTCGAAGCCGAATGCCGCCTCATAGTAGAGGGCGGACTGGCGGGCATTGCCGACGTAGAACTCGACGTAGTCCGTCCCGTTGATCGGGAAGGCGTCGGTGGCTGGGGGCTTGGGCAAGGTGCTGGTCATGGCTCGGCTCCGCGCAGGGTACCCGGGAAGTATAAGGGAATGGGGAATGGGGGGGTCTAGGGACTGGGGACTGGGGCCAGGGGCTTGGGGGTGGGGGTTGGGAGCGCGCAGATGGGAGGGCGACCCCAATCCCATCGTTGCGGGGTGTCCCCTCTTGCGGTCTCCCTAGCCCCTAGTGTCTAGCCCCCATTCCCTACCCCCCATCCACCTCCACCCGCGGCATGTCCTGCGCAAACCGGACCCGGATCCGGTACAGGAGCAGGAGGGCGACGATGGCGAGTCCGATGACCAGTCCCCACCAGAGGCCGGTCGCCCCCTGATCGAGCCAGAAGGCGAGCACGAATCCGGCGGGAAGACCGAGGGCCCAGTAGCCCACCAGGTTGATGATCATCGGGATCCGGGTGTCGCCCAACCCCCGCAGCACCCCCAGGCCGACCGCCTGCAAGCCGTCGAAGACCGCGAACGCACCAGCGAGCGGGAGCAGCTGCACCGCGACCGCCATCGCCCCGGGGTCGGAGGTGTAGAGCCTTGCCAGGAATGACGGGATCGCCACGAACAGTCCCCCGCCCAGCAGCATGACCCCACCGCCCAGCAGCAGCGACAGCCGGGCAAAGCGCCGGGCGGCGTCGGGCTCCCCCGCCCCGACGGCATGTCCGACCAGGACCGAGCCGGCTCCCCCGACGCCCAGTGGGATCATGTAGGAGATCGCGGCCATGTTGAGGGCAATCTGGTGGCCGGCCAGCGCGGTGGTCCCGATCCAGCCCATGGCCAGGGCAGTGAGTCCGAAGGTGAGGTACTCGAGCATCCGCTGGCCGGCAATCGGGAGGCCGAGCCCGATCATGCGCCGCAGCGGCGCCCAGGCCCGGCTTTCGGGGTGCCAGGGGGAGAGGAGGGGCCGGAGGAGGGGATGGGCCACGGCGACCAGGACCCCGAGCATGAACCAGCGGCTCAGGGTGGTGGCCCAGGCCGACCCGGCCACCCCCATGGCCGGCAGGCCGAAGTTGCCGAAGATGAGGGCCCAGTTGAGGACGATGTTGACCAGGTTGGCGGCCAGCATGGTCAGGAGGATCGGGCGGACCCGGCCGAGCGCCTGGAGCGTCTGGCGCAGCGCAATGAAGAGAAAGAAGGGCAGCAGGCTCGGGACCAGGATCCAGACATACGACCTGGCCAATGGCACCACTTCCCCCGGCTGCTGCAGCAGCACCATGAGGGGCGGCGACGCCCAGAGGAACAGCGCGGCGGGCACGGAGAGCAGGAGCGAGAGGACGATTCCCCGCTGCAGCCCCCGGGCCTGGCCCCGGTGGTCCCGGGCGCCGACGGCCTGGCTGATGACGGGATCGAGGGCGAGCAGGATGCCCTCGCCGGAAATGGCGGCGGCAAAGAAGAACAGCGTCCCGATCGCCACGGCCGCGATGGCGGCGGCCGAGACGCGGCCCACCATGACGGTGTCCACCACGCTCATGGTCATCTGGCCGAGATTGACGGCCACGATGGGGAGGGCGAGCCGGGTCAGCTCACGGAGCGAGGCGGCGGGGGCCGGTGACATTCCCAAAGATAGCGGCCAGCAGGCCAGCCAACGCGACGCGGGGCGGGCCCCGCATGCCGCGGAGCCCGCCCCGGTCGTTGCCGCGAGTGCGCAGGCGAGCGGAGCGCCGGCTACGGCGTCAGCCCCGGCCTCGCCGGGGTATCCTCCAGCGTCCGCAGCACGTCCCGCCAGGCAAACTTCTGGCCCATGCCGCGGACATAATAGTCCATCCAGGCCATCTCGCTCATCGACTTGACCAGCTGGTTGCGGGGATCCGGGATCCCATGGCTCTGGCCGGGATACATGAAC
Source organism: Gemmatimonadales bacterium (assembly GCA_048499805.1). Taxonomy (GTDB): domain Bacteria; phylum Gemmatimonadota; class Gemmatimonadetes; order Gemmatimonadales; family GWC2-71-9; genus JAWXBA01. The sequence goes on along the minus strand of JASNZF010000002.1, from coordinate 709,856 downwards.
AGCTCGGTCTCGACCCCCAGTTTCTTGAGCCCCATGTGGAGCTCGACCGACTGGGGGCTGGGCACCCGGGGGTCGCCCTCGACCACGTGGATCATGGTCGGCGTCCGGGCATTGGTGATGTACTTCATCGGCGACTGGTCCCAGTAGGCATCGTAGTCGTGATACGGCAGCTTGTCGCCGAGGTAGAACTGCCGGTTGCGCTGGACGTCGCTCTGGGCATACATCGAGACCCAGTTGGAGGTACCCGCGCCCGAGCTGATCGCCTTGAACCGGTCGGTGTGGGTCAGGATCCAGTTGGACCAGTGCCCGCCCGCGCTCCAGCCGAAGACGCCCATCCGGTCCCCGTCCACGATCCCCTCGGCGATCAGGTGGTCCACCCCGGTCATGATGTCATCGTAGGCCTGGGGGAAGTAGTTGCCCACGATCGCCGTCTCGTGGGCCTCGCCATAATTGGTGGACCCCCGGTAGTTGGGCATCAGGACAGCGTACCCGGCGCCAGCATAGACCTGGGAGCCGTAGCCGCCGTTGAAGCTGAGGACATCGGCGGAGGCCGGCCCGCCGTGGATCGCCACCACCAGCGGATAGCGCTGACCGGCCCGGTACCCGACCGGCCGGAGCAGGACCCCACCCACCAGCTTGCCGTCGGTGGAGCGCCAGTTGACCTCCTCGGCGGTGCCGAGCGCGAGCTGGCGGACCTGGGGGTTGGCGTCGACCAGCTGCCGCCAGGAGGCGCGGGTGGCCACCTGCTCGAGGGAGGGCACCGAGAAGAGCGTGGGCGGGGTGGCCGGATCAGAGTAGTTCACCAGGACGACACCACTCTCCTCGTCGCGGCTGACCGACACGGCGGCGCGCTCGCTGGTGACCTGGCGCACGGTGTTGCGCTCGATGTCCAGCGCCATCAGCTGGGTGGTGGCCCGGACCCCGGTGTTGTAGTAGAGGGTGCGGCTGTCCGGCGACCAGAACCCGGCGGTCACGTCACCGTCGTAGGACTGGCCGAGCTTGCGCCAGCTGCCGCCACGATCGGCGACCGCCCGGAGATAGACCCGCTGGCTCGACATGGTGTACCGGGTCATGTCGTCCGGGGCCGAGAACGCGATCCAGCGGCCGTCGGGCGAGAAGGAAGGGCCGTTCTCGCCCACCTCGCGGTTGTTGGTCAGCCGCTCGATCGCCCCGGTGGCGGCCTCGAGCAGGTAGAGGTCGGTGTAGAGGCCCGATTCGGTGATGTTCCGCTCGTAGCGCGCGGCGGAGGTGCCGCGGAACCCGACCCAGCGGCTGTCGGGCGAGAGGGTGAAGCCGCTCACGGTGATGCTGGGATCGCTGGTGAGGCGCCGGGCGCCGGCGGAGTCGGGTCCGAGGTCCACCGACCAGAGGCTGGCGAGCGGCGTCTCCATGTTCTGGATGTTGACGGTGAAGCGCTTTTCGCGGCGCTGCCGCTCGTCGGTGGCCAGGGTGTCCGCGGCGATGAAGTAGATGCGCCGGCTGTCCCGGGCGATCTGCCACTGCCCCACCCCGGCCGCCTGGCGCGTCACCTGGACGGGGCGGGACTCGGTGATCGTGGCCACCGGCAGGCGGTAGAGCTGTTCCTCGCCCGACTTGCCGCTGCGGTAGACCAGCCACTGCCCGTCGCGGCTGAACTCAAAATTGAGCACCCCCTCGCGGGCGGTGGTGATCGGGCGGGCCTCGCCGCCGTCGGGCCGCATCAGGTAGAGCTGGTTCTGGCCGGCGGCGCTGGCCGGGGCGTCCCGGTTGGAGAGGAACACGAACCAGGTGCCGTCCGGCCCCCACCGTGGGGAACTCTCGCTCTTCTCGGGCGAGAAGGTCAGCTGGCGGGTGGACGGTATCCCGGCGGTGACCGAGACCAGATAGATGTCGGTCTGGCGGCGCGCCTCGCGCCAGTCGGGCACCGAGAGGGTGAAGAGCATCCACCGGCCGTCGCGACTCAGGGCGGGCGAGCCGGCGTTCCGCATCAGCTGCATGTCCAGGAATGTCATCGGCCGGGCGGCCGGGGCCTGGGCGCGGGCGATGCCGGGCCAGGCGGCGGGGAGTGCCAGGGCGGCGAGGAGGGCAAGCCGGGGAACGCGGTACTGCCGGGCGGGAGACGGACGCATGTCGGCCTCGAACGGTGGGTGTGGACTCCAGCGGGAACAGGACGGGATGCAGCCGAGTGCGCCCGGGAGGACTCGAACCTCCGACCCACAGCTTAGAAGGCTGTTGCTCTATCCAGCTGAGCTACGGGCGCGCGGAGCCGGGGTGGCGGGCCACCACGCGGCAAGCCCAAAGATATACACCGTCTGGGCGGCCGGCATCGACGCCAGCGCCCTAGCGTCCCCCCCGGGGCCCGGGGTAGGTTCGAACAGGATCGGGGCCGGTGCTGCCGCTCCGCTCCGACCGGCCCCCGAACGCCAACTCCCATCCTCTTCCCCACCGGCCCATGCCCTCAATCCGTCCTGCCCTCCTCGCCGCCGCGATGCTCTGTGGCGCGGCGCCCATGCTCCCTGCCCAGGCCCCCCGCCCGACCGGCACGGTGACCCTCGATTCGGCCTTCCTCAGCGGGTACCGCTGGCGCAACGTCGGTCCGGACCGCGGCGGGCGCTCCATCGCCGTGAGCGGGGTGCGCGGGCGACCGGCCGAGGCGTACTTCGGGGCGGTGGGCGGCGGGCTCTGGAAGACCACCGACAGTGGCGAGACCTGGGTCCCGGTGACGGATGGCCAGATCACCAGCGCCTCGGTCGGCGCGGTCGCAGTCAGCGAGTCGAACCCGAACATTGTGTTCATCGGCATGGGGGAGACCTGCATCCGGGGCAACATCATGCCCGGCGACGGGGTCTACCGCAGCACCGACGCCGGCAAGACCTGGACTCACGTGGGGTTCCGGGAATCGCACGCGATCTCCAAGATCCGGATCCATCCGACCAATCCGCAGATCATCTACGTGGCGGCGTTCGGCAAGTACAGCGCCCCCAATCCCGAGCGCGGCATCTACAAGTCGACCGACGGGGGACAGACCTGGCGCAAGGTGCTCTACCGCGACGACAAGACGGCCGCCATCGACATCTCCATCGACCCCACCAACCCGAACATCATCTATGCATCGATGTGGGAGGCATTCCGCAAGGAGTACACGATGTCCAGCGGCGGCCCCGGCAGCGGGATGTTCAAGAGCACCGATGGGGGCGAGACCTGGACCGAGATGACCCGGAATCCGGGACTGCCGGCCGCCGGACTGGTCGGCCGGATCGGGGTGGCGGTCTCGGGCGCCAACCCCAACCGGGTCTGGGCCCTGGTGGAGCATGAGCACGGGGGCCTCTTCCGGAGCGAGGACGCCGGGGCAACCTGGTCGCTGATCAACGACAACCGCTCCATCCGGCAGCGTGCCTTCTACTACACCCACGTCTTCGCCGATCCGAAGAACGCCGACGTGGTCTACGTCCAGAACACCTCGATGTTCCGCTCGGCGGACGGCGGCACGACCCTGACCAACGTCGGGGGGGGCACCCATGGCGACCACCACGACCTGTGGATCGACCCGGACAATCCGGCGCATCTCGTCGTCGCGAACGACGGCGGCGGGGCGGTCTCGATGGCCACCGGCAACGGGTGGACGGCCCAGGACTTCCCGACGGCGCAGTTCTACCATGTGATCACCACGGCGCACCTCCCGTTTCACATGTGCGGCTCGCAGCAGGACAACACCACCCTCTGCACCCCGTTCAACTGGAACGCCGGCGGCGGGGGCGGCCGCCGTGGCGGGGGGGGGGGAGGCGCCGGTGCGACCGGCGAGGACATCACGGCCGGCGGGATGGCGGTCTCCTATCAGGCCGGCGGGGGCGAGCCCGGGTACATCGCTCCCGACCCGCTGGACCAGGACATCTTCTTCTCCGGGACCAACAACGGCCGTTACCTCGACAAGTTCAACCGTCGGCTGGGCATCTCCCGCGAGGTGAATCCGTACCCGTGGTTCTACTCCGGGGAACCATCCTCCGAGATTCGCGAGCGGTGGCAGTGGACCTTCCCGATCATCTTCTCGAAGGCGGACCCGACCCGGCTGTACGTCTCCTCCCAGCGGCTCTGGGAGACCCGGGACGCCGGGAAGACCTGGACCGCACTGAGCGGGGACCTCACCCGCCACGACCCCAGCACCCTGGGCCACTCCGGCGGGCCGATCACCGGGGACATGAACGGCCCGGAGGTCTACGCCACGATCTTCGCCGTGGCCCCGGGCAAGCGCAACGTGAACGTGATCTGGACCGGCTCCGATGACGGGCTGGTGCACGTGACCCGCGATGGCGGCAAGACCTGGGTCAACGTGACCCCGCCGGGGATGCCGGACTTTGGCCGGGTGAGCCAGATCGACGGATCCTCGTTCAGCGACGGCACCGCCTACGTGTCGGTCCGCCGGCCGCTGCTGGATGACTTCGCCCCCTACATCTTCCGCACCAGCGACTTCGGGCGGACCTGGACGAAGACCGTCGGCGGAATCCGCCCCGACGCCTACGTCCATGCCGTCCGGGAAGACCCCACCCGGCAGGGACTGCTCTACGCCGCCACCCAGCACGGCGTGTACATCTCCTACAACGATGGTGGCAACTGGCAGCTGCTCGAGGCCGGCCTGCCGGACGTGCCGGTGGTGGACCTGATCGTCGAGCAGAACGAGCTGGCGATCGCCACCCACGGCCGGGGCTTCTGGGTGCTCGACAACATCGCCCCGTTGCGGCAGTACACCCCCGGGTATGCGTCCACCGCCGGGCAGCTCTTCACCCCCACACCCGGGATCCGATCGGCCATGCCGGTGACCCTTTCCTGGTGGCTGCCCCGGGCACCGCAACAGCTCAAGCTGGAGATCCTCGACTCGGTCGGGGGCGTGATGCGCACCTTCGAGGCCAGCAGCACCCCCGCGCCAAGTGCGGCCGCGGGCGGTCAGGGAGGCGGAGGGGGCCGCTTCGGTGGTGGCGCCGCCCTGCCCCGGGCGGCCGGCCACAGTCGGATGACCTGGGACATGCGCACCGAAAGTGCCTCGTCCTTCCCGGGCATGATCCTCTGGGGCGCCGGCGTCAACGGCCCGGTGGCGCCCCCGGGCCGCTACACCGCCCGCCTGACGGCCGACGGGACGGTCCTCACCACCGCGGTGCGGATCGAGCGGCATCCCGGGATCACCGATGTCACCGATGCCGACCTCCATGCCCAGTACCAGTTCTCGCGGGCGGTGCGCGACAAGGTGACCGAGGCGAACAATGCGGTGATCGCGATTCGGCGCGTGAAGGCCCAGGTCGGGGACCGGCTGACCCGGTCGCCGGACGCGCGCCTCGCCGCGGCCGCCGCGACCCTGACGACCAACGCCTCCGGGGTGGAGGAGAAGATCTACCAGGTCCGCAACCAGAGCGGCCAGGACCCGCTCAACTTCCCGATCAAGGTGAACAACCGCCTGGCCAACCTGATGTCGATGGCCGAACGCGGCGACGGTCGCCCCACGACCAACATGCCGGAGATCTTCGGGATCCTCACCGCCGAGCTCAAGGGCTATACCGACGCCCTGGCACGCGTCTGGGCCGAGGACCTCGCCGCGCTGAACGGTCACCTCACCCGGCTGGGCCTGCGGGTCGTCGATCCCAACTGCGCCGCGGCCGAGGGGTGCGTCCCGGTCGCCGCAATCCCGTGACCGCGGTGGTCCCCGACCGCCGCGCGTCCTGGTCCGCGCCCCCTCCCCGGCCCGCGGGGTGATGGCAGGTTCGTCGCGTCCCGGCACGGCCCAGCCCGACACCCTCCGCGCCGGAGTGGTCGCCGCGCTCACCTGGGTGGCGGCGGAGCAGCTGGGCCTTCCCGACCTGGTTGGGGTGCCGTTCGTGCCGGCCCTCCCGATCGCGGCGCTGCTCGGTGCCGCCGTGGGCCGGTTCGGCGGCATCCGCTGGCTCTTCGGTGCCGCGTCTGCCCTGTTGCTGCTGATGTTGTCGGTGGCCTTCACGCCCATCCTCCGCGGCCCGGTGCATGGACTGATCGTGGCCGACTCCGTGCCGGTGGATGGGGTGGATGCCATCATGGTCCTGTCCGCCGCCGTCTCCCGCGACAGCCTGCTGTCTCCTGGCGGTGCCGAACGCCTGCTGCACGGCATCACCCTGCTGAATGAGGGCCGCGCCGCGGTCCTGGTCACCTCCCGGGTGTGGCACCGGCAGGGCGCCGACCGGATCCCGAGCGACACCGACCAGGCCCGGTTGCGCGCCCTGGCGCCGGACAGCGTGCGCTGGGTGGTGATCGACTCGGTCGCGACCTCGCGCGACGAGGCGGTGCAGACCGCCGCCCTGGCCCGCCGCGAGGGGTGGTCCCGCCTGATCGTGGTCACCTCACCGCTGCACACCCGCCGGGCCTGTGCGGCATTCCGGAAGGTCGGGCTGGAGGTGACCTGCGTGCCCGCCCCCTCGCGCGGGATCGCCGTGCGGAGCCTCGGCACCGCCAGCGATCGGCTGGCCGCCTTCGGGCCATGGCTGTATGAAACGGTGGGGTGGTGGTGGTATCGGGCGCGCGGGTGGGTGTAGGGAGGGAGATGGGAGAAGCAAGCAGGGAGAGACGCCGGGGACCCTGACCCCGCGCCTCTCCCTGCGCCGTTCATGCTCCCCCCCCCACCCCCCAGCCCCCAGCTCCTGACTTCTGGCTTCTCGCTTCTCGTTTCTTCCTTCATCGGGGCGCCGGGATTCGAACCCGGGGCCTCCTGGTCCCAAACCAGGCGCGCTACCGGACTGCGCCACGCCCCGCGGCGCCAAAGATAGCGCCGCGGCCACCGCGCTCCAACGGGCCGGTCAACTGATGAGGATTTCCTGGTCGGCCGAGACGAACAGCACGTCCCGCAGGCTGGCATGCCGCCGGAAGAGGTCCGGCCCCTTCTCGCGCAGCCGGGCCTCGGTGAAGCCAAAGATGACCAGGTCGGCCTCGGCGGAGTTCTGCTCGACGAGGCGGCCGAACTCCACCTTGTCGTCGGTCGGGAAGATCCGGAGGTTCTTGCGGCTGATCGGCAGCCGCCCCGACTCGATCATCTGGAGCAGCTTGGCCCGCTGGGCATCCACCTCGGAGAGTGGGAAGGCGGCATGGATCTGGATGGCCGCATCGTGCCAGGCCCGGTGGCCCATGAGGATGTAGGCCAGGAGGATCATCAGGTTGGCGTTCTTGTAGTCATGCCACGTCAGCCAGACGTGAATTGCCTGTCGCGCCCCGAAGAAGTGTGGCCCGTGGCGCAGCACCAGGGTGTTCATCCGCATGGTGGCGGCGAGGTGGACCCCCACCCACGCCTCGTGCAGGACGGGATCCGGGTCATCGACGGCGAACTCGAAGAGCACCGAGTTGTTCTCCACCCCCGAGACGCCGGGAAACTGGAGCGCCTGCTCGATCGCCCGCTCCGGGTTCGGCGCCACCAGGGTGTCCACGTAGACGGTGCTGCGCCGGCTCTGGGCCAGGTCCACCAGCCGTCCCATCACCTCGCGGCTTTCCGCGACGGTACCCGCCCCGATCGTGCCGACGATGTGGTGGAGGTAGGCCCCCACGCCGTGCCGGCTGCAGAGCCAGCTGAAGAACTGGATCGGCGAGGACCGCTCGAAGGTGCGGCTGTTGACCATCACCACGCTGGGCCGCCATTCCTCCGGACGCGGGGTGCCCGCGGCGGCGGACTGCAGCTTGAGGTGGGAGTACCGGGTGGCCTGGGTCATGACCCCCTGGAAGATCGCGGCGAGGTCGGTGGTGCCCTCGCGCGGGCGCATGACCAGGTAGAGGAGCGCCATGCCCGCCAAGGCCACCAGGGCGTAAACCGGGTCCATCTGGAACATCAGGAACAGGCAGAGCACCGCGCCGACCAGGCTGAGGTACCACTTGGACCGGAAGCTGGGCCGGAACCCCGGCCGCGCGGCGAAGTGCTCCAGGGTGCTGATCAGGCAGAGGGCCCCGTACGTGACCATGAAGAACATCGAGATCATCCGGGCCACCATGTCCACGTTGCCAAGGGTCACCGTGACCAGCGCCAACCCGAGCGTCAAGAGGGTGGCGTTGCGGGGCTCATTGGCGGTACCGACGCCCTGCGAGATCATGTGGTTGAATTTCCGGAGCGGCAGCACCCCATCGGCGGTGAGCGCCTGGAGGGTCCGGGGCGCGACCAGAATCGAGCCGATCGCCGAAGAGATGGTGGCGGCGGCCAGCCCGATCGGGATGATCGGCCCCCAGAGCGCGATGCGCGACATCGCCAGGGGATCGGTGGCCACGAGCACCTCGGCCGGCGCGGAGATCGCCAGCTTCCACGCCACGGCGATGTAGACGACCAGTCCGACGGCGGTGGCGGACATCACCCCGAGGGGGATCGAGCGCCCGGGATCCTTGAGGTCTCCCGAAAGCCCTACACCGGCGGTCATGCCGGTGAAGGCGGGGAAAATGATGGCGAAGACCAGAATCAGGGAGTCGGGGTTTGCCACCGGAAGTGAGACCAGCTCGGGTGTGCCCTCGACTGGTGATCCAAGGAGGAAGAAACCCAGGGAGACCGCAAGGATGCTCACCACCACCCAGAGGGCCCGCACCCCCATATCGGCACCCCGGGACAGGACCACACTCCCGAGCACGAGCGTGCCGGGGATGGACACGATCCGCGGATCGAAGGGCAGGCCGGTGAACCCGGTGAACCAGGACTCGAGCGGCCGGAACGCCTCGGCGAAGGCGATCATGTAGAAGGCGACCGACACCGCCTGGGAGAGGTAGAGCGCCACCCCGATGACGCCGCCGATGGTGAGCCCGAACGACCGCGAGATGATGAAGTACTCGCCACCGCCCTCCACCCGGCGGTTGGTGGCGATTTCAGCGAGCGCCAAGGCGGTCGGGATCGTGACCAGGTGCCCGATGACGATGATGAGCAGGGTGCCCGCGAAGCCGACGTGCCCGACGGCGTACCCGAAGCGCAGGAAGAGGACCGCGCCGAGGATCGTGCTGACGCTGGCGAGAAAGACCGGGGCCGTCCCGAAGCCGTGGCCGCTTCCGTTGGGTGCAACCTGCGACATCGGGCCTCCGGATCGTGAGGATGTGGCAGCACGGGACGCGGCGGCCGATCCTCAACCCTGGGGGGCGAGCGCCTCGAGCAGCTGCTGGAACGCCCGGCCCCGGTGGCTCACCGCGTGCTTCTCCGTAGCCGTAGCCTCGCCAAAGGTCTTGCCGAGGTCGTCGCTCAGGAAGAGGGGGTCATACCCGAACCCGTTGCTCCCGCGCGGCTCGGACAGGATGGCACCGGTGCACTGTCCCTCGTGGAACTCGGGCAGGGCGGCAGGGGACTTCAGGTAGGCCAGGACGCAGCGGTACCGCGCCTTGCGCCGCGCGCCCTCGGCCCCGAGCAGCCGTCGGAGCAGGTGCGCGTTGTTGGCGGCGTCCACCGTCGTCTCCGGTCCCGTGGCCCCGGCCCATCGCCGGGATCGCACCCCCGGCTCCCCGCCCAGTGCAAAGACCTCCAGGCCGCTGTCGTCGGCCACGGTCGGCAGGCCCGTCTTCTTGGCGAAGTACGTTGCCTTGGCCAGCGCGTTCCCCCGGAAGGAATCGTGCAGCTCGAGGGTCTCCTCCAGGGGCGTGGGCACCACCCCGACCTCGTCGGGAAAGACGACCTCGATCCCGGTCTCCGCGAACAGCGCCCGCACCTCGGCCTGCTTGCCCGCGCTGCGGGTGGCCACCAGCAGCTTCACCAGCCGAGGGCCTGGCGCTGGAGGGAAAACAGTTCCCGGATGCCGCCGGTGGCCAGGTCAAGGATCGTGTCCAGCTCGCGCCGGACAAAGGTCCCCTGCTCGCCGGTGCCCTGCACCTCCACAAACTGGTCGGGCTCCAGCATCACCACGTTGGCGTCCACACCGGCGTCCTTGTCCTCGGCGTACGCGAGATCGAGGAGCGGGGTCCCGTCCACGATCCCGACCGACACCGCCGCGACCAGCCGGCCGAACGGCGTGGCAATTCCCTCCCGCGCCGCCAGCCAGGCGCAGGCATCGGCCAGGGCCACGCAGGCGCCGGTGATGCTCGCAGTCCGGGTCCCGCCATCGGCCTGAAGGACATCGCAGTCGATCTTGATCGTGTGTTCCCCGAACGCCATGGTCCCCATCGCGGCCCGCAGCGACCGCCCGATCAACCGCTGGATTTCCTGGCTCCGGCCGCTGGGGCCGTGCCGCTCACGGCTGTTGCGCTCCGAGGTGGCGCGGGGGAGCATGGCGTATTCCGCCGTGACCCATCCGGTTCCGCTGCCCTTCTTGAACGGCGGGACCCCCTGTTCCACGCTGGCGGTGCAGTGGACCAGGGTGCCGCCGAACCGGACCAGGCAGGATCCCTCCGCGTACGGATTGGCGCCGCGCTCCAGCGCGACGGGGCGGAGGGCATCGGTGGCACGGCCATCAAGTCGCTGCACGCAGTCGCTCCAGGAGGGAGGAGGTGGAATGGCGGTCCAGGAACGGGAGGGCGAGCACCCGCCCGCCCCAGCGCTCGACCAGATCGGCGCCGACGATCGTCTCGCGGGTGTAGTCCCCGCCCTTCACCAGCAGGTCCGGCCGCAGGGCCTCGAGCAGGGCGGTCGGGGTCGGCTCGGCAAAGATGACCACGCAGTCCACCGCCGCCAGCCCCGCCAGCACCCGGGCGCGGTCGGCCTCACCCACCAGCGGGCGCCCTGGCCCCTTGCCCAGGGCCCGGGCGGAGGCGTCGCTGTTGACCCCCACGACCAGCGCCGCCCCCTCGGCCCGGGCCGCCTCGAGGTACTCGACATGCCCACGATGCAGCAACTCGAAGACGCCGTTCGTGAAGACGACCGGCCCCGCCTGCCGCTGCCGCCATTCCACAGCGGCCTCCAGGGTGCGGAGCTTCCGGGCGGAGGAGGAGTCCGCCACGGTCAGTAGACCCCTTCGACCCTGGGCTTGTAGTGGATCTCGCGGGTCAGGAACGGCAGCTCCAGGGTCTCGGTCCAGGAGGTCTGGATGACGATGCGACGGGTGGCGGGGTTCCGGGTCACCCGGATGCGCCGGGCCTCGCGCGGCAGTTCCAGGGCGTCGACCATGAGCAGGATCTGGCGCACCATCTGCTCGTCGGCGATCGTCTGGGCGAACCGCACCGTCGTCTTCATCTCGTCGCGCATCTTGGTGTAGCGCCAGTACGAGTGCCCGACCGGCAAGCCGAAGTACAGCGACCCCACGAAGAGGGCCAGCGTGAAGAGGCAGCCAATCGTGCTGCCGCCGCGCGTCCCGCCGGCCCGCCGGGTCACCACTGGGATTGGGCCCCTTCGACGATCTGCTGGATCAGGCGGTCCAGCGCCCGCTCCCGTCCCCGGCTCTCATTCTCGCGGGCGGTGTCATACTGGCCCTCCACCATCAATCCGGTGCGCTCCCAGAGCGTGCGGCCCTCCCGCTGGTCCACGATGGTCACCGTGACGATGATCTGGACGTTGCGACTGGTGACGGCCACCTGGTTCTGCTGGCCCGTCCCCTGCGCCGTGGAGGTGACCCCGACCGGCAGGTCCGGCTCGTACCGGCTGATCGTTCCACGCACGAGCGCATCGGCCGCCGTCTCCCCCGCCTGCCGGAGTCCCAGGCGGCTCTGGACCGCCTCCCGGACTGCGCGATTGATCTCCTGGGTCAGGGCCGGTTCTGGGGTCAGGTTCTCGAACGGCAACACCGCCACCGTCCGGATCCCAGGCGGCAGCCCGCCCCCGGTAAACGAGTACCGGTAGAAGCAGCCAGACCCCGCCAGGACCAGGCAGAGGCTAAGGAGGAGGGGGATCCCAGATGTCCGGTTCAAATGTCGCCTGGATGTCAGTTGAGGTGAATCTCAGGTCCAGCCGCGCCGGCACCGAGGGTACGGTCAAGCGGGAGGAGAGCGCCGTGCCATCCGGGCCGAACAGCGTCTCCACCCGCCCGATCAGGCGTCCCGCCTGCCGTACGTCAGCAATGAGCTTGCCAGCCGGCGCCCCCGTCCGAACGTACTCCACCGTGTCCGGCCCGGCCGCGAACTGCCAGGCCAGCACCCTCGAATCCTCGAACCGCCGGACCGTGGCGCCCCCCGCCGGGTTGCGGGCGATCCCCAGCATCGCCCAGAGCAAGGGATAGTTGGGGACCAGCTTGGCGATGTCCTCCTCGGGCTCGGCCCAGATGGCCGAATCCCCGAACACGAATGCCGCCCCCCGCCCCACCCCAAGCGCCCCGATCACGTCAAATCGCAAGGAATCTCCGGGGGTGATCCGGACCGATCCCCTGCCCCCGGCGGCGCTGCGATCATCCCGGAACTGGAACCGGAAGCGCACCAGGCGGTTGGCGTCGGGCCGGGTTCCCTGCACCCACTGACTGGCCTCCGCGGCCCCTGCCGGTACCATCCCGGTGGGCAGGATCGGTCCCAGCCGCCCCCCGCCACACCCGACCAGGAGCATGGTTCCGGCAAGATAGAGGTGCCCGGGCAACCGGTCAACGGCAAATCGTTGTGAGAACAAGAGTTAGGACCTCATCGCCGACGGATCGACCGGATCGAGTCACCCTGGAGGATCGCCTCGAGGGCTGCCGTGCCACCTACCACCCGCCCGAAGACGGTATAGCCACCGTCGAGGTGCGGCTGCGGGCTCAGGTTGATGAACCACTGGCTCGTTCCGGTATCGGGGCCGGAGAGGGCCATGCCGAGCACCGGGACGTCGTATCGCAGCGGATTGAACTCGTCCCGGATGGGAGCCAGTCCGCCAATCGGGTTCGCCCGGGGGCCGGCCCCGTCCTGGACCACGAAGTTCGGAATCACCCGGTGCCACTCCCCACCGTCGAAGGCCGCCTGATCTATCAATGACAGGAAGTTAGCCACGGTGAGGGGTGCATGGTCACCCAGCAGCTCGATCTCGATCCTGCCCCGCCCCTCGGTATCCAGCCAGACCCTGGGGCGGGCGGCAATGGAATCGAGCAACCAGCGGGCCGCCAGCGCCTGATACTCCGCCGCGGAGTAGCGGACTTCCGCAGGATACACATCTCCCCATTTCGCGGCGACGGCCGGCCAGTTGGATGCCGCGCGGCGCAGCAGGTAGTCCGGCGGAGGGGTGGTAGTGGCCAGGAACCGAGACTCAACCGCCGCTCGGCCTTCCCCACCGGCCTCGTAGATCCGGCGGAGCGCGCTGAGAATGGGGCCAGTGGCGCCGCGACGACCGCGGGCGAGTTCCGTCGTGAACCCCGTCACGAGCGAGGTCACGGCTTCCGGTCCGGCCGCCCGCCGCCCGAACAGCGACCACGCCGCCGCCCGCAGTCGTGGGTCAGGATCGTGGCGAAGGGAGTCAGCCATCATGGCGACCTCGGCCTCGATCCCGCTTGCCGGGAGACCCAGAGCCCCGATCGCTGCGGCGCGAACGGTGGCATCGGCGTCGTGCAGGAGGACCCGAAACGCCGGCACACTCGTGGCCCGGGAGGCTGTCGCCAGCTCGAGGGCCAACTGCCGGAGCCGCGGATCTCGCGCCGTGAGCAGCTCCGTCGCACGTGCCACCGCCGTGCTGGTATCACTCCGCAACCCGGCCAGCAGCGCCTCACGACGCAGCGCCAGCGGCTCCCGCGGATCGCGCGCCACACCTGCGACCGCCAGCCGTGCGGCCTCTCCTGGAAGCCCGGCCAGTGTCAGCAGCGCCTGGAGCCGGACATTCGACACGGGATCCCGAAGCAGCGGCACCACTCGGGACGCCAGTGCCGAATCAGACCAGGTCGCGAGCGAAAGGAGGGCGTTCACCCGGGTTCCGGCGTCTCCGTCCGTCAGCCCACGCAGCAGTACGGGCACCACGGAGTCCCGGGGTACGCCGGCCGAGTCCGTGGCGGTCCGGGTAAGCCCGCGCATGACGTTCTGCCGCACCCAGGGATGCCGGTCGGTGCTCGCGGCAAGCAATGCCCGCGCGCCAACCGAGGCCCGCGTCCGTCCCAGCAGGTACGCCGCCCTCCAGCGCACCGCGTCCGAGCTGTCGCGCAGGTGCATCAGCGCGGCGCGGACGGGGGCATGACGGCCGAACCGCCACCCCTCCACCAGGAGGCCGGGGAGCATCAGCCGGCGGCGATCCGGCGTCACGGCCCCACTCGTCCCATCCAGCAACCGGCTGAACAACGTCCTGGCCTCACCGCCGCCCAGCTTGGCCAGCGTGGAGGGTGCCTCGATCGCGGCGCGGTCGGCGAGGGGACGGCCATCTGCGAGGCGTGCGATGATCGCACCGGTCACGGTGGAGTCACCGAGCATCCCGAGGGCGAACATGGCATCACCGTGAGCGGTGGTGTCGGCCGACTCGAGCAGCGCCAGCAGCGGTCCGCCGGCGCGCGGGTCCCGGATCCGTCCAGCCCCGAGCGTGGCCTGCCGGCGGACGATCGGATCGCCGGTCCGCATGGCCGCCTCGAACAACCCCGGCTGGTAGGCTCGACGGTCCTCGGCCTCGAGCAACCGCCCCAATGTGGCCACCCGTGAATCGTCCTGGGCCAGCGCCGGCGTGCCCCACGACCAGGCAGCCAGCGCCAGGAGCGGCAGGAGGTGGCCGCGCATCAGCACCGCACCGGGTCGGGGGATTCGGGCAGGAGGGCAAGCACTTCGTCGGGAAGGCGTGCCGGCGCGTAGGCGTCATTCAGCGCCATCATCGCGGTCTCCGCGGTGACCAGGAGTTCCTCCCCCCGATGGACCGCGTAGCCAAACGTGATTCGCCGCGAGGCCGCCTCGCGCACCCAGCACCGGACCCGGACCAGGTCGTCGTAGCGCGCGGGCTTGCGATAGCGCACGCGCAGTTCGCCGACGACCAGCCGGATGCCCCGGGCCTCGAGGTCCCGGTAGCTCACCCCCGTCAGCCGGATGTGCTCGGTGCGTGCCTCGTCAAACCAGACCACGTAGCGCGAGTGGTAGACCACACCCATCTGGTCGATCTCGGAGTAGTTCACCCGGTGATGGAGCTCGGAGACGGGAGGTGCAGGCGGCATGGAGTCTCCACGGGCAGAAGGGAGAACGGGGGCGGTGCTTGCGGCGGCTCGGGGTGCTCCTCTACCCTTCCGCCATGCCACCGCAGCAGCTGGTCATCGTGCAGGATGCGCACCTGGGCGCCGCGCCGCCGGAGGCCGAGGAGGCCCTGATGGCCTTCCTTGACGCGGTGCCCCGGCTCGGGGACGCCCTGCTCGTCAACGGCGACCTCTTCGACTTCTGGTTCGCCTATCGCCGGGCCATCCCCCGGAAGGGCTTCCTGGTCGCAGCCGAACTGGCCCGCCTGGCCCGAAAGATCCCCGTGATGATGACCGGGGGCAACCATGACCGCTGGGGTGACTCATTCTGGGACCGGGACGCCGGCGTCCGCTTCAGCAGCGGGTCGCTTCGGTTCGACCTGGGCGCCCGGCAGGCCCTGGCGATCCACGGCGATGGCATCGCGGAGCAGCACTGGGGCGGCCGCCTGATCCACCGGATCACCCGACACCCGGTGAGCGCCTTCCTCTTTCGCTCCGTGCCCCCGGACCTGGGCTTTCGCCTCGTGGACCGGATGAGCACCCGGCTCGCCGATTCCACCCGCGACCACGCCATCCTCGACCGCGCCGCCCGCAACCAGGAGCAGTGGGCCCTGGACCAGCTGAGCCGCGATCCCGATCTCCACCTGCTGGTCATGGGCCACACCCACCGCCCGGCGCTGCAGCAGACCGCCACCGGGGCCACCTACCTCAACCCCGGCGCCTGGCTGGACGGCCATCGCTACGCGGTGGCGACCCCGGACTCCTGCGCCCTCCGCCAGTGGGGCTGACGCCCCCCGAGATCCTCCTTCAGGTCAGGCGCCGCGGCTCCAGCTCCAGGTCCACGATCTCGGCCTGAGCCAGACGGTCCCCGAGGAACCGTGCCCCCACGGCGGCGAACCGTTCCGGATCGTCGCTCACCGCGAACCGGTGCCGGGCAACCGCATCCGGCGGCGCCGCGAGCCCCCGGGCCTCCAGCACCTCGGCCACCGCACCCGCCACCTCCGCCGCCGAGTCAATCAGCGCCACATCCGGTCCGAGGACCCGGGCCAGCAGGGGCTTGAGCAGGGGATAGTGGGTGCACCCCAGCACCAGGGCCCGGATGCCAGCGGAGCGCATCGGGGCCAGGTACTCCTCCGCGATCAACGCCGTCGCGGGATGATCGAACCACCCCTCCTCGACCAGCGGGACAAACAGCGGGCAGGCCCGGCTCACCACCACCGCCTCGGGAACCAGGCCACGGATCGCCAGCTCATAGGCACCGCTGCCAATGGTCCCTGCCGTACCGATCACGCCGATCGGCCCATCGGCTGACGCCCTCACCGCCGCCCGCGCCCCCGGCTCGATCACGCCCACCACCGGAACGGGGGACGCCTCCCGGAGTGCGGGGAGCGCGTGGGCCGTACTGGTGTTGCACGCCACGACCACCGCCTTGACCCGCTCGGCCAGCATCCAGTGGAGGATTTCGAGGGAATAGCGGCGGACCGTGGCGGGGGACTTGGGCCCGTACGGCACCCGGGCCGTGTCGCCGAAGTAGAGCGTGCTGTCGTGCGGCAACCGGTCGAAGATCGCCCGGGCCACCGTGAGGCCCCCGAGTCCGGAGTCGAAGATCCCGATCGGCGCCGACGCGTCGCCCATCAGGGGGTCGTCAGTGGGAGCCGCCAGCCGATGCCGGGACGCGCGCCGGTCCCGTCAGGCACCAGCTGAAACCGCAGGTCCCCCGGGAAGTCCCAGAGATGCGCGCTGACGTACGCCTCGAGCCCACTGAAGAGGTGATTGAACACCAGGAGGACGATCCAGTCCTCCCGCTGCGCCCGCTTGGCGCGGAGCCGCGACGACTCGGTGGTGCTCCCCGCGACGACCCGGCTGGATTCCGTGTCCTCCAGAAAGCGAACCTCCGACGAGGTCTTGAGCGTCATGCCCAGGGTCACACCCTCCCACAGCAGGAAGAGCCCTGCGGTCAGCTTGCGGTCCAGCACCGACTGTCCCCATCCCGGCAGGACCAGGGAACGGAAGAAGGCGGGCAACGGCTCGACCCGTGGCGGGGTGGAGTCCGCGACCGGAATCGGCCGGCTCGGCGGACCCAGCGTCCCCGGCAGCTGGCCCGAGGCCGGACGGGCCTGGACCAGCAGCCCGGCGAGCAGGAGTACGCGAATGGCGATCGGAACCTGGAAGCGGCTCAAGGACTGGGTTCCCTGCCGGCGAGGAAGTTGGCGGGAGCGTGTGGGAATCGAACCCACCAGAGCCGCCTGAGGCGTCTCCGAAGCGATTTTGAAGATCGTCCGAACCACCAGGCCCGATCCGCCCCCAGATTGCCGGGAAAGATAGGGGTGGGGGGAGGAAGGGAGAAGCAAGAAGCGAGAAGCAGGAAGCGGGAAGCGGGGAGCGAGGGGCCAGGATGGGGGAGTGGGGAGCCGGGCTTCAGGTGAGAACCGACATGTCAGTGATGATTTGCGCCGCTCAGCCCGGTATCTTTGCCGGGTGAATTCTGCCGCCACCCTTCGCCAGCGCCTTCGCCGCTCCCGGCGTCTCCTGCTGGCCGTCGCCTGGACGGTACCCTGCTACCTGGGGTGGGCCGGCGGCGCCCTGGTCACCCTTCCCTTCCGCGGCGCGGCGCGGCGCTGGAACAGCGGCACGATCCGGACCTGGACCACCGGGCTGCTGGTGATCTTCGGGGTGCGCACCCGGGTCAGGGGACCGGTGCCCACTGCGCCGTTCTTCCTGGTCGCCAACCACCTGAGCTACCTGGACATCCTTGTCCTGGGGTCCACGCTGGGCGCCACATTCATCTCCAAGCACGACATCGCGCGCTGGCCGGTGCTCGGCCACCTGGCCCGGGTCACCGGCACCATCTTCGTCAACCGGGAACGGCGCCGAGACGCCGTCCGCGTGTTGCGCGAAATCGATCGGGCCTGGGGGGAGGGCGCGGGGATCGTCCTCTTTCCCGAAGGGACCAGTTCGCGGGGCGACCGGATCTATCCGCTGAAGTCGGCCCTGCTGGAATGGGCCGTGCGCCAGGACAAGCCGGTCCACGCCGCAGCACTCCGGTACGAAACCGGAGACCCGGACGCTCCTGCGGACGAACTGGTGTGCTGGTGGGGGGACGTACCCTTCGGGGACCATGCATCCCGGCTGCTGGTGCTTCCCGGCATCGAGGCAACCATCACCTTCCACCCCAGCGCAGCCAACGAATCCGACCGGAACCGGCTGGCGGAGATCCTGCACGCCCGCCTGAGCGAGCTCCACGAGCCGAGTGGTCCCACGGGGGCCTGAACCCCGGGGGACCGTGACCGGAATTCAGGGCCTATCTGAGCGCCTGCCGCTCGGCGATCGCCTCGATCTCGACCCGGACCCCCTTGGGGAGCCCCACCACCGCCACCGTGCTGCGGGCCGGGCGGTGGGCGCCGAAATGCCGGGCATACACCTCGTTCATCGCGGCGAAATCGCCCATGTCCACCAGGAACACGGTCGTCTTCACCACCCGCGAGAGGTCGGTGCCCGCGGCCTTGAGGATCGCCGCCAGGTTCTTCATGACCTGGTCGGTCTGCTCGGGCACCCCACCCGCGATGACCTCCATCGAGGCGGGGTCGAGCGCGACCTGGCCGGCGGTGTAGACCAGGTTCCCGGTGATCGTGGCCTGGCTGTAGGGCCCGATCGCGGCCGGCGCGTCCTGCGTGCTGACGAAATCCACAACACCTCCCTAGAAGAGTCCCTCGATCGTGCCATCCGCGAGGACCCGGATGGATTCGGCCGCCGGCGTCTTGGACAGGCCCGGCATGGTCATGATCTCCCCCGCAAGCGCCACCACGAACCCCGCCCCGGCCGAGGCGTACACATCCCGCACCGTGATGCGGAACCCGGAGGGCCGGCCCAGCTTGGTCGGGTCGTCGGAGAAGGAGTACTGCGTCTTCGCCATGCAGACCGGGGTCTCGGCCATCCCCATCGCCTCGCACTGCTTGATGGCCCGCTCGGCGGCGGCGGAATAGTCCACCCCGTCGGCGCCGTAGATCCCCCTGGCGACCGCCTCGATCTTCGCCTTGATCGGCAGGGTGGCGTCGTAGAGGGGGCGGTAGGACGCCTTCCCCTCGTCGAGGACGGCCAGGAGCTCCTTCGCCACCGCCTCGCCGCCCTCGCCGCCCTTGGCCCACACGTCGGACATGGCGGCGCGGACGCCCCACTGGCCGGCGTGGGTGAGAATGGTGTCGATCTCCTCCTGACTGTCGGTGATGAACCGGTTGACCGCCACCACCACCGGCAGGCCGAACTTCTGCAGGTTCCGGACGTGGGCCTCCAGGTTCACCATCCCCCGCTCGAGCGCCGCCACGTCGGGGGTGCCCAGCGCGTCCTTCTTGACGCCGCCGTGCATCTTGAGGGCCCGGATCGTGGCCACGATCACCACCGCCTCCGGGTTGAGCCCCGCCGCGCGGCACTTGATGTTCAGGAACTTCTCGGCGCCGAGGTCGGCGCCGAAGCCGGCCTCGGTCATCACGATGTCGGCCAGCGAGAGACCCAGCCTGGTCGCCACGATCGTGTTGCAACCGTGGGCGATGTTGCCGAACGGCCCACCGTGGACCAGGGCGGGACCGCCCTCGAGCGTCTGGACCAGGTTGGGGAGGATCGCGTCCTTGAGGAGCAGCGTCATGGCGCCGCTGGCCTTCAGGTCGCCGGCAGTGACCGGCTTCCGGTCCCGGGTCAGCCCGACGATGATCCGGCTGATCCGGGCCTCGAGGTCCTGGAGATCGGTCGCGAGGCAGAGGATCGCCATGATCTCGCTGCCGGGCACGATGACGAAGCGATCTTCCCGGGTGGGGCCACCGTTGAGCCCGCCCAGGCCGACCACCATGCTCCGCAGTGCCCGGTCGTTCATGTCCATGGTGCGCGGCCAGGTGATCCGGCGGCTGTCGATCCCCAGCGCGTTGCCGTGGTGGATGTGGTTGTCGAGCATGGCGCTGAGGAGGTTGTGCGCCGAGGTGATGGCGTGGAAGTCCCCGGTGAAGTGCAGGTTGATCTCGTCCATCGGGATGACCTGGGCGTAGCCACCACCGGCGGCGCCACCCTTGACGCCGAAGACCGGGCCGAGCGAGGGCTCGCGGATGCAGACGATGGCGTCCTTTCCGAGCCGTCGGAGGGCCTGGGTCAGGCCGACGGTGACGGTGCTCTTCCCCTCCCCGGCGGGAGTGGGCGAGATCCCGCTGACCAGCACCAGCCGCCCCTTGGGCTCGCGGGCCGTGATCGCCTCGGCGCTGATCTTCGCCTTGTACTTCCCGTAGGGGATCAGGTCGTCGGGGCCGAGCCCCAGGTCGGCGGCCACATCGGCAATGGGGCGGGGCTTGGCAGCCTGGGCAATGGCAATGTCGGTCGGGACGGCAGTCACGTCGGCTCCTCGTTGAGAGTCAGGCGGGGTCCAAGACAGCGCACGGCATTGGCCGTCGTCAGGGCGATACAGGCATCGAGATCCATCCCGAGCACCGTGGCGAGCCGGGCCGCCACCTGCCGGACGAAGGCCGGCTCGTTCCGCTTGCCGCGGTGCGGCACGGGGGCCAGGTAGGGCCCATCGGTCTCGAGGAGCAGGCGATCCTGGGGTACCCGGCGGATCAGGTCATCCGCGGCCCAGGAACGGAAGGTGATCATCCCGGAGCAGGAAACGTAATGCCCCAGCGCCACCCCGGCATCGAGCAGCAGCGGGCCGCTGCTGAAGCTGTGCAGGATGGCGGTGGCGGTGGGGTGGTTCTCGAGGATCGCGGCGACGTCGGCATCGGCCTCACGGGCGTGGATGACCGCCGTCTTGCCGGCGGCGGCCGCCACGCCGAGTTGCTCGTCGAACACCGCCCGCTGGACCGCACGCGGCGAGTGGTCGTAGTGGTAGTCGAGGCCCATCTCCCCGGCAGCCACGACTTCCGGTGCGGCCAGCGCCTCCACGAGCCAGGCCGGGGAATCCGCGGTCCAGCTGGTCGCCACGTGCGGATGGACGCCCGCGGTGGCGGAGAGCCCGGGATGGGCGCGGGTCAGCGCGAGGGCGCGACCCGCCGCGGCGGGATCCTCGCCGATGGCGATGATGTGCCCCACTCCCGCCTCCCGTGCCCGGGCCAGCACCGCCCCGAGGTCCCCGGCGTAGGCCGGGTCGCCCAGGTGGCAGTGGGTGTCCACCAGCACCGGTGGCTCAGGAGGCCGTCTGGGGCTTCCGCTTCACCACCGGGACGCCCTTGGCATCGGCGCCCGGCCACTTGTTCTCGACCTCCAGCAGCACCGGCGAGGCGATGAAGATCGACGAGAAGGTGCCGACCACCACGCCGAACAGCATCACCAGCGCGAAGGGCCGGATGACCTCGCCGCCGATCAGCGCCAGCGCCAACAGGGTCCCGATCGAGGTGCCGCCGGTGAGGATGGTGCGCGGCAGGGTCTCGTTGATCGACCGGTTGAGGATCGAGACGAAGTCGTCGCGCCGGCTGCTGTGCAGGTTCTCGCGGATCCGGTCGAAGATGACGATCGTGTCGTTGAGCGAGTATCCGAGCACCGAGAGGATGCCGGCCACCACGAACAGGCTGATCTCGAGCCGCATGATCCCGATGAAGAGCAGGGTGGCGATCACGTCGTGGGCCGTCGCGGCCACGGCGGCGACGCCAAACCGCCACTCGAAGCGGTACGCCAGGTAGGCGAGCACCGCCAGGAACGACAGGATGATCGCGAAGAAGGCCTGGGTTCGAAGCTCCCCGCCGACCTTCGGACCGACCGCCTCGGTGCGGACGACCTCGTAGCTGCCCGCACCCAGCACCTGGTCGAGCGCCTCCGCCACCGCCGCACGGGTGATCTGGGTGTTGTCGGCGTCGGTGCCCTCCACCGTCACTCGGGCCCGGATCACCAGTTCCTGCGCGTTGCCAAAGGTCTGGATCTCGGCGCCGGTGATCCCCCGGCTCGAGAGGCCCTCGCGGACCGCCCCGACGTCCACGGCCGACTGGCTCTGGATCTGCATCAGCGTGCCGCCGGTGAACTCGACGCTGTAGTTGAGCCCGCGGACCAGGGTGATCACCAGCCCCAGGGCCATGAAGATCGCGGTGCCGATGTAGGCGGGGCGCCGCTGGCCGATGAAGTCGAACTTCGCGTTGACAAAGAAGCGCATGGTCAGATGCTCAGCGTCTGCATGGTCGGCTTGCGCTCGAGCCACACGAGGAAGAAGGTGCGAGTGACGAAGATGGCGGTGATCATCGAGGCCGCGATGCCCAGGATCAGCGTCACCGCGAAGCCCTGCACCGGGCCGGTGCCGAACTGGTACAGGAAGAGGCCGGTGATCGCGGTGGTCACGTTCGAGTCGACGATCGCGCTCATCGCGTGGCGGAAGCCCTCGTCCACCGCCAGGCGCACCGTCTTGCCGAGCGCCAGTTCCTCGCGGATCCGCTCGAAGATCAGCACGTTGGCGTCCACCGCAATGCCGATCGAGAGCACCAGCCCCGCCAGCCCGGGCAGCGTCAGGGTGGCATCCAGGGCTGCCAGGCCGCCCAGCGAGAAGAGCATGTACAGGAACAGCGCCAGGACGGCCAGCAACCCGGAGATGCGGTAGTAGCCGACCATGATTGCGATCACGAAGAGGGTGCCCACCACGGCGGCGATGTACCCCGCCCGGATCGCGTCGGCCCCGAGGCTCGGCCCGACCTGGCGCTCCTCCACGATCCGCAGCGGGATCGGCAGGGCGCCGGCCTTGAGGGTCAGGGCCAGGTCCTGGGCCTCCTGGAGGCTCCGGTTGCCGAGGGTGATCTGGCCGCGCCGGTCGATCCGGCTCTGGATCACCGGCGGGCGCCCCTGGACGCGGTCGTCCAGCAGGATCGCCATGAAGTCGCCGACGTGACGCTGGGTCTCGGTGCCAAAACGGCGTCCGCCCGCGCGGTCGAGCTCGAAGACCACGATCGCGCCCTGGGTCATCGGGTCGAGCTGCGCCGAGGCGTCCGTCAGCGCCGAGCCGGTGATGATCGGCCGGTCCTCCACGACGTACATGAACCGGTAGGAATCCACCCCCACGCTGGTGGGGGCATGGGCGAACTTGATCTCGTACCCGCGCGGCACCAGCCGCGCCACTTCCGGGATCCGCAGCAGCGAGTCGACCCGGACGAAGGCCGTCTCGGGAATCATGTACTCGCCCGGGGCGCCGCCGCCGGCAATGGTGGCCGGCTGGATCAGGCTGCTGAGGACGCCGCCCACCACGGGGGCGGTCGAGTCGACGGCCGCCGTGCTGTCGGCGCCGAGCAGCTGCTGGACCGCGCTGCTGGCCGACGGCTGGCTGCCGGCCGCCGCGGTGATCCCGAGTTGGGCCAGCGCCCGGTCCATCGCGGGGAGGGCCCGCTCCAGCGAGTTGGTCTTGTCGGTGATCTTGAACTCGAGGAACGCCGCCTTCTGGACGATCCCCTTGGCCCGCGCCGGATCCGAGATCCCCGCCAGCTCGACCACGATCCGGTCGGCGCCCTGCTGCTGGACCAGCGGCTCGGCCACGCCGAACTCATTGGTCCGCTTCCGCAGCACCGTCAGCGCCAGCTGGATGTCGTTGGCGGGGTCGGCCGAGACCTTTACTGACTGGTCCAGCTCGAGGCCGAGGTGCATGCCGCCCTGGAGGTCCAGGCCCAGCTTCAGCGGGACCCGCTTGACCTGGACGTCGGACATCGCGCCGTCCGGCCCGCGCTCCCGGATCGTCACGGTGCGGGGAAAGAGGTAGAAGACCGCCAGGGCGATCATTCCGGCGATGATGAGCAGTCGGTTTCTGGTACTCTTGGACATCGTCTCAGTCGAAGGTCGGGCGTGGGTCACACGCGGTTATGGTCCCTCGCGGCGGATGCCGCAGCCAGCGCCATCCGGGCCGCCTGCTGGTCGCGCTCCAGTTGGGCCTGGAGCGCCACCATCGAATCGAACTTGCGCACGTCCCGCAACTGCCGCACCCAGGTGATCCGCAGCGTCCGGCCGTAAAGATCCCCGGCGAAATCGAACAGGTGCGCCTCCAGCATCCGCCGCCCGTCGCCGAACGTCGGCCGCGCGCCCTGGTTGAGCATTCCCTCCGCCACGCCCCCACCCCACTCCACCCGGACCGCATAGACCCCGTCGGGCGGCAGCTGCTTGCCCGCCGGGGCGGTCAGGTTGGCAGTCGGCACCCCGAGCACCCGGCCGCGTGCCGCCCCGCGCTCGACCACGCCACTGACCGCGTACGGCCGGCCCAGGCAGCGCGCCGCGCCGTCGAGGTCTCCCGAGGCGAGCAGGCCCCGGATCCGGGTGCTCGAGACGACCGCTCCATCCGTCTCGACCGGCGGCACGACCACCACCTCGAACCCCAGCGCGCCGCCAAGTTCGCGAAGCAGCGCCTCGCCCCCCTCGCGGTCCCGCCCGAAGTGGTGATCGGGCCCGATCACCAGGAGCCGGCACTGGCATCGCTCCACCACCACCCGGCGGACAAACTCCTCCGGCGTCCAGCGGGCCATGGCGTGGTCAAACCGGAGGAACAGCGCATAGTCCAGTCCCGACTGCGCCAGCAGCTCCTGCCGCTCCGCACCCACCGTCAGCCGCCGCGGGGCCTGGGCGGGCCGCAGCACCTCGGCGGGATGCGGCTCGAAGGTCACCGCCACCGCCGCGCGCCCCTCGGAGCGGGCCCGGGAGATCACCGTCTCGAGCACCGCCCGGTGCCCCAGGTGGATCCCGTCGAACGACCCGACCGTCACGACGGCGCCGCGTTCCAGGCGGGGGAGTGTCGCGCTCACGCGCCCTCCAGCACCACCATCGGGTGCCAGCCCTCCGGGGTCGCCTCGGCCACTGCGGCCAGCCGGGCCCCGTCCAGGAGCCGCGCTTGGCCGATGGTCCCCTGCCGTCGCACCCGCCGCCCGTGCGAGACGTCCCGCACCTCCTCCCCGCTCAGCGCCACCGCGGGCAACTCCCGCAGCAGCTCCGCAGGGGGGATCAACGGCGTCTGCGCGTCCAGGGCCTCCAGCGCGACCGCGTCGTCCACGCGCCAGGAGCCGATCGCCTCGCGCCGCAGGGCGGTCAAGTGCCCCCCGAGCCCCAACGCATTCCCCAGGTCCCGGGCCAGCGACCGCACGTAGGTCCCCGCGCTGACCACCGTACGGAACTCGAGTACGGGAGGTGTCCAGTCCAGGCACTCGAACTCCCGGACCGTTACCGGAACCGCCGCCGGCGTCACCGGTCTCCCCTCCCGTGCCATCCGGTAGCTCCGGGTGCCCCCGATCCGCTTCGCCGAGAAGGCCGGGGGCACCTGGGCCTGCTCGCCCAGCAGGCCGGCCATGGCCCGTTCCACCTGCGGCCGGTCGGGCCAGGCAGCCGGGGTCACCACGGCGGTCACCGTCCCGGTGGCGTCCTCGGTGTCGGTCGCGACCCCCAGTTGGGCCACCGCGTGGTACTGCTTGTCCTGCCCCTCAATGAAGCGTGCCAGCCGGGTGGCCGGGCCCACCAGCACCAGGAGCAACCCGGTGGCGAAGGGGTCCAGCGTGCCGGTGTGCCCCACCGCACGGGTCTTCAGGACCCGGCGCACCCGGGCCACCACATCATGCGACGTCGGCCCCGCGGGCTTGTCCACCAGGATGCCGCCGATCAGTCGCCCGACTCCTCGCGCTGCAGCGACGCCAGCACCTCGTTGATCCGGGCGGCGTGCTCCCGGCCCCGGTCCACCTCGAAGTGCAGTTCCGGCACCACCCGGGTCCCCAGCGCCCTGGCCACCTTGGTCCGCAGGAACCCCGCGGCGCTGCGGAGCCCCTCGAGCGCCGTCTCGCTGGCCTCGGCCTCCCCGCCGGCGACGAACTTGATCTTGGCATGGCCCAGGTCGCCGGTGACCGTCACCTCGGTCAGCGTCACCATGCCGACCCGGGGATCGCGCACCTCGCGCACGAGCGCCTCCGCCAAAACGTGGCGGACCGTCTCGGCGACCTGGTGCGGGCGGTGCGAACCGGCCTTCATCCCCGTCCCCGCATCAGGCGTCCGCAGCGGCGCTGTCGCCCAGCGTCCGCTTCACTTCCTCGGTCCGGAACGCCTCGATCCGGTCGCCGACCTTGACGTCGTTGAAGTTCTCGACGCCGATGCCGCACTCGAGCCCGTTCTGGACCTCCTTCACGTCGTCCTTGAACCGCTTGAGGCTGCTGATGTTGCCGGTGTAGACCAGCTTGCCGTCCCGGACCACCCGCACCGCGGCGCTCCGGACGATGGAACCGGTCTCGACACGGCAGCCGGCAATCGTGCCGACCTTGCTGACCTTGAACACCTCGAGGACGACCGCCTCGCCCAGCACGATCTCCTTCTCCTCCGGCTTGAGGAGCCCCTCGAGCGCCTTGCGGACGTCCTCGACCGCCTCGTAGATGATCCGGTAGGTGCGGACGTCCACCTGCTCCCGCTCGGCGGCCCCGCGCGCATTGGCGTCGGGACGGACGTGGAAGCCGAGGACGATCGCCCCGGAGGCCTTGGCCAGGAGGATGTCGCTCTCGGTGATTGCGCCGACGCCACGGTGGACCACGTCGACCCGCACCTCGCCGGTCGAGAGCTGGGCGAGGGCGTCGGCGAGCGCTTCCGCCGGGCCGCCCTGGTCGGCCTTGATGATGAGCCGGAGCGCGGTGACCTCGCCGTGCTTGAGGGCCCGGCTGAAGTCCTCGAGGGTGCCGCCACGCTGACTGCGGCGGTTCTGCGCCTCGCGCTCGAGCCGCTGCCGCTTCTGGGCGATGTCACGGGCCTCGACGGCATCCGCCACGACCAGGAAGGAGTCGCCGGCCGAGGGCACGCCCTCGAACCCGAGGATCTGCACCGGCTCCGAGGGCCCGACCGATTCGACGGTCTTGCCGCGCTCGTCGAAGAGGGCCCGGACCCGGCCGGAGAACTTGCCGCAGATGAAGTCCTCGCCCACCCGCAGGCTGCCGCGCTGCACCAGGATGGTGGCGAGCGGTCCCTTGCCGGGGTCGAGGGTGGCCTCGAGGACGGTGCCGGACGCCGTGGCATTCGGGTTGGCCTTGAGGTCCAGGATCTCGGCCTGCAGCAGCACCTGCTCCAGGAGGCCGTCGATGCCGGTCCCCTTCTTGGCGCTGATCTCGGCGTGCAGCACGTTGCCGCCGAACTCCTCCAGCACCACGCTGTGCTGGAGCAGGTCCTGCTTCACCTTGGCGACGTTGGCGGACGGGAGGTCGACCTTGTTGATCGCCACGATCATCGGCACGCCGGCGTTCTTGGCATGGCTGATCGCCTCGACCGTCTGGGGCATCACCTGGTCGTCGGCCGCGATCACCAGCACCACGATGTCGGTGATCTGCGCGCCCCGGGCCCGCATGGCGGTGAACGCCTCGTGGCCCGGAGTGTCGAGGAAGGTGATGGTCTTGCCGTTCGGCAGCTCGACATGGTAGGCGCCGATGTGCTGGGTGATGCCACCCGCCTCGCCCGCCACGATGTTCGCCTTGCGGATGTAGTCCAGCAGCGACGTCTTGCCGTGGTCGACGTGACCCATGATC
This sequence comes from Gemmatimonadales bacterium, assembly GCA_048499805.1. GTDB lineage: Bacteria > Gemmatimonadota > Gemmatimonadetes > Gemmatimonadales > GWC2-71-9 > JAWXBA01. Next base: position 682,450 of record JASNZF010000002.1, on the reverse strand, counting down.
GTCACCACCGGCGGACGGGGCTCGAGGTCCTCGGCCTCGTCGGTCGGGACCGGCGCCTCGGCCTGGTACTCGTCCTCGCGCACCGCCTCGAAGCCGAACTGCGACGCGATCAGCTCGATCTGGTCGAAGTCCAGCCGCTGGTTCACCGTCACCATCAGGCCCAGTTCCTTGAACGCGAACTGGACGATCTGGGTGGACGGGATCTTCATCGTCTCCGCCAGCTCCGAGACGGAGATGAACTCGTTGACCCGGATCCGGGTCTTCTCCAGCGCCGCGGCCTCGGCATCCCGGGAGGCGAGCAGGTCCCGATAGCTCGGCTCGTCGGTCCGGCGCCGCCGGCTGCTGCCACCCTTCATCCCCTGCAGCGTCTTGAGGATGTTCTGCTGCACCGCTTCCTGGTCCACGAAGCTCTTCTTCCCCTTCTTGCCGCGCTTCCGGCCCCGCCCTTCTGGGCGTCAGGACCGAAGGTGGGCGGGCGGGCCACCGGCTGCCGGCGCCGGGCGGCGGGCCACCGCTGCGCGGCGGGCCGCCGGGGCGGCCGCCGCCACCGGGCCCCCGGGCGGGCTGGCCACCCGGGCTGCTGCTGCTGAACACCGGACGGGGCCGTTGCCCCCCCGAACCCGGTGCCGGACGCGGCACCCGGGGCGGGATGAACGGCTTGCGCGGTGCCGATGCCGGGGGGGCCGCCGGGGCGACCGGGGTCGCCGGGGCCGGGGGAGCCGGCGTCGGGGCGGGCGGGGCCACCGGGGCACTGGCCTCGGGGGCCGGGGCGTCCGCCGCCGGTGGCTCGGGGGCCGGGGCCGCGGGAGCGGCTTCCGGCTCAGCCGGAGGCAGGTCCTTGAACAGCGCCTTGGCCCGTTCCTCGAGGGACAGGGCCGGCGCCTTCGGCTCGTTCTCCTGGAGGGTCCGGGCCCGTTCCAGTTCGCGGGCGGCCTCCTCGGCCCGCTCGGCCTCGGCCTGGGCCTCCACCTCGGCGACCTCGGCGGCGGTCCGGCGACGCTTGACGGGCTTGACCTCGACCGGGGCCTCGGCCTCGGCCTCGGCGGCCTTCTTCGTGGTGGCCTTGCGCCGGGTCTTCTTGGCGGGCGCCTCGTCCTGCTTCTTGCGCTTGTCGCGTTCCCAGCGAACGCGCGCGGCGGCGACGGTGTCGTCGGTCAGGGCGGAGCCGGCGGCACGAGCGCGGACGCCCATGTCGCGAAGCATGCCCAGGACCTGGTCCGGGGCAACCCCGAATTCATCCGCGAGATCCTGCACTTTCGTCTTGACCACTCAATCCTCCGTCACTGCTTGACCGGCTGCCCGGCGGCCACGAGGCCGGCTGCGAGCTTGGGATCCCGCACCCCGGCCACCATCACCGGGGGACGCCCGAGCCGCGCGCCGAGCGCGGCTGCTGCTCCGGCCGGGACCGACGGCACCCCACGGGCGCGCGCCAACCGGCCGATCTTCTCCACCGCACGCGGACTGGCGTCGGCGGCCATCACGATGCAGGCCAGGTCACCGCGCTGGAGCGCCGCCCGGACCGCTTCCACTCCCACGATCACCAGCCCGCCCCTGAGCCCCAGCCCCAGCAGCCCGAGGACGCGGTCGTTCACGCGGCGGGCACGTCCCCGGCGGGTGGCGCGGCATCCTCGCCATCCTCGACCAGGTCGGAGAGGAACGCCAGCAACTGGTCGCCGGCCTCCTCGGTCATCCCGTTCACCTTCATGACATCCTCCCGCTCCATGTCCAGGATGTCGTTCAGCATCTTGAAGCCCGCCTGCTCCAGGATCGCGACCAGCTCGGCGGACAGGCCCTTCATCTCGCTGAGCGGCACCTGGGTGACGACCTCCTCCTCCAGCGGCGGCAGGGCGAACAGCGGGCCCTCGCCCCCGCGCTCCAGCCACTCCCGGCTCGAGTAGAGGTCGATCTTCCAACCGGTCAGCTCGGAGGCGAGCCGCACGTTCTGCCCGTTCCGGCCGATCGCCAGCGAGAGCTGGTCCTCGTCCACCACCGCCTGGATCGTCTTCGAGTCGGGGTCGGAGAAGACCTTGGCCACCCGGGCCGGCGCCAGCGCCAGGCGGGAGAACCGCTCCGGGTCCGGCGACCACGGCACGATGTCGATCCGCTCGCCGCCCAGCTCATTGACCACCGCCTGGACCCGCGACCCCTTGAGACCGACGCAGGCGCCAACCGGGTCGATGGCATCGTCGCGGCTGATCACCGCCACCTTGGTCCGGCTGCCGACTTCGCGGGCGATCGCCCGGATCTCGACGACCCCCTGCGCGATCTCCGGCACCTCGAGCTTGAAGAGCGCCGCCACGAACATCGCATCGGCCCGGCTCAGGACCAGCCGCGGGCCCTTGGGGGTCTCCTCGAGCTTCTTGAGGACCGCCCGGATCGTGTCGCCCTGGTGGAAGTGCTCGCGATGGTTCTGGTCGCGGTAGGGGATGATCGCCTCGGCCTCGCGGAACTTGTTGAGGATCAGGACGATCTTGCCCCGCTCGATCTGCTGGATCTCGCCGGAAAGCAGCTCCCCCACCCGGTCGCCGAACTCGTCGCGGATCTTGGTCCGCTCGCCCTCGCGCACCCGCTGGATGATCCGCTGCTTGGCGGCCTGCACCGCCAGCCGCCCGAAGTCCTCGAACGGCACCTGCTCCTCGAGCATGTCGCCGACCTCGAACTCCGGGTCCTCGAACCGCGCCTCCTCGAGCCCGATCTCCGCGCTGGGATCCTCGACCACGGCCACCACCTGCCGGAGCCGCATGATCTCGATCGAGCCCTGCAGCTCGTCGACGCTCATCTCGAAACGGACATTCGGCCCGAACTTCTTCACCAGCGCGGCATGAATCCCGTCGCGCAGGAGGTCGAGAAGCTCGTTCCGGTCGATCTGCTTGGTCGTGGTGAGCTCGCGGATCGCCGCGAGCATCTCTGCCGATCCTGCCATGCGTGGTCGCTCCGAAAACTCGGGATGCCGGCACCGCACCCTGCCCTTCAGGGTCCCGGGTGCCGACGGGTACAGGGTCTCACGATTCCAGGGAAGAGGCCGGTGGGCACGTCCCGGCGGTGGGGGGAACAAAAAATGTGGGGAATTCCCCACATCGTCAGCCAACCCGGGTCCGGCAGGCGAGCACCACAAACCTCCGTCCAGCCTTTCAAATATACCGCCAGCGGGCGTCCCGCGTCAATTCCCGGCCCCCGCCCTACTGGGGGCCGTTGTTGACGGTCACCGTGACTTGGGCATTCCCGGTGTTCCCGGCGAGGTCCACCGCCACCACCTGGAGCTGGACGGCGCCGGGGGCCCGGGTCGTCGTGTTCCAGAGCCACTCGTAGGGGGCGATCCCGTCCTCGCCCAGGAGCGTGGTGCCGGCATAGAACCGGACCACCTCGATCCCGACATTGTCGGTGACCCGGGTGGAGATGCTCACCACGCCGGAAACGGTCGCGTTGGCGGCCGGGCTGGTGATTTCCACCGTGGGGGGAGTCGTGTCCGCCCCCGGCTCGCTGAGGCACCCCGCACCCAGGGCCATCAGCGCCCCGCCAACCACCACCCGAACTGCCCAGGAACCGATCACCCTGCCCCCTTACAGTGGAACTGCGGCGGAGCCCGGCACGGGATACCCGAGATAGGCCACCTGCCGCCCGTCCCGGCCCCCGGAGCCCCGGTGACTGAAGAAGTCGCCAGGTTGCGAGGCGGTACAATGCCCGGAGACGGTGATCTCGCCCACGCCCAACACATCCCCCTGATCGGCCAGCCGGTCACGGAGGTCCAGATGGACCTTCGTCCCCGTCGGTGTGGGTTTTCCACACGCCGTCGCGACTGCATCATCCACTTCATAGCAGGGGCCCGATATCGCGACACCACAATGCATTGCGAGATCCGCCGGAGAACCACCGGAAGCCCCGCACAGGTGGGACACCGCCGCCTCGAGGATCCCCCCGGCGACGCCCCGCCAGCCGGCATGGACCAGGGCACAATGACGGCGGGTCGGGTCGAGGAGGTAGACCGGGACGCAATCGGCCACGGTCACGAGCAGGAGAAGCCCGCTGGCCCCGGTGAGGTGGCCGTCATACCCCCCGAGGAGGGTCCACCCCTGGTGCCGCTCCGAATGCTGGGCGATGGCCGTGCCGTGGACCTGGTGGGAGAGGACCGCTCCCGGGAATCCCGGTTCGGCCCGGAGGAAGTCACGCCACCGCTCGTGGACCTGCCCGACCGGTTCCCCGGTCCAGAGTCCGAGGTCGAAACCCGCCCCCGCCGTCCCGTCGCCCCGCCCGGTCACCCCGGCAACCACGCCGAACCGCTCGCGCCAGCCGGGCACCTCCCACCGGGGAACGGCGCCGGCCAGCGGGACCTCGGAGGCAACCCGGGGCTGCCGGTCAGTCATCCAGTCGCTGGATGTCGGCTCCGAGCGCCCGGAGGCGTGCATCGATGCGCTCGTAGCCCCGCTCGATCTGCCCCACGTTGTGGATGGTGCTCTGCCCCTCCGCGGCCAGCGCCGCGAGGAGCATCGCCATCCCGGCCCGGATGTCGGGCGACTCCACCGTCCCGCCCCGGAGCCGCGCGGGGCCGGAGATGACGGCCCGATGGGGGTCGCAGAGGACGATCCTGGCACCCATGCCGATCAGCTTGTCGACGAAGAAGAGCCGGGACTCGAACATCTTCTCGTGGATCAGGATCATCCCCTCGCACTGGGTGGCGGCAACGATGGCGATCGACATGACGTCGGCCGGGAAGGCCGGCCAGGGGCCATCCTCGAGCTTGGGGACGTGGCCGCCGAGGTCGGGCCGGATCCGTCGCTCCTGGTGGGCATCGACCACCAGCTCGGTGCCGCTGAGTCGGGGCCGGATGCCCAGGCGGTCGAAGCCGAGCAGGGTGCTGCGGAGGTCGGGCCCGCGGACCCCGTTGATGGTGATCGCCCCGTCGGTGACGGCAGCGAGCCCGATGAACGAGGCGATCTCGATGTGGTCGGGGCCGATCGTGTACTCGGCACCCTGGAGCGCGTCCACCCCCTCGAGGGTATAGGTGTTGGAGCCGATCCCCTCGATCCGGGCGCCCATCGCGACCAGGAAGTGGGCCAGGTCCTGCACGTGGGGCTCGGCGGCGGCATTGCGGAAGATGGTGCGGCCCGTGGCGGTGACCGCCGCCATCAGGGCGTTCTCCGTGCCGGTCACGCTGGGTTCGTCGAGGAAGATGTCGGCGCCGGTCAGGTGGGCACCCTCGATCTCGTAGCGGTCACCGACCCGCACCGTAGCCCCGAGTTCCTCGAGGGCCAGGAAGTGGGTGTCGACCCGGCGGCGGCCGATGACATCGCCCCCGGGCGGGGGCAGGATGACCTTGCCGAACCGGGCCAGGAGCGGGCCAGCCATCAGGATGGAGGCCCGGATCCTGGCGCAGAGGACGGGATCGAGTGGCCGCGCGGTGACACCGGCCGGGTCGATCCGGACGGTATTGGTGCCGGTCCACTCGACGCTGGCACCGAGCCCCGCCAGCAGTTCCGCCATCGCCTCGACATCCCGGATCCGCGGGACATTGTGCAGGGTGGAGGGGCTCCGTCCCAGGACGGTGGCCGCCAGGATCGGGAGGGCGGCGTTCTTGTTGCCGGCGGGAACGATGGTCCCGTGGAGCGGCTTCCCGCCGCGGACGACGAAACGTGGAGGCATGCGGCAAACCTCGCGGGGCGGGTCCGGAGCGTCAAGCGGGGCCGCGGGTTTCGGCATTATATTCGGGCATGGATTCCCCCACCCGGAGCCAGGCATGACGCTCCTCCTGGCGCTCCAAGCCGCCACGTCCAGTTGGGTTGGCACGACCGTGGCCCTGTCCATGGTGGTGATCGCGATCTGTTTCATCGGGATGGCGATCGCGGCGTTCCAGATCCGGAACGACGGCGCGGAACTGCGGAAGGACCTGCACGCCCTGACCACGGAGCTGGAGCCCGCCATCAAGGCGGTCAACCGGCTGGCGGTCAAGGGCGAGGCGCTTTCCGAGCAGATCACCGGAGAAATCCGGGAAGTCCTGGAAACCAGCCGGCGGACCCGGTTCACCTTCGAGCGCGGGATCAAGCGTGCCCGTCGGCGCCTGCAGGACTTCGACGCCCTGATCGAGGTGGTGCAGGAGGAAGTCGAGGAGACGGCGCTGGACGCCACGGCGGCGGTGCGGCGGGTCCGGACCGCCGGCGGCGCCATCGGTTTGGTGCGGAGGCTCCTGGTGCGAGGGCGTCGGTGAGCGGTTGGTCCCGTTTGGGGTGGGGAGCTGGTCTGGCGGTCCTGATGCTGCTCCTCCTGCCCTCGGATGCCCACGCCTGGACCCCGGGCACCCACATCTTCCTGAGCGAGACCGTCCTGGCCAACCTGCGGCTGCTGCCGCCGGTGATCGCCGAGCTGCTGCACCACTATCCCTGGGACTTCCTGTACGGCAGCATCGCCGCCGACACCTCCATCGCCAAGAAGTACGTGCCACCCGGGCGCCATTCCCACTTCTGGACGGTGGGCCAGGAGGTTCATGACCGCGCCGAGTCGGAGCGGCTCCGGGCGTTCGGGCTGGGCTACCTGTCGCACCTGGCGGCAGACACCGTGGCGCACAACTTCTTCGTCCCCCGGCAATTGCTGCTGACCAGCAGCGCCCGCTCGATGGGGCATTCCTACTGGGAGAGCCGGGTCGAGGCGTACCTGACCGCGGCCTACGCCCGGAAGGCCAAGCAGCTGATCGTCCTGGACCACGCCCCGGCCGATCAGCACCTGGAGTCGATCATCTCCCCCACGCTGTTCAGCGTCCGCACCAACCGCAAGATCTTCCGCGGACTGGTGCACCTGGCGGACATGAAGGGGTGGCAGGAGACGATGCGAATGGCACGCGAGCGCAGCCGGTGGATGCTGACCGATGACCAGGTCGAGCGTCACCTCGCGGTGGCCTACGACTACGTCATGGAGACACTGCGATCCGAGGCGGGACGCGCCCGCGAGCTCGACCCGACGGGACACCGCCCGCTCTACCAGGCCAAGCGCCTCCGGCGGCGGGAACTGGTCCGGGGTTCATGGCCCAACAAGGAGCGGATGCTGGAAGCCGCAGCAGAACACTATGGGCTGCCGGACCACCCGCTGGAGTACTGGCTCGACAGCACGGTAACCCGGCCGTGGCTGCTGCCGGCACCGCCCGAACTGGTGACGGTGCCGGAGTCCGTCGTGCTGGGATCCGACACGGACTCCCCAGCCGCCTGAGCGCGGCTCAGCCCTGCACGAGCGCGTGCACGCCGGCCACCAGCCGGTCCACCTCTGCCCTCGTGGTGTAGCACGCGCACCCCGCTCGTACCAACCCCTCCACGCCCAGCCGCTCGATCACCGTGACCGCGTAGAAGTCGCCGTGGGACACGAACACCCCGCGTTCCGCGAGGGCGATGGCCACCTGCTCCGACGTCCTTCCTGCCACCGTGAACCCCAGGGTCGGGGTCCGCGGCGTGCCGGGCGGTGGCCCGCTGCAGCGCACCCCGGGTATCGCGGAAAGTCCCTCCCACATCGCGGCCAGCAGTGCCTCGCCCCGGTGGTGGAGCTCCATCAGGGTGGCACGGAGGCCGTCGCGGCGGTTCGGGGCGCCGCTGGCGAGCCCGGCCAGGAACGCGATGGCCGCCGCAGCGCCAACGATCCCCTCGTGGTTCTGGGTCCCGGTCTCGAGGCTTTCGGGCGGGTCGTCGGCGGCGGGGATGAGCTTGGGCAGGTCGAGCGCCTCGAGCTGGGCGCCGCGGCCAAAGAGGATGCCGATGTGCGGACCGTAGAACTTGTAGGCCGAGCAGGACAGGAAGTCACAGCCGATCCGGCGGACATCGATCGGCAGGTGCGCCGCGGCGTGCACGGCATCCACGAACGAAAGCGCCCCGGCCGCCGACGCCTGGGCACACGCGGTGGCGACGTCGGTGACGGTGCCGAGGGCGTTCGACGCCATGCCGATGGCCACCAGCCTGGTCCGCGGCCCGATGGCGGCGGCGAGGCCATCCGGCACGAGGCGCCCGGTCGTGGGGTCGAGCGGGACGACGCGGAGGGTGATCCCCCGCTCCTGCACCAGGGCCTGCCACGGCGCCAGGTTGGCGTGGTGATCGAGCTCCGTGACGACCACCTCGTCACCGGGTCCCCACTTCCGGCCCAGCGCACGCGCCAGGTGGAAGGTGAGGGTCGTCATGTTGGCACCGAAGGCCACCTCGCTCGGCGACGAGCCGAGCATCTCCGACACTGCTTCCCGGGCCTGCCAGAGCAACCGGTCGGTCTCCGCGCTGGTCGGGTAGCTCCAGTGGGTGTTGGCGTTGTGATGGTAGAGGTAGTCGAGCATCGCGTCGCCGACGGCGCGGGGCACCTGGGTCCCGCCGGGGCCGTCGAAATAGGCGACCAGGTGGCCGTTGTGACGGCGCTCGAGGGCCGGGAAATGGGCCCGAATCGCCTCGACCGGCGCCACGTGCGTCGTGCTCATGCCAGCTTCCTTGCCAGCACCGCCTGGATGCCCTTGGGGTCGGCCTTGCCACCGCTTCGCTTCATCACCTGCCCGGTCAGGAAGCCCATCAGCTTCGCCTCCCCGCCCTTGAACCGCGCCACCTCGTCCGGGCAGGCGGCGATCACCTCGTCCACCCACGCCTCGAGTGCCGAGGCATCGCGCACCTGGATCAGGCCCAGTTCAGTCGCCAGCGCCAGCGGGTCGCCCCCGCCGCGGGACGACAGCTCGGCGTAGACCTTCTTCCCCGCCTGGTGACTGACGGTGCCGCCCGCCACGAGCCCGATCAGCGCGGACAGCGTGGCGGCGGGCACCCGGAAGGCGCCCGCGGCATTCCAATCGGTGAGCGCCTCGCCCATGACCCAATTGGCCGCGGCCTTGGCCTCGGCACCCGTCGCCACCACCGCCTCGAAGTAGCGGGCGATCGCGACCTCGCCACTCAGCACCTGGGCATCATAGGCCGGCAGCCCGTACTGCTCCGCCAGGCGCGCCCGCATGGCGTCGGGCAACTCCGGCAGGGCGGCGCGCTCGGTCGCGATCCACGCCGGGGCCAGCACCAGCGGCGGCAGGTCGGGATCGGGGAAGTACCGGTAGTCGTGGCTGTCCTCCTTCGAGCGCATCGGGCGGACCTCGCCGGTGGCCGCATTGAACAGCAGCGAGACCTGCTCGACCCGACCGCCCGACTCGAGCAGGGCGATCTGCCTCGCACGCTCCGCCTCCAGGGCGCGCTCCACATTGGCGAAGCTGTTCATGTTCTTGACCTCGGTCTTGGTGCCGAGGGTGGTCTCGCCGAGCGGGCGCACCGAGAGGTTGGCGTCGACGCGGAGGCTGCCCTTCTCCATGCTGCAGTCGCTGATGCCGGCAAAGACGAGCAGCTGCTTGATGGCGGTCAGGTAGGCCCGCGCCTCGGCCGGGGAACGGAGGTCGGGCTCGCTGACGATCTCGGCGAGGGGGACACCGGCCCGGTTGAGGTCGACCGCGGTCAGCCCGGGGAACCGGTCGTGCAGCGACTTGCCGGCGTCTTCCTCGACGTGCAGCCGGGTGATCCCGACGGCGAGCGGCCCCCGATCCGGCGACTCGCACCGCAGGACCCCGCCGGTGGCGAGCGGCTTGTCGAACTGCGAGATCTGGTACCCCTTCGGCAGGTCGGGGTAGAAATAGTTCTTGCGGGCGAAGACGCTGGTCTCGTGCACGGTGCACTCGAGGGCCAGCGCCGCCCGCGTGGCGAGGCGGATTGCCTCCTCGTTGGGCACCGGCAGCGCGCCCGGCAGCCCCAGGCAGACCGGGCAGACGTTGGTGTTCGGCGCCTCGCCGAAGGTGGTGCTGCAGCCGCAGAACATCTTCGAGGCGGTGGCCAGCTGGACGTGCACCTCCAGCCCGACGACGGTTTCCCAGGTGGTGGCCATCAGCGGACCTCCCCGGTGGCATCGACGTGGCGTTCGAGGAGGTCCGCGGCGGCCAGCATGGCGCCATCCTGCATGAACGGGGCGATCAGCTGCCCGCCGATCGGCAGTCCCTGGTCGCGCCCGATCGGGATGCTCAGGGCGGGCAGCCCGGCCAGGCTCACCGCGCAGACGAAGATGTCGGCGAGGTACATCGCCACCGGATCGGCGGTGTTGGCGCCCGCGGCAAATGCGGTGCTGGGGGTGGTCGGGGTGAACAGCAGGTCCACCCCAGCCCCGAAGGCGTCGGTGAAGTCCTGCGCCAGGTGACGCCGGACCTGCTGGGCCCGCGCGTAGTAGGCATCGTAGTACCCGGCGCTGAGCACGTAGGTGCCCACCAGGATCCGGCGCCGCACCTCGGGACCGAAGCCCTGCCCCCGGGTGGCCTGGTACAGGGCCCGGACGTCGCCCGCCGGGCCGACCTTGCGGACGCCGTAGCGCACCCCGTCATAGCGGGCCAGGTTGGCGGCCGCCTCGGCGGGGTTGAGCACGTAGTAGGTGGGCACCGCATACGCCGTGTGCGGCAGGGAGACCTCCACCACCTCGGCACCGAGGTCCTTGAGGACGCGGATCGTCCGGTCGCAGGCGGCCCGGATCGCGGGATCGAGATCGTCCGGGAAGTACTCCCTCGGCAGGCCGATCCGGATCCCCTTCAAGTCGGTGCGCGGCGCGAACGGTGCCAGCGGGGGCCGGTCGAAGGTGGTGGCGTCCTGGGGATCGTGCCCGCTGATCGTCTCGAGGACCCGGGCGGCCCGTGCCACGGTGTCGCCGAAGACCGAGATGCAGTCAAGCGAGGAGCCGAACGCCACCAGGCCCCAGCGGCTGACCAGCCCGTACGACGGCTTGACCCCCACGATGCCGCAGAAGCTGGCGGGCTGTCGCACCGACCCGCCGGTCTCCGAGCCCAGCGCCGCGGGCACCACCCCCGCCGCGACCAGGGCGGCCGATCCGCCGGACGACCCACCCGGCACCCGGCCCGGGTCCAGCGGATGGTGGACGCGGCCATAGGCGGAGTGCTCGGTGGACGAGCCCATCGCGAACTCGTCCAGGTTGGCCTTGCATGCGACCATCCCGCCGGCGGCACGCAGTCGCTGGACCGCGGTGGCGGTAAAGGGCGAGCGGTACCCCTCGAGAATTCGCGACGCGCAGGTGGTCGGCTGCTCGGCGGTGACGATGTTGTCCTTGATCGCGATCGGCATCCCGTGAAGCGCACCGTCGGGATGCCGGTCGGCGCTGGCGGCCTCCGCGGCCAGCAGCTCCGGACTCCAGTCGAGCGCGGCATTCATCGCCGACGCGGCATGAAGCCGCTCCGCAACCTGGCCGGCGGTGGCGGCGGTGCTCACGACTCCTCCTGGGCGCCGAGGCGCGGCACCACGAACAGACCCTCCCGCATCTCCGGCGCGATCTGCTCCGGCCCGTGCGCCAGGGGCACCGGCGCCACCACGTCCGGGCGCAGGCGGACCCCGGCGGGACCGGGATGGAATGGGGCAGCAGCGGCCTCGGACGGGAGCGCCTCCAGTTGTGCGACATACTCCACGATCCGGTCGAGCTGCCCGGTCAGCGTGTCGAGCTCCGCGTCATCAACCGCCAGCTCGGCCAGCCGGGCGACGTGGCGCACATCCTCCCGCGAGATCTTCATCCGTCCTCCCAGACGCGTTCCAGGGCGGCGTACACCGCCACCAGTTGCTTGCTGCCGTGCTCCGCATCGTCGAACTGGACCCGGACCTTGAGGTCCTTCCCGCGACCGGAGAGCTCCACGATCGAACCGTCCCCGAACCGGCGATGACGGACCCGTTCCCCGATCACGTAGCGGGGAGCATCCTGCGAAACCTCCTCCGGTGCCGGGACCGGCGCCACCCAGGGGCGGGAGACCTGTCCGCCACCGGCCACCCGATCGGGGGTGCGCCCCCGGCCCCGGCCGGCGCCCGGGTAGCCATCGTCGTCGCCACGCCACGCGGTGCGGCCACTGCTCCAGGTCTCCACCCCGCCCAGCGCGGTCTTGCGCTCGTCCACCAGGCCCGGCGGCACCTCCTTGAGGAACCGCGACGGGATCCCGGGTCGCATGTCGCCGCCGCGCCGGCGGTTGCGGGCCCAACTCATGATCAGGACATCGCGCGCCCGGGTCACCCCGACGTAGAACAGGCGTCGCTCCTCCTCGCCGCCCTCGGTGGTCTCGAGCGCCCGGCCGAGCGGGAAGAGGCCATCCTCCATCCCGGCCAGGACCACGACCCGCCACTCGAGCCCCTTGGCGGTGTGGAGGGTCATCAGGGTGACCCCCTCCTCGGAGCCGGCGATCTTGTCGTGGGTGGAGAGGAGCGCGGCCTCGGAGAGGAAGCGCTCCAGCGGGGTGGTCTCGTCCCCCTCCTCCAGGTCCGGCAGCACTTCGCTCCATGCCGCCGCGCCGGCGAGCAGTTCCCGCACGTTCTCCCAGCGATCGGCCCCCTCCGGCCCCTCGCCCTTCAGGTGGGACTCGTAGTCGATCGCGCGGATGATCTCCTCGAGGATCGCCGCCGGCGTCTGGTGCTGGCTCGCCTCCCGCCACCGCTCCACCAGCTCGGCGAAGCCGGTCAATGCCGCCCGCACGTTCGGGCGCAGGCCGGTGATCCGGTCGGCGATCGCGGCCGTGTCGAGCAGCGACTTGTCCCACTGGGTGGCGGTCTCGCGGAGCTGCGCGATGGTGGCGTCACCGATCCCACGGCGCGGGGTCCCGATGGCGCGGACGAACGCCTCGTCGTCGGCGGGGTTGGCCACCACGCGCAGGTAGGCGAGCAGGTCCTTCACCTCGCGGCGCTCGTAGAACGAGGTCGCCCCGACCACCCGGTGCGGCACCCCGGCCCGGCGGAACGCCTCCTCCATTGCGCGGGATTGCGCGTTGGTGCGGTAGAGCACCGTCATCTCGGAGTGGGTCACGTCGCCGGTGGCGGCACGCTGGGCCAGTTCCCGCGCGATCCACTCCGCCTCGTCCCGCTCGTCGGCGGCGGCCAGCACGGTGATCAGTTCCCCGCCCCGCCGGCGGGTCCGGAGGGTCTTGCCGAGACGGCCCGTGTTGCCGCTGATCACGGCGTTGGCGGCGTCGAGGACGACCTGGGTGGAGCGGTAGTTCTCCTCGAGGCGGACCAGCCGCGTCCCGGGGAAGTCCGTCTGGAACTCGCGCATGTGCCGGACGTCGGCACCGCGCCAGCCGTAGATCGACTGGTCGTCATCGCCGACGGCGAAGACGTTGCCGTGCGCGCCGAGGGCGCGGACCAGTTCGTACTGGGCGCGGTTGGTGTCCTGAAACTCGTCCACCAGCAGGAAGGCGAACCGGTGGCGCCACGCGGCGAGCCGGTCCGGGTGTTCCTTGAAGAGCCGCAGCGGCAGCAGCATCAGGTCGTCGAAGTCCATGGCATTCTGGGCCTGCAGCGCCGGCCCCAGGTCGCCATAGATCTCCGCGGCCACCTGCACCACCCGGTCGAAGGTGGCGCTGGCCGCCAGCGCCTCCGGGCTCTCCATCCGGTTCTTGGCGCCCGAGATGATCGACTGGATGGTGCGCGGCGGGAACAACTTGGCCGGGTGGCCCCGCTTGTCGAGCAGCCGCGCAATGACGGCGAGCCGGTCGGTCTCGTCGAAGATCGTGAACTGTCGGCTGAATCCCAGGCGCTCGGCCTCGCGCCGCAGCAGCCGGGCGGAGAGCGAGTGGAAGGTCCCGATCCAGAGCCCGGTGGGATCGCGCTTGAGGAGGGTGCCGACCCGGCCGCGCATCTCGCCGGCGGCCTTGTTGGTGAAGGTGACCGCGAAGACCTGCTCGGGACGCACCCCGTGGTGCTGCAGCAGGTTGGCGATCCGGGCCGTGAGCACCCGGGTCTTGCCCGACCCGGCGCCGGCCAGCACCAGGATCGGGCCGTGCAGGTGCTCCACCGCTTCCTGCTGGGCGGGATTCAGCCCCAGCGGCAGCGCCGTGGTGGCGTCAGCCACGGGGGGCGAGCCGGTCGGTGCCCAGGTACGGCGCCAGCGCCGCCGGGATCCGGACCGAACCATCCTCCTGCTGCCCGTGCTCGAGCAGTGCGATGATCGTCCTGGGGAAGGCCAGGGCGCTGGCGTTGAGGGTGTGGACGAATTCAGGCTTGGCGCCCGGCTCGGGCCGGAACCGCAACCCGGCGCGACGGGCCTGGAAGTCGGTGAAGACGCTGGCGCTGGAGACCTCCAGCCACGCCCCCACCCCGGGCGCCCAGACCTCGAGGTCAAAGGTCCGGGCGCTGGAGAACCCAGTGTCGCCGGCTGCCAGTTCCAGGACCCGATACGGCAGCTCCAGGCGCTGGAGCACCGCCTCGGCATGGCCGGTGATCCGCTCCAGCTCCGCATCCGACTCCGCCGGGGCACAGAGACGGACCAGCTCCACCTTGTCGAACTGGTGCAGCCGGATCAGCCCCCGGGTGTCCTTCCCCGCCGCGCCGGCCTCCCGGCGGAAGCAGGGAGTCCAGGCGCAGTAGGCGAGCGGCAGCACCGCCGCATCGAGGATCTCGTCGCGGTGCAGGTTGGTCACCGGCACTTCGGCGGTCGGGATCAGGAAGAGGTCGTCGGGGAGGCCATACATGTCCTCCTCGAACTTCGGCAGCTGCCCCGTCCCGGTCATGGTGGTGCGGTTGGCCAGGTAGGGCGGCGCGATCTCGGTGTAGCCGAACTCGGTGGTGTGGAGGTCGAGCATGAAGTTGGCGAGGGCCCGGCTCAACCGCGCCCCGGCACCGCGCAGCACGGGAAATCCCGAACCGGCCAGCTTGGCGCCACGGGGGAGGTCCAGGATCCCCAGCGCCTCGCCGATTTCCCAGTGCGGGCGCGGCGGGAAGGCAAAGGTGGCCGGCGTGCCCCAGCTCCGCGCCACGCGATTGGCCGTCGCGTCACCGTCCGGGGAGTCGGGATGCGGCAGGTTGGGGACCCGGAGTGCCTCCGCCTCGAGCGCGGCCTCGACTTCGCGCAGTTCCGCGTCGAGCGCCTTGACCTCCTCGCCCGAGCGCTTGAGGGCCGCCAGCAGGTCGTCGGCCGGCTGCTTCGCCTTCTTGAGGCGCGCCACTTCCTCGCTGGCCGCGTTGCGCTCCGCCTTCAGGGCGTCGGTCCGGGCCACCAGCGCCCGCCGCTGGGCGTCGAGATCGGCGATCCGGTCGAGGGCGGCCTTGAGGGCGGGATCCCCGCGCCGGCCGAGCGCGGCCCGCACCCCGTCGGGGTCCTGGCGGAAGAGGCGAAGCTCGATCACTTCGTGGGCAGGCCCAGTTCGAGGCCCTTGTAGCCGCAGTTGGCGTTGGTCAGGATCCGGTAGAGCACCGACCGGTCGTCCAGGTCGACCTCGAGGATCTGCAGCTTGGCATAGAGCGGCGAGCTGTTGAAGCAGATCCCCGTCGACGAGGAGCGGACGTAGAACCGGTCCCCGACGCTGATCGGGATCGTATCCGAGGTCAGGTAGCCGTTGAGCACCGCCACGGTGATCTCGTCCCACTCCTTCGGGGTCGGGAGCAGCCCGGGATTCCCGGTCGGCTCGAGCAGCCCGAACGCCCCGCGCGGAAGCAGGATCGGCGTCCCGCCAGGCGTGATGTCGAAGGCGAAGTCGAAGTTGGGAGACTGGTCGAGCCGGATCCGGGTCCGGAGCGGCACCGACCAGGCCGAGGGCAGGCCAAGGGAGGTCCCCTGGATCGCCCACAGCCGCGCCGAGATGATGGCGTTGTCCGAGGTGGGGGGATTCAGGAAATTGGGATCGCCACAGGCGCCGAGGACCAGCGCCGAGACCAGGACCGACAGGGAGAATCTGCGCATCAGGCGGGGAAGGTTAAGGAAGCGGAGGAGGTGGGTCAACCCACGATCATTTCTTGACTTCGGGTATGTCGCGGCCTATTCTGCCGAGCCATCCACACCGGAGTCAGGCCAGGCATGGAAGCGGTCCAACAGGCGTTGTCCGGGCTCGTCGATCGCCCCGAGGTGGACGGGGCCGCACTGATCAGTCCCGAGGGCCTGCCCCTCGCCTCCCGGCTCGACGGATCCCAGGATCCTGAGGCCCTCGCCGCCCTGGTCATCACCCTGGTCCGGACCGGGCGGCAACTGGCCGGAGCGGCGGGACGTCCAGACCCGGAGCGGCTGGTGCTCGAGACCACCGCCGGCATGCTCCTCGCCTGTCCCCTGGCTGATGGCGCCCTGCTCCTGGTCCTCGCCAACCCGCAGGCCCAGGTGGGGCAGCTGCTCTACGACTTGCGCCAACTCCGCGGCGACCTCGCCGCCCTCCTCTAACCGGTCCGCTCCCGCCCGCCTGTGGGAGACGACCACCCCGAGTTCCTATGCACTGGGCCGTGATCCTGGCCGGCGGCTCCGGCAGCCGTTTCTGGCCACTCAGCACTCCCGCGCAACCCAAGCAACTCCTGCCGCTGTTCAGCTCCGGCTCCACCGCCGACGAGACGATGGCGCGCCTCGCGGGACTGGTCCCACCTGAGCGGACCCTGGTGGTGACCGGGGCCGCCCTCGCCCCCGCGCTGCAGGCGCGCCTGGGCCTCCCCCCGGAGAATGTGCTGGTCGAGCCTCGCCCGGCCTCGACCGCCCCTGCCCTGGTCTGGGCCAGCCACGAGGCGCGGCGCCGGGATCCCGGCGCCGACGTCCTGTCGCTGCATGCGGATTGGCACGTCGCGGACCCCGAGGCGTTCCGCGTCACGGCCCGCCAGGCACTCGAGGCCGCCCGGGAGCAGGCCTGCCTGGTCACCGTCGGGATCGTGCCGAGTCGGATCGAGACCGGCTATGGCTACATCGTGCCCGGCGCTCCCCGGGGCTCCGGCACATTCCGGGTCACGCGGTTTACCGAGAAGCCGGATGCCCGGACCGCCTCGGACCTCCTGGCCCAGGGTGCGCTCTGGAACAGCGGCCTCTTCGCCTGGTCCGCGGCGGTGCTGCTCCGCCAGGTGGCGAAGTTCACTCCCGAGATCGGTCCCCACCTCGCCCACCTCGACACCGGCGACATCGCCGCCTTCTTCGATGCAGTCACGCCGGTCTCGATCGACGTCGGCCTGCTCGAACGGAGCGATGCCGTCGCCGTCCTCCCCGGGCGCTTCTCCTGGGACGACATCGGTACCTGGGAGGCGCTGTCCCGGGTGCGGGCCATGGACGCGGCCGGCAATGTCCACGCTGGCCCGGTGACACTCGTCGACGCCGAACGGTGCATCGTCTGGAGTGATGGGACGCCGATCGTGGCCAGTGGGGTCCGCGACCTGGTCATCGTCTCGGCCAACGGTCGCATCCTCGTCATGGACCGTGCCGAGGCCTCCCGGCTCAAGGACACCCTCGACCGGCTCCCCCCCGACATCCGTGAGGTGTCCCCGTGACCATGCTCTACCTGCTGGAGCCGGCCGCCCCCGGCCCGGAATGGGCCCCCTTCGCCGGCGCACGACCGATCGCCGAGCTGCGTGCCGGGGCCTGGCTGGTCCGGGAGCGCTGGTCGGGGGTCCTGGGGGAACTCGACGGACTCGAGGTCGCGGCGATCCTCGGGACCCACTGCCTCGACTTCTGCGACACCGACTCCCCGCCGGTCCAGCCGCCCGCCCCGGTCGAGGGACCGGCGATCATCGCGGCATCGTGGTTCGCCCCATCGGGGCTGGCGGTGGAGCTGGCCCCCGATACGCGACGGCTGACGCACGACGACAAGACCGTCGCATGGGTGGTCCCCGAGGGAGAGACCTGGGCCGGCGCGGAGGACGAGAGCGGGCGGGCCCAGCCGGTCGACGGCCTGCCACTCCAGGGCACCCACGACCTGCTGACGGCGCTCGAGCACCTGCTGGTGCCCGACTGCGCCGACTTCCTGGCCGAGGAGTCCGACCCGATTCCCGACGGGGTCATCGTCATCGGCGATCCCGCCGATGTCGTCCTGCTGGGCGCCGCGGTCGAACCGGGGGTGGTCTTCGACACGCGGGGTGGAGTGATCGTCCTGGAGACGGGGGTGGAGGTGCGGGCGGGGACCCGGCTGCAGGGGCCGCTCTTCGTGGGGGCCGGCACCCTGCTGCTCGGTGGAGCCATTCGTCACAGCGCCATCGGCCCGCAGTGCCGGGTCCACGGCGAGGTGAGCGCCTCGGTCTTCCTCGGGTTCGCGAACAAGAGCCACGACGGGTTCGTCGGGCACTCGGTGCTCGGCCACTGGGTCAACCTGGGAGCCGGAACGATCACCTCGAACCTCAAGAACACCTACGGCCCCATCCGCCTCGAGATCGCCGGTGCCCGCCTGGAAACCGGCCGCACCAACCTCGGCACCCTGTTCGGGGACCACGCCAAGACGGCGATCGGCAGCCTGCTCCCCACCGGATGCGTCATCGGCGCCGGCGCGAACCTGTTCGGCCAACCCACCGCACCGAAGTACCTCCCCCCGTTTGCCTGGGGCACCGGCAGCGAGCGGATCGACGCCGACCGCTTCGTCGCCGTGGCGCACCGGGTCATGCCCCGCCGCGGGATCGAACCGTCCCCGGAGCGCGAGGCGTCGCTCCGGGCCATGCACCGGCGCCTGGCCTGATGGCGATCCTGCACGTCCTCGGCTCGGGGTCGCGCGGCAACTGCTGCGCGATCTCCTCCGACGGTGCGGTCGTCCTGGTCGATGCCGGGTTCAGCGCCCGCGAGGTCGAGCGCCGCGCCATGGCAGCCGGGGTGGACCTGGGGCAGGCCGTGGGGATCGTGCTGACCCACGAGCATGGCGATCACGCCCAGGGAGCCGCCCGCCTCGCCGACCGCCACCGGATCCCGATCGTGGCCTCGGCGGGAACCCTGGCCGCCCTCAAGACCACCGGCAAGACGCCCCGGATCCCCATCTCCGGTTCTGCCCCCCGGGAGCTGGGCCCGTTCCTGGTCGAGGGTGCCAGCACGAGCCACGACGCCGCGGAACCGATGGCGCTCGCGGTTTCCACCGGGTCGGGGCTGCGGATCGGGTATGCAACCGACCTCGGGCGTCCCACCACCGCGGTCCGCTGGCTGTTCCGGAACCTTTCGGCGCTGGTGCTCGAGGCGAACTACGATGAGGTGCTGCTCCGCACCAGCGCCTACCCCGTTTCGGTCCAGCAGCGGATCGCGGGATTCGGGGGGCACCTGTCGAACGGCGACGCCGCCGAGCTGATTCGGGAACTGTTCCACCCCGGGCTGCAGGCCGTGGTGCTCGCGCACCTGAGCCAGCAGTGCAACACTCCCGAACATGCCCGGGAGCGGGTGGGTGCCGTGCTTCAGGAGGCGGGATACCGGGGGCGACTGGACGTAGCCGGTCAGGCCGTGCCGCTCGACCCGATCATGCTGGCCTTCGACTGGCTCGAGCATGGGGCCGACCAGGAGGCCCTGGCCGACCACCAACAGCGTTGATCCTCAGCGACCCACCGCGACGCCGCCTCCCAGGCGGAGCAGCACATCGCGCTGGATGAAGTCCCGGGGCGGACGTCCCACCACGTCGTAGGTCGCCGAGTAATCAAGCACCTCCACCCCCATGCTCATCGCCAGCGCCGAGACCCGCACCCGGAGGCCAGCGCCGAGGGCCATGCCATAGCTGGTCGGCCTGGTCTGACCCTCGAATGCCTCCCCCTTGCGCTGCGCGTAGCTGATGCCAAGCGACACATAGGGCTGTGCCATCCGGCCGCCGCGGGTGAGCCCAAGCGCGCCCTGGACACTGGCGTGGCGCAGCACCGCCGGTGTTTCCCATGCCCGGCCCGAGCCCGAAGGGGTGAAGGCGAGCGCGGTCTCGACCTCGCCGCCGGAGACCCGCAACCCCACCCGCTGGTTCAGGTCCAGCGCCACGACCCCGCCCTTGGACGAGCCGCTGTTCAGGCGGAAGGTCCCGGCCTCGCCGGCGCGGGTCACCTGAAAGAGGTCCTGGGTCGGGCTGTACTGACCGACGTAGACCTCCATCCCCGCCCCCTGCGCCCGGGCCACCGGGGCCGCAGTGGTGAGCACCAGCAGCAGGGCGGCGAGTCGGCGGGTCTGCCGCGCAATGATCGAGGGAGAGGCGGACATCCGGATACCGGTTGAGGAAGTCGAGAGCGGGAACGTGCCAGAGCGGGAACGTGCCGAAGGTGACGATGGGAATACGAAGAGCCCCCTCCCGATGTTGGGAGGGGGCGGGGCCCGTGGCGGTCAGCGGCGCGGAGGGACGGGGCCGGGATCCGGGGGCACCGGCACGTTGGCCGGCCGCGGCGACGCGGGGCCGGTCCGCCGGAGGGTCACCGGGTCGGGCAGGTCGCCGCCGGAGAGGGTGAGCTGGGTGCCCCGGAGGCGGATGTCGTACACCTCCCACTCGCCGCCGATGGCGAGCATGATCTTCGGCCCGCGCACCACCCGCCAGCGGACATGTTCCTCGCCCCAGCTGGCGCTGGAATCAGCGCGCACGATCACGGTCCGCGGCACATCCTTGCGATCCTTGTCCTTGAGGGAGACCTCCCAGGTCCCTTCGATGTTCGGCAACTGCTGTCCCGCGGCGGGCACGGCCCCGGCCAGCATCGCCAGCACCACCAAGGTTGTCCCACGCATCCAGACACTCCCCGCTGAATGAACGATTCCTGACCCAAGATAATCCGGCCGGGGCCCGGGCTCCACCAGACGACGACGGGGGGGCCGATGGCCCCCCCGCCGACGATCCTGGTTGCTGGCGACGGGCTAGTACATCCCGCCCATGCCACCGCCCGGAGGGGCGGCGGGCGCCGGCTTGTCTTCCTTCTTCTCGACCACGGCGCACTCGGTCGTCAGCAGCAGGCCGGCGATCGAGGCGGCATTCTGCAGCGCCGTCCGGGTGACCTTGGTCGGGTCGATGACGCCGGCCTTGACCAGGTCCTCGTAGGTGTCGGTCGCGGCGTTGTAACCGAAGTTCTTGTCCTTCGACTCCTTGATCTTGGCCACCACGATCGAGCCCTCGGCGCCGGCGTTGCGGACGATCATGCGGATCGGCTCCTCGACCGCCTTGCGGACGATGTCCACCCCGATCTTCTCGTCCTCGGAGCCGCGGATCTTCTCGAGCGCCGACTGGGCCCGCAGCAGGGCGACGCCACCGCCCGGGACGATGCCTTCCTCGACCGCGGCACGGGTGGCGTGAAGTGCGTCCTCGACCCGGGCCTTCTTCTCCTTCATCTCGGTCTCGGTCGCGGCGCCGACGTTGATCACCGCCACGCCGCCGGCCAGCTTGGCCAGCCGCTCCTGCAGCTTCTCGCGGTCATAGTCGCTGGTGCTCTTCTCGACCGCGGCGCGGATCTCGCCGATCCGGCCCTGGATGTCGGCATCCTTGCCCTTGCCGTCCACGACCGTGGTGTTGTCCTTGTCGACCACGATCCGCTTGGCGCGGCCGAGGTCGGCCATGGTGGCGTTCTCGAGCTTGAAGCCGAGCTCCTCGCTGATCACCTGGCCACCGGTCAGGATGGCGATGTCGCGGAGCATCTCCTTGCGGCGGTCGCCGAAGCCCGGGGCCTTGACGGCCACGACCTTGAGGGTGCCGCGCAGCTTGTTGACCACCAGGGTGGCCAGCGCCTCGCCCTCGATGTCCTCGGCGATGATCATCAGGCCCTTGCCGCTCTGGGCCACCTTCTCCAGCACCGGCAGGAGGTCCTTCATGGCGCTGATCTTCTTGTCGTGGATCAGGATCAGGCCATCGTCGAGGATCGCCTCCATCTTGTCGGGATCGGTGACGAAGTACGGCGACAGGTAGCCGCGGTCGAACTGCATCCCGTCCACGGTCTCGAGGGTGGTGTCGAGCCCCTTGGCCTCCTCGACCGTGATGACGCCGTCCTTGCCGACCTTCTCCATCGCCTCGGCGATGAGGTTGCCGATTTCCTTGTCATTGTTCGCGGAGATCGAGCCGACCTGGGCGATCTCCTTCTTGCCGGCCGTCGGGACCGAGATGCGGACCAGCTCGGCAACGATCGCCTCGACCGCCTTGTCGATGCCGCGCTTGAGCTCCATCGGGTTGGCCCCGGCGGTGACGTTCTTGAGCCCCTCGCGGAAGATCGCCTGGGCCAGCACGGTGGCGGTGGTGGTGCCGTCACCGGCGAGGTCGGAGGTCTTGGTCGCGACCTCCTTCACCATCTGGGCGCCCATGTTCTCGACCGGGTCCGAGAGCTCGATCTCCTTGGCGACGGTCACGCCGTCCTTGGTGATCGTCGGCGAGCCGAACTTCTTGTCGATGACGACATTCCGGCCCTTGGGGCCGAGGGTCACCTTGACCGCCTCGGCAAGGGCGTCGACGCCCTTCTTCAGCTTCGCGCGGGCTTCGGTGTCAAACAGCAGTTCCTTCGCAGCCATGGATCAGTCTCTCCTGGAGTGATGAGTCGCGGTCAGCCGAGCTTCGCGAGGACGTCGGAAGCCTTGATGATGATGACTTCCTCGTCGTCCAGCGTGAACGGGGTGCCGCTGTACTTGCCGTAGATCACCGTGTCGCCCACCGCCAGGTCCATCGGGACCCGGACGCCCTTTTCGGTCCGGCCCGGGCCGGCGGCGATCACTTCACCCTGGGTGGGCTTTTCCTTGGCGGTGTCGGGGATGTAGAGCCCGCCCCGCATCTGGGCCGCCTCGTCGGCGGGGCGGATCACGACGCGATCCTCGAGGGGATGGA
Source organism: Gemmatimonadales bacterium (assembly GCA_048499805.1). Taxonomy (GTDB): domain Bacteria; phylum Gemmatimonadota; class Gemmatimonadetes; order Gemmatimonadales; family GWC2-71-9; genus JAWXBA01. The sequence goes on along the minus strand of JASNZF010000002.1, from coordinate 660,003 downwards.
TCTTGAGCTTGCTCTTCGGCTTGGCACTGGCCATGGGGTGATGCCTCCACAACGTGAATGACGGACCGCCCAAGGGGCGGATGGGGCTTGGCACTCTTCGACCAAGAGTGCCAGAATTCGAGGTCAAACATACCGTATCGCACCGCAGAGTCAAGCGGTGCCGCGACCCGCCTGCGCAACCTAAGTGCCTGTTTTATCGGTCATTATGGCGTTGGCAGTCACAGCGGCCGAGTGCCAGAGCTGCCAGCACGCCGGTCCGGCCTGCCACGGTGGCAGGGACGCCACGACCAACTCTTGACGCCCGGGAACAAAATGGCCATCCTAGGGGTTCAGGTGTCTTGAGGACCCGCACCCCCGGACCCCCAAGAAGGACGCACCATGTTCCCCACGCTGCTCGCCCTCGCGCTGGGCGCCGCCGCCCCGAGCGACACCACCCGCCTCGCGCCCGACCCGGCGATCTCCGTTCGCGTCGATTCCACTCGGCGCGAGGTGGTCCTCCGCGCGGGCCCCTTCACGATCCCCGCCGGTCAGGGCGCCATGGACCACGCCCACCACGGCGCGCACGATGCCCCGGGGGCACAGACCCCCTTCCTCCCCTTCCAGTGGCCGATGGCGGGCTGGCTCTACGGCTTCTCGGTCGCCCTCGTGGACCAGTCCGGCCGGGCCCTGCCCCGCTCCCTGATCCACCATGTCAACATGATGAACCTCGAGCGCCGCGCCCTGCTGTACGATGCGGTGGAGCGCACCATGGCGGCGGGCAGCGAAACCGGCGACGTGGAGCTGCCGAGGACGGTCGGCTTCCCGATGTCCGCCGGGACGGCAATGGGGCTGGTGGCTGCCTGGGCCAACGACACCGGCAAGGAGATCCCCGGCGTGGAACTGGTGGTGACCTACCGATGGAGTCCCACCAACCTCAATCCCAGGCCGCTGGACGTCCTGCCCCTCTACGTGGACGTCAACTACCGGGGCGCCGGGCAGACCGACAGCTATGACCTGCCGCCGGGCCGCTCCGAGAAGCAGTTCGAGTTCACCCTGCCGATCGACGGTCGCCTGCTGGGCGCCGGCGGGCACCTGCACGACCACGCCGTCGATCTCCTCCTGCAGGAGGTGGAGTCCGGGCGCGAGCTGGTGCACCTCAAGGCACGCCTCGGACCCGGGGGGGTGATCCAGGAAGTGGAACGGAACCTGTTCGGCGTGCGGGGGGATGGCCTGCGGATGCATGCCGGCCGGCGGTATCGGTTGACGGCGGTGTACGACAACCCGACCGGCACGACGATCGTCAACGGGGCGATGGGGATCCTGATCGGGCTGTTTGCGCCGAGCGACCTGCGGGAGTGGCCCAGGGTGGACCAGAGCAATCCCGGAATCCGTGCCGACCTGCAGGCCATTACCTCCGGCGGCGCCGGCGCCCGGCAGGAGTTCGAGACCCCCTAGGGCACGATCCGGCGGGCGCCCAGCCAGCGCTCCCACCACCAGCGACCGTAGGGGTCGGTGGGGCTCAGCCGGCTGATCTGCACCCCGCCGGTGGCGCTGTGGATGAAGCGGCCATCGCCGATATAGAGCCCGACGTGCGACACCACCCCGGTCGTCCCGGTGGCGAAGGTCAGGATGTCACCGGGCAGCAGTCCGCCGACCTCCCGGGCAACGGGTTCGCCCGCGGTGGCCTGTTCCACGCTCCGCCGCGGCAGGGCGACCCCCACCTCGCGATAGGCGAACTGGATCAACCCCGAGCAGTCGAACCCGTCGGCGCTGCTCCCACCCCAGCGGTAGGGAGTGCCCATCGCCTCGGTGGCGATCCCAACCACCGTGCTGCGCGTCGCCTCGCTGTTGCCTCGGCTCTCCCCCCCGGTGACCAGCGGCACCGGCAGGGTCCGGGGGACCGTGGCGCGCGGCGTCCCCGGGATCACCGGACCGGTGGATTCCGGGCGCCACCCTCGACCGATCCGGAAGCCAAGCTCCAGCCCCTTGCGCGTCTCGGCGGAGAGGCGCCGATAGCGCGCCTCCCCGCGCAGACCGAGCGGCCCCATCCGGAGCAACTGGGTCCCGAGCCCGACCGACCAGGACGCCCAGGTACCTGGTTGGTCCCGGGTGCCAATCCCGGCCTCGACGCCTCCAATCACATAGGGGGAGTCGGGGGAGCCGGCGAGGATCACCAGGTCCGCCCCCACCCCGGCCATCCACCCCGTGGTCCCGCTCGCCTCCGGGTGGAAGACGGCCTTCGTCTCATAGTTGATCGGGCCCACCAGCGGCGCCTCGCGGGCCACCTGATAGGTGGTGAGGTCGCTGCCGCCGACGGCCAGGTAGCGGCTGGCGCCAACGGTCGCCGCGGCGCAGCCCTGGATGGCGACGAGCCCGAGCGCCCAGAGGTGGGGGGCCCGGATCATTGTGGCAGGGGGGTCGGGCGGCCGGTTCGGAGGTCCACCCGATAGGCCTGGCCCGGCTGGCAGTGCAGGAAGACCTGGGCCCGGACCGAGCTGTCGTCGAGCCGGGTCGGGGCGTCGAGGGTGTAGAGGAGCGGCACCCGCCGCCGGCCGGCGGAGTCGCGGATCTCGAGGGTCCGCTCGAAGCATTCGAACCCGGTGCTGTCGCGGCCGGGCCGCCCCTCCATGAACCAGATCTCGACCCCGGGCATCGGCCGGCTGGCGAGTTCCTCCGCGGGTGCGGCGGGCGGTGCCGGGGGCGGCTCAGGAGGGGGCGGCGGCTCCGGGGACCGGCTGCACCCGACGGCAAGAAGCAGGAACACGGCGGCCCTCACCGGGCGTCCTCGCTCGGCAGCGGCGGCGGTTTGGTCGCCACCTCCGGCTCGACGGCCCCGGGCGTGCCGTCCGCCTCGAGGCTCAGCGCGGCCCGGATCTCGGGACTGCGACGCACCAGGCGCAACCATGCGTGGGTGCCCAGGACCCCGAAGAGGAGGCCCATCGCGACGGTCAGCAGCACCCCGTGCAGGGCCTGCGCCAGGCCGTTGGCCAGCGAGGCGCCGAGCAGGGCCCCCAGAAACGAAGCTGCCCACGCCACCAGTGGCGTGAGCAGCCAACCCAACATGCGCAGGACGAACCGCAGCGCCCGCATCGATCAGCCGCGCCGCACCCCGATGGAGGTGACGATGGCGGCAAGCATCACGCCCGGGAGGAAGGCGACGCTGAACGTCCCCAGCCCCCACGCCGCTCCCGGAAACCCGACCAGGATCGCCGCCACCGCGACCACGGCGGTCAACCCGAGGGAGAGCGCGAGCAGCGCGGGCGCCGACGGCGTGCCACCCTTCGCCGCCTGGTTGGCCAGCACCTGGGCCCCCATCCAGGGGAGGAAGGTTCCGACCATCCACCAGATCGGGTGATACCACCAGTTGCTGCCTCCCCCGATTTCCAGCCAGCGATTGGTGTAGGTGCCCAGCGGCTGGAGCGCGGCGACGTCGATGACCAGGTAGACCACGGTGGCCATCAGGCCGATCCCGGCGGCGCCGGCGATCCCCTCGATGGTTCGCGCGCGGGTCCAGAGGCCGGGCAGAGCCGTCGTGGCGCTGACCCCGACCAGCACGATGACCGCGCCGGCGGCGAGTTCGGCCGGGCCCTCAAGAAACCGGTAGGCGAGGCTGAACAGGAGAACGCACACCGCCTGCGCCGCCCCAAGGATGGCGCCGTGGCGGAGCACGCCCGGCAGGGCCGTCTGGTCGTACTGGGATTCTGCGGACACCGCCGAGCTCATCGTCGCTCCGGAGTGGAATGGCGTGGAAGCAGGGAAGTTAGCCGACCCTCGCAGCGCTTGGCAATTGGCCGCCCTACGCGAGGACGACGGTGCCGGCCAGCGCCAGGTGGGTCCGGCCGTCGTCGCCCTGGATGGCGAGGGCCCCCGATCGGTCGATGCCGCTGGCCACCCCCGCGAACGGTTCGGCCACCGGCCGCCCCCGCAGGAAGTCACGCCGGTCGAACTCGGCGAGTTCCATCGGCGTGAGCGGCCCGCCCGCCCCGGCGCGTGCGGCCACCAAGTGTGCGACCGGCTCCGCCAGTTCCTCGGGAGTGAGCCGCGGCGCAACCGCCGCCAGCGAGGTGGCGATCGCCGCCACCTCGCCGGGGATCGGATTGCGCACGTTGATCCCGATCCCCGCGACGATCCAGGCCAGTTCGGCCCCCTGCCAGCGGGCCTCGCAGAGGATCCCCCCCAGCTTGCGGCCGCCCAGGTAGAGGTCGTTGGGCCACTTGAGTGCCACGGCCGGGGCTTCCGGAGCCACCGACGCGATTGCGGTGGCCACCGCCAGGCCGACCCGGACGCTGAAGCACTCGCTGGATGCCTGGTGCCCGGGGCGGCAGACGACGCTCAGCCACAGCCCCCCGAGCGGGGAGTGCCAGACCCGGCCGCGGGTGCCGCGCCCCGACCGCTGTTCGCGGGCGGCCACGGCGGTGCCGTGCACCGCCCCGGACTCCGCGAGCAGGTGGGCGACCTCCTGGGTGGAAGGCACGGCATCGAGCCACCGCACCGGTGGGATCATCTCAGGCCCCGGGCCCCAGGTACCAGGCCAGCAGGAGCAGCCCGAACCCGATCCGGTACCACGCGAAGCCGCGGAAGTCGTGGCGCGCGACGAAGCCGAGGAACGCCTTGACCACGATCAGCGCCGAGACGAAGGCAGTGACGAACCCCACCGTGAACGGCACCACGTCGGCACGGCTCAGCAACTCCCGGCTGGAGATGAGGTCGAAGAGGGTCGCGGCCACCATGACGGGGATCGCCAGGAAGAACGAGAACTCGGTGGCCGCCTGGCGGGACAGCCCGAGGAGGAACCCGCCCATGATGGTGGCGCCGGAGCGCGAGGTGCCCGGGATCAGGGAGAGCACCTGGGCCAGCCCGACCCCGAGGGCGAGTCGCCACGGCACGGCGGTGACGTCGCGCACGCGGGTGGTGGGCGGGTGGCGCTCGATCCAGAGGATGGCAACCCCGCCGACCACGAGTGCGACGGCGACCACCAGGGGCGAGAAGAGCCGCGACTTGATCACGTCATGGGCCAGGAGTCCCACGATCGCGGCGGGCAGGAAGGCGATCACCAGGTTGAGGGCAAATCGCTGCTGGACCGGCTCACGGGCCAGGCCGCGGACCACCGTGGCCAGGGTGCGCCGGTAGATCCAGGCGATGGCGAGGATCGCGCCGAGCTGGATGAAGATCTCGAAGGTCCCCCCCTGCCCTCCCTCGAACCGGAGCCAGTCACTCGCCAGGATCAGGTGGCCGGTGCTGGAGACCGGCAGGAACTCGGTGATCCCCTCGACCACCCCGAGCACTGCCGCCTTGAGGAGGACCGGCCATTCGGCCGGGTTCATCGGCCGAGGATCTCCTGGTAGAGCCGCTCATACTGGGGCACGACCAGCCCGGAGGCGAACTCCTTCGCCTTGGCGATGGCGGCGAGCCGCATGGCCGCGTGGCGCTCGGGCCGCCGGAGCAGCTCGATCGACCGGCGCGCCATCGCCTCGACCGATCCCGGCGGCTCGATCAGGCCGCTGACGTCGTCGTCGACCACCTCGGGGAGCCCGCCGGCGTTGGTGGTGACGACCGGCGCGCCGCAGGCCATCGCCTCGAGCGCGGCGAGGCCGAACGACTCGGTCTGGCTCGGCAGCACGAACAGGTCGGTGGCCTGGAGCAGGTTGGCGACGGTGTCGAGCCGGCCGAGGAAGCGGACATCGGCCCCGACGCCAAGGGTGCGGACCTCCTGCTCGGCCAGCTCGCGATCGGGGCCGTCGCCGACCATCAGCAGGGTGGCGGGGAGCTGCTTGCGGATCCGCGCGAAGATCCGGACCACGTCCTGGACCCGCTTGACCTCGCGGAAGTTGGACATGTGGAGCAGGATCTTGTGGTCCGGCGGTGCCAGTCCCTCGCGGCAGTCCGGGGTGCAGGGGTGGTACTCGTCGAGGTTCACGAAGTTCGGGATGACCCGGATCGTGTCGCCCTCGATCCCGAAGAGCCGGCAGGTCTCCTGGCGCAGGAACTGGGAGACGGCGGTCACCGCGTCGGAGCGCTGGATGGAGAACCGGGTGATCGGGAAGAAGCCGACCTCCTGCCCGACCAGGGTGATGTCGGTCCCGTGAAGCGTGGTCACGACCTTGAGCGGCCGCTCCTCCCGGAGCATCTCGCGCGCCAGCCAGGCGGTGGTGGCGTGCGGGATCGCGTAGTGCACGTGGAGGACATCCAGCTTCTCGCGCTGGGCCACCTCGTGCTGCTTCGAGGCCAGCGCCAGGGTGTAGGGATAGTGGTCGAAGAGCGGGTACCGGCCGGTGGTGGTGTCCACCTCGTGGAAGTAGACGCGCTCCTGGTACCCCCGCAGCCGGAAGGGCGAGGCATAGGTGATGAAGTGCACCTCGTGGCCGCGGCGCGCGAGGTCGAGGCCGAGCTCGGTGGCGAGTGCGCCGGAGCCGCCGTAGGTGGGGTAGCAGGTGATGCCGATCTTCATGCGCCTGGCTCTCTTCGGGCAACAGGGTGGGAAACGTGGGTCGGTTCTTGGGAGGCGAGCTGCCAGGCCTCGGCGATCTCGGTGGCGAGCTGCTCGGGCGGCCGGGTCGCGTCAAGGGTCCAGGCCGATCCGCCCAGCTGGTGCCGGAACCAGGTCTGCTGGCGCTTGGCGTACTGCCGGGTGGCAATCGTGATCGCCTCGGGGACGCTGTCGCGATCGCGCTGCCCGTGCAGGTACTCCACCGCCTCGCGGACCCCGACGCCATCGAGGCCCGGCGCCCCGGTCAGGTGCCCCTCCGCCAACACCGCGGCGACCTCCTCGACCAGGCCCCGCCGGAGCATCTCGGCACTGCGGACGGCGATCCGCTGGTGGATCACGGGACGGGGCGCCGTCAGCACCACGTACCAGGGATCGATGGCCGCCTCGGCCCGGGCCGCGGTCTGCCACCAGCTCAAGGGATAGCCCGAGAGCAGCGCGACCTCGACCGCCCGCATGGCGCGCTGGCGCCCGCCGCCGGCATACCCCGGATCAAGCCGGCCCGCCCAGCGGACCAGGTCGGCGGTGGTGAGCCGGCCGCACCACCCCTCGAGGGCGCGGCGGCGGTCGGGGGCCAGCGACGGTTCGAGGAACAGCCCATCGGCAATGGCCCGCACGTACAGCCCCGTGCCCCCGACCACGACCGGCAGCCGCCCCCGCCGGCGAATGTCGGCGAACCACTCCCGGCTCTCCAGGGCGAACCGCCCGGCGCTGTACCGTTCGCCGGGCTCGGCAATGTCCACCCCGTGGTGGGGCACCCGGGCCCGCTCCCGGCGGGTGGGCTTGGCAGTCCCGATGTCGAGCCGGCGGTAGATCTGGCGTGAATCGGCCGAGACGACCTCGAGTGGCAGCAGCTCGGCCAGGGCCATCGCCACGGCGGTCTTGCCGATCGCCGTCGGCCCCACGATCACGGGGACCCTACCGGCGCCCAAACCGTCGCTCCAGTTCCTCGCGGGGCAGTTGCACGATCGTCGCCCGGCCATGGACGTCGTGGGGCGGCAGGCTGCTGGCAAAGAGGCGGAGCAGCAACTGGCGCATCTCGCCGTCCGACAGCGCCTGCCCCGCCTTCACCGCCGCACGGCAGGCGAAGGTGGCGGCGAACCGCTCGAGCTGGTTGGCCCAGCCCCCGAAGCGCCCGCGGGCCAGGTCGGCCACCAGTTCCCGGAAGCAGGCGGCGGCATCGAACCGCGGGTGCGGCGAGGGGACCGTATGAACGACAACGCTCCGGGCCCCGAACGGTTCCACGTCGAAACCAACCCGCTCGAGCTGCGCGGCATGGGCCTCCACCACCTCGAGTTCCTCGTCGGTGAGCTCAATCGTCAGGGGGAGGAGCAACCGCTGGGCGGGGGCGTTGGCAGCGGTGAGCTGGGCCATCACCTCCTCATACAGCACCCGCTCGTGGGCGGCGTGCTGGTCGACGATCACCATCCCCTCCGCCGACTCGAAGGCCAGGTAGCTGTCGAAGAGCTGGAGGATCGGCGCCTCGAACCCGCGGGGCTCGATGCTGGCCTCCCCCGGGGGCGCCATCGTCTCGGTCGCCTCGCCAAAGAGGTCGGTCACCGCGCCGGTCGCCGCAGCGCCGGCGGCGGGGCCGGCGGTGGGATACGAGACCTGCGGGGCCAGCCCCGACCACTGGCCGACCGGCGCCGCCGCCGCGAGGGTCCCCAGGGCATTGCGGGCGCCCTCCTCGAGGGCGCGTTCCACTGCGAGGCGCTCGCGGAAGCGGACCTCGAGCTTGGCCGGGTGGACGTTGACGTCCACCTGGTCCGGTGCGGTCTCGATCTGCAGGAAGATCGAGGGCCGGTCGCCGGGATGGATGGCGCTCCGGTAGCCCGCCTCGACGGCGCGCACCAGGAGGGCGTCGCGAAACGGCCGCCCGTTGATGAACAGCTGGACCCGGCGCCCGGTCGGCTTGGCATCGCCCGGGCGCTGGATGTAGCCGCTGACCCGCACCGGCCCCTGCGCCCACTGCACCGGGACCATCGTCCGCAGCAGGTCCTCGCCCCAGACCGCGCTCAGCCGGGCATCGGGGGCCTGGTCGGGCGGCACGGCGAGTCGCACCCGGCCGTCGATCACCATCTCGAACCCCACCGCCGGATGCGCCAGCGCCAGGGTGGCCACGACCTCCCAGGCCTGCCGGGCCTCGGAGGAGACCGAGCGGAGGAACTTGCGCCGGGCCGGGGTGTTGAAGAACAGCCCGCGCACGGTCACGGTGGTGCCCTGCTGCCGCGCGGCGGGGGCCACCCCGTCCACCCGCCCGCCGGTCACGGTGACCTCCGTCCCCTCGCCGGCGGTCTCCGCCGTGACCAGGGTGAACCGGGAGACCGACGCGATGGCGGGTAGTGCCTCGCCCCGGAACCCGAAGGTCCGGACCCCGACCAGGTCGCTGGCGGAGGCGATCTTGCTCGTGGCGTGCCGGTCGAGCGAGCGGAGCGCATCGTCCCGGCCCATCCCACTGCCGTCGTCGGCCACCTCGATCGCGGTCTTGCCGCCGTTCTCCAGGGCAATGCGCACGTGGCGGGCGCCGGCATCGAGCGCGTTCTCCACCAGTTCCTTGACAGCGGACGCGGGGCGCTCGACCACCTCGCCAGCGGCGATCTGGTCGGCAACGGTATTGGCAAGGATGGCGATGCGCCGAGCGGAAGGAATGGCCATGCCTCAATCTAATCCGCGCATCGCCACCACCGCCGAGGCCGGCAGCCACCCCGACCTGCCGAGGGGATCCCGGATGCGCACCCAGGCACCGTCCCGGTCCTCGACCCGGACCAGGGTCACCCCACCCACCGTGCCGCTGGTCGCCGCCAGTCCGTGCGGCGCCTCCCGGAGCGGCACCGTCGTCACCGTGAACGCCTCGGGACGTTGCCGCGAGGCGCGGGTGCCCATCCCGACCACGAGCACGAGCGCGCCTGCGGAGGCCACGGCAAGGGCCACTCGGCGCCTCGGCCAGCGCCACGCCAGCAGGCCAAAGCCCACCCACCACAGCGCCAGCCCCGCGAGGACCAGCTCCCCAGGGGAGAGCGCCAGGGCAGGTTCCCAGCCCCGGACCTGCTGGTGGCGCAGCGCCAGTTCCTCCCAGCCGCGGCGGATGCTGGGATTGCGCGGCGCGAGTCGGAGCGCCTCGAGCCATGCGGCGGCGGCGGCCGCATCCTGGTGGGCCATCCAGCGCATCGCGCCAAGGTTGTACCACGCCTCGGCCGATCCGGTCTCCGGGGTCATCCGGCGCGCCTGGGCCACCGCCGCCGCCTCCCACGCACCCTCCGCGAACAGGGCCGTGGGCGAGGGTTCCTGCGCCGGGGCGATCCCGCCCCCGACTCCCACCAGGAGCAGCACCGACGCACCCAGGGTCTTTCGCAGCAGCGCCGCCGGCAGGCGCGCCAGCCATCGGGCCGACTCTTCCGCCAGCTCGGTCTCGCTCCCCGAGCGGGACTCGGGTCGCGCATAGCGCAGCGCCCGGATCCGCTGGTGCAGTTCCACCGCCCGTGCGGCCTCGTCCCGGTGCACCCCTGCCCGGCGGAGCGCGGCATCGATGGCGCCCTGCTTCCGGCGACCCGAGGCGCCCGCCAGCCGGGACAGGACCAGTTCGAACCGGCTGAGCGCCTGGGCGGTGACCGGTGCCACCCGCGCCGCCGCGCGCCGGCGCCACCCGAGGGTCGCCAGCACCAGGAGCGGGGCCAAGAGGAGGCCACCGATGAGGGCACCGGCAGGCGGCGATCCAAGGCGATCGGTCCAGGCCGGCGCTACCTCCGGCAGGAGTGGTGGTGGGGCGCGGATTTCTCCCGGGGTCGCCGGTGGCAGGATCGGGATCAGGACCGCGGGGGCGGTGGCGGTCCGGTAGGAGCGCTGCAGCGGGTCGAAATGGGAATACCGGATCTCCGGCAACGTCACGCTTCCCGCGGAATCCGGCAGCAGGAGGTAGCGGAACTGCCGGGTGCCGGCGAGCCGGGCCCCGCGCCATCCCGGCGACTCGGTGTCCCGGTCCGGATAGACCCGGACCCCGGCCGGCCAGTCGACCTCGGGCGGACCCCAGAGCGCGAGGTTCCCTTCGCCGGTTAGCAGCAGGTCCACGGCCAGCAGCTCACCGACCCGCGCGTTCGGGCTGGCGATCCGCCAGCGGAGCTGGAGCCCCCGCGCCACCGGTCCATCGAACCCATCCGGGCGCCGGGCGTCGGGCAGCGGCAGGACCACCACGGTCCGTTCGCGGCTGCGGCGGTCCTCCCGTCGCTCGTCGCCGAAGAATTGGCGGGAGGCGGGACTCGAGAATGCCAGGTCGGCCGACGGAATGGTCAGGCGCCCAGGGGTCACCGGAAAGACCACCTGATGGCTGGCATAGAGGTCGTAGTTCGTCTCGCCCACCACCCGGCGCGCGGCCACCCCTGGCAGGGTGACCACCGGCAGACTCCACACTCCGTTCAGCGACGGTGGGCGGAGGGTGGGCGGACGGCGCAGGCGTTCGCGGACCGAGGTCGGGAACCACGCCACCGTGATCACCTCGACCTGGTCGCCGACGTAGACGGTGTCGGTGGACGGGGTGGTGATCACCGCCACGTCCCCTTCCCGTGGATACTCCGACCGGCCGAGCATCGACTCGACCCGGGTGGCGATGGTCGAGTTGGGCATCGCCGCCTGCAGGAGCAGGAGCGCCTGCGCGATCACCAGTCCCTCGCCGTGCGTGCGGTGAGGCCTCGCCGGCGCCGCACCTGGTCCTCGCGCACCCCGCGCTCCGCCTGCTCCACCGACGCCAGGATCCGCTCGGCCTCGGCCCGGCTCAGCGCCCCCGGCCGCGTCACTGCATCCGGATCGTCGCCGCCCCCCTGCGCCGGCGGTGTCGCGCCTCCCCCGCCCCGCGGATTGGGCGGCGGCGGCGACTGCCGGCGCGACGCGAGCTCGAGGTTCCACTTTGCATCCAGCCGATCCGGTCGCAGCAGCAGCGCCTCGCGGAGGTGCTGCACCGACTCGGCCAGGAGCTCGTCGCGCCGGGTCGAATCCGCCCGCGACTCGAGCAGCCCGGCCAGCCCCAGGTTGTAGAGGGCACGGAAACGCAGGTCGGGATCGAGCGACCGCGCCGCGGTACTCAGGGCGGCTCGGGCCGCCGGCAGGTCGCCCGCCGCCAGCGCGGCGGTGCCGGCGTTGTACCAGGCAGTGTCCGACGAGACCCGGCGCTGCGCCCGCTGCAGCAGCTCGCGCGCCGCTGCCGCCTGGTCGGGGGTGCCGCCCGATGCTGGCCGCTGCCCCTCGGCCGGCGCGCCGGTGAGCACCAGGGCGAGGCCCGCCAGCGCGGCGCTGCGCCGGGTGGCGGAATGGAGCAGCAGGAGGACGAACGCCAGCAGCGCGCCGATCCACGCCCGGGGCACCAGGTCATCCACCCGCCGGTCGCGGGCCGGCCGTCGCTCGAGCGAGGCCAGGATCCCCCGCACCGCCGCCGCCTGGTCGCGGACGTCCGATTGCACCAGGGCGCCCCCCGCGGCGTTGGCGATCGCCCGGAGGTTGTCTTCCCGCGCGGAGCTCAGTACTTCGCTGCCATCGACATCCCGCTGGTAGCCGACCAGCGCGCCCACCGAGTCGCGCACCGGGAGCCGCACCGGCTCGGCGCCACCCTGGGCCACCACCACCAGCGTCACGCCATCGGCCCGGAGCCGGGCGGCGGCCGAAAGCGCCAGCGGGAGCGAGTCATGGCCCTCGCCATCGGTGAAGACCACCAGCGCCCGGTCCCCGCCCTGGGCGGCAGCGGCGAGCAGTTCCCCGCCCTGGCGGAGTACGCTGCCGAGGTCGGTGCCGCCCTCGCTGGCGATGTCGGGGTCGAGGTGATCGAGATAGAGCTGCACCGCAGCCGCGTCGAGCGTCAGCGGCGTGAGGATGTAGCTGCGCCCGGCGAAGGCCACCAGTGCCAGGCGGTCATCGCTGGCGTCCTGGAGCAGCCGGCGGGCCTCCTGCACCGACCGGCGCAGCCGGCTGGGGCCGACATCCTCCGCCAGCATCGACCGCGAGATGTCCACCGCCAGCACGATGTTGAGCGCCCGGCTCTCGATGTCCACCTCCTGGCGACCGAATCGCGGCCCTGCCGCAGCGGCGGTGGCCACCAGCCCGATCACGCCCAGCCCGAGTGCCGAGCGCCGGCCCAGCGCCCGCGCCTCGGCGCCCAGCCCGGGTCCCCAGGCCTCTGCGGCGCGGACCCGCGCCCGCCGGACCAGGGTCCCGAGCCCCACGAAGAGCAGCGCCACCACCGGCGCCGCCCACAGGAGCCAGGGCCACTCGAACCTCATGGCACCCGGACCACGGCGGTGGCGCCGAGCAGCAGCTCGACCACCAGCACCAGCAGGCCGGCCAGCAGCAGCGGACGCGCCAGCTCCGCGTGCTGGGTGTAGCGCACCGTCTCGACCGGGGTGCGCTCGAGCTCGTCGATCTGCCGGAAGATCCGGCTCAGCGCCTCGGCATCCTTGGCGCGGAAGTAGCGGCCACCGGTCGTGGCGGCCATCTCCTGCAGCAGTTCCTCGTCAATCCGGACCGGGAGCATCTCATAGCGGAAGCCGCTCAAGCCCCGTCCCGTCGGGATCCGCGCCTCCCCCTCCGTCCCCACTCCGACGGTGTAGACCCGGATCCCAAACGCGGCGGCGGCCTCCGCCGCGGTGCGGGGATCCACCGCGCCGCGGTTGTTCTCGCCGTCGGTGAGCAGCAGCACCACCTTGGAGCGCTCGGGCAACCGCCGCAACCGGTTCACCGCGGTCGCGAGTCCGCTGCCGATGGCGGTGCCGTCCTGCAGCGCCCCGATCCGGAGGTCGAGCACCGAGCGCTCCAGCACCGGGTAGTCCAGCGTGGCGGGGACCAGGGTCAGCGCTTCGCCGGCAAATGCCACCATCCCGATCCGGTCCGCGGTCCGTCCCCGGATGAAGGCGATCGCCTGGCGCTTCGCCACCTCCAGCCGGTTCGATGGTGCGAAGTCCTCCGCCAGCATGCTGCTCGAGATGTCCACCGCGATCATGATCGCGATCCCCTCGCGCCGCTCCACCAGCCGGCTGCTCCCCAGCTGCGGCCCGGCTGCCGCGAGCAGGAAGAGGGTCAGGGTCAGGGCGCGGAGCGCGGGCGGGACGAGCGGCAGCCAGGTGCGCTTGGCGGCGCCGGCCGGCAGTTCCCCGTCGCCGTGGGGCACGACGGCACCGGGATGCCGGTGGCGCCACCAGAGCCACAGCGGGATCGCCACCACGAGGAGGAGGATCCACGGACGGGCGAGGCTCACAGCGCCGCCGCCTCGCGGCAGAGCCGCTCCAGCACTGCCGGATCACCCGTCCCGAACCGGGCCTCTCGCAGCGCCGCAAGAAGCCGCTCCCCCGCCTCGCCCCGGCCACCGGCCTCCAGCCGGGCGATCCAGGTGTCGGCGACCAGCCGCCACTCCCCCAACCGCTCCCAGTCCGCGAGCACCGCCGTGTCGGGGAGCACCTCCCGGCGCACCGCGTGGCTGGGGCGCACCGGGGCCGGACCGCGGCGGCGCCACCACCAGTGCAGCGGCGCCAGCCCGATGGCCGCCAGCAGCACCAGGATCACCACCGGCTGCAGCGTCTGCTCGCCCGTCGGCAGCAGCTCTGCCGCCGGTCGCGGGGTAACGGTATCCCGCGCCGCCCCGCCGGCCGGGACCACCGACGCGATCTCCACGTCAACGGTGCGCGGAGGGAGCGAGTCGGTGCGGCCGTCCGCCCGGATCACCAGCGGACCCGGCACCTCGAGGCGGTGACGACCGACCTGCCAGAAGACCACGGGATAGCGCAGCAGCCAGCCGTCGGTGCGCACCTCCACCTGCGGCGAGCCGAGGACACTCGCGACCGGCCCCGGGTCCCACGGCAGTGGACGGAGCAGGCTCCCCGCCGGGGCGCGCACCTCGCGGTCGATCCAGACGGTGTCGCCCACGAGGGGTCCGGCGGGTGGGGCCTGGAGCAGCACCCAGAGCAGGCCCAACATCAGGAGGCCCGCCGGCGGCCGCGGCGCCGGAGCCGCTCCGCGAAGATCCGCCGCAGCGGCAGGGCGAAGTCACCCTCGGTGGTCAGCGACAGGTGGTCGGCGCCGGAGGCCTTGAGCAGCTGGGCGCGCCGGGCCTGCCGGCGCAGCGCGATCGTCTTCCAGCGGCGGCGCACCGCGAGACTCCCGGTGTCCACCAGGGTGCGCTGGTCCGACTCCGCATCCTGGAACTCGATCCACCCGGCGCTGGCGGGGGCGAGCTCCCGGGGGTCGTCAACGGTGATCGCCACCACGTCGTGCCGCGCCGCCAGCTGCCGGAACGGCTGCTCCCAGCCCTCGGCCTGGAAGTCGGAGAGCACCACCACGATGCTCCGGTGCCGGAGCAACCGGGCGGCGTACCGGATGGCGCCGGCCAGGTCGGTGCCTCGCGAGGTGGGCTGGAAGGCGAGCATGTCGCGGATGACGCGCATGGCGTGGCGGCGCCCCTTGCGGGGCGGGACGACGTGCTCGGGATGATCGGTGAACAGCAGGGCGCCGACCCGGTCGTGCTGCCGGGCTGCGGCGAGCGCCAGCACCGCTGCCACCTCGACCGCACGGTCCACCTTCGCGGAGGGCCCGCCAGTGCGGGCCGAGCCGGACTGGTCCACCATCACCAGGAGCGTCAGCTCCCGCTCCTCGGTGAAGGTCTTGACGTAGGGCGACCCGAAGCGGGCCGAGACGTTCCAGTCGATGGCGCGGAAGTCGTCGCCGGGCTCGTAGGCCCGCACCTCGGCGAACTCCATGCCCTGGCCGCGGAAGACCGAGCGGTACTCGCCGGCCAGGATGGTGTCGACGATCCCCCGCGCCCGCAGGGCAATCGCCTTCACATGGCGGAGGATGTCGGGTGAGATCGGCGGCATGGCGTGGCGAATCGGGCGGGCCGCCCCCGCCTAGGGCGCGGGAACGGCGTTCAGGACCTGGCGGATGATGCTGTCGGCGGTGGCATCCTCCGCCTCCGCCTCGAAGGTCAGCACCAGCCGGTGACGGAAGACATCGGGGGCCAGCGCCTGGATGTCGTCGGGCGCCACGTAGTCCCGGCCCCGCAGCCAGGCGTGGGCGCGGGCCGCCTGGGCCAGTGCGATCGAGGCGCGGGGCGAGGCCCCGAACGCGATCAGCGAGACCAGCCCGTCCAGCCCGATGGCGGCCGGTTCCCGGGTCCCCCGCACCAGGTCGACGATGTAGTCCACCAGCCGCGGGTCAAGGTGGACCCCGGCGATCTCCGATCGGGCGGCGAGGATCGCGTCCGGTTCCACCAGGCGGCGCACCGGAATCGCGCCCCCGCCGCTCATCCGGAGCAGGACCTCCTTCTCCTCGGCCCGGCTGGGGTAACCCACCGTCACCTTGAGGAGGAACCGGTCCAGCTGCGCCTCGGGGAGCGGGTAGGTCCCCTCGCTCTCGATCGGGTTCTGGGTGGCCAGCACCAGGAACGGCTCCGGCAGCGGCAGGCTCTTCCCGCCGATCGAGACCTGCCGCTCCTGCATCGCCTCGAGCAGCGCCGACTGCACCTTGGCCGGCGCCCGGTTGATCTCGTCGGCCAGGACGATCTGGGCGAAGATCGGCCCCTGCTTGACGTTGAACGACTGCGAGGTCTGGTCGTAGACCATCGTCCCGATCAGGTCGGCCGGGAGCAGGTCGGGCGTGAACTGGACCCGGGCGAACGAGGCGTGCAGCACCTCGGCGAGGGTCCGGATCGCCAGCGTCTTGGCCAGTCCGGGGACTCCCTCCAGCAGGACGTGCCCGCCGGTGAGCAGCCCGATCAGGAGCCGGTCGATCATCATCTCCTGCCCCACCACCCGGAGCGCCACTTCCTGGCGCACCTCGCGCACGAGGGTCGGATCGTTGGAGACGGTACGGACCTCGGTCATGACTTCCGCCGGCGCGGCGTCGGGGTGGGGTCGCCCTCGGGATCGAGCTTGATGGCGGCGTAGAGCGCCTGCTCCTCCTTGGGCGTGAGCGGCCGCCACCGTCCGACCGGCAGGTCGCCGAGCCGCACCGGACCGTAGGTCATCCGGGCCAGGCGCTCCACCTTGGCGCCGATCGCCTCGCCCCACTTGCGCACGATGTGGTGCCGCCCCTCGACCAGGGTCAGGTCCACGATGCTCCGGCCCTCGCGCCCGGGGCGGACCCGCACCCGGGTCGGGGTCACCGGCCGACCGTCGACCACCACGGGGCGGCTGGCGGCCGCCTCGATCTCCGCGGGCGAGATGCCATGCATCAGCGCCGTGTAGGAGCGGGGAATCCGGTACCGGGGATGGGTGAGCCGGAAGACCGCCTCGCCATCGGTGGTGAGCAGCAGCAGCCCGGTGGTGTTGACGTCGAGGCGCCCCACGTAGGTCAGCCCCGCATGGTCGGGAATCGCATCGAAGACGGTGGGCCGCCCCTGCTCATCGCTGGCGGTGGTCACCACGCCCATCGGCTTGTGGAAGGCGAGCCACCGGCGGGCCACCTGGGCGACCCGCCGCCCGTTGACGGTGATCTTCTGGGTGTCGGGATCGACGCTGCTGCCGAGCGTGGCCACCGTGCCGTCGACCCGGACCTTGCCGGCCTTGATCAGTTCCTCGGCGGCGCGGCGGGAGGCCACACCGGCCCGAGCCAGGGCCCGCTGGAGGCGCATGGTGCTCACGACTCGGCCTCGACGTAGGCCGCGGCTTCCCCGGCCTCCGCTTCGTCGTCCTCTGGCACCGGGGCATGGGGACGGAGGGCGATCAGCAATTCCTCGGCCCGGGGCAGGTTCTGGAGGTCGGCCAGGCCGAGGAGTTCCAGGAAGAGGGGGGCGGTACCGTAGAGCAGCGGCCGTCCCAGCCCCTCGCTCCGGCCGACCACCTCGATCAGGCCGCGTTCCTGCAGGGTCCGCAGCACCCCGCTCGCCGAGACACCCCGGATCTCCTCGATCTCCGCCCGCCCCACCGGCTGGCGGTAGGCGATCACCGCCAGCGTCTCCAGCATCGCCGGCGAGAGCCGGGAGGTGCGGGCGGCGAACTGGGCCCGCTCGATCGCGGCGGCGAGCGCGGGGCGGGTCAGCAGCTGAAAGCCGCCGGCGAGCTCGACCAGCTCGACGCCGTGGCCATCGAAATCATAGTGCTCCCGGAGCACCTCGAGGGCGGCCCGGACCTCGGCCAGCGAGGCGTCGGGCGCGAGCCCGGCGAGTTCCTCGACGGTGATCGGTCGGTCGGCGGCGAAGAGCGCCGCCTCAAGCAGCTGAGCGAGTGGATTCACGGGTGATCACCAGGGGCGCAAACGACGCCGGTTGGGTCAGGGACAGGGTGCCCCGACGGGCCAGTTCCAGCAGGGCCAGCAGGGTGCTCAGGACATCGGTCAGGGTGGGCGAGGGCCCCAGGGCCTGGTGCCACGAAATCACGTCATGCTCCTCCAGCAGGGCCGCAATGCGGGCTGTCGCCCCCTCGACATCGAGCGGACGGGCCACCACCCGGTGGAGCACCGGCGTCATGATCCCCGCCAGCACCCGGTCGACGGCCGCCAGCAGCTCGCCGAGGTCCAGCGTCAGCGGCGGCGGCGGGAGGTCCGGCGGCGGCGGCAAGTAGCCGCGCGGGAACCGCAGGGCCCGCCGGTCGGCGGCGCTCGCCAGCCAGAGGGCAATCTCCTTGACCTGCTGGTACTCGAGCAGGCGCCGCACCAGCTCGGCCCGCGGATCCTCCCAGCCCTCCTCCTCGGAGTGCCGGGGCATCAGCATCTGGGCCTTGAGGCGGACCAGCCGGCTCGCCATCTCAAGGTAATCCGCTGCCTGGTTGAGCCCCAGTTCGTGGATCACCCGCAGGAACTGGTCGGCGATCCGGGCGATCGGGATGTCGGCAATGTCCAGCTGCTGTTCGCGCAGCAGGTGCAGCAGCAGGTCGAGGGGGCCGGAAAAGCTCTCCAGCTCGACCACGAACCCGGCCTCCCCCGCCAGCATCCCGGGCGTCCGCTCAGGAGGCGTGGTCACGGGCGATCCGGAGAGCGAGGGAGACAGAGGGAGGTCACGAGGTCCGCGGTATGGGTGCAAGTCGGCAGGAGGCGGGAACATAAGGGCCGGGGGGGACCAAGTCAAAACCACCCCGTGACTTGCGCGGCCCCGGCCCCCGGGGTAGTTTTCAGGGCTGTAACGTGGGCCGAATCTTCCGGCCCGGTCACCGATTTCGTACCGAGGTATTCGTGCCCCGTATCAAGTCTGCCAAGAAGCGGATGCGCCAGACCAAGACCCGCACCGCCCGGAACAAGGCCCAGCGGAGCCAGTTGCGCAACGCCGTCAAGAAGGTCCGCACCGCTGCCAGCGGAGCGGAGGCGGTCCAGAGCTTCGCCACCGCCGAGCAGCTGCTCGACCGGTCGGCGCGGAAGCGGCTGATTCACCCGAACACCGCGGCGCGGCAGAAGAGCCGGCTCGCCAAGGCCGCCAAGGCCAAGTAGGAACGGTCCCTCCGGGGTGCCCCATGACAAAGGGTGGTGCAGACGCACCACCCTTTCGCATTCCCACCCCTGCCCCGCACTCAGACCGCCGACAGCTCTGCCCCGCAACGCTCGCAGTACCACTCGGTGGGACGGTTGAGGGTGCCGCAGTCCTGGCACTTGAGGGTCTTGCTGGCCACCGCGGCGGCGGCCCCGGCGGCATTCCGCTTCTCCGCGCTGTTTGAGCGCGGCGGGGTCGGCTCCGACATCACCGACTTCAGGAAGGCCATCTCGTCTTCCACCGGCCGGGCCGTGGCCCGGGACCGCGGCGGGATCGCGCCGCTGCGCGGCGTAAAGCGGGGAGCCTCCGGCGCCGGCAGCTCGTCCTCGACGGCTTCCTCGTCGGCCGGGACCGGGCCATCGAAGATCGACTGGGTCCGCGGGTTCCCGGGGCCCTCGTCCAGGGTGATGAACGTCTCGCCGCCCAGCTGGTAGGCCTGCCCCGACGCCTCGGACTCCGACGGCATCGTGTCGGCCTCCTCCTCCACCTCGGCGACCGGGGCTGGCGCCGACGGCATCACGGCCACCGGCCGCGCCGGCGCCCCGGTGATCTGCACCAGGACCTCCTCCATCCGGCCGATCTCGGAATCGAGGTGATGCAACTCGGCCCCGAGCGCCTCGAGCCGGGTCCCACTCCGCTCCTCGTGGGCCCGCCACTCCTCCTCGGCGTACTCCCCCACGGCATGGCGGAGCTTCGCCTCGGCCAGCGCCTCCTCCTCAGTGGAGCGCAGCTTCTCGCGCTCCGCCTTGTCCCGGCGCAACGTCTCCAACGTCCCCGTGATCGCGGCGGAATGCCCCCGGAGTTCCTCGACCACCTTGGACAGCCGTCCCTGATAGTCGGTGCGCACCCGGTCGCGCACCCCGGGCGGCACCTCGCTCGAGGCCTGTCCCAGCCGATGCAGCCACTCCGAGATCCGCTGGCGGGTCGCCAGCATGGTCTCGATCTCACCCGCGGTGCGGGACTCCTCGTCAGCCATGGTGCAGATCCCTCTCCGGGAGTGGCGGGGCCGCCCCGTGAAGTTGTGGTTCCGGCGGGCCCGCCGACCGGTGCCCACCACGGAACACCGTGGGCCCGAAGGCCACGGCTCCATTTCCTAATCTATACAACCTTTGGAATCTGGAAACCCGTTTCCAGATCGAACTGTTGAGGATTTGTACAGTTGTTGCCACGATGCAGCACCCTGGGGTGGCCGATGGCGCGTGTGGCGCACGGGCCCGGAGCGCGATCGAGCCCGGGATCCCCGGGTGTAGTGCGAACCCCCGACGCACGCCGGTGCCGGGACACCCCGATCCCGAGTGCGCCTGGGGCCGCCGGGGGTATCGGAAAGCAAGATCCAAGCCGGATCAGGTCCCCAGTTCGAAGACCACCTTGCCGTCCACGAGGGTCAGCAGCGCCCGGCCCACCAGCTCCTCGCCGAGGAACGGGGAGTTGCGGCTCTTGGAGAACATCCCGGCGGGCTCGACGATCCAGCGCCGCTCGGGGTCGAGGAGGACCAGGTCGGCGGGGGCGCCGACGGCCAGGGTCCCGCCGGGGAGATTGAAGACCCGGGCCGGCAGGGTGCTCATCCGGGCGATGAGTTCCGGCAGGGTGAGGATGCCGGGGACCACCAGTTCGCGGATGGCCAGGCCCAGGGCGGTCTCGAGGCCGGTGATCCCGTTGGGCGCCTGGTCGAACTCCCGCTCCTTGGCGTCGTAGTGGTGCGGGGCATGGTCGCTGGCGATCACGTCGATGGTCCCGTCGCGGAGCCCCTCGCGGATCGCGTCGCGATCCTCGGCCTCGCGGAGCGGGGGGTTCATCTTGGCGTTGGTGTCGTAGTGGGCGCAGCGCTCGTGGGTCAGGGTGAAGTGATGCGGCGTCGCCTCGGCGGTCACCTTGAGCCCCTTCGCCTTGGCGCGGCGGATCAGTTCGACGGAGCCGCGGGTGGACATGTGGCAGAGGTGGATGTGCCCGCCGGTCAGCTCGGCGAGGATGCAATCGCGCGCCACGTGGATCTCCTCCGCGGCGGCGGGGATCCCCTTGAGGCCGAGGCGGGCGGAGACGATCCCCTCGTGCATCGAGCCGCCGTGCGCCAAGGTCATGTCCTCGCAGTGGTCGGCGACCGGGATCCCGAAGGTGGCGGCATACTCGAGGGCGGTGCGCATCATGTGGCTCGACATGATCGGCCGGCCGTCGTCGCTGACCGCGACGGCGCCGGCGCCCACCAGCTCGCCGAACTCCGAGAGCTGCTCGCCCTTCTGCCCCAGCGTCACCGAGCCGATCGGGTAGACCCGTGCCTTGCCGGCCAGGCTGGCCTGGCGGACGATGAAGCCGACGGCGGCCTGGTTGTCGGTGACCGGGTCGGTGTTGGGCATGGCGCAGAGCGCGGTGAAGCCGCCGGCAGCCCCGGCCATGGCGCCGGTCGCGACTGTCTCGAGCTCCTCCTGTCCCGGCTCGCGAAGGTGGACGTGGAGGTCGATCAGCCCGGGGGCCACCACCTTCCCCGCCCCGTCGATGATGCGGGCGCCCTCGGGGGGCACGATGTTGTGCCCCACGCCGGCGATCCGGCCCTCGTCCACCAGCAGGTCGGCGACCCCATCGGATTGCCGCGAAGGATCGATCACCCGGGCGCCCCGGATCAGGATCGGTGTCATCGGTCGTCTCCCGCGGGGACGCGCCAGTCGGGCGCCCCCCCTGCCAGCAGGTAGAGCACCGCCATCCGCACCGCCACCCCGTTGGTCACCTGCCGGAGGATCACGCTGTGGGGGCCGTCGGCGACGTCGCTGTCGATTTCCACGCCCCGGTTCATCGGACCGGGGTGCAGCACAATGATCTCACCGGGGGCCCGCGCCAGCCGCTCGCGCGAGACGCCGAAGACCCGGTTGTATTCGCGGAGCGAGGGGATGAACCCCGCCTGCATCCGCTCCAGCTGGAGCCGGAGCACGTTGAGCGCGTCGGCCCACTGGATCGCGTCCTCGATCCGCGGGAAGACGGTCACCCCGAGTTCCTCGATCCCCCGGGGGAGCAGGGTCCGCGGCCCGCAGACCGCGACCTCAGCGCCGAGCTTGCGGAGCCCCCAGATGTTGCTGCGGGCCACCCGGCTGTGGAGCACGTCGCCCACGATGCAGACCTTGAGCCCCTCGAGCCGGCCGAAGTGGTCGCGGAGGGTCAGGATGTCCAGCAGTCCCTGGGTCGGGTGCTCGTGCTTGCCGTCGCCGGCGTTGACGACGTTGGAGCGGATCCGGTCGGCCAGGAACCGGGCGGCGCCGGAGTGCGGGTGGCGGATCACCACCATGTCGATCCGCATCGCCTCGAGGTTGCGCGCGGTGTCCACCAGGGTCTCGCCCTTGGAGACCGACGAACCGCTCGACGACACCGACACCGTATCGGCCGAGAGCCGCTTTTCCGCGAACTCGAAGGAGATCCGGGTCCGGGTGCTGTCCTCGAAGAAGAGGTTGACGATCGTCTTGCCGCGGAGCGCGGGGGTCTTCTTGATCGGCCGTTCACTGACCTCCTTGAACGGCTCGGCGGTGTCGAGGATCAGCCGGATCTGGTCGGCCGAGAGCTCCTCGAGGGTGATCAGGTCCTTGCCGAGGGTGGGGGCGGTCATCTCACGCCGCCCCGGGCCGGAGCAGGTCCACGCCGTCCTCGCCGTCGAGCTCCACCACGCGCACGTTGACGTGGTCGCCCGGCTCGGTGGGGACCACGGTGCCCACGATGTCGGCCTGGATCGGCAGCTCGCGGCCGCCGCGGTCGACGAGGACGCAGAGCAGGATCCGGCGGGGGCGGCCGAAGTCGGCCAGCTCGTCGAGGGCGGCGCGGATGGTGCGGCCGGTGTAGAGGACGTCGTCGACGATGACGACGATGGTGCCGTCGAGGTCGGGGGGGAGGCTGGTCTCGCCGACGATCGGCCGGGGGCCGATCGCCTGGAGGTCGTCACGGTAGAGGGTGATGTCGAGCTTGCCGAGGGTGGGGGGGCGGTCCTGCGCCGCCTCGATCAGGGTCGCCAGCCGCTCGGCGAGTTCCACCCCGCGGCGCTGGATCCCCACCAGCACGAGCCCCTCGCCACCTTCGCTGCGGGCGACGATCTCGGCGGCCATGCGCTGGAGGGCATGGCTCAGGGCCGGGGCGTCGAGCAGGCGGGTGGCAAGGGGCATGTCGAGCGCGGAAGCTACCCGCGCCCGGCGGTCAAATCAATGCGCGCGACCTCAGTAGGTCAGGTCGAAGCTCCCGGTCAACGTCTTGGTGCCCGTCGCCCCGGTACTGGCCAGCGGCTGCAACTGGAGGGAAAAGCTCCCGGCCACCCGGGTGGCGGTGCGGGCGGTGATCGTGATGGTGCCGCTGCCCTGGCCGGACCCCGCGGTCCACCCGCCGCCGCCGGAAACGTTGTAGTTGGCGTTGGCGCCGACAGAGGAGCCAATGGTGTAGGTGCCGGTCCCGGCTTCGACCCAGGCCATCCCCATCGCCGTCCCGTTGGCCGATCCCACGCCAATGGAGGTGATGTTCCCGCTGACAAGGACGATCGCGCTGATGGCCGAGAAGGCGCTGCCATCGACCTGCATCGCGAACGTTCCGTTGGGCAGGTTGGTGCCGGGACCGGTGGGATTGCTGTCGCCGCCGCAGGCGGCGGTGAGGGCGAGGGCGAGCGGGATGGCGAATCGGGCGAGGCGCATCGGAACTCCTTGCAGGGACGAGAACGGGGTGGCCGCCGGTCCCCCGGAGTCGGCGGGGACCGGGGGTATAACCCGCATTGCGTCACCTGGGCCCGCGAACCGTCATCCCGGGTCCGGGGAGGCGGGCTGGGGGGCGCCGCGCGGCCGAGGCCGGGGCTTGACCAGGCGCGCCGCGAGGAGCACCACGAGCACCGTGGCGAAGATCAGCGGATTGGTCAGGTCGGCCTTGACCAGCCAAATGAAGTGGAGCACGCCGAGCGCCGCCGCCACGTACACCAGCCGGTGCAGCGCCTGCCACCGCTTGCCGCCCATCCGGCGGAGCACCGCCAGCGGCGAGGTGACCGCCAGGGCGAGAAGGATGACCAGCGCGGTGAACCCGACGGTGATGTAGGGCCGCTCGACGATGTCCTCGACCATGTACGCCATGGTGAACTGGTGGTCGAACAGGGCCCAGACCAGGAAGTGGAGCACCGCGTAGGCGAACGACCAGAGCCCCAGCATCCGGCGGTACTTGACCAGCCGGTTCCAGCCGGTGAGCCGGCGGAGCGGGGTGATCGCCAAGGTCGCCATCAGGATGGTGAGCGCGGCGGTGCCGGTCCACTTGGTCAGGGTGTCGATCGGCTCGATGCCGAGGCTGCCCCAGAAGGTGTTGTAGACCAGCATCCCCAGCGGGGTGGCGGCCCCCAGCCAGACGACCGGCTTGCCGAGCCGCTCGGGAATCACCACGCCGCTGCCCCGGGACTCAGTAGTAGCGGCGGAGATCCATCCCCGCGTAGAGGGAGGCGACCTGGTCGGCGTAGCCGTTGAACATCAGGGTCGGCTGCTGGAAGAGCTTGCCGATCGGGCGCTCGCGGGCCTGGCTCCAGCGGGGGTGGTCCACCGTGGGGTTCACGTTGGCGTAGAAGCCGTACTCGCTGGGGATCGCCATGTTCCAGGTGGTGGCCGGCTGCCGCTCGGTGAAGCGGATCCGGACGATCGACTTGCCGCCCTTGAAGCCGTACTTCCACGGCACCACCAGCCGCAGCGGGGCGCCGTTCTGGTTGGGCACCGGACGGCCATAGATCCCGGTCACCATCATGGTGAGCGGGTGCATCGCCTCGTCCATCCGCAGCCCCTCCACGTACGGCCAGTCCAGCACCCGGCTCCGCTGCCCCGGCATCTGCACCGGGTCGAGCAGGGTGGTGAACTCCACGTACTTGGCGCTGGCGGTCGGCTCGAGCCGGGCGATCATGTCCTTGAGCAGCACCCCGTTCCAGGGCACCACCATCGACCACCCCTCGACGCAGCGATGGCGGTAGATCCGCTCCACCGTCGGCAGCCCGCGCAGCAGGTCCTCGAGCGGCACCACCCCGGGCTTCTTGACCTCGCCGGCGATCTCCACCGTCCACGGCCGGGTCCGGAAGTTCCCGGCGTTCTTGGCGGGATCGCCCTTGCCGGTGCCGAACTCGTAGAAGTTGTTGTAGTTGGTGATCTCCTCCCAGGTGTTGGGCTTGAGGTCCTGGGCTCCCTGCCCCGCCACCTCCCGGGTGCACGCCAGCAGCGGTGAACTCGCCACCGCCATCGCCGCACCCCCGAAGCCCATCGCCGACAGGAACTTCCGGCGCCCGAAGAAGAGCGCCTCGTCGGTGATCTCGGAGGCGGGAATGTCCGGCTTGTGGATGAGATGCATGGCTACCCCGTCAGTTGGCGTCTTGTAGTAAGTATACGACGGTCGGGGGGGATCGGTTCCCCACAGTCTGGCCCCCCAGGCGTGGCAGGCCCCGCAAACCAGTAAGCGGGAACTGTACGGCGCCGTTCACGCAATGGTTCCCAGTATGGTAAGCGGGAAAAGCCTTCTGGTTCACAGAAACGACAAGCGGGAACTGCTCCCGAATGGGGAAACGCAGTTCCCGCTTACCATGCCAGGGGACCTGAACCACATCAGAACTGTACAGTTCCCGCTTACCATGCTCGGGACCTTCAACCACATCGGGACCCAACAGTTCCCGCGTAAGGACGGACAGAGCGGGATTCGAACCCGCGGTACGCTTTCACGCACACACGCTTTCCAGGCGTGCGCCTTAAACCACTCGGCCATCTGTCCCTGTTCGGGGCGGCAACTTACCCGGAAACCGGCCCGGAATCAACGCTCCCACCCGCCACGCCCGCCATCCGGAGCACCCCCGGATGCAGCGTCGCCACCACCGGCGACCGCGCCGCGACCGGCTCCCCGTCGGCCTCGAACGGGAGCTCGCCCTCCCACTCCAGGCGCACCGCACCGACCAGCTGGAGCCGGACCGCGCGGGACCGGACGTGCCACCCCCCGAAGACCCCGGCGAGCATGCCCAGCAGCCGGAGCCGCCCCGCCCCCGCCACCGTGAGGAGGGTGAACCGCCCGTCATCCACCCTGGCGCCCGGCGCCACGTGCATCCCGGCCCCGAACCAGGCGCCATTGGCCATCACCACGGTCCCGATACGGACCGGCTCCGGCTCGCGGCCATCCAGCCCGATCCGCAGCTGGTAGTCCCGGTGGGCCAGGATCGCCCGGATCCCGCCCAGGGTGTAGGCCAACCGGCCGTGGCGGACCCCGGGCGCGTCGGTCAACCGGTTGGCGGCGGCGGTGAAGCCGCACGACGACCCGTTGGCGAACCACTCCTCGCCGCCCGGCCAGGCGAGGTGGCCAACATCGATCCGGCGGGTGGCCCCGGTGGCCAGCCGGTCGAGGAGCACCCCGGGGTCCCGGCTGTACCCCATCTGCCTGGCGAAGTCGTTGCCGGAGCCGGCGGGGAGCACCGCCATCGCCGGGGCCGGGCGCCCCTGTCCGCCGCGCAGCAGGCCGTTGGCCACCTCGTGCACCGTCCCGTCGCCGCCCACCGCGACGACGACGCTGTCGGGCCCGCCGCTGGCGAGCTGGCTGGCGATCTCGACCGCCGAGCGGCGGCCGCGGGTGGTGTGGACCAGGAGGCCGGGGTGGCGGGCACGAAAAAGCGGCCCGGCACGATCCCAGATCCTCTGGGTTCGGCCCGAGCCGCCGGTCGGGTTGACGACGACGTGGATCAGCGTGCGCGACTCTTGGTGGCGCGACGCTTGGTGCGCTTGGGGGCGCCGGCCTTGGCAGCGAGCAGCTCGACCGCCTCCTCGAGCGTCACCGTCATCGGGTCGCGGCCCTTGGGGATCGAGGCGCTGACCTTGCCGTGCTTGACGTACGGCCCGTACTGGCCGTCATGCAGGTTGATTGGCTCCTTGTCGGCCGGGTGTGCGCCGATCTCCTTGAGCGGCTTGGCGGCGGCGCGCCGGCCGCGGCCCTGCTTGGGCTGGGCCAGGAGTTCCAGCGCCCGGGGCAGCTGGATGGTGAGCACGTCATCCTCGCCCTTGATGCTGCGGTAGTCCTTGCCGTCCTTGCCCTGGTCGTGGACGATGTAGGGCCCGAACCGTCCCAGCCCCGCCATCACCTTGGCCCCGGTCTCGGGGTGATTGCCGAGGTTGCGGGGCAGCGCCAGGAGGCCGACCGCCATGTCGAGGGTCATCGTCTCGGGGGTGATCCCCTTGGGCAGCGAGGCGCGCTTGGGCTTGGGCCCGCCCTCGACCACCTCGCCCAGCTGCACGTAGGGGCCGTACTGCCCGGTGAGGATGTAGATCGTCTCGCCGCTCTCGGGGTGGACGCCGAGCTGGTCGGGGCCCTCGAGCTTCTGCTTGACCGCCTTCTCGAGGTCGGACATCGCCAGGTCGGCCGGCGCCACGTCCAGGGGAATCGACGCCCGGACCACCTCGCCGTCGCGCATCACCTCGGCGTAGGGCCCGAAGCGGCCGATCCGGATCTTGGCGTCGGGCAGCCCGTCGAGGTCGATCGTCCGCGCCTGGGCGGGATCGATCTGCTTCTCGTGCTCCGCCACCTGCTGCCGGAGCCCGTCCTTGCCGGTGTAGAAGGTCTTGAGGTAGGGCAGCCACTCGACCTCGCCCTCGGCGATCTCGTCGAGGGTGTGTTCCATCTTCGAGGTGAACTTGGTGTCCACCAGGTGCGGGAAGTGGGTCTCGAGCAGACCGGTTGTGGCAAAGGCGGTGTAGCTCGGCACCAGCGCCTGCCCCTGCTTCTGGGCGTAGCCCCGCTCGATGATCGTGCCGATGATGCTGGCATAGGTGCTGGGCCGGCCGACGCCGTCCTCCTCCAGCTCCTTGACCAGCGACGCCTCGGTGAAGCGGGCCGGCGGCTGGGTCACGTGGCTGACGGCCTCGAGCTTCTCGCAGGTCGGGGTGTCGCCGACCTTGAGGAGCGGGAGGATCACTTCCTTCTCGGCCAGGTCGGCCTCGGGATCGTCCGATCCCTCGACGTAGGCGCGCAGGAAGCCGGCGAAGTCGATCCGCTTGCCGGTGGCCCGGAAGACCGCGTCGCCGACGGAGATGTCCACCACGATCGCGGTCTGCCGGGCGTCGGCCATCTGGCAGGCGACGGTGCGCTTCCAGATCAGGTCGTAGAGGGCGGCGTCGCGGCCGGTGAGCCCGGTGTCGGCCGGGGTCCGGAAGGTGGAGCCGGCGGGACGGATCGCCTCGTGGGCCTCCTGGGCGGAGGCGCTCTTGTTGGAGTAGCGGCGCGGCTCCTTGGGCAGGAAGGCCGAGCCGTAGAGGTCCTCGACGCAGGCCCGGGCGGCGCTGATGGCCTGGCCGGAGAGGGCCACCGAGTCGGTCCGCATGTAGGTGATATAGCCCTGCTCGTAGAGACTCTGGGCGACCCGCATCGTGTCGCGGGCGCTGAGCCGGAGCTTCCGGTTGGATTCCTGCTGCAGGGTACTGGTGGTGAACGGGGGGGCGGGCCGCCGGATCGAGGGCTTCTCCTCGTTGGCGGTGACGGTCCAGGTCCCATCGGCCACCTGGCCGCGCAGCGCCTCGGCGTCCTCCTGGTTGAGCAGGACGACCTTGCTCCCCTTCTTGAGCTGGCCGGTGGCCTCGTCGAAGTCCTTGCCGGTGGCGATCCGGGCGCCCTTGAGGGTCTGGAGCTGGGCCTCGAACCCCTGCCCCAGGTGCCGGAGCGAGGCGGTCAGGTCCCAGTAGGTGCCGGCGCGGAAGGCCCGGCGCTCGCGCTCGCGGAGCACCAGGAGGCGCACCGCCACCGACTGCACCCGGCCGGCCGAGAGGCCGAAGGCGATCTTCTTCCAGAGCAGCGGCGAGAGGGTGTAGCCCACCAGGCGGTCGAGGATCCGGCGGGTCTCCTGGGCGCGGACCAGGGAGTCATCCACGTCGCGGGTGTGCTCCAGCGCCTCGCGGATCGCCTCCTTGGTGATCTCGTGGAAGACCATCCGCTTGACGGGGACCTTGGGATTGAGGAGCTCCAGCAGGTGCCAGGAGATGCTCTCGCCCTCGCGGTCTTCGTCGGTCGCGAGGATCAGCTCGTCGACGTCCTTCAGCTTGTCCTTGAGGGCCTTGACGACCTTTTTCTTGTCGGCGGGGACAATGTAGAGCGGCTCGAAGTTGGCATCGACGTTCACGCCCAGGCGGGCCCACTCCTCCCCCTTGTACTTGGCCGGGATCTCGGAGGCCCGGTCGGGGAGGTCGCGGACGTGCCCCATGGAGGCCTCCACCGTGTATCCCTTGGGGAGGAAACCCCTGATGGTGCGCGCCTTGGTGGGCGATTCGACGATGACCAGGCTTGCCATGACACTCCGACCGCTGGATGACTGATCGGAGGGGTCCGGATGGCGCCCCCCCTGACGATTGAACCCCGGGGGACCGGGGTTCCGTTGGTACAGTAGAAAACCGGGGCGGGGCTCCGGGTCAACCCCCCGGGGTGGACAACCCGGCGCCAGTGCGATGGCAGGGGCCGATTCCAATCGGCCCGGAGTCCTTGTCCCGGCGGTGCGATCCCGACCCCAGAATCCCGTAGTAGGGGCCGGGCGTGCCCGGCCCTGACCGGGCGTGCCCGGCCCCGGCACCAATCCGTCCCGCCAAAAACCAACGGCCCCCGCATCGCGGGGGCCATGGGGCATGAATCCGGGTTTGGGGTGCCCGCAGCAGGGGCCGGGCGTGCCCGGCCCTGACCGGGCGTGCGCCAATCCGTTCCCCACAAACCAACGGCCCCCGCATCACGGGGGCCATGGTTGCATCGGATCCATCGGGCCGATTGGAATCGGCCCCAACCGGTCAACGCGATCGAACCATGTCCGGGCAAACGCCCGGTGGATGTGCAGGGGCCGGGCATGCCCGGCCCCTGCACCCGGTCCCGACGAGGCGGGGTTTACCGCCCCGTCGTGGCCCGCGCCATCCCGCCCTTCGGCGAATCGGCGATGACCGTGAACGGTCCGTTGCCCCGGACGATCCACCGCACCGTGACGCTCCCCTGCCCCGGGATGTTCGCCACGTTGATCCGGGCCGGCCGCACCTTCTGCTCGACGCCGACCGGATCGCCACCCCCGAAGAACCCGCCGCCGCCGCCGCTCATGACGAACCCGGCGGTGACTTCCCCGCCCTCGAGCGAGATCCAGTTGGGCCGGGAGATGTTGTTCTCCACGTCCTGCTGGGTGTGGGTCGGCGCCAGCTTCGGGTTGCCGATGATCGCCGTCACCTCGGAGAGGCCGTTGCCCAGGCTCTTCACCGCGATCGAATCGATCTGCACCAGCGGCATCTCGCTCGCCTGGAACACCGTGAACGCCATGTTCCGGTGGCTCTCGGCGGGCAGCAGGAAGCCCGGCACGGCGCGGCCGTACTGCTTCTTCATGCCTCCGACCTCGACCTCGCCGAACTGCGGGTGCTGCACCTTGGTCCACGGCACGAACGCCTCGCCGAAGAGGAGCAGCCGGTCGAACTCGTACTCGATCCGGTCGTTGGGGTTGTCGTCCCGCTCCGCCGTCTCGAAGTACTTGAACGGGGTCCAGAGCTCGTTGCTGAAGGTCAGGATCCCGCGGGCACCGTAGAACCAGTCCAGCTCGCCGCCCCAGACGGTGTAGAGGTCCTTCCAGACCACCATGTAGCGGTAGCCGGGGAGGATTCGCTCGCCGACGGCGCCGAGTGCGTCAAAGACTTGCACGTCCTGGGGGCGATACTCGTCCTGCTGCATCCCGGGACCGCGGAGCAGCATGCCGCCGCTGTTGTGGTAGCTCTGGGCGCCGGCGATGTTCGGCCGGCTCTTGACGAAATTGATCACATTCTGGGTCTCGACCAGCGACGTGGGGTACATGTCGGAGCCGCCCTGCACGTACTGCGGCATCCAGCGCCACGGCCAGTTGCGGTTCGGGTCGTAGGAGCCGGCGATGCCGTCCTCGTTGACCCGGCCGTCGCCGTCGTTGTCGAACCCTTCCTGGCCCAGGATCTCCCACTCGCCCTGCTGCCCCTTGAGCGCGGGCACCATCAGGCGGGGGTCCACCGGGCTGGTCACCATGTTGCCCAGGCGGCTGCGGCGGCGCATCTGGGTGACGTGGCCGTCGCCGTTCAGGTCGTCGAAGCTATCCTCGTCGATCAGGCCGTCGCCGTCGTTGTCGCGGGGGGCGTTGCCCGAGCGCGGCGACGAGCCGGTGTTCGGCTGCTTGAGGAAGTTGTCCCGGGCGTCCGGATTGATCGTCGGGACGATGTAGAACGTCCGCTGGGTCAGCAGGGTGTCGATCCATGCCACCTGCGGCGCCATCTCGCAGAGGTACCAGGCGGTGTAGAGCGCCGTCTCGGTGCCCTGGATCTCGTTCGAGTGGATGTTGCCGTCGATGTACATCGCCGGCTTCTTGTCGGCGTCGCCGACCTTGAAGTTGGAGACGGTGATCATCCACAGGTCGCGCCCCTCGGTGCTCTTGCCGATCGAGGAGAGCTTGCAGCGGTCGGGGTGGGCGGCCTGGAGCATCCGGCCGATCTCGCCGACGGCGGCGTGGTCGTAGTAGCGGTCAAAGGTGATCTTGACCTTCGGGTCGCGCGGGGCGCCGACGGCCGCGAGGTTGCTGAGCGGGTTCATCTGGGCCTGCGCGGGTGCGGGCACGGCGAACAGTGCCGCGACGGCGAGGCCTCGGAGGGTCGAAGTCAGGGTCATCTTCCGGGTCCTCAACGCAGGGTGATGGTGGTGGACGCGCTGCCGGCGACCGGGGACTCGGCGGTGAGGGTCACCGTCGATCCGGCGCTGCCGGTCACGACCCAGCTGAGCTCGGTGGAGCGGCCGCTGCCTGCGATGGCGCCGACCTGCTGCATGCCGCGCCCGCCGACGATCGTCTGGCCGGTGCCGGTCTTGAGGTCCACCCGGATCTGCCGCGGCCAGCGGGCCCGCCCGCCGATGGCGGAGAGGGTCGGCAGGTAGCCGGTATTGGCGATCTGGGCGGTGATCCGGTAGGTCCCCTGCCCCAGCGCCGTCACCTTCACCTCGCGCAGCGCGATCGAGGGGAGGAGACCGGCCAGCTCGGTGATGAACCGGGCATGCTTGGTCACCACGCTGTCGAGCAGGGCGCGCGGCGGGTTCATCGTGGCGTAGGGACGGATCCCGCCGACCTCGACCGTCTGCCCCGGGAAGTCGGGATGCTGGATCGCCGTCCAGGGGACGATCGCCGAGGGGTCATTGGCCTGGAGCCACTTGAGCGCATTCCGCTCCTGGGCCAGAGGATCTGCAGTTCCTGCCCCGCCGCCCCCCTGCCCCCCTGTTGTTCCCGGCCCCGCTGCCCCCCTGCCCCCCTGCCCACCGGCGGCTGAATCCCTGGGAGCGTCGGGAACCCACCAGCCACGAGAGGCAAAGGAGAGGCGACCCATATGGTAGTACATCCAGGTCGCCGCGTCGCCGCCGAGTGCTGCGGCGGGCGGGGTGCGGGTCAGGCCGGTGGACTTCTTGAAGCGATCGGAGATCTCGACGTAGTACGACTCATCCTGCCGCAGGATGCTGGTGAACGGTCCGCCCGCCGAGGTGCCCTGTGGGGGGCCACCGGCCTGGGGCCGGTTGCGCCAGGGGTCCATCAGGTTGTCCTGGGGGCCCAGCACGTAGGCGGCGGCGATGTTGCCGTGGGCCGAGACGAACTCGGCCACGCCGCGGACCTCGGGGGCGCTCATCGGGTGGTCGCCGCCGTCGCCGAAGAAAGTGAAGTCGTGGGCGAAGTTCTTGTTCAGGTCCACGCCGCCGGCGGGGTCCTCGCCGAACTGGAGGTCCTGGTCGTTGTCGCGGTCCTCGGCCATCACGCGCCAGCCGCCGGTCTCGCCCTTCACGGCGTCGGCCCGGCGCATCAGGAACGGATCGGTCGGGTCGGGGCGCCAGTCGCCGGCGGGGTCCAGGATCCGCATCATGGTGATCATCCCGTCGCCGTTGACATCGTCGGGGCCGTCCTCGTTCATGGCGCCGTCGTTGTCCATGTCGCGGGTGCCGTCGGAGAGGGTCCGTTCGCCCGAGGGGCGGCGGAAGAACGCCTCGGCGGCGTCGGGATTGATCCGGGGGATCACGTAGATCGTACTCTTGTCCAACAGGGCGGTCACCGCCTGGTCGGAGCCGTATCCGCGAGCCAGCCGCTGCAGGGTACCGATGGCGATCTCGGAGCCGACCACGTGGGGGCCGTAGGCATTGGCGAGGATCAGCAGCGCGGGCCGGGCATCGACGTTGGCGCCACTGCCGAGCCGGATGGCGTGCACCGCGCGGCCGCCGGGGGAGGTGGCGATGGTGGAGACCTCCACCAGGCGCGGGAAGGCGCGGCGGAGCGAGTCAATGGCGCTGGTCAGCGCGGCGTGGTTCCGGTAGCCGGCGCTGGGGGCCGGGGCCTGGGCGTGGGACGGGGCCGGGAGCGCCACCAGGGTGGCGCCGGCCACGAGCACGGTCAGACGTTGCCGGTGGAGGAGAGTGGTGAAGCGTCGGACCATATGGACAGATCTCCAGCGTGGACGAGGGTGGCGATCAGGGGTGCGAGGGATGCAGCACAGGGAATCTAAGGAAGTCACATGGGGATGCGAACTTGGGGGTGCGCGGAGACGGTGGAGGCGAGTCACTGGAACAGGTACGTCTGGGCGTGGCGGGACGTTGGGCTCGGCTGGGGTAAGCGACAGTGGGAGGGGTGGTTAGGGGGTTCGGACTCCAATTTTTGTAGGGGGATGGCGCGGGGGGTGGGTGGGTGGTAAGCTGGAGCGGTCTGCAGTGTTGCCGGATTATGTGGCGTGGACTGGGCAGTCGGGTTCTGGCGGGGGGGATAGGCTCGCCATAGTTCCGGATTAGGCTGCGAGGGGCTTGCAGCTTATACACTAGTTAGACGCCCAAGGCCGCTCTTGCGGAACCAATCGGTATGATATATCGTCATACTGGAGGTTCTTATGGCCAAAGCCAAAGTTGCAGTCACCCTGGACGCCCCCGTCCTGGATCGCCTCGACCGCCTGGTCGATGGGGGGCACTTTCCCAACCGGAGTCAGGCGATTGAAGTCGCCGTGACGGAAAAGCTCGACCGCCTGGAGCGCCGCCGACTTGCCGCGGAGTGCGCCAAGCTGGATCCTTGCCGCCGAACAGGCGCTGGCTGACGAGGGTTTGGGTGCGGATGGGCGGCATGGTAAGCCCGGCATACCGAGGGGTGAGGTCCGATGGGCAGATCTCGACCCCACTCCGAAAAGGACGCGAGCAGGCGGACTGCGTCCCGTGCTGAGCCTTGAGCCACGATGTGTTTAATGCCCGTTCGGGGACGGTGATCGCCGTTGCCCTGACGAGCCAGCCACAGCGGGCGGGTTTTCCGTTGACGCTGGAGTTGAACTCCCCCCGCCTCCCGAAGCGCTCTTGGGTCAAGATCAGTCAGATTCGCACGTTGTCGGTCGAGCGGATCGGAAAGCGGCTGGCGAAGGTTACGCCGGAGGAGTTGGCCCAGGTCGTCGAGGGGCTCAACGAGATCGTTGGCGTCTAACAAACAAATGCAGCGGCCGAGGGCATCGGCACTCGCCCTCCTGAGACAGAACCCGCGGCGGGCCCTCGCCGCTGATTTGTGAGCCGTTAGACCGCGAAAGGTCCGGTGAAGAATGCAGCACCCCCTGCCAGAGCACGTCCGCCGGTCCCACTCAAGAGTCGAGCGAGGGCTGCTTGTCGCGAGCATCCTGCTGCTTACGTGGTCACTCTATCTTGGCGTCAGCTCGGAGTTGCCAGTGGCGAGGGTCGCACCATCCGTGCTGTTGCCATTGGTAATGGCCCTCCTTTCTGGGGCGTCGTTGTTAGGCGACGATCACCCGCCGCTGAGCCGGGCGCTCCGGTTTGGGGCGTGGATCTTCCTGGCTGTCACACTCAGCATTCAATCCGGTCTCCTACGCGTTTAGGTGTACTCACTCGTTACCTGCCCACAATGGCTCAGGCGGCGCCCCATCACCGGTACAGTGGATTGTGTATGCCGCTCACTCTCCTGAGGAGACGCCTGCGATCTCTGAGCCGGGTCTCACGGTAGGGTGCCAAGTGATGTGGAGCAAAATCGCAACTCAACGGTCTAACAGGCGCTTGCTGCGGGCGGGGCTGACGAGGTCGGCTTTCGGGCCGTAGCTTCCCAGCAAAGCGGTGGGGGTATCTGGCCCCGCCGCAGAACCGCAGGTCGTTAGGCGTCGTAACCGCCAGTCACTAACCCGAGTATCCTTCAGGCGAGGCTAAGACACAACTTATGCGCTGCGTCCAAATCTTCCGCGAGAGCATTGAGAGATGGTCAGGCACCCCCTCGGCGTCCCCCCGATGAGTTGACCGTCTACCCCTATGGCCTGCGGAAAACCTCCCAACCCAGGGCGCATAACACCAGCGTCGCCGCTGCGTCACCCGGACGGCCACTTGGCCGTTCTGCGTGAGGCAGAGCGCATCGTGGAGAACAGTCCGCCCGGGAAGTCGGTGGATGACGCCATTCACTGGGCGACGCGTGTTGTCGAACAGGCGAGGAATAGTCGAACCCTCGATTCATCGACGCTGAAGCGTTTGGAGGCAACGCTCGAGCACATCAAGGGCTTTGCGCAAGTCCGGATGAAGGACAACGTCTATTCTGCTGCCGAGCCGCGAGCGGCTCACCAGACGCCGACCGGCACCAAGTTCGTCAAAGAGCACTTCCACGAGCAGTCGGCACAGCGCAACGCTCCTACTGTGATTCGGGCCCTGAGTGACAAGAACCACTGGCGTTCGAAGGAATACCGCGACGTCATCTTTCGGCTGGTGGAAGGGAACACGCGCATCCCCGATAAGTACCGCGCGCAGCTTCCTCATGACGTTGCAGAGGTTCTTCGGGTTTGCCCAAATGCCGCCGGGATCGTTAAGGCTATGACGCTTCGTGGCCAGGGCACCGGCTTGGCCTCGCGGGCCAAACTTGGCAGCAACTCGAACGCGGCCATCGGTAGCGCCTACGAGCTCATGGGAACAGCCGCGATTTCACGGCAAGCGTCGCAATCGGTTAACGGCGGGCCGACGCTGTTCATCGATGCGGCGACGGACAAACTGTCATTCGGTGCGAAGTCGATCATCAACCGAGAGGCCAATCGACTTGGGATCATCGATCTACCATCCCGTCGCACAGTCGAATCTGACCTGCGCATCGGACGCAAGGAACTGTTGTCGTATCGAGAGATTGGCGTGGACTTCAAACACAGCAAGGATGGAGGGCCGAGGTACGCGAGCGATGATCTGCGCACGCAAGTGGAGGGCATCGTCCGGGCGATCAATCACGGAGACATGCACGAGTACCATTTCGTGACGAATGCAACGTTCGGCAACTCTTTCCGTGATGTCGTGGCGGAGGCGAACGAAGCCTTTGGGCGGCCGATGATCGGTTTGCACGAGCACGTGACGTCGCTGCCACCGGCGCTCCTGTAGGGTGCGCGGAGTACTGATTCGCTATGGCTGCGACCGAGTATCAGAGACTACGCAACGACGCTCTCTTGGCGTACCTCGGGGAGCGAGGGTTGGTTGCGCCTCGTGTTCTGACAGAGATCTACGACTCGAGGGCGGCGAAAGACCTGGAGAAGTACATTTACTGGCCCGGTGGCGCTGAGGGCGTGGCCAACTCCCTTTCTTGGGCGACAGGTCTGCTTGCTAACTCATTCCATCCGTTCCCGCCGAACTACCTGCCTCTGCTGCCCGTCGACGATCTCTCACTCGCGTGCGTCGCATGCGAGACGGACGGCGACGCGGATGCCGGAGTGTGGGAGGTACGGCGCTGGCATCTAGGGGCGGTTCCGCCGAACCATCAGGGTGCTTTGCTCGATACCGACCTGCGGGCGTACGTGGATGGCTTGGCTCAGGAGATGCGCGCGCGACCGTCCGGTTTGGCGGAGCTCAAGAAGGTGGCGGAGCGCTACCAGCAAGAGTATGTCAACAAGGGTGCCAGACCGCGAGGCAGCGTCCTGCGCCCCATCCAGCTGGCCTGCCAGAACGTCATCATTGGGTTGGCGGCTCTTCGGCATGACAGCGTCTTCGATGGCCTTCGGGTGGTAGTGTACTTGACCTGTGAGGCGCCGCATGTTGGCGCTCATGAAGGCGATAGAGCGATGCTGGGAATGATGCTGTGCGATGCATTCCAGAATGGTGGGACGATGGAGATTCGGTTCGGAGATCGCCGCCGGGAAGAAACAGTGCCGCCGGCTATCGCTCGGTTTGGCCGGACTGCTGGTGTTCCGGTCGGCCAAGAGGACCCAGCCTGCATCAGCCCGGCGGAGGCTAGGGACCTGTTCATGGCTGTCACGCCTATGCCCGAGGAGCTTCGCATGCGGTGCGAGGAGCTGTTCGATCGGGGGATCCTGTCGCCCGAGCGACTCTGTTTTACTCTGATGGCCGGTGTGTTTACGGCCATCGAACTCGACTACATCGTGGCCGTTACTGGCCGTGCAGGCTCGATTCTGCGCGGCGGGGCGACGGCTGTTACCTCCGGGTCCGGCTCAGCGGAAATCGAGGTGTGTCGCGCAGCACTAATGGTTGGCATGCTGCAACGATTCCTAGACGGTCAGGATGCAGCGGGGGCATCTAGCACAGCGGTTCGTGTATTCGAGGACGGCCAGCAAAGGATATCGTGGAGTGTCTTGGACTCCGCCGCGGCGGTGATGATCGAGGGGGCTGAGTCGGTGCCGTGGGGCTTTCGTTCACGGGATGGAGATCACGCGGACGCCATTATTTGCGTGCCGCGGGGCCTTCCAATCCCAGCGGATGTTGGGCTAGTGCGTGAACTCGAAGAGCAGTACCCGGGGATCGCGGTTGCGCTGTTGGTGCCAGCAGACATGGCGGAGTTGCTACCCGCTGGAACCCCTGTTATGACATGCCCCGATCGCCTTGTTGACCTCGACGCGGACATTGAGCGGCGGCTCACAAGCCTTCGTGTGGGACGCCTGTGAGCGTCGAGCAGACCGTCTTCGTTCGGTTGCCAGATGAGTTCAAGGACCGCGTCCTCGGGTTGTCGCAGCGCGCGGCGTCAGCCCTTCAGCGGTCGGCGAAACTCCCGGCGGGCGATCGAACCGAGGTGACCAGACTCCGAGCGATCCAGGCTGTCGTTGACCAACTAGCGGTCATGTCGATGTTCGCTGGAGCGCCGAGTGTGGCCCGGCCCGGCCAGCTAGAGGATGAGCCACGACCTACGTCGTTGTTGCTCCGATCCGAGGGAAACCTCGGCGGTACCGGTGTCCCCGAGAAGGTTCTGAGTTGGATTTCGGACGGCCATGCGGTGGTGGCGCTACGCCTCCCACATTGTCGTGGTGATAAGACTCTGGACGGGGTGCCGGGCGTGGGGCCACAACTGCCCGCAGAGCGGTGGAAGGCAAGTGCACCGGATGGGCGCGCGGCTACGCTGGAACGATTCGAGTTCCTGCTATCTCGGGCACTCGAGAACCCCACGGACCCAAGAAGTGCCCTTCGGCCAAGCGATGTGTCCAACACCGTTCTGACGGAAACCTTGAGGCGTCACGTGGCCAAGACGGAGTCGGACAAGACGGTGGTGCTTCGTGTCGTCTACCGGGACGGTTCGGAGGGCCCACCCTTCCCGATGCGCTCTATTCGCATGTCGGATACGGTGCCGGAGGGATGGCGTGTGCTCAAGTTCGCCCTGATGTCGATCCGACATGTTGACATGGATGCGGAGGTAGATGGCGCGTGGCTTCGGAACTCGAAGGTGAGCAGACCGAGGCCAGCCGGTCTCACGGACGCAATGGTTTTCGAAACCTCTCTTCGCCAACTACGACACTTGGGGGATGGACCGACGGAACTGCACATGTTCCAAACGGGGCTTGAGCCGGCTGTTGTCGGCTTCTACCGCGCTGTGATCCACCGAATAATGGAGAAGCCGCGGGCGCTCGCCGTGGTGCCACAGTACTTTCAGGGCGACAGGGAGTTTGCTCGTGGCACCATATGGAGGTCAACGTGACCGAGGGGCCACGACGGGGTATCGCGAGCTCGGGGATCTGGCTGGCCAGTTGCAAAGACTGCGAGGCAGAACGTCGAGGGGCTACGGGATCGCCTGTCCCAGGACAGGCGCGGAGGACGGCGGAGGCGCCAGACTCCAACTTCGCGTACGCGGGGAGCTGGGCGGAGCGACTCGTCGAGCGTGGTTCAACGCGCTCGGACAGATGCGAACGGCACCGCAAGGCGCATCGTCAAGCAATCCAAGCGATCGCCGTTCCGTATGTGAGTGTAGCTGTCATCGGAGAGGTAGCGAATCCGCATCAGCCCGCGGGTCCCCTCGGAGCCGTGGTTGGCCCCCTGCCGGTGTTGCACAAGGAAAGAGTCGTTGACGTTGACCTGGACCGCTTTGAGTTCGGCATGAGTGACGCAGACATCCTGATGTTACTCGAGGGTCTTCGGGACAAGCAGGTGG
The DNA here is from genome assembly GCA_048499805.1 of Gemmatimonadales bacterium. Classification (GTDB taxonomy): domain Bacteria; phylum Gemmatimonadota; class Gemmatimonadetes; order Gemmatimonadales; family GWC2-71-9; genus JAWXBA01. The sequence goes on along the minus strand of JASNZF010000002.1, from coordinate 620,772 downwards.
CCGTAGTCGAGGCGGGCACGGGAACCGGAAAGTCCACGTTTATGCCATTTCGCCTCATGCGTCCTCCCAATGGGGCAGCACTAGACTTAACTCGTCACGGACCGATCGTCGTGACCGAACCGCGGCGGGCCGCGGCTAAGGGTGTAGCCCGGTTCGTTGGGGAGGAGCTGTGCCTAGGGCACGACAGCCGCAAGTGCGGCGACCACATCGGGCCGGGGTTCGGGGTTGGGTATCAAGTCAGTGGTGAGCAGAATTGGGATGGAGCATGCCAGCTGATCTACGTGACTGACGGCACCATGATCAATTGGGTGCGTGATGGCCGTGTGGCCCGGCTGGGCGCGGTGATCATCGATGAAGCTCACGAGCGAAGCGAGAACATCGACATCATCCTCACTCAACTCCGTGAGAAGTTGACGCAGTACCCACAACTCCGCGTCATCATCACCTCGGCCACGCTGGACAGGAGCTTCTTCGTCGAGTACTTCGGTGGCGCCGATCGCGTGTTTCACATGGCTGTGCCGGCGACCAAGAGTTTTGGCTACGGCGTGCCCCTGTTTGTCGATTTGGAGGTAGGCGAACACCTGATCGAGAATGGCGTCACGATCGAGGATGGTTCGGGGGGAAAGATCGCGTTCGAGGGGTGGAACTCTGAGGGGCCGGAGACGGAGGGTTTTGCCAAGGAGGATCTGCGGGCCACGACGCGAGCCGTTGCCCAACTGCGGACCGGGCAGCGGTTGCCGATGGAGAGTTGGAAAGACGAAATGCCAGCGGCGCTCGCGGAGCAGGTGGTCGCGATCGCCGCAGGTACGGACTGGGGGGATATCCTCGGCTTTCTTCCAACGACGGCCGCGATCGAACGGTCGATCGAGCGCATCGAGGAGAAACTTAGGTCGCAAGGACTCAAGAAAGCGTTCGACGTCTATCCTCTGCTGGCAACGACCGATCGTGGGATCAGCGAAAAGGCCACCGCGGCACGGTCGCGCGGAGAAAAGCGCAAAATCGTCGTATCCTCGAATCTTGCCGAGACCTCGCTGACGGTGAAGGGGGTCCGATTCGTCGTCGACTCAGGGCTGATATGCCAGCCAGAGTGGGACCCAGAGCTCGCCAGCGGGTCGTATCCCACCCGTCCTCACAGTCGATCTGGCGTCCGGCAGCGCTGGGGGAGAGTCGGGCGAGATGCACCGGGATGGGTGTTTCCGCTCTATACCGTTGATCAATTCTTCGAGATGGGTGGCAACACGCCCCCCGGGTCTGCTCAGACGAATCTGGAGACGTTCTGGATGAAGTTGATGGCAGCGGGTGTTGAGCAAGATGCAGCGGTGCTACCAGTCAGTTTTCGTCACGAGTCCATCGTTCCCGATACGGCCGGCCTACGCGTACGTGAGACGTTTGAGCGCGAGAGCAATCGCGCCCGTGGAGCCCTTCGGGCAACGGGGGCGACAGACCCTGATGGACATCTCACCGAGTACGGGCGGGATCTCGAGCGGTTTCCGGGAACAGGTTCTGAGGCACTGGCACTCATGCTGGCCGAGCAGTTGGCCTGCGTTCACGAAGTGGCGCTAGCCCTTCACGTGCTGGGTGGAGGAGTTCTGTTCGGCCGAAGAGATGACTGCCTCCTACAGGTGAACTCGGGCTGGCCCGCAGCATGGCGAGTAGGAGCCCTTCAACGGCACACCGGCTTGGCTGTTGGATGTGCGGACGATCTCGATCTGCTTCTGAGGGTGGTATCGCTCTGGCAGGCCGCTGAGAACCGCGGCGATTGGTGTGCGCAGTGGTGGATCAATGAGCCGGCGCTCGAGGCGACGTGGGGAGCCGCGATGGAAACGGTCGAGAGTCTTTCCGCGGCCATGAAAGGGGAGGCCTACCGGCAGGTTGATCCGACCTTAGCGCATCGAGTGCGAGGCATCCTCACCCACAGCATGGTTAGCGCTCGTTATGTGCGGAAAGGGGACGACGGATTTGAAGCCGGGACTGCCACCGCTGACAAGCCCGAGGTTGTGCAACTGAGCAGGGGACAGTTAATGGAGGTGGGCGACACGATCTTAGCATTCCACCGCTTCCGCGTGGGTGATGGAAGAGCACTCATCTCCCATGTTGTCAGGACAGCGACTTGGGCATCGGACGTCGCGAAGTCAGATGAAGCCGGTCTTGACTTGTTGATTCGCGCAGCTGAGAACCGATGGCGGGCAGGTTTGGAGGACCCGCGGATCCAAGCCGCCCAGGCAGCGTATCCGGTGGGCTGCGCCGTGGACCTCACTCTCGATCCGGAGCGCGCGGGTGCCTGGCCCGTTCGAGACATCTGTGTCGTTGGCCAGCCCTTTCCGCGTCCTCGGCTGAAAGGCTCTGAAGACGACGAGGATGCTGAATCAGACGATGAGTCGGGAGGGGTACGTGAGTGGGACCCAGTCGGACGGGATACGGATGCGTCCGTGCCAGAAGAGGAATTGGAAGCGCGAGTGCTGGATCCGCGAAGAGACGAGGCGAACGACGATAGGCAGGTGGGGGGAGCGACCTCAATTGGCGGTTCGAAATGGTCGCCCCAGCCCGAGGTCGGTGAGCTGAGTGCGGTCGCCTTGTCCACGACGATGCCACTCGCTCAAACAATGCAAGGAACGGTCGTTGGGTACCGACCGGCGAGAGCAGGAGTAACACTGGTTATCCAACCGTTAGGCGAGGGCACCGCCCATGATCCCGCCCAGCATCCCGATCTGGAGCCGGGCGACACGATCTCGGTTGTTGTGGTCGGTAACGGTCGCGATCAGGAGCAGCTGTTGGTGCAGTTGATGCGAGCAGACGGGCGCGGCCACTTCTACGTTAAGGGGACCGGGCTGAACTACTATGATCGCGACTGTCTACTCGGAATCAAGCCCGGGACTGAACTGACTGCTACGGTCATCCCCGATGGGTCGCAGGGGATGACAGCAACCGTGCTGCCGGAGCTGATGCGACGAGCCTGCAATTCGGTGGAGACCCTGACGGTCGACGGCGAAACAAGAACGTTCTTCCCGGCGATGGTGATCGCTACCCAGAACGAGTGGGGTCGGGTAACGGTAGCGCTTGGGTCCAGCGATACTGAGGGAATTGTGCACAGATTTGAGGTCCGCTGGCAAGACATGCGCGACGCACGAATCCCGGCGTCGAAGGTTGGGCAAGGCTTACTTGTGGCCCTGGGGGCCGACGAGCAGCGGCGAGGTCGCGTTAGAGTCGGAGGAAGGCCCCAAGCCACGATCCAAGAAGTTGCCAGACGGTATCCAGAAGCGGTCGAGCTAAACGGGGACACCATTCGCCTGATTGGGATGGACGTACCTCTCGACGCGGTCAAAGCGCTGTCAGCGCCGCTGTACTCGCCCGCGCAGCGGGACGGGCTGTGGGCCGCGTACGTCGGGAGCTTGGCACGGATTGTAACTGAGGTCAGACCGCTGACTGTCCGAGTCACGGTATCGTGCAGCCCGGCGTTGATGTCCTTGCTCGCCGTGAGGCTGCGGGACGTCCAGCCAATCCTCGACGTTAGCGTTCGGCAGGGCGACGGTCCGAACCAACTAGTTGTATCGAGTCAGGATCAAGCTAAGGCAGACAGCGGAGCCAGCCGCATCGGAACGTGGGAGGAGATGCCGAGAGTTTGGGGGACGATTCCCTCCGGGACTGCCGGCCGTGTTCTCGGCAAGGAGCATGCGAATCGCCGGCGTTGGGAAGAGACGGATGGGATTGAGTGGGTGTGGGTGGACGGCACTACGGTCGGAGTGATTGGGGAGTCGCCTGATGCGGTCAAGCGCGTGTTTGCCGAGATTCGGCGGCTTGCCGAGAGTGCGCGAGGGGAGCTGAGCATATCGCCAACAAAGAATGGTCTTCTGATCGGCCGTGGTGGGGCTACAATCAATCGCTTGAAGGAGTCGACCGGCTGCCAGGCGCGAGAGTCCGGCGGTACGTGGACGATCGATGGTCCGAACGAGTCGGCAGTTCGTGAATTCATGACAATGGCGACGGCGATCGTTTCAGGCCAGACGCGAATGCTGAGTGTCGCCAGCGTCGTCGTGCGGGATGACACGACCCCCGCTCGCGTCGCGAGCCGACCAAGGCGAACCGCGACGCGGCCTGACGCACGCGCGTCGAAGGTGAGGTCGGGTTCAGGTCAATCGGTTCCGGCGACGAGCGAGAAGCCGTGTTTTGTAGCGACGGCATGCTATGGCGATGCAGATCATCCGGACGTCGTCTTCTTGCGCGGATGGCGCGACGAAGTGCTGTCGGAGTCCTTCTTAGGCCGGAGCTTTATTGGCGTCTACTATAGGGTGTCCCCCCGGCTCGCCCAGCTTGTGGGTGATCGACCTTTTGTTGCGGCAATCGGTCGCCGCATTGTGTCTGAGATCGCCGGATACATTCGACGGGGTACTGGTGGACGTCGGGGGTAACGCCTCCCCCGTGCGTCATACGAGTAAGTATGCCCCCGGATTATCAGAGCGTGGGGAGTCACCGGAGAGCGATGGGGACTCCCGGGAGTCAGCTGTATCAGATATCGGCGCACGACGACGCCTAACAAGCGCATGGACCTGCCGATCGGGCGGCAGGACAATCGGCTCGGCATGAGCCTACGCTGCGGCCCGCTCGCAGGTCATGCGCAATCCGTTAGACGGCACGAGGCAAATGGAATCCTGGGTTGAGCTTGAACGTCGCTTTCAAGAACTGGTGCCCGCGCTTCAGTACTCCCGACTTGATTATCAGTGGGGGGCTGCTGGCGAGCACTGGCGTCTTGCTGGGGGCGCTGACTTTGCGATGCGAGTACGCTTTGAGGCGCTTGCGCGTCTGGCTGGAGTGCGGCTTGCGGACACTGCCATTGCCGACTTCCCGCCGGACATTACCGCGGAAGCCGATCCTACGATCAGATGGTACCGTGGGCTAGTAAAGATGACGGGGCTCTTTCGCCACGGTCATGTCGCCCAACAGCTAAATGCTGATGGCACGGGCGCTGGGTGGCTGTACACCGGCTCCGTTGACAAGCCGGCTGAGGCATCAATCGTTCTGTGCCTCCGAATGGCAGCTCATGACGCGCCCCAACATCCGGTGCCTCAGCCGGTCGCCATGGCTCGCGACCCTACCTCCCCAACTCGGGGTTCGGGCGTGCGGCAACTGATCACTGAGAATCCTCTAGTGTCGGGAATATTGGCCACCATTATCGGCGGCCTGATTCTCGCTTTGTTGCTCTGAACCGTGCTGTCTAACCCACAAGTACGGTTCGGGGGACCAATGCGCTTCGGCCGCTGCCGGTGATGCATGGCTTGCTGGTTGGCGGCAGCCTCAGCAGGACCGTGCAGCTGATTTGCATGTCGTCAGACGGCTAGTCTTGGCTGTGAGTGGAACATGCGCCTTCATGTGACCCTAAAGCGTGCCAGAGCCGGCGAGCACCTGCTCGCCCTTGAGAAGGCGCTCGCGGAGTATTTGGCAGCGACGCCATTTCAAGTAACCGCGAAGGTAGATCCCGAGACAAAGCGTCCCCATTACTTCGTTGCCAGCGTCCGCCCCGTACCAGATGACATCCGGCTGATCGCAGGAGATGCCATCCAGAACTTGATGGGATGTTTGGACCATCTTGCGTACCAGCTTGTTGCGAAGGATTCCGGGGGTAGCCCACCGAATCCCAAGTGGATCTACTTTCCGATCGCAGATGACCAGGCTAGCTACGACAAGAAGAAGGCTGGCAAGCTAAGTGGTGCCTCTCCTGATACAATCGCAGCGATCGATGCGCTAAGGCCGTACCGGGGGGGCAATGACGCGCTGTGGCAGCTCTACCACCTAAACAACATTGAGAAACATCGCCTGCTGCTTGCCGTGGGTGGCCAAGCCGCAGGTATCCACCTGGGCCAGGTAACGGCTCATCAGGTCCGAGGGTTGATGGGAGCCGAGGTGGCTGCATTGTTTGAGCAAATGGACAGTTACATAATGCCGGCTGATACAGGTTACCCGCTTCAACCAGGCTTTGGCCTCTACATCGGCGCCCCAGAGGAACCGATCAACCCCAAGTTGACGTTTAGGTTTACAGTGGTGATCAATGAGAGTGGCGTTGCTGAGGGCGCGCCAATCACGGACCTCCTCAACAGACTAGCCGCGGCCGTGGATGGCGTCGTTGCAGCTCTGATCGATCGTCTCGGGTAGCGCGGTGCCGTCTAACAAGCGGATGGACCTGCCCGCTCGCGGCCGGCGAGTTGTTGTGCAGGAGCTGAGTGACTCGGGCCGCGCCGGCAGGTCATCCGCAGCCCGTTAGACCGCTCCAAGGAGGACCGGTGGAGAGAGTTGTTGGCTGCCCAGCCTGTGGGAAGGATGTGTTTGCAGCCTCTCCAAGCTGCCCGCACTGCAAAGTGTCGTTTGAGTACCTAGCCTATGCCGAAAGGCTTGCAGACTCCCTTGACCAAGAGGACGTGAGCGAGCCGGTCCTCTTGCGGCAGTGGCGACGTTCTGTACTCAGCAATGTCTTTGGGTCTGGGGCGGCCGGCATCATGTTGGTACTAGTCTCCCTGGCGTCGTCAGTACTGGGTTTGACATTCTTGGGTTTGCCCTTTCTCAACATTGTTGGCGACCTGTTTGATATGGAGCGTGTCCCGGCCGCACTAGTAGCCATTCCAACTCTATCGGCTGGGGTGGCAGCATTTGCCATCTTGGCTCCAGTATTTTTTCGCCTCAACCAAGTCATTCGCAGGCGGTGACGCACGTGCGACCGTCGTAGTCGGTGCAATAGGTGCCATTCCGATATTCACGGACGCAACACGGTCCGCATAGGCTGCGCCACTCTCCGGTACCTGCGGCGGCTACCTGGCAGGGAATGTCGGTCTAGCGCACGTTTGCTGGAGACGGGGCTCACCGGCTTCGTGCCCAGGCCGTACCTTCCCAACACGGCGAGGGTGGTCGATGGCCCCGCCGCAAAACCACAAGCCGTTAGTCGGCCCCCGCTCCGCCCGACTCCCGGGTCAGGTAGGGCGGTTGGGTTCTGGGATAGGAGCCCTCGACAGCTCTCGCAACTCCCTTATTCAGCCGTATCCTCGAGAGGCGCTCCTACACGCCCGCTCCCCTCAACGACACCTCGCGATCCGGAGCCCCAATGCCGACCCGGACCACCGCCCTGCCCCACCCCTGGCCACTCCGCGCCCTCGCGGCCCTCACCGCCTGCGCCTCGGCGGCGCCCGCCGAGTTCACCGAGGCCGATGCGCAGGCCGTGCCCGACATCATGACGACGATCCGGCAGCGGCACGCCGAGGGGTGGCGGATGTCGCATTTGCACGAGTCGTTTGTGCCGGTGGGGTGAGGGTGGGGTTCACGAACCTTCGGTGGCGAGCGGCATGGCTCGCAGTCTTCTGCGCCACGCTCGGCCCGCCCGCCGCCGCCCAGACCGTGGGGCCCTCCCCCGTGGAGGTCGCAGCGCTCGAGTACCTGCGGGACCGGTATCCCGGAAGGGGCCTCGGTTTTGATCCACTGCGTACGATCTTCGAGCGGCCGAGGGAGGGAGCTCCCGCCTGGCCCGACAGTGCCATCCCAGGCATCCTCTCGATTCTCGGGGCCCGGCTGTCCCTCTCCCACCGAGCTCGCGGCTGCACCCCGCAGACCGATCCGGAGTGCGTCGAGGTGGTCCTGCGGCTGGGGCAGGTGGAGGTGACGGGAGATTCCGCGACCGTCTACACCTACGCCTTTGAGCTCGACATCCCCGAATCGATTGACGTCCAGATCCACCTCCGCCGAACCGCCGATGGCTGGCAGTTGGAGCGGGAGTCGAACTTCCGTGCGGCGCTGTACAGCAGAATGCCAACGCGATCGGATACGAGCGGTACGGCGGTTGACACCATCTCCCTTCCCGACCGCCAGGCGCTGTTCGAGGCCACCGTCATCGCCCTGCGCGACGAGGAGCGCGCCCCCGTGCTCCGGGTCGACCCGCGTCCGCTGGCGCCCGATCCCGCCCTGATCACGCTGCGTCGGTTGAGCCTCCCCGCTGAGGGCGCGCAGCAGGCCGCGCTCGCACCGTTCGCCCTGTTCGCCAGGGCCGATGGCTATTCCAGGCGGACCGTGCTCACGCGATTGGCAATCGCCGAGATGGACGGCCTGGCCTACACCGATTGTCCTCTCTCCTCCCCACCGCCGAGCCGGAGCCCCGAACCCAATCCCGGGTGGAGCCTGTGCCCCGATCCGGGGTTCCGAGTGGCGTTCCTGGCACTGCCCCGCCGGGGCGATTCGTGGACGCCTGGCCACGACGTGGTCGACGTCGGGAACCGCGAGGTCTATTCGGTCCGTGCGATCGTGCGGCAGTTCGAGGTGGTGGGTGGCCTGGAGTACTCTGCGGACTTCGTATTTGAGCGGATCGATGGACGCTGGGTGTTCCTGAATCGGGTGATGCTCACGATCATCGAGTAGCCGGTGAATCAGAGATCCGCGTTCCACTTCGAGCCATCATACCCGACTGGCATGGGCCGCGGCGTGAGGGTATTGGATTGCCCTCGACTCACGTCGAGGCTCGGCGGGGGGCACTGACGTGCCGAGGGATCGGGGCGGGCGTGTGGACGCGGGCCTCTCGCGGGTGAACCCGCGGCTCGGCCAAGTGGGCCGGTAAACCGGCCTGGTTCCCGCCAGGGGAACCGTACCACCGCTTCAGCGGTGCTCCTGGCCGGGCCGCGGCTTCAGCCGCGGATCGGTCCCCACGAGGCCGGACGCGTCTCGCCATGCGTCCCCGGCCTGTCTTGGCCCTGGTCGAGGAGTGGGCTACTCTCCATGAAGCCGAGCTGCAGGCCAATTGGCGCCGCCTGCAGACGGAGATTCCGCCGGCGAGGATTGCGCCACTGGAGTAAGGGATGAACCAGCTCGCAAAGATCACCCGGGTTGTGGCCCTGCCCCCGTACCGACTCGAGCTCGCCTTCGCGGATGGCACCTGCGGCATCGCGGACCTGGAGCCGCTGCTGGCAGGGCGCAAGGGAGTGCTGGAGCCGCTCCATCAATCGGACTATTTCGCCCAGGTCCGAGTCGACGAGGAGGCGGGGACGGTCTGCTGGCCGAACGGAGTCGATCTCGACCCCGATGTGCTGTATGCGGCAGCGCACCGTCTTTCCTCGCCTCGCCCGGCCTGAGCACTTCTCGATCAGGTTGGATCAGGTTGGGCCAGGTGTTGACCCGGTCGTGACTCCCGGTTGGCTTCAACCCGGCCCAGCCGGCGGGCGAGAGCCGTTCACCAAGTGGACACCCGTCCGGTGACGCGGATCAACTCTCCGTAGAGGCAGATGCCATGCGTTACGCGCTCGCCCTCTCCGTGCTCTTCGTCCCCGGCACCGCCCCCGCCCAACCTGCCCCCGACCTTCTTGCGGCCGAGCGGCTCATCGCGTTCCATGTGGCGCCGATCCATTCCGGCGAACGGCTCGGGCTCGAGGCAGCCACGGTGGATTTCGGCCAACGTGTTCCGGCCAGCACTCCGCCGCATCGGATCGGCGCCCACCTGGACTCCCTGGCGCAGCGGAGCAGGGCGCGCCTCGTCTCGCCTGGCAGCAACCTGGCGTGCGGGATCTCGGCCACGCCCGACTGCATCCAACGGCTGGTACGGATCGGCCTGCCTCGTGTCACCGGCGACACAGCGGAGACCTGGGTCTATACGCTCGAGACCGGGTACCCCGAACGTCTCGATTATCGGATGCGCCTGGTCAGGCGGAATGGAGGTTGGGCACCCCTCGGCGTCGCCGAATACCGGCGGACCTACCTGGGAGATCCGGCACTGATCGACCGAAGGCGCGACCCCTCGCGGGTGCCAGCCGGGTGCTGGGAGACCTCTGTCGGGACACCTTCACCACCCCTGGGAGACGATCGGGACTGGACCCGGATCCCGGCACGGGTACGCGTGGATACCGTCCCCGGCATCGATTTCTACGATCGCCCGGCGGGGTGGCGCGTGCAGGCTGTCCCGGCGACGGAGTCGATGCGGTTCGGCGATGGGTGGCTTGTCGAACCCGAGCCCGGGCGGTGGCGCATGATCTGGAGTTCCGGCTTTACCTGGGTTTCCCTCGACCTCCGGGCCACCGGCGACACCCTGCAGGGCGGCTGGGAAGCGGGAACCGACACCCTGCAGCAATGGAATGCCTCGGTGACGCTGGTTCGTGTGGAGTGTGGGTCGTAAGCGAGTTCACGAGGTTCGATATCGGTCCCGTCCGGCCCCTGGCTATCCGCTCCACGCGCCTGCCATGATCCCCACCGCTTCAGCGGTGCTCCTGGCCGAGCCGCGGCTTCAGCCGCGACTAGGATAGGATCCAGCAGGCCCACACCCACTCCAACTTGAGGACAGGAATGAAGGCCATCGTCCAGGACAGGTTTGGACCAGCCGACGTGCTCGAGCTGGGCGACATTGACGTGCCGGTGCCCGGCGAGGGTGACGTGCTCATCCGCGTCCGCGCCGCCGGACTCCATGTCGGCGACTGGCACCTGATGACGGGGTTGCCGTACCTGATCCGTGCGGTGGGCTTTGGACTCCGTGCCCCCAAGGTGCGTGTGCGCGGGACGGATGTCGCGGGCACGGTGGAATCGGTCGGCAGCAAGGTGACGGCGTTCCGCCCGGGCGACGCAGTCTTCGGCACCTGCGATGGCTCCTTTGCCGAATACGCCTGTGCTCCCGCAAGCAAGCTGGTACTCAAGCCGGCGCACTTGAGCTTCGAGGAGGCCGCCGTCGTCCCCACCTCAGCGTTCGCCGCGCTCCAGGCGCTGCGCGACCGCGGCGAGGTGCAGCCGGGGCAGCACGTGCTGATCGTCGGTGCCAGCGGCGACGTGGGGAGCTTCGCGGTGCAGATCGCCAAGTCCCTGGGTGCGGCAGTGACGGGGGTGTGCAGCACCTCCAAGGTGGACTGGGTCCGCTCCCTCGGCGCCGATCATGTCATCGACTACACCCGGGAGGATTTCACCAGGACCGGCACCCGCTTTGACCTGATCATCGAGACGGGTGGGAACCGCCCGTTGTCCGCGCTGCGGCGCGCGCTGAGTCCCACCGGGACCCTCGTGTTCGTGGGCGGAGAGGGCGGCGACCGCGTGCTCGGAGGGACCGGCAAGTGGATCCTGGCGCTCCTGGTTGCCCCGTTCGTGCGACAGAAGCTGCGCCCACTCTCGTCGGGGCAGAATCCGGACGACCTGTTGCTCCTGAAGGAGTTCCTCGAGGCCGGCACCCTCCACCCGACCATCGACCGGACATTTCCGCTCCACGAAGTCCCGGAGGCGTTCAGGTACCTGAAGCAGGGCCACGGCCGGGGGAAGATCGTGATCACGGTCTGACATTCGGCTGAGCGCTGGGGTCGCCGCCATCGTCACGCTTGCACGAGTCACCTGTTCCGGCGGTTAAGGATGGGCCGCAGGCACTCCCAAGGATCACAGGAGCCGCCGTTCCCCTATCACACCAAGCGGAGCACTGCCCACACCGCTTCAGCAGTGCTCCTGGCCGAGCCGCGGCGGGAGCCGCGAGGGTACCGGCCCCTGCGAACCCTGCCCCCCTACCCAAACGGCTGATCGATGGCGACCGACTGCTTGGTGAAGAACCGGGGTCCTTCCTCGGTCATGTAGAGGCAATCCTCCAACCGGATGCCGAACTCCCCTGGAATGGCGATCATCGGCTCGTCACTGAAGCACATCCCCGGTGCCAGGGGCGTCGTGTTCCCCTTGACGAAGTTGGTCCACTCGTGCCCCTCCAGCCCAATGCCGTGGCCGGTGCGATGGGGCAGCCCCGGTGTCTTGTACCCCGGGCCGAAGCCCGCGGCCTCGATGACCGCCCGGGCCGCCGCGTCCACCGTCTCGCACGGGGCCCCGACCTGGGCGGCCGCGAAGGCGGCGTCCTGGGCCTGGCGCTCGATGGCCCAGACATCCCGCTGCCGCTGGGTCGACCGCCCGAACACGGTGGTGCGGGTGATGTCGGAGCGGTATCCCTCGCAGCCGGTGCCGCCGTCGACCATCACGATGTCGCCCTCGCGGAGCCGCTGCGGGGTGCTGCTGCCGTGCGGCAGGGCGGTCCACTTGCCCACCTGCACGCTGGCCCCTCCGTCAAAGCCGAGCGCGGTGAAGGCGGCGGAGATGTTGGCGGAGAGCTCGCCCTGGGTCATCCCGTCGCGCATGGTGGTGAACGCGGCGCGATAGGCCTCGATGGTGGCGTCGTTGGCCACCTGCATCAACGCAATCTCGGCCGGCGACTTGTAGATCCGGCATCCGGCCGTGACCGGGGTGGCGTTGATGATCTCGGCCGACGGCATGACCTTCCCCACCCCGTCGGCAATGAAGAAGCGGACTCGCTCCTCCATCCCGATCCGGGAATGCCGGAGGCCGCGATCGCGCAGGATCCCCGCAATGACGGCGTAGGGGCTCTCGTCCTCCTCCCAGGTCCGGACCTCGGTCCCGAACTGGATCAACTCGAGGGCGCGCTCCTCCTCGAACTTGGGGCAGACCCAGGCGAGGTCGCCGCTGGCGGGAATGACGAGGCCGAAGGTCCGCTCACTCTGTCCCCAGCGCATCCCGGTGTAGTAGAAGCAGCTGGCCGTCCCCTCCATGAACACCCCATCCATCCGCTGCTCAGCCATCAGCTCCTGGGCCCGGGCAATCCGCCTCAGGCGCTCCTCACGGGTGATCGGGACGATCTCGGCGGTCATCGGGCGGAGCGCCGCAATCGCCGGTGGGAGGGGCGCTTCACGTGGCGACGCAAAGGCCTCCGATCCGGGGCCCGGGGAGCCAACGGCGGCCACGCCGGCGCCGGCCGCGGCGGCCTTCAGGAAACGACGACGATCGATGGGCATCGCCAACCTCGGGGGTATGTGGGAGTGGCCAGGGCGGCGTTGGGTGCCCCGGGACCATGCAAACTAGTGCCAATCGAGGCGCGCGTGGCTGGGTCGGGGTGGTGTGCCTGCCTTCGACCGTTCCCCCATCGCGATTGGGTGGGGACCCTCCGCAGGGCGATCCAGCCCGCTGGAGCACACGAGAAGGGAGTTCCCACCATGCCACCGCGATTGGTATTCCCCTGCGCCCTGGCTGCCGCTGACCCAGGCCTGACCCCAGGTGGCCCTTCCCCGCCGCGTCCACCTGGCACCCTTGCCAAACTTTACATCACAAAGTACATTGCCCCTGAAGCACGAAGACACCTGGGGGCACCTCCCCGGTCTGTCGCCACCCCTGCACCGGTATCTGGACATGAACCACCTGGCCGCAAGACGATGGGCACTGCTCCCCCTGCTCCTGCTGCCCGTCCTGGCTGCCGGTTGCCGCACCCCAGCCCTCGAGGCCGACACCCCCGGCGCCGCGGCTCGCGCCGCCGCCAGCCCGATCGAGGGACCCGCCGAGGCCCTCCTCCGCGCCCGGATCACCACCGTGGATGGGACAGCCTACGAGGGCCCGCTGCGCTTCGGCGGCGGCGAGGAGGCACTCTGGAACCACCAGTTCAACGGCTTTCGTTCCCGCAACCCCTGGATGGACGACGCCCCTCGCGATGAACTGCCCCGGGAGCGACACTCGATCGAGATCCTGGGCGTCACCATCTCGATTCCCGGCGCCCGGTACAGCCTCCGCCGGCCGTTCATGGCCCGCTTCGGCGACATCGCCCGGATCGACGCCGACCTCCGCATGATCCACGTGACCTTGAAGAGTGGCGCCAGGTTCGACCTCGACCGCTATTCCGCCGATGACCTGGCCGATGGCGTCTCCATCTGGGACACCACCCACGGGAGGGTGGACCTCGATGAGTGGAAGATCCGGAGCATCGAGTTCCTGCCGGCCCCGGCGGCGTCCACCAACGCCGGCGCCGGCACCGCACTGCTGCATGGCACCGTCCAGACCGCCGAGGGCAGCTTCAGCGGCTGGATCCAGTGGGACCGCGAGGAGGCGCTGGGGAGCGACCTGCTCGAGGGCCGCGGCGCCAACGGCGACGTGACCCTGCGCTACGACGCGATCGCCTCGATCCAGCGAGTTGGCGCCGACCGTTCCCTGATGACTCTTCGGGACGGGCGCGCCATGGAGCTCGCCGGGACCCGGAACGCCGGCCTGGGCAACCGCGGTGTCTATGTGGACGACGCCCGCTATGGGCGCGTCCTGGTCGCCTGGGAGGCCTTCGGGCGGATCGACTTCAGTGAGGGGGGCCCGCCGCTGGCCTACCAGGACTTCGCACCGGGCCAGCCGCTTGCGGGGACGGTTGTCACCCGGTCCGGGCGCCGACTGACCGGCCGGCTGGTCTACGACCTCGACGAGAGCGAGACGACCGAGACGCTCGACGCGCCCGCCGCGGGGATCGACTACCTCATTTCGTTCCGCCTGATCGCGTCGATCGTGCCGGAGCCCGGAGCCCGTGGCGCGACGGTCACCCTGCAGAGCGGCGAGGCGCTCGCCCTCGAGGGCAGCGGTGATCTCGGTTTCCAGCACGGCGGGATGCTGGTGTTCGTGGCGGGCCAGCCCAAGGCGGTGTACGTGCCCTGGGCCGAGGTGGCACGAGTAGAGTTGCCGCCGCCGCCCGCGCATTGAGGGTAACCATTGGTGAGGAGGGCGCATGACCGGTGATGCACTTCACCAGGCGAGCCGCCGCCTGGTTCTCGGCCTGTCACTGTTTGCGATGCTCCTGGTGACCGGGGCAACCGTCCTCCTGGGCCTCGGCAAGTTCACGCCGACCCCCGACGGCGACGAGGGCACCGCCGCACACCTCTTCCAGCTCGCCATCGTCCTGCTGATCCCGGCGGGCCTGACGTACCTGGGCACCGCCGACTGGCGGGAGCCAAGGCGGGTTGTCAAGGGACTCATGCTGCCCGCCGTCGCCCTCGGGGTCGCCTTCGTGACCCTGTACCTCATGGAGCACCCCCGGTAGCGAGTCGTGGGTCGCGCCCACGGACCGGACGCTCAGACCACGGGACGCTAGTAACCGAAGCACCCGCTACTGCAGCTGATGGCAAACGCGACTCCGGCCACCACCAGCAGGACTCCCTGCACGATCAGTCCGGTGCGCCCCGGCCGGGAGCCGAGCCGCATCCCGGTCCGAACCACCGGGTGCGTCCCATTGGACCGGTAGTAGGGAGGCTCAAGGCTGGACGCGTACCGGTCGAACCAGTCGACCTCCAGCGCCAGGCCGACCTGGTCCCGATACATCCAACTGACACCCAGCCGGGGTCGCCCGCCCCCCTCGTGGTCTCCGCTGATGACCACACCGGGCGAGAGGTCGACCTGGGCATTCGGCGAGGTGTGGAACCGGACCCGGGGCCCGATTGCAATGAACGCATCATCACCGACTCCCACCTGCACGTACCCGCCGAGCCCGACCCTCGCACTGATCGGGGCGACCGCGCCGAGGGCGCCGCCGAACTGGACCGGGGTATCGCCGCCGTTCGACCCGAGGCGAATGGTGAACGACGACTCGCTGATCGAGACGGTCCGGCACGCCGTCCCGCCCCGGCACCAACCGGGCTTCTCGGGTCGCGCCGAATCCGCCTGGGCGTGGAGCACCTGCCCGGCAAGCATGGTGGCCACCAGCATTGAGACGATGCCCCGCTCGTGCGTCGACATGGGACCTCCCACCGGTTGACTGGCTGCCCCCTGGAACGGGTTCGGCGGCGATCAGACACCGCCCCCGCAGGAGGTGGCAGGCAAGGTGTGCGGAGGGAATCAAGATCGGGTCAAGCGCCTCGGGCTGACGGTGAGGGGGCACGAGGTACCGTCTCCGCGGGCTGGACACGCCCGGGGCCTGTCGGCTGTTGTGGCACCGCCCCCGTCCGCGGACCTCGACTGGCGGATGGGACCCCTGCACTGCATCTTCCGAAGATCATGACGCCACTCCAGGATCGCCTCGCCCGGGGCCTCGCCGGCCGCTACACTCTTGATCACGAGCTTGGCGAGGGTGGCATGGCGGTGGTCTTCCTGGCCCATGACCTCCGGCACGACCGGCAGGTGGCGCTCAAGGTCCTGCGGCCCGAGATCGCCGCGGACATCGGTGGGGACCGCTTCGATCGCGAGATCCGGATGGCCGCCCGGCTCACCCACCCGCACATCCTGCCGGTGTTCGACTCGGGTGAGGCGGACGGCCTCTATTTCTATGTCATGCCCACGATGGCCGGCAAGTCGCTGCGCGACCGGATGCGGGGCGGGCCGATGCCGCTGGATGAGGCGCTCCGGATCACCCGACAGGTGGCCTCCGCGCTCGACTATGCCCACCGGCAGGGGGTGGTCCACCGGGACGTGAAGCCCGAGAACATCCTGATGCACGAGGGCGCCGCCCTGGTGGCCGACTTCGGCATTGGCAAGGCACTCAGCAGTGCCGGCGCCTCGATCACCCAGACCGGCCTGGCCCTCGGTACTCCCGCCTACATGAGCCCCGAGCAGGCGTCAGCCGACTCTGCCGTGGACGGCCGCAGCGACCTCTACTCGCTGGGTTGCGTGCTCTACGAGATGCTGACCGGGGAGCAGCCGTACACCGGCCCCAACGCCCAGGCGATCATCAGCAAGCGGTTCCTGGCACCGATCCCCCGCGTCCGCGCCATGCGCGATGTCCCCGAACCGCTCGACGAGGCGGTGGCACGATCCCTGGCGCGCACCCCGGTGGACCGGTATCCGACCGGCGCCGAGTTCGCCAGCGTGCTGCTCGAGATCGAGCAGGGGGGCCGGACCCCGACGGCCACGACGCCGGTGGGCACCCCGGCCGCGCCGGACCGCTCGATCGTGGTGCTGCCGTTCGCCAACATGAGCGCCGACCCCGAGAACGAGTACTTCAGCGACGGGATGACCGAGGAGATCATCAACGCCCTGGCCCGGATTCCCGGCCTCCAGGTGGCCTCGCGGACCTCCTCGTTCGCGTTCAAGGGCAAGTCGATCGACATCACCACGATCGGCCAGCAGCTCGGCGTGGCGTCGCTGCTGGAGGGCAGCGTCCGGAAGATCGGCAACCGGATCCGGATCACCACCCAGCTCGTGAATGTCGCCAACAACTACCAGCTCTGGTCGCAGACCTACGACCGGCAGCTCGAGGACGTGTTCGCCATCCAGGACGAGATCTCCCGGGCCATTGTCGACGCGCTCAAGATCCAGCTGATGGGGGGCGCGGAGGCCGAACCGCTGGTCAAGCCAACCACCGACAACCTCGAGGCCTACACCCTGTACCTCAAGGGACGATTCTTCGTCAACCGCGTGGCGGAACACGACCTCCGCAAGGCCCAGGCGCTGTTCGAGCAGGCGCTCGACGCCGACCCCGGCTATGCCCGGGCCTACTCCGGCATCGCCGATTGCTGGTGCAACCTGGCCGACGACTGGGTCGCGCCGGACGAGGCCTACCCCAAGGCCAAGTCGGCGGCGGTCCGGGCGGTGCAGCTCGATTCGACCCTCGGAGAGGCTCACTCCTCGATTGGCAAGGTGCTCTGCTGGTACGAGTGGGACTTCGACGGCGCCACCGCGGCGCTGTCCAAGGCGGTGGAGTACAACCCCAACTACGCCGAGGCCCACTTCGTCTATGGGAGCACGCTTCCCGCGGTGGGGCGGCTGGTCGAGGCGATCGACGAGATGCGCAAGGCGCTGGTCCTCGACCCGCTCTCGGCGCACTTCTCGCGCTGGCTGGGGCGGTTCCTGCTCTATGCCGACCGGTACGAGGCGACCATCGACCAGGGCCGCAAGACGCTGGAGATCGAGCCCAACTACTTCCAGGCCTACCTGGACATCGGGGCGGCCGAGATGGCGCGGGGCAACATCGAGGCCTCGCTGGCAGCGTTCCAGAAGGGGCAGTCGCTGGGTCCGGCGGTCCGCTCCTACGATGCCATGATCGTCCGGCCGCTGGTCGCGATGGGGGAGATGGAAGAGGCGAGGGCGATCATGGATCGGCTGGCCGCCACCGCCAAGACCGAGTATGTGCGCGCCGAGGTGCTCGCCATGGGCTACGCGGCCATCGGCGACCTCGATGCCGCGTTCGCCAACCTCCACTCCGCACTGGAGGCCCGGTCGGCGGGACTGATCTACCTGCACCTGGACCCGGGGTACGGTCCGCTCCGGAAGGATCCGCGCTACGCCGAGCTGGTGCGCAAGGTCGGGCTGCGGTAGCGCGGCCACCGGCACGGTCCCCCCAGGGCAGCTCCCTCACACCACGGGCCACCTCGCGATGCGCCAGCCGACCCTGGAGCCCCCGTCGTCGTCCCTCCCCCGCACCCTGGGACTCGGCACCGCCACCGCCCTGATCATCGGGGAGGTGGTGGCGATCGGCATCTTCCTGACCCCCGCCAGCATGGCCAAGTCCCTCGCGGCACCCGGGCTCACCCTCGGGGTCTGGCTGGGGATGGGCGTGATGACGCTCTGCGGGGCGCTCTGCTATGGCGAACTGGCCTCGCGGCACCCGGAGGCCGGCGGCGGGTACGCCTACCTCCGCGAGGGATTGGGTCGCCCGCTCGCCTTCCTCTACGGCTGGATGTCCCTGGTGGTGATGGACCCCGGCATCACGGCGGCGCTCGCTGTTGGGCTGGCGAGCTACCTCGGCTACCTCGTCGACCTCAGCCCCGGCGCCACCAAGGCGGTCGCCGTGCTGGCCATCGCACTCCTGGCCTGGGTGAACATCCGCGGCGCCACGATCGGCGCCGGCGTGGTCCGCGGCCTGACCATCCTCAAGCTCGGGTTCCTGGCGTTCATCGTCCTCTGGGGACTGGGGCGCGGGCTGGGCGACTGGTCCAACCTCCTCCCGCTGGCGACGCGGACACCCGGCGCGGACCCGCTCCTCCCCGCGCTGGCCGGCGGCATCGTCGCGGCGTTCTTCTCGTTCGGCGGCTGGTGGGACCTGGCGAAGGTCGCCGGTGAGGTGCGCGATCCCGCCCGCACCCTTCCGCGGGCGCTGGCCTGGGGGGTCATGACGGTGACCCTCGTGTACATGGTGACCACGGTGGTCTTCCTGTACCTGGTCCCCCTGGAGCAGGTGACCACGGGCGAGACCTTTGCGGCGCAGGCGGGGGAGGTGCTGTTCGGGCCGATCGGCGGGACGATCTTTGCCGGGATCGTGATCGTGGCGATCCTCGGCAGCCTGGCCGCGCTGCTGATGGCGTCGCCGCGGGTGTACTTCGCCATGGCGCGGGACGGCCTCTTCTTCTCGTCGGTGGCGACGTTGCACCCGCGGTTCGGGACCCCCGCCCGCGCCATCGCGATCCAGGCCGCGCTCGCGTCGCTGCTGGTCGCCGTGGGCAGCTTCGAGGCGATCGTCTCCTACTTCATCTTCGTGGTGGTGATCTTCCTGGGGCTGACCGTCGTCGCGCTGCTCAGGATGCGGCGCGCCGACCCGGGTGGCACCGCATTCCTGACCCCGGGGTGGCCGTGGACGCCGGCGATCTTCCTCGCCCTGACGCTGCTGATGCTCGTCCTGCTCGGCGCCGGCAGTCCCGGCCCTTCGCTGCTCGGCACGGTGATCGTCGCCCTCGGCCTGCCGGTGTACTTTTCCACGTTCGGTCGCCCCGCGAGGCCAGACTCTACGAGGAGCACCCCATGACCTGGATCACCACCGTTCCCCACGCGCAGGCGGATGCCGCCCTGCGCGCCGCCATGGAGGCGCAGCGGGCCCTGTACCCGAGCGAGTACGCCGAACCGGTGCACCCCACGCCCGATGGCGAGAATTCGGGGATCGTGGCCAGTCACAGCCTGATCCCCGACGCGCTGTTCCACGCCTTCGCCACCTTCGGGGCGCTGATGGCCCCCACGCTCCCGCTGGGGCGGCGACACCATGAGATGATCACGACCGTGGTCTCGGTTACCAACCGGTGCCGCTATTGAATCGACTCTCACGCAGAGTTTCTGCGTCGGGTCACGCTGGACGAGGGGCTGGTCGCCGCGCTGCAGGACGACTACACCACCGCGCCGATCACCCCGCAGGAGCGGGTGATGCTGGATTACGTGGTGCAGCTGACGCGGGACGCCACCCGGATCTCGCGGGCCGATCACGAGCGGCTCCGGGCGGCGGGGTTCGACGACCAGGGGATCCTGCAGATCACCCTGATCGCGGCCTGGTTCAACTACATCAATCGGGTCGCGGACGCCCTCGGAGTCGGCCGACCGGACTGAGGCGGGGGCGTGCAGGGAATGCCCCCATCGGCGCAATCACGCCAACCGGGCGTCTGCGCATGGTAGGTGAACAGAGCGTCATCTGTCCGGCCGTCATCGGCCGCGAGGATGCGACCGCGATTGCCCGGCGAGCGAACGGGGCGGGCCGATGGTGCGCCCCGTTACTCGCTGCGCATTGACCAGATCGGATCAACCTGCGAGGCGCGCCGCGCCGGCAGGTAGCTGGCCACCACCCCGATCACCACCATCAGGAGCGCCACGCCCGCGAAGGTGACGAGGTCCAATCCCCCCACCCCGAAGAGGAGGCGATCAAGGAGCCGGGTCGCCAGCGCCGCCACCACCAGCCCGATCGCGATCCCGATCCCCACCACCTTGGCCCCCTGCACCACCACCATTCGCCGGACCCGCTCGGCGCTCGCCCCCAGCGCCATCCGCACCCCGATCTCCCGGGTCCGTTCGGCAACGAGGTACGACAGCACCGCGTACAGCCCCACCGCCCCCAGCACCAGCGCCAGGATCGAGACCAGGCCGAGGGTGAGCATGGTGAAGGAGAGCTGGACCATCGAGTCGGCCGCCAGCTCCGCCATGGTGAAGGTGCGATACATCGGCGCCTCGGGCGCCACCTCGCGCACCAGCTCGCGGATCTCGGGGGCGATGGTCCCGGCGCGCGGGGTCTTGACGACGTACGCCGGGCTCGACAGCGCCCAGCTGTCGGGAGCCGGCCCGGACAGCGGCAGGTAGACCAGGCCGGTGGGCTGCTGGCGGAAGTCGTCCTGCTTGACGTCGGCCACCACGCCGATGACGGTCGCCCACGCCACCGGATTGAGGGGGAGCTGGATGCGTTGCCCCACCGGGTCCTGGCCGGGCCAGAGCTGCCCCGCCGCCGCCTGGCTGACGACCGCGTGCAGTGGCGCCTGCAGGTGGTCCTGATCGACAAAGGTGCGGCCGGCCTCGACGTCGATCGCCATGGTGCGGAAGTAGTCGCCCGCGGCAAAGGTCAGGTTCAGCTGGACCCCCGCATCGGGATCACTGCCCATCGCCTCGGTCCGGAGCGGCACCGTGATGGTGCCCTCGTTGAGCGGCACGTTCTCGACGATGCCCACCGAGCTCACCCCGGGGAGGGCGGCGAGCCGCTGCAGGAAGTCCAGGTGGAACCGCGCCCAGGACGGACCGTCGGCGAGCCGCTCCTGCTCCGGGGCGAACTGGAAGGTGAAGACATCCGCGATGTCATACCCGGGGTCGACACTGCGCAGTTGCTGGAAGCTCCGCATCAGGAGCCCCGAGCCCACCAGGAGCACCAGGGCCAGCGCGGTCTGGCCCACCACCAGCGCGTTGCGAATCCAGTGGTGGCGGCCGGTACTGGTCCGACCCCCGTCACGGAGGCGCTGGAGATCGGGCGCGGAGGCCCGCAGCGCCGGCACCAGCCCGCACGCGACCGCGGCCAGGACCACCGCCGCCAGGGTGAAGCCGAGACTGGGCAGGCCGAAACCCACTTCCGCGAGCCGGGGGATTCCCGGCGGGGCGGCCCGCAGGAAGATCGGCAGGATGAGCAGCGCGAACCCGACGGCCAGCACCCCGGCCCCGAGCGCCACGACGAATGCCTCGGCCAGCTGCAGCCGGACCAGCTGCGACCGGGTGGCCCCGATCGCCCGGCGGACCGCCAGGTCCCGTGTCCGGCCCTCGGCCCGCACCACGAACAGGTTGGCCACGTTGGCGCAGGCGATCAGCAGCACGATCCCCGCCGAGGCGAGCAGGATCCACAACGCCCTCGACGCCGTCCCGAGGAACTGCGCCAGGATCGGGCGCGCCACGGCACGGTGCTGGGCGATGATCTCCGCGTAGCGGGCCGTCCCACCGAATCGTTCCGGCAACCGGCTCGCGAGGGCGTTCAGCTCGGCAGTCAGCTCGTCGATCGTGACGCCGGGCGCCATCCGCCCGACCATGTTCGCCCCGAACCGCCCGGGCTGGATCCCCTCGGCGCGCATCGGATTCGAGGTCCAGAGTTGGACGTCGGCGTTGGGAAAGGCGAACTCCGGCCCCATCACCCCGATCAGCTCCCTCGGCTGGCCGCCCACCTCGAAGATCCGGCCGACCACCGCCGAATCCCCCCCGAACCACGACTGCCACAGGCGGTGGCTGCTGACGAAGACCCGGTCCCCGTCCTCCGCGACCGGCAGGCGCCCAAGGATCGGGGCCACGCCGAGGGTGGCATAGATCGAGTTGGTCGGGGTGGACATCCAGATGCGCTCGACCCGGTCACCGTCCCGAAAGCTGTTGGTGTACCAGCCGTAGAGGGCCACCCCCTCGAGCAGGCGGGACTCCTCCCCGTACTGGAAGTAGAACTCGGGCGACACCCCGAACTCGTCGGGCATCTCGCTCCCCGGCGCGGACGCGGCGATGTACACCAGCCGATCGGGGTTGGCGTAGGGGAGCGGCGCGAGCAGGACGGTGTTCACCACCGCGAACATCCCCGCCAGGGCTCCGATCGCCAGCGCCAGGGTGCCGATCGCCATCCCGGTGAAGGCCGGCGTCCGCCGCAGGGTGCGGCCGGCGTGGCGGAGGTCTCCGAGCCAGGCCGCGAGGATCTGCCGCATGGTGCGCTCCTTCTTCGAGGTCGTGTGGGGGGACCAGGACGGCCGCAGCCACTCGGCGGCGGCGCCCTGCAGGAGGTCCATGGCAGCCCGGACGACCAGGCGGGATCGCGCCAGACGGCCGCTCCCCGATGTCCCGGCGAGGTCGTGCTCGAGGTGGTCGAGGATCTCGGCGGCGAATCGATCCCGGAACGGCGCGGGAAAGAGACGCACGAGCCGGGCGAGGAGCCTCATCAGGGGGCTCCCCTTGCCAAGCCGAGCCGCTTGCGGACCAGGGCGGCGGTTGCCTGGAGGCGCCGGGCCTCCGCCGCGAGGGCGCGGCGTCCGGCCGCCGTGAGGCCATAGTAACGGCGGGCCAGCCCGGGATGCGGTGCGGTTGCTTCACCGGGGGATACCTCGCGGACCAGGCCCGCGGTCAGCAGCCGGGCCAGGACCCGGTACAGCGACCCGGCCCGGGGTTGGAGGGTTCCACTCGATTCGGCGGCGACCGCATCGGAGATCGCGTATCCATGGAGCGGCCCCGATCCGAGGGACAGGAGGATGTGGTATTCGAGCGGACTGAGCATGCGGCGACTCCCCCGGAGCGGCTTCGATCGTCCCGTAAATGCGCACTTGGCGTATATGACGGAGGCACGGGCCAAAAGGTTGCAGAAGGGGACGCGCCGGAAACGGGCCGGAACGGCGATGCCGGCCACCCTGGCCACGGCGGAATCCCAACGGCAGCGCACTGCGAGACGTACGATAGAAAATGGTCCGTGGAACTCACTTCCCGCACCGTGAGGGTGGGCGATCGCCCTCACAACCCACTTGACCATCCCGCGTGTTGACGCGGCGGGAGCCCCTTCACATCGGAGCGCACGTGGCGCAGGCAGGAGAACCCCGGCAGGGCCGCGAGGAACGGATCACCGCCTCGGGGATCCGGCTCGTGGGCCGAGCCACGGAGTTGCTCTCCGAGCGCGCCGCCGCCGGCCTGCTTCCCCCGGGCGGCAGCGAGCTCCTGCTCGGCGCCGGCCTGACCCTCCGACCGCGCATCGGGGCGAGCGCCACGGCACAGGCCGTTGCCGCCCTCAGCTCCGCGGTGCAGCGTGCCCACCCCGACTACCAGCCGTTGGAACGTGACGCGGGGGCCAGCCAGCGACCCGACCGGGCACACGCCCTGGAGTGGAAGGTCGAGGCGGACGGCGATCGGTGGACCGGGGAACTGCTGTGGCGGCACCCCCACCCGGCCATCCGCGGCATCTCGCTGGTCACCCAGGTCGAGGTGACCGAGCACCCGGGCCGCACTCGCCTGGCCTTCCTGGTCGGCGCGACCGGCGGGGTCCGGGTCGTCGGTGGCCCGGTCGGTGTGGGCCAGTCCTACCCCGGATTCCTCGCCGAACTCTTGCGGCTGGCGCGCGTCACCTTCGACGGACTGGAGGCGGAGCCCCGGACGGTCACCGATCCCGAGATCCCGGAATTCGTGCGCACCGTCCTCCTGGCCGAGGAGCGCGTCGGGCCGGTCCTGGTCGTCTCGCCCACGGAACAGGGCGAGTTCCTGGTCCCTCCGGCACGACTGGTCGAGGAGTTCCTGGGGATCGCCCACGTGTACGTCCTCGACCGGCACCCCACGACCTTCCGGCTCAGTGACGCGCTGGGCGATCGCCGGCTCTCCTGCTACTGGGGAGCGATCCGGGCGTACCTGCCGAGCTTCTCCTGCGCCGACTCGCCGCACGAGCACCCGATCCTGACCGCGGAGCGGGTGCTCGACCCGGTCGTCCGGGCGCAGCTCCGGGGGAGCCTGGCGCTGGGCACCCGTTCGCGGGCCCCGGTGATCGGCAGGACCACCGCCCCACCCATCGCTCCCCCGGCCGCCGCACCGCCCCCGGCTGCGGTGGAACCACAGGCGGCATCCGCGCCCGTGGTCAATTCACCGCCGGCCCTGATGGCGGAGTCCGGTGCGGTTATTGGGCTCGGGCGCAAGCTCGACGCCGTGGTCGAGGGCCTCGACCGCCTGGCCGTCCTGCAGGCCCGGCTGCTGGACGAGTTCACCGCCATGCGGGCCAGCAATGCCGTGCGCGCCGCGACCGCGGCGGGACTCGAGCGCCGCATCGGCACGCTGGAGGGGTGGCTCCGGAACCGGCTGGACGATGGCCACCGCCCGGTCACCGAGGATGGCGAACAGGCCGGGGCTGAAGCACCGGGCCAGGCCCGTTCCGGCGAGGAGATTGCGGGTGACGCTGAGATCACGGTGGAGGAGGTGGTCCGGGAGGCGACCGTTTCCCACGGTGACGCGCTGCTGATCCTCGACCCGGCGATTGCGGCGGCGGAGGAGAGCCCCTACGAGGATGTGACCCGCGTGGCGGCGGTCCTGGACGCCATGGCCCTGGTGTCGCGCCGGCGCCAGGCCGGGACCCTCGGCACCGGCCTGCGCGAGGCGTTCCGGGATCTCGGCGTGGACTACCGGCGCGGCATCGCCGATTCGACCTCCGAGCGGCACCGCCGGCAGTACCAGGTGGAACTCCCCGGCGGCGAGGTGGTGGAGGCCCACGAACACATCGCCCTGGGAAACAGTTACGACCCGCGGTACTGCCTGCGGATATATTTCACTTCCCGGGTGCCCGCCGAACCGCGATTCGTGGTCGCCCATGTGGGCAGGCATTTCGAGGTGCAATCGACGAACTGACCCCCTGCCCGCGCCTCCCCGCCCTCCCCGGAGGATCGCCGATGCCCGAACCCACCTCCCTCGCCAAGGCCACGCAGGACGCCCTCCAGAACGCGCAAACCAAGGGTCAGGTGATCGGCTGGATCCAGGGCGGCGGGACCGTGCTCGTCCTCGGCGCGGCCCTCAAGTTCCTGGGCTGGATCCCGGTCATCGCCGTCGCCGCGCTGGTCGGGTTCGTCGGGTACAAGCTCGTGGCAGCACCGAGGAAGTAGGCGTCCGGGAGGCCCCGGGCATCGTCCCGGTCCCGGCCCAGGGCGAGGAAGGTGACTCGTTCCGGCCTGAGGAACCTGCCCGGGGATGCCGAGTCGGTCACCGGGTACAACATCGCGATGGCGGAGGACCTGACCGCGGAGGAGGCTATCGCCGCCAGGAGCCCCTCGTCACCAGCATTCGCATCAAGCAGCGGCCACTTGCCTCCTGGAAGGAGTTTCCATGAACCTCGGTGCCTTTTCCATCAGCCTCGCCGTCAAGGACATCCAGGCCTCGCGCGCCTTCTACGCCAAGCTCGGGTTCAGCGACATGGGGGGGGACGCCTCCCAGGGATGGCTGATCCTCAAGAACGGTGATCACATCATCGGGCTCTTCCAGGGGATGTTCGACAAGAACATCCTGACCTTCAATCCCGGCTGGGACCAGGACGCCCAGGCCCTGGATGAGTTCGAGGACATCCGGGTGCTGCAGCGGAGGCTGCGCGAGGCGGGGGTGGAATTCGTCACCGAGGCCGACGAATCCACCACCGGTCCGGCCAGCTTCACGATGCTCGATCCCGACGGCAACCCGGTGCTGGTGGACCAGCACATCTGAGCCGCACGGCCATGGGCCCGCGGAAACACCCCGCCCTGCGGACTCGTAGGTGGCAGCTCACCATCGACACGAGGAGCTTGGCATGTCCAATCGACGTTCGGGCGACGCCGCCAAGGCGGGGATCGGGTTTGGGAGCGCCTTGGCCATCACGATCTCGTGGAGCGCCAACCACTCCATCCTCTGGGCCATGCTGCACGGGGTGCTGTCGTGGATCTATGTGGTGTACTATGCCATCAAGTACTAGAGGACGGGTCGCCCGAGGGAGGACCCCATGATGTTTTCACTTGCCGGGATCATCGTCCTCCTCGCCGCCGTGGGGGGGACCGCCGTCCTGGTGCGCATCATCAGTTCCGCCTCGCACCGGCTGGGACGGCTCGAGGCCGGTCAGACGGGGATTCACCCCGACCTCGCCCGCGTCCTGGACCAACTGGAAGCGCTGCAGGACGAAGTCGCGGCCCTGCGGGCCGAGTCGGCCGAGCTGAGTGAACGGGTCGACTTCAGCGAGCGCCTGCTGGCGCAGTCGCGGGTGGTCGCATCGCCAGAGCAGGGCTCCCCCGCGCCCTGAGTATTGGATTCGGTCCGGAGGAGGCCCATGGGACACCACCATCCAGCGGTTGGACTCCGCGCCCTCGAGGACGTCTCCCTCGAACGGTCGGGCGGGTGCATCGCTGCGGCCCGTGCCTCCCTCGTCCTGGCAGGCTTGCCGGGCCCTCACCTCTGGCGCGGATGACATGATGCGACGGATGGAGCTCGCGGTCGGCATGCTGATCGGTCTGCTGGGATCACCCGCGGCGTCCGCCCAGGCGGCGCCGCAGGTCTTTGCGGCCCTCGAGGGGCGGTGGGAGGGCGAGGGGACCCTGTTCGGCGGACCGGCGCACTTCGTGATGGAGTGGGAGCTGGTGCACGGAGTTGCCATCCTGACCTTTGCGAACAGCGTGCTGGACCCCGCTGGCGGGGCGACCCCGGTCCTCGGCGCGGTGGCGATCTACCGGACCACCACCGCCACGCCGCGTGCCACGTGGGAGGACACCCGCGGGGTGCAGGTTTCCATCACCTGGACCGCGACCGACACGAGGCTGGTCTCCACCTGGACCGCACCGACCGAGTCGGGCCGGACCACCTACACCCTCGAGGCCGACGGCTCGGTGACGGTGGTGGACGAGGTGATGCAGCCGGATGGGCTGGTCCTCTTCGGGCAGGCCAATTACCAGAGGGTCAAGTGACCGGCGCCCCCATCGTCGGCCTGGTGGGTGGCCTCGGCCCCGAGTCCACGATCGACTACTACCGCCGGCTGATCACGCGCTGGCAGCGGGACACGCCGGACAGCGCGCCCGGCATCCTGATCGACAGTCTGGACGTCCATCGCGGCATCGCACTGGCGAGCCATGACCGGCCCGGACTCGCCACCTACCTGCAGGACTCGGTCCGCCGGCTCGCCCGGGCCGGCGCGGACTTCGTGGCGATGACCGCCAACACCGCGCACCTGGTCTTCGACGAGGTGGCGGCCGATTCGCCGGTTCCGCTGGTGAGCATCGTCGAGACCTGCGCCGAGGAGGCCCTCCGGCAGGAGCATCGGCGCCTGGGGCTCCTCGGGACCGGGTTCACGATGGGGAGCCGGTTCTACGCGGACGTGTGCGCCCGTCACGGGCTCACCATCGTGACTCCCGATCTGGGGGAGCGCGCGTGGATCCATGACCGGTACATCGGCGAGCTGCTCGAGGGCGAGTTCCTCGATGCCACCCGCGAGGGGATGATCGCGATCATTGCCCGGATCGTCCGGGACGAGGAGATCGACGCGGTGATCCTCGGGGGCACCGAACTGCCTCTGCTGCTCCAGTCCCCGATCGTGGCCGGGGTCCCCACGCTGGACACCACCGCGCTGCACGTCGAGGTGATCACACAACGGTTGCGCCGGCTCCATACCCACCGCCCGGCCACCGCGCCTCCGTCCCCAGGGGCACCCTAGGGACTCCCGACCGCCTCGGGGCACAACGGCGGGCGGGCTGCCACGCCACCCACATGGGGGAGCGGCCCTACATGAAGCGGCCTTCCGCTTTGTGAAGCCGCCGCTCGGCCCTGACAATCCGCCCACCACAGCACAATCCCGACCTATTTTCTCGCATTACCAAAAATTGTAGTCCCCTAGCGCCTTTCCAGGAATAGTTGTTACCGTACACATGTCGCTGCAACTGACGCGTTTCTGGTCAGTTGGAGCGGCACCCTCCTTGCCGGTCTCTCACTGGCCCCTGGAGACGCAGGGCCGAGGCACGCCCCGATGGTCGGGGGGGCTCCCCCCCACCGCTCGCCAGACTCGGGGAGCGTCGCGCCCACGCCGCACAGACGAGGACGGCCGATGTCGGAAGACCGCCGCGCCGGAATCGAAGAATCGCCGCATGGGGCCACCATCCTGGTGGCCGATGACCATGCGGGCAGCCGGATGCTGCTCGCCACCCTCCTCGCGGCGGAGGGTCACCAGATCATCCAGGCGGCCAGCGGCGAGGAGGCGATGTCCCTCCTCGCCGCGCACGACATTGACCTCGCCCTGCTCGACGTGGTCATGCCCGGACTGACCGGCCTCGAGGTTTGCCGCGCGATCAAGGCCGACCGGCGCACCCGCCTGGTCCCCGTCGTCCTGGTAACCGGCCTGCAGGGGACCGAGGACCGGATCGAGGGGATCCACGCCGGCGCCGATGACTTCCTGAGCAAGCCGTTCTCGCGGGAAGAGCTGCGTGCTCGGGTCCGCTCGCTGCTGCGGCTCAAGCAGTACACCGATGAGCTGGAGAATGCCGAGACGGTCCTGTACAGCCTGGCCCTGGGGATCGAGTTGAAGGACCCCTACACGGCGGGCCACTGCGAACGGCTCTCCCACTATTCGGTGGCGCTGGCGCAGCGGCTGGGCCTTCCGGAGGCGCAGTGCATCGCCCTGCGCCGGGCGGGGATGGTGCACGACATCGGCAAGCTGGCCGTGCCGGAGCACATCCTGCTGAAGCCGGGGCCACTGACCGCCGAGGAGCGGGCCACGATGGAGACCCACGCCGCGGCAGGGGAGAAGATCTGCGCGCCGCTGCACTCCTTCCGGCTGGTCCTGCCGATCATCCGCCACCACCACGAGAAGCGGGATGGCAGCGGCTACCCGGACGGCCTGAAGGGCGATGACATCCCGCTGACCGCCCAGATCCTCTCGACGGTGGACATCTACGACGCCTTGACGACCGACCGGCCGTATCGGGCTGCCCTGCCCCCGGACGAGGCGTTCCGGATCCTGCGGGACGGGGTGCGCCGGGGGTGGTGGTCGGGGAAACTGGTGGACACCTTCGAGGCCATCCTGGCGGAGCACCCGTTCGACCCCACCGCGCGAGTTCAGGCGTGACCCACCAACGGCAGCACCACCTGCTGGGGGCCAGCTTCGGCCTGGCCCTGGTCCTGCTGGGGCTGCTCGGGGTGGGCGTGTTCCAGCAGATCCGGGGCAATCGTGAGGCGCGGGAGATGGTCACCCACACCCAGGAGGTGGCCCGGCAGCTCACCCTGGTGTTCTCCCAGATCCAGGACCTGTGGGGGGCACCCCGGGGATTCGTCCTCACCGGCCAGGAGGCCTCGCTCGCCGCCTACCACGCCGCCGTGGAGAGTCTGCCTGCATCGAGCGCCCGGCTCCGGAACCTCACGGCCGACAATCCGGCCGAGACCCGGCGGGTCGACCAGCTTGAGACGCTGATCCGCCGGCGGGTGGAGTTCTCGGAGCGGATCATCGCGGCACGGCGTGAGGGGGGCCAGGCCGAGGCCGAGGCGTTGATCGCCAGTGGGGAGGGTCAGCGGCTGATGGACACCACCCGCGCGCTCCTGGTCGCGATGGGGGCGGTGGAGAGTCGGCTCCTGTTGGAACGCTCGGCGGCGCTCCAGGCGACCGAGGCCCGCACCTTGGCCTTTTCGCTGCTGCTGGTTGCCGGCATCGGGGTGTTGCTCGGTGTGATTGCGCTCCTCTTCCGGCGTTCCCTGGCCGCCAGGCAGGAGGCCCACGAGCTCACCGAGAAGGCGCGGGCCCACGCCGCCTCGATCGTGGACACGGTGCGCGAGCCGCTGCTGGTCCTCGACCAGGCCCAGCGGGTGGTGTCGGCCAACCGGGCCTTCTACCTGGCCTTCGGGGGGACCGCCGCAGCAACGGAAGGGCGGCTGCTCTATGAGCTCGGCGGCGGTGAGTGGAACCTGCCGCGTCTGCGGGAGGCCCTGGCCGAGGTCATCGCCGGGCACACCACCGTCGAGGGACTCCGGGTGGACACGGACTTCGGCAGCCTCGGACACCGGACCCTGCTCCTCAACGCCCGGAAGACCTTCCGGGTCGGCAACCACAGTTCGACGATCCTGCTGGCGATCGAGGACCTGACCGGCCGGCGGGAGGCAGAGGAGGACCGGGACAGCCTCTTCACCCTGTCGCAGGACCTGGTGGCGGTGGCGGGGTTCGACGGCTGCTTCAAGCGACTCAACCCCGCCTGGGAGCGGACGCTCGGGCACCCGCCCGGCGACCTCGTGGGGGCGCCGTTCCTGAGCTTCGTGCATCCCGACGACCGCGAGGCCACCCAGGCCCAGGCGAACCGGCTCACCCAGGCGCACGATGCGGTCTCGTTCGAGAACCGGTACCGCTGCCGCGACGGCAGTTACCGGTGGCTGCGCTGGAATGCCACGCCCTCGGTGGAGCAGCAGCTGATCTACGCCATCGTCCGGGACATCACCGAGTGGAAGACCCACGAGGAACGGCTGCACCGAACCCACCGTGACCTCGAGGTGCGGTTCGCGATGGCGCTGCGTGCCAGCGGCCAGCTGCTGTACGAGTGGAACCTCGAGACCGACTCACTGCACCACGAGAATCCCGAGGCGCTGGGAATCGCCCGGACGGAACTCGACGGCGACCGCGCCCGCTGGCTCCGCCTGGTGCATGCCGACGACCGGGGCAATTACGACGCTGCCGTGACCACCGCCCTGCAATCGCGGGCCCCGCTGGCGGTGGAGTATCGGCTCCTGCAAGCCGACGGCAGCTATCGCCAGGTGGAGAACCGCGGCTACCCGGTCGCCGCCTCGGCGGGACAGCCCACCCGCATGATCGGTTTCATCAGCGACATCTCGGTCCGGCGACTGCTCGAGGCACAGCTGCACCACTCGGCCAAGATGGACGCCGTCGGCCGGCTCGCGGGGGGGATCGCCCACGACTTCAACAACCTGCTCGGCGTGATCATCGGGTTCAGTGACCTGCTCGTGGAGCAACTCGCGGCGAACCCCGAGACGCTGGGGTATGTCACCGAGATCCGCAAGGCGGGCAGCCACGCGGCCACCCTGACCCGCCAGCTGCTGGCATTCAGCCGGAAGCAGGTGCTGGCGCCCCAACTGCTCAACCTCAACGACATCGTCTTCGACCAGCAGCGGCTGCTCGACCGGCTGATCGGTGCGGACGTCACCCTGGTGACCCGACCCTCGGTGAACCTGGGCGCGGTCCGGGCCGACCCCGGGCAGGTGGAGCAGGTCGTGCTGAACCTGGCAGTGAACGCGAGGGAGGCGATGCCCCAGGGCGGGACGCTGACCATCGCGACCGCAAACGTCGAAATCGGCGGGGGGACCGGAGTCGAGGGGCCCGCGCTCGCCCCCGGCAGGTACGTCATGCTCTCGGTGAGCGACACGGGGATCGGGATGGATGCCGCCACGCGGACCCGGCTCTTCGAGCCGTTCTTCACCACCAAGGCCAACGGCACCGGGCTCGGCCTGGCGACCTCGTTCGGCATCGTCCGGCAGAGCGGTGGCGACATCCAGGTCGAGAGCGCGCCCGGCAAGGGCAGCACCTTCCGCGTCTACTTCCCGATCGCCCCGGAGGGAGCGGGACAGCCCCAGCAGGTACGGGTGGCCACCGCCCCCGCCGGCGGCAGCGAGACCATCCTCCTGGTCGAGGACTCCGCCGCGCTGCGCTCGGCCGCCCGGCGGATCCTCGAGATGGCGGGGTATCGGGTCATGGAGGCCGCGGACGGGGAGGCCGCGCTGGCGCTGGTGGATGCGAACGCCGGGACGGTGGACCTGCTGGTGACCGACATCGTGATGCCGGGAATGGGCGGTCCGAAACTGGTGGCGGCGCTGCGGCAGCGGAACCCCGGGCTCCGGGTCATGTACATGTCGGGGTACACTGATGACACCGTGATTCGCCATGGCGTGATGGACGCCACGATCCCGCTGCTGCAGAAGCCGTTCGAGCGCGACGAACTGCTGGGGACGGTCCGGCAGATGCTGGACCGCTGGGGCCCGGCCTAGACCGGTGTCACCACTCCCGAGCGCTTCGGGGGCGCGCCCAGCCGCTCCGGCGGGCGCCCCTGTGCCAGCACCCGTTCCGCGAAATCAAGTCGTTCCGCAAGTTCCGCCAGCTGCCGGACCTCTTCCGCCTGCCGGGCCGCCTGGCGGTCCTGCAACTGGGCGAACCGATCGTCGATCAGGTCCTCGACCCGGGCGAGGCGCGCCACGGCGGCCTCGAGTCGACCGAGCTCGGTGGCGGTCACCCGCCCACCTCGGCTCCGTCCCATGCCGAGGGCACCGAGCACCCGCCGGGGCCCGCGCATCAGGAAGGCGATGGCGACGCCCAGGTAGTGCAGCGGATTGACGGTGCGGAGCAGCGCCTCGGCCCGTTCGCTGTCATACACCCCGATGGCCATGTCGAGGATGTCGTAGACCTCCTGCTCCAGCCCATCCACATGGTGCGCGGTGAAGATCCGCTGCAACACCTCGACCCGACCCAGCATCGGACCGGGGTCGGTCACCAGGTGCGGGGCATGGGGCCCCTCGATCCCAGCCGCCCGGACCACCTGGACCACCCGCGCCAGCCGCTGGTTGATCTGGGAGCGTGCCACCTGCGCCCCGTCCCAGTCCATCGGCACCCCGTCCGCATCCCGCTCCAGCCGGGCGAAGTAGTCCTCCACGAGGCCCCGGAACTCCCGGAGTTCCCGGGCACGATGCCGGTTGCGGATGATGGTGAGCCGGTGGTGGGGAATCATGGTCTCTCCTGGCCTGGAGCCAAGGCGAAGGTCGGTCGGGCCGGCGGCCCTTTCCTCCCCGAATAATAGTGGCGCACCCTGGCGGCGGTGCCGGTGCCGGCGCAACGGGTGCGACTACCCCGCCCGCCACCCGCCGCGGGCCTGGACCGCGACGGCATTCAGGAGTCCCTCCAGGGCGCGATGGCCGATCCCGAGGGCCCGCCGGTAGAGGGCGCGAAACCCCTTGAGCGTCAGCCCGCCGCCGACCACCATTCCGCCGACACCGGCCGCCACGACGATCGGCACGATCCCGGTCGCCGCGCCGATGAGGGCGAAGACCGTGGTGCCGAGGGCTCCGCCCAGCGTCGTGAGGAGCCCGCCGACCACCATGCCAGTGGTCTGTGACGTGACCGCGCCATGGACCGTCACCTCACAGGCGGGCTCCGACCCGGGCAGGCGCTGGATGGCGACCGAGAGCTGACGGATGCCACTTTCGTACATGGCGTAGGCGAAGCCGCGGTCGAACGGGCTCCCCATCCCCGGGACGTCAAAGACGAGCGCGCCGCCATCCAGCGGGTCCGCGCGCCGGTCCACGAGGACCAGGCGATAGGGGTCGCCGGGCAGGACCGCCTCCATCGCCTGAAGCACCGCATCAGGGCTCGCCTCGATCCGGCGCCGCGCCAGCAGCGAGTCCGGCGGGTTGCCCAGGAACTTCCTGGCCAGCGGGCGTCCGCCGGTTGCCGCCGGGTGCAACCGCTCGGCCTGCAGCATCGCGAGCGCGGCCTCGACATACTCGCTGGCGATGCCCGCTTCGAGCGCGGCCGCGCGCACCTGGGTCAAGGCGAATCCCGGGACCGGAGTGGGGTGGCCCTCCTCGCGGCGTGAGCTGTCGCCCGAACCGGCCTCGGCCTGGAGCCGCGCCGCGCGCTCCCAGACCCGGGTCGCCTCGTCGGCGGTGAGATGATCCAGCGGCAGGTCAGGCATCCCCGCAAGGTGGGACGCCCGCGGCAGCGGGGCAAGGCCGCCGGTCCGCGGCGCGGATTGGCGAAATGCCCGCCCCCGGGATAGCATTGGAATCATGACCACTCCAATACTGCGCGGGCCCCGCGCGAGGGTCGCCGCTGGTGCGGTCCTCGCGATCCTGTCGGGGTGCACCGGCGGAGAGACCAACCTGGGGGATGCCAACGTGCGCGCCTTCGCCACCGCGTACACCGCGGCCTGGAACAGCCAGGACCCCGCCCGGATGGCGGCGCACTTCTCGGCCGATGGCTCGCTGACCATCAACGGTGGCACCCCGGCCGTCGGGCGGGACGCGATCGGCCAGGCCGCCGCCGGATACATGGCCGCGTTCCCCGACATGCACCTCACCATGGACAGCCTGCAGGTGTACGGCAACCGTGCGGTGTACCACTGGACCTTTGAGGGAACCAACACCGGTCCCGGCGGGACCGGTCGTCCGGTCCGGTTCAGCGGTTTCGAGGAGTGGACGCTCACGCCCGATGGCCTGATCCGCCAATCGCTCGGGCACTACGACCAGGCCGACTACGAGCGCCAACTGCGCGCCGACACGAGCCTCGTGCCGGCCCCGGTGCTCGAGCCGCCACCACCCGACGCCTGAGCCAGGCCCCGCCGTTTCCGGAGCTCTCATCCCCTCCCCGATCATCCCCTACTTCGCCTACGGCAGCAACATGAGCCTTGCGCGGATGGACGCACGACTCGGCCGGGTGCCGGAGCACGTCAGCGCCCGGCTCCCCGGCTACCGGCTGGCCTTCAACACGCCGATGTACGACGACCCGACCCACGCCTACGCCAACATCGAACCCGGCGAGGGGCACGTCCTCGGCGTCCTCTATGATTGCACCGCTGCCGACCTGGCGCGGCTGGACGTGGTGGAGGGAGTCGCCGCCGGGCACTATGCGCGGCGCCGCGTGCCGGTGGAGGCGGAGGGCCGGCTGGTCGAGGCGATCACCTACGTGGGGTGCCGCGCCCGCCTCGGCACCTGGCTGCCCACCACCGATGCCTACCTCGCCACCATCCTCGAGGGAGCGCGCGACCACGGATTCTCCAAGGCGGAGGTCGCCCGGATCCTGGCCGCGGCGGGACGGGCATGACCCCGGAGGCGCTGCAGGATGTCCTGACCCTGGATGAGTTCGAGCAGCTGGCCCGCGACGCCATGCCGGCGATGACCTATGAGTACGTGGCCTCGGGAGCGGCCGACGAGCATTCCCTGCGATGGAACCGTTCCGCCTACCAACGGATCGCCCTGCGCCCGCGGGTGCTGGTGGATGTCGGCCGCCTCGACACCCGGGTGGAGCTCTTCGGCCGCACCCTGCCCCACCCCATCCTCCTGGCGCCCGCGGCCTACCAGCGGGCGATGCACCCGGATGGGGAACTGGCCACGGCACGTGGGGCCGGGGCGACCGACACCACCATGGTGGTCAGCACCGCCACCACGACCCCGATCACCGAGGTCGCGGGGGTGGCCACCGCCCCGCTCTGGTTCCAGCTGTATGTGCAATCGGACCGAAGCTTCACTGAGAGACTCGTGCGGCAGGTGGAGGCGGCCGGGTGCCAGGCGCTCTGCGTCACGGTGGACACCCCGACCCTCGGGGTCCGGGACCGGATGCGGCGGGCGCGCTTCGAGCTGCCGGCGGGGGTGACCGCCCCCCACGTCTATGACGTATCGCAGCGGATGCGGGGGATCCTGACGCCCGAGGCGGTGACCCTGACCTGGGCCGACATCGAGTGGCTCCGGTCGGTCGCCACGGTGCCGGTGCTCCTCAAGGGCATCCTGGATCCCGGGGACGCGGAGCGGGCGGTGCAGGCCGGGGTGGACGGGATCATCGTCTCGAATCATGGGGCTCGCAACCTGGACACCGTCCCTGCCACGATCGACGCGCTCCCCGGCGTGGCCGAGCGGGTGGCGGGGCGGGTACCGGTGCTGGTGGATGGTGGGATCCGGCGGGGGACCGACATCGTGAAGGCCCTGGCCCGGGGAGCGGAGGCGGTGCTGGTGGGCCGGCCGTACTGCTTCGGGCTCGCGGTGGGTGGCGCGGCGGGGGTGGAGCGGGTGATCGCGATCCTGCTCGAGGAGTTCCGGCTGGCCATGAAGCTCACCGGCCGCGCCACCTTGGCGGATCTCGATCCGACGGTGCTTTGGGACGACTGAGCCGCCCCAACGCACCAGGAGCGCCACCCCGTGCCCCCGCCCCTTGACCTGCCGGGTGTCCTCTCCTTCCCCCGGGCCCTCAAGCGGAACAACACCCGGGAATGGTTCACGGCACACTGAGCCGCATTCGATGCAGCCATCGAGACGTTCGAGGGCCTGGGCTCTCCAGGCTCAAGCACCTCACCACCTCCCGGCGGCTGCCCGATACCATGGTGACGGACCCAGGCTTCCCAACGGAGGTCCTGGCTACCGGCAGGGCCCTGCCTGAACAGTTTGCCCCCAACTCGTGACCTTCCCTCCGAGCCCGGAGGCGGGATCTGGACGGCCACCGGTCCGGGTGCTAGCATCTCTCCGTGGTCACCCGTAGCCTTGGGCCACGTTCCCGTACCAGGAGGTACCATGCAGCTGTATGCGATTCTCCGGCGCAGTGGGTGGCGCTCACCCGAACTCCTGGAGCGGGCGGCGTCGCGATCCCGCAGGATCGGGGATGAAGAGATGCCCGACCAGATCCGCTGGATTCGCAGCTATGTCCTGAAGGAGGGCAGCGGCAGCCTCGGCACCGTGTGCATCTACGAGGCGGCCAGCGAGGACGCGATCCGTAACCATGCCGCCCGTGCCGACCTCCCGGTGGATGAGGTGATCCCGATCGCCGACACGGTGATCGTGCGTCCCGACCCCGCGCGTTGATCGGTTCCGCCCGCGCCGGGGCGCCCCGCCTCAAGATGCAGGCCGGACCCGTGGCATGGAGCGGGGGGGGCGGGAGGAATGGCCAGCCCCCGGACCATGCGCTATGATCTTGATTCGCGTGTTGCCCACACACCCAGGCCCATTCCCACGCCTTCTGGAGGATCGATGTCTGCACGCCTGTCGATGCTGTCCACCCTGGCGCTGTCCACCGCCATTGCCTGCGCCCCACCGGCCGAGGCCCCGATGATGGCCGGCGCAACCGCCGCCGACACGGCCGCCATCATGGCCATCCGTGATGCCGAGATCGCCGGCCTCGCCGCCAAGGACACGGTGATGTCCTATCTGGCCGAGGATGTCCACCTCCTGCCGGAGGGCGAGCCGTCGGTGCATGGCATCGCCGCGGCGCGCGCCTGGTTCGCCGGCTTCGGCTCGATGTTCAATGCCACGGTCAGCTATTCGAACCAGACCCTGGTGTTCAGCGGGGACCTGGCGGTCGAGACCTACGACGCACTCCTCACCATGACCCCGGTCGGTGGCGGCGACCCGATGGTGAGCCCATCGAAGGGCATCCACGTCTATCGGAAGGATGCCGCCGGCAACTGGAAGCTGGCGATCGACATGTGGAACTCCAACGCGCCCATGCCGGCCGCGCCAGCGCCCTGACCCGGACCGCCCCCGGTGGATCACCGCCCCGCCCGGACCCTCCGGGCGGGGCGGTTGGCATCCGGCCACGCCGCCCCGATATTGCCCAGCGTCCCCCACCCCTCTGCCCGCCGAGGTCCCTCATGCCCGCCGTCTCCCGAGTGCTCGCGGCTGCCCTGCTTCTGGTTCCGGCTCCCCTGACCGCGCGGCAGGCCCCGCCCCGGGTCGATCCGGTCATGGTGGCGCACATCCGCGAGGAGGGACTGCAGCGGTCCCAGGTGATGGAGTTCGAGGGCTACATCGCCGATGTCCTCGGCGCCCGGCTCACCAACTCGCAGGACATGGTGCGCGCCCAGCAGTGGGTGCTGGGCCAGCTGCGCGCGATGGGGCTGGCCAACGTGGCAGCCGAGCCGTTCATGGACTACGGCGTGACCTGGGACAACGAGTACGTCTCCCTGCACATGCTGGAGCCGGACTACTCCCCGATGGTCGGCTACCCGATTGCGCACACCCGGGGCACCGACGGGCGCCTGGCGCTCGACGCGATGGTGGTGGAGGTCATGTCGCGGGCCGACCTGGCGCAGTTCCGGGGCAAGCTCCGGGGCAAGGCGATCCTCGTCACGCCACCGGTCGCGCTCAACCTTGAAGCGCTCGCCAACGGCGCCCCCCGTCGGACGCAGGCGGAGCTGGAGCAACTCGAGCAGACCACGATCGTGCCCCCGCGGCCCGTGGTGGCGCGCACCATCCCCAATCCCGAGCTGCTCAGCGCCGAGGAGAAGATCGCCTTCTACAAGGCCGAGGGGGTGTCGGTGGTGCTGCAGAGCGAGAGCGGGTGGCTGGGGGCGGTGCGGGGGTTCTCGCGTCCCGGCAGCCGCAACGACCAGTGGTCGCGGGCCGGCAACCTGGCCTCACTGCTGATGGTGGCGATCACGCCGGAGCACTACAACCGGATGTACCGGATCCTCAAGCGTGGCATCCCGGTGCGGGTCGAGGTGGAGGTGCGGAACCGGATCGGCGAGACGGTGATGCAGGCCAGCAACCTGGTCGCCGAGATCCCCGGCAGCGACCTGGCCGATGAGGTGGTGATGCTTGGCGCGCACCTGGACACCTGGCACGCGAGTCCCAACGCCAGCGACAACACCTCCGGGGTGGCCGTGATGCTGGAGGCGATGCGGATCCTGAAGGCGGTGGGGGCCCAGCCGCGCCGCACCATCCGGATCGCGCTGTGGAGCGGTGAGGAACAGGGGCTGTGGGGGTCGCGGGCCTACGTGCGGAAGCATTTCGGCAACCCGAACGACCCGGCGGTCGGCGTCACGCCGGCCCACGCCAAGCTCTCGGTGTACTTCAACCAGGATTACGGCGCGGGACAGTATCGCGGGGTGTACCTGCAGGGCAACGAGTTTGCCCGGGAGATGCTGACCGCCTGGATGCAGCCGTTCCGGGACCTGGGGATGACGATCGTCTCCAACCAGAGCGTCGGCAGCACCGACCACGTGCCGTTCGACGAGGCCGGCCTGCCCGGGATCCAGTTCCTGCAGGACCGGATCCCGGGGACCGGCGGGCACACCAACCTGGACTTCCTGGACACGATCCAGCCGCAGGACCTGATGAAGAACGCCACCATCGTCGCGTCGTATGTGTATCATGCCGCGATGGCCGACACGCGTGTGCCGCGAAAGGGTGGCAAGTGACGCCCGCAGGTGAAACCTCGGGTGGCCCGCCCCCGTAACTCCTGGCGACGCACCGCTTCGGCCGAGCCATTCGCGAGTCCCACCGACTCAGGAGCACCATCATGCTGCGTACTGCCGCCTTGCTCGCCGCGCTGGGCACCCCGTTCACCGTCCAGGCACAGGTCACGCCACTGGTCCCGGGCCGGGCCGTCAGCGGCACCCTGGCCAAGGGGGACACCGCACGCTACCAGGTGACGGCTGATTCCAGCATGCTGGTGCGCGCCGTCGTCAACCAGGTCTCGGTCGACGCGGTGGTTCGGGTGCTTGGCCCCCGTGGACAGGTCGTCCTGACGGCGGATGGCCCGGCCCGCGGCGAGGAGCGGATCCAGTTCGAGACCGCCGCCACGGGAGACTACCAGATCCAGGTGATCCCGTTCGAGCAGGAAGTCGGGGCATTCACCATCACCCTGGTGCGGATGGAGCCGCTGGCCACCGATCCGCGGCGGCTGACGGACCAGCTGCTCGCTCCATACGCGCGCAACGACGGCCCCGGTGCCGTCGTCTCGGTCTGGCAGAACGGCCGAACGTTGTACAGCAAGGCGTACGGCATGGCGAACCTGACCTACAAGGTGCCGTTCACCCTCGAGACCCCGACCAACATCGGCTCGACCTCCAAGCAGTTCACCGCCTTCGCCGTGATGCTGCTGGTCGAGGAGGGCAAGGTCTCCCTCGACGACGATGTCCGGAAGCACATTCCCGAACTGCCAGATCTCGGCAAGACCGTCACGGTCCGCCACATCCTGAGCCACACCTCGGGCTACCGCGAGTTCCTCAACACCATTGCGCTCACGGGGCGCCGCCTCGACCACGGGGACTACATCGATCGCGGCGAGGTGATCGGTGTCGTCCAGCGGCAGCCGGCGCTCCAGAACGACCCGGGCGCCGAGTTCAACTACAACAACACCGCCTTCGGACTGGCCGCCGTGATCGTGGAACGCGTCTCCGGCCTGGCGTTCCCGGACTTCATGGCCCAGCGCGTCTTCCAGCCGCTCGGCATGCTCCACACCCAGGTCCGGCGCAGCCCGGAGGAGATCGTCCCCGGCATGGCCGAGGGCTACACCCCCGGGGAGGGCGGGCGCTGGCGCGCGATCGGCGACCTCGGGGGTGCGATCGGGGCCGGCGGGATCTACAGCACCGTGGGCGACCTCCAGAAATGGGCCGAGAACCTCGCCAGCCCCCGGCTGGGGAGCCCGGCCACCGTGGCGGAGATGATGACAGCCAACACGCTGAATGACGGCAAGGTCAGCGGCTACGGACTCGGGCTGTTCATCGACAAGCAGGGGGCGCTCACGCGGGTCCACCATGGGGGGGCGGACGTGGCCCATCGGTCGCAGCTGGTCTACTACCCCGAGATCAACGCCGGCATCACCGTCCAGAGCAACGACGCGGGCTTCAACTCCGGCCTGGCGTTCCGGCTGGCCCAGGCGTTCTTCCGCACGGCAATGGAACCGAAGGTCACGGCCAGCACTCCCGGCGCGGGGTACGATCCCGCGACCTTCGTCGCGGCCTCGTTCGATGCCTTCGCCGGCCGGTACGCCCTCGATGCCGCGCCGACCGTCATCCTCACGTTCTCCCGGGTCGGAGACTCCCTGTTCACCCAGGTCACCGGTCAGCAACGGTTCCCGATCTTTCCCACGTCGGATTCCACCTTCGCGCTGCGGGTGGTCGAGGCCTCGGTCACCTTTCACCGTGACGCCTCCGGCCAGGTGACGGGCGCCACCCTGCACCAGGGCGGGAATCAGCACGCCACCCGGCTCGCCGGCGAGGCCGCCGATCCATGGCAACCCGCGCCGGAGGCTTTGGCCGCCTTCGCGGGACGATACTTCAGCGAGGAGCTGGAGACCTACTACACGCTCACCATCGTCGACGGAAAGCTGGTCCTGGAGCACCGGCGCCTCGACCCGAACACCCTGACCCCCGGGGTAAAGGACACCTTCACCGGAAACGGCGTCACCCTGACCTTCGAACGCGACCGCAACGGCCGGGTCATTGGATTCTATGCGTCCAATGTCCGCACCCGCGGGGTTCGCTTCGCCCGGACCCCCTGAGGCAAGCTCCAGCACCGCACCCGAGTCGCCCACCGGTGGGCTTCCCCTCCCACGTGGGGACTCGATGGTCCTGGCCAAGTCCGAACGGATCACGGCACTCCAGAACGAGGCCCGCATCCTGGTGCACCTGGCCGGCAGGCTCGATGACACCAGCACCGACTTCCGGCCCACGCCGAGTGGGGCGAGGCCGCGGAGGAGGCGGCGACGCGCGGCCGTGCCGCGACCGTGGCACGCCCCGGTAGCCGCGGGGCCTAGCGGGTGGGGGGAATCCCCGCCCGGACCTGGGGCGCCTCGTGCCGCCACGGCTGGGGCGGCAGCGGCCGCTGGCGGGGCCAGACCTCATCGAGGGTGTTGCCGTCGAAGAGCCGGCCGTTCTGCATCACCTGCCGGACGGTGTTGGTGTTCCGGATGTCAGTGATCGGGTTGGCGTCGAGGATCACCAGGTCCGCCAGCTTGCCGACCTCGATGCTGCCGAGGTCCCGTTCGAGCCCCAGCGCCTCGGCCCCGATGATCGTGGCCACGCGCAGCGCGTCGTGATTCGACATCCCCCCACCCTGCACCGCCCACAGCTCCCAGTGGTAGCCCAATCCCTGGAGCTGGCCGTGGCTGCCGATTCCGGCCTTTCCGCCGGCCGCCACCAGGTCGCGCAGGAACGCCGCGTGCTCCTTGTAGTTGTACTCATCCTCGTGGAACCAGCCACCCGGGCCGGGTGACCCGCCGGCGCCGGTGCCGCGGCGGCGGGTCTTGGAGTCGAAGTCATCAGCCGGGGTGAAGTGCCGCAGCTTGGCATCCTCGTGCGGATTCTCGCGGGTGTAGAAGTAGTTCTCCATCCACGGCCCGCCGTAGGAGACGATCAGGGTCGGGGTGGTGACGGTGCCGGACGCCTTGAACAACTCGACCACGTCGTTGTAGAGCGGGGAGATCGGCAGGTTGTGCTCGATGCCGGAGTAGCCATCGATCGCCATGGTGAGGTCGGTGTAGTAGGTCAGCCCGCCCTCGGTGGTGGGCATCAGCTTGAGCTCCCGGGCGGC
Organism: Gemmatimonadales bacterium; assembly: GCA_048499805.1. GTDB lineage: Bacteria > Gemmatimonadota > Gemmatimonadetes > Gemmatimonadales > GWC2-71-9 > JAWXBA01. Next base: position 578,361 of record JASNZF010000002.1, on the reverse strand, counting down.
CATCATGATCCACTGGCGCACCTGGCGATTCCCGGCGCCGTACATCTTGATGGTGTGGGTGTTGTAGTACTCGCTGTAGCGCTTGAGCACCTTGCGGGCATCGTCGAGGGAGCGGATCCGCTCGCCCGCAAACACCCCGGGACCGGTGGAGTAGATGCGCGGACCCAGCAGTTGCCCGGCCTCGACCCGGTCGGTGTAGCTGAGGACGTCGGTGGACCCGGTCTGCGGATCGCGCGTGGTGGTGACCCCGTAGGCGAGGTTGGCCAGCAGGGCCCAGGGCTGGGTGGTGTGGACCCCGGGGGAGTGGCGGAAGTGCGCGTGGGTGTCCACGAAGCCGGGGACCACGGTGCGTCCGGTCACGTCGATGACCCGCGCACCGGCCGGGACCGTCACGCTGCCCCGCCGACCCACCGCCACGATCCGGTTGTCGCGCACGACGATGTCGGCGTCCTCGATCACCTCGGTGCCGCGCATCGTGATGGCGCGGCCGCCCCGCAGCACGACGGTGCCGCGCGGGATGTCCCGGGTCCCGGGTACCCGCACCCGCACCTCGCGCGGCTTGTAGCCGGCAGCGGTCGAGTCGGCCCGGGCCCCGGCGGGCCGCGTGGTGTCCGCGGGCGCCGCCGCGCGGCGGGCCGCCCGGAGCGAATCCTCCACCGCCTTGGCGCGATCCAGGTCATAGCTCACCAGCGCGTTGCCGATCGACCAGTAGACCACCCGACCGTTGGCCCCCCAGGCGGGGAACTCTCCGCCGATGTCGCTGAGGCGCCGGACCGGGGTGGGCGCATTGTCGGGATTCGCCACCGAGATCACCGGGGTGGTCCCGCCGACCAGTGGCACCGTGACCACGTAGAAGTCGGAGCCGACCCGGGCCAGCGCCAGGTCGCCGCGCGGCGCCATGAGGACGCTGGAGGCGCTCGGGCCGCCACCGGTCGAGCCGGGTGCCGCCGGCCCCGTCACCCGAACGTGGGCCCGCTCATCGGTGCCGTCCCACCGGAAGGAGACCAGCCCCTGGCCGCCGTTGTAGGCATAGATCCGCGTGGAGTCCGCCGTGAAGTGCGGCTGGTCCAGGTTGCCGGCCGGCCGGATCAGCGTCACCGGCGCCCCGCCGGTCCCGGCCTCGGCCGGCACCCAGACGAACCGCGCCGACTGCCCACCGCCGAACCGCTGCACCGTCTCCTGCAGTTCACGGGCGTCGGCCTGCATCGCCACGATCCGCCGCCCATCCGGCGACCAGGTGGTGTTGTAGTAGGTGGCCACGTCGCGGGTCAGCCGCACCGGCTGCCCCTGCCCGCTGGCGCGCACCTTGAAGACGTGGCCACCGGCGTCACCCCAGGTGACGTAGGCCACCCACTGCCCGTCCGGCGACCAGGTCGGGAAGTACTCGCCGTCCGCCGACCCGGCGATCCGGCGCGGGGTCCCCTCGGGCAGGTCCATGACATAGAGGTCGTTCAGGGCCGAGAAGGCGACCTGGCGGCCGTCTGGCGAGGGAACGGCATCGCGGATCTGGCGCGCCAGGAAGGTCGGGGTGTCCTCGATCGGGTACTGGAACTTCACCTCCGGGCCGATCTCGACATCCACCTCGGCGGTGAACGGGATCTTCACCGCGGCGCTGCCGTCCACCGGGACGCGCCAGATCTCGCCCCCGTAGCTGAGGACCACGTTGCGGCTGTCGGGGGTGAAGGCGTATCCCGGGAGGGCGTCCACCTCGAGGTTGGCCTCGATGTTGTCGCGCTGGATCGGATAGGCCAGCCAGCGCTCAATCCCCGTGGCCAGCTCCCGGATCCGGAGGCCGGTCTTCTCGTCGAAGCGCGACCCGTAGGTGAGCCAACGCCCGTCCGGCGAGATCTCGGGCCGGAAGGCCGATCCGAATCGGCTGGTCATCGTGGTGCTGATCCCCAGCTCCCGGTCATACGCCACCAGCTGGTACTGGGGGAAGATGGCATTGTACTGCCAGCTCCCGGCCCGGGTGGCATACCAGAGGTGGCGACCATCGGGCGAGAAGGTGGCGCCGACCGTGGACTGGCCGGTGGGTTCGCGGATGAGCTGGACGCCGGATCCCCCATCCACGTGATAGAGGAAGACCTTTGGCCCCCCGCTGACCGACCGGGTCACCGCGACATACTTGCCGTCCGGGGTCCAGGCCGGCGAGATGAACATGTCATCCGTGGTCTTCGAGAGCTGGACGGTGTCGCGCAGGTCCGCGGAGATCACCCAGAGGTTGTTGCCCCCGCTCCGGTCGGTGATGTAGGCGATCCGCTGGCCGTCGGGGCTCCACCGCGGCATCCGGTCGAACGCCATCCCCGAGGTGAGGCGGGTCGCGGTCCCCCCGGTGATCGGAAGGGTGTAGAGGTCGCCGAGGAGGTCGAAGACGATCCGCTGCCCGTCCGGGCTCACGTCCACCGACATCCAGGAGCCCTTGCTGGTCGTGAACCGGGCGTGGCGAGCCGCCGGCAGCGGCAGGGGGTTCCGGACCGCCGGCCGGCCGGCGGCCGGGGCCTCCGGTTCCTGGGCGGCCATCGGTGCCGGGAGGAGCGCCGCGACGAGGACGAGCAGGGCGGCCACCGAGGGCGGCACGGAGGGGTGACAACTCCTGGGCATGGCAGGTCTCCGACGGGACATGGCGGTGAGGGATCGTTCGAAGCTACCGCCCCCACCGGGAGGCGTCCAGTTGCCCGGCAGGTGCGCCGCTCGCGTCGCCATCGGTACTATTCCGCCACCATGATCGACGAGATCCGCCGTCTCGAGCGGCAGGCCCGGCCCCTGGATCCCGGGGCCAACCAGCGGCGCTCCCTGCGCCAGGCCGTTTCCGCCACCGCCGAGCGATTCCTCCGCCGCCTGCGCACCGCCAGGGGATTCGAGGCCAATGCTGGCAGTGGCGAGGGTCTCCTCGACCTCCCCATCGGGGAGCGCGGGGTTCCCGTGGCCACCGCCCTCGAGGTGTTCGAGCGCGAGGTGGTCCGTCCCGGCGCCGCCACCGCTGCGGGAGTTCACATGGCGTACATCCCCGGCGGAGGGTTGTACCACGGCGCCCTGGGCGATTACCTGGCGGCCGCCACCAACAAGTACGCGGGGGTCTTCTTCCCCGCCCCGGGCGCGATCCGGATGGAGCACCAACTGGTCCGGTGGGTGGCGGGGCTGGTGGGCTATCCTGCCGTGGCCGGCGGGCACACCGCCTCGGGCGGCAGCATCGCCAACCTGACCGCGATCGCCACCGCCCGCGATGCCCATGGCATCGTGAGCGGCGAGATCCCGCGGGCGGTGGTGTATGTCACCGGTCAGGCCCACCACTCCATCGCCAAGGGATTGCATCTGGCCGGCCTGCGCGAGGCGCCGGTCCGGCGGATCCCGATGGACGACCGCTACCGGATGCGGGCCGATGCCCTGGCCGACGCCATCGCGGCGGACCGGGCGGCCGGGCTCCGTCCCTGGCTGGTCGTGGCATCGGCCGGCACCACCGACACCGGCGCGGTGGACCCGCTCGATGCCATCGCGACGGTGGCGGAGCGGGAGGGGTGCTGGTTTCACGTCGATGCGGCATACGGTGGGTTCTTCCTCCTCACCGCCGAGGGACGCCGGCTGTTCCGGGGCATCGAACGGTCGCACTCGGTCGTGCTGGACCCCCACAAGTGCCTCTTCCTCCCGTACGGCTCCGGCATGGTGCTGGTACGGGACGTGGAGCAGTTGCGCACGACCCATGCCCACACGGGCAGCTACATGCAGGACACCCTGGGCGCCCGGGACGAGATCTCGCCGGCCGACATCTCCCCGGAATTGACCCGCCCGTTCCGGGCGCTCCGAATGTGGCTGCCGCTGGTAACCCTCGGGGTCCGGCCGTTCCGGGCCGCGCTGGAGGAGAAGCTGCTGCTCGCCCGGCACTTCCATCGCCGCATGGCCGAGCTCGGCTTCGCGGTCGGGCCGCCGCCGGAGCTGTCGGTGGTGATCTATCGCTGGGTCCCGCCGGGAGCGAGCCCCGAGGCGGCCAATGCGTTCAATCGCTGGCTCATCCAGGCGGCCCTGGCGGATGGCCGGGTCTTCCTCTCCTCGACCGCGCTGGACGGCGTCGTGTGGCTGCGGCTGGCCGTCGTGACGCACCGGACCCATCTCCGGGAGGTCGAGCTCGCCATCCAGGTGCTCCATGAGCTGGTCCAGCGGGGCGGCCCCCCGGGGTCGTAGCGCCCCGACCTGTGTGGGAATCGTTCCGGCCAGCCGTCTCCATGGATTCGGCACCACGCCGCGCCCCAGCCCCCGTCCCTCCCCAGGAGTCCACCCCATGCGCCGGTCCCCCGCCCTCTTCCGTCGCACCGGGTCCCTCGGAACCGGGATTGGGTTGGCTGCGCTCATTGGGGGGTGCTGGGGGCAGACGCCGGATCCCCAGGGGCCGGGCTGCGCGGTGGCGAGCGTCGCGGTGGCGCCGACGACCCTCGACCTGGCAGTCGGGGGTGCCACCCAGACCGTCACGGCCACGGTGACCACCAGCGGATGCACGACGGCGCCCACGGTCACCTGGACGAGTTCGAGCAATAGTGCGGTCACCATCACCGGCACCGGCCCGACGGTCACCCTCTCGGCGATCGGGCCCAGTGGCACCACCGTCCGGATCACGGCGACGGCCGGCGGCCAGTCCGGGTTCATGAACGTGACTGTGCTGTCGGAACCGGTGATCGCGCTGGCGCCGGGTACGGTCAGCATCGTCACGCCGATCAACGGACCGGCCCAGCTGAACCGGACGGTGACGATCAGCAATGGCGGCGGGGGAACCCTGACCGGGCTCGCCGTCGGGACGATCAGCTACGGGTCCGGCGCCACGGGGTGGCTCACGGCGACCCTGGGCGGCGTGACCGCCACCCCCACCGCGACCCTCTCCCTGGTGGCCACCCGGGGCGCCCTGCCGGAGGGGAGCTTCACCGCGACGGTGCCGATCTCCGCCACCGGGGCGACCAATTCGCCGCTGCAGCTGACGGTGACGCTGACGATCGTCCCCGCGGGATCCGGCGCCTCGATCATCGCCTTCGAGCGGTGGACCGGCGCAACCTATCCGTCGCCCTCGGGGGAGATCTGGCGGATGGATCCGACGGGCGCGAACCAGGTGCGCCTGACCGACAACACCACCTTCGACGGCTACCCGGCGCTCTCGCCGGATGCCTCGCGCATCGCCTTCTCCACCAACCGCGCCGGAAACCTCGACCTCTACCTGATGAACGTGGACGGGACGGGGCAGACCGGCCTGCGCTTCAGCGCCAATCCCGAGGTGCAGTCGAGCTGGTCCCCGGACGGGCTCCGGCTGGCGTACGAATTCATCTTCTCGACGACCGACGTCGACCTCCAGATCCTGACCCTTGGCAACCCCACGAACGTCCCGTTCGTCGAGACACCGCAGAGCGAGGAGAACCCGAGCTGGTCCCCGGATGGCAGCCAGATCGCGTTCGCCAAGGACCCGCTCGGCACCGGGGCCTACCAGATCTACCGGACCACGGTGACGGCGGGGCCGCTCGTGGCGCTCACCTCGAACACCTTCGACAACTTCTCCCCGGCCTGGTCGCCGGACGGCTCCCGGATCGTCTACTCCTCCAACCGGACCGGCAGCTACCAGCTCTTCGTGGCCGACGCGCTCGACGGCGGCAATGTCGTCCAGCTGACCACGGTGGGCACCAACTTCCAGGCGACCTGGTCGCCGGACGGGACCCGGATCGCGTGGACCTCGGGCCAGGGGAACGACTGGGACATCTGGGTGATGAACGCCGATGGGACCGGCAAGGTCAACCTCACGGCATCGCCGACCACCAACGAGATCGGCCCCTCCTGGCGGTAGGGGGAGGGTTGCCCCGGTCCAGGGTTGGGGCGCACGCTAGATTCCACCGGACCCCACCCTGCGCGTCTCGCACCCTGACCACGCCCACTTGAGGCACTGCATGCGCCTTGCTCGCTCCGTCCACCCCCGTCATGCCACCGCACTCCTGGCCTGTTGCCTGGCCGCTCCCCTTGGTGCCCAGTCCCCTCCCGACCGCGTCGAACAGGCGATCGTCCGCGCCGTTGACGCCAACAATGCCGATGCCTTGCACCTCCTCCGTCAGTTGGTGGAGATCAACAGCGGCTCGATGAACTTCCCCGGGGTACGGGCGGTCGGCGCCGTGCTGCGGGCCCAGTTCGACTCGCTCGGCTTCCAGACCCGGTGGGTGGATGGTGCCCCCTTCAACCGGGCCGGCCACCTCGTGGCCGAGCATCGGGGGCCCGGTCCCGGCCTGCTGCTGATCGGGCACCTCGACACGGTGTTTGAGCCGGACCACCCGTTCCAGGCCTGGCAGCAGTTCGGGGACACGGCGGCGAAGGGCCCCGGTGTCACCGACATGAAGGGGGGCGATGTCATCATCGTGCAGGCGCTCAAGGCCCTCCGGGCGGCCGGGGCGCTGGAGCGGATGAACGTGACCGTCGTGATGACCGGCGACGAGGAGAGCTCGGGCGATCCGCTCAGCCTGGCCCGTGCCGCCCTCATCGAGGCCGCCGTCAAGGCCGACATCGCGATCGGCTTCGAGGACGGGGACGGCGACCCGCGGACCGCGGTGGTGGCGCGACGGAGTTCCAGCTCCTGGGTGCTGCAGGCCACCGGCACGGCGGCCCATTCCTCCCAGGTCTTCAAGCCGGCGGTGGGATACGGGGCGATCTTCGAGGTGGCCCGGATCCTCGACGCGTTCCGGAGCGAGCTCGCGGGCGAGGAGTTGCTCACCTTCAACCCCGGGGTCGCCCTGGGGGGGACCTCCGTCTCCTTCGACCTCGAGAACGACCGGGGAACCGGAGCCGGCAAGACCAATGTCGTTGCCGCGGAGATGACGGTGCGTGGTGACATCCGGACGATCACGCCGGAGCAGCTGGCGCGTGCCCAGTCGGCGATGCGCGCCATCGTCGCACGGCACCTCCCAGGTACCTCCGCGACGATCACCTTCGAGGAGGGCTATCCCCCCCTCGCCCCCACCGAGGGCAACTACCGCTTGCTGGCGATGTACGACCAGGTCAGCAGGAACCTGGGCTTTGGCCCGGTGGCAGCCGTGGATCCCGGCGCGGCCGGCGCCGCCGATGTCTCGTTCACCGCCGGGCACGTGGCGATGGCGATCGACGGCCTGGGGCTCTCGGGCACCGGGGGCCACACCGCGGAGGAGACCGCCGACCTGCGAATGCTCCCGGTGGTGACCAAGCGCGCGGCGGTGCTGCTGTACCGGTTGAGCCGGGCGCCGATGGTGCCGTGAGGGTGGGGGGTAGAGGACCTCGGCAGGGGGACAACGGCACGCCATCCCCCTCCCGTCCCGCCAGTCCCCTCCCCCATTACTCCCGCAATGCCGCTGCAATCCCCGCCGCCAGATCCTGCTTGCCCCCATCGCTGCTGTAGGTGACCCGGCCCGTCCGATCGAGCAGGACGATGTACGAGGTGTGATAGGCAGCGAACGCCTTGTACGCGAGCCCGTCGGTATCGAACAGGAAGGTGCCCGGAAGGGCGTGCCGGGCCACGTATTCGCGGGCCCGCTCCGGCGTCTGGTTCTGGGGCACCACGATGCGGACCAGCGCGAGGCGGTCCCCGTGGGTGGCATGGATCTGCTGGATCATGGGCTCCATTTCCCGGCAGAGCGGGCACCAGGTGGCCCAGAACTCGATCAGGGCCGGGGTCTTGCCGATGATGTTGTCGAGCGGGGCCGGCTGACCGGTCAGCGTGTGGATCACCACCTGGCGAGGGGCCTGGTCGCCCACCGCCAGGCCCTTGGCCTGGGCGAGGAGGGGTCCGGCGAGGAGGGTCAGGGTGGCAGCGGCGAAGGTGCCGCGAAGAAGGTGAGGCATGTCGAGTCTGCTCCGGGTGCGGGGTGGTCGAGGCCGGCGCCGGGGGACCGGCCCGGGGGACGCCTGGGGGATGGCGGCGCCACGGCGCGGCGCCGGCGATCCCCGGAGGATCAATGCGCCGCCCACCCGCCGAGTTCCCGCCCCACCCGGACGGAACTCTCCCCGCCCCATGGGCGTATCCATGGAATGACCCTTGAGGTGACCACCGGAACAGCGGGACCGTTCCAGGCGTTCGAGGCGGCGATGCTGCCTCACCTGGACGCCGTGCTTCGGTACGCGTCGTTTCTCGAGCGCGACCGCATCGCGGGCGAGGACCTGGCGCAGGACACCTTCCTGCGGGCCTTCCGCGCGTGGCGGAGCTTCGAGCCGGGCTCCGATCCTCGGCGCTGGCTGTTCACGATCTGCCGCAACCACTTCCTGAGCAGCCGCCGCGGTCCCCGGGGTGCCATGGAAAGCCTGGACGACCCAGCCGTGGAGTCGGTCGCCTTCGCCCGGCTCCACAATGAGGTGCGGCGCGAGGGCGCCGACCTGCTGCTCGCCCGGGTGGACCTGGCCCCGGCAATCCGGCGTGGCCTGGCCGCACTGCCCGAGGAGCAGCGGCTCACGGTGGCGCTGGTGGACATCGAGGGGCTGGAGTATGCGGAGGCGGCGGCCGCGCTGGGGACGGCGGTCGGCACGATCCGCTCGCGGCTCTTCCGCGGCCGGCGCCGGCTGCAGGAGCTGTTGATCGACCATGCCCGGGACCTTGGCCTGGCCCCCCGGGAGACTCTCGACGGGGAGAGGGGAGCGACCAGATGAACGAACCGATGCTGGATTGCCTGGGAGCCGTGCAGCGGCTGTGGGAGTTCACCGACGGCGAGCTCGACCCCGGGGAGGAGGCCGCCATCCGCCGCCACCTGGAGCGGTGCACCGGATGCACGGAGCACCTGGAGTTCTGCCGCTCGCTGCTCCGCACCCTCCGCGAGTCCCCGGTGGACCCGGAGGCCCTGGCCGCGCTGCGCGAGCGCGTCCGGGCCGCCCTCCGCGACGAGGCCACCCACCCCGGGGGCTAGGAGCCGGTTCCGCTACCGCTGGCCCGGCCGGTACTCCCGCGCGATGTGTCCCTCGAGCTGGTGCCGGTAGAAGTACACCTCGCGAAGGTCGCCCTTGGCATAGCGCGCCGCCTGGTCGTTGAAATGGGGCGAGGCGGAATCACCCGACTCTCCGCCTGCCGTGATCGCCCGGGCCCGGACGCTGTCACCGAACTCCACCACCGCCACGAAGCTGTTGCCACTGGTCCCGTACATCCGCCGCGTCCCCGGGTAGGTACGCGCACCGAAGGAGGCCAGCGAGCCCCACCGGGCCGAGGTGAACCCCACCGGGATGCTGGGGGCCGAGTCGGCAAAGGGCTGCACGATGTCGCCGGTGAGGCGCTGGAACCGGTTGATCTCTCCCCAGGGCGTGCGCCACGAGCCGAAGTGGGCGGCCAGCGTGTCCGACGCATCCGCAAGGGCCTGAAGCCGCTCGGCGCGGCTGGCGCGCGCGGTGATGTAGTCATCGGCCGGGAGGCCCGCCTCCGCCGCGGCAGGTCCGACCGTCCGTGCCAGGCGATCCGCCCAGTAGATCGCCAGCGCCGTCGGCACCGACTCCTCCGCCCACCGGAGGTCCCAGGTGCGCAGGAGCTCCACCTGCTCGCCGAGCCGCTGCTTGACCGGGTCGCTGGCCGCGGTGGAGTCCCAGGCCCGCACGAGCGCCGGGATCATCGCCTCGAATGCCGTGAGGTACGAATCGTAGGCCGCCTCGACGAGGCGGTCCAGCGTGAAGTCCTTCCGCCCCTGGAGGACCCGGATGGCATGCAGGCCCCGCGCGTTCTCACGCCCACGGTCGGTGTACGAAGGGAAGTCGGCCTGGCGTGGGCTGTCGGCGCCCGCCGCCGAGTAGGGCCAATTGTTCGTGTTGTAGACCCACCCCGTGGGCGGGTTGACGACATAGGGACTCTCCTCCACCCCATGCACCCCGTCCCAGTCGGTGGCCGGGTCACTGCCATCGACCGGCCGGGTCCAGTCGAAGCGCGCATCGCGCCGGGGGACGAAGTTGGCGTGGAAGTACGCGATCGTGCCGTCCCCATCGGCATAGATGGTGTTGTTCGAGGAGTTGGTGTGGAGCTCCATGACCTCGCGGAACTCCGCGAAGGTCCGGGCCTTGGTGCGCTGCCACGACTGGGTCAGCGCCTTGCGCGGCTCCTCCATCATCCGGACGGCGATCCAGCGACCATCCCCGCCCTTCCGCACCACCGGCCCATGGTGGGTCCGGTAGGTCGTGAACGCGCGGCTCGCCATGCCGCTGTCGGTGCGGAACGGGACGGTGATGGTGGTGACGGCGACCGGACGCAGCTCGGCGCCGTGGCGATAGTAGAGGCTGTCCCCTCGCTCGACGATGGTCTCGGCATACTCGTCGATGTTGTCGACGCCGCTCGAGGTGTGCATCCAGCCCAGCCGGTCGTTGAACCCCTGGTAGACGAAGAACTGTCCCCAGGTCACCGCGCCATAGGCGTTGAGCCCCTCGTCGCTGGTGACCTGCACCTCGCCGCGGAAGAAGAACGAGGTGTGCGGGTTGATGAGGAAGAGCGCCTTGCCATCGACGGTATTGGCGGGGGCGATCGCAATCCCGTTGGAGCCGCCGGGTTCCTGGTAGCCGGCCTCGGCGGGAAGCGCGGCGACAACCGGCGTGGCCTCCTCGTAGAACGCCCGCAGCTGGGCAACCGAGACCCGCTCGATGTCGCCCCCGATGCTCCCTTCGCTGAAGCTGAGCGCCATCCACGGCTCGAACCGGGTGAGGACCCGCGGCCGGACACCGGGATGGGTGTGGAGGTAGTAGTTGAGGCCGTCCGCCCAGGCGTCCATCAGGGCCCGAAGCCACTCCGGACTGGCCTGATACTCCGCCTGCAGCATCTCCGGGCTGATGAACAGCTTCATCCGCAGGTCCTGGAAGACCGCCCCTTCCCCCTCCGCCTCGGCCAACCGCCCCATGGCATTGAGGTAGTTCACCTCGATGCGGTTGAAGTCATCCTCGGCGTGGGCGTAGATCAGCCCGAAGACGGCATCGGCGTCGGTTTTGCCCGACACGTGGGGAATCCCCCAGTCATCCCGGACGATGGTGACTGCCGCTGCCCGGGACTCCCACCGCGCCACCTCGGCATCGGGAGTGCCTCCCGGCAGGCAGCCGGCCAGGAGGACGAGCAGGAAGCAGGGGCGTCGTGGCACGTCGGACTCCGGCGGAGAGGGGGGACTCACCAGCACGTTTCGGGATGAATCAAAGATACTCGAGGCGCCTTGGGCCTGAATCCCCCGAGCGACGGCTTGCGTATGACGGGCACCCTTTCACCCGGAGCAGCCGTCCATGGCAACCCTGATCTTTGGCGCCGCCCTGATCTTTCTGGCCTTCGTGGTCCGCACTGCGGGCGGCAGCCGGGGCGGCACCAGCGCCTCCCTGACCCGTCTGGCCGCGCTCGGGCTCACCGCGGGAGGCGTGCTGGTCCTGGCCAGCGCCAGTGTCAAGGTGATTCCGCCCGGCACGGTGGGGGTCCAGCACGCCTTTGGCACCGTTTCCACCGCACCGCTCTACCCTGGGGTGCGAATCGTGGCGCCGTGGGCGGAGATCAAGCGGTTCAGCACCCGGGAGGAGCAATTCCCCGTGGTGGGCGAGCAGGCCGAGCGCATGGCCGTGCTCTCCAACGAGCAGATGGGAATGACGGTGGACGTGGCGGTGTGATGGATGATCGACCCCACCCAGGCGCCCCGGATCTTCACCGATATCGGGCAGGAGGAGCAGATCCGGAGCCTGGTGCTGAACGCCATCCGGAACGGCGTCCGGGACGGCATGGTCGAGTTCAGCATCAACGACCTCTCCCGGCGGAACGACATCGCTCGGGCGATGGAGGCGGAGGTGGACTCGGCGCTGATCACCCAGCCGCGCACCGGAGGGGAGCCCTTCCGGATCGCGACCCTGACCGCCTTCTACCTCCGCGACCTGCAACCCCCGGAGCAGGTGGTCCAGGCGATCAACAACAAGATTGCCCAGGAGCAGCAGATTGCCACCGAGCGCCACCGGGTCGAGGTGGCCCGGCTCCAGGCCGAGCAGCAGCGGTTGCTGAACCAGACGCTGACCCCGGAGGCCCTGACCAAGCAGTACCTCGAGGTCCTCGCCGAGCTTCGGGACTCCAACAACTCGGTGATCCTGATTCCGACCGAGGGCGGGATGCCGATGCTCGATATCGCCGCGCTGCGGAGGAACCTGACCAGCCGCTAGCGCGCGGTGGCGGAACGGGGGGCTCAGCTGGGCTGCCTGCGCCCCCGCCGCCACCACCAGATCCCGAAGCCCACCAGGCCGACCGCCGTGAACATCACCCCTGACGGGATCCGGGAGGCGGCCTCCGGGACCCAGCAGAGTCCGGTCAGGACGCACGACTCCGGTCCGATCACGGGGGCCTGGAGGAGGAGAACTGGCAGCATGAGGTGGGTCCTTCCCATCGGGAACGGGCCTTCGGGGATGCGGCCTCGCTCATGATCGTCAGCCTGAAGCCGTCGGGATCGTGACGGCCAGAGCGAGCGGTCCCCACGGCAGCGACCCGCCTTCGTCGTGGAGGGTGATCCCCGCCGCCCTCGCCTGGGCGGCCAGGAGCTGGAGGTCCTGGGGTGCGGTTCCCGCCCGTTTCGAAAGGTAACACGCCACGGCCAACAGCCACCCCCGGATTCGCGTATATTCCGTGGGTGCCCCGCCGACGACGGCCTGGGGCCGACCCCGATTGCCACACTGACCGAGCCTGCCGCAGGAGTTTGCCACGATGACCCCCTTTCGGGCCCGCCGAGCCGTTGCCTTCGTTCTCGTTGCCACCAGCGTCGGTGCGTGCGCCGGGGGTGCCCAGCGTGCGGGACAGCCCGGGGTCCAACCGGTCGGAGCGGGGGCCGTGGCCGTGCCGTTCATCGGTTCCGCCATCACCGCCCCGAATCCCGCCGACGTGGAGTTCATGTCCGGGATGATTCCCCACCATGCCCAGGCCGTGCTGATCGCCGGCTGGGCGGCGACCCACACCACCCGCCCCGACGTGAAGGTGCTCGCCGAGCGGATCGTGGTGGGCCAGCGGGACGAGATCGCCCTGATGCAGACCTGGCTCCGGGACCGCTCCCTGCCCGTCCCGGCCGCCGATGCGACTCATCACCGGATGGTGATGAATGGGATGGAGCACGACATGCTGATGCCGGGGATGCTGAGCGACGAGGAGCTGGCCCGGCTGAACGCGGCCCGCGGCCCGGAGTTCGACCGCCTCTTCCTGACCTACATGATCCGGCACCACGAGGGCGCGGTGAGCATGGTGGATGCCCTCTTCACTGCGCACGGCGCGGCCCAGGACGAGGTGGTGTTCCGGTTCGCGTCCGACGTCTACGCCGACCAGACCACCGAGATCAATCGCATGGAGTCGATGCTCAGGGCCACCCCCGCCCCGCCATCCGGGCGATGAGGCCCGCCGTGACCAGCTTCCCGTTTCCCGTTCCCCCTCCCCCGGAGTTCCGTTCATGATGCTCACCCCCCGCGGCGCCCTGTCGCTCACCCTGGGAATCCTGGCGGTGTCGGCCTGCGCCAGTTCGTCCTCCTCCCCCGCGATGGCCCCGATGCCGGCCGCGGTCGGCTCGATGTCCACCACCCCGCCGAGCCCGGATCCGCGGGTCGGCCTCAAGGCCGGCCTGACCGACGCGGGCTGGGCCGCCTGGAACCTGCGCCTGGTCTCCAACACGATGTCGCCGGCCCCGTTCGCGGGCGTCACCAACTCGGACCTGGCCTTCACGGGCAAGTACGTCATCCAGGGCAACTACAACGGGTACCAGGTCTGGGACATCTCGAACCCGCGGCGGCCCGAGATCAAGACGTCGTACCTCTGCCCCGCCTCGCAGAGTGACGTCTCGGTGTATGGCAACCTGCTGTTCGTCTCGGCCGAGGGCCAGACGGGCCGCGCCGACTGCGGCACCCAGGGGGTGCCGGACACGGTCAGCGCCGAGCGGGTGCGCGGCATCCGGATCTTCGATGTCACCGACATCACCAAGCCGAAGTACCTGACCAACGTCCAGACCTGCCGCGGTTCGCACACCCATACGGTGGTGAGCGACCCCAAGGATCCGGCGCACGTCTACATCTATGTGTCCGGCTCGTCGCGGGTCCGCTCGCCGAGCGAGCTGCCGGGCTGCCTCGATGCCCCGCAGAGTGACCCGAACACGTCGCTGTTCCGCATCGAGGTGATCCAGGTGCCGCTGGCCAACCCGGCCGCGGCCCGGATCATCAACGGGGCCCGCATCTTCGAGAACCTCACCGCCCCGCCCCGGCGCGGCCAGCCGGCCCCGGCCGCCGGGGCCGGCCGTCCCGCGCCCGCCAATCCGGCCGCCGCCGCGCGATCCGGTGGTCCCACCCAGTGCCACGACATCACCGTCTACCCGGCCGTCGGCCTGGCCGGCGGCGCCTGCGGCGGCTATGGCCTGCTGCTCGACATCAGCGACGTGAAGAACCCGGTGCGGATCGACGCCGCCGCCGACTCCAACATGTCGTTCTGGCACTCGGCCACGTTCAGCAACGATGGCACCAAGATCCTGTTCACGGACGAATGGGGTGGGGGGTCCGCGCCGCGATGCCGCGCCACCGACAAGTACGAGTGGGGCGCGAACGCGCTCTTCACCATCGAGAACAAGAAGATGGTGTTCCACAGCTACTACAAGATGCCGGCGGCCCAGACCGAGCAGGAAAACTGCGTGGCCCACAACGGCTCGCCGATCCCGATCCCGGGGCGCGAGGTGATGGTCCAGGGGTGGTACCAGGGCGGCATCTCGATCTTCGACTGGACCGACGTCAAGAAGCCGGTCGAGATCGCCTACTATGACCGCGGCCCGATCTCGACCGAACGGCTGGTCAGCGGTGGCTCGTGGTCGGTGTACTGGTACAACGGCCTGATCGTCAGCTCCGAGATCGCGCGCGGGCTCGACATCTATGAGCTGGTCCCCAGCGGCTTCCTGACCCAGAACGAGATCGACGCCGCCAAGACGGTGGTCTGGAACGAGCTCAACGCGCAGGAGCAGCCGAAGATGGTGTGGCCGCCGAGCTTCCCGCTGGCCAAGGCCTACCTGGACCAGCTGGATCGGTCCAACGGCCTCAGCGCCACCCGGATGGCCGCGGTGCGTGCCGAGCTCAACCGGATCGAGCGCGGCCCGGCGAGCCAGCGGGCCAACGCCCTCCGCCAGCTGGCCAACCAGCTGGACGGCGACATGCCGGCCTCGAGCGACAAGGCCAAGCTCCAGATGCTGGCCTCGGCCATCGGCGACCTGGCCTCGGCCCAGCGCTAGTGCGGCGGTAGCACGACCGACGGAAAGCCCGCAGCCCGCGCTGCGGGCTTTTCCGTCTCACCCATCCCCTGCGGCGCCGTGCCCAGCCGCCCCGGACCCGGTTTCACCCTCCCCGACGGCAGGTGGTCCGCATGCCCCAGCCCACCCCGGCATCTCCGAGCGCTCCCCCGCCCCGCGACGTGGCCGGGGTCGTGGCCCCGCCCCCCCTGATCTATGTGCTGGGCCTGCTGCTGGGCGCCGTGCTGGACCGGGGATGGCCGTTGCCGCTCCTGCCGGCCACCGTCTCGACTCCCCTCGCGGTCCTCTGCGGGTTGGCGGGGCTGCTCGTCATCCCGGCGATCCGCGCGTTCAGGCGGGCCGGGACCCGGCCCGAGCCCTGGAAGCCCACCACGGCCCTCGTGACCGACGGCCCGTTCCGGTTCAGCCGCAACCCGATGTACCTGGGGTTCAGCCTCATCTATCTCGCCGTGGCGCTGAGCATCGGATCCGGGTGGACGCTGGCGCTCTTCCCGGTCGTGCTCCTGGTGATGCACCATGGCGTCATCCAGCGGGAGGAGCGCTATCTTGAACGTCGCTACGGCGAGGCATACCGCGACTACCGGCGGCGGGTGCGGCGATGGCTGTGAACCTCCCGGCCCCGGCCAACTTCGCCCGGGCCTCGTGCGTACTTCCCGTGAACCCTCCTTGCCCCCCCTGTCGGAGCTTCCGATGATCCGTGTCGCGCCCCTCGCCCGTCGCCGTTCCCTGCTGGCCCTCCTGTTCCTGCTGGGAGCATCACCCGTCACCGGGCAGCAGCTCCAGTCACCCGCCGAGGCGTCGGGGTTCACCCAGTACACCTCGTATGATGACATGATGACCTACCTCCAGGCCCTCATGGGCCGGAGCGCTGACCTGCGGATGGGGTTCTACGGGCAGACCCGCCAGGGCCGGGACCTCCCGTACCTCACCTTCAGCCGGCCGGCGGTCAGCGAGCCGTGGGAGGCGTGGGCGCTCGGCAAGCCGATCATCGTCCTCAACGCCAACGTGCACGGCGGGGAACGGACCCTGCGGGAATCGCTGCTGATCCTGATGCGGGAAATGACGACCCCGGGCACCGAGGCGTATGGCTACCTCGACCACCTGGTGATCGTGATCGCTCCGCAGATCAATCCCGACGGGTTCGAGGCGACGCCCCAGGGCAGCCGCGGCAACTCGTGGGGGATCGACATGAACCGCGACTGGATCAAGCGCGAGCAGCCGGCGCTGGCCAACTATGCGCTGAACGTCATCAACCGCTGGGCTCCCCACCTCTTCGTGGACGGCCACAACGGTGGGTCGTTCCCGTACCAGTTGACCTGGCAGTGCCCCTCCCACGCCGAGCCGGACCAGCGGATCACCCAGCTGTGCGACCAGGAGATCTTCCCCGCCCTGAACCGCCGCCTCGGGGCCGAGGGGATGAAGGGATGGTACTACCAGTCGGGCACCGCGACCCGCTGGAACGGGGGCGGGTATGACGCCAGGATCGGTCGCAACTACGGCGGCTTCGCGAATACCGTCGGGATCCTGTTCGAGTCGCCCCCGGGACAGCCGATGGCGCAGGGCGTGCGCGCCGGCATCCTCGGGTTCAAGGGTGTCCTGGAATACGCCCGCGACAATGCAGCGAAGCTGATGCTGACGGTGAACCGCGCCCGCCGCGAGACCATCGAAATGGGCCAGAAGGCCCAGGGCGACGTCGTCGTCGAGATGCGCTACGGCCCCCAGCCGTACCGGGTCACCTATGAGATCGGCGTCCGCGAGGGTGGTGTCCAACGCGCCGTGACGGTGTCCAATGATTCCCTGATGACCCTCCCGGTCATCGTCAAGACGCGGCCCCGACCGTTCGCCTACGTGCTGCCGCGTGACGCCGTCGCTGCCGTGGCCATGCTGCGGCGGAATGCGATCGTGGTCGAGGAGCTCCTTGAACCGATGCAGGTCGAGGTCCAGGCCTATGTGGTCGAGGGCGTCGGATTCGAGTCGGCGTACAACCACACCGCCGCGGTCCGCCTCCAGCTGGCCGACCAGGCCCAGACCGTCACCCGGACCTTCCCGGCGGGCACCTACATCGTGCGGACCGGGCAGGTCCTGGGCCGGGTCGCCGCCCACATGCTCGAGCCCGAGACCAACGACAACGTGATCTACTGGAACACCATGGACGCCTGGCTGCCGCTCAGCCGGCTCCTGCCGCCGGCACCACGCGCCGGCGACGACGAGGAGGGACCGCCCCAGGGCGGCGCCCAGCAGGGCCCGGCCTTCGCACCGATCTTCAAGATCATGCAGCCCCGACCGATCCAGGGTCGAATGGTGCCGTGAGGGGGGGCTAGGGGCTGGGAACTGGGGACTGGGGACTGGGGACTGGGGACTGGGGAATGGGGATCACGGACGGGGACGATTGAAGTGGATCGTGGGTGTCGAGGGCAGCGGCTAAACCGTTGTTTCCGTTGATGTTATGAGCATACGACCGACATCCATTGTGGAAAACGATTACCTTTCAGGTTGGGCTGTGCGCCGTGGATGCACCTGGTCCCGGCGCTCTGCCCCCGCCCGTCCTTGCCTGCCCTCCTTCCGGGAGTTGTATTGTCTACCTTCAAGCCAGAACAACATCGTCTGACCGTCGGTGGTCGTTCCCTCCATTTCGTGGCCTACGAGGGACGTCCGGCGCACGCCGGCCGGGGTGAGGAGGAACTGCCGCCGATGTGGTACATGATGTGCGAGGGTCACCGCAAGCAGGTGATGCTGCACGAGCCCGGGCAGCCCGTGGAGGAGCTGACTGCCGCCCTGGTGGCGTGGGCCGAGGCGAACACGGTCGGTCCCGACGAGGAGTCGGCGGCGCCGGTCCACGGACGGATGTCGCGGCACGACCGCTGACGCGGCCAGCCAGGAACACGGGACCACAAGGAAGGGGCCGGCGCTGTTGCCGGCCCCTTCTGCATCCCGGTTGCCACTGGCGCGCGATGGAACCGTGGTAGCGGAGGGATTTGACCGGGAGCCACCCGCAGGGTGGCGGAGGGCACCGAGGCCGCGGAGCGGCCGCAGGTGAACCCTCGAACTGGGAGCAGTACGATCCTGGGACCTGCTCCTGCAAACGACGGACAGGGAGGGATTCGAACCCTCGAAACCCTTGCGGGTTTACCGGTTTTCGAGACCGGCTCCTTCAGCCACTCGGACACCTGTCCAGGCCCGCCGCCCCGTGGGCGGCGGCAGGGCCCAAACTTAATCCGATCCGGCCACGACTCAACCTCTAGCCCCTCCCGGCCCTGACCCGCTCCAGCCGCCGGCTCGCCTCGCGCACCTGGGGCTGAAGCGCGGCGTCGGCATCGCGCCAGAGGTTCACGAACCGGGCGTAGTTGGCAATGGCCTTGTCCACATCCCCTCGGGCCTCATACAGCTCGCCCAGGCGGTAATGGATGCGCGGCAGCCACTCTGCCGGTCCGAAGGGCACGAACGAGTACTCGTTCACCGCCTGCTCGTAGAGCACGATGGCGGAGTCGGCCTCGCCGCTCCTGTCATAGGCGAGGCCAACCGCGGCAAGTGTGCGCATCCTGTCATCTCCCCATTGGCGATCCGCGGCCCGCAGCAGGTGCGGCACAGCACCGGCGGGGTCCCCCGACGCGAGGGCAGCTTGGCCGGCAAACCAGGACCGGGTGGCCTCCGGCTGCGGATTGGATGAGGCGAGGTCTCGCTCGAACCCGTTGAGCGCCTGGCGTGCCAGGGCACCGTCCTCCATGATGACTGCGAGCATGGCCAGATCCCGCCAGCGCCGGTCGGCCGGGGGAACGGCATCTATCGGCGCGCGGGACAGGAACCGGCGTGCCGCGACCGGGTCCCGCCCGAAGTGCGCCGCGTAGTACGCGGAATCATAGGCTGCGCCAAATCGCGCGCTGGCGGGGTCCTGGAGCTGGGCCAGCAGGGCCGTGGCACGCGCGGTCCACCGCAAGCCTTCAACCGGTCGACCCTGCATGTCGGCGAGCGCACCGGCATACCAGGCCGCGTTGATGCGCTGCCCGCTTGACCCGGTCGCCTGGTATGCCGCCCGGCTGATCGAGTCCATCAGCGCGACATCTCCATTGCCCCAGGCTGCCAACGCTTCAGCGTGCCACAGTTCACCCGAGGTGGGGTAGCGAGCCCGCAGCAGCTGGACCGTGGTGTCCAGCACGGCGGGCGCTCGCTTCAGCTGGACCTGGACCCGCAGGAGATTCGTGAAGGCCCCGGCGAACGTCACGGGAAGCGCGACGACGCGACGGAAGCGCGCCTCCGCCGCCTCGTAGTCCCGCTCCTCGATCAGCAGCCGTGCCGAGTTGTTGAGGACCGTGCTGCTGGTGGAGTCGAGCTGCATGGCCCGATCGTACGCCGCAATGGCCTGGGTCCAGTCCGGCGCCCGGCCATCGGTGAAATAGTACGCCTCGGCGAGCAGCTGCTCGAACTCGGTGGCGCGCTTTCGGTGGCGGTAGGCGTTATCGATCGCGACGAGCGCGCCCTCGCGATCGGAGCCCTGGGTGTTCAGGATGACGGCAATCTTCCGCCACGCCATCGCGAACGCCGTATCAAGGGCAACCGCTTCCCGCAGCAGGCTCAGGGCCCGCTCGGTGTCCCCGCCCACCTCATGCAGGCGCTGGCCCTCCACGTACTTGCGCAGCGCCGGCAAGGACGGCGTCGTCACGCGTTCGAGGGGGTTGCTGGCTCGAATCGCCCGGAGCGACTCGCCCGAGCGCTCCCGGATGGCGCGCGCCAGCCGCCCCAGCGACGGGAGCAGGGCGTCGTCGTTGGACGCCTCCTCCCGGAAGGTGGCGAGTTCGGCACCATCAACCGCCCCAACTAGGCGGGCCGAGAGCACGTAGCCCTGGCCCAGGCGCACGACCTCGCCGTCGAGCACCGCCTTGGCGCCCTCCCGGGTGGCGATTTCCCGTGCGACATCGAATGGCACGGCGCTCTCCGCAGAGCGCCCCATCATCCCCAGGATCTCCCGGAGGGTGGCCCGGCTCAAGACCGTGAACGCCTGGGATTGGCCGAGATCGGTGCGCAATGCTTCGGCTACGGTAGGGCCCAGTTCCGCGTCGGCGGACGGGCCGCGGAAGTCCGCCACCACCAACACCTCGCGCGCGCCGAGCACACCCCGGCCCTGCAGCGACCCCATCGGGCCGATGCCCAACGCCCGGAGCACCATGAAGCCGATGACGAGAACGGCGAATGCCCCCACCGCCATCGCGCCGCCCAGCCAGGCGCGGCGCCACGAGAGGTGGGGGCTCGCCTTGAGGGCGAGCGTCGCCATCGTCCCCTGCGGACTCGGAGCCGTGCCCGTGGGTCGGTTCGGCGTCGCGGTGAAGGCACGGAACGCCGTCCGCTGCACATAGGCGGTCAGGAGGATCACGGGAAGCCCCGCCATCATCACCCCGAGGGAACCCGGCAACACCCAGTCGGGGAGCCCGATCACATCGCTGGCCGCCCATGCGGTGAGCGCGACCCCGGCCGTCGCGGCCGCCCAGAGTCCCAACGCCTTGCCAAGGGGAATCCGGCCGCCGCGCAGGATGGAGGGTGCCGTGGCGCCCGAGCCGCTCGAGGTGATCGTGTCCAATACCCGCACCAGGTCGCCGGCCTGCTGGGGGCGCTGGTCGGCATCCTTCGCGAGGCACCGCATCACCAGTTCCGCCAGCAACGGCGGACAGTCTGGTCGCAGCGCCGCGACATCCCCGGGCGCCTCGCCCAGATGGGCGGCGACGAGCTTGGTGGGCGAATCGGCCTGGAAGGGGGGCCGCCCGCTCAGCAGCTCATACGCCATCGCGCCGTAGGAATAGATGTCGGCACGGTGATCGGTATTCGGGTCGCCGAGCGCCTGCTCCGGGGCCATGTAGGTCGGGGTGCCAATCGAGGTGCCGACCTGGGTCAGCGTCCCGCCGAGGTCCTGCCCGCTGCCCCGCGCGGCGCTGATCGCCTTGGCAATCCCGAAGTCGGTGACGGTGGCGCTCCCCGAGGAGAGCAGCACGTTGTCGGGCTTGATGTCGCGGTGGACAATGCCGTGGCGGTGGGCGTAGGCCAGGGCCCGGGCCACATCGCGAAGGATGCTGACCGCCTCCCCGATCCCGACCGGGCCCTCGGCCAGCCGCTGCCGGAGCGAGTCACCGTCCACGTAGGGCATCGTGAACCAGGGCAGGCCGTCGATATCGCCCGCGCTCAGGACCGGGACCACGTGGGGATGCTGCAACTGGGCCGCCAGGAGGATCTCGCGCCGGAACCGCTCCACCGACAACCCCGCCAGGAGTTCCGGAGCCAGCACCTTGATCACGACCCGGCGATTGAACGCCTCCTCAACGGCAACGTAAGTCCGGGACATCCCGCCACCACCCAGTTCCCGTTCCAGGCGATAGGTACCGGCCAAAGCCTGCTCGATTCGACTGCGGAGGTCGTGCAGCGGAGCCTCCCCTGCTCATGGCTGCGAGGACGGACAGGACGGACGGGGCGGACAAGGCGGACAGGACGGACGAAACTGAAATGCCCAAGCACTAAACTTACCACCCTTGGGGCGCGACTCAAGCCAACGTCTCCATGCTCCCCTCCCCATTCCCTCTTCACCTACCGCCGATGATGCACCACCCCGCCCTGCATCACCATCTGGACCCGGCGCAGCGCGGTGATGTCGGTGAGCGGGTCGCCCTCGACCGCGATCAGGTCGGCCACCAGCCCCTTGGCCACCTTGCCGACCTGGTTTTCGAGGTGAAACAGCCGGGCATTGCCCGACGTGGCGGCGGTGAGCGCCGCCCGGATCGGCACCCCGTACTCCACCATCAGCTCGATCTCGCGGGCGTTGTCGCCGTGACGGAAGACCCCGGCGTCGCCCCCGACGCAGAGCGGGACCCGGGCGGCGATCGCCGCCTTGACGCTGGCCTTCTTGGCGGTGATCCGGGCCGGCTCGGGGCCGTTCCCCGGCACCCACCCCGCGTAGCGGGAGATCGCGTCGCCGGCGGCAATCGTCGGGCAGAGCGCCACCCGCCGCTGGGCCATGAGCCGGAACACCTCCGCGGTCCCGCCATCGCCGTGCTCGATCGTCTCGACCCCGGCCATGACCGCCCGGCGCATCCCCTCGGCGGTCGAGGCATGCGCCACCACCGGACGCCCCGACGACTTGGCCGTCTCCACGATGGTGGTCAGCTCGGCGATCGAGAAGGTCGGCCGGGCCTCGCCGGCGGGCCCCCAGCGATAATCGGCGTAGACCTTGATGACGTCGGCGCCATGGCCGATCTGGTCGCGCACCACCCGTTCCAGCTCCCGGCCATCGGCGGCCTCGGCGCCCAGCGGGGCCGGGACCGAGTCCACGAAGCCGGTGGGGCCGTAGGAGCCGGTGGCGACGATCGCCCGCGAGGAGATCAGCAGGCGAGGGCCCAGGATGATCCCCTCGTCGATGGCTCGCTTGAGCCCAGCATCGGCATAGCCGGCCCCCTCGGTCCCGAGGTCCCTGGCCGTCGTAAACCCGGCCAGCAGGGTGGATCGTGCATGGACCGTGGCCCGGGCCACCCGCAGCGCCTCCGGCTCCTTGAGGACCTGGTCGTTCCAGGACGCCTCATTGTAGGGGTGAAGGAAGAGGTGGGTATGCCCCTCGATCATCCCCGGCATCAGCGTCAACCCGGGCAGGTCGATCAACAGGGTGCCGGGTGGCAGCGTCACGGAGGCGCTCGGTCCCGCAGCCTCGATCTTGTCGCCGCGCACCAGCACGACCCACCCCGGCCGACTGGTTTCCCCGTCGAATACCGCCATCGGCTTGAGCAGGATGGGCGAAGGGGCCTGGGCGTGCGCCCCAAGCGGCAGGGCGATCAGCAGCAAGAGGCCGAGGGAACTGAGGCAACGTCGCATGCGGGGTCCTCAACACGAGGGAAGGCACTGACAGGCGAATCGTGGCAATATCGGCGGGGCTGCCGCTTCGGACCACCCCAACCAGCACAACAACGGGAGCGGCGCGGCTAGATTTCCCGGTCGGAACCAGCCCCCTTCCCCCATGGATTCGCCATGCGGATTGCCAGCCTTGCCTCCCTTGTCCTCGCGGTCGGTGCGCTCGCCGCGTTCGCCGACCACACCGAAACGACCCGGTCGGCTCGAAAGGCAGGTCAGCTCCACCAGGTCCACCTGACCGGCAGCCAGTTCCTGCCGCGCCGACTGGAGATCGCCGTCGGCGACGCGGTGGAATTCGTGAACGGGTCGGGCGGCCCGCACAATGCGGCCTTCTGGTCGGACTCCCTGCCCGCAGGCGCCCGGGACCCCTTGGCTCGCGCGCTCCCGGATTCGATCGGTCCGCTGATCGGACCGCTGCTCTTCGAAGCCGACCAGCGCTGGACCATCACCTTCGCCGGTGTGCCACCCGGTCGGTACCCATACTACTGCCTGCCGCATGTGGTGGGGGGGATGGTGGCGGAGATTGAAGTGAGAAGTGAGAAGTAAGAAGTCAGCGGGTCAGGGGGTCAGCGGGTCAGGGGGTCAGCGGGTCAGGGGATCGGGAGAACGGTGGGTGGGTACCTCGTGGGGCCAAGGAGAATCCCCCCGCAAGCCGTGGCTCACGGAGGGATCCCAAACCTAGTGGTCCCACCAGCCCCTATTCCCTATTCCCCATTCACTATTCCCCATTCCCTAGTCCCCAGCCCCTGTCGCCACCCACCTACTTCTCCGGCGCCGCCTGCTTCGACACGGACACCGTCACCGCTTCGGTCAGCCGAACCCGCAGCTTTTGTCCGGAGCCCAGGACGATCTGGTCGCCCTTGGTGGCCACGGCGACCCCGGTGCCGAGAACCGCGCCGGCCACAGCGCCCTCGACGGTCCCCGCGCCGGTCACCGCACCCACCACCCCACCGACCACCGCACCGCCGCCAATCATCGCCGCGCTTTCGGCCGCATCATTCTTGCCCCGGACCCGGAACGGCTCCGCGGAGATCGGGTACTCGGATCCCTCGATTGACAGCTCGTTGAACCGAAGGGTCAGCTCGGGTGCGCCGGCCACACGGCCGCCGCCCTTGCTGTGGGTCACTTCGCCGCGAATCGAGGCGCCGGCCGGGATGACCAGCCCATCCCCGAGGGACAGATCCTCGACGAGTTCCAGTCGAATCGGGGTGCCGGCCTCGCCGTTCTCGGTCGAGATGGTTCCCTGGAGGGATGCCACGAGCGTGGTGCCAGCGGGGATCGTCGCGTCGACCATCCGGGTGCCTGCGCCGGTGGCCATGGTGACTGCGACCACCCCGAGCAAGCCGATGCCGAGGATGAGGGTGACGAGCTTGGCGCGGGACGAACCTGTCTCGGTGCGATCAGTCTGTCGACTCATGCGACCTCCGGGTCTGAGAAGTACTGCACCATGCCCCCAAACCGCGTTTCGGGGCCAAGGTTTTGTTGAATACTGCTTCATGGTGAGTCAACAGATGGAGACGCCCTGCAGGGAATATAGCACACACGGAATCCACAACGCTTTACTGTTGCGCCACTTAGGGATCGTGTTTCAAGCGGTGCTTGAAGTCTGTATCGAACTTTTCCACACGAATGGACCGTGGTCCCGGAGGCGATTGGGTGGGCCACACACCGGTTGCAGGGCGGCGAAAGGGCGGTAAGTTGACCACCATCATGGACAACTATCGCATCCCCTCCAGCACCACGATCGGGCACGTCCACCTCAAGGTGGCCGACCTCGAGCGAGCGATCGCGTTCTACCGGGACGTGCTCGGCTTTTCCCTGACCCAGCGCTACGGCAGCCAAGCCGCATTCCTTGCGGCCGGTGGGTACCACCACCATATCGGGCTGAACACCTGGGAGAGCCTTGGTGGCCCCCCCCCCGCCCGGGGCACCACCGGGCTCTACCACACCGCCATCCTCTACCCGACCCGGCGGGACCTTGGCGTGGCCCTGCGGCGGGTGCTGGAGGCCGGCATTGCCCTCGATGGCGCCAGTGACCACGGCGTGAGTGAGGCGCTGTACCTGCGGGACCCGGACCAGAATGGTGTGGAGTTGTATTGGGATCGGCCCGAGGCGGACTGGCCCCGGGACGCGGAGGGCAACCTGGTGATGGGGTCGGTTCGTCTGGACATCGAGGCGCTGCTGCGGGAGGCGGACGCCTAGGGGTCGAATTCAAACGGCCCTTGGGCCGTGATCCCTCCCCAAAACACCGACCCGACTTCAGGACAATGTGCTCCGTACTGTGAAGTATCCGTTGACGTGCAGGTAGGCACGCACCAGACCCACTGCGCCAGCGATGGTAGACGCTCCTTTCAGGTTACCCAAGGGGGACGTCTCCCGCGGGTCCAGCACCTCCCATCCCATTCCCCCAGCCCATCACCGCGAGACGTGCAGGTGCACGATCAGCCAGCGTCCTTCGCGCCTTTCGAGAACGGCCGTGGCCCGCCCATTCACGGCCGGCGCGTCGCCCGAGGGGGTGCCATTGATCAGCTGCCGAAATGCCACCCAGGCGACATCGCCACGCACGACCGCCTCGACGGCGGTATGCCGAAAGCTGAGGTCGCTGAACCGCGCCACCTCGGGTTTGAGGTGCTGGTCGCGGTACTCAGCCCATCCGTGCAAGGTCAGCGTGTCGGTGAGAATGTGGAGGCCCCGGGCGGGGAAGAGGCTGTCCACGGCGGCGAAATTGCCTGCCTGGATCCCCTCCCCCATCCGGACGATGAGCTCCTGGACCGCCGCGCGATCCGGATTAGGGGCAGACTGGGCATGGGCCGGGACCACGCTGGTCAGGAGCAGGCCGGCGATGGCGGACTTCTGGATGAGCGAACGGATCACGCTGCCTCCGGGGGTGAGGATGGTTGAGCATGGGACTCCGTATCGCGCCACCATGACCGGAGCATCAGCGGCTTCACGCGCGTGGCTAACGCCCCGGCGCAGGGGGCATCGGCGGATCGCCCTCCCGCCGGGCCCGGCTTGCCGTCTGGGTCAGCCGGACAACCCAGCGGGCGCCGCGCTTCTCAAGGATGGCGGTGCCGCGGCCGACTGAATCGATCCGGCGCTCACCGATCTCCGCCATCAGGGCATACCGATAGGTGACCCAAGCGACCTCGCCAACGACGCGCGCCTCAATCTCGAAGGGCCGGTACCGAAAGTTGGTGAACTGCTTCAGTTCCGGGGCCAGGTGGTTGTCGCGATAATCGGCCCAGCCGCGATTGATGCCGGCCCCCTCGATCACGAGGAGACTGTCCCCCGCGTAGAGTGTGTCCAGCGCGCGCAGATCACCGCGCTCTGCCGCGGCGAAGAGCGCCTCGATGGCACGGGTCGCCGCCTGGACCTCGGTTGAGGGAGCGGCCGGATGGACATGGGCCTGAGCCAGTCCGGAGGTGGGCACGAACAGCGCCAGGCCCACGGCGGCGGTTGTGGCGCGAAGGAAGTGGGTCACCATCGGGCGCATGAGGCGTCTCTCCCCTTGAAGGTATGAAGGCGTGACCACGCTAGTTGCCTCCGGTCGGCCGGGACCGCGACGACCAGTGGATTGCGGCGATCTGCCACCCCTGCCCGGTCCGCACCAGGACCATCAGTTCGGCCCCGACCGAATTGACCGCACGGCCCCGGTACTCGCCCCGGGTCGTGGAGGTGGAACTCGCCCAGGCCACATCGCCGCGGACGGTGACGGCGACGCTGCCACGTTCCCCGGGAACTGCCTGGGCAAAGGCGATGTCGCCGCGGAGATGCCCGCCGAGATACTGGGCCTGAGTCTCGACCCCGCCGGATTCAAGGATCACCGCGCCGGGTGCGAGGAGGGCGGCCACGGCGACGCTGTCCCCCGAGGCCAGCGCGGCGTGGTAGCGGTGGACGGCGGCGACCACGTCGGTCGAATCCGAGCGCATTCCGTCCCGGGATACGGCTGAGGCGGATAGCGGCCCTGCGCCAGCGGCCAGCAGGATTGCCACACCGACGCTGCGGGCAATCCGGCGCGGATACAACATCAGGTTCAACGACACAACGACCTCCAGTGGAACAGGTGAGGGTCCAGCGCGCGCAATCCTGCGCGCTCGGTATGCTATCTCGGCGCCGTGACCCCGAATACAAGCGTGGCCCAGTGGGTGTCCCAATCGGCCCCGCTGCCGGGATCAGCTTCGACGATCTGGATCGTACGGAGGTTCCACTGGCCCGTTGCGGTCAGGGGCAGGTGCAACATCCCCTGCGCGTCGGTGTGCAGTTCGACCTTCACTTCCTTCCCTGCCAAGGCGTCCAGCTGGTCTGCCGGAACGAACGGCACGTGCCCGGCATGCACCGCGGCGTTGGGAACCGGACGCCCCCGATAGACCAACCGCACCATGAGGTGCTGTCCGCGAGTCAGCGGTGTCGCCCCGACCACCACGAATTCAAGTGGGTGCCCGGCAACCTTGGTCCATGCGGCCGGTCCTCCGGATCCCACTGTCACGAGACTCTTAGCATACTTGGCATACCGTCGGGTGACGCTGTCAGTGGGGACGCGACCTTCGCGCTTGAGCCGCTCCAGTGCCTCAGGGGCACCCTCCAGCACCAGGTAGCGCTGAAACGCCTCGGAGGACTCGCGCACCGAGCGGGGGTGGATCGTCAGGGCGACGATCTTCTGGCCTGCTGTGGTGGGCCTCATCTGGAGCCGGAGCGACGTGCCGGCCACCGCAAGATCGGTGATCGCGCGGCTGCCAGCAGCATCAATGACCGTGGCCGAGGCGACCCGATCGAGAGTCACCGCCGATTGTGTGGACGGAAAGGCGCTGCTCGTCTGGCCCAGGACCATGAGGACCTCACCGGGGGCGACCTGGAAGCCGAGCGGGACAAGCCAGAAGTCGTGGGCGACGACGGGGGCCGCGGCGAGAATCCCCGTGAAGACGAGCAGACCGCGAACCCGACGGGACGCTGCGAAGCGAGACATGATCAGTCCTGAGAAGGAGGAGGAACGGGCGCACTGATCTCGATACCTGGATCGGGCGTCGAGGTCATTGCCGGAGGGAGTGCGACCAACACCGCGGTGACCAGGAGGACAATGATCCCGGCAACCAGTTCAAGCCCAGCGGACCTGCGCAACCGACGCGTACCGCTTTCCTGCCCCAGCACGGGGCGGACTCGCAGGAAATTCAGCGCGCCCAGTCCAAACAGCACACCGACCACCAGCAGCTTGACCGACAAGGTCTGCCCAAATCGGGTGGACCACAAATCGGAGAGGGCGCCCAAATGGAGCCAAGCGCCCACCACCCCGGTCAGGCCAACCAGGGCTCCCAGCACAAGCGCAGGCGGGGAGAAAGCATTGACGAGGCCGGCGACCGCAACGGCCTGGCCGTCGCCTGAGCCGCGGCGAATCGTGGGAAGGCCGACCAGCACGAGGACCGCGAGCCCGCCCATCCAGCCCCCTGCCGCGAGAATATGCAGCGTATCGGCGGAAACAGCCAGCAGCGTCCGTTCGGTGGTGGCGATGGCGTGCCCCGAAAGGGCGGGAGTGACGGCGAGGGCAAGGGCCCCGGTTCCGGCCACGATCCATCCACGTTCTCCATCCGGCCGGGCGGCCTGGCCAAAGCCCCACCAGGCCACGAGCAGACCCGCCATCTGGAGCATCCACGCCTTGCCCCAGATCGAGCCACCGAGCAGCGCCGTGATCCATTCCATGGTGAGCGGATCGGTGGGGTCGAGCATCGTGAGCATCTGGGCACCCAGCCGGGCGAAGGTCGCGACCCCAAGTACCAGCGCGGCGGTACGGCCGAAGCGGGCTGTGGATTGGGACAAACTTTCGGTACGCCCCGACCCCTCCTCTGTTTCGGAGCGCTGGAAGGTGGCGAGGACGGCCACCCGGAAGAATACGGCGCCGAGCACTCCCAGGAGCGAGGCGAAGGTCAACCATCGTATCAGGACGTATGGCCAACCCTCGACCGCCAGAACCGGTCCCGTGCCGGTGTTCGCGACGGCACCCGGTTCCGGCGGGGTTGCGACCTGGCCGGTCGGAGTCGGTTGGACCGCGGACGCGAGAACCTCAAAGTTGTAGCTGCCCGACACTGCGTGGCCGTCGGCCCCAGTGGTCCGCCAGGTCACGACATGGCGTCCGGCCGCGAGGCTGCCCACGATGGGCAACGCGGCGATGGTCCCGGAGTCCCCCTCGACTCGGAGGTCGCCCAGGGACACGACGCCGCTGTCTGGTCCGAGGAGCGTCACCTTGGTGAACGCGGCCTGGATCGGTTCCCGAAAGATCAGCTGCAGCAGCGTCGGTGCCTCGGCTACCCGCTCGCCCTTGGCGGGATGCGACCGCAAGAGGGTCTGGTGAGCGTAGAGGGCGGTGGCAAGTGTGAGAGACAGGGCCATCGCCACCAACGCAACCCGCCGCTGGCGAAGTGGACCAGGCGACCTCCACTCAGCAGAGGACATCATGATTGCGCCTCCAGACCATCAAGGAGTGAGCCACGTCCGCACGTGTACCAGGGTGAGTCCCCAACCCAACCGACCGAGGCGATGGCCACACGCGGAGGGGGCCGCCGTCAGAACCACGTCCGAATCCCGATCAGGACCGATGCCCTGCCGACAGGGCGTCCCTCATCCCGCGCCGCGTCAGCCGCACCGGCAAATCGGCGCAACCAGCTCACGCCGAGGTATGGGGCGAATTCGCGGCGCAGTTCGTACCGGAGGCGCAGGCCCAGGTCCAGATCATTCAGGCCGGCGGAGACTCCAAAGTCCGGGACATCCTGGAATGCCCCATTGACCTCGACGCGCGGCTGAGCGATCAACCGTTGCCCGAGGAACATGTCTAGCGACGTCGTCAGCCTGGCCGACAGGTCCCCATCCTGACTCACGAAAACGGTCGGCTCCACGTCGAACCAATACGGAGCAAGTCCTTCCAGTCCGATGGCGGCGAATGCTCGGGTACGTGTGGATCCATCCTCCGCCTGCAGGTCCACGCGACCACCGACCTGCAGATCCCAATAGGGATGGACCAGCTTGCCATAGAGCGCCTGGAGTTCCACATCAGTGCCGTCGCCGCGGGACGAGACCGACCCCTCACTCTTGACCCACAGCCGGTGCAGGTCTCCCCCGATCCACCCAACGAATTCATGCTGGAACGCCGACTCAACCCCCGCAGGCCGGTACTCCAGCCGATCGAGCAGAGCGAACGAGTAGATCATCTTGTCCATCACCTGAGCCTGGGCGACCGGCGGACGGGCGAGGAGCATCACGACGGCGGCACAAATCACCGCGAGGCGGGTACCCGCCGGCTTGCTGGATTCAGCGCGCGGCATTACGCGTCTCCCAGCGGGCGCTCGGCCGCCTCGATGACCCGGAACATGCCGGCTTCCATGTGATAGAGGATATGACAGTGCAGCGCCCACTTGCCCGGGGCGTCCACCGTGACCAGGAACGACAGTCGCTCCGCCGGTTTCACGTTGACGGTGTGCTTGCGGGGATCCAGCGCGTCGGCGCCGGTCTCCAGCAGCATCCACATCCCGTGCATGTGGATCGGGTGCTCCATCATGGTGTCATTGACGAGGGTGACGCGCAGGCGCTCTCCCATGACGAATGGGATCGGGTCGGGCGCTTGGGAGAACTTCTTCCCGTCAAACGACCACATATACCGTTCCATGTTGCCGGTCAGGTGGAGCTCCAGCTCCCGCCCGGGCGGCCGGGTATCGTACCAGGGCGCCACGCTCCGCAAGTCACTGTACACCAGCACCCGGTGGGCGGCGTCCTCGAGGCCGATCCCGGGATCGCTGAGCCGGACGCGGGTCTGCTCGGGCACGGCGGCATTCCCGACCCCGTGGCGGTCCCGCCCATGGGGCACTCCGTCCGCCGCTCCCATGTCGTGGCCGGCGTGGTCCATGCCGGCCATGTCCATCCCCGCCATGTTCATCCCCATGTCCCCCATGGAGCGCAGCGGCCGGGGGCGGCGCGGAGGCAGCGGGGCAGTCATGCCGATCCGCGGCGCCAGCGTGCCGGACGCGTATCCGCTGCGATCCATGGTCTCCGCGAAAATGGTATAGGCCTGGTCCTGGATCGGCTGGACAATGACGTCATAGGTTTCGGCGATGGCGATGCGGAATTCATCCACGGTCACCGGCTGCACATTCTGGCCGTCGGCCTGCACCACCGTCATTGGGAGCCCGGGAATCCGGATATCAAAGTAGGTGGCCGCCCCGGCATTGATGAACCGAAGCCGGACCCGCTCGCCAGGACGGAAGAGCCCCGACCAGTTGCCGCTGGGTGGCATGCCGTTCATCAGGTAGGTGTAGGTGGCACCGGTGACATCCGCGAGATCGCTCGGGTCCATCCGCATCCGGCCCCATTGGAGGCGATCCGCCGTGCTGCCGAAGAATCCGCCTGCGGTGCGGCGCTGGAAGTTGTAGTAGCCGCCCATTTTCTTGAGGTGCCCCATCACGTCATGAGGATCCTCGAAGGTCCAATCCGACAAGAGCACCACATACTCGCGGTCAAAGGCGAACGGGTCGGGCTCGGCCGGATCGAGAATCATCGGACCATACACACCCAACTGCTCCTGAAAGCCCGAATGGCTGTGATACCAGTAGGTGCCACTCTGCCGCACCGGATACTCGTAGGTGAAGGTCTCGCCGGCCCGAATCCCATCGAAGGTGACCCCCGGCACCCCGTCCATAGCATTGGGCAGGATGATCCCGTGCCAGTGGATGGAGGTGTCTTCCTCGAGACGATTGGAAACCCGCAGTACCGCTGACTCCCCCTCCTTGAACCGCAGAAGGGGGCCGGGGATGGACCCGTTGATTGTGACGGCCGCGGCGGGTCGGCCCCCGATGGGAAGGGAGGTGCGCGTGATGTCGAGGTCGACGATCCGGCGGGGGCTGGCCGGGGCGAGGAGTCCGCCCTCTACTCGCGCGAACCCCGGGAGGAGGCGCTCCCAGCCGCTCAGCAACGCCAACCCTGCCCCGCCCGCTGCCAGGAACTCACGGCGGTCGAAGGATTCCCTGGTCACTAGCGAGCCTCCCGACAGTCAGCGGCGGCGGGGAGCATCGAGCCAGGCCCCATCCTGAGTCCCCGGTGCGGCCGGTATCTCCTGGTCAGATTCATGGCGTCCTCGTCGGGTTCGCGTCCTGAATGACCGGGCTCCGCTCGCCCGCGAATTCCGGGCGCGGGCGGAACCGCGTTAGCTTTCACACCATGAATCTGGAGCGGCGCCATGCCACAGGACCTAACCTCATCCTAAGATTCCTTAGGTGACGGGCAGGGAGGAGAAATTGCGGAGCGCCTCACGGTGCTCGAACGTGCACGGCCTGATCACGGGGTTGTCCGGGGCCGAGGGCTGAATGCACATCCTTCTCGCTGAAGATGAGGACCGCCTTGCCGCCTTCATCCACAAGGGGCTCACTGAGGAGGGGCACGTCGTTGATATTGCCAAGGATGGCGTGACCGCCCTCTCGCTGGCCCATGTCGGGAGCTACGATGTCATCGTGCTCGACGTGATGTTGCCAGGAAAAAATGGCTTTCAGGTCACTGGTGCGCTCCGGAGCGAGGGGCACGTGACTCCGATCCTGATGCTGACGGCGAAGGACAGCCCAGAAGACGTCATCCGGGGGCTCGACGTCGGCGCGGACGACTACCTGACCAAGCCCTTTGACTTTGGCGAGCTCCTGGCGCGGATCCGGGCCCTCGGGCGCCGGACTGGAACCGGCCAGTCCCCGACGCTGCGCTTTGCGGATCTGGAGGTCGATCGCATGCAGCATTCGGTCCGCCGGGGCCAGCACGACATCGACCTGACCCCGACCGAGTTCCGCCTCCTGGAGACCCTGATGCGGGTACCCGGCCAGGTCGTGCCGCGCACCGAGATTCTTGACCGGGTCTGGGGAATGTCCTTCGACCCGGGCACCAGCCTGATTGATGTCCATGTCACCAACCTGCGGCGCAAACTCGAGTCCGGCGGCGGGGCGCGGCTGATCGCCGCGGTCAAGGGCGTCGGGTTCAGAATGGAGGAGCCACCGGGACGATGACTCGCCTGACCCCCCGATCGTTTCGCGGGAGGCTCGCCCTCCAGTTTGGTGTCGTCTTCGCCGTGATCGCTCTCGCTGGCGCCATCGTGGGGTACGCGGCGCTGCGCGCGTTCCTGTTCCAGCGCCTGGACAGCGTCGTCATGCAGCTCGCGAACATCGAGGCCGCCGCCACGGCCGACTCCGAGGACGACCAGGTCCACTTCCACGACGAGGTATTCCTGAGTACCGGCGCTGGCCACGAGGCGCTGCTCACCCGGTTCGCGCAAGTCTGGACGACGGCGGGGGCGCCGTTGATCCGGACCCGCAACCTTGGCGAGGCAGACCTGCCACTTCCCCCCGCCATTCTGGGCGTCACCCTGCGGACCGGCACGGCCCACCTGTTCGAGTTCAGGTGGCGGGAGGCCTCCTATCGCAGCGTGCTGTACCCGCTGGGACTGGTGGACCCGCGTCACGAGGATCACCTCCTCCAGGTGGCGGTTTCGACGGCGGATACGGAGCGGCTCCTGCGCCGTGCGCTCGGATTCCTGATCGGCATGATTCTGGTGGGGGTGTGCCTGGGTGGTGGCACCGGATGGTGGTTGGCGGGGAATGCGACGCGGCCGGTGCTGGACATCATCCAGCAGGCCGAGGGGCTGGGGTCCACCGATCCCGGCCATCGCATCGCGGTGGCCACGGATACCCAGGAACTCCGTCGTCTGGTGTCTGTTCTGAATGGCCTGCTCTCCCGCATCGACGGGACGCTGGATGCCCAGCGACAGTTTTTGGCGGATGCGGGACATGCCATCAAGACCCCGCTGACCATCCTCCGGGGAGACGTGGAGGTGACGCTCCGTCGCTCTCGTTCTCCGGAGGAGTATCGCACCGTACTACTGCAGGCACTGGAGGATGTGCGCCTGATCTCGAGCCTGGCGGAGGACCTGATCCTGCTCGCGCGGAGCGACTCCGGGAAGCCGCTGGAGCGGGCCGAGGACGTCCCGCTCCAAGCGCTGTTCGACCGCCTGGCGGGCCGCTTCGAGGGGGCGGCCGCGCGCGCGGGGCAATCATTGGCGATCACGGACCCCGGGCCGCTGGCCGCGCGAGGGGACGCAATCCTCCTGGATCGGGCGCTGGCCAATCTGGTCGACAACGCGATCAAGTATGGAAGGACTCCCGGCGGCTCGATCGTGCTGTCCGGCACCCTCCGCCCCGATGGTCGGGTCGCGATTGCGGTGGCGGACGACGGCCCGGGAATTTCCCCGGAGGATCAACCGTTCGTGGAGGACCGGTTCTACCGTGCCGAGGCCACGCGCGCACGAGTGCGCGGCACCGGCCTCGGGCTCGCCATCGTAAAGGCCATCGCCGCACAACTCGGGGGCGCGCTGGAGCTGGCCAGTACGGTCGGGACGGGAACAATCGCGACCTTCGTGGTCCCCCGGGGTTCGGACCCTCGCGGCCGGGAGCCAGCCGCACGATCCTGAGGGTGCACCGCCCCCAGACCCACCCAGAGTCGAATCACTCCAGCGCCACGAGTCCTTCGACCCCGGTTCGAATCTTCGTTATGGAGAGCACGGGCTGGACATAGACGATCCCATCGCCCTGCCGGCCGGTCCGCGCCGCCTCGCACAGCAGCTCGACATACATCGCCTGCCGCTCCCCGGCGCAGACAAACTGCACCTTGGCCTTGTCGGCGTACTCGCTCCCCTCCCGAACGGCGAGCCGTGCCGAGGCGGGGTCGACGCCTCGGCCAATCGCGTGGGCCTGCACCACGGTCATCCGGGGCACCCCGGCGTCTCGCAGCATGTGGATGACTCGGGGAAGCATCTCCCCGCGCACCACCGCGCTGATCTCAACAAGCGGTAACACTCTTCCTCCTCAGTCGGTGGGGCCAAGGGCCATCGGATCGCGGAGTGCTTCGCGTGCCGCAACGCCTGGACGACGGGCAATCTGCCAGCGGCGCCAGATCAGGTAGATCGCGGGAATCACGACCAGGGTCAGGATTGTCGAGGTGATCATCCCCCCGACCATCGGGGCTGCGATCCGCTTCATGACGTCCGCGCCGGTGCCATGGCTCCAGAGGATCGGGGCCAGGCCGGCCGTGATGGCCACGACCGTCATGATCTTTGGCCGCAGGCGGTCCACGGCACCCTCGCGCACCGCAGCCGCCACGTCCAGGGGCCCCTGCATCTTCCCCGCCAGCCCCCGCGCATGGAACGCCTCGTCCAGATAGATGAGCATGACCACCCCTGTCTCCGCGGCCACGCCGGCGAGTGCGATAAAGCCGACCCAGACCGCCACGCTGGTGTTGTACCCGGCCAGCCAGAGGTACCACACACCCCCAACCAGGGCAAACGGCACCGAGAGCATGACGATCAGCGATTCGGTGACACCGCGGAAGTTGAGGTACAGCAGCAAGAAGATGATGCCCAAGGTCACGGGCACCACAACCCTGAGCTTCTCTCCAACCCGCTGCATGAACTCGTACTGCCCACTCCAGAGGAGCGTGTATCCTGTCGGCAGCGTGAGCTGCGCGGCAACGATCTCCTGTGCGGCCTTCACATAGCCACCCACGTCGGACGCGTTGATGTCCACAAATACGGTGGTGACCGGAAATGCGTTCTCCGTCTTGACCGCCATCGGCCCCTGCAGGACGGTCACGGTCGCCACCTGCCCGAGCGGGATCTGTGCCCCGCCCATGGTCGGCAGGGTGACCTCCCGGAGCTTCTGGACATCATCCCGAAGCTCGCGCGGGTAGCGGACGTTGACGGTATACCGTTCGCGCCCCTCGACGGTGGTGGCGGCGTCCATCCCCCCCACCGTGGCCATGATGGCGGCATGGATTTCGCCCACGTTGAGGCCATAGCGCGCCGCCTCCGCCCGATTGATGTCGATATCGACGTAGTATCCCGAGACCCCGCGTTCCGCAAAGGCGCTGCGGGTCCCGGGCACCTCCTGCATGATCCGCTCAACCCGCTCGCCAAGCATCTGGAGGGTGTCGAGACTCGGCCCGAAGATCTTGATGCCAACCGCGGTCCGGATCCCGGTGGCCAGCATGTCGATCCGGCCCTTGATTGGCATCGTCCACGCGTTGGTGACCCCCGGCAAGCGAACCGCGGAATCCATCTCCGCCAGCAGGAGGTCATAAGTCATCCCCGGACGCCACTCATCTTCCGGCCGAAGGGTGATGGTGGTTTCATACATGTCCAGCGGCGCCGGATCGGTGGCGGTCCCGGCTCGACCCGCCTTTCCCAGCACTCGCTCGACTTCGGGAAACGAGGCGAGGATGCTGTCCTGATGCTTCATGATATCAATGGCCTGGGCGATCGCGACGCCAGGAACCGTCGTTGGCATGAACAGGACGGCCCCCTCATGCAGTTGCGGCATGAACTCACTGCCGAGGCGCTTCCAGGGAATGGCGGTGACCGCCAAAACAGCCACACTGGCCGCCACGACCGTCCAGGGACGCCGGAGGGTGAAGTCAATGATCGGCCGGTACCCCCATTGCAGGGCACGGTTGATTGGGTTGCGGTTCTCCGGAAGGATCTTGCCCCGGATGAAGAACCCCATCAGCACAGGCACAAGGGTGATGGACAGCAGGGCGGAGGCGGCCATGGCAAACGTCTTGGTGAACGCCAGCGGCTTGAAGAGGCGCCCCTCCTGGGCCTCGAGGGAAAACACCGGCAGGAAACTGAAGGTGATGATGAGCAGGGAGTAGAACAGCGGGGGCCCGACCTGGATGGCACTCTCCAGGACAATCTCCCAGCGGGACTTGCCCGGCTCCGCGCGCTCCAGGTGCTTGTGCATGTTCTCGATCATCACGATGGCGCCATCGACCATGGCCCCGATGGCGATCGCAATCCCCCCGAGGCTCATGATGTTGGCGTTGACGCCAATCAGGCGCATCACGATGAACGACATCAGGATCCCAACCGGGAGGACGATGATGGCCACCAACGCCGACCGGACGTGGAGCAGGAACAGGACCGCCACCGCGGCCACGATCAGCGACTCCTCCAGTAGCTTGTCCCGCAAGGTATCGATCGCCCGGTGGATCAGGTCGCTGCGGTCATAGGCCACTCGCAACCGCACCCCAGCCGGGAGAGTCTTTTGGATCTCGACCAGTCGCTCCTTGACCGCCTCAATGGTCTTGAGGGCATCGGAGCCGAACCGCATCACCACGATGCCCGCCACCACCTCGCCCTTGCCATCCAGGTCGGCGGCACCACGGCGAGGTGCGGGGCCGACCTGGACCGTCGCAACATCGGCAACGCGGATCGGCGTTCCTCCTTCGGTCACCCCGACCGAGACATCCTCAATGTCCTCTACCCCATCGAGGTACCCAAGCCCCCGGATCATGTACTCACGGCCACCCATCTCCAGCACCCTGGCCCCGATATCGGCATTGTGCTCGCCGATCGCCATGGCCACCCGGGTCACCGGGATGTTGAAGGCGCGCAGTCGCACCGGGTCGACCTCGACCTGATACTGCTTCACGAAACCACCCAGGCTTGCCACCTCCGACACCCCGGGCACCGCCGTCAGCTGGAATCGGATGTTCCAGTCCTGGAGGCTCCGCAACTGGGCCAGGTCGAGGCTGTCAGATTCCAGGGTGTATTCGAACACCCACCCGACGCCGGTCGCATCCGGACCCATCGAGGGTTCGACGCCCGCGGGAAGTTGACGCTGGATCCCGTTCAGGTACTCCAGCACCCGGGATCGGGCCCAATAGATGTCGGTGCCGTCCTCGAAGATCACGTAGACTAGGCTGAGGCCGAAGAAGGAGTATCCCCGTACCACCCTGGCCCCGGGCACCTTCAGCATTTCGGAGGCGATCGGGTAGGTGATCTGGTCCTCGACGATCTGCGGCGCCTGCTCCGCGAAATCCGTCTGGACGATCACCTGGACGTCCGACAGATCCGGAATGGCGTCGAGAGGGGTGTTGGCGACCGCCCACCCACCGCCGGCGATCAGAGCCACCGTGCCGAGCAGCACCAGGAACCGGTTCCGGAGCGACCACGCGATGATCTTACTGATCATGGCGATGCTCCGGCGCCGGAGGAACCGGGCGAGCGGCGACCGAGTCGGAGGCGCCATGCTGCATGCCGGGCATGGCGCCGCCGGCAGAACCCAGCCGCGACTCGGCATCGACCAGGAAGTTGGCGGAGGCGACAATCGTCTCCCCCTCCGCCAGTCCACTCAGCACCTGGACTCGGTCGGCCGACCGGACTCCCAACACCACCTCCCGGGGCTGCAGCATGCCCTCCGCATCCCGCACGAACACGATGTTGCGCTCCCCCGTTACCACCACTGCGGCGCGGGGCACGACGATGAGGTTGCTCCCGACGCTGGCATCGAAGAACACGGTGGCAAACATGCCGGGCTTGAGGAGCAGTCCCGGATTGGGCACCGTCAGCCGGACCCGGTTGGTCCGGTTCATCGCATCCACCGTGGGGTAGATGAAGCTAACGCGGCCCATGAGGTGCTCTCCCGGTCGGGCCGCGATTTCGACATGCGCCTGCATCCCCATCCGCACCAGTGCAATGTCCTGCTCAAAGACCTCCCCCTCGATCCACACTTCGGAAAGGTCGGCGATCTGGTAGAGTCGCTGGCCCGCCATGATCCGCTGGCCTTCCAGCACATCCTTGGCCAGGACAATCCCGTTGACGGGGGAGACCAGAGTCAACGTCTTGGTCACTCTTCCGGTGGACTCGAGCTCCTGGATCTGGGACTCCGAGATGTCCCAATACGCCAATCGCCGCCGGGCGGCTGCCAAGGTGGCCTGGGCGCTCTGCCAGGACTCCCCGGCAGTCGGGTCCAGGCGTTCCACCAGGCGGCGCGCGGTCAGGAACTCTTCCTGGGCGGCCACGAGCATTGGACTGTAGAGGGCCAGCAGAGCTTCCCCCTGCCGCACCGCGGCCCCGGTGGTGCTCACGAACAGCTTCTCCACGAAGCCCTCGACCTTCGGGGTCACGTCGGCCACGTTCGGCTCCGGCGCCTGGATCGTTCCCACCGTGCGAATCGTCTTGCCGATCGCCTCACGGGTCACCACCGCGTATACCACCCCCAGCGCCCGCTCCTGGGCCGCGGTCAGGTGGACCGGTTGTCGCACGGCCATGCCGGCCGTGTCCATCGCTCCCTGGGTTCCGCCTGCCAGCATCCGCGCATGCTCCTCCGGGGTCATCTCCCCCATCGCCGGGGCCGGCGCCTCCTTCTGGCACGCACTGACCGCGAGCAGGAGCACGGTCACCGAGACTGCAAATGACCGGGTCATCGAGCACCTCCCGCGGGTCCCAGCAGGGCATCGATCCGGGCCACCGCCTGATGGTATTGGGCGGCAAGGCGGACCGATTCGATTTCGTAGCGATTCACGGTCATTTCGTTCTCCACGAGAGTCATGTAGTCCACCTGCCCTACGCGGTAGGCCGACAACGCCGATTCCACCGCTGCGCGCGCCTGTGGCAGTATGGACGCCGCATAGAGCGTTCCCAACGCCCGAGCTCGCTCGGCGTCGGCACGCGCCTCAGCCAGTTCGGCAAAGGTGTCATTGTAGAGGTCCCGGGCCATCGCCCCTTCCATGGCGCGCATCGCCTCCATCTCGCGGGCCATCGGTCGTTGCCGCGATCCGGCGCGCAGCGGGAGGTTGAATCCCACCATCACGGTCCCCATGTCGCCGAAGCGCTCGCGTTGCCCGTAGGCCACGGCGACCATGAGGTCGGGGTAGAGCTCTCGCCGCGCGGCCGCGAGTCCCGCGACCGCGGCACGTTCCCGCTCCTGCGCCGCCAGAAGGGCTGGGCGCTGCCGGGTGGCGATGCCAAGGAGGGAATCGAGCGAGGCGAGCTCACTACCGATCTCGGGGAGGACGACCCCTTGAATCGGGACAGCGGCGTCCCGACCGAGCAGGGCGTTGAGGCGGGCGGCCATGGCGATCCGCCGTTGGGACATCGCCGTGATCTCCTCGGTCATCTGGGCCACCGCGACCTGGGCCCGCAAGACATCCTGCTGAAGACCATCGCCAACGGCGTACATCGCCTGGGACACCTGAAAGAAATCCCGCAGCAGCTCCCTGGTGCCTTCCATGATGGTGATTGCGCGATCCATCGAGGCCAGCTCGAAATACTCGCGCTTGACCATCCCGATCAGCGCGACCTCGGCCTCCTCCGCAGACAGCGTAGCCGCCGTGGCCAGGTACTGGGCACGCTCCTGGGCGTAGCCGAGCTTTCCGGGCCAGGGAAACATCTGGCTTACCTGAAGCTGGTTCATGGTCATGGGCTCATCCGAGCCAAACCCGTAAAGGGGACGGTTCATCAGGCCCAGGGTCACCTGGGGATCCGGGAGCGCCCCGGCTTGGGGCACCCGCTCCGCTGCGGCCTCGGCGAGGAACCGATTGGCCGCGAGGCGGGGATTGGTGGTCCGCGCGATGGCGATGGCCTCGGCGAGCTGAAGCGTATCGACAACGGGTGATTCCCCGGGGGAGCCAGCCAAGTCCGCGTGGGTATCGGGCAGCAACGTCGGCCCCCAACGACTGCTCCGGATCGAGGCAGCAGCGTGCACCTCCACCGCGACCATCGACAGGAATGCCAACAGGAGTACCGCCCGCATGCGGAGACGGTGGATGTAGCGCCGGGGCAGGCGCGTTCGGAATGTCATGACTCGTCCTCGACAGGAGACACCTGTGCCAAGCCGGAGACAGCCATGGCACGGAACACAATTCGGTCTGTCAGGACTCGAGTTTCGGAGGGGGACTCGCGGGCCGGATGGTCCGGGGCTGCAGGACTGGGGTGAATGGGGCCTGCCGGTCGGTGCTTTCGTCCGGTTCGAGGAGGCTTGCCACCGCTGCTTGCTGAACAGGCGCAGTCGAACATCCCGCAGACATGCCGCAGTTCAAGGGGGAGTGGCTCTCCTGTCCATCGCAACCCGGCATCTGCTGCGCCGGTTGACCGGCACCCTCGTGGGGAGCGTGCTCGACCGGCTGTACGCCTGCGAGGGCAGCGTGGTGCCCTGGAGTGCATTCCGGCATGACCGGTGTGCTCCCGACTCGCAAGACGAACACGGCAAGCATCACGAAGACGGCCAACGGGCGACGAGGCATCATTATTGAAACCTATCAGCGGTAGGAGACACGCTCGGTGAAAGCTTCATGAAGGCTTCCTCACACGCAATGTCTGATCTTCAGCCATTCTCCTCAAGGCGCGGACCGAACCACCTGGGAGCATCACACCGATGGAGGCGCTTCCTTCGGGGTGACGGCCTCCACGTACCAGTGCGGGTTCTCTTGAAAGAGTTTCTTGCAGCGCTCGGCGCAGAAATAGTAGAGGTTCCCGGCATATTTGGTGGTTGCAACCGCCTGGTCGGCGGGGAACTCCATCCCGCACACTTCGTCGCGGACGTTCATGCTCCCTCCTGGAATCTGTGTGCCGTCACCCGGTGGTAAGGCTTATGGAGGAGGATTTGCAAGGCGCGCACCAACTCGCCGGGCTCTCCAACCCCCTGTACCATCGACACTTGCGGAATCGTTGGACCGCCCCGGCCACGGCGACGCCTTTCGTCTGGCGCACCAATCGGGGCATATCCCCCGCCCCGTACTCGGGTTCCGTCACAGCAGGCGGGCGAATGCATAGGCCGCATTTTCCAGGAGGCGGTGTAGTCTGGACCTGCGACGAAACAGCTCCAGCTTGATCTCGAGGGCGCGCCCCTGATCGGCTCGGAACATGGCATCCATCGCCGCACCCAGCCCACTGTCGACCACGGTCAGGCTGACTTCGTTGTTGAATGCCAGGGAGCGACTGTCAATGTTGATGGTCCCCACGGCCAACCAGCTTCCATCGACCACAAAGGTCTTGGCGTGGAGCACGGCAGGCTGATATTCCCATACCCCAACCCCAGCCGCGAGCAACTCGTCATATTGGCTCCGCCCGGCGAACCAGGTCACCTTGACATCCGACTGTGCCCCGTTGGTCAGGATGCGCACATCTACGCCACGGCGGGCCGCCGCAACGAGGGCGTCCACCACGGGCGGGCTGGGCACGAAGTAGGGATTGGTGAGGTACAGGCGGTGGCGCGCGCTGGCAATCGCCAGCGCCAGAAACCGCTCGGCGACGGTCCCTCCGACCGCGGGTGGACTATGGAGGAATGCCGCCTGGTACGTACCGCTGACCATCGTCTCCGGTGGGCCAAGGAAGGCCTCCCCCGTCACGATGGTGCCGGTCACCTCGGCCCATTTGTGCACGAATGAGGTCTGCGCATGCTGGGCGGCCGGCCCGCGAAACCGCACGTTGGTTTCCCGCCACTGATCCGGCGACTCCCCGTTCCCAAGCCACTGGTCCGCGAAACCGAACCCGCCGGTATAGCCGATCTCGCCATCGATGACGATGCCACGCGTGTGCGACCGATGATAGGCGCGGTCCAGGGAGTACCAGCGCAGCGGTCGGAAGGCGGCCGTGTGAACCCCGGCCAGCGTGAGCGACAGGAGATACCGCTCCGGCAGGTCGGCGGAGCCAAACGCATCGTAGAGGAAAAACACCCGCACCCCCGCCCTGGCACGCGCCGAGAGAATGGCGAGGACACTGTCCATCACCTCCCCGCCAGCGGCGAAGTACATCTGAATCGTCACCGAACGCTTGGCCTGCCGGAGGTCGGCCCAAAGTCGGTGGAAGGTTTCCTCCCCATTAGCCAGGAGTTCGACGCTGTTCCCCGCCGTCAGATCCGTCCCGGTGGCCAGGGTGAAGGCGTGCGCCCACGCGACAGTCCCGATGGCAGGTATGTCCGCACGCTCTGGCCCGACCACGAGGGCCATGCGGGTTCCGCCGAGTATGTGGGGTACCCCGACGATGGCGAAGGCGAACACCAGAACGGCCCCAACGAAGGTGGTCCCAAGCACCAGACGGCCGACCCGAGACCTGGACCAGCGACGCACCACGCCGAGGCATCGGCGGCAGACCTCGACCGAGGCTCGGGCAAGTCGTCGCGACCGGTCAAGGTGGGAACTTGGGGTGGGGGGCATCAACATGCGGGGGTCAGGGAGCCGGACTCGGCTGCGGTCCCATCCACCACCCCGCCGGGTGGTGGTGCCTGAGCCCATGGCCCCATCCAGGCAGACAGTGTCCCCACTGCCAATCCGGCCCCGCGAGTTCCAGATCTCCCCGGAACCAGAGGTAGGATTCGAGTCCCGCCTCCGTCAGCACCCTGGCCAGCCCAGTCAATCTGCTGCCGACTCCGCCCGCCTGGGCGTCGGCGTCCAGACCTTCAAATGCAACCAGATGAGACCGGGCATGTGAGCCCATGGGGATCGGCCCTCCAGGAGGTGACCGGCGGAACGCTCGGGATTCAACCCCGTCGCTTCGGACCGGCATACCTCCTCGGCTGAGGGTGAACCGCGGTGGCGGGATACGATTGCCGTCCAGGAGTGAGTGCAAGTGGGTGGCGCCAAGTCACCGGCCCCAGCCACACCCGGATTCCCGCTCGTCGGGAAGTCCCCGGAACGAGCGAACGGGAGTTCGTGCAAAGACCGGCCATGGCCCGCCAGGGGCGGGCCAGTCTGGCAGGGGCCCGGTTCAGGGCGCCCGGCGTGGCGACGCTCCTGGACCCTTGCGGGTACGAATGCGGTCCCCAAGCCAGGTGTGCACTCCCGCGTCACGGGCACAGGACCGCACGGTTTCGTCAAGCTGGGGGTCGCCCCGGGCGTTGACCGCGTCAATCATCGCATGGAGGGCGCGACGCTGACGCCGCCAGTTCCCCAGCGCGATGACGCTGAGCCCAAGCAACGCAACCGCGGTCCCACCGAGCACCGTGTACTTTGCGCCGCTCACCGTTTGAGAGCGCACCACGGTCGAGTCCACCTGGAGAATCCGGTTCCTCAACGAGTCGGTCACTGCCTGCATCACGTCGTGCAGGACCGGTTCCAGCTCGCTGCGAAGGCCCAGCGCCAACCCACGAACGGTCCGGCGGGCCAAGCTGTCGCCAGCCTGCCCCAGGACCTCTCCAAGCCCCGAACCGATCACATCGACGAATTGGCGCGCGGTCGCCCCGGCCAGGCCACCTCCGCGCCGATCGAGCAGATCCAGATTGTTGGTCAGCAGACGCTGGAGCGACTGGTCGAGATCCGTCTCGATCCGCTGCGCCAGTCGTACCGCC
The DNA here is from genome assembly GCA_048499805.1 of Gemmatimonadales bacterium. GTDB lineage: Bacteria > Gemmatimonadota > Gemmatimonadetes > Gemmatimonadales > GWC2-71-9 > JAWXBA01. The sequence continues at coordinate 534,158 of JASNZF010000002.1, read as the reverse complement.
ACGCCATCCGCCCTCGCCGACGCCAACTCCCCGATGGTGTCGGCGGCGGCGCGAGCCGGTTCGAACACCGCCCTCGCCATGGCTCGACCCAGGAAGGTGCCGGCGGAGTCGGCCAGCTGCCGTTCCACACGGATCAGCGTCGTATCACGACCAACCAGCGCGTCGACCGCGCCGGCTCCAACCCCCCGTCCCACAGACCGGCCGAGCCCGCAGCTGGACACGGTGGCGGCGAGTCCAACAACGGCCCAGAGACGCGCCATCTCCCCCCACGGCACGAGCCTTGTCCGCCGGGACAACGAAGGTATCCCATTCTTGCCCGCACATTGTATCAACGCCACTTCCTCTGGAAGGCGATGGAACGACGGATTCACGCAAATCGTTCAGTTCCCCAACAGGCAGTCCGCCAACGGGCAGACGCGCCTATCTGCGGGGACCCCGATTGGTCCATCGGATCAGCCACCAGACCCCAAAAACCGCGAGGGCGGCTGCGCCCAGCCACCAGAACACCATGTACCAGCCATGGCCGGCGAAATCACCCATGCCCATGGAATGCCTCCTTGTCAACCGGAGATGACTCCGGGTAGTGCGGCCCGGGGCCCAAGGTCGCGCAGAGCGTGTGATGACAGGCCCGGAATCGTTCAATGGCGACCGCGGGCTCATCCGTAACGAGCAGCAGGCCCCGGTCGCGCGCCGCGATGGCGCCGGAGTCCACCATCGTTTCCGTCATCCACTCAACCAGCCCGCCCCAATAGGCCGAGCCAAAGAGCACGATCGGGAAATGCGGCAACTTCTCGGTCTGGATCAGTGTCAGCGCCTCGAACAGCTCGTCCAGGGTCCCAAACCCGCCAGGGAAGCAGAGGAATCCGCACGACGACCGGATCAGGGCGAGCTTCCGGGCAAAGAAGTACGAGAATCGCAGCTCACGGTCCAGAAATCGGTTTCCCGTTTGCTCATGTGGCAGGATGATGGATGCGCCCAGGGACGGGGTCCCGACCTCGCGCGCGCCCCGGTTGGCCGCCTCCATGATGCCCGGGCCGCCACCCGTAATGACCCCAAACCCCGCCTGACCGAGTGACCTTGCCATCTGTTCCGCCGCCACGTAGGCGGGACTTCCCCCCCGGGCCCTGGCAGAGCCGAATACCGCCACCATCGGCCGTTCGGCAAGCAGGCCGTAGAGCGCATAGCCGATCTCGCGCGTGATGCGCTCCTCCAACCCCACGCCAGAAGTTCCTTGGTGCACGCACTCACCTCCAGTTGCCGATGCGCCGACAGGACGAGTTCTGGAGAGCCCCTTCCAATTCCCCGCGGGGGGCTCGTTCCCTCCGACTCCCGAACAGGCTCCGCCCCACTACGGTTCGGCTGGCTCGGTTCGCCCGGAGGCATTGGCACTCGCCCAGAATTGCCGCCATTGCGACCTGCGTGGCAGGAACATTGGTACCTGCCGCTGATACTCCCGGTACTCCTCACCAAACCGGGCCAGCATCTGTTGCTCCTCCCGACGAGCGAGCAGTCCATATGCCAGCACGATCAGGGGAAACACCGTCACCGAGAAGATCGTGGGCCAGTGCACCACTCCCTCCCCGAAGAGGCCGAGGAAAAGCCCCGTGTACTGGGGATGCCGCACGAGCTCATAGAGGCCGCCACGAGCCAGCCGTTGCTCCTGGCGCGCCTGATACAATTGTCGCCAACCCTTCGCGAACACCCCGATGCCCAGGAAAAGCAGGGCGTAACCGAGTACCATCGAGATCATCATCCCGGTTTCGCCCAGGCCCAGCAGTGTGGACCAGAGGTTGGCATTGAGATAGCTGCGGTCCAGCCCGAAGAACCGCACCAACAGGTAGATCGTGAGGGGGAATCCGTACATTTCTGCATAGAGTGCGATGATGAACGCCTGCACCAGCCCGGCGCTCGCCCACTCGCGCCAGGTCTTCGGTGCGAGCGAGCGGTAGAGTATCCAGGACACCGCCACAATCATGATGATGGCGACGGCCCAGGCCCCGGAGTGGTCGATGGAACTGTTCATGCGATGCCCCACTCCGCGATCACGCGCGCCTTCATACCCCAGCCCTTCCCCATCGCCGATGCATGGTGTTGTAGATGGGGGAGAACACCAGGCCGGCATATGCCCCATACAGGAAGGACTCCACCAGGCCGATCACGAACCCCGGCAACGTCAACCACGCGAACCCAGGCAGGACCTGTTCCAGCCACCCTGACATGTGGAGCTGCACGGGCACCACCAGCCCATACAACACGCAGACGACAAAGGTCACTGCACCGAACAGACCAAGCGACCACGCCATCACCTTAGTGTTGAGCATGACGATCCTCCGTCCCTTCGCGGGTTGCGGCGTTGAGGGGCCCGGCATCCCGTCCACCACCGTGGCCGCCATGACCAGCATGCCCCCCATGACCACCGTGACTGCCGTGCATCTTCATGTGTACCCAGAGAAAGAGCACGCCGAAGACCACCCAGAACCAGTTGGCACGAATCCACTCCATGCTGCCCTCCTCTCCCTCATGAGCTCCCGACGATCGACCTTCCGACTATCTCGGCTCGAGATGCCGCCGCCGATTACCTGCTTGCGAAGCGTGAGGTCTGGCCGTGGGCATCAAACGCGATCACGTCATAGGGCACCTTGGGCGCACTCTCCATCCCCGGGGATCCACCTGGCATGCCGGGAACGGCCAGACCCGCAATCGCCGGGCGTTCGTTGAGCAGCCGGAGGATGAGGTCGGCAGGCACATGCCCCTCGAGCGCATATCCGCCGACGGTGGCGGTGTGACACGAGCTCAGGGACGAGGGAACTCCCAACCGGGCCTTGATCGGGGCAACGTCCACCAGGTCGTGGGCGACGACGGTGAATCCTCGGCGTTCGAGATACGCTACCCAGTCCCCACAGCACCCACAGGTGGGGCTCTTGTACACGACCACCTCCTGCCCCTCGGCCCGGGGGCCGGCATTCGCCCTCGTGTACGCCCAGCCGGCAACGCCCACCAGGACCACGCCTGACGCCACCAACCATCTTGCTGCCTTCCCCAATGGCCTCATGACCGCCTCCATGCTCCATTCAGCCACAACGGACTCGCGGAGCGGTGCCTCGGCACTCCAGGCCGGAGGGTGCCTCCCGCTACGCGGTCGGGAATTGACACCTCCTCGTCAGCTTGCGGGCGGCGGGGCATGCTGGGCCGGCGCCCCCTCCTTCATGCAGGGCGACGGCAGCTTCGCGACCTGTTCGCGCTGTGCCGGCGTCAGGACATCCCGCACCTTCGCGGCCGTGACCAACTGTTCGGCCATCATCCCGCCAAGCATCGTGGCCATGTCGCGCATGGCCGCCTGGATCGCTGCCGGATCCGCCGGAGACTTCTCGAACGCCGCCTGCACGCGCTCCCGCTGCGCCTGCATCATCGGCATGTTGCCCATGGGCATGTCCGCCATGCCACGCATTCCCATCGCCGAGCTGCCGAGCGTTTCGATCCGGGATACCTGTGCGGGGGTCAACTGCAGCGCGTCCTTGTGCTGGAGCACGTACTGGGGGCGGAGAGTCATGCCAGTCATCATCCCAGTGGTCATCTCCATCCCTCCCCCACCACCCATCATTCCCATCATGCCGCGCATCATGGAACAGTGCATCTCCATCTGCTGGGCATCCGTCGCCGCTGCTCCCTCATCGTGCTGATGCTGTTGCGAGGCCACCGGCCCCGCGATGAGGGCCAGCGCCACCATGCCAACTCCAATTCGCTTGATCACGATTCGATCCCTCCCCTTGCAAGTAGACTCCCAACAACCCACTGCCACGACCGGAGCAACGCGCACGCCTCGGACCGCGGCCAGTCGAGCGCTAAGCCCTCTTCCCACCAGGTGTTACCAGCTGGCGAGATACCCGGCGCGAGGCCCCCGCGGGTGAGTTGGCTCGGGCGCCGGGGCAGATCACCCGATATCGGCGTTGGGACGGAGAGCAGACCGGCAGTCGCCCAGTGGCGAAGAACCCGGGTGGGTGGACTCGAGTCAGGCTGCGATGGGTCCGGAGCCGCTCTGGGGCGGAGCAATTGGCGACCTGACTTGGGCCACCCCAACCGACAGGTACAAGGCACCGAAGTAGTACTCGCGGAACACCACCTCGTTGGTGTAGCGGCGCACCGACTCCCAGGGGCATCGTTCCCCCAGCGCGATCGTGACGCCATAGGGCCGGTTCGCCCACGCCGCCACCCTGACCAGCCAGGATGGCCAGCGCTCGGGCAGCTTGAGGTCCGCGACCGCCAATCGCCCGCAGGGCGCGAGTGCGTCGGCGGCTCGGTGGAGAATCTGGTCATAGCTTGGGGCCAGCGTCACGGCAAAGGTCGATGAAATGCCGTCGGTCTCGGGCGGGAACTCGTAGACGGCCGCATCGGCCTCGACCAGTTCGACGTTGGTCCACTGGTGGGCACGGATGCGCCGCTCCGCCGCACGCAGCATCGCGCTGGTCAGGTCCACGCCGATGACCCGCCCCTTGGGTCCCACCGCGCTGGTCAGGAGGGGGAGGTTCCTGCCGGTACCGCAGCCGAGGTCCACCACCGTCGCCCCCGGCCTCAATGCCAGTGCCCTGACCGCCTCGCGCCGATAGTGTTGTTCCCGAAAGCCACAGAGTCGCAACAGGATCAGGGAACGATCATAGTTCGGGGCCAGCCGCTGATAGCGGCCCCGGATCTCGGCTGTCGTGAATGTGGTCATGACGACCTCATCCCCATGCGGAACCGCCACCCGAGCCGGCCATTCACGCCCTGCCTTTTGGGGAGTCGCCTCCCCGGGTAGTCCACTTGGCTGGCGCGGCCCTGCCCTGGCGAAAGAGGCCCAGCTTGGCCAACAAGCCCAGCTGGGCCAGTGCCGGTTGACTGAACTGCGTGGCATGCAATTCCGCCTCGTGCACCCTGAGGAACTCCCAGACCTCCCGAGCGGCATGAGCCAAGGGGACGACCAAGGCGTGCCGCGGGTGGCCTGGTCGCCCCGCAAACACCGCGATTCGCGCCCGGCAGGGGACGCCCTGGTGGTCCATCTTGGCCACACCACGACGCAGGAGGCTGTCCACATGGTGCGCAACATGGTCGGGCGGACAGCACCCCACCCTTTCGAGGGTTTGGGTCAGGGTGTCGCGTTGGCTGAGATTGGGATTGAGTCGGGCCTTCCCCTCCTTGACTTCACAGATGAGGAGATCCATGGTCGCTTCGCGCACCTGCAGGACCGGATCGGTTGCCGGATCGTCCCCCGCACGGTTCCCGACCGCCCGTGCGCCAGGGAATCGCAACGCGATCAGGTCAATGTCGGTGACCGAGGTGGCCGCCGGCCCGTGGCCCCGGGTAATCGGGAACTCGGTGACCGTCATGTAGCCGTTCAGCTGCAGGTAGGCCTGGGCCAATGCGACGGCGGGATCCATCTACTGACCAGCCGGCTCACGCACATACCGCTCCGGCTCCGCCTCGAATTGCTTCCGGCAGGCGTCGGCGCAGAAGTAGTAGCGCTGGCCCTTGTAGTCGACCTTCGCCACGGCCTTCTCCGGCACGAACGTCATTCCACAAACTGGATCGGTGACTTTCATGGTGATGCTCCTTTCCGTCGCTAGTCCACCACGATGCGCCCGCGCAGCATTCCCATCTGGCAGGCAAAGGGGTACTCCCCCTTCTGCGCGGGGAGGAACTCCACCGGCACCTCCTCGCCCTCGGGGAGGATCGCGCTCCGGTCGAATCCGGGAATGACGACACGTTCGCTGCAGAGCGCTGACTCCTCCCGGCGGAAGATCAGCCGTACCGGACGCCCCCGCTCGACGACGATGGTATCCGGGGTATATCCCCCCTTGACCACCACCAGCGCGCTTTGGATTCCCCCGCTCATCTCCGCATGGGTCCCGGCATTCGAGGACAACCAGAAGTACCATACGATCCACCCGCTCAGCGCGAGACCGAGCAGGTTCACCAGGATGGTGTCCACCGTCATGCGCCACCTCCCTTCAGTTGGAACCGACGCAGGCGGTTCGCGTTGGTCACCACGGTCACCGAACTGAAGGCCATGGCCGCCGCGGCGATCAGCGGTGACAGCAGGATGCCGAACGCCGGGTAGAGCAGCCCCGCCGCCACCGGCAGGCCAAGCGTATTGTAGATGAATGCACCAAAGAGGTTCTGTTTGATGTTGCGCATGGTGGCCCGACTCAACTGCACCGCGGCGACGACGCCCCCCAGGCTGCCCTTGACGAGGGTGATATCGGCGGCCTCGATGGCCACATCGGTCCCCGTGCCCATGGCGATGCCGACATCAGCCTGCGCCAGCGCCGGAGCGTCGTTGATGCCATCCCCCACCATGCCGACGCGCTTGCCCTCGGCTTGCAGCGCCTTGATCTGTTCGGCCTTGGTTTCGGGCAGCACCTCGGCAAGTACCCGGTCCACTCCTACCTGCCGGGCGATGGCTCGGGCGGTACGCTGATTGTCACCGGTCAGCATGACCACCTCCATCCCCATCGCGCGGAGGGCATCAATGGCCTGCCTGGAATCCGGCCGCACCGTATCGGCCACCGCCACGATACCGAGCACCGTGGCCTCGCGGGCCACGAACATCGGGGTCTTGCCCTCATCAGCCAGCCGCTCAGCAGCCCTTACCAGATCGCCAAGGCCATAGCCCCGCTCGGCCATCAGCCGCTGATTGCCGAGGGTGACTCTACCGCCATCGACAGTTGCCTCGACTCCACGCCCGGGAAGCGCCTCGAAGTCGGTTGGTTCACCGAGGGTGAGCCCCCGCTCCCGGGCGCCGGCGAGAATCGCCTCACCCAACGGGTGCTCGGAGCTGCGTTCCACGCTGGCCGCGAGCCTGAGGACCTCATCCTGGTCTACGTCCTGTCCGATGACGTCGGTCACCGAGGGATGGCCCTTCGTGATTGTTCCAGTCTTGTCGAGCACGATGGTATCCAACTTGTGGGCCGTTTCGAGCGCCTGCCCCGATCGGATCAGGATACCGTGCTCCGCCCCCTTCCCCACCCCCACCATCAACGACGTGGGTGTGGCCAGTCCGAGCGCGCACGGACAGGCGATGATCAGCACCGTGACAAAGACGATCAGCGCATAGACGAGGGCGGGGGCGGGGCCGAAGGTGTACCAGGCCATGAATCCCAAGATGGCGAGAATGACCACCGCGGGGGTGAAGTAGCTGGACACCCGGTCCACCACGCGTTGGATGGGTGCTTTGGAGCCCTGCGCCTGTTCCACCATCTGAATGATCTGACTCAGGACGGTGTCCTTGCCAACCTTGGTGGCTGCAAATCGAAAGCTGCCGGTCTTGTTGATGGTGGCGCCGATGACGGTGTCCCCGACGCCCTTTTCTACCGGCAGAGACTCCCCGGTCACCATGGACTCGTCCAGGGCCGAGCTACCCGCGACGATCTCGCCGTCCACCGGCACGCGCTCCCCTGGGCGGACCACCACCAGGTCGCCTTCCACGACCTCCTGCACCGGCACCTGTAATTCCTGGTCGCCGCGGATGACGAGGGCGGTCCTCGGCTGGAGCCCGATCAGTTTCTTGATGGCCTCGGAGGAGCGGCCCTTGGCCCTCACCTCCAGCGCCTGGCCCAACACCACGAGCGCCACCACCACGGCGGTCACGTCATAGAACACCTCGGCCAGCTCGGCGCTCGGGAAGAGCCCGGGTACCATGATGGCGACCGTTGAGTAGATCCAGGCTGCCGAGATACCCGTGGCGATCAGGGTGTTCATGTCGGCGGTCCGGTGCCGGAAGGCGGACCAGGCACCGACGAAGAAGTCGCGACCGGCATAGAACATCACGGGAAGGGTCAAGACGCCGAGGACACCCCACACCAGCCTGAGCCGATCGCTCCCCATGGGGAGGGCACCGGTCAATCCGAACGGACCAGGGTACGAGAACACGATCACGGGAAGCGAGATCACGGCGGCAAACCAGAACTTGCGCATCAGGGAACGGTATGCCGTGTCGGTGGTGCTGGTGGGCTGGCTACCCTCACCGGCACGCCCAGCGGCTCCGCTCGATGTCCCGGCCAGCTCAAAGCCCTCTGCCCGTACCACCGCACGCACCTGCTCCAGGTCGGTGCGGCGAGGGGTGTATTCCACCGTCAGGCTGTCGGCCGCCACATTCACGGTCGCGCCATGCACGCCCGGCACGGCCATCACCGCTCGCTCAATCCGCTCCACGCAGCTCCCACAGGTGACTCCGCCGATCTGCAGATGCCATCGGGCCATGGTACGACCCAAGTCCTCCGCCCCTGCTGCGGCGACCTCATGCACCACCTCCTCGGCCCCGACCACTCCCGGGTCGAAGATGATGACGGCGCGCTCGGTGATGGGATTGACGAACGCGTCCCTGACCCCAGGGACGCGCTTGATCCGGACCGCGAGCGGCGCGGCTGCTCCGGCACACGAAAGCCCCCCGACTCCAAGATCGAGGCGTTGGCTGGCAAGCCGGTTTTTCTCGAGCACTGCTGGCGCGTTCATGATGCCGACTCCTTGCTGGAACCATCTCGACACGCGGCAGGTTCGATGCCGCAGGTCAAAGGGCCGCCTCCCCACCAGGACGGCGCATTTCATTCGCGGCGCCGACGTGACTCCGAGAACCGCTGGACCATCTGACCATCAGAGTGGGTGAAATACCCCATCACCATCGGGGCACTCGCAGACCATGCGCGCCGCGTGGAGTTCCTTCAGGTTGCCCCTGATCGCGCGCCACAGCGCCTGGGAAATGCTACCGTGCTCATTGAGCGAATCACTCAGCGCCATGAGCAGGAGCGCGACCCGGGGCGACCGGCGGGCCCGTCGAATCAACTGGTCGGCCAGGGCGGGATGATAGAGCCAGCGCCGGACCATCCTGGCCCGTCGCATTTCGCGCCCGAATGCGCGGCGGGCCGCCGCAGGGTACCCCCTGAATCCCGCCACAGAACTGAACACCTGCGCGGCGAGGGCGGCCGATCGAAGCGCATAGTCAATGCCCTCCCCTGTGGCGGGATCCGCCAGCCCAGCCGCGTCGCCGAGAAGCGCAAAGTCGCGACCGCCCAGGTCGCTGAATCCTCCCTTGATCCACTCCGAGGTAGCGATCACCGCTCCCCCATGGGGATCTCGTATCTCTGGCTCACCACTCTCCGCGGCCTGATACTGACCCAACGCGTCGTCCAGGGCCGGGCGCCGGAAAGTCCGGGGCGCCACCCCGATGCCGACCGAATGATGGCCCTGCCTGGGAAAGTCCCAGATGTAGCCCTTGGCCCGGGGCAAGAACTGGAACACCGCACGACCCGGCGGAGCTCCGTGAGCCGGATACGCCACCCGAGTCGGAGCCAACTCCGGGACAAAGCCGGGTGCCACCCGGCCTCGCACTCTGCTGGCCGCGCCGTCAGCGCCGACCAGCCACCTCGCCCGGTACACACCACCGGCCGAATCGGTAACCCTCCAGCCGTCCGGCGCGCGCGCCAGCTCGGTCACCGCCACAGGCCGGAGTACCGCTCCCGCTGCGGTGGCCCGCTCCATCCCCCACGTGGCCAATGCGAGGCGGCTGACGACCAGGTACGGCTGTCGGAGTGGAACGACGACACTCGTCCCACCGGGCGCAATCGTCAGCACCTCGCGGATGGTCTCCGCCTGCCCAGTCAGCTCGCGCAATTCCGGGGTGTTGACCAGGGCCGCGCCGGTCAGCCCCCCCCCACAGGGCTTTTCCCACGGTGCCCTCGGATCGAGGAGGAGGACGCGCATTCCCGTCCCGGCCAACAGCTCCGCCAGCCTGCTCCCCGCTGGGCCGGCCCCTGCGACAATGAGATCCCACTTTTCCGACATTCACTTTCCCCAGGTGGTGGACGATCACGCGACGGGCCCTCCATACGAAGCCAGCACCCCCGCACGACCTGCGCCGAGCCATCGGAGCTCCACACTCCGCATCGCGCCGCATTCCTGGGGCCACGGTCAGGACCAACCGCATCCTCGGTGGGGCACCCCCCGCGGGGAACGGGGGAACTGCCCCAGCATGCGTCCCTCAAGGTGACGACTCCTCCGTTGGCCTCCGGCCGCCAAGGGTGCCCAGACAGGCGAGTCTGGGTGCCCGGAACCCGCCGGCCGTCGGGCGCGAATATTCCGGTAGACCCCAGCACGCCCTATCTTCCATGGCACCTTCCCTTCCTCGCTCCCCGGGGCCATCCGCACATGGCGACCGTTCCTTGAGTCACCCGACGGCGCGTCCACCCACCTCCGAGCTGGGTGGAGGAGCAGGGACCAGTCTGCGAACAAAGCTCCTCGGGCTGCTGCTGGCCTTTGGGGTGTTGCCGCTGGCGGCGGCCAGTGTCGTGGGGTACACCGTGAGTCGGGCAACGATCCTGGAACAGTCTCGTGATGCCCTCGAGGGGGTCACTGCAGCGTGGGCGATTCATTTCGCCTCCGAGCTGGACCGGGAGCATCTCGTGCTTCGGACCATCGCGGGGCAACTTCCTGACCCAACAGCCGTGTCCCGGATGTCCTCCCCGCGGCTCGCCGCTTTGCTCATCAACAGCTTGCCGACGAACGGTGTGTTTGACGGCCTTCGCATCACGACCGACGACGGGCACATCCTGGCGAGCGTGGCGCTGCAGGAGACGGCCCCGCACTGGCCCCCACTCAGCCCCGCCGGCGCGTGGGACTCGGTCTCAGTGGTCGTCCACCGTGACGGGGACCAGGTCCTGGCGTACCTGGTTGGCGCGCGCCTGTCGGCGCTTCCTGGGCTCTGGATCGAGGGCCACGTACCAGCCACCGACTTCGGGCGGGTCTTCTCCGTACCGGAACACCTCCTGGATGGCGTCGAGGCTGTTGTCTTTCAGGCAGACGGGCAGCCGGTGTTCGGAACACACCGGCATGCCGTGGAGGAATTGAGCCCGCTCGTCACGCGCCTCGGTCTCGATTCGTCCGCGACGCACCGCCTCGACGATGATCCCAGGGCGCTGACCCGGGTCGTCCCCCTGGCGGGCGCTCCGTGGACGCTGGTGGCGATCCTTCCCATCGACTTTGCGCTGGCCCCCATCACCCGCCTGCGCAACGGTGCCATCCTTGGGGGCATCGTTCTTGGCCTCACCATTCTGGCCACCGGCGCGATGGCGTCCCGAACGATCACCACTCCACTGCGCAGCCTGGCAGAGGCTGCCCGGCTACTGGAACGCGAAGAGCACTCCACGCCGTTGCGCGTCGGCTCCCAGGACGAGATCGGGACGTTGGTGTCTGCCTTCAATGCGATGACCGCGCACCTGGCGCAATCGCGCGACGAGGTGGCACAATTGCACTCCCGAGAACTGGAGCGTGCCCAGCAGCTCGCCACGGTCGGTGAATTGGCAAGCGGCATCGCGCATGAGATTCGCAACCCCCTGACCGGTGTGCGGGGGGCGATCGAGCTCGCGATGCGCAAGATCCCTTCCGAGGATGCTTCGCGAGGCCTCCTGGACGAGGCCCAGCAGCAGTTGACTCGGATCGAACGAACGACCACCCAGCTCCTCCGTTACGCCCGCCCACCGGAGCTTCGGGAGGTCACTGTCGACGCCAACCTCTTGGTGGCCCGTGCCGCGACCATCGCCGCCCCTCGCGCAACGGAAGCGGATGTTTCCCTGCACGTGGTGGAGAGCTCCCATCCGCTCCTGGTGAAGGTGGACCCAGAGTTGATCGTCCAAGTCCTGGTGAACCTGCTCCTCAACGGCATCGAGGCAATGTCCGCCGGCGGTACGATTGAGATCTGGGTCGCCGCGCACGCTCCGGATGCGTGGATTGGCGTTCATGACACCGGCCCAGGAATCCCCCCGGAGCACCAGCAGGAGGTGTTTCGACCGTTCTTCAGCACCAAGCACACAGGAACCGGTCTTGGGCTCCCGATCTCCCGCGACATTGTCACACGCCACGGTGGCACCCTTCGCCTGGAAGCATCCCCCACCGGGGGCACCACATTCGTCGTTGCCCTTCCCTTGAGCGAGAGCACCGAGGAACCACAATGAGCAGTTCCCCGCGACCGCGCATTCTGGTAGTCGATGATGAGCGACTCATCCGTGTCTGGCTCGAGGCTCACGTTGGCGAGGCGGGATACCGCATGGACCTGGCCGAAGACGCCGGCGCCGCCCGGGAGCGGTTTGCAAGCCACGCTCCCGACGCGGTCCTCCTCGACCTCAAGCTGCCGGATGGCACCGGTCTCGACCTGCTCCGTGAGTTTCTGGAAATCGACCCGGACTTGATCGTGATCATGCTCAGCGCGCATGGAGACATTGCCACCGCGGTCGAGGCCGTCCAGCTGGGGGCGCACCACTTCCTCGAGAAACCGCCCAAGCTGGAAGACATCCTCGTGACACTGGCCAAGGGGTTGGAGACCCGTGCCCTGCGGCGCGCGGTTTCCGGCCTGCGGCGCCAAACCGGGTGGCAGTTCGCCGGGAGCGAGATCGTGGGCCGCTCCGAGGCCATGGAGCGGGTCGTCGGTCTGGTAGGCAAGGTGGCTGCGAGCGGCGACACCACGGTATTGCTCCGGGGCGAGAGTGGAGTGGGCAAGGAAGTGGTCGCTCAAGCCATTCACGCCCGGAGTCCGCGCCGCGAGTTCGCGTTCCTCGAAATCAATTGCACGGCGCTCCCCGAGACGCTCCTTGAATCCGAGCTCTTCGGCCATGAAAAGGGGGCGTTTACTGACGCGAAGGCTCGGAAACAGGGACTTCTGGAGCTCGCGGACCGGGGCACCGTCCTGTTGGATGAGATCGGGGACCTCCCCCCTGGAGCACAAGCAAAGCTGCTCCGGTTCCTGGAAACCCGAACATTCAAACGAGTTGGCGGGGTCCGCGACATCTCTGTGGATGTTCGGGTGCTCGCGTCCACCAATCGCGACCTCGAACAGGCCATGCGCGATGGCGCGTTCCGGCAGGACCTGTTCTTCCGCCTGAACGTGGTACCGATCACGATCCCGCCGCTTCGGGACCGGCCCGAAGACGTGGCCCCGCTGGCCCACCATTTCCTGAGCCGGATCACCACCGCCATGCGACGTCCCGCGCGGCAGATTGCACGACCGGCGCTGGCCATGCTCGAGCGGTACGGGTGGCCGGGCAATGTGCGGGAGTTGAAGAATGTGATCGAGCGCGCGGTCATCCTCGAAGAGGGCCTGGAGATACTGCCCGACCACCTCCCGGAGGAGATGCGGCCCGGTGGTCGTGCGCTCGATCTTCATCCCGGCTACGCGTTGCCGGCGGGCGGCATCAACCTGGAGGAGTTGGAGAAGGACCTCATTCAACAGGCCGTGGCGCAAGCCCGCGGAAACAAGACCCGCGCGGCGGAACTGCTCGGCTTGTCCCGAGACACTCTACGCTACCGCCTTGAGAAGTACGACATCCCTCCCCATGGGGAGGGTTGAGGGGGCCGGCTGGTTTTCCCCCACCCCATCACACCATGCCTGGTTACCCGCGGCGCTCCAGTTGGTCCTTGAAGTATTGCAGTTCACGGAATGCGTGGTCATACACGGCTTGGCGGCCATTCCGCAGGCGCTCGAACACCCACCGATACAATCGGCCCCTCCAGGAGTCTGGGAAGTCGATGTACACGTCGTGGGAGAGTTCCACGCCCTCCGGCGCCTCCGTCATCCTCAGCACCCCGCCTTCGGGCAGCCGGATGGTGAGCAGCCCACCGAGAAAGCGATAGGCCGCCGTGCCAGTCCAGAAGGCCAGTCGGGGCCGATCCATGTAGTGGAAGCGACCGTGCAGCGCGGCCCGCATGCCAGCAACGCTCTCGTGCTGGGTGAAGGTGACTCCGGGGTGGGGCAGGTTGTCCGGGCTGTCAAACCGGAGGCCGAAGTGCTCAGTGGGGTTCGAGGCGGTCCAGTTGTCCGGCTGGTATGCGAACTCCCACACCGCGTCGGCGGTGGCGCGGATGGTGATACTGGTGTCAACGGTCAGGAACATGGTCCCATCCTCCAGTCAGGTGGCGGCCTCAGTGGCTGGGAGGACCGGGGGCGCTCCTGCCTGCCATTCCGGTTGCCCGCCGCCAGTTGATGTGCTCGTACACACCGGCCCAGTACGCCCCGAATCCGGCGGCAAAGAGCAATTCCTCAAGGGGGAGACCGCCGAGAAGCACCCCCGAGAGGCCCGCCAGATTCCAGACCCGCTCGATATAGCCCGGGGCCGTCCACTCGAGGCCCAGCAAGAAGAGCAGGTAATACGCCAGGAAGATGCCTGCACCGAGAACCGCGTTGCCGCGCAGGTCCGGGCGGCAGAGCACGGTAGCCACGGCACCCACGGCCATGGCCAGGATGGAGGGGTAGATGGGGTTCCACGGGACGAGATAGAGCACCGGAAAGGCGAGGAAGGGCGAGATGAGCGCCAATCGGTGAAACCGATGGCCTCGGTGGTGACGCTCCGCCTCCTCGATGGCAGTGGTGCGGCGGCGGGTGACGATGTTGACCAGCACGGCGCCAACCCCGCCGATGCCGAAGCAAAAGATCAGGCTCTCAACATCGAACCCCGTACGCTGGGCCAAGTCGAAGAGACTCGGCGGATCCCAGTACTCCGGCACAAAGAGCGGCTCGGTCAGGCCGAACGGCATCGTGAAGAGACTGGCCCACCGCATGGCCTGGCGGTGCTCCGGAAAGCGCCAGTAGAGTACTGCCCAGGGCAGGAGGAAGGCGCTGGCCCAGACCAGCCAGACATCTCGTTCGGGAATCATGAGACCCTACACTTGCAGGGGTGCACGGGCGACCTCCACCACCAGGAGCATCACACAAAGGCCGATCGGACGCCCAGCGCCTCATTGGTGCGCCCGATGGACCGGGCCGCCTCGCGTTCAGTACCATCCAGGGCGCGGATAGCATCGATTGTTTCGGGAATTACGATCGCCTGGTTATCCACCTGGTACGCATAGAAGAGCTCCCTGCCTTCCACAGCCAGGATGTCCTCCCAGATCGCCACCTCCCACATGTCGGCCCGGGGGCGTCCGATCTCCTTCATGATCTCGGCGGTGACGTTGATGGCCTCCACTCCTGCACTGACCCCAATGAACGCAAGCCTCGGCATCTGCCGGAACGCGTCCAGGACTTCCTCCTTGCTGGCTGGCCGGGTCATATCGACGATCCAGTGGTGGAGATGGGCGACCGTCTGCGGCGTCTTCAAGGCCATCGTAATCACGTCCAGGTCTGGAAGGACTGTCTTGGCGTCGGGGCCCTGGTGACTGGGGATGTGCGGCTCCGGCACCAGGGTGTTGAGGATCCCTTCGCGATGACCCTCCCAGGGGTCGGTGGCGCGCCGCGCCAGTACGCCCCGAGCCCGGAGCAGCAGGCCTGCCTGCTGGAGGGCAAGCAGCGTGCGAACCGTTGCGGTCGTGTTGCATGACACCACGCGGGTGGTGCGGCGATCGAGCGCCGAGGCATAGTTGGCACTGGCCACAAAGCTGTGCCCGGCCAGCTCGTGCTTGGAGCCACCCTGAAACACCGCTCGAATCCCCGCGGAGTCATACCGTGGGCGATTCTGGGCATCGATGCCCTTCGGGGTGCAATCCACGACAACATCGGCCTGCTCGAGCAACTCGTCCAGTTCCCCCGCCGGCTCGATGCCCGCCGCGCGCATGGCGGTGTGCGAATCACTCGTGGCCGCATACACCGGAATACCCCGATGCCGTGCCACTCGCGTCCGCCAATCGGCTGCGACATCCGCGACCCCGACGAGCTCCATGTCGTCTTGCTGGATCACTGCATCCGCCACTCGGCGTCCGATGACGCCGTACCCGTTCACTGCGACCCTGATCATCACCTGCCCCCTTGCCGGTTGATTGTCCGCATCCATCGAGCACCTCCGCGCACGGGAAGCACCCTGTGCCGGGGGATCACAATCCGTGGCGCACTCACGGCCCGAGGAGCGCCTCGAGCCGCTCCCGCTCAGCGCGCACCACCCGAATGCCGGCGGCGACGCAGTCCCGTCGGGCACTGAACTCCAGGGTGCCGATGCTGCGGGTGAAGTTCGGGCGGAGGACCAGGTCCGCCGCTGCGAAACGCGCCTTCGCATGTTGCCGGTGACAGATCTCCATGGCCCGGAAGAGTGCCTGGTAGCCATTGCGTATCTCCCCGGCCGGGGCCAGCTGCCCCGCATCAACGGCGATCACGACGGCGGATTCGCTCCCTCGGGCTAGATCCACCGGCGCCAGGTCGGTGTAGGCGCCGTCCGCCAGGAGGGATTCCCCCAGCTCCAGCGGTGGCAGCGCCCCAGCCAGCGCGGCACTGGCGTAGACGGCGTCATCCGATGGAGCGCTGCGCAGAACCACCCGCTCGCCACTGCGCAGATCGGTCGCCGTGACTACGACGGGAAGCCGGGAAGCGTTCAGCCCCTCGTGGCCGACAATCCGTCGCAGTTCCTTCAATCCCGCACTCCGCGCCCGTGCCGCTGGACCCCAATCGGTGATTGTGTCCCAAAGGACCCGCAGATTTGCCAGCATGCGTGAGAGCGCTCGGGTCAGCCGGCGCCCCTGGGTGTTCGGAGTCGCATCCGGGCCCGGGAAATCCCCCAGTCGCATTTCCAGCACGGCCTGATACCAATCTTCGCGCTTGGCATAGGCGACGCCGACCAGGGCACCCATCGACACCCCAACGACAAGTCGGGGCCGGTAGCCATCTTGCTCCAATGCCCGCAGGACACCGAGGTGGGCAAACCCCCGCGCTCCTCCACCACCCAAGACGAGGGAGAAGGGCCGATGGGCGCGCGGGGTGGTCTCCGGCATCAGCGCGCCCCGCCTCGATTCCGGATCACAGCTTGGCCCGCTTCAGCAGCTGCGCGTTGATCGCCACGATCACGGTGCTGGCCGACATGAAGACCGCGCCGAGCGCGGGGGTCAGCAGGATACCCCACGCGGAAAGTACGCCAGCCGCCAACGGGATCGCGACGATGTTGTAGCCCGCCGCCCACCAGAGATTCTGCATCATCTTGCGGTAGGTGGCCCTGGACAGGGTGATGATTCTTGGGATGTCGCGCGGGTCGGACCGCACCAGCACGATGTGGCCGGCCTCCACCGCCACGTCCGCGCCAGCGCCGATGGCAATGCCGATGTCGGCGGTGGCCAAAGCCGGGGCGTCGTTAACCCCATCCCCGACCATGCCGACCCTCTTGCCGCGCGCCTGCAACTCCTTCACCTTGGACGCCTTGTCCTCGGGCAGGACCTCGGCGAAGACCAGGTCAATCCCCAGTTCCTCCGCAACTGCGTCGGCCACCGCCTGCGCGTCTCCCGTGAGCATCACCACCTCAATGCCCCGAGTGTGAAGGGCTTGGATCGCCTCCCGGCTCTCTTCCCGGATGGCGTCGGCCACGGCGAAGGTGGCCATGGCCTCACCATCCCGCAGCAGGTAGATCGCGGCCTGTCCCCGCCCCGCGGCACGCTCGGCGGCCTCGCGAAGTGCTGCCGGGACCCTCGCCTCCTCCCCCTTGAGCAGCGCCGGTCCCCCCATATGGTACTCGACCCCCCGCACAGTCGCGGCCACCCCCCTGCCCGTCAACGCCCGGAAACCCTCCACCGGGGCGACTTCGAGCTTGCGATCTTCGGCAGTCCGCACGATTCCGCGCGCAATGGGATGCTCGGATTCCGACTCCACGCTGGCGGCCACCCCGAGCGCCTCCTCCTCCGGCACGCCTTCCGCGACGGTCAGTTCCACCACTCGAAACTGCCCCAGGGTCAGGGTCCCGGTCTTGTCGAAGATGACGGTGTCCAGGTTGCGCGCCTCCTCCAGCCCCCGTCGGTCGCGCACCAGCAAGCCGTTCCTGGCACCCATCGTGGTGGAAATGGCGACCACCAGTGGCACCGCCAGTCCGAGCGCATGGGGGCAGGCAATCACCAACACCGTCACCGTGCGGACGATGGAGAAGTCAATCGGTGCGTCCAGCAGTTGCCAGACAACCAAGGTCAATGCCCCTGCGACCAGGGCGATGATGGTGAGGAACTGGGCGGCGCGGTCGGCGAGGTGCTGCGCCCTGGACTTGCTGGTCTGGGCATCGGCTACCAGCCGCATGATCCCGGACAACTTCGTGTTCTCGCCGGTTCCGGTCACCTCGATGCGGAGGGAACCTTCGCCATTGATCGTACCGGCGATCACCGAGTCATCCTCGTGCTTGGTCACCGGACGGGACTCCCCGGTGATCATCGCCTCGTTGACATCACTCTCTCCCTTGCGCACCACACCATCTACCGGCAGGCTCTCGCCCGGCCGGACCAGCACCAGATCGCCCGTGCGGAGTTGGCCCACGGGGACCTTCTCCTCCCCTGTGTCGGTGATCCGGGTCGCCATGTCCGGCAACAGCTTGGCCAGTTCCTGGAGCGCCCCCTGTGCCGCCGAGATGGATCGCATCTCGATCCAGTGGCCGAGCAGCATGATGGTGACCAGGGTCGCCAATTCCCACCACAGGGCATCGGCCCGCACGATGCCAAGCTCGGCGACCCAGGAAAAGACGAAGGCAACGGTAATGGCCAGGGAGATCAGAGTCATCATGCCGGGCAGGCGGGCCTTCAGTTCTGCCAAGGCGCCACGGAGGAACACCAGGCCGCCGTACAGGAACACAGCCGTTCCGAGCACTGAGGAGATCCACGCCGAACCCGGAAACGCCGGGGCCCGGAAGCCGAGGAGCATCTGCAGGTGTTCCGACCAGTAGACGACCGGAAAGGTGAAGACCAGTGACAGCCAGAACCGGTTACGGAACATGGACGGACTATGCCCAGCATGCTTGTCATGGCCGGCGTGGCCACTGGTGTCTGGGGGGGGGGCCTTGCGGTGTTCAGGGCCCGCGGGCGAGCCGATGGCGTGAGTGTGGTGAGAGTGCGGATTGGTGGGCTGCATGGATCCTCTACCACGCCTCGGCCTGGTCGGCCAGGACATGGTCGTCAATGGTGAGAAGTCGTCGCGGCTGCTGGGATCCCTGATTGCGGAGGCCCCAAGGCACCGCGAAGGTACCTCTTGGACTGCTTGTGGCTGACAACATCCAGCCGCACCACGATCAGGACATTACTCACGGTCCACCTTGACATGCCACCGTGCCTGCCGTCGATCCACCCTTCGGGCTTCCACATCGACCCACTCCCGCAG
Organism: Gemmatimonadales bacterium; assembly: GCA_048499805.1. Lineage (GTDB taxonomy): Bacteria > Gemmatimonadota > Gemmatimonadetes > Gemmatimonadales > GWC2-71-9 > JAWXBA01. Next base: position 515,104 of record JASNZF010000002.1, on the reverse strand, counting down.
GCATCTCTAGGGTGCCCAGGACAGGGCATTGCCTGGAACCGGTCATCCCGCCTGGCTCACAAGACCGCACCCACCAGGGTTCGGACCCTCCCGGTAGCCGGACACAGATCCAATCTGCGACAACGGGCAGCAGGGCGATCCCCCACAGAGCGAGGAGGCGGGCGTGAGCCGAGGGCCGAAGGCACGCCCGAGCGGCGTCGGCCCTCGATGATTGGACGCATGTACCAGGAGAGGCGGTTCAAGCCATGCTGTCGATAGGGTAGCGCCATTCGTACGAGTGGCGCAATCGCCGGGCCGGGCCCGCCCCAGCGACAGCTGGCGCACTGGCAGGGCCTGCGGGCTTGGCCTCACCTCCGGACCGCGAGTGGGCTGGGGCAAGTGCGGGCATGAGTGGGGGAAATCCCCCACCACGAACGGGGGAGTGACGGGGCCGGTTCCAAAAATGCTGGAGTGAGCTTGGACCAGTCCAGAGCGGCACACTCGGCGGGCACCCCGCAATCGTCCAATGTCACCGCCAAGGGTCGATCGAGCCCGCCAAGCTTCAGGCGGGAGGTGGCTCCCTGGTAGAAACTCGAAGGCCGCTCAAGAGGCCCTGGTCTGGTGTGTCCAGCCATTCCATCCATCATCCCTGACATGCCTGGCGTCATCCCTGGCATTGCCCCTTGGTCAACCATCCTTCTGCTGCGTGGCCACCGAACTCGGGGGAGGGCCCTTGTGGTGTTCAGGACCCGCAGGCGAGCCGCTGGCGTGGTCGGCCGGGGGGTGATGGGAGTGTGACTTGGTGGGCTGCATGGCGCCTCCTCGATGCCCGATCCAGTCCCCGCGCACGATGCCCGCGACCAGGCAGGTGGTCGAGAGGATCGCCATGACGGCTTTCGCCCTGAACGAGACACCCGCCTTGGCCTGGTGCTTGTTGGTGCTGCCGTCCGACTGCAGGTGCGATGGCTCTTCGTCTCGACTGCGACGAGGGCTGGCCGGCAACCCGCACGGTAATCATGCCGTGCTTGAGGCCCTTCGCGACGAGCCACCAGGTGCTCCCATAGGCGAGGATGAAGCCGACGATGAGCGCCATCGACATGACAAACCAAAACCCCGGGGCCCGCGGATCGGCACCGCCAGCCACCTGCGCCTTGACTGCTCGCCTGCTCACCACCATGCCCGCCATCAACAGGTTCATGGAAAGGAACTCGGGCAGTAAGGTCTGCCGTAGCGAACGCAGATATGAGCCACCGGCCATCTCACGCATCGCCAAGGCTATAATGACCGACCAGCTAACCGGAAACCAATCGCGTATTCAAGGGACAGGTCCCCCGATGGGGACAAATGCCAAGGGGCCGCGATGGTGGCCCCCACCGCAATGCCGAGACCATCTCCGGCGGCGCAGTGCATCGTCGACCCGAGCACGTGTCGCCAGCGGGCAGTCACGTAGCGCTCGTGCGTACCCCGGAGCCGCTCGCGGCACCCCATGACGTACGCAAACGCAGCGAGTGGGCCCGCACACACGGTCAGAATCACGAAGGCTCACTTGAGAACCGGGTGCGCCGTTGTGCTCCGGATATCGATGCTGACCAAGACGACGGAGAGACCCGTCAACACGCACCATACCAGCAGTACACCCCCACGCCCGACTGAACGCCCAGCCACTGTCGACCAACTACTTCTTCGACTGCTTCCTGATGACCACGACCAGCAGCACCACGAGCAGGACCCCCATCACAGTCCACAGCCCCATGCCACCACCCATGCCGTTCATCCAGCCACCGGCATTGCTCAGCATGACTCTCCAGCAGCCGGGATTAGGTTCGCCGACAACGATTCCGGCAAGGGTACCTGCCAACCTGCCGTGCGACCAATGCCCACACCGGCGCGGCCCGCACTCGGATCAGATTCGGTCGCGATGCGCATCTTAGAAGGCCCCCACCGGGGCACAATCCACCATAGGGTCGGGGGGCATCACACTGTTCCTGCAGCCAATCCGGAGCAATGTCGGCCCTGGACACTGGCGTGCGACGATCGAGAGCGGCGGCTCAGGCCGAGCAGCACGAAAGCTTGGCGACGTCCCGATCGAAGGTCTGGGCCGCCAGCTTGATCCCCTCGGACAGGGTCAGGTAGGGATGGAAGGTGGAGGTGAGGTCCTCGATCGTGAGCCCGTACTTGAGCGCCAGCGTCGGTTCGATAATCATGTCGCCGGCCTCCGAGGCAAGAATCTGCGCGCCCACGATTTGCCGGGTGGTCCCGTCGGCAATGAGCTTCACGAAGCCGCGGGTTTCGCGCGCGGCCAGCGCCCTCGGGACATGCTCCATCGAGAGGCGCGACACGAGCACCTCAAGGCCCTGGGCCTGGGCGTCTGCCTCTGTCAGGCCGACGGTTGCGACTGCTGGGTCAGTGAAGGTCACCCGGGGCACCGCGGTCAGGTCCACCTGTTGTCGGGTGCTCGACAGCGCGTTGCCAGCTGCTAACGCGCCTGCATACGCCGCCACGTAGACGAACATGGGATCGCCCACCACATCGCCTGCAGCATAGACGCTGGGGACCGCCGTTTCGAGGTGGACGTCGACCACAAGTTCGCCTCGCGCACCCAGGACCGCCCCAATGGCATCGAGGCCGAACCCTGCCGTGTTGGGACGACGGCCCGCCGCCACCAGGAGAGCCTCAGCGTCCAGGACTTCACGCTGCCCGTCGGTGACCACCCTGAGGTGGTACCGGTCGGATCGAGAGACCTGCTCGATGACGGTACCCGTGTGGACGGTGATCCCCTCGTCCCGAAGATAGCGCGTGAGCGCGGAACCGACATCTGGATCCTCACCTGAGAGCACCCGGTCCCTCCGCCCGACCAGAGTGACCCGGACGCCCAGGCGGGCAAACATCTGACCCAGCTCGACCGCGACGAATCCCGTCCCGATCACGATCAGGGATTCTGGCAACCGTTCCAGCGACATCGCGCTCACGTTGTCCAGAAAGCCCGCCTCGGCGAGTCCCGGCACCGGCGGTACCCACGGGCTCGCACCGGTGGTCACCACGACCTTGTCGGCCATGATGGACTGCCCATCCGCCAGCCAGATCTCGCGCGGCGAGGCAAAGACTCCGCGCTGCGGAAACAACTGGACGGTGTCATACGCCCCCAGGACATCCCAATACTTGCCCTGCCGGAGCTCGCCGACCAACTCGTCCTTCTGGTCACGGATCTGCTCCCACTTGGGGGCATCACCTGAACGTGAGACGCCCGCAAAGGGGTGGTGCCTCCGCCGGTGCTGGGCTTCTGCCGCCCGGATCAGCGTCTTGCTCGGCACACAACCTACGTTGACGCAGGTTCCCCCCAGCGTGCCGCCCTCGATGAGGGCGACGCGAGCTCCCTGTTCAGCGCCCTTGATGGCGGCGGCAAATCCGGCGGACCCTCCCCCGAGTATCGCCAGGTCGAAGACTTGAGCGGCCTGGGCGGTTCGAGTGGTCATCCCCGGCACCGGTTCATCACAACAGCTCACGGCTTCGGCTTGGCGGCTGTGGGACCGACGATCCGGGCCGTGTAGCCCGTCATTTCCTTGAGCTTGGCGATGAACGTCGCCGGCTCGGTCCGCGCCGGATCGTACCGGATAACGGCAAACGCCGAGTCATAGGACACTTCAGCGTGATACACGCCGGGCACGCGCTGGAAGACGAGGTGCGCGGTAGTGGCGCAGCTGCCGCAGGTCATGCCGGCAATCGCCAGCTTCGTCACCACCGTGTCAGCGGTCGCGACGGCCAGTGGCGTGTCCGGGTTGGAAGCAGTTGCCTCTGCGGTGAGGCAGGTGGAGCATAGGGGCGCCGCACCGAGCAGGGCAACGGCGCCGACAATCAGCAGCTTCGACATGGAGCACCTCCCAGATTCAGACTAGAGCACCCACCCAGACCAGGTGGGATAGGTGGCGAAAACCGCGGAGACAATGGTTGCCGTCCACAGCATGATGCGCATGCGTCGCCTGGCGGTGGGGCTGGCGCACGGCTTGCCTGGTTCGCAGGCGGCGCGTTCCTCCCGGCGGAGCAGGTAGAACCCGAGCCCGAGGAGCAGGACGGTCACGGCCAGGAAATATGGCCGCAAGGGCTCGAAGGTCGAAGCCAAGCCGGCCCCGGAGACGCCGGCGGCCACGGCAAGCAGGGGCCCGGCACAGCAGAGCGCCGAGGCGAACGCGGCCGCGACCCCTCCGCCGGCCGTGAGCAGCGTCTTATTCGTCGGTGAGTTCATCGTGGTCCAGTACCTCAAGTATCGGACATTCCTCTGTTGGGCGCCGCTCGCGACAGGCGCCACCCAGGGCCGTAAGGACCCTATGAACCCTGGCCAGTTCACCCATCATCTCCTCCACCCGCGCGATCTTCAGGCGAACCCGCTCCTCGACCTCATCGCACGCGGCGCCATGCCGAACCTGCAGGGCCAACAGTTCGTCAATTTCCTTCAGGGTAAAGCCGAGATCCTGGGCCCGCTTGATGAAGCGCACTCGGCGAACGGCATCTCGGTCGTATTGCCGGTATCCCGCTGGTGTTCGCGGCGGTTCGGGCAACAGGCGCCGCCGTTCGTAATACCGAATGGTTTCGGTATTCACCTGCGCGGCAGTGGCGAGCTGGCCGATCGTCAGCGGAGCGGCGGAGGTGGCCGGGGTATCCATGTCCTCAAGGTACACCCCGGACCATGGTACGGGGTCAAGGGGGCCTGTCGGGGGGCGGTAGGCGGTGGCCGGGAGCTCGGTGCGGTGGAGCGCGCGCGGGATGGAGGGATCAGGTTCCTTTACCGGACAACTACCCGAGCCATGGCGGGTATCGGTGGCGCGCCCACTATTTCTGTAGCTGCTTGTGGTTGACCACGACAAGGACACGAATCACGGTTCACAGCCACATGAGCTGCCACCGCTGTGGGGAACGGTTGCCAAAGCTGCCCTTGCCTGCGCTTCATATGTGATCGGACTCACACACCCGATGATGGATTGCCGCCTCACGGGGTTGTAGCGGCGCTCGATGTAGTCGAAGACATCTGCCCGTGCTTCGTTCCGAATCCGGTTGGTCTCCGGGGCCGTGCGCTCGGTCTTGCGAGCGGGCGGCTGGGTGTCGTCACAGTCCGCCAGGCCCCTCGTTACCGGCATGCGGGAGGAGGGCATGGCGGCGATCAACAGGCGGGCACTCCGCAACTGGCTCTGAGCACCGAGCAGGGCGTCAAGCTCGGCTGGCGCCGGTAGGGCGCCACCGTCGCCCTGACGCAGGAGGCCGCCCAGCTCCCCGCGGGTGCCGGCCGCTTGTTTCAGCTGGGCGGTGCGCCACAGGCCGCACGCTCGCGACGCGGCCGCCGGCCGACCACACCATGTCACATCTGCATGCCACCCATCATCACCCGGTGTGCTTCCATCAGGCGCGTCACCCGCGCGCCGTGGGCTGGCATGAATTGCTGAAGTTCCGCCGCGCTCAACTCCGGCATCCGGATAAGATCCTGCCGCAGCGAGTCGACCGTCGCCGTCCAGGCGGGGTCGCCCGGCATGTTCATGTCGCGCATGTCCTTGTTGGCTTGAGCGATCATGTTGGCCACCACCTGCCGGTGCATCGGCAGCATCGCCTGCAGGCTGTCCGCGCCGGCGCCGTCCATGCTCTTCAGGTGGGCCTGCATCTGCTCCAGCATCCCGCTCTCTCCCGCACCCTGCATGCCCGGCATCCCTTCCATCCCTGCCATCGCGCTACCGCTGTCCTGCGCGCCCGGGGCCTGCTCCGTGTCGGCGGTGCGTCCCACCTCGCCGTCGGCACAGGCCGCAAAGAGCAGAGCGGCAACAAGGGGCACGAGTGCGCGGTGTGCCACGGAACGGTGAACGACGATCATGGTAGTCTCCCTGTGTGGTGTCGTGGGTGGATTGATATCCCGCGGCGGTTTCGCCGTAGGCCTCAGCACCTAGCCGACATGAGCCGGCCCGATCTCCTTCGCCACCCCCGGTGCGCCGACCCCGGCAGTACCGGGACTGGCTCTGTCGCCCGCCCGCCGTACCTCCCGCTCCTTCCAGAGTGAGTAAATCGCAGGGATCACGACGAGCGTCAGGATGGTGCTCGATATCATCCCGCCCACCATTGGCGCCGCAATCCGCTTCATCATGTCCGCGCCGGCCCCCTGACTCCACAGGATCGGCAGGAGTCCCGCGATGATCGCCGTCACGGTCATCATCTTGGGCCGCACCCGCTCGACCGCCCCATGCTCGATGGCGGCATCCACATCTGCACGGTTGCTCAGGCGGCCGCCGTCTCGCCGGTGCAGGTAGGCCTGATCGAGATACAGCAGCATGATGACCCCGGTCTCCGCTGCGACGCCGGCCAGGGCGATGAAGCCAATCGCGGTGGCCACGCTCTGGTTGTATCCCAGCAGCCACATGAACCACACGCCGCCCACCAGCGCGAACGGCAGGGAGAGCATCACGATGGCGCTCTCGGTGACGCTCTGGAAGTTGAGATAGAGGAGCAGGAAGATGACCGCGAGCGTGATCGGGACGACGACGCGCAGCTTCCTGCCCACCCGCTCCATCGCCTCGAACTGCCCCGACCACTCAATCCGGTATCCCGGTGAGAGTTCGAGCCGCTCCTGGAGCACCGCCCGCGCGTCGGCCACGTAGCTCCCGATGTCGCGGTCCCGCACGTCGACATAGACGATGTTGTTGAGGTAGGCGTTTTCCGACTTGATGAGCGTCGCCCCCTGCGTCACGTCGATGTCCGCGAGCTGCCCCAGCGTGACCTGCGCCCCCGGTGGCGTGGCGACGAGCGTCGCGGCGACGGCCTGCGGGTCATCACGCAGCTCGCGCGGATAGCGCACCAGGACGCTGTACCGCTCGCGCCCCTCGATCACTGTGCCGGCGGGCATCCCGCCCACGGCGGCCATCATCGCCATCTGCACGTCGTCGACGGTCATGCCGTAGCGGGCGGCTTCCGCGCGATCAACCTGGATGTCCAGGTACCGGCCCCCGACCGTACGCTCGGCAAAGACGGAGTTCGTCCCCGCCACGGCCGCCAAGTGCCCCTCGATCTGCTTGCCAATGCGGTCCAGCTCCGCGAGGTCCGGTCCAAAGATCTTGATCCCCACCGGCGTCTTGATGCCGGTCGCCAGCATGTCCAGCCGGTTCTTGATCGGCATCGACCACATGTTGGCCACCCCCGGGGTCTTCACCGCAGCATTGATCTCGGCGATGAGCGAGTCGTAGGTGACCCCCTCCCGCCACTCGTCGCGATCCCGGAGGATGGCGATGGTCTCGATCATTGACATCGGCGCCATGTCGGTCGCGGTCTCGGCGCGTCCGATCTTGCCGAGTACCATCCGCACCTCGGGGATCCGGGCCAGCGCGGCGTCGCGCTGCTGGAGGATCTGCTTGGCCTGCGCCGTGCCGACGCCCGGGAAGAGCGACGGCATGTCCATCACGCTCCCCTCGTTGAGTGGTGGCATGAACTCGCTCCCGAGCCGCGTCCAGGGAACGAGGGACACGAGCAGCACAATCACGGCCACGCCAATGGTCGTCCACCGGAAGCGCAGCACGAGGTGGATCACTGGGCGGTACGAGCGGAGGAGGAACCGGTTGACGGGGTTTGCCGCCTCCGGTTTGACCTTGCCTCGGATGAAGAGCCCCATCATCACCGGCACGAGCGTGATCGACAGGAGCGCCGCCGAGGCCATCGCAAGGGTCTTGGTCCAGGCCAGCGGCTTGAAGAGTCGCCCCTCCTGGGCCTCCAGCGCGAAGACCGGGAGGAACGAAAGGGTGATGATGAGCAGGGAGACAAAGAGGGCTGGCCCGACCTCTTTCGAGGAGTCGATCACGAGCTCCCACCGGCTCCGACCCCCTCCCTCGCGCTCGTTCCGCTCCATGTGCTTGTGCAGGTTCTCCACCGTCACGATCGCGGCGTCGATCATCGCGCCGATCGCGATGGCGATCCCGCCCAGGCTCATGATGTTGGCGTTGAGCCCCAGCACCCGCATGGCAAGGAGCGCCATGATGATCCCGATCGGCAGCGTCAGGATTGCGACGAGCGCGCTCGACGCATGGAGCAGGAACACGATGGTCACCAGCGCGACGATGATGGACTCCTCAACCAGCTTTTCCCGGAGCGTGTGGATCGCCGCTTCGATCAGCCCTGACCGGTCGTAGCCCCCGACGAACGTGACATCGGCGGGCAGGGCGCTCCCGAGCTCCCGCATTTTCTCCTTGACGCGCTTGATCACCTGGAGCGGGTTCTCGCCGAAACGCATCACGACCCACCCCGTGACGATTTCGCCGCTTCCGTTGAGGTCAGCGATGCCTCGCCGGATCTCCGGGCCGAGCTGGACCGTCCCGATGTCGCCCACGGTGATCGGCGTCCCCCCCGGGCCGATGCCCAGCGAGACGGACCGGATGTCCTCCAGGCTGTCAAACCGCCCGCGACCCCGAACGACGAATTCTGTACCCCCCATTTCGATCACTCGACCACCCACGTCCTGATTCGAGGCCTGGACGGCGCTCACTACTTTCGCCATGGGGATGGCGTACGCCAAGAGCCGGGCCGGGTCGACCTCAATCTGGTACTGCTTCTCGAAGCCGCCGAACGAGGCAATCTCGGCCACGCCGGGCACCGCCGTGAGCGCCGGACGCACGGTCCAGTCCTGAAGGCCCCGGAGTTCGGCGAGGTTGAGCCGCCCCGACGTGTCGGCGAGGATGTATTGCATGACCCAGCCCACGCCGGTGGCGTCGGGACCGAGCATCGGCAACGCGCCCTCAGGCAGCTTGTCGCGGACACCGTTCAGGTACTCGAGTACACGGGAGCGGGCCCAGTAGAGGTCCACACCGTCTTCGAAGACAACGTACACGGCGGAGATGCCGAACTGGCTCATCCCGCGCACAATCTTGGTATGCGGAACCTTGAGCATTTCGGTGGAGAGCGGGTAGGTGACCTGGTCTTCCACCAGCTCCGCCGCCTGGCCCGGCCACTCGGTCATGACGATCACCTGCACGTCCGAGAGGTCGGGGATGGCGTCGACCGGGGTCTGGACCATCGCCCAGATGCCGCTGAGGGTGACGGCCACAGTGCCGAGGAGCACCAGGACCTTGTGGTTCACGGACCACTCGATGATGCGCTTGAGCATGGCCGGCTACCTCGCCGGCGGGGGGGAGGACGGGGGCATGCGCATCCTGGGCATGTCCGGCATCGCCCCTTTGGCGGCGGCACTCGTGTCCGTTGGCATCACCATCCCCTTCATGTCCATCCCGCCCATTCCCCCCACGCCGCCCATGTCGCCGCCCATCCCGATCATCGCCTTCATCAACTCGCCGAGGTTCGACTCCGAGTCGAGGAGGAACTGGGCCGACGTGACCACTCGCTGTCCCGGCTCCACCCCGGTGAGGATCTCCACGTATTCGGTGCCGACCTGTCCGGTTTCGACCTCGTGCGGCATCAGGCGACCGTCCCCCATGTCCACAAAGACCATCGAGCGCTCCCCGGTCCGGATGACCGCCGCGGCGGGCACAGTCAGCGCGGAGCGAGTCGGGGTGGTAAAGCGGACCGTGGCGTACATGCCGGGCTTGATCCGTCCGTTTGGGTTCGCCACCGCGACGCGCGCCTTGATGGTGCGCGACGCCTCCTGGAGCGTGGGGTAGACGTACTCCACCCGGCCGGTGAGCGGACGCCCCGGAAAGGCCGCGAACTCGAGAGTCGCCTCCGTGCCTTCGCGGATGCGCCCCGCATCGCTCTCCCGCAACTCGGCCTCGATCCAGACCCGGGAGAGGTCGGCGATCATGTAGAGGGTCTGTCCCGATTGTACCGCCTGTCCCTCCACCAGGTTCTTCTCGACCACGACACCGGGGGCCGGAGCGTGGAGCGTCAAGGTGCGCTGGACTTCTCCGGTACGGAGGATCTGGTCGATCTGCGCCTCGGAGATGTCCCACAGACGCAGTCGTCTGGTGGCGGCCGCCAGCAGATTCGAGGAGCCCGCGGGGACGCCCGGTACCTCACTCTCGTCCATCGTGCGTTCGAGTCGCCGGGCCACCAGGAGCTCCTCCTGCGCGGCGACCAGCTCCGGCGAATAGATCTCGAGCAGCGGCTGCCCGCGGCGCACCGGCTGCCCCGTGAAGCCGATATGCAGCTGCTCGACGAAGCCGCTGAACTTGGGGGCGACCTGCGCGATCCGTGTCTCATCGAAGGTGACGACGCCGGTGGTGCGAATCCGATCCTCGAGCGTTCGCACCTCGACGGCGCCAAAGGTGATCCCGAAGTGCCGGACCTGGTCCGCCGTGAGCTGCACCGTGCCATCGGAGGACATGTCCATGCCGCCCATCCCTTCCATCCCGGCCATCTCTCCGGCGGCCGGGCCGGGGCCCTCGGCGCCGCGCCGCGGCACGAGCGCCCACGCCGCGAGAGCCACAAGCCCAGCGGCCACGACCCCGACCACGAGTCGACGCGCCCCGGTCCGTGCGCCCGCGGCATTCGCATCGTAACCCACCTCTGGTGTATGGATGTCCTGGCTCATTGCACGACCTCCTCGCCCACGAGCCGCTCCAACTCCGCCAGCGTCTTGGCGAAATCCGAGAGGACCCGGAAATAGGTGGTTTCATAGTCGAACAGGGTGGATTGGGCATCGAGCAGCGCCAGAAAGTCGGTCCGCCCGACCTGATAGCCGGCCGTCGCCGAGGTCAGCGCGGCGCGCCCCTGTGGCAGAATGGCCTTTACGTAGAGGCCAAGCTGCGCCCGGTCACGTTCGAGTTCGGCGTGAAGCCGCGCCACCTCGGCCTGCAGCATGTTGGCCTGCTCATGGTGCTCCGCCTCGAGGGCGGCGAGCTCGGCGTCCGCCTCGACGACCAGCTGATCCTGCTTGCGCCCCCGCTGGAGGGGGATCGGGATCGACACCTGGGCCGACAGCATGTCGCGGAAACCGGTGCGCTGGCCGTACGAGAGCGACAGATTGAGGTCTGGGAGGTGTGCCTTGCGCGCAAGCTCCGCGCGCGACCTCTGCTCGGCGATCCGTGCCTCGTGGGCGCGGAGCATCGGGTTCTGCCGAACCACGGCGTCCTGCAGCACGGCCAGCGGCGGCAGCGGCGAATCCGCCGCGCGCGCGCCGAGGGTGGTCGAGACGAATCGGATGCCGGCGGCCGAGTCGGCAATCGCAGCCCGTGTGACGCGGCGCGGGATGATGGGCCCGGTGACCGGTGTCTCGCTCGGGCGATCGAGTTCCGCATTCAGCCGGGCGAGCCTTGCCCGCCGCTGTTCGAGGAGCGCCACCGCCTCCTCCCCGAGCCGCGCCGCCTCGACCCGGACGCGGAGCGCCTCCTCCTGGCCGCCCGTCCCCACGCCGTACCTGGCCTCCGTCACCTTCATGACATCGAGGAGGAGGTCCCGATTGCGCTCGACAATTTCGAGTGCCCGGTCGAGGTAGGCCAGATCGTAGTACGCGCTTTTGACCGCGGCCTCGACCGCGAGGCGGGCATCTGCCAGTTCGGCTTCCCCCGCCGCGACGCCACGAACCGCGGCCTGGGTCAGGAGCGGGAGCTTGCCCGGGTACGGAAGAGTCTGGCCGATGCCAATCATCTTCATGGTCATGAAATCGCTGAAGCTCGGTTGGCTCACCGGAAAGTTCTGGATCCCGGCCATGAGCATCGGGTCCGGGCGCGCCCCGGCCCGAGGCACACGCGCCTGGGCAGCGCGGAGACGCTCCCGCGCGGCACGGAGATGCGGACTCACGGCGAGCGCCCAAGAGACGAGCGAGTCCACCGGGTGGGATTCGTTGACTGCGGACTGCCCGGGTGGCTCCGGAGCACCCTGCGCGAGCAGTCCGACGGGCGGCAGGATTGTGACCAGCGCCAGGGCGAGCGCGCGGAGCACGGAGGTCGCCTTCGCCGGCGCAGTGGCGCCGACGATGAGTACGGTTGTGGTGTGCATGCCTCAATCCCGCAGCGCTTGGCTGCGTCAGGTCACGGTGGATCAACCGCCCCCCTGGGCGGCCGATTCAAAAAACGCGCTGGATCGAGATCAGGCCTTGGGAGGGTGAAACGGTCGAGCTTGGACAACGGCGGGAGGGAAGATCGTCCGCGGGATCGTCAAACAGTATGTGAATGACGAGCGAATCTGGGGGGGATCGGTGGGAACGATAGCGGGCGGGACGAGCGAGCACGCCAGCATCCGGTCGCAGTCGTGATCGGACGGGGCGGTCCCGTCCTCCCCGTGTTGCATCGCGTCGGGGCGCTCTTCCGACGAGGCCGCGCAGGCACGGGCGGTCATCTCGTGATGCCGCTGGCAGAGGGCCGCGCTGACGAGCGGCTGGCCCTGAATGAGGAGCATCGCGACCACGACCACAAACTTTGCCATGTCTCGATGCTAATCAGCGGTCCGGCAGGGCGCAAGGCGGAGGGCCGGTCCTCATGGGGATTGAGATCGGCGGGCAGGGGTCCCACAGGGCTCATCCCTCGACACACCGCGCTTCGACCGACCCTCCTCGGTTGCCTCGACCAGGTGTGCGACGCACCTCCAGGCCGCTGGAGCGATTGGGCCCAACCTAGGTCGCAATCACCGCCTCCCCACTCCGGCCACCCCGGCCGATCGCCGCGCCAGCCGGATCGCATGCGAGGTAACCACCAGGAATGCCAACCCGATCAGCCAAGCCACCACCATTCCGAGGGCCCTGGGCATCACTTCACCCGCAACAACGGCACTGTGGGCCTGTCTGATCGGGCGCGTCCCGCTCCAGCGGCAGCGGGGTCACACGCCTGATCGCGGAGCGGGCGAGGGGCTGCTGAGCGCCGCGCGACACGTCCGGCAGCAGCCACCGCGTGGTACCGTCACTATTCGGCGGCAAGCGCCCCCGAGGTCGACCGGGCAAGGAGTTTCGTAACCACATCGAGCACGAGGACGGTCGTGACGCCCGGCCAGTACAGTTGCATCGGCCGTTCAGGCTTACTCATGGAAGCTTTCGTTCGGAGTGCCGGCACGGGCGACCCTCGTGCGCCGCCAGACCACCGACGCAGCGAGCAACAGCACGGCAATGAGCGCAACCCATTGGGCCGGCGTCAGGCCGGCATACCGCACGTCGCTCACCCGAAGGAAGTCGAGCGCGAAGCGGACGGGCATGTAGAGCAGCACGAAGCTGACCACAAACGTGCCCGCTGGTCGGGAGCGGCGGCCGAGCCACAAGGTGATCGGGACGACCACCAGGCCGAGATAGAGGAACTCGTACCAGCCGAGATCGTGAAAACCGACTCGCGCCAGCTCCGGGTCGGCCGGCAGCTCGGTGACCCGGCCCGCGGCAGCGTACACGCCGCGAATGAAGACGCGGGCGGGTTCGGCGGCGAGACTGACTGCGAGGGGCATACGGGTCAGGCTGCCCGGATGGTCGTGGGCCACCGTGCAAGCGAACCGCCCGACGAGGAGCGCCACTGGAAAGGCGTAGGCGACGGCGTCGAGGTATCGGCCACAGTTCGCACGGTCGAGTCCAACCCGGACCCGCACGAAGATCCACAGCCCAAGGAGGCCGCCGAGGATGCCACCGAACGAGCTCAAGTGCTCCCACACCTTCAGGAGCACGAACGGGTCGGCGGCCACCTTCTCGGGGACATACAAGAGCACTGCAAAGAGGTGGGCGCCGAGAAAGCCCCCAATGAGCGTCCACCCGGCCAGTCGGTCACTGAGCGTCATGTCGAGTCCCAGATGCCGCAAGCGCCGACGCGCCACCTCAAGGCCAATGAGCACCGCGGCGGTGACGATCACGCCGAAGGCATGGATTGTGACCGGCCCCAGATCGATGGACGGCTGCGGGAAGTAGGGAATCACGGCGCCTGCTTCCCCTGCCTGGTGAGGTGCCAGTCTCGGAGGATTGGGACGCCCGCCTCCGCGGCGTCCAGCGTTGTCCAGGTCTCGCAGTGAGTGCCATCGGCCGTCATGCTCGCAGCATCCGCGATCCACTCGCGATGACGACGAACTCGCGCAGCTCGTGGCCGAGCAACTGGCGCCATCACCGCCCCCCCACTCCGGCCACCCCGGCCGATCGCCGCGCCAGCCGCATCGCATTCAGGGTGACCACCAGGGTCCCGCCCAGGTCACCCACGATGACGGCGAACGCGAGGTTGACCATCCCCAGGAGGGTCCCGACGACCAGAATCAGCTTGAGTCCCAGCGCCAGGCCGATGTTGAACCGGATGGTGCGGTGCGCCCGACGGGCCAGCTCGATGAGGTAGGGCAGCCTGGACAGGTCATCTGCCATCAACGCCACATCGGCCGTTTCGATCGCCGCCGGTGACCCGGCGGCCCCCATGGCGATTCCCACCGAGGCCTCCGCCAGGGCGGGCGCATCGTTCACCCCGTCACCGATCATGGCCACCGCCCCGTACTTCGCCCGCAGCGCCTGCACGATCCCGACTTTGTCCTCCGGGAGGAGTCGCGACTCGATCGTGTCGATTCCCACAGCCCGCCCCACGCTGCGCGCGATGTCACTCCCGTCCCCCGTGAGCATCACGAGCGGGCTCAGCCCCAGCTCGTGCAGGCGGCTCACGACGGCCCGGGCATGGGGTCGCACGGCATCCTGCAGGCCAATCGTCCCCGAAACGGCCGCATCGGGGGCATGGGCGAAGACCCAGGTGGTGCCGGGGTCCAGTGGCCCCACCAAATCGGCACTCATTCCCACGAACGATTCCGTCCCGATGACCAGCCGGGTACCACCGACCTGGGCCGTAACCCCATGGCCCGGACGCGCCTGGAAGTCCTTGATCTCATCCTTCGGGGCCACACCCCGGTCCGCGGCGTGGCGAGCGATCGCTTTGCCGATCGGGTGCTCCGAGCGCGCCTCGACGCTGGCGAGCCATTGCAACAGCATCGGCTCGGCTGTGGCCGGGACGGTCCGGAAGGCCACCACCTCCAGGTGCCCGGTCGTGAGGGTCCCGGTCTTGTCCATCGCCACGGCCCGGATGGCGCCCAGCGCCTCGAGATGCTCGCCACCCTTGATCAGCACTCCGTGCCGAGCCGCGCTGGTGAGGGCACTGACGACGGTTACCGGGGTCGCAATGACCAGGGCACAGGGGCACGCCACCACCAGCAGCGTGATACCCCGGAGGAACCACTCCAACTGGGTCCCCAGCCCAAGCAGCGGCGGCACCACCACCACCAGGAGCGCGAGCAGCGTAACCACGGGCGTATACACTCGTGCAAACCGCTGGACAGCGCGCTCGATCGGAGCGCGCCGGCCCTGCGCTGCCCGCACCAGGTCGGCGATCCGCGCCACGACACTGTGACTGGCATCGGCCGTGACTTCGACATCGAGGAACCCTTCGGTGTTGAGGGTCCCGGAGAAGACCCGGTCGCCAATGCCCTTGGTGACCGGCAGGGACTCACCCGTTATCGCGGCTTCATCGAGACTGGACGAGCCCTCTCGGACAATGCCATCCGCGCCGACGCGGCCTCCCGGCCGGATCCGGATCAGATCACCAACTTGAAGCGAGGTGGCCGGGACTGTTGTCGTCGTCCCGTCGGGCCGGAGCTGCTCCGCTTCTTCGGGCGAGAGGGCCAGGAGGGCGCTGACAGACCGCCGCGATCGGTCGACGGCGAATTGCTCGAGCAGCTCCGCGGTCGAGAAGAGGAAGGCGAGGGTGGCCGCCTCGAAGGGCTCGCCGATCAGGATGGCGGCGACAATCGCGGTGGACATCAGGAACGCCATGTCGAGCCTGAGGGTCCGCAAGGCTCGGATTGCGGCGCCGAAGAAGTTGGCGCCGCCGATGGCCGCCGCCAGCGCAAACAGCAGCCCCGCGGGATCGGTGCGCACCGCCAGCCAGCCGGGCTCCCCCGCCGTCGGATCCCAGGCAGCCCAGAGCATCGCTGCGGTCCAGGCCACGCCCGACGCGTAGGTGCGGTAGGCGAACTGAGTGCGCCAGGGGGAGGGTCGCGGAGACATCATCCCTCCCCCCGATCCTGGGCGGTTCGTGCGGACGCAGGCCAACGCCGGGCCGCCCGGCGTCCCGGGAGCGCCGCGCTCTGGACCTGGTACGCACCCAGCCCTTCGCGTACCGTGGCCGGGACGTGTGGCGGCGCCCAGGCCACCTTGCGCTGCGTCTGCGCACCGATGAGCGTGTGCGCTCGACACTCAGGCTGGCAGGCGGAATCCCGTGCGGGGCGCGACTTGGGGGCGTGCCGGTAGTTCGACCCCTGAGGGATCTGTGCGAACACCTTCCAGATCGCGCCCGATTCAGCGGTCCTGCATCGGGACAACCGGGTCTGCTGGTGCATGGCCCCTCACGACAGATAGTCTGGTCACGATTAGTGCTCGGGAAGGCAAACGCACCGTACACCTCCACCCTCCCCCATTCAGCGGGCCCGCGAAGACCTCGCTGCCAGGAGCCCCACTGCCCGCTTGCCCATATCCCCTTGATCATATATCATTGGGCACTGATACGTCAACAGGGTACCGGACGCCATGATCACAACCACCGGCTCACGCGCGCTCGCAACGAAAGCCAAGCTGTTTCGAGGCTTCTCAGATCTGTCGCGCCTGTCGATCCTTGAGACGCTCCGGGCGGGACCGAGAACCGTCACTGAGATTGTCGATGAGACCGGGCTCTCTCAGCCCAACGCCTCGAACCACCTCGCGTGCCTGCTCGACTGCGGCCTCGTCCAGCGCACGCGGAGTGGGCGGCACGCATTCTACAGCCTGAGGGATGAGCGCGTTGGGACGCTCCTCGGCACTGCGGAGCGGCTGCTCGCGGCCAGCGCCGGTGGTGTGGATGCGTGCCGAGAGTACAAAGTGCCAGCAAGCAACCGGGTTTCCACATCGGCCCGATTGGCCAGGTCCGTGAGCTCTCCCCAGACCCCCACGAAGCTCGGCCCGGCATGAGCGGGACCCTTCGGACGGCCGACTCGCGGCTCCTCTTCATGGGTCTCCTCCTCGGCTTCGTCGAACCACTGCCGGCCAGCCTCGGAGTCGTGCCGCCGAGTGTCGCTCCCGACCCCCTTCCTGCCTCCCCGAACGTAACCTTCGAAGCACAGGCGGCTTCGCATTGCAGAGCCACGCACATGGAGGTTGCTGTTCACCGGCATCAAGACAGCCGGACTTGGAGGGCGCTGGTTCATACCCATGGGCGAGGGTATCGTGAAATCCCGATCTGAAAATTCGAGTCCCCGCACTGGGGGAGGGACGTTCCCGCCCCAAGCTGCCGCATTCGCTGGGTTCCTGCTCTGCCTCGCGGCCGCAAGCTCCGTCGCCGCGCAGGTGCCTGTGACCCCGCTGGCATCCGGCTTGTTCGATTCGCTCCTCGGCACGCTCCGCGCTTCCAACCCGGAGCTCATTGCCCGGCGCGCCGCGCTCCACGCAGCCGAGGCGCGCGTGGGAGCGGTAGGGTGGGCGCCGCCCTGGTCGCTCGCCGCCGAGGTGGACGACGTGCCGAACGGTACGGACATCGGCGGGGCGGGCGTTCGGATCCTGTTTGAACGGGAATTCCTGACCAGCGGACGTGGCGAGGCCGCGCGGACGTCCGCGCGGGCAACGGCTCTGGGTGCAGAAGCCGCGTTGCACGCGACCGAGCAGCGTGTCCTCGCGCAGAGCAGTCTCGCCTTGAGCGAAATCGTTCACGGGGCCGCCATCGCGCAGCGGCTCGCCGCGGAAGATTCGCTGCTCCAGGCCGCGGAGGTGGCCGTGCAAGGGCGGTTCGCCACGGGTGAAGCCCGTTACGTGGACGTGCTGAGGCTGAGGACGGAGCGCCTGCGGATCCGCTCGGAGCAGTCATCCGCGCTCGCGCGGGCCCGCGTGGGCAGGGCCACGCTGATTGGTCTCCTCGGTCCTGAGTCAGGTGACAAGTTCGGCCTGCTCGTCGATTCGATCGCCGTCCGGGACCCCTCCACAGTCTTGGCCACGCAGCTGCCGGCCGTGCCAGACATCGACTCCCTCGTCGCCGCCACCGGAGCGGTGCGCTTGGCCGAAGCCATGACAGCGCGGGCGCGCGCCGGCCGCGGCGTGCTGCTGGCCGAGCAGCGTCCTCGTGTCGCGCTCAGCGTCGGAGCGCAGCGATTCGCTGGGGCTCTGAACGGGAGCAGCTTCGGGCCCACTCTCGGCGGTTCGCTCTCACTCCCGTTCACCGCCAGCCGTGCCAATCGCGCCGGCCGTGTGGCGGCCGACGCTCAGGTGGCTGCGGCCGAGGCGTCGCGGGCGACAGCCATCGCGGTGGTACGGGCGGCCTTCGTCGCCGCCCGCGAGCGGTACGAGTCGGCCCGGAGCCGACTCGACCTCTTCGAGGAGGAGCTCCTGATCGGCGCCCGAGAAGAGCGCGAAGGCGCGCTCGCGGCGTACCGCACCGGGGACCTCTCCCTGCTCGAACTGATCGACTTCGAACGCGCGCTGGCGCGGGCCGAGTTGGACCGCCTGAACGCGCGCGCCGAGGCGGTCGCGGCGCTGCTCACCCTGCTCTACCTCCCCGGGGACGTCCCGGAGTGGCCTGAACTCGATTTTGCAGCCGCACCCGGAGACCACGATGAGTGAACGACGTATCCGCCTGGCCCAGGCGCTCGCGAGTGTGATGTTGGTGCTTGCCGGTGCTGGGTGCGCTCCGACGGGAGACGAGGGCGCGCTGGCCGACGCCGGCTCGGCCGAAGGCAGCGAGCGCCACGAGGGGTCCGGGGGCGACGACACGACCGTTGTGCTCAGCGAGGCGGCGTTCGCCACGGCGGGCATCGAGGTCGTTGAGGTGCAGGAGGCTTCACCCGCCGTCGACCCGCGCATGGAGGTCCCCGCCCAGGTCGAGTACGACCCTTCCCGTGTCGCGTTCATCTCAGCACGCGCCTCGGGGCTCGTGGAGCGGCTGCATGTCGTCGAAGGAGAGCACGTGCAGGCCGCGCAGCTGGTCGCGGAGTTGCTGAGCTCCGCGTTCCTCACTGCACAAAGTGACTATCTCCAAGCACTCCGTCGAGCGGGGCTGCTTTCAGGCACCAGGGACCAGGAGGGTGCAGACGCCCTGGCGACTGCCGCCCGGCGGCGACTTCAGTTCCTGGGGGCCGACGCCCAACTGCTCGGGGAGCTGGCCTCCTCCGGCGAGCCCAAGGACCTGCTGCCGATCACCGCCCCGTTCGCAGGGACGATTATCCAAGCGCATACTCGGGCTGGCGCCGCCGTGGAAGTCGGCACCCCCCTGTTCACGCTGGCCGACCTGTCCGTAGTTCACGTCGCCGCGGAAGTGCCGGAACGTTCCCTCGCGGCGCTCCGGACAGGCCAGCGGGTGACGATACGGCTGGCCGCCTATCCAGAAACGGCGCTCCCGGGCCGGATCGATCGTATCCGCGAGACGGTGGACGCCACGACGCGCACGATGAAGGCGCTGATTCACGCTTCCAACCCCCAGGGCCTGCTGCGCCCGGGGATGTTCGCCACGGTCACGCTCCACGTGCCGCTCGCGGCGGCGGCGCTGTCGACGGTGACCCCTTCCGTGACGGTTCCGGCCTCCGCGCTCCTTGCTGACGGCGATGAGCAATACGTGTTCATCGAGACCGGTCCGCGCACTTACCAGCGGCGTGTCGTGACGCTCACCGCGGCAGGCATCGCGGGGGTGTCGCAGCCAGGGATCGTGCTCGTTCAGAGCGGGCTCGCACCCGGAGAGCGGGTGGTCTCACGTGGCGCCTTCACCCTCAAGTCCGAACGCGGAAAACACGCGTTCGGCGGCGACGACCATTAGCAGGAGCAGGTATGATCGACCAGATGATCGCCTGGGCCGTGCGAAAGCGCGTGCTCATCATGCTGCTCGTGCTGGGGCTCGTGGGTGGGGGCGCCTGGGCCGCACGCACGCTGCGCGTGGATGCCTTCCCGGACCTGACCAACATCCAGGTCCAGGTGCTCGTGGAGGCGCCGGGCCTTTCCCCGATGGAGGTGGAGCGTCTCGCCACCTTTCCGGTCGAGGTCGCGCTCTCGGGGCTTCCACGCGTCGAGCAGATCCGCTCTACCAACAAATACGCCTTCGCGATGGTCACGATTGTCTTCGAGGACGGCGTGGATCTGTACTTCGCCCGCACGCTCGTTGCCGAACGGATCCAGAGCATGAGCGAATCCCTCCCGCCGGGCGCGCGGGCGGAGCTGGGGCCCCTCGCCGGAGCCACGAGCGAGATCTACCTCTACACCTTGGAGGGGGGTGGGCTCGATTTGATGGAGCTACGCACGCTCCACGACCGGGTCGTGCGGCCCCAGCTCCGTTCCGTACCGGGAGTGACGGAGGTCAACACCTTCGGTGGGCTGGTTCGCCAGATCCAGGTGACCGTGCTTCCGGAGCGGCTGGTCAGCTACGGCCTCTCCGTGCGCGACGTTATCGAGGCCGTCGAGTCGAACAGCCGGACGCCGACCGGTGCCTACCTCGAGAGCGGCGACGAGCAGTTCATCCTGCGCGGAATCGGTCAGGCGGAGAGTCCCGAGGATCTCCGAGTGAGCGTGATCCGCGCCGACGCACGCGGCGTGCCGGTGCGCCTCGGGGATGTGGCACGGATCGAATACGGCCCCGAATTGCGCCAGGGCGCCGTCACCCGTGACGCGGGCGGCGAGGTGATGAGCGGGATCGTGATGATGCTCCGGGGCGAGAACAGCCGAGAGATCGTGCGGCGCGTGGTCGAGCGAGTAGCCCAGATCAACCCGTCGCTTCCCGAGGGCGTCGTCCTCAGCGCGTACTACGACCAAACGGACCTCGTGGAGGGCACGCTCAAGACCGTGGAGCACAATCTCCTCTACGGCGGCCTCTTGGTCGTCGCTATCCTGCTGCTCTTCCTCGGAAACCTGCGGGCGGCTCTGATCGTCGCGGCCGCCATCCCCCTCTCGCTCCTCTTCGCCCTGATCGGGATGCGCTGGCTGGGCGTGTCGGTCAGCCTGATGAGCCTGGGCGCGATCGACTTCGGCATGATCGTGGACGGCTCGGTGGTCATGGCCGAGAACTTCGTCAAGCGTTTGCACGAGGACGAGGAGGAGGGCAGGCTTCCACAGGGCATGCAGGCGCTCGCCCCGCGTCTGATCTCGATTGCGGGCGAGGTGGGCCGACCCGTTGCGTTCGGCGTGATGATCATCATGCTCGTGTACCTACCGATCCTCACGCTCCAGGGATTAGAGGGGCGAATGTTCCAGCCGATGGCGCTCACCGTCTCGATGGCCCTATTCGGCAGTCTGCTGCTCGCCCTCCTCTTCGTACCCGCAGCGGCCACCTGGCTCTTCCGCAAGGGCGCCCCGGAGTCCCGACACGCGGTCCGTCTCGCCGGCTGGCTGGATCGGCGCTACGCGCCGCTGCTCCGCCGGACCATGGCCCGGCCCAGAACGACGGCGCTGATCGCGGCCGGCATCTTCGCCGCCACGATGGTTCTCGTTCCTCGCCTCGGTACCGAGTTCCTCCCCGAGCTGGACGAGGGAGCCTTGCTGATCCAGCCCACGCGGGACCCGAGCATCTCGCTCACACACTCCGTCGAGGTCGCCGGAGCGATCGAGCGCGTGGTTGGCCGCGTGCCCGAGGTGCGAACGGTGGTGAGCCGCATCGGACGCCCAGATATCGGCTCGGATCCCATGGGCGTGAATCAATCCGACGTCTTCGTGATGCTCACCCCGCGCTCAGCGTGGCGGTCGGGCATTACCAAGGAGGACATCGAGGAAGAGCTGGAGGAGGCACTCGAAGATGAGGTGCCAGGCGTCGCTTTCGGCTTCACGCAGCCGATCAAGATGAGGCTCGACGAGTTGATCAGTGGCGTGCGGTCCGATCTCGCCGTGAAGGCCTTCGGGGACGATCCCGATCAGAACCGCAGGGTAGCCGAGGAGGTCGCCGCAGTCATCGAGACCGTCCCTGGAACGTCCGAAGTGATGGTCGAGCAGACCGTCGGCCAGAGCTACCTCACGGTCCGAATGGACCGGCGGTCCCTTTCACGGTACGGGATTCCGATCGAGGAAGTGCAGGAGGTGCTGGCCGTCGCGCTTGGCGCGCAGCCGGTCGCGCAGGCCGTGGACGGGGTCTACACGCTCGACATCACCGTGCAGTTCCCGTCGGAAATCCGTTCATCCCCGCAGGCGATCGCCGGCATCACCGTGCCCAGCGCGACGGGCGCGCTGATCCCCCTCGCGCAGGTCGCCGACGTGCGCACGGAGAGCGGCCCGGTCCAGATCAGCCGCGAGCGGGCGCAGCGGCTCGTCATCGTACAGGCGAACGTCCGTGGCCGGGATCTCGGTGGCTACGTGGCAGACGTCCGCGCGGCGATCGACGAACGCGTCACGATTCCGCCGGGCGTGTTTCTCGACTACGGAGGCCAGTTCGAGAACCAGCAGCGCGCCATGCGTCGGCTCCGTATCGTGGTGCCGATCTCGCTCGCGCTGATCGCTCTGCTCCTCTACCAGTCCCTTCAGTCGGGTCGGCTCGCGTTGCTCGTCCTCTTCAACCTCCCGTTCGCGACGGTTGGCGGGGTACTGGCGCTCTGGATTCGTGGACTGCACCTCTCGGTCTCTGCCTCGATCGGCTTCATCGCGCTTTTCGGCGTCGCTGTGCTGAACGGGCTCGTCCTCCTCACGACCGTGCAACGTGAGCGGGAACACGGCGCGGCGCCAGCCGAGGCGGCGTTCTCCGGTGCGCGGCAGCGGCTCCGGCCGGTGCTCATGACCGCACTGGTGGCGAGCATCGGCTTCATGCCAGTGGCGGTGTCGACGGGCACAGGCGCCGAAGTGCAGCGGCCGCTCGCGACCGTGGTGATCGGCGGGCTGATTACGTCGACGCTGCTCACGCTGCTTGTTCTCCCCACGCTGTACGCGTGGATGGAAAGGGGCCGGGAACGGAGGACGCGGTCCGAAGAGGGCCTTCCGAATGAGGCCGGGGACGCTGCCCTCCGGGTATGACTATCGAAGCGGGTGCCCACTGAGCCATGGCGAAGCGACTTGGGGTTGCCAGGTCCCCGCATCCCGCGGCCGCGAGATGGCTCGCTCAGCATTTAGCCTGAACCGGCCTCCTCACGCGGCCCCCGGCTCATCCACCTCGCCGCCTCCGCGCTCCGGAGACCCGTACCGCAGCAGTCGCAACGCGTTCGCGATGACAACCAGCGTGCTTCCTTCATGGACGATGACGGCCCCGCCGATGCCAACGAGGCCCGTCGTGGTGGCGACGACCAGCAGCACGATCACGCCGAGCGAGATGGCGAGGTTCTGCTTGATGACACCACGCGCCGTGCGGCTCAAGCCGATCGCGAAGGGCAGGCGTCCAAGGTCATCACCCATCAACGCCACGTCCGCCGTCTCGAGTGCCGCCGCCGTGCCGGCGCCGCCCATCGCGATGCCCACCGTGGCGTGCGCAAGCGCCGGCGCATCATTCACCCCATCGCCGACCATCGCCACGCGTCCATCCTGCGCGAGCTCGGCGATCGCCTTGACCTTGTCCTCCGGCAGCAGCCCAGCGCGGATGTCCGACAGTCCGACGGCATCGCCGACCGCCTTGCCGACCCCGGCGTTGTCGCCCGTCAGCATCACGATACGGCGAATCCCGAGGGCGCGCAGACGGTCCAGCGTGTCTCGCACCCCGGGGCGCGGCTCGTCAGCCACGCCGATGACGCCGAGCCAACCAGTACCGTCCTGAGGCGTCGTCTGCGCTGAGGCGGCCGGACGATGCCGCACGACCACCGTGGTGCGTCCTGCCTCCTGCAGCTCTGTGACGCTGGCGCGGATGGTCGCCGGTATCTCCGCGCCCGTTTCCTCGAACATCAGAAGCCGGCCCACCTCGACCGTCGCGCTGTCGACCGTCGAGCGGATTCCCCGACCGGTTACCGACTCCAGCTCGCCCGCCGTAGGCACCTCAAGGCCCCGTTGCTCGGCCGCCTGGATGATCGCGCGTGCGAGCGGGTGCTGGGACCGCTGCTCGACGGCAGCGGTCATCGCGAGCAGGTGGTCTTCACTCACGCCCTCTGCAGGCCGGAGATTCGTCACCTCGGGCTCCCCGCGGGTGATCGTCCCGGTCTTGTCCAGCGCCAGCGTGTCAATGGATCCGAGCACCTCGAGATAGGCGCCCCCCTTGATGAGCACGCCCCGCCGTGCCGCCTGCGCGATGCCGGCCAGGACGGCGGCCGGCGTCCCAAGCGCGAGCGCGCACGGCGAGGCCGCCACCAGGAGCGCCATCCCACGGTAGAACGCATCCTCCCACGTCCAGAAGCCGAGGAGAGGGGATACGACGATGAGCAGCAGGTCGGCCACGAGGACGATCGGGACGAAGACCCGCTCGAACCGATCGGTGAATGTCTGCGTCGGCGCCTTCTGCGTCTGCGCCTCCGCCACGAGCTTAATGACGCGGTCGAGGGTGCGGTCGCCGATGGCCGCCGTCACCTCGACCGCCAGCGCGCCATCCCCGTTGACCGATCCGGCAAAGACCGGGTCCTCCGGTGCCTTGTCCACCGGCACGCTCTCGCCGGTGATCGGCGCCTGATTCACCGCTGAGCGCCCCTCGTGTACCTTGCCGTCGACCGGGATCCGCTCGGCGGGATTCACGACCACGCGGTCGCCGGGGCGGACCTCGGCGATCGGGACCGCCGTCTCGCGCCCGTCGCGCACCACGAGCGCCGTCTGGGGGGCGAGCTCCGCGAGTGCGGCGATGGCGTTCCGCGCGCGGCCCAGGGCGTAGTGCTCGAGCGCGTGTCCGAGGCTGA
Source organism: Gemmatimonadales bacterium (assembly GCA_048499805.1). GTDB lineage: Bacteria > Gemmatimonadota > Gemmatimonadetes > Gemmatimonadales > GWC2-71-9 > JAWXBA01. Next base: position 490,513 of record JASNZF010000002.1, on the reverse strand, counting down.
AGAGGAAGAGGAGGAGCGCGCCCTCCAGCCACTCGCCGAGGATCGCGGCACCGATCGCGGCGACGACCATGAGGAGGTCGATGTTGAAGCGGAACCTCCCACGCCCCAGATCGCCGATGAAATGGCCGACATTGTCACGCGCACCAAAGACGTAGGCGGCAACGTAGAAGCCGATCGGCAGCGCAGGGGGCGCACCCGTCATCCGCCCGACCACCCACCCCACGGCGAGCAGCACCCCGGATGCGAGGCTCCACACGAGTTCCCGGTGGCGCGCGTACCAGCTGCCGCCCTCCGGAGGATGTGTCTCCTCCGGCTCCCCTTGCGTCTCGCCCGCACCCGCGTGGGCGGCAGCCGGCGACAGCAGCGGCGTCATCGCGACCGACACGCCGGCCGCGCGGAGCCGAGTCTCGATCGCGGCGCGATCGACCCGCCGACGGTCGAACTCGATGCGGGCGACCTGCCCCGCCAGGTTGACGGCGGCGGCTGTCACCCCCGGCAACGACCGCAGCTCCACCTCCAGACGACGGCCGGTGTCCTCCGTGCTGACGGACCGGAACGGGACGACCACGTGCCCATACCGGTCCGTCACCTTGGCGCCCGCGGATCGCGCCAGCGCGGTGATCTGCTCGAGCGTGAGCCGGTCGGCATCGTAATGGAGGCAGAGCTGTGACTCCCCGGGTTCCACGGACGGCATCGGGGCGTCGGGGTGCGCGCCGCCACACCCTTCCTCGCCTGGACCGACGACGTGAACGCTCCGCACGCCAGCGCGGCGCCCGAGCAGCCCAACGAGGCGCCCCACACAGGCGTCGCGGAGGTCCTTCACCTCGGGCAGGAGCAGGGGGAGATCCAGCCGGGTCGTGCGTTCCGCCCGCGGACCTCGCGGGGGTGGGTCAGACCGCATCGTCTCCCTCCTCGGCCGTCGCGATGCGCACGGCCCGTTCCACGGGGAGGACATAGATCTTGCCGTCCCCCCGGTTGCCGGTGCGCGCCGCCTCCCGTATCGCTTCGGCCACCACGTCCTCCAGATCCTCCGGCACCACCACTTCAATCCGGACCTTGTCCGCAGTACCGTAGAGGACCTCGGCGGTCGGGCTGTCGGTCGGGCGGCCGCGCCCGAACCCCTTCACGTCGGTGAAGGTGGCGCCGGTGAGTCCCGGCACCCGGTGCAGCGCGTGGACGACGTCCGGCGCCATGAACGGCTGGATGAACGCAATCACCATCTTCATGCGGGCATTCCTCTCCCGACTGGGTCGGGCGTGAAGAGATCCGGCCCCCCCGCCACCCGCGACTCCCCCTCGCGCTCCGCCGGCCCCCGTTCGAAGAGCGTATAGAGCAGGGGCAGCACCAGGAGCGTCAGCAGCGTCGCGGTCAGGAGCCCCCCAATGACCACCGTGGCGAGTGGCCGCTGCACCTCGGCGCCCGCGCCGCTGGAGAGTGCCATCGGGATGAAGCCGAGACTGGCCACCAGGGCTGTCATCAGCACCGGGCGCAGGCGGGTCAACGCCCCCTCGCGGACGGCCTGGTCAAACGGGCGACCGTGCTGCCGCAGTTCGTTGATATACGAGACCATCACCAGGCCGTTCAGCACGGCCACGCCGAACAACGCGATGAATCCCACCCCCGCGGAGATCGAGAACGGCATCCCCCGCAGCAACAGCGCGAACACCCCCCCCACCGCCGCCAGCGGGATACCGGTGAAGACGAGCGCCGCTTGCCGGAGCGAGTTGAACGTCGCGAACAGCATCAGGAAGATCAGGAGCAGTGACAGCGGCACGACGATCATCAAGCGCCGGCTGGCTCGCTCGAGGTTCTCGAACTGCCCGCCGAATTCGGGGCGATACCCGGTCGGCAGCGCGATCCCGCCCCCGTCAAACAGCGCCCGGACGTCAGCCACGAAGCCGCCGATGTCCCGCCCCCGCACGTTGCCCTCGACGATGACCAGCCGGGAGCCGTTCTCATGGCTGATCTCGGCCGGCCCGTTCACCTCCTCCACCCGTGCCAGTGTGCCCAGCGGGACCCGCTCCCCGGTGGGGGCGCTGACGAGGATGGTGCTGATCGTGGCGGCATTGCGACGGACCTCGGCGGGGAGGCGCACGCTGAGCGCAAACCGCCGCTGGCCCTCGAGCACCTCGGACACCTGCGCGCCGCCGAGCGCCTCGACCACCTGCATCACGTCCGCCGCGCTGATGCCGTACCGCGCCAGCTGGCCCGGCAGGACGCTGATCTGCAGTTGCGGCATCCCCTCGAGCTGCTGGGCCTTGAACCCCGTTGCCCCCTCGAGCTGCGACACCTCGGCCACCACCTGGGCGGCAATCCGGCTGAGCTCGCCGAGATCCTCGCCGTAGATCTTGATCGCGAGGTCGCTCCGCACACCGGCGATCAATTCATTCACCCGCAGCTCGATGGGCTGGCTGAAGCTGAAGACCAGGCCCGGGATCCTCTCCAGCGCCTCGGACATCCGGGTCTCGAGCTCGGCCTTGGTGTCCGCCTTGGTCCAGTCGTCGGGCGGAGCCAGCATCACAAAGATGTCGGAGATGTTGACCCCCATCGGGTCAGTGGCAATCTCGGGGCGACCGGTCTTCGCCACCACGTCGATCACCTCGTCCGGGAACTCGGCCAGCAGCACCTGCTCGAGCTGCGTGGTCTGCCGGACCGACTCCTCGAGCGACACGCTCGGCAACCGCAGCACCTGCACCGCGAAGGAGCCCTCATCCAGTCGCGGGATAAACTCGGAGCCCAGGAAGGGGATCGCCGCCAGCGCCAGCCCCAGTGCTGCCGCCGCCCCGAACAGCGAGCGGCGACCGTGGGCAAGGGTCCAGGCCAAGGCTGGCTCATAGACGGCCTTGGCCTTGCGGATCAGCCAGACATCCTTTTCGGCCACCGGGCCCCTGAGGGACAGCGAGATGAGCACCGGCGTGAGAAGGAAGGTGAGCATGAGCGAGCCAACCAGCGCGAACACCACCGTGAGCGCCATCGGCTTGAACATCTTCCCCTCGACGCCCTCCAGCGTCAGGATCGGCAGGTAGACGATGATGATGATGCCGATGCCAAAGAGGATCGGCCGGGCCACCTCGGCGCACGAATCCAGCACCGTATGCAGGAAGCTTTCGTCCGGCTTGCGGTGGCTCAGGCGGCGCATCGAGTTCTCGACCATCACGACCGACCCATCTACCACAAGACCAAAGTCGATCGCGCCGAGGCTCATCAGGCTGCCGGCAATGCCGGCTTGGACCATGCCACTGAGGGCGAAGAACATCGACAGCGGGATGGCCAGCGCGACGATCAGGGCCGCCCGGAAGTTCCCGAGCAGCAGGAAGAGCACCACCACGACGAACACGGCGCCCTCGACGAGGTTCTTCTCGACCGTCTTGATGGTGCGGTTGACCAGTTCAGCCCGGTCGTAGAAGGGGACCAGTCGCACGCCGGCGGGCAGGCTCCGGGCCGCCTGCGCCACCCGTTCCTTGACCGCCTCCACGACGGTGCGGGAGTTCTCGCCCATGCGCATCATCACGATGCCGGTGACGACCTCGCCGGTGCCGTCCTTGGTGACGGCGCCCTGCCGGATCGTGGCCCCGATCACGACATCGGCGATGTCGCTGACGAGCACCGGCGTCCCGCCGCGGCTGGCCACGACGATGTTGCGGATCTGCTCGATGTCCTGCACCTGGCCCACGCCCCGAATGACCAACTGCTCGGCCCCCTGGGTGATGTAGCCGCCGCCGGCGTTCTGGTTGTTGGCGGCGACCGCATCCAGCACCCGCTGCAGGGTCAGGTCATACTGCACCAGGGCATCGGGACGGACCAGGACCAGGTACTGCTTCTCGAAACCCCCGAAGGCATTGACCTCGGCCACGCCCTTCACGGCCCGGAGCTGCGGAGCCACCAGCCAGTCCTGGAGCGTCCGCAGCTCTGTGGCGTCGACACCCGAACCGGAGTCGGCCTCCAGGGAGTACTGGAAGACCTCCCCGAGGCCGGTGGAGATGGGTCCCATCTCGGGTGTTCCGTAGCCCTCGGGGATCTCCTCGCGGGCCTGTTGCAACCGCTCCTGCACCTGCTGGCGGGCGAAGAAGATGTCGGTGCCCTCCTCGAACACGACCGTGACCTGCGAGAGCCCGAACTTCGAGATGGAGCGGATCTCCTCCAGGTGCGGCAGCCCGAACATTGCCAGCTCCACGGGGAGCGTGACCTGGCGCTCCACCTCCGTGGGCGGCAGCGCCGCGGCGTTGGTGTTGATCTGGACCTGCACGTTCGTGACATCCGGAACCGCGTCGATCGGCAACCGGAGGGCGCTCCAGATCCCGACCCCGACGAGCAATGCCGTCAGGCCGAGGATCAGGAGTCGTTGCTTCAGGACGAAGCCAATGAGAGAACGCATGTCAGTGTCCGCCCTCGCCGATCTCACCCTTGCTGAGCTCGGAGCGGAGCGCGAACGCTCCGGCGGTAACGACGCGATCGCCGGGCGCGATCCCGGACAGAATGACGATCCGGTCGCCGTCGATGGTCTGGCCGAGCTCGACCGGCACGACGCGGAACTCTCCTGGCGCATCGCCCGGGACGAACACCACGCGCCGCCCCTCGACGGTCTGCACGGCGTCCTGGGGCACCACCGCCAGCGGCGGCCCGCCGCCGCCCACCTGGATACTGGCCGTGGCGAACATCCCCGGCTTCAGGGTGCCCCCGGCATTCGGGATTTCCACCCGGGCGCGGACCGTGCGCTTGGCGGGGTCCAGCAGGTCGCCGACGTAGACGATGCGGCCGGGGAAGGTGTCACTGGGGTATGCCGTGACCATCACGGCCACGGACTGGCCCCGCCGGACCCGGGCGAGGTCGCGTTCGAAGATGTCCAGCTCGATCCAGACTTCCGACAGGTCCGCCACCGTAAAGAGCGTGTCGGCGGGGGTGGCCATTTCCCCCAGGCTGGCATCGCGCGCCACGACCACGCCCGCAAAGGGGGCCACCAGACTGAATTCCCCCCCGGCGCCGTGGTCGTGCGAGGCGCCGAGCACCTCCAGCCGGTCCTCGGCGCTGTGCAGCGCCGCCTCGGCGCGGCGCAACTGGGCCTCGGCCTCCAGCAGTTCCTTGCGGCTGGAGATGCCCTGCTCAGCAAGCCGCTGCTCACGCGCGTGGTTCTCCTGGGCAATCTGCAGCAGCGCCTCGGCCTCTCGCTCCTCGGCGCGAATCTTCCCGACCTCCACGCTCTCGAGGAGGGCCAGCGCCTGCCCCCGTTGCACGCGGGTCCCGAGGTCGGCCTGCACCGCGACCAGGCGGCCGTCGGCCCGCGAGCCGACGTGGCTCACCCGATCGGCATCAAAGGTGATGGAGCCGGTGACGAGGAGGCCGCTGGTCGTGATCGACTCGACCACGCTCACCTTGATCCCGCCGAGCCGAATGGCAGCGGTGTCGAGCACGACGACCTCCTCACCGGCGTGCTCGTCGGCTTCCGGCGCTTCGGCCGGCGCTTCCTCGCCGACACCGCACGCGCCGAGCGCCAGGGAGCCAACGAGCCACCCCAGCAGGGGCAGGGGTCGGGCGCACCGCGTCGGTGCAGTCTTCTTGATGCGGGTCATGGGGAAGTCCTGGATGAGGTATCAGCCGGAGTCGGCCCGGAGGCCGCGTCGGGGTCGAGAGGAAGCAGGGCCTCGGCCGATGGCGTGAGCGCACCGGTGGCCGCTTCGAGTCGGACCAGCGCCTCGCGTTGCGCCAGCCAGGCATCCCAATAGCCAAACTCGGCATCGAGGAGCTGGTTGCGGAGCAGGAGGAGCGTCGGGAGGTCAAGCGTCCCCTCCCGGTAGGCGATCTCGAGCAGCGCGATGTTCGCGCGGGCCGGCCGCACCACCGACGTCTCGTAGAGCGCCGCCTCCTCCGAGGCCGACCGATAGGCGCGAACCGCCTCCACCACATCGGTGCGGATGCGGAGGATGGTCGCACGCTGATCGAGGCGGGCCTGCGCCCCGAGGGCCCGGCGCTGGTCCACCAGGCCCTGGTTCCGGTTGAAGAGCGGCAGGCTCAGGCCGATCGCCGGCCCGAGCCGGGGCGAGCCATCGCCCTCGGCCCGCTCCAGGGCGGCACCGAGGCGCAGGTTCGGAAACGCCGAGCGCCGGGCGAGCGTGGTGAGCGTCTCGATTTCCCGCACCGCCTCGGCGCTGGCCATCAAGTCCGGGCGCCGGGAAAGGGCGAGCGCCACCAGGGCGTCCTCGTCCATCACGGGCGGTGGCAGCTCCTCGCCGAGGGCCGCCGGCGGGCCGCCCGCGCCGGCCAGGCGAATCGGCGTCTCCGGGGTGAGGCCAAGCAGCGCCTTGAGTTCGAGCGACGCGCTGGTCGCTTCCCGGCGGGCCGCCAGGACGCGCGCCCGCGAGCGCCCGGCCTCGATTTCGGCCAGGTTGGCCTCCATCGTGCTGACCTCGCCTTCGGTGAGCTGGGTCCGAACGGCCGACATCAGGCGGTCGGTGAGCACCAGGGCATCCCGCGCCACCGACAGCCGGCGCTCGGCCGCGAGGGCACGATAGAAGCCCGCGCTGGCCGCTGCGAGCGTCAGGCGGCCGGCATTCTGGACCATGGCGGTGGCACGGCTGCGCCCCATTCGGGCGGCCCCGATGCGCAGTCCCCGCTGCCCAGCCCACTCGATCTCCTCCGTCAGCACGAGCTCGAATGGGCGCCGGGACCCTCCGACGCCGCCCCCGACGGCCTGCAGGGCGAGCTCCGGGTTGAACTGATAAAGGCGTGCCTGGCGGAGCGCACCCTCAGCGATAGCCGTCTCCTGTCGCGTGGCCAGGAAGGCCGGGTTCTGGCCCAGGGCCCGGCGCTGGACGTCGACGATCGAGAGCGTCAGCGTATCACCCGACGCCGCAGGGACGGAGTCCTGAAAACCAAAGGCATGGACAGCCAGCAAAAGGGCTGGAATCATGCAAGCGACCTCCCGCTCGCCCCCTGGGGGCGGGCGTGGCAGATGTGCGCTGACGGGTGGACCTCGCGGCGGCCCGGCGGGCCGCGGCGAACGCCACTAGATGTGGGTCAGGAGGTCAGGCTTTGGGAGGAGGGGTAGTACGGGAGGGCGCCACGGAGGCGCTCAACAGCATCGCTTGATCACCGATGACCGAGTACGTCGGCGACCAGTCCAGATTCAACTCGAAGGCGAGAAAGAGTCCGTGAGCGTGGGTGCAATGGTCCTGGCCTGTACCGTGCTCATGACCCGGCTCGTGCGGGTGATCGGCCGGACTGGCCACGCCGTCCTCGTGCCCGTGTTCCCCGGCCGAGATCCCGCCGGCGTGCGCCGCAGCAGCCGAGCGGGATTCGTGATGGACAGCGCCATCCCGCATCCAGCCCACGACCGGTTCGACCGCGGCACCCAGGAAAAAGGTGGCGAGGGCGAGCACCGCGTAGACGCGGCGGGAACGGGGGCGACGGGCCAGCATCCCCGTATACTAGCGGCGAAGGGGGGCGAACGGCAACCCTGGTCCCCCCTGACTGGCCACCCGGAGGCGCAGGGGGGACGGGACGGCCATGTCACCGCGACTCAAGTCCCACCAGCGCAACGAGGGCGGCCGCCAGCGAGTCTGCCGGCACGATGCCCTGAAACTCCCTTGCCACTGTCCCGTCGCTTCGCAGGAAAAAGAAGTGGGGGGTGGCGCGAAACCCGAAGCGGGCCTTGGCCGGGGCCGTCGCCGAGTCGGTGACATCCAGGTAGACGAAATCAACGTGATCGCTCCACTGCCGCTCGAGCCCATGCACGATGGGCGCCATTCGCTGGCAGCCCTGTCAGAGGTGGTGAAAGAACTCCACCAGCTGTGGCCGTCCGGTGGAGGCCACCAACGACGGGCTCGACGGATGAAACAGCGGCGCTGCATCGGTGCGCCGGGACTGCACCACCATGATTCCGGCGGCGAGGACGGTCAAGGACGCGAGCGCGACAATCAGAGCTCTGCGTGGCATGAAAGTCCCTGTTCGTAAGAGGGCCTCCAATAAAGCGCGCTGAAGCGCGAGGTTCAACTCCCCGCCCGTCCCGAGATCACTGGCTGCTTCGCATTCCGGGCAGCGTCGACACATGGCGGGTCGGCGCCAACCCGTGCTCGGTGCGTGTTGCCCAATTCTCAGGGCGACGCCATCGGCGACGCATTCAAGCGCCCTCCGAATGAACGATAGATCGAGGCTGCCTTAGGTTCGGCCTCCGCCAAGCAGCCCCGGGCCGGACCAGTCCCCCCCTTCCGGCGGCGTGACCCTACCGCCCCACCGCCCTGCCCCCTTAATTCCCCCAACCCATGGACCCCGTCGAACGCTACCTCACCGAACTCGCCCTGCTCCGCCGCTCCGGAGCCGGGGTGGAGGAGCTTGCCGGTTACCCCGCGCTGAAGAATCTGCTCGATGCGGTCGGGGAGAAGGTCAAGCCGAAGGTCCGCACCATCATGAGCCTCCGCAACCTGGGCGGCGGACTCCCCGATGGCGGGCTCTTTACCGCCACCCAGTTCAAGAGCCGAGGCGCCACCGAGCCGAAGGACCCGACTCGGCCCGACGTCGCCGCCATCGAGGTCAAGGGCACCTCCGAGGACATCAACACCACGATCGCCTCCGATCAGGTCAACAAGTACCTGGTCCGCTACGGGCAGGTGCTGGTGACCAACTACTTCCGCTTCGTGCTGATGGTGCAGGACCGCCACGGCGGCGCCAGGAAGGCCGATGAGTTCGACCTGGCCACAAACGAGGCCACCTTCTGGCGCGACATCGCCGCCCACCCCCGCAAGTATGCCCAGGAGCGCGGCGAGCGCTTCACCGAGTTCCTGACCCGGGTGCTCCGGAGCCGGGCCCGGCTGACTGAACCCGCCGACGTGGCGTGGATGCTCGCCTCCCACGCCCGCGACGCGATGGAGATCCTGGGCCACCGCGACCTCCCCTCCCTCGCGACAATCCGTACCAGCTTCGAGGATGCGCTCGGCATTTCCTTCGAAGGGGAGGAAGGCGACCACTTCTTCCGCTCCTCCCTGGTCCAGACCCTCTTCTACGGCATCTTCAGCGGCTGGGTGCTCTGGAGCCGCCAGCACGCCGAGCCGGAGGCCGTCTTCGACTGGAAGGACGCCGGCTGGACCCTGCACGTCCCGATGATCAGCGCCCTCTTCGACCAGATCGCCACCCGCCGGGTGCTCGGCGACCTCCAACTGGTCCCGGTGCTGGAACGCACCGGCGAGGTGCTCAACCGGGTGGACCGCACCGCCTTCTTCCAGAAGTTCCAGGAGCAGGAGGCGGTGCAGTACTTCTACGAGCCGTTCCTGGAGGCCTTCGACCCCGGCCTCCGCAAGCAGCTCGGCGTCTGGTACACCCCGCGCGAGGTGGTCCAGTACATGGTGGCCCGGGTGGACACCGTCCTCCGCGAGGAGTTGAACCTTCCGCTGGGGCTGGCCGACCCCAACGTCATGGTCCTCGACCCCTGCTGCGGCACCGGGGCGTACCTGGTGGAGGTGCTCAAGCGGATCGAGACCACCCTGCGGAAGGAGGGGGGCGACGCACTGGTGGCCAGCGACCTCCGCAAGGCGGCGCAGGAACGGATCTTCGGCTTTGAAATCCTCCCCGCGCCGTTCGTGGTGGCCCACCTGCAGCTTGGCCTCCTGCTCCGGCAGCTCGGCGCGCCGCTGCCCGACAAGCCCGGCGCCCGGGTGGGCGTCTACCTGACCAATGCGCTGACCGGTTGGGATCCAAAGGCCAGGGGCCCCGCCCTGCCGTTTCAGGAACTGGAGGAGGAGCGGGACAAGGCGTGGGCCGTGAAGAAGTCGAAGCCGATTCTGGTGCTGCTGGGAAACCCGCCGTACAACGGCTATGCCGGGGTGACGCCGAGCGCCGAGGAGCGGGCGCTGAGCGATGCCTACCGGAATACGAAGGCGGTGCCGCCACCGCAGGGGCAAGGATTGAACGACGTGTATGTGCGGTTCTTCCGGATGGCGGAGCGGAAGATCGTGGAGCACACCGGCAGAGGTGTGGTTTGCTTCATCTCGAACTACTCATGGCTGGACGGGCTCTCGTTCACGGGGATGCGGGAGCGGTACCTGGAGGTGTTCGACAAGATCTGGATTGACTGCCTGAATGGGGACAAGTACAGGACTGGGAAGTTGACCCCTGAGGGGGAGCCGGATCCGAGCATCTTCTCCACGCCTTCGAACCGTGAGGGAATTCAAGTCGGGACGGCGATTGGCCTGATGGTGCGAGCCTCAAGTACCCAGGCCCCACATACCGTGAACTTTCGTGACTTCTGGGGCTCCAACAAGCTGGCAACGCTGGAGAGGGGGGCACAAACTATCGAGCTTCCCTATGACCGTGTGTCCCCCGTAGCTGCCCTTGGACTTCCCTTCAGGCAGATTCAGGCGGCGGCGGCCTACGCGACCTGGCCAAGGCTGGTTGAGCTGTTCCCTCAATACTACCCGGGTGTTCAGACTAAGCGCGATGAGCTACTCGTCGACATCGACCGGCACAGTCTGGAGGCGCGGATCGAGGCATTCTTCTCCCGTGACGTCCCACTGGAGGAGCTCTTGCGTCTCGTCCCGCGACTAAAGGAAGAAACGAATCGGTCGTTCGACCTTCCACAGGTCAGGCGCAACCTCCAGGCACGTGGAGTTCTGCGAGAGTTCTATCGCAAGCACCTCTACCGGCCGTTTGATGTGCGCTGGCTCTATTGGGAACCCGAGCACGGACTCCTTGGCCGCCGCTCCCCCAACTACTTCTCAGAAGTCCGACCGGGCAGCGCATGGCTGATTTCCCAGCAGGTCCCGCGCCGCGATTGGTACCCGCCGCAAACTACGACTGTGCTGGGTGGATTGGATGTACTTGACCGTAGTGCAAGTTACGTCCCGCTGATGACTTCGAGCGAGGCGTTGGTGGGCGCAGTGCCCAATACCTCACTTGTTCCGAATCTCTCATTAGCATCCAGGTCGTATCTTGGCGCGATCGAGGCCACTCCGGCCTCGCTCTTCGACCATACCGTGGCAGCGATGCACTCGCTCCACTACTCGCAGGAGAATGCATCAGGACTCCGCCAGGATTGGCCCCGGATCCCCCTTCCCGCTTCCAAGGAGGCGCTGGAACGGAGCGCGGCGCTCGGCGCCGAGCTGCGCCAACTGCTGGACCCGGAGGTAGCGGTCACCTCAGCGCCCGTCAGCGGGTACCCCGAGCAGTTCAAGCACCTGGGAACCCTCACCTCGGTGGATGGCAGGGCCCTGGACCCCGCGGCCGGCGACCTGGCGGTCACTGCCGGCTGGGGAATCCGCGGCAAGGGCGGCATCACCATGCCGGGTCGCGGGCGGGCAACGGACCACGGGGAGGCGGTGGACGTCTGGCTCAACGACCGGGCGTACTGGGCCAATGTGCCGAGGGCGGTCTGGGAGTACACCCTGGGCGGCTACCAGGTGATCAAGAAGTGGCTCAGCTACCGGGAGCGGCCGCTGCTGGGCCGAGACCTGCAGATCGAGGAGGCACGGTACGTGTCGGAGATGGTCCGGCGGATTGCGGCTATCCTGGCGCTCGGGCCAGCCCTGGACGCGAGCTATGAGGCGGTAAAGGCGAATGTGTGGGAGTGGGGGGAGGGGTAGGGTTGTGCAGCCACTTCCCCTGTCAGCGTCAAAAGGGCACACTTGGCGTTGATCTGGTTATCAACAGGAGGTCATGATGCCCCATTTTGAGATCCGGCTCATCGGGGACCGGGAGACCGGCGCCACGATTGACGGCGCGGTCCTGCGGGACGTCCTCGACTCGCTCCTGGAGGGCGTCCGGCGCGCCGTCCGCCTCAGGGTGGAGGGTCGGAGCAGCGCGCCCGGCACGGCCCCACGCTGGCTGTCCGAAGCGGGCAAGTTCCGGGTGCTCGGCTTCCGCGAGGGCTCGACCGTCATCGACCTGGACGCCCCGGTCGTGGGAGAGGCGCTCGCCGACCGGGGTGGGCTCGGGCCGCTCTTCGAGGAGCCGGACCCCCACGCCACCGGCATGGGCTGGTATCGCGACGTGCTGGAGGATGCGCTGCGTGCGGACCGCGACAGTGACCGCTTTGATGCCGGGCTGCTCGACGCGGTGGTCGGGTGGCATCGGGTACTGTCACACGGCGTGGCGCGGATCGAGTTCTCCAATGGGGGGCCGTCGGTGACATCGATTGACGCCCAGGGGCTGCAGCAGGCCGCCTCATTGATCCGCAGCACCCCCCCTCCGCAACGGGTGCGGGTGGCTGGTTGGCTTGAAGCGATCCGGCACAGTACCCGCGCCTTCGTGCTGACATTGGCGGACAAGACCGAGGTGCGCGGCGTGGCCCCGCAGGTCCCCGTCGAAAGCCTGCGGCAGTTGTTTGGCCGGAAGGCATACGTCGATGGCCTGGCCCACTTCCGTCCCAACGGCCAGGTGGCCAGGCTCGAGGCCGAGCAGATCGTGGCCGCCGGTGAGGACTTCGAGGCATGGAGCCAGGCTCCGGAACCCCTCTTTGGCCCCGAGGTTCAGCCGGCGCCCCGGGTGCCGCAGGGGCCGCGATCCGGCCTCAACGCGATCTTCGGCCAGTGGCCGGGCAGCGAATCTGACGAGGAGATCCAGCGTGCCCTGGAGGAGGTCTCGTGATTCCTCAGGGGGCACCGATCCTCCTGGACACGAACATCCTGATCCACCTGGTCCGAGCGAGCCCCCTCGGCAAGCGCCTCAGTGAGGAACATCGGCTGCTGGGTCGGCCCGACCGGCCCCTGATCTCCATCGTGACCGTCGGCGAGTGTCTCGCGATGGCCACTCGGCTCGGCTGGGGGGAGGCGAAGCAGGGGGCGCTTCGCCACCTGCTGGCCGAACTGGTCGTGCTCGACCTGCGGCACCCCGGTGTCGTCCCCAAGTACGCCGAGATCGCCGCGCATTGTGTCGAGCACGGCTTGGGCATCGGGCAGAATGACCTCTGGATCGCGGCGACGGCGAGCGTCACCGGGTCCTGGCTGCTCACGACGGACAAGGATTTTCTGCCGCTGAGCCCAGGGCATCTTCACCTGGAGCTCGTCGAGTCGAGTTCCTGAACAAGCCCCCTTTCGCGTATTTTCCTCTTGCCTGTTCCCCGCTCACTGCCGACGTTGGAGAGCAGCACCGCGGAGGTGCCCTGATGCCCGTCCCATTGCATGATGTCGAAGCCACCGCCCTCGGCCTGACGGCGGATGAGCGCGCCTACCTGGTGGACCGGCTGCTCGACAGCCTCGACGGCCACGGGGCCCCCGCTGGCACTCGAGGTTCTGGAAGCCCGCTTGCAGGATGACGGCCAGGACCCACGCTCCTGGCCCGTGGTGCGGGAGCGCCTGCGGAGGATGCTCGATCCGTGACCCGCATCGAGTTCCGCTCGATTGCCGGGACCTGTATCACCCCATCCCAGCCAGCCAACCTCCTCCTTCAGACCTTCCGGCACCCCGCCCCGCCCCTCCGACAAATGCCCCAACCCACTGTCCCCCAATGCGGACGCGTTGTCCTCCGTCCAGATCATCTCGTCGCCCGCCGCGGCCGGCCCCGACACTTTCCCGAACCCGCCGGTTGCCCTCCTTGTCGGAGTGGTATCGGTCACTGAAATCGTGGTCAGCTCCGTGCGCGGAGTGGTATCGCGATTCCACCGACCGGTCAGCTCCGTGCGCCCTCGTGGAATCGGTCTTTCGCGGAGTGGTCAGCTCCCTCCGCTCAGGTGGCGCACTCGTCCGCCCTCGTGGCGAGGTCGTGCGCCCTCGTGGTATCGCGTTTCCGCATCGCGGTCAGCAGGCTGCGCGCACGCGGCAGAATGGTGCGCAGCGCGGTATCGCTCCCGCGCAGAGCGGTCACGTCGGTCCGCACTCGCTGCACTTCCGTGCGCACTCGTTGCACTTTCGTCCGCAGTCGCTGCAGCTCGCTGCGCACGACCTGATCGGCGGCCCGCAGCCCCCTGACCGGCACGAGCATCTGGCAGACTGCTCGGCCTCTGGCATTCCGCCTTGCCGCTCCCCAGGAGGCGGCGTCTCAACGCCCGCGCTGCGCGTGGGCTCTTGTTGGGCGCTTGATGCGCGTAGCGGCGCGCCGGAGGCGCGCCGCTACGATGGACGCCGAGCATCCGGCGGGCGTGGGCGATCGGCCGCCCCCCCGTCGCTTCAGCGACGCGCCTGGCCGAGCCGCGGCTTTAGCCGCGGGTCCAATTCGGCACGCTCCCTACCCCCGCCGATTTTCAGGTCGCCGGCGCCCGGGCTCCGCGCGGGCCTGTTGCTGGCGCTTGATCCACGTAGCGGCGCGCCGGTGGCGCGCCGCTACGATGGACTCCGAGCGTCAGGTCGGCATGGGCGGGCGGTCGGCCCCCGTGGCTTCAGCGACGCGCCTGGCCGATCCCTCACTGCGTTCGGGACAGGGCCGCGGCCTCAGCCGCGCGCCCTGCGCAGGATCCCGCCCGACGCGGACAAGATCCCTCCACCGCTTCGCGGTGTTCGGGATGACTCCGATGTGAGGCTGACCGCCGGAGACAATCCCGCTGGCTGCGCCCGCGGCTTGCTCAGCGCACCCCGAAGGTCAGGGTGGCCCACTGGGACTCGTAGTCGAGCTCGGCCTGGCCCCGGACCCGGGTCATGTTGATCGTCTTGGCGAACCAGCTGCCGGCCTCGGTGATCGAGAACGACAGCTCCCCGGCCGCATTGGTCCGGAGCGACCGGTCGGCAATCGGCCCCCGGGCACCTTCCCCGCCGACGATGACCAGCTGATTGGCCGCCGGCTGGCCCTTGACCAGGCAACGGATCCGCATCGTGCCGCCTGCCCGCAGGGTGTAGGGGTTCACCAGCGCCACGATCTCGGCGGGATATCCGAGCACGGTGTCGAACGGCCCGTTGGTGTTGTCACCTACCTGGACAATCGCCTTGACGTGCTTGGCGTAGCGCTCCCAGGCGGCGAGGCCGAGTTCGTTGCTCCGGCGCCGGGCCTCGAGCACGTCGGGAATGCCGTCCACCTTGAGGTACTCGTTGAAATCGGCGGCCTCGAGATGCAGGTCGCGGGCCTTGGTGGAGGCGCCAAGGACCATCACGCCCGCGGCACCGGTTCGGATCGCCAGGAGGGTGGTGAGCGAATCGCGCGAGGCAGACCAGTTGGTGGTGTCGATTCGGGTCCGGCCAGCCGCGGTCACCATGGCGATGTCAGTCACCCGGTCGCGGGTGATCCAGTTCTCGCTCTTGAAGAAGGTGCCGTTGATGACCCGGACCGAGACGCTGGTGTTGGGGGCCAGAAAGTAGGAATCGAGCCGGATGAACAGGTCATGGGCGTAGAGCAGCGAGGCCCCCAGGGTCAGGGCGGCGAGGCTGGCAAGCACAGGGCGTTTCATGGACTGCCTCCAGAATGGTCGGAGAAAGCTGCACCAACAGGATGCCATCACAGACGGTGCCCGCCCGCACGGAGCGGGCGGCGCATCACTCACCATCAATGCATGCCGACGGCCGCGGCCCCCTCACTTGAGCGCGCTGTAGTCGCCGTTGGTCCGCAGGATCACCGTCAGGGCGTCGGATCCCCGGTTGCGGAAGAACCAGCCGTGGGATCCGTCGAAGGCCGCCACCAGGGTGCCCTCATGCGCCGCCAGGCCGTTGCCCTTGCCGTATCCATGATAGCTGATTCCCGGGGCATCGGCGTGGAGGTCGTAGTTGACCGCGCCACGATCCGTCGCCCACGAGAAAGCTACTTGGGCGCCCTTCCGCATGATGAGCTTGATCTCCTTCCCCTCATTCGGCCCGAGCCTCACTTCCGTGACATGACTGTTGGTCGCGGGTGGGGCCTCGCCTCCCGGAGCGGCGCCCGGCGTCCCCACGATGGCTGGGGCCGCGGGCGGGTTGGCAGCCGGCGAAGCGGCCTCGGCAGTGGCACTCGCCTGGACCAGAGCGGCCTCGGCGGAATCGGCCGCGGCCTGTTCCTTGGCCAGGGAGACCTTGATCCGGCCCATCTCGGTGAGCCCAAGCACCTCCCCCACCCCGGTGGGGTCGACGCCGTACTCCGCCGGCAGCACCGTTGTGAACAGCAGGAGGATGGCCACCGCGGCGGCGATCAGCGTGGACCGGAGCAGGCGGCGCGAGGATGGCCGTTCCGGGCTGTGGGCTGGTGGGCTATCGGGCATCGAGCGTTCCTCAGAGGTCAAGGATGAAGAATCCAGCGAGATGCAATCCCATGAGCAGGAATCCCGCGGTCATGACGACGACATTGGTGGTGTAGGCATGCCGGTGAAAGCTCGGCGTCCGGCGCCAGTAGCTCATGCCGATCAGGATGGCACCCAGCGCCAGGAGCTGCCCAATCTCGACCCCGACGTTGAAGGCGAGCAGGTTGGGAATCAACCCTTCGGGGGACACCTCGAAGTCAAGGATCTTGGTGGCGAGCCCAAAGCCATGAAAGAAGCCGAAGATCAGCGTGGCGGCCTTGGTGTTGGGCTGCCGCCCGAACCATCGCTCGAGCGCTCCCATGTTGTCGAGCGACTTGTAAACGACTGACAGCCCGATGATGGCGTCGATCAGGTACGCGCTGACGCTGACTCCGGTCAGGACCCCGAGCAGCAGCGTCGTCGAATGCCCGATCGCGAAGAGCGTGACGTAGACGCCGATGTCCTTCAGCCGGTACAGGTAGAAGATCACGCCCAGCAGGAAGAGCAGGTGATCGTATCCGGTGACCATGTGCTTGGCGCCGAGGTAGGCGAAGGGAATCAGGTGCACGCCCACGATCTCCTGGATGTACCCCTTGTCTCCCGCGGCGACGCCGTGGGCCAGCGCCTCCGCGGGCAGCAGCGCCACCCCGAGGAGGCCCAGCAGCACCGCCAGCGGCATCGCCGCCCAGCGCGGTCGGGGCGGGCGTGGCAGGGTCGGCAGCATCCTCATGCCGCCTCCCGGCCGGGCGCCCGGTTGAACAGGAGGTAGAGGACCGGCAGGACCAGCAGGGTCAGCACCGTGGAGGAGAGGATCCCGCCGACCACGACCGTGGCCAGGGGGCGCTGGACTTCCGCCCCGCGACCGGTGGCCAGCATCATCGGCAGGAAACCAAGCGAGGCGACCAGCGCCGTCATGAGGACCGGTCGGAGTCGGGCGAGGGCGCCGCGACGCACCGCGTCCTCGACGGCCTGGCCCTGCTCCCGCAATCGATTGATGAAGGTGATCAGCACCAGCCCGTTCAGCACGGCCACCCCCGAGA
This sequence comes from Gemmatimonadales bacterium, assembly GCA_048499805.1. Lineage (GTDB taxonomy): Bacteria > Gemmatimonadota > Gemmatimonadetes > Gemmatimonadales > GWC2-71-9 > JAWXBA01. Next base: position 473,383 of record JASNZF010000002.1, on the reverse strand, counting down.
GTGCGATGAAACCGACCGCGGCCGAGATCGAGAAGGGGATGCCGCCGACCCACAGGAAGAAGACCCCGCCCGTGAGGGCCAGCGGCACTCCGGTGAACACCAGCAGCGCGTCGCGGATCGTGCCGAAGGTGGCAAAGAGCAACCCGAAGATCAAGAGGAGCGCCACCGGCACCACGATCTGGAGGCGCTTCCGCGCAGAGACCAGCTGCTCGAACTGCCCGCCCCACGCGACCCAGTACCCCGGCGGAATCTCCACCGCCTCCAGGATCCGCGCTTCCGCCTCGGCCACGAAGGAGCCGATGTCCCGGCCGCGGACATTGGCGGTCACCACAACCCGCCGCTTGCCATTCTCCCGGCTGACCTGGTTGGGGCCCGGCGCGATGTCAAAGTCCGCCACGGCCGCCAAGGGCACGAATCCCACGACGCTGCCGTCCGTGGCCGCCCCGCCGGCGTGCCCCTCGGCCGGGAGCGGCACGGGGATGCGACGCATCGCCTCGAGGTCGGTCCGCAACGCCTCCGGCAACCGGACTACGATGTCGAACCGGCGGTCGCCCTCGAAGACCTGCCCGGCCACCTTCCCGCCCATCGCCACCTCCACCACGTCCTGCACGTCCGCCACGCTGAGGCCCAACCGGGCCATTTCCGCCCGCCGGAGGCTGACCGTGAGCACCGGCAGACCGGTGGTCTGCTCCACCTTGGTGTCGGCCGCGCCGGCGACCGAGGCCAGGATGGCCTCGACCTGATCCCCGACCTCCCCGAGGACCGTCATGTCGTCGCCAAACACCTTGACCGCGACGTCGCTGCGGACCCCGGCGATGAGCTCGTTGAAGCGCATCTGTATCGGCTGGATGAACTCGTAGTTGTTGCCGGGCATCGACGGCAGTTCCCGCTGGAGCTGCGCGACCAGGTCGGCCTTGAGCCGGGAAGGATCCGGCCACTGGTCGCGCGGCTTCAGCATGACGTAGGTGTCGGCGACGCTCGGCGGCATCGGGTCGGTCGCGATCTCCGCCGTGCCGATCTTCGAGAAGACGTAGTCCACCTCGGGGTATGACTTGAGCTTGTGCTCGAGGGCAAACTGCATCTCCACCGCGGTGGAGAGGCTGGTCCCGGGAATGCGCAGGGCGTGGACCAGCAGATCCCCCTCGTCGAGGCTCGGCAGGAACTCGCTCCCCAGCCGGGTGGCCATCGTCCCCGTCACCAGCATCAGCACGATCGCGGCCGTCACGGTGACCGCCCGATGCCCCATGGTCAGCGCGAGCGCGGGGACATAGGCGCGATGCGCCCAGCGCACCAGGAATCCCTCCTCCTCCCCGACCCGCCCGGACACCGCGATCGCCACCGCCGCGGGGACGAACGTGACCGAGAGGATCATGGCCCCCAGCAGCGCCGCCAGGACGGTGAACGCCATCGGGAAGAACATCTTGCCCTCGATGCCGGTCAGCGTCAGGATGGGCAGGTACACCACCATGATGATCAGCTGGCCGAAGATCGTCGGGCGCCAGACTTCGGTGGACGCATTGCCGACGACCACCAGCCGCTCGGCCCGAGTCAGCAGCCGCCCGGTGCTCCCCTGACGCTCCGCCAGGCGACGCATGGCGTTCTCCACCATCACGATCGCGCCATCCACGATGATCCCGAAATCCAGCGCGCCGAGGCTGAGGAGGTTGCCGCTGACGTTCCACTCGACCATGCCGGTGATCGCGAAGAGCATGGCCAGCGGAATGACCGCGGCGGTGATGACCGCCGCCCGGACATTGCCGAGGAACAGGAACAGGATCAGGATGACCAGGAAGGCACCCATCGCGAGGTTGGCCTGCACCGTCGCGATCGTGGCATCGACCAGCGTGGTGCGGTCGTAGACCGTCTTGGCGATCACCCCGGGGGGCAGCGACCGGTTCACCTCCTCCATCCGCTCCGCCACGCGGACCGAGACGTCACGGCTGTTCTCGTCGATCAGCATGAAGACCGTGCCGAGCACGACCTCCCGGCCGTCCTCGGTGGCCGCGCCGGTGCGCAGCTCACCTCCGAGCAGCACCTCCGACACGTCATGCAGGTGGATCGGCGTCCCCTGGTGGTGGCTGACCACGATCTGGCGGATGTCCTCGATGGTCTGGACCTGTCCGGGCGCCCGGATCAGGTACTGCTCACCGCTCCGCTCGATGTAGCCCGCGCCGACATTGCTGTTGTTGCGCGCCAGGGCCTCGAGCACATCGCGGAATGAGAGCCCGAAGGAGAGCAACTTGTCGGGCGAGGGGGTGACGTGGAATTCCTTGGTGTACCCGCCGATGCTGTTGACGTCCGCGACGCCCGGCACGGTCTTGAGCTGCGGCCGCACGATCCAGTCCTGGATGGTGCGGAGGTCCATCCCGTTGTACTCGCGCCCATCCGGGGTCCGCGCGCCAGGCATCGCCTCCACGGTCCAGAGGAAGATCTCGCCCAGGCCGGTCGCGATCGGCCCCATCCGCGGCTCGACGCCGGGCGGCAGCTGGCTCTTGACCTCCTGTACCCGTTCCGCGATCAGCTGCCGGGCCCAGTAGATGTCGGTCCCATCCTCGAACACCACCGTCACCTGCGACAGCCCGTAGCGCGAGATCGACCGGGTCTCTTCCAGGCGGGGAAGCCCGGACATCGCCGTCTCGACCAGGAAGGTCACCCGCTGCTCGGCCTCCAATGGCGAGTATCCGGGGGCCTCGGTGTTGATCTGCACCTGTACGTTGGTGATGTCCGGCACCGCGTCGATCGGCAGCCGGGTGTAGTTGTACAGCCCGAACCCCGCCATCGCGAGGGTCACCACCACCACCATCCATCGGTGGCCGATCGAGAACCTGAGCAGGCCTTCAATCATGGCTGGCTCCCGGCTCAGTGGTCATGGCTGGCCCCCAACTTTCCGATTTCGGCCTTCACCGCGAAGCTGTTGACTGCGGCGTAGCGATCGCCTCGCGCCAGGCCGGCCCGGACCTCGACCCACCGGCCATCGCTCCGTCCCAACTCGAGTGGCCGGGCCTCGAACCAGTCCCCGTACCGGAAGAAGACCACCTGCCAGTCGCGGAACGTCTGGATGGCATCCAGGGGCACCGCCAGGGGCACCATGGCTTCTTCATCGACCAGCTCGACGGCCACGAACAGGCCGGGTCGCCACCGGCCGCCGGGGTTCGGCAACACGATGCGGGCGATCGCGGCCCGGGTGTCCTGGCCCACCAGGGGGCCCAGGTAGGTGACCCGCCCAGGGGCCTCGATGCCGAGATCGGGAGAGCGGACCGTCGCCACCTGGTTGGGGCGCACCTTGCCGAGGTCCTTGGCGTAGACCGTGACGTCGATCCAGATGGTCGACAGGTCCGCCACCGTGAAGATGTCCTCGTCGGCCGCCACCGCCTCCCCGACGGTGACATTCCGCTCGGTCACCTCGCCCCCCAACGGCGACCGGATCTCATACCGCGGCAGGCTCTCCGCCGGCGCGCTCGGCAGCCCGTCGAGCTCGGCCCGGGTGAGCCCCAGCACCATCAGGTTCTGCCCCGCCAGGCTCGCGGCCAGTTCGGCCTCATGGAAGACCCGCCTGGCCTCGAGCAATTCCCGCTCGGCGGAGATCTGTTTCTGCCAGAGGCTCTCCTCGCGCGCCAGGGCCACGCGGGTGAACTCCACGTGACGCGCGGCGGCCAGGTAGGCACTCTTCGCGTCGGCGAGTTCCCGACTGCTCAGTACCGCCAGCACCTGGTCCTGGCGCACCCGGTCTCCCTCCTTGGCCAGGACTGCCACGACGACGCCGGAGAGGCGGGGCACGACATGGGCCAGGCGGGTCTCATCCGCCTTCACTTCCCCCGGCAGGGCAACGGTGGTGACCATCATCCGCGGTCCCACACTGTCGATGACGATTCCGGCGCTGGCCAGCTGCTCGGCCGCCAACTGGACCTTGCCCTCGATCTGGGCGTACTCCCAGGCATGGCGCTGGCCGCCCCGGACCGCGGTGACCTTCACATCGAAGGAGTGCGGCTCCTCCACCACGCCGTCCCCGATCAGGTAGTCTCCCTCGGGCCGGAAGGTGAACCGGTCAATCCGGCCGCCCAGGCGATGCAGCTCGACCTGCAACTCGACCTCACCCGGGGGAATCGGCTCGAGGTCCGCATCGAGTGGGTAGACCCGGAAGTGGGGCGGCACCCCGTCCTCGTAGATCGTCATCTCGACCTGCAGGGCACCGTCGGAGAGCAGGCGGGCGCCGTGCGGTCCCCTGGGGTAGTCGAGCAGCCCCGGCTCGCCCGGAGCGGCGCTCCCCCCAGGGCCCCAGACCAGCACCATTGCCACGAGAATGGCACCCACCACCAGGATCCCGCCGATGGTCCGGACCGTGCGCGGGTTGGGCCGTGGCCCGCCTCCGGTCTCCATGACAGCTGCCTTGGGGCGTCCAGGTGGGAACCCCTGCCCCGCGGCCTCCCGATCAGTCTCCACGGTCACACTCCTCGGGTGCGCGAAGGCGCGCACCTCGCACAGGGTTGATGCCAGCCACCACGGGCATGCGCCGGCAGCTCGGCCAGCGGCCGACCATCATCGGGGCACCACGGGAACGGTCTCGAGCGGCATGCCGATGATCTGCTCGACATCGGCGACCGCCTTGGTGTACTCTGCCAGCGCCCGCAAGTACTGGGTGTTGGCGGCGATCAGGGTCCGCTGGGCGTCGAGCACCTCCAAATACCCGAAGCGGCCCAGGCGGTAGCCTTCGCTGACGGCCGCGAAGGCCCGCTCAGCGCCCGGGACCACCGCCGCCCGAAGCATGCTGGCCTCCTCGCGCGCCGCGCTCAGGACGCTGTAGGCCTGCGCCAGTTCGGCCGACACGCGCGCCTCGACATCTCGCTGCTCCGCCATCGCCCGCTCGACCCGGTGCCGCGCCGCGGTGATGGCATTGCCGTTTTGATCAAACAGGGGCAGTGCCAGGGATCCGCCGAGCACCAAGGCGCTGCTGCCAAGGTCGGGAAAGCGGCGGACGCCCCCGGTCAGGGTCAGGTCCGGCACTCGTTGAGCCCCCGCGGCCGAGAGTACCGCCCGCTGCCGAAGAACCTCCACGGTCGAACGGGCCACCGCCGGGTTCTCTCCGAGGCGAGTGGCCAGAGCCTCGAATCGCGGCAGGGTGGCCGCCACATCAAGCACCCCCGTCACACCGGCGAAGGTGGCCTCGCTGGCGCCCCAGAGGGCCGCCAATCCGCGTCGGGCCGCTTCGAGGGTCCGGAGGGCCCGCTGCGCCTCGACCTGCGCCGTCGCGAGCGCCACGCCTGCCCGGGTTTCCTCGATGGGCGAGACTGCCCCGGCCGTCACCCGGTCCCGCACCCGGCGGTGCACCGAATCCACCAGCTGTACCGTGCGGCCGGTCAACGCCACGACCTCCTGCGCGGTGAGCACGTCGACGAAGGCATGCCGGACCCGGGTCACCAGGTCGAGGCGCGCCACTTCCACGTCCCAGGCCGCCAGGTCGCGATCGGTCGCGGCCAGGGAGCGCCGCAAACCGCGCTTTCGGCCGAGCTCGATCACCTGGCTGAGTTGGACGGTGGTCTGCGGCTGGATCCCGGTGGCCGCACCGGGTGTCCTGGCCCCGCCGGTGGCACCCACGTCCTCGACCAGCACGTCCAGGGCTGGATTCTGCCAGCGGGCCGCCTGTCGCGCCACGGATTCCAGTGCCAGCGTCTCCCACGCCAGCGCCGCGAGCCCCGGATTGTGCAACAGGGCATGCCGCAACGCCTCATCCAGGGCCAGGCTGTCAGAAGGGGGCTGGATGGGAGCGACCACGGCGCTGGGCAGTTCCCGCGGGGTTGCCGCAAACACCTGAATGTCCTGGCCCAGTGGACGGGGCGCGACTGGCGAGGGTGGGACGCCCCCGCCGAGGCAGGCGGACAGCCCAAGCCCCAGCGCCACCACCAACCCACGCCTGTGTCTCGGCCGGTGCCTCCCCGCCTGCGAGGTGGGAAACGCCGCCGGGGCGCCCGCCGCAGGAATCGAGGTGTCCATCATGACGATGCGTCCTGCAGCCTGGCTCACAATCCGCCTCCGGCCAAAAGTCGAGTGCCCGGCGGGATGACCGCCAGGTGAGCGCTGAGATGATTGGTGAAACGACTCCGACCGGCGCGGCGAGCTGGCCGCGCGCTGAAGGTCAGAGCGAGAGGAGGGGTGGGGCGCGGGAGCCGAGGGCACCCGGTGGATCGTGGCCGGCCGGCCAGAGCGCCGACTCAACCTGGGGAACAACCCTGATAAGCTGACCCTTGAGATCGGGCAACTCAGCATGGAGGATCAGGCTGGCCGGCACGGGGAGCGCGCCGACTCCTGGCAACCGCTCGACGTCCTTGGCTACCAGTGTCCCGTGGCTGCCGTGGGCCTCGTCCACGTGGCGCACCTCGCCCCCGTGGTCCGCATGGTGATGCGGCAGCCACCCTGCCGCCAGGAGCAGGAGGAGGGGGGCGACGATGCCACGGTAGTGTCGGGGCCAGCGCAGGAAGACCATTGCCGCGAAGTGTGTCGCCTCCTGGAACGGAAGTCAACTGCTTTCACCCCGAGCGCCATCAGAGTAGCTTCGGAAGACTGCCCTCGCGCCCCACCCACCATTTCCGGAGTCTGTCCGTATGGTAAAAATCACCCTGCTGGCCCTGCTGGTGTCCGGCCTGACCCTCCCCGCCACCGGTGCCCGTCACCTGACGCTGGTGGACAGCAACCCGAAGGAGGGGGCGGCTCTCGCCGCGGCTCCCACCGAGATCGTGCTCAAGTTCAACGAGGGGCTGGATCCGGCTCGGCGGACGATCTCGCTGCGCGGCCCGGCAGGCGCGGTGACCATGGGACCGGTCCGCTCGGTGGCGGACACCATGGCGTTTGCGGCGAGCATCACGGGCACGGTGGCGCCGGGCGAGTACACGGTGTCCTGGCTGGCCGGCGCTCCGGGCCACGCCAGCATCCGTGGGCGGTACAGCTTTACGGTAAGCGGTGAGCGGTGAGCGGCAAGCAGTGAGCAGGACCCGTGGGGCTGGCGGCGACCTGGAGGCATCCGGTTGACTCGGCGACGCCCCCGGGCGCCCCGCCCAGCTGTTGGCGTACCGCCGTCAGCAGTTCCGCCAGGGTCCAGGGCTTGTGGAGGAAGGAGACTCCGTCGAGCGGGAGTGGCACTCGGTACACGGTGTCGCGAGAGTAGCCACTGGTGAACAGGACGGGCACTGTCACCCCGTCAGCACGAAGCGCCTCGACAAGCTGACGCCCGCCGAGGTTCGGCATGACCAGGTCCGAGATGATCAGCGCGATCGCGCCCCGGTGCTGCTGGTAGACAGCGAGCGCCTCCTCGCCGTCGGCGGCCTCGACGACACGGTACTGCTTGCCCTCCAGCGCGCGGCGAGTTGCCAGCCGGATCGCCGGATCGTCTTCCGCCAGCAGCAACAGCTCCCCGCCGCCCTGCACCAGCTGGACGTCGCTGGAGCGCACCGGGGCCGCCTCGACCGCAGCGTCGGTCACCGCCGGAAAATAGAGCTTGACCACCGTGCCTTGCCCTGGCTCACTGTACACATGAACCATGCCATCATGGTCCTTCATGATGCCATAGACCATGGAGAGGCCGAGTCCCGTGCCGATTCCCGCCGGCTTGGTCGTGAAAAAGGGCTCGAAGACCCGGAACCGGGTCGCCTCGTCCATGCCGTCCCCGGTGTCACTGACGGAGAGACAGACGTATTCCCCGGGTTTCACCCAGGGGTGGGTCGCGCGGTATCCGGCGTCCAACCACGTAGTAGCGCACTCAAGCTGGATGGTCCCACCCTTCGGCATGGCGTCCCTGGCATTGGTGCACAGGTTGGTCAGCACTTGCTCCAGTGCCCCGGGATCGAGGCTGACCCTCGTCGGCTCCAGCACCCCGACCTCGAGTTGGATGTAGGCGGGCAGCAGCGGCTCCAGCATGGCAACGATGTCTGGGACCAGTTCGGCCGGATCCAGCGATTGCCGATCGAGTGGGCCTCGGCGACTGAACTTGAGCAGCCGTGAGATCATTTCGGCGCCGCGCCCGGTCGCCCGGAGAATCTCGTCGGTCTCCAGCCTCGCCTCCGTCCCGGCCGGAGCGCTCGCCGCGAGCATCTCGGCATTGGCGCCAATGATGGTGAGCACGTTGTTGAAGTCGTGGGCGATCCCGCCAGTCAACTGCCCCACCGCCTCCATCTTCTGGGCCTGACGGAGCTGCTGCTCCAGGTTCTGCCGGGAGGTGAGGTCGCGCACCACCATCGTCAGGCGTTCGTCATCGGTCGGGACGATCGTCGCCTCGAGGTACTGCGCCCCATGCGCGATCGGCAGCTCATAGGAGACGGTTTCCGGCAGCCGACTCTGACCCACCCGGCGGAGGGCGGCGCCCACCTGCGCGGCAGGGACCGGCGGCAAGGAGGCGATCAGGGGATGGCCCAGCAACTGGGCCGGGGGCTTCGGGAGCCGGACGCCGTCGGGGGCATGAAGGTCCAGCACCACCCCCGCCGAGTCCAACAGGAAGACCAGGTCGGGCAGCCCGCTGAGCAGGGCGCGGTACCGCGATTCACTCCGCTCCAGCGAGCGCTGGGCGCGCACCCGCTCGGTGATCTCGACCGAGAGCACGAACGCGCCGTCCGCGACCGGTTCGAAATGCAGCTGGAACCATCCGGTCGAGCCGTCGGGAAAGGTGAACTCCAGGTCCACCTGCTGAACCTTTCGGTCGACCAGCGTCTGCTGGAGCGTCGCGTGGAGCGGCGTGGACTCGAACCCGGGAAAGACCTCCATCATGGTCCGACCGAGCATCCGGTCGACACTCGAGCGCCCGTGCTCCGCCGAGGCCTGATTGAGGTAGAGATAGCGGCAGTTGAAGTCGAGTATCGCGCAACCCTCGAGCAGGCCATCGAGGGCGTTGCGCAGCCGCTGTTCCGAGGCGTGCAGATCGGTCCGGATTCGCTCGACCTCGTGGGCGAGCGATTCGTTCAGCGCCACCACTTCCCGGGCAGTCGCCCGCCGACGCCGGCTTTCCCGGCGCAGGGCCATGAATGCCGTCCCCAGGAGGGCCATGGCGAGGCCCCCCTCCAGCATCTGGGTGCGAAGGGCCGTCTTCGTGGCGGCGGCCACCGCGTCCCGCCCCAGCCGCTCGGCCTCCGCTTCGTCCTGAAGGATGGCGCCAATCAGGGTGCGAATACTGTCCGTCAGGGCCCTTCCGTGGCCACCAGCCACCAGGGCCTGCGCGGCGGCAAACCCGCGATCCCGCCGCAGCCGGACCATGGAGTCCGAAACCGCACGTCGGGCCGCAACCTGCCGGCCGAGCTCGGCGAGCAGCTGATCCCGAAGGGGGTTCCCGCGGTAGAGCCGCTTCAGTGCTTCCAACTCGCGCGCCACCACCGCGTTGCCCCGGTCGTTCGGCGCCAGGAACGCGGGATCACCCGTGATGACATAGCCACGGGAAGCAGTCTCGGCGTCGATCACTGCGTCGCGCACGGCGACCAACTGCTCCCGGCGCGAATGCGCTTCGGCGGTCGAGTCGGCGGCGGCCAGCAGACGCACTGTGCTCTGATAGGCCCTGGCGCCCGCAGCCCCGAGGGCCAGTCCAGCCAGCAGGAAGAGGCCAACCAGCCGTCGTGCCCGGAGGCCGGTGGGAGGACGCACTGTCAGTTTTTTAAACACGATGAGGCCTCCAGGCGTGATCCTGCTTGGCTTCAGAGCAAGATCAGGGCCGTCGCCGAGCATTTGTTCTCCCGCCTGGCTTTAGTGACGGCGAATACGCCTCGCGGGAGCCGCATTCCCCTCCGCGCTAATGGAAGCTTCACAATGAAGTGAATTTTGACATGGTATATTAATAAAGATATACTCATACTAGATTTGTCAAGCAACGCACCCCGATCGAACCACCTGCCGTCTGGGGCGGGACATGGGGCCGGTGAGGGCGCTTCGGACCGATTAGCCCAGCAAGCTTGGGGAAAGCCCTCCGCCAAGCCGGAAGCCCAGGCCGCACGCCACCCGGCCGGTTCCCGTCAACCCGCAGGCGCGGAACGTCGGAAGAGGCACCAAGTAAACGCCTGGATCGTCCCAGACGGCGTTCCATGTTCCTGGTGACCCGCCCGGACCGGCGCAAAGCCGTCGGCGAACGCATCGCGCAGTTCCTGCGCCGAGTATCGCCGCACGTCGAGTCCGCTGCAGCGAGTTGGGCCGTCCTCCGCGAACGTCGCCACCAGCAGGTGGCCGCCATGCCTCACGGCCTGGCGGGCCCGCCTCACATAGATGGCCTGCTCCACCGGATCGGTGAGGAAATGGAAGACGGCGCGGTCGTGCCAGAGGTCGACGCTTGCCGCCGGGAGGGCAACCGCCAGGATGTCGCTCTCGATCCACCTGATGCCGGCGGCCCGCACACCGAGGGCGGACCGGGCGGCCGCGATCGCCGCACCCGAGAGGTCCAGCACCGTCAGGTTGGAGTACCCGGCCAGCGCCAGCTGGCCGGTCAGCACGGATGCACCGCCGCCGACGTCGAGGATGGCTGCATCCTGACCCGGCGCGACCTCCCGGATCAGCCGGAGGGAGAGGGTCGCTTCCGCCTGGTACCAGCTCACTTCGCTGGGACGCTTGGTGCGATAGACGGTTTCCCAGTGCTCCTTGCGATTCACACGCACCTCACGAGTGGCGTCGGGCATCGAAAAAGTCCCGCAACAGCTCTCCGCACTCCTCCTCGAGCACCCCCCCAATGACCTCGGGCCGGTGGTTCAGCCGCGGGTGGCGCAACAGGTCGTGCACCGACCCGGCCATCCCCGCCTTCTCATCCCAGGCCCCGAAGACAACCCGTCCCACCTTGGCCAAAACAATGGCGCCCGCGCACTGGGCGCACGGCTCCAGCGTCACGTACAGGGTGGCCTGGCCCAGCCGGTCGGTGCCGGTGGCCTTGAGGGCCCGGTGGATGGCGATGAGCTCGGCGTGGGCGGTGGGATCCTGGCGCAGTTCGGTCTCATTGTGGGCACCGCCAAGCTCCAGCCCCCCCTGCCGGACCACCGCACCCACCGGCACCTCGCCCAGGGCAAGGGCCGCCCGGGCCAACCCGAGGGCCGCCTGCATTCCAGCGATGTCGTCAGGGTGCCAGGGGGGAGCCATTCAGGAAAGATGGGGGTGCCTGGTTCCCGGAGCCAGTTTCGCGGGGGGACCGATCCCCGTATTCTCCGATATCCCACTTTCAGGAGTACGCACCTGTGTCGACCTTTCTAGACCCGATCCGGGACTCGCTGTACCTCACCTGGCTGCAGCTGCAGGCCTTCCTGCCCCGGCTGCTGGCGGCCGCCCTGATCCTGCTCGGCGGCTGGCTCTTCGCGCGGCTGTTCCGCAAGGTGGTGATCAAGCTGCTGCGCATGGCCCAGGTGGAGCAGGCCTCCGAACGGGCTGGCCTGGATGATTTCCTGCTGCGGGGTGGGGTGCGCTTCACCACGGTGACGCTGGTGGGCCAGATTGCCTATTGGGGGGTGTTCGTGGTGGTGGCGCTGGCCGTCTTCAACCTGCTCGGCCTGCCCGTCTCTACCAGCCTCATCGAGGAAGTGGTTCGCTACGTGCCCAGCGTGATGGTGGCCCTGGTGATCATCGTCTTCGGGTCGCTGTTGGCCCGGTTCATCAGCGGGGCGGTGCGCACCTACCTGGACAACATCGGGGTGGCGGGCGCCAAGGCCATCGGGTTCATGACCCAGGGTGCCCTGCTGACCTTCGTGGCGGTGCTGGCGCTGGAGCAGCTCCGGATCGGCGGGCAGGTGCTGGTCTCGGCGTTCCAGCTGGCCTTTGGCGGCCTCTGCCTGGCCATGGCGCTGGCGTTTGGCCTCGGCGGCCGCGAATGGGCCGCGGGCATCCTGGAGCGCACCTGGAAGGCCCGATGATCATTGACTGTCATGTGCACCTGAACAACTACCACGAGGACACGGTCGATTCCGTCGAGGAGCGGCTCCAGGAGCTGGAGCGCGCCATGCGGCGCAACCGCATCGACCAGGCCCTGATCCTCACCTCGTACAAGGTGACCCCCGGACGCCCCTCGACCCGGCGCGTCATCGAGGCGATCCGTGGCCGGCCCCACCTGACGGTGGTGGCGGGACTGAGCTACCACCACTTCTCGCCCGACGACCTGGAGGAGCTGGGCCAGTTCGTGCGGGAGGGCCAGGTGCGCGGACTCAAGCTCTACCCGGGCTACCAGCCGTTCTACCCCGCCGATGCGAAATGGGCGCCGGCGTATGCCTTTGCCGCCGAGCACCAGATTCCGGTGATGATCCACTCGGGCGACACCTACAGCCCGCAGGGCAAGGTCAAGTACAGCCATCCCCTGCATGTGGACGACGCCGCCGTGAACTACCCCGACGTCCAGTTCCTGATCTGCCACCTCGGCAACCCCTGGATCCGGGACTGCATGGAGGTGGTGTACAAGAACGCCAACGTCCACACCGACATCTCCGGGCTGGTGCTGGGGGATTTCTCGGACCGGTTCGAGCGCTACATGCGGAAGCAGTTCCAGGAGATGCTGCTCTACGGGGTGGAGCCGGCCAAGGTGCTCTACGGCACCGACTGGCCGATCTCCTCGATGGAGAGTTACCTGGCGTTCATGGCCGAGCTGTCGATCCCGGCGGCCGACCGGAAGCGGATGATGGCCGACAACGCCATCAAGTTGTTCGGGCTGGACCCCGCGAACAGCCTGGTCACGGCGCGGCGCTGACGTGCCGGGGACGCACGGCCAGCCAGCAGCGTCCGGACCGGCACCGGCTTGACGAGGCATCACGCGGAGGCGCGGAGGGAAGCAGGACCGCGCGGGGGTAGGGGCCGGGCATGCCCGGCCCCTACCCCCGCGCCCGCATCCGGGTCCGCCGCTAGTGCTTCATCCCCGTGCCACCCATCTGCTCCACGTGGGTCCGCTGCGCCGGGGTCAGCAGCGCCTTGACCTGCATGGCGTTGGCCACGCGGATCCACTGCATGTTGCCCTCGGCGTTGTGGTGGGCCAGGAACATCGCCTTGGCCTTCTCGAGGTCCACTGGCTCGGTGGCCATGGCCTTGTTCAGCTCCATGTGGGCGGCGTGGGCCGGCATGTGGGCTTCCATCTCGGCCTTCTTGCCCTCCTCGACCAGGGCGTTGAGCCTGGCCTCCTGGTCGGCGGTGAGGGACAGGTGCTCCTTCATCGCCAGGACCTTGGCCGGGGCGTACGCGCCGAACTTCGCGGTGAGCGGCCCCATGTCACCGGCCTGCTGGCCGCCCATCTGCATCCCACCCATCTGCCCCATCTGCATTCCTCCCATCCCCCCACCCTGCTGGGCCGCCACGGGCGCCGCCACCAGGGCCATGATCATCGCCATCGTCGTCGTGCATCGCATTGCGGTCTTCTCCTGACGTGTGAAGGGTCTCAGGCCGGAGTGGCCCGTTCAAAGTGCAACGCCTGGTCCCGGAGGTCGACCCGGATCGTGTCGCCCTCCTGATAGGTCCCATCGAGCAGCGCCAGCGCCATCGGGTTCTGCAACTGGCGCTGGATCACCCGCTTGAGCGGCCGAGCGCCGTAGACCGGATCGTAGCCCTGCTCGGCCAGCCAGGCCAGTGCCGCCGGCGTGGGGTCGAGGGCGAGGCCGCGATCGGCGAGCATCGCCTGGAACCGGGCCAGCTGGAGCGCGACGATCTGGGCGATGTCGCCACGGGAGAGGGGCCGGAAGACGACGATGTCGTCCACCCGGTTGAGGAATTCCGGTCGGAAGTGCTGGCGGAGCTCGCCCCGGACCCGGGCCTCGACCCGCTCCCAAGCCTGGTCGTCGGCCACCGGCCCCGCGTCCACGATCAGCGGGCTCCCGATGTTGGAGGTGAGGATCAGGACGGTGTTCCGGAAGTCCACCGTCCGCCCCTGGCTGTCGGTCAGGCGACCATCGTCCAGGATCTGGAGGAGGACGTTGAAGACATCCGGGTGGGCCTTCTCGATCTCGTCGAACAGGACCACGCTGTAGGGACGACGCCGCACGGCCTCGGTGAGCTGGCCACCCTCCTCATACCCGATGTACCCCGGCGGGGCCCCGAGCATCCTCGAGACCGCGTGCTTCTCCATGTATTCCGACATGTCGAGCCGCACCAGCGCCCGCTCATCATCGAACAGGAACTCCGCCAGCGCCCGGGCCGTCTCGGTCTTGCCCACCCCGGTGGGACCGAGGAAGATGAACGAGCCGGTGGGACGATGGGGATCCTGGAGGCCGGCGCGACTCCGCCGCACCGCGTTGGAGACGGCGGTGACCGCCTCCACCTGCCCCACCACCCGGCGAGCCAGCTCGGCCTCCAGATGGGCCAGCCGCTCCCGATCCGACTCCAGCATCTTGGTCACCGGGATCCCGGTCCACTTGGCCACGATCTCGGCGATGTCCTCGGCGTCCACCTCTTCGCGGAGGTACTTGGCGTCGGCCTGGATCGTGCCGAGCCGAGCTTCCTCCGCGGCAATCTGGCGCTCCAGTTCGGGCAACTCGCCGTAGCGCAATTCGGCGGCGCGTTGGAGGTCGCCCTTCCGGGTCACCTGGTCCGCCTCGGCCCGGAGCGCCTCGACCCGGGCCTTCATCTCCTGGATCCCCTGGATGGCGCCCTTCTCGGCCTGCCACTGCGCCTTCATCCCCCCGCTCTGCTCCTTGAGCTCGGCGATCTCCTGCTCCACCGCCGCGCGCCGCTCGACCCCGGCCTTGTCCTTCTCCTTGAGCAGCGCCTGCCGCTGGATCTCGAGCTGGAGGATCTTGCGCTCCACCTCATCGATCTCGACGGGGAGGCTGTCGATCTCGATCCGCAGCCGGCTGGCCGCCTCGTCCACCAGGTCGATGGCCTTGTCCGGGAGGAACCGATCGCCGATGTAGCGGTCGGACAGGGTCGCGGCCGCCACCAGGGCGTTGTCGGTGATCCGGATGCCGTGGTGGACCTCGTAGCGCTCCTTCAAACCCCGCAGGATTGCCACCGTGTCTGCCACGCTGGGCGGGAGCACCATGACCGGCTGGAATCGGCGCTCCAGGGCGGGATCCTTCTCGACATGCTTCCGGTACTCGTCCAAGGTCGTGGCCCCCACGACATGCAACTCGCCGCGCGCCAGGGCCGGCTTGAGCATGTTGCTGGCATCGACGGCGCCCTCGGCCGCCCCCGCCCCGACGATGGTGTGCAGCTCATCGATGAAGGTGATGTAGCGCCCCTCCGCCTCGGTGAGCTCCTTCACGACCGCCTTGAGCCGCTCCTCGAACTCGCCGCGGTACTTGGCACCGGCCAGGAGCTGCCCGATGTCGAGCGCCACGATCTCCTTCTGGCGGAGCGAGTCGGGGACATCGCCGTCCACGATCCGCTGGGCGAGCCCCTCCACGATGGCGGTCTTCCCCACCCCGGGCTCGCCGATCAGCACCGGGTTGTTCTTGGTCCGCCGGGACAGCACCTGCATCACCCGGCGCACTTCCTCGTCCCGGCCGATCACCGGGTCGAGCTTTCCCGCCCGCGCCGCGTCGGTCAGGTTGCGGGTGAAGCGCTGGAGCGACTGGTACTTCTCCTCCGGAGATTGATCGGTGACCCGGTGGGCCCCACGGACCGCCTCGAGCGCCGCCCGAAGTTCGGTGGCGGAAAGGTTGGCGCCACTCAACAGCTCCCTGGCGGTGGTCCCCTTCTCCTCACTCAGGGCGAGGAGCAGGTGCTCGGTGGAGACAAAGGCGTCGCCAAGCTGTTTCGCCTCACTCTCGGCCCGATCAAAGACCTTGTGCAGCTCACGGCTGAGACTCGGCTCCGCCCCCCCGCTCTGGCTGGGGAACTTGTCGAGCTCCCGATCCACCGATTCGCGCAGGCTGGCCACGTTGAGTCCAGCCTTCTGGAGCAGCGGCTGGACGATGCCCTCGTCCTGGGCCAGGAGGGCCGAAAAGAGGTGGGCATCATTGACGACGGGATTGCCCCGACCACGGGCAAGTTCGCCGGCGTCGCGGAATGCCTCCGTAGCCTTCAGGGTCAATCGGTCGGCTCGAATCACGGTACATTACCCTTCATCTGAAATTCATAAAACATTGCCACGCAACAGCTTAGAACATAGCAAGAGATGTACCGCAATAACAGGCCAAAATGGCAGCCACCTTTTATTGAAAACCCGAATCGGCAACCGGACCCCCGGCCTGGCCGAGGTCCTGCGGGAGTCATCCACGGGAGACCAGGATCCTCCTGTCGCCCTCCCGGCGGGTCAAGTTCTTTCGGTCCGACCACTCCAGCAGGGGGATCAGATACTTCCGGGAGATCCCCAACCGGTCGCGGAGGCTGGCCGGGGCTATCTCGCCTTCCTCCCGGCCGATGGCCTCCACGGCCTCCTGGAACCGTCCCAGGGCCGAGGTGGCGAAATACCGGTCCATGGTGACCCGCTCGGCCTGCCCTGCCTTGGCCAGCATCCGCAGCGCCGCCTCCGGCGTGGGCTCGCCGAGGAGCGCGCCGAGCTCGTCCACGGTGGGTGGAGCCAGGCCAGCCTCCTCCAAGACCGCACCGACCCGGTCAAGGAGCGTCGCTCCCCCGGGGAGGACCTCGTGGAACCCGGGCAGCCGGGCCAGTCCATCCCGCACCTCGATCGCCGCACGTTTCTGGAGCGACTCCAGGGCGGCGCTGGCCATCCAGTCCGGGCCCCGCAGCTGCTGCCTCACGGTCCCGAGCGACAGGCCGGCTTCTCCCGGGTTGGCCTGGTGGTAATCCTCGAGGGCGCGGAGGGTTTCGGCCTCTAGGGCGCGGACCCGGCTGGAATCCACCCAGCGATGCCCGATGTGGCGCGCGCCGCTGGTGCGGGAGGCGAGGCGCTGGACCTCGGCCGGGGGAAGGCCCAGGAGTTGGGCGAGCAGGGCTTCCTCCACCCCGTCGGTCCGCCGGGCGAGCAGGGCAAGGAGGCGTTCCGGGTGGGAGGTGGAAGCCAGCCCCTCGGGCCAGGGAGCCCGTCTCGGGGGCAGCGGGTCGAGGACGGTGCCACCGCCGATGGTGGTGACCGGGCTGTAGCTCCGAAGGACGAACCGGTCCTGCCCGCGCGCCAGCAGCGGCGCTTCCAGGGCGAGCCGCGCGATCCCGGTTGCACCGGGAGGGATGGGGGCCCGGGGATGGGCGCGGGCCATCACCTCCGCGGTGCCGAGATGGACCCGAACCCGTGTCTTGCCAACCAGCGCCCGCGGCGCATCCGGCAGCAGGTGAACCAGGACGTCGAGCGCCTCGGTGGGCTGCCAGGCGTCGGCCGCAGCCACCAGGCTCTCGCCCCGCCGCACCGCCCCGCGCTCGACGCCGGCGACTCCGATGGCCACCCGCATCCCGGCGAGCCCTTCAGCCACGGTCTCGCCATGGTTGGCGACACTGCGCACCCGACCCTCCATTCCCGAGGGCAGCAGCCGGACCGCCTCACCGACCCGCATCGCGCCGGACCAGGCGGTCCCGGTAAGGACCGTCCCAACCCCGGCCAGCGAGAAGGCGCGGTCAACGGGCAGCCGGAACAGGTCGGCCGGCCGCCGGGCCGAGGCGGCCTGGATGGCGGCGAGCAACTGGGCGCGCAATTCGGCGATCCCCTCGCCGGTGACGGCGGAGACCCTTGCCGGCGGCCCGAAGGTCACGCTCGAGGCGGCGAGGCGATCATGGAACTCCGCCTCCACCAGGTCGAGCCAGGCCGGTTCCACCAGGTCGCACTTGGTGTAGACCGGGATCCCCCGGGTCACCCCCAGTTGCTCCACGATCGCCAGGTGCTCCAGGGTCTGGGGCATCGGTCCCTCGCCGGCATCGATCACCAGCAGGACCAGCTCGATGCCGGATGCCCCGGCCACCATGGTCCGGATGAAGTCCTCGTGCCCGGGCACGTCCACGATGCCGACCGGCGGGAGCCCGGGAAAGACCAGCGGGGCGAAGTTGAGGTCGATGGTGATGCCTCGGCGGCGCTCCTCCGCGAGCCGATCCATCTCGTGTCCCGTGAGTGCCCGAACAAGCGCGCTCTTGCCATGATCGATGTGCCCCGCGGTACCGATGATCATGACCGCACCCACGGGCGGCGTTCCCAGAAGTCGAGGGCCGGAAGTGCCGCGCCGTCACCGAGGTGGTGGCGGATGTAGCGGGCGAGCAGCCGACGGTGGGCGGCAAGGTGCGGGGCGTCGAGGGAGGGGAGGTCCCGTCCGGGGGTCACGAATTCCCCCAGCGCCGTGCGATCGGCCGGTCCCAACCGGGGTCCGGCCTGTCCGATGGCGCACCCGATGCACAGCAGGCCGCCGTCGGAGGTGCTGAAGACCAGCGGCTGTTCGGCAGGCAGGGGCGCGCCGTCCCGGGCACAACGGTCGAGGGCGGGTTCGAACCCCAGCACGGAAATCAGGTGCCAGGTCATCCGAAGGGCGAGGGTGTCAACGGCCACCTCCGGAGTCACCTCCAGTGTGTCGAGGGCATCCCGGAGCAGGTCGAAGCTCGGCGGGTGGCTGGCGGCCGGGGCGAACTTCAGCATCAGCTCGGCCAGGAGGGAGGCTGTCGCGAACCGATCGATGCGTGCTGCCAGGTCCACCCGGACCTTGTGGAGGTCGAAGGCGGCCAGGGTGTGGAGGTCGGAGCGCTTGGATGGAATGACATGCGCCATCCCCTCGCTGAGGAGGTGCAGGGCGGCGCCGAACCGACTCCGGGGGCGGAGCGCCCCCTTGGCGATGACGCTCTGGATGCCGAGATCGCGGGTGGCGAGCCGGGCAATCCGGGAGGTCTCTCCGTACCGCATCGTGCCGAGGACGATGGCCGGCGTGACGACCGTGGCCACCGGATCAGGGGAGGTCGGGCGGCAATTCCTCGCCGTCTGCCGGCACGAGTGCCACCGCGCCACCCTGGGCACAACTGCCCAGCTGGACCCCCCGGACCTCGGTCAGATTCGTCCGGAAGATCCGGGCGCGGCCAAGCTGGCTGCCGCCGGTGCACGACCCCGACTCCACCGCATAGACAAAGCCAAGCCGGTCCACCAGCACGGTGGTGTTCTGGCTGACCGGCAGCCCCTGCCCCACGCCCCGCACCACCGAGCGGGTGCGGGCATTGAACTCCATGAGGCCCTCGGTCGGGCTGGCGATGAAGAGCCGTTCCCCGCCATCCGACGCAATCCAGCTTGGCTCCGACCCGAACCCTCCGAAGCTCCCCACCTCGAGGCGGCGGATCGGATCGATGATCGAGAGCCTCCCGTCCGGCGTGGTGCTGTCGGTCACGGTGCCGGTGTTGAGCACGTAGAGGAATCCATCGCCCGCCACGGCGACGCTGCGGGCGTTGCCGGGCCCTGGGAGGGGGATGGAGTCACGCCCCGAGCTGCGCGCGTTCGCGAACGGGTCCACCACGGTGATCCAGCTTTCCCCCATCGCGCAGATGCCCGTGGAGGATTCGGCGCACATGGCAAGGTTGGCGTTGAGCACGAAGATCCGCCCGCGGGCGGAGACCATCGCCGTGGGCCACTGTCCGACGACGACACTGGCGGTGTCGTCCGAGCGGAGGTCGATCCGGGTGATGGTGTTGAGCGGCGGGTTGGAGACATACGCGACCGAATCGCCGATCAGGATGGCATCGAAGGGCCAGGAGCCCGGTGCCATCGGGATGGTCCGCTGCAACTGCCGGCGACCAATGTCGTAGACCGCGACCCCGTCGCCCCGACCCAGCGGCACCAGGCCCAACCCTCCGCGGGTGGCCACCCGCTCCGGGGTCGAGTTGTCCCCCGGAATCGCCAGCCGGACCGCGAACCCCTCCGGCCGGAGGGGGACCAGGCTGAGCGACGGCTCACCGCTGTTGACCACCAGCAGCAGCTCCAGTGGGTCCGGAAGCGGGGCCGTGGTGGCCGCACAGGCGGTGAGGCCCGCCAGGGCGAGAACGAGACAAGGGGTGCAACGCATCCTGTCAAACAATACACGCCCCGGCACGGCCGCGGGAGTCGATGCTCACCGGGTGGTACGCACCCCGAGATGCAGGAGCCGCCCCTGGCCGGGGAACCCCAACGCCTGCTCCCACGCGGTATCCAGCAGGTTTTCCACACGGACGGTTGCGGCCAGCCCGGCTGGCAGCCCGGGGATGGCCAGCTGGCTGGAAAGGGTGACGAGGGTGCGGCCGGGCAGCCGGATCCGGGTGGCGGGGAACCCCCGGTAGTCGATGTCGTCGCGGGGACCGAGGTAATGCACCCCCAGGCGCGCCGTGGCGCGGTCTGAAGGCGCCCAGCGGAGCGCGGCTGCCCCCGAAACCTCCGGGCGACGGACCAGTGGGGCCCCGATCGCAAGGGCGGCGGCCGTGCTCCCCCCGTTCTCCCGGATCCGGGTCCAGAGCCGGGTCCCACTCGCGCTCAGCGTGAGGGTCCGCAGGACACTGGCGCCCACTTCCACTTCCACCCCACGGCTCGTGGCGACCCCGACATTGGCATAGGTGGGCTCCCCGGGCGCCGCGCTGGCATACTGGATCAGGTTTCCAAACCGCTGGCTGAAGAGGCTCGACGCGAGCCGGACCCGCCGCTGGATGGCGGGCAGACGCACCCCGACCTCCCAACTGTTCGCCACCTCCGGGCGGAGGTCCCGATTCCCGACCTCGAAGGGCGAGTTCGCGAACAGCTCGCTGAACGTCGGGGCCTTGAAGGCCCGTCCGACCTGTGCGTGCAGGACGGCGGCCCCGGGAAGCGGGGCAGCGATGCCCACGCGCCACGAGGTCAGCGCCCCAAACGCAGAATTGTCGTCGACGCGACCGGCGGCCGCGAGGGTCACTCCGGCACCCACCTCGGCACCGAGCTCGGCGTAGCCCGCCCGGGTGGAGCGAGCCGCCCGGAAGGTGTCGCTCTCGGTGCCGACGCCGAACCCGAAGTTGGAGCTGGCGCTACTCCGGCTCCGCTGGCGCTCGTCCTCATAGGCCAGGCCGGCGGTCGCGTCGAGCGCCCCCGCGCGGATACCGATCAGCCGCATGTCGAGACCGGACCGGAGCGCGCGGCCATCGCTGCGGGCCTGGAAGCCATACCCCACCGTGTCGCCGGGGGAGTCCATGGCGTTGCGGAAACCTTCCTCGGCCCGGCTGAGCGATCCCGACACCTGCAGCGACGGCCCGCCCGCCAGGCGGCGGGACACCACGAGTCCGCCGGTGATTCGCTCCTCGGTCGTGTACTGGTTGCTGTCGGCCGGCACTCCGTTGCCATCGGTGGGAAACCCGGCCCGGCTGTCCTCGATCCGGATGGTTGCGACCGCCGACCATGGCCGCCCCGCCACGGTGGCAAACCGGCCACTGACTTCCTCATGCCGGTAGCGTGAATTGAAGGGCTGGAACCCTGCCGTGCGTGTCGAGCTGGCCTCGAGCGCCATTGTCCCTGCGGCGCCCGCACCGGCCAGGCCCACCGCGACGTGCCGAGATGCCTGGCCGCCGGCCTCCAGTTTCACGTCGGGACGCACCGGCCCCCGGCCCTCGCGCGTGAAGACCTGGATGACCCCGGCCATCGCATCGGACCCGTGCAGCACGCTGCCCGGACCGCGCACGACCTCGATCCGATCGACGTTGGCCGTGCTGAGGTGGGCGATGTTGAACCACCCGCCCGGGCTGTTGACGGCGACACCATCGACCAGTACCCGGACAAAGTCGCTCTCGCCGCCGCGCAGAAAGACCGACGCCTGGGTGCCTCGGGACCCCGCCTGCACCACCACCAGCCCCGGCACGTCGCGCAGGACATCGAGCAACTGGGCCGCCCCGCGCTCGGCAAGCTCCTGCCGGGTGATCACGGTGTGCACGGCAAAGGCGCTGCCGGAGGCCGAAACGATCCGACTGGCCGTGGAGACCACGTCGGGAAGGCGGACGGTGTCGGGAGCCTGGGCAATGAGGGCGGTCAGGAGCAGGAGGTGCATGGGGCAGTCAGTCCGTGGCAAGGATGAGAAGGTCGGGCGGCATGCGGTCGGGCCTGGCGGCGGGGCTAGGGGGAACGGTCCGCTTCACCGGGGCGCAGCGGGGTGACCTGGGGGATTCCCGGTGCCCATGGGGAAATCGCCAGCGGCCATTCGAAGACCGGGCCAAGAACATCGGCGGTGAGCACCGCGGCGGGAGGGCCGAAGGCCGCGGTCCGCCCGCGGTGCAGGACCAGGATCTGGTCGGCGAAGCGCGCGGCGAGGTTCAGCTCATGGGTGATGATCATCCCCCCGAGGCCGCCCGCGACGAGGTTCCGGACCAGCTCCAGCAGCTCCATCTCATGGCGGACATCGAGGGAGGCGGTCGGTTCATCGAGCAAGAGGAGGCGGGGTTCCTGCGCCAGCGCGCGCGCCAGCCGCACCCGCTGCCACTCCCCCCCGGAGAGGGTGTCGACCATCCGGGCCCGGAGGCCCCAGGCATCGCATCGCTCCATCGCGGCGCGCACCGCCGACCGGTCCCGTGCGCCGACCGGCGCCAGCGCCCCGAGGCGTGGATAGCGGCCGAAGAGGACCGCGTCGTGCGCCGACAGCAGCGGCGCCGGTTCCTCTCGCTGCGGCATCGCGGCAACCTGGGTGGCGAGCTCGACCCGGCGCCAGGTGGCGAGTGGCCGGCCATCGACGTGGACGGTCCCCGCCTCCAGCGGCACCCAGCCGAGCAGGGCGCGGAGCAGGGTGGTCTTGCCGCTGCCGTTCGGGCCGACCACGGCGGTCAACCGGCCGGGCTCGATCCGGAGCCCGGCCCCGTCGAGCGATGGGGAGTCCGCACCCGGGTACCGGACCCGCAGGTTGGTGGCCTCGAGGATCATCGCAGCGACCTCCGCAGGAGCATCGCAAAGATCGGCACCCCGACGAGGGCGGTGACAACCCCGACGGGAAGCTCCATCGGCCGGACCACGGTGCGCGAAAGGGTATCGGCGACGACGAGGAACGTCCCGCCCGCCACGAAGACCGCGGGGAGGAGCGCCCGGTGGATCGGTCCGACCAGTCCCCGCATGGCGTGGGGAACGATGAGCCCGACGAACCCGACGATTCCCGACACCGCCACCCCGACCGCCGTGAGCAGGCTGGTGGCCACCAGGACCCGTCGACGCAGGCGGTCGACGTCGGCGCCCAGCGACTCGGCCGGCTCGTCGCCGAGGTGCAACAGGTCGAGTCCGCGACTGGAGAGCGCCAGGACGCCGAGCGGGATGGCACCCCACGCCGCAAAGAGGCCAACGGTGGGCCAGGACGCTCCCGCAAAGCCTCCGAGCAGCCAGAGGAAGGCGTTGCGAAGCTGCTCGGCGGTGGAGAGCGTGATGATGGCGGTCATGATCGCGCCCGCGAAGGCGCCGACGATGACCCCGGCCAGCAGGAGGACGCGCGGGTCCAGGCGGCGGCCGACCACCGAGGCGAGCCGGTAGACCAGCGCGACCGCTCCCAGCGCACCAGTGAAGGCCGCGATCGGCACGGCCCACGTCCCGGGCCACTGCAGCGCCATCGCGACGACCGCACCGACCCCGGCCCCCCCCGACAGCCCGAGGAGGTAGGGATCGGCGAGCGGGTTGCGGATCAGCGCCTGCAGCGCGGCACCCGAGACGGCGAGGGCGCCGCCGACCCCGAACGCGAGCAGGATTCGCGGAGCGCGCAACTGCCGGACGATGGCGGCCCCCGGGGCGGCGGGATCCCACAGCGCGCCCCAGACCGCGCCCAGGGAGAGGTCTGCTGCCCCCGCGGCGAGCCCCCAGAGCACCGCCAGCGCGGCGAGCCCCAGCAGCAGCGGAGCGGCCCATGGCTTCACGGCCGCGCAGCCTCGATGGCCCGTCGCATCGTGCGGATGGCGTCAGGCGTTCGGGGTCCGGGACGGTTGAACTCGGAGCCATGCACCCGTACGAACCGCCGCTCCCGGACTGCGGGCACGACCGCCCACTCGGGGCGGGCGCTGATCGCGGGGGTGCTGTCGGCGGAGGTGACCAGGACGAAGTCGGGATCGCGCTCGACGACCGCCTCGATGCTGATCGTCGCGGAGGACGAGGCCAAGTCCCCAAAGAGGTTGCGCGCACCGGCCCGCTCGAGGATCTCACTCAGGAAGCTGCCCCGGCCGAGCGTCATCGGGGGCTGGTCCCAGGCCAGGATGAGGACCCTTGGGTCACCTGCTGCGTGCGGGACGGAAGCCCGGGCCAGGTCGGTGGCGATCTGGGCCCGCAAGGAGTCTGCCTGGTCAACGTGTCCGATCGCACGTCCGAGCAGGGCAAGATGCCTATCCAGGTCGGCGAGATTGTCGGTGCGGAGCGCGAGGGCCGCGATGCCGAGCTCGCGCAGTCGCTCGACGACGAGTTCATTGGCGGGCGAGTGGTACAGCAGGACGAGGTCCGGCTCGACGGCCACGATCGCCTCGAGGTTCGGTGCGATGCCGTCACCGAGGTTGGGCACGGCCGCGGCCGCCGCGGGGTAGTCGCACCAGGCGGTGCGGCCCACCACGGTGGAACCGGCGCCGAGGGCGAAGAGCCACTCGGTGGTGGCGGGAACCAGGGAAGCGATGCGGGTGGCGGGTCCCGCCAGGGAAACCGTCCGGCCGGCGTCGTCCTCAAGGATCAACGGGCCGGTGGCGGGCGCCGGGGATGCGCACGCCGCGGTGCCCGCGAGGAGGGCGAGGAGAAGCAGCGACCGGGGTCCCAAAATGACAAACCGTCCAGTTCCGGGAGAGCAGGAACGGACGGCAATACCGCACACATCGGAGCGGCAGGGACCATCGCGCCACCCACCCTCCCCCGAGGGTGCAATCTGGTGGTACGTCCGAAGAGGTCTCCTGGCTCCGGGCTTCCGCTCGCCTTCCCGGGATCCTCCCAGTGGCGGTGTGAGCGGTGATGCTTCGCCCGTTACAGTGGCGGGGCCGCGCCGGATTTTCACCGGCTTCCGAGCGTCCGCGGACGGTGTCCTTCAATTGTGCCAGCAGCGCCGAAGTTAGGGTCGCCGCCCCGATCGTGCAAGCGCCCGATCGAGTTCCGCCTTGAGCCGGGCACGTTCCGCCTCGTACCGGCGCCATTCCTGGGTCTCGGTCCGGGACTCTCCCCCGGCATACCGGGCATCCAGCCGAGCCATGGCCTCGATCAGCTCGGCAGGGTCACGGGTCGTGGCGGAGGCCGTGGCCGGGGCGGGCCGACGCCGCCGGACCCACCAGGCCCCCGCGAGCACGGCGAGGATCAGGGCGCCCACCAGCGCCATGAGTGCGGGCCGCTGCCCGAAGGTGAGCCCGGTGACCTGGATCGTGAGGGTGCTGTCGGCGGGCCATGCCCCCATCCAGCGTCGATAGGTGCGCCCCTCGAGCACTTCCTCACCGGCAACCGGAAGCTCGGCCGTCAGCTCCACCGCTCCCGGCTCGAGCAGGATCTGCATCGTGTCCACGGCCATCCCGGCCGGCAACTGGAGCCGCCGGGTGCCCGCGGGGAGGCGATACTGCAACACCACCATCCGGGCCCCGGGCGCAATCGGTGCGAAGACCAGCAGGGAGTCGCCGCGCAACAGGAGGGCGTTGGGAGAGAGATCCGAGTCCTCGATGGTGAACCCCTCCCCACCCCGGGCGAGGGCCACCGCCACCGTCGCGACGGAATCGGCCGACACGCGAGTCTGGCGCCCGCGATTGGCGAACTCGAGCACCTCCACGACGGGTCGCGCCCCCGAGGCCTCCGGTGCGCCAAGGATCAGGCTGCGGGCCGCGAGGTGCACCGGCGCGGTGGAGCTGGTGTCGGAGACGATGAGGAGGATGTCATCGGTGCGGGTCGCCGGGGCGCGCGCGACCGGGGAACTGAAGTAGCTGATGCCGTGGTGGGTGGCGCTGAGCAGGTAGAGGGCCGTGGTGTCGGCCCGGAAGCGGAACTGGAACCGCCCCCCGGCATCGGCGGCGACCGAATCGATCGGGCCCTGCTCGGCGTCGCTGATCCGGTGGAGCACGACCCCGGCGCTGGGAATCGGGAGGGTGTCCGAGCCGGCAAATCGCACCACCCGGCCCAGCACGGTCGTCGGTACCTGGGCAGCGACGGTGACGACCGGCGACCCGAGAGCCGCCAGCACGAGCAGCGCGAGCGGCCTACGGCTGGAAGCGGCCAAGATCCTGGGGGTCCAAGTTCTCGAGATAGGACCGCAGCAGGGCGGCACCATCGGGGGGAGGCGGATCGGAGGGGGACGGGGACCGGCCCTCGAGCAGCTCGTCGGCGAGGTAGATTGGCGCCTGGAACCGGAGCGCGACGGCGATGCTGTCGGAGGGCCGCGCGTCGATCCGGATCACCTCGCCGGCGCGGACCAGCTCCAGCTCGGCGAAGTAGGTGTTCTCGCGCAGTTCCGCGATCACGACGCGGCGCAGCTCGCCGCCGAGCCCCACGATCATCCGCTTGATCAGATCGTGGGTCATCGGCCGCTGGGGCCGGATCCCCTGCAATTCCATCGCGATCGCGCCGGCCTCGGCGGGTCCGACCAGGATCGGCAGGACCCGGTCGCCGTCCTGCTCGCGGAGCAGCACGACCGGCGAGTTGCTCGCGGGATCGAGGCCGACCTGCGCCACCCGCACTGCGATCATCGCACCATCACCGGACGGCGCGCTGGAGCTTGGCCACCCGCTCGGTCCGCTCCCAGGGGAAGAGGTTCACCGTCTTGCCCGCGACCTTGACGGTGGCCGGCCGCCGGCCGAAGTGCCCGTAGGACGCGGTCGGACGATAGATGGGCCGCTTGAGCCCGAGGGCCCGGATGATCCCGCTGGGGGTCAGGTCGAAGACCTCGCGAACGGCCCGCTCCACCGCCGCGTCGGGCAGCGTCCCGGTGCCGAAGGTGTCCACCATGATCGAGACCGGCTCGGCCACCCCGATGGCGTAGGCGAGCTGGACCTCGCAGCGGCGGGCGAGCTTGGCGTCCACGATGTGGCGCGCGACCCAGCGCGCGGCATAGGCCGCCGAGCGGTCGACCTTGGAGGGGTCCTTGCCGCTGAAGGCGCCCCCGCCGTGGCGGGCCATGCCGCCGTAGGTGTCGACGATGATCTTGCGCCCGGTCAGGCCGGCATCGCCGTGGGGCCCGCCGATCACGAAGCGTCCCGTGGGGTTGATGAGGAACCGGGTCCGGCCATGCTCGAGCCCGGCCGCCTCGAGGACCGGTCGCACCACGTGCTCGACCATCGCCTGGCGGATCGTGGCCTGCGAGAGCTCCCGCCTGCCGACCCGGTCGGCGTGCTGGGTCGAGACCACCACCGTTCGCACCGCCACGGGGCGGTCACCCTCGTACTCCACCGACACCTGGGTCTTGCCATCGGGCCGCAGCCAGGGAATCGGATCGAGGCCCTGGGTCCCCTTGCGCACCGCGGCCAGGCGTTCGGCCATGCGGTGGGCCAGCATGATCGGCAGCGGCATCCGCTCCCGGGTCTCGTCGGTGGCGTACCCGAACATCATCCCCTGGTCGCCGGCACCCTGCGCCTTCCCCTCGCCGTCGTCCACCCCCTGGGCAATGTCCGGTGACTGCCGGTCGATCGAGCTCAGGACCGCGCAGGTCTGCGAATCGAAGCCGAAGGCGGCGTCGGTGTAACCGATCTCCCGGATCGTCTCGCGCACGATGTCCGGGATGTGTACATAGGTAGCGGTCGTGATCTCGCCGGCCACGACTGCCATGCCCGTCGTCACGAGGGTCTCGCACGCGACCCGTGCGGCGGGGTCCCGGCTCAGGATTGCGTCGAGGACGGCATCGGAGATCTGGTCCGCGACCTTGTCGGGATGGCCCTCGGTCACCGATTCCGAGGTGAAGACGTGCCGTGCAGCCTTGGCCATGAAACTTCCTGGAAGAGTGGGAAGACTCGCGACCCGGCTCGGGGTCGCACCGCGGTGCAACGTAGCGGGGGCGGGCGCCCCCGGGCAACGCTCACTCCGGGTCGAGCATCCGGAGGTCCACGAACCGCCCCGCGATGCTGCGCAGGCTGGCGCGAACCTCGGCGGGGCCGCGGGCCTGGAGGGCGGCATCCGCGGCCTCGCGACAGGCCGCCAGCGGCACCTGGCGCACCAGCCAGCGGAGCAGCAGGAGGGTGGGTGGTGCCACGCTCAGCTGCCGGTACCCCAGCCCGATCAGCAGCACCGCCATCAGCGGGTCGGAGGCCATCTCCCCGCAGACGCTGACCGGCACCCCCGACTCCCCGGCCACGCGCACCACCTCGCGGAGTTGCCGGACCACCGAGGGGTCATGGGGAGTGAACCGGTCGGCCAGGCGGGCATTGCCGCGATCGACGGCCAGGGTGTACTGGGTCAGGTCGTTGGTCCCGACACTGAAGAAGTCCGACACCTCGGCCAGTCGGTCGGCCATGAGGACCGCCGCCGGGGTCTCGATCATCACCCCGACGGGCACACTGGCAGCGGCGGCCGCTCCGGCGGCGCCCAGTCGCTCGGCCTCCTCGACCAGCAGGGCGCGGGCCTGCACCACTTCCTCGACCCGGGTCACCAGCGGCAGCATGACCTGGAGGTCGTACTGGACGGCGGTCCGGAGGATGGCCCGCAGCTGGGGCCGGAAGATGTCCGGCTGGTCGAGGCAGACCCGGATCGAGCGCCAGCCCAGGAAGGGATTGGCCTCCTGCGGTGCCTCGAAGGCGGCGGGGAACTTGTCGCCGCCGAGGTCGAAGGTGCGGATCACGACGGGCAGCCGGGGAAAGGCCTGGGCCACCCGGCGAAAGTAGCTGGCCTGCTCATCCTCCGATGGGAGGGTGGCGCGGCCGGTGATCAGGAACTCGGTACGGAGCAGGCCAACTCCCCGGGCGCCGTACCGCGCGGCCACCTCGATCTCCTCGGGAAGGTCGACGTTGCCGAGGAGGGTGACCGCCTCGCCGTCCGGGGTGGTGGCAGGGGCCTCGCCGAGGGTTTCCAACTCCAGGTCCAGGCGGTGCCGCCGAGTGGCCCGGGCCCGCGCTTCCTCCAGGTCCACCGCCTCCGGGTCGATGACGACCGTCCCCGTCCGGCCGTCCAGGAGAATCACCTGGCCGGAGGCGATCCGGGCCATCGCGCCGGGTGCACCCATCACGGCGGGGATGCCGAGGGAGTGCGCCAGGATCGCCGCGTGCGAGGTCCGGGTGCCCTCCTCGCTGATGACCCCCAGCACGTGGTCGCGGTCCAACTGTACCGTCATCCCCGGGGAGAGCTCGCGGGCGACGATGATCACGTTCTCCTGGGTCTGGGTGACCCAGGCGTCCTCGGCATCACTGCCGGAAAGGTGCCGAAGCACCCGCATCTGGATCGCGGAGAGATCGGAGAGCCGCTCGCGGAGGCGCTGGTTCCCTGCCCCGGACCAGGCCACCCGGAGTTCCAGGGCCTTGAACTCGAAGGCGGTTTCGGCGCTCAGCAGGTTCTGGCGGATGAGGTGCTCGACCGCCGCGAGGAAGTCGGGATCCTGGACCATCAGGATCTGGGCGTCGAAGATCCGCGACTCCTCCTCGCCGGCGCGGGTGCGGACCCGCTCCCGCAGGGCGGCGAGGCTGTCCACCACCGCGTCCATGGCGAAGTGCAGCCGACGGATCTCGGACTCGACCTCACTGGCGGGAATCGACCGGTCGGGCACCTCGGGGAACCGGCTCTCGATCACCAGGGCCGGCGCCACCGCCAGCCCCGGCGAGACGCCGATCCCCCGCAGCGTCCGGGCGGGCATCAGGACTCCCCGAACCCGTCGGCCACGAGCCGGGCCAGGGCATCCACGGCGGCTTCGGCGTCCGGTCCCTCGGCCCGGATCCGGAGGGTGGCGCCCTGCTCGGCCGCCAGCATCATCACGCCCATGATGCTCTTGCCGTTGATGACGAGTCCGTCCTTCTCCAGCTCGACGTGCGACTGGAAGGAACTCGCGATCCTTACGAACTGCGCCGCCGGCCGGGCATGGAGGCCGAGGGGATTCACGATCGTCACGGCGCGCTCGGTCACGTGGTGCTCCAGTGCCAGAGAAGGACGAGGGCCATCGCCCCAAGGGTGAGTTCCACCGGGGAGAGCCGTCCGCCCACGCGCCCCGACAGCCGATAGAGCGCGAGCGCCAGCGCGACGGCCAGCCAGCGCCGGGAGATCGGCGCCGAGTCCAGCAGGAAGGCCGCCACCAGAGGGATGGCAAGGCCAAGCAGCACGGCGGCGATCCGGCCGCCCCACTCGATCCCCTGCGGGAGCCAGGAGGACTGGATCGCCCCGCCGACCGCGGTCCCATGGGTGAGTCCCAGGGTGAGCGCCCAGCTTCCGACCGCGAGCCGCAGGACCGAGTGGAGGACCACCACCAGCACGGGCGCCCACCAGCCGGCACCCAGGGCCACCGCGATCAGTCCGGCCGCCGCGAGTCCCGGGACGGTGCCGAGCCAGAACAGCTGGTCGCCGAGGGCTCCCAGCGGGCCGCACAGCGCCACCCGGAGTCGCTCCACCCTGACTCCCGGCGCACCGTCGTGTTCCTCCCGCGCGGCTGCACCGACCGCGGCGCCGGCGAGGAACGGGTTCGCGTTGAAGAAATGCGAGGCCCGGCCGACCGCCTCCCGGTGGCGCGCCGGCTCACTGCGGGCCAGGCCCTCGAGGAGGGGGAGCGAGGCCCAGGCCATCCCGATCCCCTGCATGCGCTCGTAGTTCCAGGACCCCTGGAAGGCCAGGAGCCGCAGCAGGGTCCGGGTCCGCGGGCTCAACCCCATGCGACCACCAGGATCCCGCCGGCCACCCCCGCCACCACCCAGCCGATCCGTCCCCCCTGGGAGGTACTGCGGATCGCGCCGCGCACCGCGGCAGCGAGGCCTCCCGCCACCGCCACGAGCAGCAGCGGCAGGGCCAGCCCGGGGGGCGGCGCACCGAGGGGGCGGAGTGCGAGGGCGGCAGCGACCCCCACGATCGTCGTTGCCAGGGCGCGAAGGAGGTCGCGGCGAATCCCCCCGAGGTGCACCGCGGTCACGGTCCCGACATCTCCGGCGGCGAGGGCGTCCGCTGCCCGACTCGCCGCCCGGGCGTTCCCCCGCCGGACCGCCTCGATCGCCGGCCTGGAGCCGAGCGCCAGGACCAGGCCCAGGGCGGTGGCCGGACCCAGCATGGCGGAAGGGTCGTGACCGGCAGCGAGGGCGACGCCGGCCAGAGCGGCCACCCCGAAATCCGGATATCGGGTCGCGCCAATTGGCAGCACATCGAGCGCAAAGAGCTCGAGGAGGCTGCCGACGGTCAGGCCGGCCACGGGGTCGCCGAGCAGCAGGCCGGCGACGCCCCCGGCGACAATCGGCCGCGAGAGCATCAACTGGGGCCAGCTGGCCAGGTCGAGGCCCACCAGGCTTCCCCAGGCGGCCAGGGCGAGGAGGCCGGCCGGCGCGAGATCGCTCATGCCAGGTCCCGCATCGGCACTGGAGAACTGCCGGGAAGGTTCTGGGCGGAGACGACCGCGCCGGCGCGTTCCAGTTCCTGGAGCGCATCCACCTCCGGATCCGAGAGGTAGACATAGGGCAGGCGCTCGCGACGATCGGCGCGATGGTGGAGCCCGCCGATGTTCACCGTGCGGATCACCTCGGGCGCGGCGTCCTGGAGCTGGGCCATGGCCGCGATGGTTCCGGTGAGGACCATGACCCGCGACTGGCTGGCGTCCCAGGCCGGCAACCGGGCCGCAGCCTCGGCGGGATCGACAAAGAGGATCTCCATCCCGTCGGGGACGGCCATCCGGTAGATCTCCTGTTCCCAGTCGCTGGCGGCCACCTCGGCATCGACCAGCGCGATCAGGTCGACGGCGAGCGGGCGTCCCCAGCCGATCACCACCTGGCCGTGCACCAGCCGGTCGTCGATGCGGGCGAGGACCACCGGCATCCTAGCGGACGACGATCGAGCGCGCCCCGGTCTCGACGGCGCGGGCGACCGCCGCGTCGACCGGGAGCTCGCGATGGAAGATGAAGTCGAGCAGCATCGCCAGGTTGACGCCGGTGACCACGCGCACCCCGGTCCAGTCCCGGAGGTCGTGCAGCGCCGCGAAGAGGCAGGACCCGCTCGGCATGTCCACGAACACCACCCCGGGACCGGTGCCCATCGCCTCCGCGATCCGGCGCTCGAGCTCGCCCCGGTCGCAGTCGGTGTTGGACACCGGCACCAGGGCCCCGTGGACGCCACTGATCTCCTCGACCGCCCGCACCAGGCCGGCGGCCACCTCGCCATGCGCCGCCACGACGCCCCGAAGCAGGGTGCTCACTCGAAGTCTTCCTGGAGGTACTCGCGGATCCCGCGCTGCTCCTTCATCCGCTTGATCAACCGTTCGTTGAAGGCCTGCGCGACGTCGATCCCCGAGAACCGCAGCAGGTGCGCCATCGCCACGACCTCGGAGATCACCGTGAGGTTCTTGCCCGGGTTGAGGGGGACGATCACCTTGGGAATCTGGACCCCCAGGATGTCCATGGTCTGGCGCCCCAACCCGGTCCGGTCAGCCTCCTTGGCGGTGTCCCAGTCCTCCAGGTTCACCACCACCTCGACCCGCTTCTGCTGCCGGACCGACCGGATCCCGAACAGCGCCGGAATGTCGATCAGCCCGATCCCACGGATCTCCATGTGGTGCGCCGCGAGCTCGTGCCCCTGCCCGATCAGCACGTCGCTGCCGCGTCGCGAGACCAGGACGACGTCATCGGCCACCAGGCGGTGGCCCCGCTCGATCAGGTCGAGGACGCACTCGCTCTTGCCGATCCCCGAGCGGCCGACGAACAGCAGCCCGACCCCATAGACATCGGCCAGGCTGCCGTGCAGGGTGGCCCGTGGCGCAAAGGAGGCCTCCACGATCGGCTTCACCTTGCGGTAGAACTCGGCGGTCTTGAGCCGGGTCCCGAAGACCGCCACCCCCCGCTCGACCGCCAGGGCGACCAGTGCTTCCGGCGGGGCCTGTCCCTTGGTGATGATCACCAGCGGGAGGTCATAGCTAAAGAAGGCCTCCAGCGATCGCTGGCGCGCGTCGGCATCGAGGGAGGCGAGATAGGTGATCTCGGTCTCGCCAAGGACATGGATCCGGTCGGGCATGAACCGGCCGGTGTAGCCGGCCAGGACCAGGCCGGGGGAGGCCAGGTCGGCGTCGGGCAGCACCCGATCCAACCCGGCATCCCCCGTCAGGGCCTCCAGCTGCAACGCCTCCCCCCCCCGCTGGAGGAGATCGCGGGCGCGCATCGTCACGCGGGGGCAGACCCGCTGTGTCGTCGCGCCCGGGTCTTGGACACCGTCCGCACCAGCTGGCGGCGGAGCTTCCCCTCCGCCCGGTCCAGCGCCGTGCGGTGATCGGGACCCTCGGCGGTGGCCACGAGGACCTTCCCCCCGGCCGCCTGCAGGCGGAGCTCCACCTGGTGCAGCCCGGCCTCCACATCGAAAATGACCGTTGGCTCCGCGGCCCGGTCGGACAGGGCCACGAGCCGATCCATGACCAGCTGCGCCCGGTCCCGCAGCGCATCGGCGATTTCGCAATGACGGGTGGTGATGGTGGTGCGCATCAACCCAGCCTCCTCCCTGAATGGTGGGACCGGCGATTACCCGCCGGCCAGTTCCTGCAAGTGTGCCTCGGTGGCGTCGGCCGCGGCATCCCAGCTGTGCCGCAGGGCGTGCTCACGCGCCGCCTTGCCGAGGACCCCGACCCGATCGGGACTGGCGGCGAACGCGAGCATCCGGTCCGCCAGCGCCCGGGGGTCGCCGTGGGGCACCAGGACGCCGGTCACCCCATCAACCACCGAGTCCCGGAGCCCGGGGCTGTTGGAGGCGATCGAGGGCGTCCCGCAGGCGGCCGCCTCCATGATCGTGATCCCCCACCCCTCCTTGGGCGAGGGAAAGAGGTTGGCCCAGGTGGTGCGGAGCAGCCGGGTCTTGGTCGCCTCGTCCACGAACCCGAGGAATTCCACGGCGTCCGCCACCCCAAGCTCCCGGGCGATTCCCTCGAGCCGGGAGCGATCCTCGCCCGTCCCGGCCACCTGCAACCGCAGCCCGGGGCGGCTCACCACCGCCAGCGCCAGCGCGGCAATGGCAACCTCGACCCCCTTGTAGCGGCGCAGCCTCCCCACGTATAAGAAGGAGGGGGGGTCGGTCCGGTCAAGGGAGGGATCGGGCCGGTACGCCACGCTGTCCACCCCGGGGTGGATCACGGTAATGGCCGACGCCGCCACCCCCCTCGCAATCAGGTCATCGCGGGTGCTCTCGCTGATGACGTGAAAGGCCGCCCGCCGATAGACCCGGGGAATGGCCCGCTCCGCCGCCACCACCGTCGCCGCCATGGGCCAGGAGGCCTCCTCGAAGGCGGTCGTCCCGAAAAGGTGCGGGATGATCACCGCCATCGGCCGGTTGGTGAGGGTCGGCAGGTAGAGCGGGAGCTTGTTGATGTCCTCGACCACCACGTCCGGCACCTCGGCCCGGAGCGCCCTGCGGACAGCCCCGCGCCCCCGCAGCGCGAAGCTGTGGCGCCCGCCGACCCGGTGCACGGCGATCCCGTCCACCTCGGCGGTGGCAGGGGCCCCCGGCCACCCCGAGCAGACCAGCCGGACCTGGTGCCCCCGAGCCGCCAGGCGGCCGAAAAGCTCAAAGAGGTGGATCTCCGCCCCCCCAGCCTGCGGATTGAGGCGGTCCTGCCAGTTGACGAGGAGGATTCTCACAACCGGCCGAGTTGGCGGGCCACCCGGTCCAGCACGCCGTTGACGAACCCGGGCGACTGCGGACCGCCGAAGCGCTGGGCCAGCCATACCGCCTGGTCGATGGCCCCCGCGGCGGGGACATGGGGCTGCAGCAGCTCCCAGGTACCGATCCGGAGGATGTTCCGGTCCACCAGCGCCAACCGTTCCAGCCGCCAGTGATCGGTGGCGGCGGCGGCCAGTGCGTCGAGGCGCGGCAGGTCCTCGGTGACCCCCGTCAGGTACCGTTCGGCCAGGTCGAGCACCGTCGGCTCCGGTCCGGTGAGCCGGGCCAGGGCCGAGATCACAGTGCTGGGCTCAGGGCGGTCCATCAGTTCCCAGGCATACAGCAGCTGGAGGGCGCGGGCGCGGCTCTTGGACTGGGACTTAATCATCGTCGGCCAGCAGCCATTGGACCGCCGCGATCGCCTGGAGCACCGCCTCGGCGGCCTCGCGGCCCTTGTTGCCGGCACTCCCCCCGGCGCGCTCGACGGCCTGCTCCATGGTGTCGGTGGTCAGCAGGCCGAACCCGACTGGGATCACCTCGCGGGCGGCCACCTCGGCCAGCACCCGGGCCGTCTCCCCGGCGACATACTCGAAATGGGGCGTCTCGCCGCGGATCACCGCGCCCAGCGCGATGATGCCGTCGTAGCGATCGCTGACCGCGGCCGCGGCCGCCGCCACGCCCAGCTCGAAGGCCCCGGCCACCTGGACCACGTCCACGCGCTCCTCGGGAACCCCGGCGTCCCGGCATGCCGCGCGGGCGCCCTCGAGGAGCCGCGCGGTGACTCGTTCGTGGTACTGGCTGACGAGGATCACCAGCCGGTCGACCCGGGCTGGTTCGGGAGCGGAGAGGTTCATGGGTCAGTGCGCCAGCAAATGGCCAAGCTTGTCGCGCTTGGTGGCGAGGTAGCCGCGGTTGGCATCGGTCTCATCGGTCAGCACGGGCACGCGCTCCACGATCTCCAGGCCGTAGGCATCGAGCCCAACGACCTTGCGCGGGTTGTTGGTCATGAGCCGGATCGAGGTCAACCCGAGGTCGCGCAGGATCTGGGCCCCGATGCCGTAGTTGCGCAGGTCGGGCGCGAACCCCAGGGTCTGGTTGGCCTGCACCGTGTCGGCGCCGGAGTCCTGGAGGGCGTAGGCGCGAAGCTTGTTGAGCAGTCCGATCCCCCGCCCCTCCTGGTCCAGGTAGACCACCACCCCCCGGCCCTCCTGGGCAATCTGGCGCATGGCGGCGTGCAGCTGCGGGCCGCAGTCGCAGCGGTGGGAGCCGAAGACATCGCCGGTCAGACACTTGGAATGCATCCGCACCAGGACATCGGCCTGGTCGGCCACCTCGCCCATGACGAGGGCCACGTGCTCGGCGCTGTCCACGTCGTTGCGATAGCCGATGATCCGGAACTCGCCGAACTCGGTGGGCAGCACCGTCTCCGCCACCCGGTGCACCAGGCGGTCGGAACGCAGCCGCGTGGCGACCAGGTCGGCCACCGTCACGAAGACCAGGTCGTGCTCGCGGGCCATCCGCTCGAGCTCGGGGCGCCGGGCCATCGAGCCATCGGGATTGAGGATCTCGCAGATCACCCCGGCGGGAATCAACCCGGCCAGGCGGGCCAGGTCGACGCTGGCCTCGGTGTGGCCCACGCGCTGGAGCACGCCGCCAGGGCGGGCGCGCAGGGGGAAGATGTGCCCGGGGCGTCGGAGGTCGGCCGGCTGGGTGGAGGGGTTGAGGGCCACCTGGATCGTGGTGGCCCGGTCGGCCGCGCTGATCCCGGTGGTCACCCCGAAGCGACGGTCCGCGTCGATGCTGACCGTGAACGCCGTGGCCAGTTCCTCGGTGTTGCGTTCGGTCATCTGCGGCAGGCCGAGCTGGTCGCAGCGCTCGGGGGTCAGGGCCAGGCAGATCAGCCCGCGGCCGTGCTGGGCCATGAAGTTGATCGTCTCGGGGGTGGCCAGCTGGGCGGCCGCCACCAGGTCGCCCTCGCCCTCGCGATCCTCGTCGTCCGCCACGATGATCGGTCGCCCGTTGCGCAGGGCGGCGATCGCGTCATCGATGCTGTGCATGCCCATTCATTCCGCCGAGGCCGGGGGCCTGGATACCGCCAGCGCCTGCAGGTACTTCGCCACGGTATCCCCTTCCAGGTGTACCCGGTCGCCGGGGCGCCGGTCACCGAGGGTGGTGTGCTGCAATGTAAACGGAATCAGCGAGACCTGGATCGCCCCCGGTCGCGGCACGGCGTGGATGGTAAGACTGACCCCATCGACGGTGATCGATCCGAGCGGGAGGCAGACCGGCACCAGGGCCGGCGGCGTCGCCACCTCGAGAATC
Source organism: Gemmatimonadales bacterium (assembly GCA_048499805.1). Taxonomy (GTDB): domain Bacteria; phylum Gemmatimonadota; class Gemmatimonadetes; order Gemmatimonadales; family GWC2-71-9; genus JAWXBA01. The sequence goes on along the minus strand of JASNZF010000002.1, from coordinate 436,611 downwards.
CGGGCGTCCCCTTCCTGGCGGACCTCCTGCACCGTCCCCACGCCGTCGACATGCCCCTGGACCAGGTGTCCCCCCAGCCGGTCGCCGACCCGAAGCGCCCGCTCCATGTTGGCCCGGTGCCCCGGCTCCATGGCCCCGAACCGGGTGCGATCCAGGGTGGTCTGGATCGTGTGCACCGTGAAGCCGCCGTCGGTCACCTGCTCCACCGTCAGGCAGGCGCCGTCCACGGCAATGCTCTCCCCCGGCACGAGATCGTCCCAGGGGGAGGTCCACTCGAGGGTGAGGCCACGGTCCGAGCGATCCACGCGCCGCAGCGTCCCGATCCCCGTCACGAGTCCGGTGAACATCTCAGTTCCGGTCCAGGACGAGGAGGGTGTCGGCGCCGAGCGCGCGTCGCTCGGTGACGGTCCAGCGCTCGCTCTCCGCGAGCGACCGCGCCCCCCAACCCGCCACGGCGGGGCGACCGGCCTCGCCGAGGAGGAGCGGCGCCTGGATCCAGCAGGTGCGATCGACCATCCCCGCTGCCAGCAGGGCTCCCGCCAGGCGCCCGCCACCCTCCACGAGCAGCGTCCGCAAACCGGCATGCCACAGGTGCGCCAGGCCGTCCTCCAGCCCCGCGGCTTCGACCACCCGTGCGCCGGCGTGCTCCCACGCCGCCCGCCCCGGGGCCCCCGGGCGGGCGACGATGATCGTCGGCTGCCCGGCGGCGGTGACGAGGAGCTGGCGATCGGCGGCCACGCCCTCGCCGCCGGCAAAGACCACCCGACGAGGCGTCACCCGGGGCACCAGTGGGCCGCGCACCGTGAGCTGCGGATCGTCGGCGGCGACGGTTGCCCCCCCGACCCCGATCGCGTCGACGCCGGCCCGGAGCCAGTGGACCCACTCCCGCGCCTCAGTGCCACTGATCCACCGGGACCGCCCGGCGAAGTCGGCGATCCTCCCGTCGAGGGAAGTCGCCAGCTTGAGGACCACCCATGGGCGCTGGAGGCCGCGATGCTGATGGAGGAAGGGGGCGAGCGGATAGCGGGCGTCCTCGGCCCCGAGGCCGATCTCGACGGGGATCCCCGCGGCCCGGAGCCGGGCGGCCCCGCCGGCGGCGGCCGGGTTCGGGTCGGCCACCGCCACCACCACCCGCTCCACCCCTGCGGCCACCAGCGCGTCGGCGCAGGGCGGCTGCTGGCCCATGTGGGCGCATGGCTCCAGGGACACCACCGCGGTCGCCCCGCGGGCGCGCGCGCCGGCCGCCTGCAGTGCCATCTGCTCCGCGTGCCAGCCCCCGTACTCCGCGTGCCACCCCTCGCCCACCGACTCCCCGTTGGCCACCAGCACGCACCCCACCATCGGGTTCGGGGCCACGCGCCCCCACCCCTTCCAGCCCAGCGCGATGGCGCGCGCCATCGCCCCGGTCTCGGTCAGCACCACGTTCGTGCGTTCCGGCAGCTCACGCCACCCGCACGTCGCCGGCTCCGGCACGCACCTCACCGATCACCCAGGTTTCGACCCCCGCCGTCGTGGCCGCCGCGCGCACCGCGTCGACCTCGCCGGCCGGCAGGGCGCCAATCATGCCCACGCCGCAATTGAAGACCTCGAGCATCTCGGCCTCCGCCACCTTGCCCGCCTCCTGCAGCAGGGCAAAGAGCGGCGGGAAGGTCCAGCTGGCACGCTCGACCATCGCGGCACAGCCGCTGGGCAGCACCCGGGAGAGGTTGCCCGGGATTCCCCCGCCGGTGATGTGGGCCAGGGCGTGGAGCCGTCCCACCACCGGCATGATCGCGGCGTGATAGCTCCGGTGCACCGCGAGAAGGGCGTCGGCCACGGTGGTCCCGGTCTCGGCCAACCGGTCACCGAGCTCCCGGCGGAGCTCATCGAACAGGATCCGGCGCGCGAGGGTGTAGCCGTTGGTGTGGAGGCCGCTGGAGGCATAGGCCAGCAGGATGTCGCCGGCCACCACCCGGTCGCCGTGCAGCGCCTCGTCCTCCTCCACCACGCCGACGATCGTCCCGGCGAGGTCGAAGTCCCCATCGCGGTAGAGCCCCGGCATCTGGGCGGTCTCGCCGCCGGCCAGGGACATGGCATGGGCGCGGCAGCCGCGCGCCACCCCCTCGACGATCGCCGTGGTCACCTCGATCGAGAGGCCGGCGCCAGCCAGGTAGTCCAGGAAGGCGAGCGGCCGGGCGGCGTGCACCAGGATGTCGTTGACGCTGTGGTTGACGAGGTCTTCGCCCACGGTGTCCCAGCGTCCCGCCTCGCGCGCCACCATCACCTTGGTGCCCACCCCATCGGTGCTCATCACCAGGATCGGCCGCCGGAGGCCCTCGGGCACCCGGACCATCCCGCCGAACGCGCCCACCATCCCGACCGAGAGCGGCGTCCGGGTGCCCGCCACCAGCGCCCCGATCCGCGCCTTGGCGGCCTCCGCCCCCGCCAGGTCGACCCCGGCCTCGGCGTACCGGGGACCGCTCACGGTACCGGCTCCGCCAAGGGGACGTTGGTCAGGTCCTGGAACGCGGTCACCCGGTCGCGGACCTGCGCATGGGTGATGTTGTCGAAGCCCTTGACCCCGAACCCGCGGACGGCGAACGACCCCATCGCGGCGCCGTAGACCATGGCGCGGCGCAGGTGGTCGTGGCTGGTGTTGCCCATCCGCGCCAGGTAGCCCATGAACCCGCCGGCGAAGGCATCGCCGGCCCCGGTCGGGTCGAACACCTCCTCGAGCGGAAAGGCGGGCACCCAGAAGGTGCGGCCCGGCTCCATCAGCAGGGCACCGTATTCGCCCTGCTTGATGACCACCCGCGAGGGGCCGTGCTCGAGGATCCAACGCCCGGCCCGGTGGATGTTCCAGTCCCCGGTCAACTCACGGGCCTCGGAATCGTTCACCATCAGGATGTCGACCCGCTTCAGGAGGTCCAGGAGTTCCGGCTTGCGGCTCTGGATCCAGTAGTTCATGGTGTCGCAGACCACGAGCCGGGGCTGGGCGATCTGGTCGAGGACGCCGAGCTGCAGGACCGGATCGATGTTGCCGAGGAAGACGAACTCGGCGCTGCGCCAGTCGGCCGGCAGCTTGGGCTGGAAGTCGGCGAAGACCCCGAGCCGTGTCTCGAGGGTCTCGCGGCTCTGGAGATCGTAGGAGTACTTCCCCTTCCACCGAAAGCTCTCGCCCGCGACCCGCTCCACCCCGCTCCAGTCGATCCCGCGCTGCCCGAGCTTCTCCAGTTCCCCGGTCGGGTAGTCGTCGCCGATGACGCCCACCACCTGCACGGGGGAGAGCAGCGAGGCGCTGACGCTGAAGTAGACGGCCGATCCCCCGAGGGCATCGGCGGTCTCGCCGAACGGGGTGAAGATCGAGTCGAGCGCCACGCTCCCGACGACGAGCAAGCTCATGGGATCACATCCGTTCCGGGGCCTGGAGCCCCAGCAGGGAAAGGCCGTTGGCCAGCACCTGGCGGGTGGCGCGGGCCAGGACGAGGCGGGCATGTTCGGTCGCCGGCGGCTCGCCGAGGACCCGACAGTTGTGGTACCAGGCGTGCACCTGCTGGGCCAGTTCCTCGAGGTACCCGGTGACCCGGTGGGGCTCGCGCTCCCGTGCGGCCCGGGCCACCACCTCGGGGAAGGCGGTCAGCTTCTTGAGCAGGTCGTGGTCGTCGCTCGCGACCAGGGCGCCGAGATCGGCCTCCATCCCCACCGACGCGAGGGTCCGGTCGGCATTCCGGAAGATCCCGCAGACCCGGGCATGGGCCATCTGGACATAGAAGACGGGGTTCTCGTCGGTCTGCTTGCGGGCGAGGTCGACATCGAAGCTGAAGGGGGTCTCGCCCCGGCGCATCAGGAAGAAGTACCGGGCGGCGTCGGTGCCGACATCGTCCATCAGCTCGCGCAGGGTCACGAACTGGCCCGAGCGCTTGGACATCTTCACCTCTTCCCCACCCCGCACCACCTTCACCAGCTGGACCAGCGCCACCTCGAACCAGTCGTCGCCGTAGCCGAGTGCCGCGAGCACCGACCGCATCCGCGGGATGTAGCCGTGGTGGTCGGCACCCCAGACATCAATCGCCCGGGTGAAGCCGCGCTCGTGCTTCTCGATGTGGTAGGCGATGTCGGGCACGAGGTAGGTCAGGGTGCCATCGCCCTTGCGGAGGACCCGGTCCTTGTCGTCGCCGAACGCCGAGGTGCGGAGCCAGAGTGCGCCGTCCTCCTCGAACGTCAGCCCGCGGTCGGCCAGGAGCTGGAGCGCCCGGTCCACCGCACCGGTGTCGTAGAGCGCCTGCTCGGAGGTCCACTGGTCGAAGTGGACCCCGAAGTCGGCCAGGAGGGTGTCCTGCTCCTTCCGCTGCATGGCGAGGCCCAGCTCCCGGCAGCGGGCCACGCCCACCGCTGGATCGAGGTCGGCAAACCCCTCCGGTTCGCTGGCCAGCACCTCGGCCGCCGCCTCGCGGAGGTAGTCCCCGTGGTAGCCGCCCTCCGGCACCTCGGCCGCCCGTCCTGCCGCCTGCTGGACCCGGGCCCACAGCGACTCGGCGAGCTTGTCGATCTGGACCCCGGCGTCGTTGATGTAGAACTCGCGGGTCACTGCGTGCCCGGTCCACTCGAGCAGCGCGGCAATGGCATCGCCCAGCGCCGCGCCACGCCCGTGGCCGACATGGAGCGGCCCGGTCGGGTTGGCAGAGACGAACTCGACGTTGACCCGCGTCCCGGCGCCGACCTCCGATCGTCCGTAGCGGTCGGCCTGCGTCAGGATCTCGACCAGCGCCCCCGCCAGGGCATCCTCGGCCAGCCAGAAATTGATGAAGCCGGGGCCGGCCACCTCGGTCTTCCGGACCAGGCCCTCGGGCAGCGCCAGCGCGGCGATCACCTCCTGCGCGACCGCCCGCGGGTTGGCCCGCCGCACCTTGGCCAAGAGCAGCGCCAGGTTGGTCGCCAGGTCGCCGTGGCCGGTGTCCCGGGGCCGCTCCAGCACGAAGGGCAGCTCCTCGCCCCCCATGGCGCCGGCGATCCGCGCCAGCTCGGCCCGGAGCTGGTCGCTCACTCGGTGGCCTTCGCGGGCTTGGCTGCCGGGGTCTTGGCCGGAGTCGAGTCGGCACTCGCCTTCTTGTCGGTGCCGGTGGCGGGGGTGGACGACGATTCGGCCGCCACTTCCTTGCGCGGTCCCTTCCCGTCCTTGCCGTAATCGGTGATGTAGAAGCCACTGCCCTTGAAGACCAGGCCGGCGCCGCCCGAGATCTGCCGGGTGGCCGCCTTGCCGCAGGTCGGGCAGGCGGCGCGCGGCTTGTCGGTCATCTTCTGGAACTTCTCGAAGGCGTGCCCCTCGGGGCAGCGGTACTCGTAGGTCGGCATGGCCGGATCAATCCCCTAAGTTATGACAGCCATGAAACTTAGCGGACCCGGAGAGAGGGGACAAGCGCGATGCCTCTACCGGGGAGGGAAACCCTGCTTCCCGGGCTGCCGTAGGGAGAACATGCCCACCACAATCGCGGTCCAACCCGGGCCCGCCGGCGCCGTCCTGCTGGTGGCGCTCCTGGCCTTTCCGCCCGACGCCAACGCCCAGACGCCCCCCCCAGCCGCACGCCCGACCTGCAACACCCCCGACCACCGCGCCTTCGACTTCTGGGTGGGCGACTGGAACGTGACCGTCGGCGGCAACCAGGCGGGGACCAACCGGATCACCCTCGAGGAGAGCGGCTGCATCCTCCACGAGCACTGGGTGGGACAGGGGGGATCGACGGGGCAAAGCTTCAACTTCTTCGACCGTCGAACCGGGGAGTGGAACCAGGTCTGGGTCGACAATTCCGGCGGGGTGCTGCGGTTCACCGGGAAGTTCATCGCCGGGACGCTCCACTACCGGAGCATCGTGCCCGGCCCGAACGGCACGACGGTCGAGCACCGTCTCCTCTTCACCCCGAACCCCGACGGTTCGGTGCGCCAGCTCTGGGAGACAACCTCGGACGGCGGCGCCACCTGGACGGTGGCGTTCGATGGGCTCTACCGGAAGAAGACCGACTGAACCCTGCGGGTCGGCCCCCCGCCCCCCCCCGACTCAGCCGCCGGAAACTGGTGCCGACAGCTCCGTCAGCATGGCCGGATCGATCCGGTGGCCTCCCGGGTGGCGGTGCAGCATGAAGGCGATGCCCGCCTCCTCCAGCCGGGAGGACTCCGCCGCGACCGCTTCCTCGGTGATGAACTCGTCCTCGTCGCCGATGCAGATGTGCCACTCCAGCCCGGGACGCCGCTCCCGCACGGCGGCCAGGTCCACCTCGGGCGCGATCCCTCCTCCCCACAGGACGATCCGGTCCACGTGTCGAGCGGTGTGCTCCAGCCACCGCGTGGCGGTGGCGGTGCCCTGCGAAAAGCCGTGGACCTGAATGGCGCCGGCCGGCGGGGCGAATCGGTCCACCACCAGATCCAGGTAGCGGAGGTAATCGGTGATCTCGGTTTCGCGGGCCTCCCGCGTCATCCAGGTGGCGCCGACCCGTGAGGGCTCCCGCGAGGTGTAGAACCGCGACAGTGCCTCGGGCGCGACGATCGCGCGACCGGGCCGCTCCGCCCCCGCGAAGCTCGCGAGGAACCGTCCCGCCAGTTGCCCGTAGCCGTGGAGGGCAAGCCAGGTTTCGGCGCCAGGGGGGTGGCCCAGGACCGCCACCCGCGCGGTGCGGGGCACCTCGACGTCGTGCAGCACGATCCCGGCCTCAGCCACGATACGTGCCCCAGGCCGCCCGCAAGGTGTCGCTGATCTCGCCGAGGGAGGCCCGGGCCCGGACGGCATCGAGAATGGCCGGCATCAACTCCCCGGTGCCGTCGGCTGCCATACGCAGGGCGTCGAGGGTGGTGCTCACGCGATTGCCATCCCGGGCGGCACGTGCGGCGACCAGGGTGGCTCGCTGACGGGCGGCGAGCGCACCATAGTCGGGGATCTCGAGGGTGGGGGGCGGGGCATCGTCCTGGAAGGCGTTGACCCCGACGACCACCATCTCGCCGGCCTCCTGGGCCTGCTGCAGCGACCAGGCGCTGGCAGCGATCGCCTCCTGGATGAAGCCCTTCTCGATCGCCCGTGCCGCCCCGCCCATGCCGGTGATCTCGTCGATCAGCGCGCGGGCGCCGGCCTCGATCCGGTTGGTCAGGTCCTCGACATGCCAGCTCCCGGCCAGCGGGTCGACGGTGCGCGTGACGCCGCTTTCGTGCGCCAGCACCTGCTGGGTCCGCAGCGCCAGGGTGGCGCTCTCCTCGGTCGGGAGGGCGAGGGCCTCGTCGAAGGCATTGGTGTGGAGCGATTGGGTCCCGCCGAGCACCGCGGCGAGCGCCTGCACGGTGACCCGCACGATGTTGTTCTGCGGCTGGCTGGCCTGGAGGGTGACCCCACCGGTCTGGGTGTGGAACCGGAGCCGGCAGGTGGCGTCGTCGGCGCCCCAGCGCTCGCGGGCCAGGGTGGCCCAGAGCCGCCGGGCGGCCCGGAACTTGGCCGCTTCCTCGAAGAGGTCGTTGTGGGCCGCGAAGAAGAACGAGAGGCGGGGCCCGAAGGACTCGATGGTCAGGCCGGCGGCCAGCGCCCGGTCCACGTATTCGGCGGCATTGGCGAGGGTGAACCCGACCTCCTGCACCGCGGTCGCGCCGGCCTCGCGCATGTGGTAGCCGCTGATGGAGATCGGATTGAAGTTCATGCCCGCGCCGGCCACGTGGCGGAAGACATCCGCCACCAGCCGCAGCGACGGTTCGGCCGGGAAGATGTAGGTGCCCCGGGCGATGTACTCCTTGAGGATGTCGTTCTGGATCGTGCCGGAGAGCTGCGCCGGCGCCACCCCCTGTTCCTCGCCCACCACGATGTACATCGCCAGCAGGATCGCCGCGGTGGCGTTGATCGTCATCGAGGTGCTGACCCGGTCGAGCGGGATGCCGCGGAACAGGACCGCGAGGTCGTCGACGGTGTCGATCGCGACCCCGACCCGGCCGACCTCGCCCTCCGCCATCGGATGGTCGGAGTCGAAGCCCATCTGGGTGGGCAGGTCGAAGGCGGTGGAGAGCCCCGTCTGGCCGGCCTCGAGGAGGGCGTGAAAGCGGGCGTTGGTGTCCTCCGCGGTGCCGAACCCGGCATACTGGCGCATCGTCCAGAGTCGGCCGGTGTACATGCTCGCCTGCACGCCGCGCAGGTAGGGCCAGCGCCCCGGGATCCCGGGATCGGCCAGCTCGACGTCGGCTGCCGTGACCACCGGCCGCACCGGCAGGCGGCCCGGGTAGGGACGGGGATCGTTCACGACGGCGTCTCGGCGATCATCCGGGCCACAAACGCCACATCCTCCGCGCAGCCGATCACCAGCGGAATGCGCTGGTGGAGCTCGCTCGGCGCGATGTCGAGGATCCGGCGGGTCCCGTCGGTGGCGGCGCCACCGGCCTGCTCGGCGATGAACGCCATCGGCGCCGCCTCGTAGGAGAGTCGCAGCTTGCCCCCCGTGTTCTTCGCATCCCCGGGATAGAGGAAGATCCCACCGGCGATCAGGTTGCGGTGGAAGTCGGCCACCAGCGAGCCGATGTAGCGGCTGACCTTGCCCGGGATCAGTTCGGGGAAGTCGCCGTGGAAGCCGCGCACCGCCCGCTGCACCCCCTTGCTCCAGCGGGCGAAGTTGCTCTCGTTGACGCTGTAGTACTTGCCCCGGGGCGGCATCCGGATGGCGGGGTGCGACAGGACGAACTCGCCGAAGGTCGGATCGAGTGTGAAGCCATGCACCCCGTTCCCCGCGGTATAGACCAGCATGACGCTCGAGCCGTACATCACGTAGCCGGCCGCCACCTGCTCGGAGCCCCGCTGCAACACGTCGTCCAGGGTCCCGTCGCCCTCCGGCGAGACCCGCCGGTAGATGCTGAAGATCGTGCCGACCGCGCCGTTGACATCGATGTTGGAGGAGCCGTCCAGCGGGTCGAACAGCACGGCGTACTTCCCGGCCCGGTATTCGGCCGGGATCGAGATGATCTCCTCGTCCTCCTCCGAGGCCATCACGCAGACCCGCCCGGTGTGGGTCATGGCGCTCTTCAGGGTCTCGTTCGCGAAGACATCGAGCTTCTGCTGTTCCTCGCCCTGGACATTGGTGGCCCCGGCCGAGCCGAGGATGTTCACCAGTCCCGCCCGGCGGATCGCCGCCGCGACGATCTTGGTGCCAAGGGCGATGTCGTAGAGGAGGTTGGTGAGCTCCCCGGTCGCCTCGGGGAAGTTCCGCTCCTGCTCGAGGATGAACCGCTCGATCGTGATGATGGAGGTGTTGTTCAGCACGGCACGCCCTCAGGGCCGAAGGGAAAAGGTCCCGGCGCCACCGGCGCCGCGGATCGTCATGGTCGTGGCTCGCACCGTCACCCGGACGGCGCCGTCCCGGTCGGTCCGGAAGATCCGGACCCCGGCCGCGCCCAGCCGGTCCAGCGCCGGCGGTGCGGGATGTCCGTGCCGGTTGCCCCGCCCTGCGCTGATCACTGCCGCCATCGGCGCCAGCTCGGACAGGAAGGTCTCGCCCGTGGAGCCCCGGGAACCGTGGTGGCCCACCTTGAGGAGGTCCACCCGGCCCACCCGGCCGGCGAGCAGCGACTCGGCCGGGAACCCCGCGTCCCCAGTGAGGAGTGCGCTGAACCCACCCCACCGGACCCGGAGCACGGCGGAGTTCTCGTTCAGGTCGAGCCCCCAGCCGCTCCAGGTGGTGTCAGGATGGAGGAAGGTGAACTCGACCCCATCCAGGACGAAGCGATCCCCCCGCCGCACCACGCGCCACGGCTGCCCATGGGCGGCCACCCAGTCCAGGAAGGCGCGATAGCCGGGCTCCGGGGCCTGTACCCCCGGCTCGAGCACCAGGGCGGTGGGAAGGCGCTCCAGCACCGCAGGGAGGCCGCCGAGGTGGTCGGCGTGGGCATGGCTCACCACGGCCACGTCCAGCGATCGGGCCCTCTGGCGGAGCAGGAAGGGGGCCACGACGCGCCGCCCGGCGTCGGTGCGTTCGTCGGCGGGACCGGCATCGATGAGGACCCAGCGTCCCCGGGGGGTGCGAATCGCCGTCGCATCGCCCTGCCCCACGTCGAGAAAATGTAATGTCAGCGCCCCGTCGTCGTCAGCAGCACCGGACCATCCCACCCATGCGGCGAGGAGCCACATGGCGAGGGCGGTGGCCCCACCCCACCGTCGCAGCGCCACATATGCGGTCGTCCCGCCTGAGATGCCCCACCACCCGAGGACCGCCGCCACGCCCCACGGCAGCGCCGCCACCCAACTTGGCTCCATCACGAGGTGACCACCGGGCACCCGGCTGCCGAAGCGGGCCAGCGCCTCGAGCGCCGCCAGCGCCAGCCCCGCGCCCGCTGCCACCGTGGCCCCCAGCTCCGGCAGGAACGGTCCGGTCACCAGTGCGAACAGCACCCCCGGCACCGCCAGGGCCGCGAGCGGGATCGCCGCGAAATTGAGCACGATGCCGATCGGCGCGACGGCACCCAGAACCGCCGCGGTGAGCGGCGCCGTGGCAAGGGTCGAACCGACCGAGGCCGCGAGCATCCGCCAGCCCCAGCGGGAGCCCAGCGCCCGGTCGCTCCAGCGGGTGGCGCTGGAGAGGCCGGCGATGGACGCGACACTGAGCCACGCCCCGAGGTTGGAAACCGCCCAGGGATCGACCACGACCACCCCGAGGCAGGCGGTGGCCAACAGGGCAGAGCGATCGACCGCCCGCTGCCGCGCGAATCCGAGGGCTGCGAGCACGGTGAGCCAGGCGGCGCGAGTCGCCGGCGCCGGCCAGCCCAGCAGCGCCACATACCCGGTGGCCACCACGGCCCCGAGCACCCAGGCCCGGCCCCGCCGGAGCCCGACGGCCTGCCCGAGCAGGATGACCCACGAGGCCAGCAGCCCGACATGGAAACCGCTGATCGCCAGCAGGTGGACCAGCCCCGCCTGGGCGAAGGCCTCGCGGAGTCCCAGGTCCATGCCCTCGCGCCGGCCGAGGATCAGTGCATCGACGACCCCGGCGCGTGGCCCGAAGAGTCGTGCGCTGGTGGAGGACACCGATGCCCGCAGTCGCTCGCTCGCGGTGGCGCGTCCGGGATGCACCTCGAGCTGCCGCACGACCAGGACGCCGTCCGCGGGGCGCATCCGCCCCGCCCGCGGGATCCATCGGCCCGTGAGCTGGAGCGCACTGCCGACGCGGGCGTCGGCACCCTGCGGCATCCGGAGTCGCACCAGCCCGTGGCACCCGGCCCGGATCGGCTGGCCCCGGGCCGAGCCCTCGAGCACCGGCTCGACGAGGCGGACAACGAGCCCCACCTCGCCGGCCGGCAGCCGTGCCGGGCAACTCGAGGCGTCGCGTTGTCGCGCCTGGAGGCCGAGCACCACCCCGGTGGCCGTGGCCGCGAGCAGGATCACCGCGGGAGCGCGCCGGGTGGCCAGCGCGACCGCGAGCAGGAGACCAGGAACGACGGCCGTACCCGAAAACGGCGCGAGGCCGGTCACCAGACCGGCCCCGAGAACCGCCACCATCCATTGGGGAGCCCGGGGACTCAAGCCCCACCCCGGCTCAGCCCGGCGTGGCGGTCCCCTTGCCCTCGCAGCGACGGTTGCTGGCCACCTGCCGCAGCCCCTCGAGTACCAGGACCTCGATCCGGGCCCGCATCTGGTTGCCATCGAGGGCGAGTTCGGTGATCACCGTCCCCTTGCGGCTGGCCACGTAGCGCGCCGGGAGCCGGTTGAGGGCGTAGACGAGGACGTCGGCCTCGCAAGTCGCGCAGCCGCAGAATTCTGGTACCCTGGCGCGGAGCGCCTGGTACGCCTGGACGACGTGGTGCTCGACCTGGTTCTGGATCACAGGACCGCCAATCGGGGGATATCGAGTTCCGCCGTGAACGTGGATCCCGTCGTGCCGGTGAGCCGCACCTGCTGATAGCTGCCGATCGACTCGACGGGCAGGTCCAGGAGGACCATGTGGTTGGTGCGGGTCCGGCCCAGGAGGAGCTCTCCGCGCCGGGCCGGGCGCTCGACCAGCACCTCGTGCCGGGTCCCCACCCGCTGGACGTTGCGGCTCCGCGCCTGCTGCCGGACCACCGCGATGAGCCGTTCCAGGCGCTCCGCGGCCACCGTCTCGTCGACATGGTCCTTGAGCCGGACCGCTGGGGTGCCCTCGCGGACCGAATAGCGGAACATGTAGGCGTCGTCGAACCCGGCCTCGGGCACGAGCGAGAGGGTCTCCGCGAACTGCGCCTCGGTCTCGCCGGGGAACCCGACGATGATGTCGGTGGAGAAGGTGATCCCGGGCATCGCGGCGCGGAGCCGGGCCACGACCGCGAGGTATTCCTCGCGGGTGTAGCGCCGGAGCATCCGGCGCAGCACCGCATTCGACCCGCTCTGCACCGGCAGGTGGACATGATGGCAGACGGCCGGCGTCTCGGCCATTGCGGCGATGACCGGATCGGTGAAGTCGGTCGGGTACGGGCTGGTGAAGCGCACCCGCCGGATTCCGTCGACCGCGCCCACGGCGCGGAGCAGGTCGGCAAAGCCATGGGTCCCATCGTCCCAGGAGTTGACGGTCTGGCCGAGCAGGGTCACCTCGGTGGTGCCCTGCGCGGCGAGGTGCGTCACCTCGCGCACCACGTCCTCCAACTTGCGACTCCGCTCGGGACCGCGGGTAGTCGGAACGATGCAGAATGTGCACCGATAATCGCAGCCCCGCTGGACCGTGACGAAGGCGGACGCGGAGGGGGTGCGCACCGGGGGCACGTCCTCGTAGTGCTCCCAGCTGCGGAATTCGGTGTCGGAGAGGCGGCCGCCGCCGTGGGCATGCCGGACCAGCTCGGGGAGGTTGCGATAGGCGTCGGGCCCGACGACGAGGTCCACCCGGGGCACCGACTCGAGAAGCTGGGGCCCGAGCCGCTGCGCCATGCAGCCGACCACGCCGAGGACGGTGCCGGGTCGCTTGAAGCGCTGGAGCTCGCCCATCCGGCCGATCACGCGCTGCTCCGCGTTGTCCCGGACCGCGCAGGTGTTGACCAGCATCAGGTCGGCGGTGGCGGGATCCTCGGTGCGGGTGTAGCCGTCGGCCTGGAGCACCCCGAGCATCAACTCGCTGTCGGCCACGTTCATCTGGCAGCCGTACGTCTCGAGGTAGACCTGTTTCACAATGCCGGTCCCCGCGGGCTACTGGCGGATGGAGATGCCGACGGTGAGCATGAACGCCTGCTCCCGCCACTGCGTCCCCTCGGAGCGCCAGACCTGCTGCGCGGCGAAGTCGAAGCCCCCCCGGCCCCCGCTGCCCAGCCGCACCCCGGTGCCGAGCGAGAGTCCGACCTCGCGGCCCTGGCCGCCCGCCTCGAGCGGGAATGGCAGGGTGGACCGATGGAAGCCGAGCCGGAGCGGCCAGCGGGTCACGTCGCTCCCGCTCCGGGCCCACTCCAGGCCGCCGGCCAGCTCGAGGCTGTTCCGGGACCCGAGCCCCCCCAGGTCCTTGAGGTCGGCATCTGCCGTGGACCAACCCCGGTGCAGGACGTGACCCGCGAGCAACAACCGGGGGTGCACGGTGGCACGGGCGCCGAAGGCCAGCGTGACCGGGAACTCCACCGTCCCGAGGTCGGTGGTGTCGCGCTCGACCCGGGCCGGGGCGTCGATGCGCGCCATCCCCCCGACCGCGATCCGGTCGGACACCCGGAAGGTGAGCCCGCTCGAGACCCCGTAGCCCAGGTAGGAGACCTCACGGACCTCGCGCACCAGGCTGTAGAGATCGGAGTCGATGGTGCGCGAGGTGTAGACGCGCGCCGCCCCGGTGATCAGGTGGCCGGCCAAGCCCACGATGACCCGGCCACCGGAGTTCCACGACGCGGCGATCCGGACGTCCGAGAGGCCGCCCTGGCTGAGGAGGGTATCACGGACCAGGAACCGTTCGTCGCGCAGGGTGATCGAGTCGGAGGAGGCGAGCCCGAAGTTGCGGTCCAGGTATGAGGAGACACTGATGCTGGCGTTGAACCGGACCAGGCCGGTTTCGGTGACGTGGACCGGCCCGGCGGCCTGGATGATCCCGATCCGGGTGTCCCGGCCGAACCCGCTTCCGGTGTCGTTCTGGCTGTCACGCCAGTTGCTGGTGGCCGATCCGACCGACTGCAGCGAGGCCAGTCCGGCGATCGAGGCGGGACTGAGGCTCGACTCGGTATCGAACAACGAGAGCGCGCCGCCCATGCCGAGGCTGTGGGCGGACCAGGGCCGGGCCGGCAGGCCGAGGCCCCGGGACCCGAACTGCGAAGACTGGGCCTCGGCGACGCCGGCCAGCGCGACGGAGAAGCCGAGGGCGGCGAGGAGCCGGAGCGGTGCGCGGGCCACTTAGGGTGCCTCCGGACGGCCGGGGAGAACATAGGTCAGGCGCAGCTTCGGCCCGCCGGAGGCGGATCGGGTGCTGCGGAACCGTGGCTCGGAGAAGGCCGCCCCTTCGGTGGTCACCGAGACATAGAACATCTGGACGATCAGGGGGCTCTGGAGCCAGAGGCTGACGATCGAGGCGACCTCCACCTCGACCACGTCGGCGGAGAGCGGAGTCAGCAGCTCCCCGCCGATCGCCACCGACGACGGCGGCGAGCGGAATCCGAGGTCCGCCACGACCGGGCGGATCTCCAGGCCGGTCGGCTCGAATGACCACCCCTTGATCGCCTCGTCGGGCGTCAGGAGGAGGGTGGCCCGGAGCAGGTTTCCCTGGCTGCGGATCGTTTCCGGCAGCTCGAACCGGATGATGGAGCGCGACGACGGGATCCCGCCCACCACCAGCAGGTCGTTGCCAGGGGGCGTCGGCACCCCGGGGCCACGCACGATGCCGTTGTAGAGTGGCTCCGGATCGAACTGGACCTGGATCAACTCCGGGGTGTTCTCGTCGCCCTGGCCGTAGGTCACGTAGCCGGGCGCGAAGCCGCTGGTGAGCCGGCTCCCGATCCGCATGGCGGTCGGCGCATCCGCGTGCAGCTTGATCCCGAGGGAGACCCGCCCGCTGTCGGCGGCGGGAATGGCCACCTTGGCCAGGTCGTCGCCGGCGAAGAGGAGCGGGACCTCGCCGGACGTGATCGAGTCGCCCACGACCAGGCTGTCCAGCAGCCGGTCAGGGGTGAAGTAGGACTCGACGTCGGCATAGCTCGCGGTCGAGTCGGTCCGGATCGGCAGCCGGTAGAAGAGCAGCCGGGGATTGTGGACCGAGGTGTCGCGGGTCCCGATGGCCACCAGGATCTTCACGGAATCCCGGACGACCGAGAACTTGGTGCCGCCGAACTCCAGCGAGTCCGGGGTCACGTCGAAGCTGATGACCGCGTGGACGATTCCCAGCGCCGAGTCGTTGGAGAGCAACAGGCTGGGGGCGTCGTTGTGCCCGACGTAGCCGGTGAAGGTAGAATCACCGAGCAGCTTCGCGTCGATCACGGTGTCGCGGATGATCATCCCGGTGGAGCACTCCACCGCGCAGTCGGTCGGGACCGAGAGCTGTTCCTTGCACCCGGCCGCGACCAGCAGCCCGGCGAGGAGCCAGTGGCGGGGCCTCATGCCAGGCGCTCCCGGGTAAACGCGTCGGGGAGGAGCTCGCCCAGCGTCCAGGTTCGCCGGCTGTGGGGACCGACCGCCTCGACCACGAGATCGAGCCCGAACTCCGCCAGCACCTGCCGGCAGGCCCCGCACGGTGAGGCCGGCGGCTCGCTGTCCGAGACCACCACCAGCCGCTGGAAGCTCCGGGCCCCCTGCCCCACCGCCTGGGCCACGGCGGAACGCTCGGCGCAGATGGTCAGGCCGTACGAGGCGCTTTCGACGTTGCAGCCGGTGAACACTGCGCCCCCGGTCGCCTCGAGTGCGGCGCCCACCCGGAACGAGGAGTAGGGAGCGTAGGCATTCGCCTGGGCCGCCTGCGCCGCCGCGATCAGTGAATCACCCAATCCAGACCTCATTCAGGAAGGACGTGCCCGCCGCGAGGGCGGGCACGCCAAGAAACTCGGCCACCGTCTGCCCGACATCGGCAAACGAGGTGCGGATCCCAATGGAGACGGCTCGGACCCTCGGGCCATACACGAGCACCGGCACGACCTCCCGCGAATGATCGGTGGACGGGGTGGTCGGGTCGTTCCCGTGATCCGCGGTAAAGATAACCAGATCTTCGGGTTGCGCGCCCGCCAGGAGGGAAGGAATCGCCCGGTCGAGCTCCTGCAGTCCGGCGAGGTAGCCGGCGACGTCGTTGCGGTGGCCCCAACTCTGGTCGAACTCGATCACGTTGGCCAGGAGGAGCCCCTCCGGCATCCGGGCCATCGCCGCCTCGATCAGGTGGTAGGCCGCCGCGTTGGTGGCGGTATGGGTGCTGGTGATCCCCCGCCCCGCGAAGAGGTCGTCCACCTTTCCCACACCCTCGACCGGGATCTTCGCCTCCGCCAGCCGGTCCAGCAGGGTCGGCCCCGGCGGGGCGAGGCTCAAGTCCTTGCGGCGAGCGGTGCGGCGCCACGCGCCGGGCTTCCCCTCGAATGGCCGGGCAATGACCCGGGAAACTGCATGCACCCCGGTGCAGAGCTCACGCGCGATGGCGCAGGCCCGGTAGAGCTCGTCCACCGGCACCACCGACTCGTGGGCTGCCACCTGGAAGACGCTGTCGGCGCTGGTATAGACGATCCAGTCCCCGGTGGCCAGGTGCCTCGCGCCGAACTCGTCGAGCACCGCGGTGCCGCTGCCGGCGCGGTTGCAGAGCACCCCCCGCCCGGTCCGCTGGGCGAACGCGTCGAGCAGGTCCGCGGGAAAGCCCTGGGGATAGGTCGGAAACGGGTCGCGGATCACCAGGCCGCAGAGCTCCCAGTGCCCGGTGGTGGAGTCCTTGCCGGCCGCAGCCGGCTGGGCCGTCCCCCACGCGGCGGAGGGCGCCGCCACCGGTGGCATCCCCGAGAGGGGGAGGATGTTGCCAAGCCCGAGCGCCTGGAGGTTGGGGAGGTGGAGGGCGCCCACCGCCCGGGAGACATTGCCGAGCGAGTTGCTGCCGGTGTCGCCGTAGGCATCGGTGTCGGGTGCGGGCCCCACCCCCATGCCGTCGAGGACGATCAACGCCGCCCGGCGCATCAGGTCCCCGCGCCGCCGGTCTGGACGAATCGGAACCGCAGGGTGGTGAGCGCCTCCGTGAGCAGGCGCTGCTCATCGGCCTCCAGCCTGCCGGCGGTCTTCTCCTCGAGCATGCCGAGGGTGTCGATCATCGACTGGGCGATCCGCCGCAACTCGGCCGGGGGCAGCTGCTCCATCCCGGGCGGCAGGTTTCCCTGGAGCGCAGACTCCGCCTGCGAGGCGAGTCCCACGACGAGCGAGGCAAAGTGCTGGTTCATGCAGTCCTCCGATAGAGCCGCGGGAGCCGGGGCCCGAGGGCGGTCAGGAGTTCATAGGGTATGGTCCCGGCCAGCGCGGCCTGCTCCTCCAGCGTCACCAGCCCGCCGAAGAGGGTTGCCACATCGCCCACGGCGACCGGCAGGTCGCCGGCGTCGACCATCGTCAGGTCCATCGTCACCCGGCCGGCAATGGGGCAAACCGTATCGCGCAGCTCGACCCGTCCCACCCCCGACAGGGCCCGGTGCACCCCGTCGGCGTAGCCGATCGCGAGGGTGGCAATGGTGGTGGCACGCTCCGCACGCCAGGTGGCACCATAGCTCACGGTGTGGCCGGGCCGGACCCGCCGGACCGACACGACCCGGGCCTGGAGCCGGGCCACCGGCTCCCCCTCCACCCCCGGCACCCGCCCACCGTAGAGCTGGATTCCCGGGCGAACCAGGTCCATGGCGAACTCCGACTCGGCGGCGCTGTTGGCCAGATGGACCAGCGCCGGGCGTACGGGCAGCGAGGACAGGACCTCCTGGAATCGCGTGGCCTGCAGGGCCGAGGCCGCGGCGTCCTCACCGGCGCTGTGCAGGTGCGAGTAGATCCCCTCGAACGCCGACTGGGAAGCCAGCATCGGCCGGAGCCGGGCCCAGGTCTCGGTGTCGTGCCAGGGGACACCACTCCGCCCCATGCCGGTGTCCACCGCGACGTGGAATGCGCCTCCGCCGTGCTCGAGCCACATCGCCAGCATGTCGGGGTCGCCGATCGAGGGGCGGAGTCCCCAGGTCAGGCAGGCGTGCAGGATCTGGGGGTACAGGGGGGTGAAGAGCAGGATCGGCCGGGCGATCCCGGCGCGGCGAAGGGTGGCCCCCTCCTCGACCGTCGCGATCCCGTATCCCCAAGGACCCAGCGGCTCGAGCGCATGGGCCACCGCCTCGGCGCCGAGGCCGTAGCCATCGGCCTTCACCATCGGCAGCAGCGGGCGCGGCATGTGCGCCTGGAAGCGCCGCGCATTGCGCGCCAGCGCGTCGAGATCGATGTCTACCCAGGCCCGGGTTCGCCCGGCCGCAATTGACTTGGTCACGGCGGGGCGTAGAATACGCGCAACGGAGGGTAAATGCAAGAAAAATCAGCGCTTGCGCGCGCCATGGCGATGGTCTCGGATCTCCGGGCCCGCTGCGCCTGGGACCGGGTCCAGACCCGCACGACACTGCGCCCCTACCTGGTCGAGGAAGTGCTCGAGCTCGACCACGCCCTGGGCCAGGGCGACCCCACCGCCATTCGCGAGGAAGTGGCCGACCTGCTGCTGCACCTGGCCTGGCAGCTGGTGCTGGCCGAGGAGCTGGGGGAATTCACCGCCGACGACGCCGCCGATGACCTCGTCGCCAAGATGCAGCGGCGGCATCCCCACCTCTTCGACCTGGGACCGGGAGCCGGCTGGGAGGCCCTCAAGCAGGCGGAGCGGCCAGCCCGGGGGACCCTCGACGGTCTCCCCCCCACCCTGCCCGACCTCCTGATGGCATTCCGGCTCCAGGAGCGGGCCGCCTCGGTCGGGTTCGACTGGGACGACTGGTCCGGCCCGCTGGCCAAGGTGCGGGAGGAACTCGACGAGGTCGAGGCGGAACTCTCGACCCACCCGCCCGGCACCGCCGGGGCCAGGAAGAACCATGCACAGCTCACCGACGAACTCGGCGACCTGCTCTTCGCGGTGGTCAACCTGGCCCGGAAGGCCGGCGTGGCACCGGGCCACGCCCTCGACCGGACCAACCAGCGGTTCCGGAAGCGGTTTGCCACGGTCGAGGCGCTGGCGGCGGAACGCGGGGTGGACCTGCACACCGCGGGGCTGGACGTGCTCGACCCGCTCTGGGACGAGGCCAAGGCACAGGAGCGGGCGAACGGCAAGGTCGGATGATCGTCGAGCTGGCAGGATTGCCCGGGAGCGGCAAGAGCACCATCGCCCGGTTGCTGGCGGAGCAGGATGTCGGCATCACCTCGCAGCTGCTGGCGCCGCACTGGCTGGGGATCATGCACCACCCGGTCCCGACGCTGCGCGAGGCGATCCGCTGGGAGGGGCTCCGGCTGACGTCGGGCTGGCCGGCGTGGCCCCGGCTCTGGCTCCGCGCGCTGGGGCAGCGCACCCTCCGCGACCGGCCCGGGGTGACCCAGATCCTGGAGGAAGGGATCATCCACCACCTCTGGCGGTCGTGCTTCCTCCATCCCGCCCTGGTGGATGGCCCCTGGGCCGCCCTCCTCGACCAACCCCACCCGGTCCTGGTCCTCGAAGTGGCCCCCGCCACCCGGCTCAAGCGCCTGGGGCTGAAGCGCGCCAAGGGGAAGGTCAATCGCGTCCTGTCGGAATCGGGAGTGGAAGGCGATCCCTGGCGGCGGGGCGACCAGCTGTTCGAGCAGATCCTGGCATCCGCTGGGAAAATGCGGAAGATCGTCCGCGTCTCCACCGGCGGACAGGTCCGGGAGGCGGCTGAGCGGGTTCGGGAGGCGATGGACGCGCTGGGATAGGGGTGACGGGTGCAGGGTGCCGGGTTTCGGCGGCTCCGCTCACCCTTGGAAGGCCTTTCTCTTCTCGCTTCTCCCTCCTCGCTTCTCCCTTCTCGCTTTTTCCTCTCACCTCTCACCTCTCACCTCTCACCTCTCACCTCTTACCTCTTACCTCTTCCCTTCTCCCTTCTCCCTTCTCCCTTCTCACTTCCACAGCGCCCACGCCCACCGCCACGGCTCCCGTTCGCCCACGCAGCGGGTCTTGCCGAGTGGTTCGATCCGGGCAAAGCAGTCTCCGACGTGCTGCCGGAGGTATCCCTCGAGATAGCCGGTGACGCTGGCCTCGTCGTTGTCCACGAAGCCCGGCGGGTACTTGCCGTAGCGGATGTTGCGGGCGGCGCCCTCGAAGATCAGGACCTGGCCGGTGCGGCTGGCCAGGGTCCGGAGCATGGTGCCGGCCACGTCGGGGCCGTGGGCCATGAGCCAGTGGTGGTGCACGCTGAGGAGGAGGACCACATCGAAGACCGGCAACCGGCCGATGTCGGCAGGTTCCAGCTTCTGGAGCATGAAGGTGCAGTTCGGGGTGTCACGGTGGCGGCGACGGGCGTCGGCGATGAGTTCCGGTGCGCTGTCGAGCCCGACCGACCAGAGCCCGCGGCGGGCGCACCAGGCGGTCAGGTCGCCGAGGTTGCAGCCGATGTCGAGCACGCTGCCGGCGGCCGGGGGGATCGCCTGCGCAATCTGGGCGCAGCGCTCCTCGAGGGAGCCGGCCAGCTTCTCCTGGTAGGCGCGCCCGCGACCGATTCCGAGCATCCTCAGGATTCCCGCCACGGTGCCCCTTCCCCTGCCTTGATTATCTGCCGTGGATCCCTCTCCGAGCCCCCCTGACTTCCTCTTACCTCTTACATCTTACCTCTTACCTCTCCACTTCTCCCTTCTCGCTTCTCCCCGCCTACGGATACAGTCGGTGAATCTGCCTTGGGAATGCGATGGCCTCGCGGATGTGCGGAATCCCGCAGATCCAGGCCACGGTGCGTTCCACGCCCAGTCCGAACCCGGAGTGGACGAAGGTCCCGTACTTCCGCAGGTCGAGGTACCAGCCGTAGGACGCCGGGTCGAGCTCCTGCTCCTTGATGCGTTCCAGCAGCCGGTCGTGGTCGTCCTCGCGCTGCGAGCCGCCGATGATCTCGCCGTAGCCCTCGGGGGCCAGGCAGTCGTTGTTGAGCACCGTCCGGGGGTCGTCGGGGTTCTCCTTCATGTAGAACGCCTTGACCGCCTTGGGATAGTTGTAGACGAAGATCGGCCGATCGTACTCCCTGGCCAACAGCGTTTCGTCATCGCCGCCCAGGTCCTTGCCCCACTGGATGTCGCTTCCCAGCCCGCGCAACTTCTCCACGGCGGCGGTGTAGGAGATCCGCGGGAATGGCCCGGTCACCCGCTCCAGCGGCCCCGTGTCGCGCTCCAGCTCCTTGAGCTCCTCGGCGCGCCGCTCGAGGGCGCGGGCCACCAGGTAGGAGACGAACTCCTCCTGCAGCTGCATGTTGGCGTTGGAGTCGTTGAACGCCACTTCCGGTTCCACCATCCAGAACTCGGTCAGGTGCCGCCGGGTCTTGCTCTTCTCGGCCCGGAACGTCGGGCCGAAGCAGTAGACCTTGCCGTGGGCGGCGGCGGCCGCTTCCACGTAGAGCTGGCCGGTCTGGGCCAGGTAGGCCTTGCCGAGGTCGAAGTAGTCGGTGGCAAAGAGCTCACCGGCCTCCTCGCCGATCGAGCCAGTGAGGATCGGGGTGCTGACATGGACGAAGCCGCGCTCGTAATAGAAATCATGGATCGCCTGCATCACCTCGGCGCGGACCCGGGCCACCGCCACCTGCTTGCGGCTCCGGAGCCAGAGGTGGCGGTGCTCGAAGAGGAAGGTGGTGCCATGCTCCTTCGGGCTGATCGGATAGTCCGGGCTGGGGCCCAGGATCTCGAGCCCGGTGGCGGTCAGCTCGTGGCCGCCGGGCGAGCGGGCATCGGCGCGCACCACGCCGGTCACCGCGACCGATGCCTCCTGGGTCAGCGCCTGGAACCGCTCCCAGACCTCCTCGCCCACCTCGTTGCGGGGAAAGACCGCCTGGACCGTGCCCGAGCCATCGCGGGCGACCAGGAAGGCGATCTTGCCGCTGGACCGCGTGGTGACCACCCAGCCCCGGACGGTGACGGGCTGGCCGACGTGGCGGCCAAGGTCTCGAATCTGGACTGAAGTCATGGGGCTTCTGGGGCTTAGATTGCGGCGTGCCGGAATGGGGCGTGAACTGGCAGGAGTCTAGCGGCAGCCCGGAGGGGGGTCAACGTTGCGGGACCTGAAGGCGCTGGCCATCAACCTGATCCTCTACAAGATCGGCTGGTTCGGGGCGGTGACGCTGGCCGCCGCCGGCCGGCCGTGGGGCGGTGTCCCGCTGCTGCTGGCGCTGATCGGCATCCACCTGCGTTTGGTGCCCGAGTGGCGGAGCGAGGCCCGGCTGGTCGTGTCCTGCGCGCTGCTGGGCCTGGCGGTGGACAGCATGCAGATGTGGGCCGGCATCCTGACCTTTGACGGGGGCCACCTGGTCGGCTGGCTCTGTCCCCCGTGGATTGTCCTCATGTGGGCCCAGCTGGGGACAACCCTCCGATATTGCGTCCGCTTCCTGCAGGGGCGATACCTGCTGGCGGCGGTGATGGGGGCGGTGGCGGGGCCGCTATCGTTCCACGCCGGCGCCGGGATGGGAGCGGTGGCACTGCATCCCGACGGCTGGATGGCAACCGCCAGTCTGGCGGTGTCGTGGCTGGTGGCGATGCCGCTGATGATGTGGATGGCGGGGCCGCGACGGGCCGACTCGCTGCTCAATCCCGGGGTGGCCAGGGGATGAAGGCGCTGGTCCGCCGGGAGGAAGTTTACCGGGTACGGGGGGAGGCAGGGGACCTGCTACCGTCGCTGGGTCCTGGTCCACAGCAGGATCACCCCGCAGCCTGCGCTCCCGCCTCGATACTGCGCCGGCACCTGGGCTGGCGTGAAGACCTCGACGGCCTCGATCGAGACGACCGCGAACCGGTCGAAGTCCACCGGCCCCTGGCTGGGGACCGACAGGAGCAAGCCATCGAGCCAGATTGACATGTGGCAGTCGGCTGCACCCATCCTGCCGCCAGCAGCCTCCTTCATCCGCGGCCCCCTGGCGGAGATGGCGACATTGCGGCCGTTGACCCGCTTGAACCGGACGCCGGTGACGTTGAACTCCACCGCCATCGCCAGGTTGGTGTGCTCGAACCGGCGGAGGGTGCTGTCGGTCACGAAGCGGCCGAACCCCTCCTTGATCCGGTCGGCCATTCCCGGGGGCCAGCTCCGCGGGGGGGCCGGGGCGTCGACCCGCACCGAGTCGAGCTGCACCGCCTGGGACTGCAGCGCCAGGTCGAGGCGAACCAGGTTGGCGGTGGTGAGGGTCAGGGCGCGTTCGGCGGGATGATAGCCGGCCCGCCGGAAGCGAATCAGCTGGGCGCCGAGTGGGAGGTCGAGCGAGTAGCGGCCGGCGGCATCGGTACGGGCGGAGAGGCGGGTGCCGTCTACGATGACATCCACGAGGGACAGCGGGGTGGCGCCGGCGCTGTCGCGGACGATGCCGTGGACCCGGGCCTGAGCGAGCGCCTCGGGCGGCTGGGCCGCACCCAGCCCGATGCCTGCCACGATCAGACACACCTGCCACATGCGTCGGGCCATCCGGTGCCTCCCCCTGGCTCCCCCGAAGCTACGGTGGCCGGGGCGCCGGGGCCAGATCGGCGGCGGCGACGGATGGGGTGGCGGTCAGGGCCGCCGGGGCCCGGGGATGAAGGCGTTCGTGCGGCGGATGTACTCCCGGTAGGCGGGCTTGGCATTGACCAGCGACTTCTCGAGCAGCGCCACCCCCGAGACCCGGACCAGCAGCACCGTCATCAGGACGGGGGCGAAGATCGTCCACCAGCCGCCGACTGCGGCGGCCAGCAGGTAGAACCCCCACCAGCACGCCGAGTCGCCGAAGTAGTTGGGGTGGCGTGTGTAGCGCCAGAACCCGGTGTCCAGCACCTGGCCGCGGTGGGCGGGGTTGGCCTTGAAGCGGGCCAGCTGCCAGTCGCCGCCGGCCTCGAAGGCGAACCCCACCAGCCAGCAGGTCACCCCCAGCGCCACCAGCGGCAGGGATGGCGTCCGGTCACTGGTGACCGCTACGTACAGGGGGGTGGCGATGACCCAGAGCAGCATCCCCTGCAGGCCGAACACCGTGAACAGCGACTGCAGGTGCCACCGCGGCCCGCCGGCCTGGCGCATGGCGGCGTAGCGGGGGTCCTCGCCGTGGCCCCAGTTGCGCCAGGTGATATGGAGGGAGAGGCGGAGTCCCCAGATCGTCACGAGGGTCAGGGAGAGCCGGGGGAGCCAGTGCCCTGCCCCGGCCGGGCCCTGGAGGAAGTACCACCAGGACAGGACGACGAAGCCTGCACCCCAGAACCGATCGACCAGCGAGGCGTCCCGGGTGGCAAGACTCCCGACCCAGACGAGCCCCATGAGCACAAGGGCGACTGCGAGCCCTTGGAGGGCCGGGGGAGGAATGGGCATCGGGTGGTGGTCCCTCCGATCGGGGGAGCGGGTGCGGGGGAGGCCGGGGAGAAGCCCCGGCTGGAGAATGGTAGCTCAGGGGGAGGCCAGCCGCGCACCTGGGGCTGGGTTCGCACTCCCGGCGCCACCTCACCCGGGATTGCCTGACGCCCCGGTCCAGCTCCGACGTTGGGACCATCCGCCCCCCGTTACCTTCCCCTCCATGACCGAATCCCGCCGCCTGCTCCGCCACTTCCTCGCCGCCCTGGCCTACCGGACCCAGAAGGCCCTGCGCGGCGCACCGGCAGGATTCGCCGAGATCCGGCTTGCCCCGACCTCGCGCTCCCCGCGGGAACTGCTCTGGCACATGGCCGGCCTCATGGGCTATGCCCGGACCCAGTTCCACGGCGGCAGCTACCGCCCCGAGGCACTCCCCACCTTCGAGGCGGAAGTCGCCCGATTCCACGAGCAGCTCGCCCTGCTCGGCGCGGACCTGGCGGACCCAGCCCTCGAGTGCCGGATCACCGACGCGCAGCTCCTGCAGGGCCCCCTCGCCGACGCCATGACCCACGCCGGCCAGCTCGCCATGCTCCGGCGCCTGGCCGGCGACCCGGTGCCGTCGGAGAACTTCATCTCAGCGAAGATCGATCCCACCAACCTTGGACCGAACCAGCCGGCACCCGCCGCTCCCGACGCCTGGTGGACCGCCGAGCAGGGTAACCGCCCCCCAGGCATGGTCTCTCTCCCGGCCTCGAGCGGGACCCAGGTTGCGATGGCGTCGATTACCCTCGCCCCGGTCGACCTGGACCTGCATGCCACCACCCTTGCCCGGTGGTTTGCCCGGCCTCACATCACGGCGTGGTGGGGTGATCCGGCGCACGCGCTGGAGCACGCCCGTGAGTGTGCACCGGAATCGCATGCCCTGATCGTCGCGGACGGGGTTCCGGTGGGCTACCTCTGCTGGCACGCACCACCCCGGGACGAGTTTGAGGCGGCGGGCCTGAGCGACCTTCCCCGTGGACTGGTGGACATCGACATTCTCATTGGGGAGGTCCCCCTGCTGGGGCAGGGCATCGGGTCACGCGCCCTCGCGCGGCTGCTGACCCGGCTCGAAGGCGAGCCGGGGATCACCATGGCAGGGCTGGGTACCTCAATAACCAACCACGCGGCCTTGCGGTGCTTCGATAAGGCGGGGTTCCGGCCGTGCCGTGACTTCAGGGATCCCGTCTGGGGCGAGTGCAGATACCTCGTTGCCTCGGTGAAGGAGGCAACCTGAACTCACGGGAGATGAGGGGGGCGCCTGGCAAGCTGAACCTCTTCGCCATCCTCCGCGGTGGCGACCGGCGGTCGATCGGGCGCGTCCCCGAGGTGGTGGCCGCGGTGCTCGCGGATCCCACGCTGTTCGGGGAGCTCTTCGAGGGCATCATGGTCGAGGACCCCGTAGTGGCCATGCGGTGCGCCGATGCCGCCGAGAAGGTCAGCGTCACTCGTCCCGATCTCCTGCGACCGTTCAAGCGGGCCCTCCTCGGGGCGCTGGCGGCCCATCACCAGCAGGAAGTCCAGTGGCATGTCGCCCAGATGCTCCCGCGATTGGAGTTGACCGCCCGGGAGCGCGCCAGGGCGCTGGCGATCCTGGACCGCTATCTTGCGTCGCCCAGTTCGATCGTCAAGACATTCGCCATGCAGGCCATGGCCGAGCTGTCGGACCAGGCGCCGTCCCTTCGTCCCCGGGTCGTGCGAAGACTGAGGCACCTGACGGAGACCGGCACCCCCGCCATGCGGAGTCGCGGTCGGCGGCTATTGGATCGGCTCGGAAGTCACAGGCCATCGAAACATCGGTAGCACCTTTCCCGCCGACGCGTCCCATCTCTCCACCTCCGAGCCCAGGCCCCATGCGCCCCCTCCGCTACTCCATCAACGTCACCCTCGACGGTTGCGTCCACCACAATGCCATCGTCCCCGACGAGGCGCTGCATCGGCACGCCGCCCGCACCCTGGAATGGGCCGACGCCTTCCTCTTCGGCCGGGTCACCTACCAGATGATGGAGGACGCCTGGCGGGCGCCGGCCGAGTCGGGGGTCCGGGCCGACTGGATGGAGGAGTACATGATGGACTTCGCCAAGACCATCCACGTCGGCCGCAAGTACGTCGTCTCCAGCACCCTGCCGGCAGTGACCTGGAACGCCGAGTTGCTGCGGGGCGAGCTGGGGCCCGCCGTGCAGGCGCTCAAGGCCCAGCCCGGCCGCGGCATCCTCACCGGCGGCGTGACCCTGCCGCTGGCCCTGGCCGAGCTCGGGCTGATTGACGAGTACGAAATCCTGGTGCATCCCCGGATTGCCGGCCATGGGCCCCGGCTCTTCGAAGGGCTCTCCCGGCCCATCGGCCTCAAGCTGGTGAGTCGGAAGGAACTCAGCTCGGGAGCGACGGTGCTGAACTATGACCTGGTCAGGTAGCGCACCCCGGAGGGGTGCCGAAGGCTTCCCGGTGCATTAGACTGGGAGAACCGCCCTGTACCGGCTGGGCCCCGGAGCGTCCCCCCCACAGGAAGGAGTCACTGCCGTGAGCCAATCTGCACACCTGGCGCTCATGCGCCGCACCCTGGACGCGTTCGGGACCGGCCACATGGCCACCCTGTCGGAGGTCTTCGCGCCGGACATCGTCTGGCGGGTGCCGGGCCGGAGCACCCTGGCCGGCACGTACGCCGGCCAGGCAGAGGTCTTCGGGTTCTTTGGCAAGATGATGGAGCTCACCGCGGGGACCTTCCGGGTGGAGCCGGTGGGGATGATGGCGAACGACTCGGGCGGGGTGTTCATCGACCGTCTCAAGGCCGAGCGCGAGGGCCGGGCACTCGACGTGGAATTGTGCCTGGTGGTGAGGATCGCGAACGGGAAGATCATTGAGGGGACGGACTATATCCACCACGAACACCAGTGGGACGCGTTCTGGGAGTAGGGCAGCAGACCGCTGCCGGAATCCGCAGCTTCCGCGGTGCGTCTCATGCCCTCACATGGGGCTCGGGGCGTGGCAGACCGGAATCTGTGGATTCCCCTTCGCATCCTCGCCGCGACCGGGAGCCCGCCGCCGCCTCGCACGCTCCGCACGATCCTGCGGATTCCCCCATCCGGTCCTATCGCCCCAGCACCCGGATGACCCCATCGGCCTTGTTGAGGAGAAAGATCCGGCCCGACGTCGTCAGGTCGAACCGCAGGTCGGCGCGCGACGCCGGCGTCTTCCCCTGGGCACGGTTCTTCTCCTGGATGATCTCCAATATCGGCCGACCAGGCGCGCCCGGCGCGGTGGCGAAGTGCACCAATCGAATCGCCGCTTGCCCGCCGGCCGGCGGGGTGTCGGCGCTCACGTGGAACACCGCCCCACTGGGCATGTCGCTGAAGACGATCCGGTTGGCGAGCTCGGGGATCGCGGTGCTCCGGTAGACCACCAGCCCCACCGACGCCGACGAGCCGTTGGGCAGGAGGACTGGGTCGCGCTGGTCCCACTCGACGATCGGGTAGGTGACCTGCGGATCACTCCGGGTGGACTCGCTGCTCACCGCCTGCCGGCTGATGAAGCGGAAACTTCCTTCCCAGGTATTCCAACCGAGGTTCGCGCCGGCGGTGACGGGGCTGACCTCTTCGACGATGTTCTGCCCGATGTCGCTCATGTACATCGCGCCATTCCGCGCGTCCCAGGAGAACCGCTGGGAGTTGCGCACCCCGTAGGCATAGATCTCCGGCAGCGCCCCCGCGGTGGCCCGGAACGGATTCGCGGCGGGAATGCCATAGGCACCGTGGCGACCATCGGTGCCGAGGGGATCGATGCGAAGGATCTTGCCGAAGGCGGATCCCAGGTTCTGGGCGAGCCCCATCGGATCGCCACCGCTGCCGCCATCGGCGACACCGACGTAGAGCAACCCGAAATCCGCACCGCCGGCCCGGGCGGTGGGGTTGAACGCGAGCGCACCCCCGTTGTGGTTGGCGAACGGCTGCCGCCACCGGAGCAGCACGCGCGGGGCATCACCGTCGTAGGCGGCGGCACCCGGGGTGCGGGCCCGCCACTCGAGCAGGACGGTGTCATGGGTCGGGCTGGCACCCGGGGTCGTGAAATCCGGGTCAGCGGTCCCGAGGGCGACGTCGGTGTAGGTGTAGAACCGGCCGAATCCAGGCGCCCCCGCCTGGGCGAACTGCGGGTGGAGTGCGATGCTCTGGAGGCCCCGTTCGCGTCCCTGGGCGTTGACCGCCACCCCCCAGCGGGGATCCCGCAGGTCGAGATAGAGCGATGGCGCACCACCGTCGGGACGGAGCACGTACAGCAGGCCGTGCATGTCGCTCACGAAGAGACGCCCGCTGGTGGGCTCATCGACCAGGGTCATGGCGCGGGCGGTGACGCCGGAGATGTCGGGAAGGGTCGCGAACTCACGGACCGGGACGGTAAGGACACCCTCGTTCGCCACGATCGGCTCGGGGAACGGCTCGTTCGTCTGCCCAGCCGGAAGCGGCGTGGCGCCCTGCCCGGAGGCGATGGGCGCAAACCCGCCGATCAGGATGGCGGTGGCGACGGCACGAAGAACCACGGGAGAGGTCGTCATATGGGGCTCCTTGCGGCTGGGCAGTGCGCGACCGTTCGGGCACGCCGGTCGTCCGGGTTCGAATCCTAACACCGGCGCGCCGGGGCTGGGGAATCCGCAGATGACGCAGATTGGTCCCTATCAAGGGTGTTGCGGCGGTGTCCAGGCGGACGGCCAAACACGAGCCACGGATTTCATGAACTTACACGGAGTGGTCGATGGCCATGGTTGGATGGGAGCGGTGGAGAGGTCACCGTGTTTGTTGTGAACAGCATGTTTGCTCAAGACCCGGGTCAAGGGCCGCCCGAGGACTCGGGGCCCGATCGGGAATGAAGACCACAAGAAACAACTGGGATCTGCGCGAAACGCCGATGGGTGCCAAGGTAGTGGCCAATCCGTGTAAATCCGCAAAATCCGTGGCTCATCCCTGCGATCGACAACCCGGGCACATCGCCCAACCCGCCTCGGGGCCAATCTGCTGCGTCTGCGCAATCTGCGGATTCTCCGCTACCCCACCCGGAACAGGATATCCGCCCGCGGATACCGCGCCACCGCCCGCTCGCGGAGCGGCCGGTTGGCGGGACGGTCGAGGGCGGGGTCTGCCGCAAGGACCTCCTGCGCCATCCGTCGCGACACCTCCAGCAGATCGGTATCGTCCGGCAGCCGAGCCACCCGGAGTTCCTCCCCGCCACTCTGCCGCTGCCCGATCAAGTCACCGTAGTTCCGCTCGGCCAGGTCAAGTTCCGCGATCTTGAAGCCATCCGTGGTGGCCGCAAACTTCCGCAGCCGTGATGGCACGGCGCCATCGGAGAGCAAGATGCAGGTGCCGCCCGCTTCCCCACGGCCGATCCGGCCACGAAGCTGGTGGAGCTGGGCCAGCCCGAACCGCTCCGGGTGTGCGATCACCATTACGGTGGCATTGGGGACGTCGATCCCCACCTCGATCACGGTGGTTGCCACCAGGATGTCGATCCGGCCCTCCCGGAACTCCCGCATCACCCCGTCCCGTTCCTCGGCCTTGAGCCGCCCATGCACCAGGCCGATCGCCCGCTTCGGCCAGCGGACCTGCAGCTCGTCGAACATCGTGGTGGCCGCCCGGAGGTCGGTCTTCTCCGACTCCTCGATCACCGGCAGGACCACGTAGGCCTGTCGGCCGGCGTCGACCTCCTCCGCCACGAACGCCCACACCTGTTCATGCTGCGACGGCCCACGGATCCCGGTGCGCACCGTGCCCCGCCCCGGTGGACGCGCCCGCAGCACCGACATGTCGAGGTCGCCGAAGCGGGTCAGCGCCAGCGACCGCGGAATCGGCGTGGCGGTGAGCAGCAGCACGTCGGGCCCCTCCCCCTTGGCGATCAACGCCGCCCGCTGCTCCACCCCGAAGCGGTGCTGCTCGTCGATCACGACCAGGCCGAGCCGGTGGAACGCGGTCCCCTCGACCTGCACCGCATGGGTGCCCACGACCAGCATGCTCTCCCCCGACGCCAGCCGGCCGCGCACCGCCTTCTTGTCCGCCGCGGTGAGCCGGCCAACCAGGAGCTCCGGGACGACGCCCAGCGGCGCCAGCAGCTTCGTCAGCGTGGCAAGATGCTGCTCGGCCAGCAGTTCGGTCGGCGCCATCAGCGCCGCCTGGTAGCCATTCTCCATCGCCAGCAGCATGGCAAAGAGTGCCACCACCGTCTTGCCGGTGCCGACATCGCCCATCAGGAGGCGATGCATCCGTTCGTTGGAAGTCATGTCGGCAGTGATCTCGACCAGCGCCTTCCGCTGGTCGGCCGTCAGTTCCCAGGGAAGCGCCTGCTTGAGCCGGGTCGTCAAGTCGCGCTTGACCGCGAAGCGGATCCCCGACCGCCCCCGCCGGGCGAGGTGGCGGGCCCGCGCCAGCATGAGCTGGAGGTCGAAGAGCTCGTCCAGCGCCAGCCGGCGGCGCCCCTGCTCCGCCTGGGCCGTGGTGGCGGGCCGGTGCACCGAGCGGAATGCGGTGGGGAGGTCGGGCAGGTCGAACTCGGACCGGATCTCGGCCGGGAGCACCTCCGGTGCCAGTGGGAGCAGCTCGTCCAGGTGCCGGTCGATCAGCCCGCGGATCACCTTGTGGCTCAACCCCTCGGTGGCGGGGTAGACCGGCAGTACCACACCCTGGTCGATCGGGTTCGGGTCGCCCGCCTCCTCGCCGAGGACGAGGAACTCGCGCGGCGCCATCTGGCGGCCGTGGTAGAACCGGATCGGCCCCGCCACGAGCAGCGTCTGGCCGACCCGGATCGAGCGGTCGAGGAACGGCTGCCCCGGCCAGGCGCACTCCAGGACGCCGCTCCCGTCCCGCAGCACCGCGTGAAAGATCCGCAGCCCCTTGCGGGTCGGCAGGATCCCCTTGCTGATGACCTTGCCCAGGCAGGCGACATCGTCGCCGACCCGGACCCGGGCCAGCGGCGTGACGGTGGAGGCGTCGATGTAGCGGTGCGGGAGGTGCCACAGCAGGTCGCGCGCCGTCTGGATGCCGAGCCGAGCCAGTGCCTCGGCGCGACGCTCCCCGACTCCCTTGAGGAATTGGATCCGGGTGTCGGGACGGAGGGGGGGCATGCGGGAAGGTAAGGGGTAAGAGGTAAGAGGTAAGAGGTAAGAGGTAAGAGGTGAGAGGTAAGAGGTAGGACGTGAAGGTGAGTGGGACGTGGGTACGGCAAGCAGCATGAGGCGGGGGAGCGTAGAGGCAAGTGAGGAGAAAGAAGATGGCGGAACATGGCAGCCCTGTTCCCTCTTACCTCTCACCTCTTACCTCTCACCCAGCCAGGAGCTCCCCCGCAAACTGTTCCGCATGGAAGGGCCGGAGGTCCTCGATCCCTTCCCCCAGTCCCACGAAGCGGATCGGGAGGTCGAGCTCGCGGCGCAGCGCCACGACCGCCCCACCGCGAGCGGTGCCGTCCAGCTTGGTGACGATCAGGCCGGTCGGGGTGACCGCCTCGCCAAAGGCGCGTCCCTGCTGGAGGGCGTTCTGGCCAACCGTGCCGTCGAGCACCAGGAGGGTCTCGTGCGGGGCCCCGGGGATGCGCCTGGCAATGACCCGGACGACCTTGCGGAGTTCGTCCATCAGGCCGTCCTGGGTGTGCAGCCGCCCCGCGGTGTCGATCAGCACGGTGTCCACCCCCCGGCTGGTGGCCGCCTCGAGGGCGTCGAACGCCACTGCGGCGGGGTCCCCCCCCTGCTTGCCGGAGACGCAGGGAATCCCCAGCCGCTCGGCCCAGGTTTCGAGCTGCGCCACCGCGCCGGCGCGCCAGGTGTCCGCCGCCGCCAGGAGCACGGAGCGGCCCTCGCCCCGGAGCCGGTGCGCCAGCTTCGCGACAGTGGTGGTCTTCCCCACCCCGTTGACCCCGACCACCAGGATCACCGTCGGCGGCGCCGCGGCGCGGGCCAGCCCCGCGCCTTCGACGGGCGAGCGGAGCAGCGCCGCGATTCGCCCCGCCATCGCGTTGCGCAACTCTTCCGTGGTCTTGACCCGCCCACGCCGGACCTCGTCCTGGATGAAGTCCACCAGTTCGGTCGTCGACGCGATGCCGAAGTCGGCCTCGAGCAGCGTCTGCTCCATCGCCTCCACGTCGGCGGCATTGAATCGCCGCACCATGGCGCCGACATCGGTGAGGGCGAGCCGCTTGAGCTTGCCCCAGAAGCCGACCTTGGCGGATTGGGTGATTCTTGATTGCGACATTGATGGGGGCTAGGGGCTAGGGGCTGGGGGCCAGGGAATGAGGATCGGCTGGAGATTGGGGCGTTGATCGAGCACTGGGGGAAGCTAAGGGGATTGCGGGGAAGGCGCAGCAGCTCCCCGCGGCCTCCCTTCCCCAGTCCGGCCCCCAACACCCCCCAAGCCCCTGGCCCCTAGCCCCCAGTCCACGTACTACCGCATCCCCGCCCTCCGCCTCACCATCCACTCCAGGCACCAGCCGGCCACGGCCAGCCCGAAGAGCCAGAGCAGGTCGCGACTCCCCCGGGATCCGCGGGAAGGGGTACGGATCCCCTCCCGTGACTCGAGGGTGACGGGGCCCGGGAGGAACTCGGAGCTGTAGGCCTCGACCGCCACGACGCCGGTCGTCCCATCGGCGAGGGTGTAGCTCCAGGAACCCACCGGCAACGGGAGGGTGGCCCGGCCGGAGCCGTCGAACCTCAGGGTGTCGGCGCGGGTGCCATCTCCCGAGACAAGGGTGATCGGCAGCGCGGCCGTCGTGTCCGGAGCGGTCCGCTGAAAGACGATCGGTTCATCGCGCTCCACCACCGCGCGGACCGGCTGGATGCCGGCCGTTCCCGGACCGGGTTGCCTGCCGAGCAGCCACGTCACCGAGGACGCCACCCAGCTGCGGTACGCCTGCTCCTGGATCCCGCCCCGGAACGCCCAGCGCCAGAGCCCCGTGGCTGCGACGATCAGGCGGCGCCCTCCGGGGCCCTCGCTGCCCACCAGCGCGGGTCGGGGCGCGCCGCGTCGTCCCAGCCGGGCGGAGAACCCAATCCAGCTTCCGGGGGCGGGGTCCACGGCGAGCAGCCCGTCGGCGGGGAGCAGTGAGTCGGCGGGGATCCCTGCGAGGGCCGCAGCCAGCGGCGCCGCTGGCTCCGGATCCAGGTACCAATCGCCCTCGGTGGCGGCTCCTGCGGGCCACTGCCAGCGGCCGCGTGCCCCGCTCTGGGCCGCACCGGCGGGTTCGGCCCCGAAGGTGACGAGGAGGTCGGCCCCTTGCACCGCCTCGCGGACCTGCTGCCCGGTGGCCGGACGGAGATCGGACATCCGGCGCCACGATCCCGGCTCGAGTTGGAGGAACCCCTCGACTGGCAGCCCAGCCACCTCGGAGAGGGTGCGGAAGAGGAAGCGGGATTCCCACGACGCGGGATTGGCCACCACCACAATGCCGGGAGTCGCCGAAACGGTGAGGTGGTGGAGCCGGATGTCGGTCCGCGGTTCCGCGTCCGCCGACCCATCGAGACGGAGTTCAACCAGGTGCTGCCCGGGAGGCAACGCCACCGGCCCGGTCGTGAGTCTCACCTGGGCCCTGGCACCGGGCGTCGCCGGGACCGCGACCCGGCCCAGGACCATCGCGCCGACCCGCGCCTCGACCGCCAGCCCCTCAGGGAAGGCCTCGGCGGAGCCACGGAGGTCCAGGTCGAGGACGAGTGAGTCTCCCTGCGCGAGGTGCCTGGCCCCCTGGACCACGGTGATCGCGATGTCCGGCTCGGTGCTGCGCGGGAGTACGCGCCACTCCGCCGCAGCGAGGAGTCCGGCGGGGATCCCGCCGGCATCGACGATCTCGCCGTCGGTAATGACGATGATCTCCCGGCCGCTGGCCACCGCAGCGGTCAGCGGCTCGACCACGCGGCTTCGCGTGAACTCACGCACCTCACCGAGGCGAGCGGCCGCCGCGCGAGCCTCCGTACCCTGACCACCGGGGGCATCCATGCTGGGGGAGGCATCGAGCAGGACCAGCGGGCGAACGGACTCGAGGGCCCCCGGGCAGCTCACATTCACCAGGAGGAGGGCCAGCGCCGACCAGGCAACCGCCCGCCCAGCCACGGCCGGCCAGAGGGCGCGCTCGGGTCGTCCCCCCGTGAAGTACGACGCCGCCGCAAGAGCGGCGGCGACAAGGACAACCAGCAGGGCCGGGATGGTCGGGGTCAATCCACGATGGGCACGGAGCGGGACCTCAGCATCATCGCCAGGCGATCCCGCTCGAGTTCGAAGGCCCCGCGCAGGCTGGGCGCGATCGGCTGGCCGTTCCCAAGGTCGACCCGGCGCGGGTCGCGGGGGGTGCCGTTGACGCGGAACTCATAGTGCAGGTGGGGCGCGGTGCTCAGGCCCGTGGAACCGACGTAGCCGATGATCTCGCCCTGGCTGACCCGACGGCCGGAGCGGACGCCCGTGGCAAAGCCCCGCAGGTGGGCATATCGCGTGGTGATGCCGTTCTTGTGCCGGATCTCGACCAGGTTGCCGTAGCCGCCCGACCGGCCGGCGGTGACCACGGTGCCATCGCCGGCGGCGCGCACCGGGGTGCCGGAGACCGCGGAGTAGTCAATCCCGTTGTGGGCCCGATAGCCGCCGAGGACCGGGTGGAACCGGGCACGGTTGAGACCGGAGGAGATCCGCCGGAACTCCACCGGGGCGACCAGGAAGGCCCGGCGGAGCGAGTTCCCATCGGCATCGAAGAAGGCTGGCTTGCCATCCTCGTCACGGAACCGGTAGGCGGTCAGGGGCCGGCCGTTGACCTTGAGTTCCGAGGCGAGGATCCGGCCCAGGCGGCGCTCGCCCTCATCGGAGACCAGCCGCTCGACCACGACCGAGAACTGGTCGCCGCCCTGGATGTCCCGCGAGAAGTCCACGTTCCACGCGAAGACATCGGCCAGGTCCCAGGCCAGGCGGATCCGCTCGCCGCCGGGAAGGAGGTCGTCCCCCACGGTGCGATCGAGCGCATCATAGAGCGAGTAGTCGATGGTCCCCTCGATCCGGATCGACTCGGCGTGCCACGCCACCGGGATCCGCTCCCCGGTCCACCCCTGGTCGGCGCGCACCAGCTGGAGCCGCTCGTCGGGGCTGGTACGGACGGTGACCCCGATCGGCTCGGTATCGCCGGAGCGGTGCCGGAACTGGAAGACGAGCCCCTCGCGGAGCCGCCGGGCCTCGAGCCCGACGGCGGCCAGCACCTGGCCCACCTCGGCGCCGAGGTTGTTGCGGGCAAACAGGGTGGAGAGGGTCTCTCCCCGGTGCAGCGTGTCGGCGGACTCGCGGAGGGCGCTGGTCACCACGATCGGGCGGGCGGCGGGCAGCCGCGCCCAAGGCCACTCGCCCGAGACGGCGAAGATGGAGGCGGCTGCCAGGACGAGCCCGGCGATCGGGAGGGCCAGCCGGCGCATCAGTCCATCTGCCGGCGGATGAAGGTCGGGATCTCGAGGTCGGGAACCTCGGTGGGATTGGCGGGCCGGGCCGGCTGGCGGGTGGGCTGCGGCTGGGCCGGCTGGGCGGCCGGGCGGCGCTGGGTCGGGAACGGCAGCACCCCGGGGACCTCCGGGCCACGCGCCGCGCTGGGGGTGTGGGTCACCCCGCCCATCGGCTTGGCGACCACCGGCTGTCCGGTGACCGCCCGATCGAACCCGGTGGCGATCACGGTCACCCGGACCTCGCCCTGCATGGTGTCATCGGTGCCATGCCCAAAGATAATCTCGGCCTCGTCGCCCACCGCATCGTGGACGATCTCGTTGATCTGCGCCACCTCCTCCATGGTGCAGTCGCCGCCCGCGATGATGTTGATCAGCACCCCGGTGGCCCCGGCAATCGAAACGTTGTCGAGCAACGGGCTGCTGATCGCCTGCTGGGCGGCCTCGAGCGCGCGGCTCTCGCCGCGGCCGATCCCGGTACCCATCAGCGCGGCGCCGCCGTTCTGCATGATGGTGCGGACGTCGGCAAAGTCGACGTTGATCAGCCCGGTGCTGGTGATCAGGCTGGCGATGCCCTGGGTGGCGTGGAGGAGGACCTCGTCGGCCTTCTTGAGCGCGTCCTGGAACGGGATCCCCTTCCCGACCACTGCCAGGAGCCGCTCGTTGGGGACGACGATCATGGTGTCGACGTTCCGGCGCATCTCGCTGATGCCCATCTCCGCCTGCTTCATCCGCCGCCGCCCCTCGAACAGGAAGGGCTTGGTCACGATCCCGACCGTCAGCGCCCCGATGTCGCGGGCCAGCTCGGCGATGATCGGCGCGGATCCCGTGCCGGTGCCGCCCCCCATGCCGCAGGTGACGAAAACCAGGTCCGCGCCCTGGAGCGCATTGAGGACCTCGTCACGGTTCTCCTCGATCGCCTGGCGGCCGATCTCGGGCCGGGCCCCGGCACCGAGCCCGCGGGTCAGCTTCCGCCCGATCTGGACCTTGTGGTTCGAGCGCGAGGCGGCGAGGGCCTGGGCATCGGTGTTGACCGAGATGAACTCGACCCCCTGCAGGCGCTCCTCGATCATCCGGTTGACGGCATTCCCGCCACCACCGCCGACACCAACCACCTTCATCCGGGCGCTGTTGGGCACCTGCGAATCAATCTCGAACGTCATGGGCATCTCGTCCCCCTCGTGGGCCTGCTAAAAGAAGTCCTGGAGCCAACGCTTGACCGGACCGAACACCTTCTCCACCGCGGGCGACTTGCGCCCCCCCGCCCCGAACCCACCGCTCATCTGCACCTGGCGCGCCCCGTAGGCGACCAGACCCGTCCCCACCGACATCCGCGGCGACTCCACGCTGTCCACCAGCCCCGTAAGGCCGTGGCCCGGCTTCCCGACCCGCACCGGCAGCGCGAAGACCTCGCGGGCGAGTTCCTCGATCCCCGGGGTCTCGGCGCCTCCCCCGGTCAGGATGACACCCGCGGGAAGGTGCTGGTGATAGCCGGTGCGCTGCAACTCGTCGGCGGCCAGCTCGAGCACCTCCTGGAGCCGCATGTGCATGATGTGGGCAAGGACGCGCCGTTCCGCGGTCCGGGCCCGCTGGCCCGCCGTGGCCGGCAGCTCGATCACGTCGCTCTCGGGCACCAGCGGCTCGTAGGCGGCGCCAAACCGCTCCTTGAGCTTCTCCGCCTCCTGCTGGGTCACCTGGAGTCCATGCACAATGTCGTTGGTGACGTGCCCGCCGGCAAACATGAGCGAGGCGGTGTGGCGGATCCTTCCCTCCTGGAAGACCGAGACGCTGGTCGAACCGCCCCCCAGTTCCACCAGGGCGCACCCCATCTCCGGCTCCTCCGGCGTCAACACCGCGAGCGAGGCCGCCAGCGGCTCCAACACGAACTCGCCCACCTGGTAGCCGGCGCGCTCCACGCACCGGCGAAGGTTGGTCAGCGCCGTGGAGAGCACGGTCACGAGGTACACCTCGGCCTCGAGCCGCTGGCCCGTCATGCCGATCGGGTCGGTAATCCCGCCCTGGTGGTCGACGAGATAGTCCTGGGGAATGGCGTGCAGGAGTTCGTGGTCGCGGCCGAACGAGATGTTGCTGGCCACGTCATTGACCCGGGCCACGTCGGCGGTCCGGATCTCGTTGCCGGTGACGGAGACGACCCCGTGGGAGCTGCGCTCGGCGACATGCTCGCCCGCCACCCCGCAGTAGACCGTCCCCACCTCCAGGCCGGCCATCCGCTCGGCACTCTTGAGCGCCTTGGTGATGGCCCGGGTGGTCTCCTCGACATCGCGCACCGCACCGCGCCGGATCCCGGTGCTCCGCTCGGTACCGACCCCCAGGATCTTCACCCCGCCCTGCCGGACATCACCGGTCACCTCGCCGATGATCGCGACCACCCGGGTGGTGCCGAGGTCCAGCCCGGCGACGAGGCGCGGTGGTTGCATCAGGACCCGAGCCCGCGCACGAAGACCCGGCCGATGAACCGGCCGTCCAATTCGCGGAACGCCTGGCCCTTCCGAGCCAGATCCTGTGCCACTGCCACCATGTCCAGAATGACCTCCGCCGAGGCTTCGGCTCGCAACAGGAGGCGGCGGTCTGCCGTCTCCAGCACCACATGATCCCGTACTCGTGTGCCCGAGAGGAGCGTCGCGAACAGCTCCGGCGCCGCCTGGCGCACCCGGGCCAGCAGGCCGGCCACCCCGGGGTCGGCCGGGGCGATCGGCAGGTCGGCCGGGGAGCGGGTCGGGTCGAACGGCAGCACCCATCCCCGTTCATCCACCAGCGCCAAGGTCCCGTCTTCCGGCGTCAGCGCCACCGGTTCCGACTCCCGGATCCGGACCCGCAAGGTACCCGGAAGCCGGCGGCTCACCTCCACCTCGCGAACCCCGACCACGGCAAAGACCCGGTCCTCGAGTGGCGCGGTCGGGTCGAACACCGACGCCCCATCCCGGAGTGCCATCGCCGTGACGATCGTGTCCCCCGGAAGATACCGGGTCCCCAGGATCTCGACCCGCCGCACCTGGAAGAACGACGCCCGGCGCAGCAGCGGAGGTGCCCCGAACCACAGCAATGCCACCCCGCCGGCGATCCCCGCGCCGAGCAGCAGCCGGCGTCGGCTCAGCCAGGGAGGGAGTCGCACCGCTCCGCCAGCTCCGGACCGAGCCGGGTGATGTCCCCCGCCCCAAGGGTCACCACCACATCACCGCGCTGCAGCATCGGGGCCACCAGGTCCGCCAGCCCAGCGCGTTCCGGCGCAAAGACCACGGTTCCGCCAGCGGCCCGGGCCGCCTCGGCCACCTGGACTCCCGAGACCCCGGGGATCGGCATCTCGCGCGCCCGGTAGATCTCGGTCACCACGCTGAGGTCCGCCGCCGCCAGCGCCGCGCCCATCGCCGGGGCATGGGCCGCAGTCCGCGAGTAGAGGTGCGGCTGGAAGACCGCCACCAGCCGCCGGCCGGGAAACGCCTGCCGGGCGGCCGCGAGGGTCACCGCCAGCTCGGTGGGATGGTGGGCGTAATCGTCCACCAGTTCCACCCCACCGTGGCTCCCCAGCCGTTCGAACCGCCTCCCAACCCCGCCAAAGGCGGCCAGCCCCCGATTGGCAGCGGCGACGTCGGCTCCGAGGGCGTGCGCCACTGCCAGGGCCCCGGTCGCGTTCCGCAGGTTGTGCACCCCGGGCACCTGCAGCGCCAACTGCACCTCGGTACCATCGGGAAAGGTGACGGTGCCGGAACTCCCCTCCGGGGAGGTGCGGATCCCGTCCAGTCGAACCCCACCGGCCCCGGGACCGAATCGCACCGCCTGGGCGCCCAGGGCACCGGCCACCCGGTCCGCGCCGGGGCCGTCGGTCCCGATGAAGGTGTGCCGGGCACGGCCCGCGAACTCCACGAAGGCCGCCTCAAGCGCCTCGACCGACCCATAACACTCGAGGTGGTCGGGCTCCACGTTGTTCACCACGGCCACCGTCGGATGCAAGGCCAGGAACGCCTGGTCGTATTCGTCGGCTTCGACCACATAGCAGGCGGTGCCACCGATCCGCGCATTGCCACCCCACGCGGCAACCCGTCCCCCGGCGAGGCCGGTGGGGTCCAGCCCCGCCGCCGCCAGTGCCTCGGTGGTCATCACCGTCGTGGTGGTCTTGCCGTGCGTCCCGCTCAGTCCGATCAAGGTGCCGCCTGCGATCAATCCAGCCAGCGCCTCCTTCCGGGGCACCACCGGAATCCCCGCCGAACGGGCCTGCTCAATTTCAGGATGGCCGGCCGGGATCGCCGCACTGACCACCACCGCCCGGGCCCCACCTACGTAGGCGGCGGAATGTCCCTCATGCACCACCGCTCCCCGCGCGACCAGATCGTGGCACCCCTCGATGTCGAGGTCGGAGCCCGTCACCGAGAGCCCCCTTCCGAGGGCCAGAAGCGCCAGTGCGCTCATTCCAGCCCCCCCGATTCCCACAAAATGCACAGGGCGGGGGTCGGAGGAGAGAAATAAGTTCATCCCAGTGAGCTAATGTAAAAACGGACAGGCAGTTGCGAAAGCCCGTCAGGAATCTGACAGTGCCAGAACTCGGCGGGCAATCTGGGCTGCGGCGGCGGGTTTTCCACGCGACAATGCACATTTGGAGGCCGCCGTGCGGAAAACTGGGTCCCCCAGGAATCGGGTGATCTCCCGGCCCAGGCGGCCGGGGACCAGGTCGGCCTGGGGGAGGTGAACGGCTGCGCCCGCCTCGGCCATGACCCGGGCGTTGGGAGTCTGGTGGTCGGCGGCGGCCGTGGGGAGCGGGATCAGGATGGCGGGAATCCCCCAGGCACAGAGTTCGGCGATGGTCATCATCCCGGCCCGGGCCACCGCCAGGTCGGCGACGGCCCAGGCGGCGGCCATCGGGTCCAGGAACTCGAAGACCTGGACGGCCGGCGGCTTGTGGTACTGCTGGAACTGCCCCACGGTCGCCCTCCCCGCCGCCCAGAGGACCTGGACCCCTTCGCCTCCCCCGGCGTCGAGCCAGGTGGCGATCTCCCGGTTGATCGCCAGCGATCCCTGGCTCCCTCCCGTCACCACAAGGGTGGGGAGATCCTCGCGCAGCCCGAACTGATCCCGCGCCGCCACGCGGTACGCCGGGGTCGGATCGGGTGGGGCGATGGGGTTGCCCGTCTCCACCACGGTGGTGCGCGGCCCGGCCCGGAGGGCCTGGCGCGCTTCCGGCACCCCGAGGTAGATCTCGCGGACCACGCCGGCGAGCCGTCGCGAGGCAATCCCGGGAAAGGCGTTCTGTTCCTGGATGGCGGTGGGAATGCCCCGGCGGGCGGCGAGCCAGACCACCGGCCCCGAGGCGTACCCTCCGGTCCCCACCACCACGTCGGGGCGTTCCCGATCGAGGAGCCGGCCGGCCTCCCGAAGCACGCGCAGCATGGTGACCGGCAGGCGCAGGTTCTTCCACCATTCGCGGCGATAGATCGGCTCGGCCGGGAGGAGCGCGAACGGGAAGTCGCGGGTCGGGAGGATCCGCGCCTCCACCCCTCGGGTGGCGCCGACGAGCATCACCCGCGCATCGGGCCGGGCGGCGCGGATAGCGTCGGCGATCGCCAGCGCGGGCATGAGGTGCCCACCCGTCCCTCCACCGGCAATGAGGACGGTCGTCACGGACAGGATCGCCGCACCGTTGGGTGAATCACCGGAAGCCAGGCCTCCCCTGCATGCGACACCCTCCATCCGCGCCCGACCGTTTCCCAATCCCTCACCTCCAGCCCCCAGCCCCTGCTCCCTCGTCCCCGACACCGAGCACCTCGCCCCCTCTTCTCACTTCGCACTTCTCACTTCTCACTTCTCGCTCCCCTCCCCCTCACGCGCCCCACGCTCAGGATCACCCCCACCGCGAGCAGGTTGATGAGGAGGCTCGAGCGACCGTGCGAGATGAAGGGCAGCGGCAGCCCCGTGGCCGGCATCATGCCGAGGTTCACCGCCATGTGCATGAACGCGGTGATCCCGATCCCGGCGGTGAGCCCGGTCGCGAGGAACTGGCCGAACGGGTCGCGGGCCGTCCGCGCGATCCGGAAGCCCATCCAGCAGAACGTGGCGAAGAGCACCGCGATCAGGAACGTCCCGACAAAGCCCCACTCCTCTCCGATGGCGCTGAAGATGAAGTCGGAGTAGCCGAAGGGGAGGTAGTTGAGCTTCTGCTGCCCCTGCCCGAAGCCGACGCCGAAGAATCCGCCGGAGCCGAGGCCCACCAGCGACTGGCGCACCTGGAACCCGGCGTCGGTGAGCCCGGATTCGGGATTGAGGAAGGCCAGGAATCGCTCGCTGCGGTAGCCGGTGTCGAGGATCTTGCGGAGCACGATCAGGCCGACGCCCAGGCCCAGCAGGATGAACTGGCCCAGCTTGGCGCCCGCGGTGAAGAGCACCACGCCGCCGAGCAGGGCGAGCATCGTCGCCATGGAGAGATTGGGCTGCCGCAGGACCATCAGGGAGACCAGGCCGAAGACCAGCAGGAACGGCAGGACGCCCTTCTTGAACTCGCGGATCTGGGCCCCCTTCTTGGCCGCGAGTGCCGCAGCCCAGAGCACGATGGCGAACCGCGCCGCCTCGCTGGGCTGGAAGCTCAGGATCCCAAGGTCGATCCACCGCCGGGCGCCATTCCGCGGCAGGCTGATCGGCAGGGTGAACGGCACCAGCAGAACCAGGAGCGCCACCAGCACCAGCCCGAGCAGCGGCCAGGCCAGGGGCCGCCAGATGGCGTAGTCCACCCGCGAGGCGATCACCAGCAGCAGGCCGCCGGCCAGCGCACCCGAGAGCTGGTTGAGGGCGAGGGCCTGCGCATTCTCGCTCAGCGAGGCGGCGCTGTAGACCGACGCGATTCCCAGGACGGTGAGGGTGACGGTGATGACCGCAAGCAGGCGGGTCTCCCAGCGCCGCTCCCCGGGGTGCTGCACCGCGGCGGTACTCATGGCCCGGCCACCGCGGCCCGGAAGCGGGCACCGCGTTCCCCGTAGTTGCGGAACATGTCGAAGCTCGAGCAGGCCGGGGAGAGGAGCACCGCATCACCCGGCTGGGCCATCTGCCGCGCGGCGGCGATCACCGCATCCCACGCCATTCCCGCGCCCACCACGGGGATGCTCCCCTCCAGGTCGGCCCGGATCAGCGGTTCCGCCTCGCCATAGGCCACGACACCACGGCAGCCGGACTTCAGCGCCGGCAGGAGCCGCGTGTAGGCCTCGCCCTTGTGGCGCCCGCCGAGCAGGAGGACGTAGGGGCGGTCCATCGCCGCCAGGGCCACCTCGGTCGAGGCGATGTTGGTCGCCTTGGAGTCGTTGATCCAGACGACCCCACCGACCG
This sequence comes from Gemmatimonadales bacterium, assembly GCA_048499805.1. Lineage (GTDB taxonomy): Bacteria > Gemmatimonadota > Gemmatimonadetes > Gemmatimonadales > GWC2-71-9 > JAWXBA01. The sequence goes on along the minus strand of JASNZF010000002.1, from coordinate 393,468 downwards.
TCCCCACCGGCTCCAGCCGGTGGGTCAACGCCCGGAAGCTCCGGAGCCCCATCGCGAGCGCTTCAGGCCCCACCCCGGCCACTGCCGCGGCGGCCGCCGCCATCAGGGCGTTGGCAACATTGTGGTCGCCCAGCAGGTGCAGCTCCGCGCGTGGCAGGATCGGGTCACCGTGGAGCACCAGCTGCGCTCCGTCGCGGTCGAACCAGGCGTCGGCGCGCCCCCGCAGCGAGACCATCACCCGGTGCCCCGCCGCGCCGGCGGCAAGCGCCACGCTGGGGGCGTCGTCCTGGTTGAGCACCCACGTGGACCGGGGCTCGGCGTGCAGAAAGAGCCGGGCCTTGTCACCGTAGTACTCCTCGATCGTGGCGTAACGGTCCAGATGGTCGGGCGAGAGGTTGGTCAGGATGCCGATCGCGGGACGGTGGACATGGCAGTCATGGAGCTGGAACGAGGAGAGTTCGACCGCCATCCACTCAGGCGGGGTCTGGGCCATTGCCACCGCGCAGACCGGCGTGCCGATGTTCCCGGCCTCCACCGCCCGAAACCCGCCAGCGGCCAGGAGGTGCGCCACCAGCGCGGTGGTGGTGGTTTTCCCGTTGGTGCCGGTGATGGCCACGAACGGCACTCCCGCCAGCGCCTCCAGCCCAAGATCGGCCTCGGCACGCACCGGTACGCCGGCCTCGCGGGCAGTGTGGAGCGGCGCCACATCGGGCGGTACCCCGGGCGAGACCACCACCCCACCGCTGCGGGCGATCCGCTCCAGGTCGTGGCGCCCGACCTCCACCTCGGCCCCGAGGGTGCGCAGCTCCGCCGCCGACGCCTCCAGGGCGGCGCCCTGCCCCGCGTCCGAGGCATAGACCGCGATCCCGCGGGCTCGCAGCAGCCGGGTGGCCGCGATCCCGCTGGCGCCCAGGCCGACCACCGCAATCTCCCGGCCCGCCGCGGCCCATTCGGCCAGGGTCATCGCAGCTTGAGGGTGGCCAGGGCCACCAGGGCGAAGATGATCCCGAGGATGTAGAAGCGCGTGACCACCGTGGTCTCGGCCCAGCCCAGCTTCTCGAAATGGTGATGGATCGGGGCCATCCGGAAGACCCGGTGGGCATCGGCGTATTCGCGGCCTCGGGTGCGCTTGAGGTACTTGTGGGTGCCGACCTGGATGCTCACCGACAGCGCCTCGAGGACGAACACCCCACCGATGATCACGAACAGGAACTCGGCCTTGAGCAGGATCGCCACGGCGGCCAGCGCGCCACCGATCGCCAGGCTCCCCGTGTCCCCCATGAACACCTCGGCGGGGTGGGCGTTGAACCAGAGGAAGCCAAGCGACGCCCCCATCAGCGCACTGCAGAAGACAGTCAGCTCGCCTGCACCGGGCAGGTAGAAGAACTGCAGGTAGGTGGTCGCATCCACCCGGCCCAGGACATAGGCGAAGAAGGCGAACGCCCCGGCCGCGATGGCGGTCAGTCCGGTGGCCAGTCCGTCGAGCCCGTCGGTCAGGTTGACGGCATTGCTGAACGCGGTGACCACGAAGGTCACGAACGCCACGAAGAGCCAGGGGGCAAACACCACCACCACGTACTTCAGGAACGGCAGCGTGGTCCCGGCGGCGGGAATGGTCGATTCGGGGACCACCGGGAAGACCAGGAGGTAGATGCCGAGGACCAGGCCGAAGCTGACCTGTCCGGCGAGCTTCCACCGTGCCACCAGGCCGCGGGACTTCCCCTGCACGATCTTGAGGTAGTCGTCCAGGAAGCCGATCGCCCCCATCCAGAGGGTGGCCAGCATCGCCACCACCACGAACCGGTTGGTGAGCGGCGCCCAGAGCAGCGTGGGGATGATCGTGGCGGCCAGGATGATCAGCCCGCCCATCGTCGGGGTGCCCCGCTTGCCCTGGTGGCTGGCCGGCCCCTCGGCGCGGATCACCTGGCCAACCTTGAGCGCCCGCAGCCGGCGGATCACCCAGGGGCCGACCAGGAACGCGATGAGCAGCGCCGTGACCACCGCCCCGGCCGCCCGAAAGCTGATGTAGTTGAACAGGTTGTAGATGCCACCGGACTGGGCCAGCGGCGCAAAGAGGTGATAGAACATCCGTCCTCAGTCCAGCGGAAGGGCGCGGGAGGTGATTGCCGGAAGTATACGTTCGAGGGCCACGCCACGGGACGCCTTGAGCACCACGAGCTCGTCGCCCCGGAGCCGCGCGGCGAGGAGCGGCGCCGCGGCCTCCGCATCCGGCGCCACGAGCAGGCGGTCGCCCCGGGCGGCGGCGTGCGGCCCGAGCGCCGGCCCGAAGGCGCCCACCGCCACCAGCAGTTCCGGATCGAGCGCCGCGAGGTCGGCCGCGACCTCACGGTGGAGGGCCGCCTCCCGGTCGCCCAGTTCGAGCATCGTGCCCGCCACGAAGACCAGCCGCCGGCCGGTCCGCAGCGACTGGGCCAGCGCGATCGCGGCCCGGAAGGACTGCGGGTTCGCATTGTAACAGTCGTTCAGGATGGTGAGCTGGCCGTAATGGCCCATCTCTACCCGCCCACCCGGCAGGACGAACTGGCCCAACGCCTGTCCGACCTGGGCCAGGTCCAGGCCGAGTTCACGCGCCACCGCCCAGACCAGCATGGCATTCCCGGCCTGGTGCGCACCAGGCACCGCCAGGACGAACTCCACCCCGTCCACGGTGACCCGTGGCCGCCCATCCGGTTCCAGCGTGCACGACTCCGGCACCAGGTCGGCACCGGACAGTCCCGCGGTGATGGTCCGGCCAGCCCGTTCGCGTGCCCCGAGGGCGAGCGCCGGGGGGTCCGTGCCCACCACCGCCAACGGCACCCCGTCGGTCAGGGAGAGCTTCTCGGTGAGGACCCCCTCGAGCGAGCCGAACCCCTCGAGGTGCCCGGCCACCGTGTTGGTCACCAGGGCGATCTCCGGTTCGATGATCTCGCGGTAGCGCCCGATCTCCCCCGGGACGCTCGCCCCCGCCTCGATCACCAGGGCATCGGTGTCCGCCGGTGCCTGGAGCACCGTCAGCGGCACGCCGATCAGGTTGTTCTCGTTGGCGGCGGTGCGATGGGTGCGGTACCGTGTTCCAAGCGCCGCCGCCATCATCTCCTTGGTGCTGGTCTTGCCATTGGTGCCGGTGATCGCGATCACCGGCCCGCGGATCTCGCGCCGCCGGACCCGCGCCAGCTGCCCCAGGGCGCGGACCGTGTCCGGCACCTGGTACAGGACCAGGCCGGGCACCTCGGCCGTCCCCTGTTGCACCACCGCACCGAGGGCTCCGCGATCGCGGGCCGCCGCCAGGTGTGCGTGCCCGTCGAAGCGGTCCCCGGCGATGGCCACGAAGAGCGCCCCGAGGGGGAGCGTCCGGGTGTCGGTGCTGATCCCGGTGTACTCGCGCTGGGGACTGGATCCAGACCACGCCTCGCCGAGGGCATCCATCACCACGCCGTGGGTCCAGCGCATCAGGGCTCCTGCCGCGTGAGGGTGCGGACGATGGCGCGTTCGTCAAAGGGCAACTTCCGCCCACCAATCAGCTGGTAGGTCTCGTGGCCCTTCCCCGCGAGGAGGATCGTGTCCCCCGCCGAGGCCGAGGCGATCGCCGCGGCAATGGCCTCCTCCCGATCCAGGATCCGGTGGTAGGGCCGCCCCCCCATCCCCGCCGCGATGTCGTCGATGATCCGGTCGGGATCCTCCGAGCGCGGGTTGTCGGTGGTCAGGTAGACCTGGTCCGCGAGGCGGCCGGCGATCTCCCCCATCTCGGGCCGCTTGCCGCGATCCCGGTCGCCGCCGCACCCGAACAGGATCACCAGTTGCCCGGCGGTGAGGGGTCGCAGGGCGGCGAGCACCCGCTCGAAGGCGTCGGGAGTATGGCAGTAGTCGCGCAGGACCGTGCAGGGCGCGGCGGCGAGTCGCTCCATGCGTCCCGGCACCTGGGGCGCGGTGTCCAGCCGATCGGCCACCTCGGCGAGCGGACGCCCCAGGGCCAGCGCGCAGGCCGCCGCGCCCAGGGCATTCGCCACGTTGAACTCGCCCGCGATCGGCAGGTCGATCTCGCGGGTGCCGAAGACCCCCGTCAAGGCGAACCGGGTCCCTCCCGCGCCGGCGACCTCGCCCTCCGCCCGCACCATGGCGTTCCCGCTCCGTCCGAAGGTCACCAGCGGCCGCCGGGTGATCGGCGCCCAGGCCGGGTCGTCGGCGTTGACGATGGCAAAGCCGTCGGTGGCCAGGAGGTCCACGAGCCGCAGCTTGGCGGCGAGGTAGCGCGCCATGGTCTCGTGGTAGTCCAGGTGTTCCCGGGTCAGGTTGGTGAAGATCCCGGCCTGGAACTCCAGGCCATCGAGCCGGCCCTGGTCCAGACTGTGCGACGAGGTCTCCATCGCCACCTGCCGCACCCCGCGCGCCGCCAGGGCGGCGAAGGTCGCCTGGAGGTCGACGGGACCTGGGGTCGTCAGCGAACCGGCGGTGGAGGGAACCTTCTCCCCTGCCCCATCGAACGCGCCGAGTGTGCCAATCGTCCCGGCATTGCCGCCCTCGTCCAGGAGGTGGCGCACCAGGGCGGTCGTCGTCGTCTTGCCGTTGGTGCCGGTGATTCCCACCAGCCGCATCCCGGCGGTCGGGTGCCCGTGCCAGTGCCGCGCCAGCACGATGGCCGCCCGGTGGGCATCGCGCACGACGACCTGGGGGAGTGCCGTATCCACCGGGTGCTCCACCAGGGCGGCGCGGGCACCCGCGGCGCCGGCGGCGGCCACGAACCGGTGCCCGTCGACCTGGGTACCGGGCAGGGCGATGAAGAGCGCCCCCGGGGTCACGGCGCGGCTGTCGGTGGCGAGGGCCTCGACCACGCCGTCCTGCTCGGGCGCCGCAATCAGGAGCTGCTCGGCGCGCAGCAGGTGGGCGAGGTGATCAAGCGTCAGGGTCATGGGCGATTCGTGATCAGGTCGACAATGCTCCCTGCCGGGAGCGAGGCGCCCGCCGAGGGACTGGTGGCGGTGACGGTGCCGGATCCCCGCAGCCGGACCTGGAGCCCCCGGCGGTGCAGCGCCAGCGCGGCCACCCGCACCGAGGTGCCGGCCACATCCGGCACCGTGACCAGCGCGGGGTCGGCGGGCGGTGGTGAGGTACGGGGCACGGCGACGACAACGACGGGTGCGTCGGCGGCGGGCGCCGCCTTCCGCTCGGGGGTGGCGGCCGCCTGCGCTGCACTGGTGGGACGCCCGCGGTTGATGGCGCTCTGGCGGGCCTGCAGGGCCCGCTCCAGCATGACCTTGAGCAGCGGCGCGGCGGTCTCGCCGCCGTAGTACGCCCCGCGCGGATTCTCGATCTTGACGATGACGACAAACTGGGGGTCATCCGCGGGGAAGAGTCCCGCGAAAGACGAGATGTAGCTCGAGGTGTAGCGGCCGTCGACGACCCGGCGCGAGGTCCCCGTCTTCCCTGCCACCCGGTACCCCGACAGCTGCGACGCCCCCCCGGTGCCCGACTCGCCCGCCGCCAGGTCCAGGTAGCTCCGCAGGACGGCCGCCACCTCCGGCGTGATCACCCGCCGCACCGTGTCGGGGTGGTGACGGTAGAACACCTCGCCCGAGGCGTTGCGCACCTCGCGCACCAGGGTCGGCGCCATCAGCACGCCATTGTTGGCGATCGCACCGTAGGCCACCGCCAGCTGGATCGGGGTGACCTGGAACCGGTAGCCCATCGACATCGACGGACCATGGTCCGCCGGGTGCCAGCGGTCGGGCGGCGGGAGCCGCACCACCGCCTCGCGGGGGAGCTCGACCCCGGTCGGTCCGTCGAAGCCGAGGTCCCGGAGCATCTCGAAGTGCTCCACTGGCGTCAGCAACTGCCCGAACTTCACGGTGGCAATGTTGCTGGACACCTCGATGGCGTGGGCCAGCGTGTACCGCCCCGGCTTGGGCTCGGCGTCGTTGATCGGACCGGGACGGCCGGGAATCCGCAGCGGCTCCGTCGCCACGTCCACGGTCATCTCCGGGGTGACCCGATCATGGGCCAGCAGCGCCGCCGCGGTGAACAGCTTGGCCGTGGAGCCCGGTTCGAACGCCACCGTGAAGACCGAGGCGCTGGCCGTGCCCTCGGCGGTGCGGGAGGCTACCGCCAGCAGTTCCCCGCTCTGGGGGTCGAGGAAGACCACGTCACCGCCGTCGGCCTCCATCTCGCGGATCGCCTCGTCCAGCCCCGACTCGGCAATCGACTGCAGCTCGGCATCGAGGGTGAGCACCACATCCAGCCCGTCCACCGGGTTGCGCAGCCGGCGCTGGGGCGATTCGTACGTCCGCCCCGACCGGTCGCGCAGCGACACCTGCTCCCCGGGCACCCCGGCCAGGATCGAGTCGAGCATCCGTTCCAGCCCGGACACGCCACGGCCCGAGCTGTCACTCAGCGCGCCGATCACCGGTCGGGCCAGTCCCGCCGAGGGGTACCCCCGCTGGTAGACCCGGGTCAGGTGGATCCCGCGGAATCGCCGCAGCGAATCGACCTCAGTGGCGGTGAACGGTCCGTACATGAAGTGGTACCGGCGCTCGCCGGAGCGGAAATCGGCCAGCAGGTCGCGGCGGTCGGCCCCGAGGTCCCGGACCGCGATCCGGATCACGGCTGCGGTGTCGCGGACCTCATTGGTGGCGATCTGGACCCGGTAGAAATCCTGCGCGTTGGCCAGCGGGACCCGGTTGCGGTCGTAGATGGTGCCGCGCCGCGCCGGCAGGGTATCGAGCCGGGTCCGCCGGGCCTCGGCCTCGCGGGCCCAGCGGTCATGGTCCACCACCTGGACCTGCGCCGAGCGCACCACCACGGCCAGGAAGCCAAGGAGCAGGACGCCCTGCAGGAACTGGATTCGAACCGGGGGCTTGGCCATCAGGGCGGGCCTGGCGGGCCGGGGCGGCGCACCAGGGTGGTGGAGTTGCGGCTGTCCGGGATCTGGAGCCCGAGGGTGCGGGCGACCTTCACGTCGAGGACCCCACGGGCGGTGGCCGTGCGGATCCGCTGGTCGAGGTCAGCGGCCCGCGCCTCCAGATTGCGCCGGGCATCCTGGAGGCTGTCGACGGTGGCCGCGGTGGCAAACCCGCTACGCTGGCGGCTGGAGACCGCCAGCGCCACCGCCAGGAAGACCACGAGCCAGAGCAGGGTCCAGTACCGCCCCTTGAGGGTCATCGGCCTTTCGGAAGAGTCGGAGTCGGGCGCTCCGCGCCCGGGGGTTTGCCGCCGTCTCGGCGGCATCGGCCACGATCGCCCGCCGGGGAACGGCCTCGCCCAGGGCCACGCCGCGGCAGGAGCAGATCGGCTGTTCCGGCGGGCAGACGCACTGCCGGGCCCAGCCGTGGAACAAGTGCTTGACGAGGCGATCTTCGCCCGAATGATAACTGATCACCGCCAGAATTCCGCCGGGCTGCAGTGCCGCGAGGAAGGCGGGGAGTGCTTCGGCCAGCCCTTCGAGCTCATCGTTCACCGCAATCCGCACCGCCTGGAAGAGCCGCGCGAAGTCGCCGGGACCGGAGGACGGTCCCAGCGCCCCCCGGATCGCGTTCACGAGGTCATCGCTCGTGGTCAGGGGCGCGCGCTCCCGCCGACGCACGACCTCGCGGGCCAGCCGCGCCGACCGGCGTTCGTCGCCCCAGTCACGGAACCAGCGGGCCAGCTCCGCCTCGGAGGCACTGTTGAGCAGGTCGGCGGCGGTGGGGCCCTCGGTGCCCATCCGCATGTCGAGCGCGGCACCGGGCCGAAAGCTGAACCCGCGGGCGTCCTGGTCGAGCTGGCGCGAGGAGACCCCGAGGTCGAGCAGGATCCCGTCCGGCCGGAAGGTGCGCACCGCCTTCAGCGCCTCGGCCGAGGCGTAGGGGGCCTGGACGATTGTCAGCTGGGCGCCAGGGAGCCGCTCCCGGGTGATGGCGATGGCGTCGGGGTCGCGATCGATCCCGAGCACGGTGGCGCCCCGGGCCAGGAACGCGGCGCTGTGTCCGCCCTCGCCGAGGGTGGCGTCGACGATCCGGGTGGCGGGGCGCAACGCCTCGGTGACCGGGCCGAGCAGGACGGGGACGTGGTAGCTGCGGCTCAGGGTCGGCTCACGGTGGGGGAATGCACAGCACCCCGCCCGCCGAAGCGGACGGGGTGCTGGACTTGGCAACAGCAGCGGGGCTGACGGGGCTCGAACCCGCGACCTCCGCAGTGACAGTGCGGCACTCTAACCAAGCTGAGCTACAGCCCCTGTTGCACAGCAGGGAAATATACCCGGGCTCCCTGCCCCTTCGGAAGGGGCTGCTACTTGCAATACCCGGCGACCAGGGCGGTGATGCGGGGACGGTACGCCTCCACCCCCTGGAGCACCTGGGTGCCGAACGCCTCGGAGATGCTCCGGCCGGCCGTCATCGCCGGGCCGATCTCCGCGTGCATCGCGGCCATCCGCTGGGCCTGCTCACAGGACTTCGTGGTCTCGATCGTCTTGTCCTGTTCCAGCAGGATCAGCCAGCTGGCCGCCCCGAGGAAGAAGTTGGCCACCCGCCAGGTCTGGCTCCCCTCCGGGACGAGCGGCAGGGCCCGCTTGCTCAGGTCCACCATGGTCTGGTGCTTTTCGGGCTGCTGCAGGTACCCCTGGATCGAATTCATCAGGAGACCGGCGAAGTTCTGTTTGTCGTCGCTGTTGCCGTACTGCTCAATGAAGCTCCCCAGGTCGGCCATCTCGTCCACCCGGCCGGCACTGCCGAGCGCTTGGATCGCGCGCACCACGGGGGTCATGTCAGAGTTGTCGATCGCCACGAGCCGGCGGGTCACCGCCACGACCGAGTCGATCGGGCCGGCATAGCCGTACGCCAGGATCAACTGTTCCAGCATGTACGGGTCACTGGGGTACTTCTGCGCGCCGGCCCTGGACCACCGCAGGAACCGGACGGTGTCGGGCCCTCGCGAGGCCGCGAAGGTGATCTTCTGGAAGAAGGTCGTGTCGGCCTTGGTGCTGTCATTGCTGAAGACCTGCTCCAGGGCGTCAATGGCGCACTTGTAGTCCTCGACGTAGAGGCAAGCGTTGGACTTGAGGTCCCAGAGGTCGGCGTTCTGGGGGTCCATCTCCAGCCCTTCCTCGGCGACCGCCTGGGCGGCGCCCGGCTGGCCGTAGCTGATGAACAGCTTGAACGCGGCCTCGCGCAGCGGCTGGTTGGTCGGCGCCACCCGCAGCATCTGCTGGAAGGTGCTGACCACCTTGGCGCTGTCCCCGGTTTCCTGGTACAGGATCGCGAGCTGGTTCCAGGCCGGGAGCGAGAGCGAGTCGCCGGTGACCGCCGACGCGAAGTGGGTGATCGCCTCGGCCTTGTCCTGCTTCTTGAGGGCGATCTCGCCGAGGCAGTACGACGCCAGTCCATGGTTCGGCTGGGTCCGGAGCGCCTTCTGGGCCTCGTTGGCCGCCTTGTCCGGCGCGGTGGCCGACTGGTCCATGCAGGCCTTGGCGTCGGGCAGCGCCCGGAACGCCGGCAGGAGGGCGTTGGCCACGGCCTCGCCGAAGTCATCGAGCTTCTGGTTCGGGGCCTGGCTGACGACCACCAGGTGGCCGGCATCGTCGTTCATCCCGGTCAGCCGGGCCGCGACGGTGTAGCGCCCGGTCGCGTCCTTGGTCATGGTCGAGCTGACCAGCGCCCGGGCCTGGAGGGCATTGCCGAGGGTCCGCGCGACCGGCGGCGGCAGGACCGCGTCGATCGGGTAGGCGTACTGCGCCAGTGCCTCGTTCATCTGGTCGCGGGTGAGCACGTTGAACCACCGCTCCGCCTGGCCACTCAGGCGATCCCGCATCCCGATGCCCACCTGCACCGCCGCCGCGGAATCCGCCGCGGCGAAGGCGTGGGGGGTGGCCACCAGCAACCGCGGGTTGGTGTTGACCCGGGTCGGCATGTTGCGGTTGGGCCGGAGCTGGGCCGGCAGCTCGGCGGCGGACACCACGAAGCACGCGGCGGCGAGGGCAACGGCTCGGTTCAATCGCATTCCAGGATTCCTCCGAACAAGATCACATGGGGCTGGTGCACGGGCACCCGCGATACGGACATGGGCGAAGAGGGATTCGAACCCCCGACATCCTGCGTGTAAGGCAGGCGCTCTGAACCGGCTGAGCTATTCGCCCGAAAGGCAGCGCCGCCCGACCGGCCTCAGATGGGAGACGATCAGGTCGGACGAGGGCCACACGCCCCACCACCGCTACAGTGCGATCGCCACCGGGAGAAGGACACAATAGCCCAGGACCAGCAGCACCGCAGCCAGGCTGGTGCTCCCCGCCTGGAGTAGCAGGTAGCCAGCCACCAGGCAGGCTCCCGCCGCGGCGAGCACGGCCAGATTGCGGCTGCCCAGCAGCGCGCGACGCACCCCAGTTTCGCTTGATCCCTCGGGCATAAGCCCATGACACTAGCGGGATTCGGTCGATTGGTCAAGGTTTTCGGTGCCCGGGTCCGGCTCCGGTGGCGGAAGCTCCCAGCCGATGTCCAGGGCCATCCGGCGCGGCCGGTCCCGCCGGCGCCGGAGGATGACGCCCAGCACCAGCAGCATTCCCGCCACCAGCCATCCCCCCCCGGCCACCAGCCAGACCAGCAGCCCGTACCGCCGCTTGGTGTCCCGCTGCCACGCCACCTCGAACTGCCCCACCGTCAGGCCGGTGGAGGCGAGCACCGCCTCCTCGAACGACACCCCCGATTCCAGCCTACCCATCAGTGCGTCGAGGGTGCCATCGGGGTGCCGCCGAGCCAGGTGCTGGACCGCCGTCCCTGCCAGGGCGTAGGCCTGCGAGGCCGACACCGGCCCGGCCCGCAGCTCCCGGTCCAGTTCCCGGAACGAGGGCACCCGGCCCCCGGCCAGGGCCAGGTTGAGCTCCAGGGCTCGCATCCGCCCGAGTTCCGACGCCGCCACGACGGCATACCCCTCGTCGAACCAGAGCGGCAACCGAACCCGGACCGCCGCGCGGACCGCCAGGTGCGCCAGCTCGTGCCGCAGCGTCTGGAACGGATCGGCAATGGCGTCGACCCGGACCACGAGGGTGCGTGCCCCAGGCAACGCGAGGCCCGCGCCCCAGGTCGGTACCCGGCCGTCGGCGGTGGCCTGGAACGCCTCGGCGCCATCGACCACGAACAACCGCAACGGTTCGGGATCGCGACTGCCGAGGCCCGGCCAGATCGCCGGCCGATCGGCCGCCTCCGCCAGCGCCATCCCGATGCCGGTGTTCTTCGGTTCCACCACCAGCGACACCCGACCCACCTGATGGACATCGACCTGCGCCGGGGATGCCTGGACCGCCAGGAGGGCGATCAGCGCGGCCGCGAGCGTGGCACCTCCCCACCGGCCTCGGCCAGGCTGAGCACCTCGGCGCATCGCACCGCCCAGGGGCTGTCGCGACCGGTGGAGGCGGCCTGGCGCCAGGTCTCGCGGGCAGGTCCGGTCTCGCCGGCAAACCACAGGGCACGCCCGAGGTCATAGGCGGCTTCGTGCAAGTTGGGTCCCAGGGTCAGGGCCTGCCGCAGGAACGGCAGCGCATCGCCGAACATGCCGCGCTCCATGTAGACCAGGCCAAGGTAATAGTTGGCATAGAGGGTGGCCTTCCGGTCGGACGTCCCGCGGAGGACCATCGTGAGGTGCTCGATCGCCTCGCCAAAGATCCGGCGCCGCAGGCAAATGTACCCGAGGTTTACGCGGGCCATCGGATGCCCCGGTTCGCGGGCAAGCACCCGCCCGAAGGCAGCCAGTGCCTCGTCGAGACGGTCGTCGAGCATCAGCGCCCAGCCCAGCATCACCTCGGCCTCGGCATCCTCCGGGGCCAGGCGCAGGGCGGTGCGCAGCGCCTCGATCGCCCGGGGCCGATCCCCGGCGGCGATCAGGCTCCAACCGCGGTCGCGATAGGTCGAGGCACCGAGGTGATCGGCGCGGATCGGCGCCGCCGCCGCGCGCGCGCCCGGAACCGCGGTCGGCGCGTCCGTTCCCGGATCGAGCGCCTCGAGGCTGGCGGCGAGTTCGGCCAGCTCGGCGCCGGCCTGCTGGAGCCGGGCCCGCAGGGCGGCGATCTCCGCCCGCAGCACCGATCGCTCCCGCCCGGGTGCCTGGGCGCGCAGGGCCTCGACCGCCGCGCGGAGGGCACCGAGGGCCGGCTCAGCCATGGCCCGCTCTGCCACCCCGCGAGTGACCGGCCGCGAGGACCCCGCTGATGGCGCTCGCCACGCTCCCCAGCGGGACCACCTGCTCCACGCCACCGGCCGCCAGCGCCGCCCCCGGCATGCCATACACCACCGAAGTCTCCCGATCCTGCGCGATGCCCGCCCCGCCCGCCTCCCGGATGCTCCGGAGCCCTGCCGCGCCATCCTTGCCGAGCCCGGTGAGCACGACGCCGACCGCCTGCGCCCCGAAGACCTCGGCCACGCTGCGGAAGAGCGGATCGGCGGCGGGGCGCACCCCATGCTCGGAAGGCCCCTGGTGCAGCGCAATCCGCGCGGAGGTGCCGCCGCGCTCGACCGTCATGTGCCACTCCCCCGGCGCGATGTACACCCGGTCGTTGAGGAGTTCCACCCCGGCGGTGGCCTCGGAGACCCGGAGTGCGCTCATGGTGTCGAGGCGTTCAGCCAGGCTGCGCGTGAACCCCGCCGGCATGTGCTGCACCACGCAGACTGCGGCGCCGAGGGGACTCGGCAACCGCGGGATGACCTCCGCAAGCGCCCGCGGCCCCCCGGTGGAGGAGGCGATCGCCACGCAGATGCCGGCGGGTTTGCCCACCCCGAGCGACGGCAGCAGCGGCACCCCGGGGCGCACCAGCATGGGAACCCGGCCGAGCTGGGCCTGCGCGGCGGCCCTGAGGGCTGCGACCACGCGCTCGCCGAAGGCGGCGAGTGCATCGGCGGTGCGCTCCTCGACCTTGGCGACCAGCTCCACCGCGCCAAGCTCGAGCGCACGGATCGCCGCGGCGGTTCCGGGACCGGCGTAGGAGCTCACGACCACGACCGGTCGGGGGAGTTCCGATCCGAGGTAGCCGATCAGGCCGAGGCCGTCGAGCTCGGGCATCTCCAGGTCGGTGGTGACCAGATCGGGCGGGTTGGCGTGCGCCTTCCGGAGGGCGTCCATCCCATTGCGGGCCGTGGCGCAGACCCGGAACTCACCACTCCCCTCGATGCAGTCAGACAGCAACCTCCGGAAGAAGGGGCTGTCGTCCACCACCAGGACGCGGGGCCGGTCAGAGCTGTTCGGGATCATGGGCGTACGAGGTGATCGTGATGGCGCCACTGGGCAGGACCACTTCCACGCTGCGGCCGAACTCGCCGCCGGTGGCCTCACCCGTGACGGGGATGCCCATGCGCTCGAGCGCCTCGCGCGCGGCGGCCACGTTGCGCTCGCCGATCTGCATCGTCCCCTGCCCCGCCAGCGAGGCGAACATCGAGGCGCCGCCGATCAGTCGCCCGGTGATGCCGGCGATCCCGGCGCCGAGGCGGGTCATCTCGCGCAGCAGCGCGGGAACCGCGCTGACGACATAGCGGCCCTCCGGCACCGGGGGGCGGTCGCTGCTGGGGGCCGGCAGCATGACGTGGGCGAGCCCCGCGACCCCGCTTCGGGCATCGTGCAGCACGACGGCCACGCAGCTGCCCAGCGCCAGGGTCACCAGCCGAGCCGGCGGGGGACGCACCGCGAACTCGCCGAGGCGCACGATGCACGGCGGCGGGGTCACACCCGCCTCCGGTAGATCCGCTCGCGGCTGTGGACCAGTTCGAGCCGGTCACGGGCCGCACCGGAGACCGTCTCCACCCGACCGAGGACCAGGAGGCCGCCGGGATGGAGGGCCTGGGTGAAGCAGTCGAACAGCCGTTCCTGGGCCTCGCGCTCGAAATAGATGATCACGTTCCGGCAGAGGATCAGGTCATAGGGGGGATCGGGAGCGACGGCGCGGAGCAGGTCCCCGTGGGCAAAGTGGACGGGGGCGCGCAGCTCGGCGGGCAACTCGACCACGTCGCGGTGCGCCACGAGGCCGGCGGCCAGCGGGTGCGACCCGAGGACGGCCCTGGCCGGATAGCGCGCGACCCGGGCGCGCTCGAGCGAGGCAACATCGATGTCGGTGGCATCGACCCGGAGCCGGCCGGCCAGCGGGCTCCGGGCGTGGGCGGCGACCAGCAGGGCGACGGAGTAGGCCTCTTCGCCCGAGGCGCATCCCGCACTCCAGGCCCGGAAGAGGTTCGCGTCGCCGCTGATGCGCGGCTCCAGCATGGAGGCGAGCCGGTCCCAGACCTCGGGGTTCCGAAAGAACTGGGTGACGTTGATCGTGAGCGCCTCGAGCAGGCGTGCCGTCTCCTCGGTGGAGTCGGCGAGCAGCGTGGCGTAGTCGGCCAGGCTGGCGGCGCCGCAGGCCCGCATCCGGACGGCGAGCCGCCGCCGGAGGCAGCGATCCTTGTAGTCGGCGAGGGGGGGGCCGCCCCGGGCCGCCAGGTGCCGGGCGACCAGTTCCATTCCCGGGTCGGGCTCGGCCATCAGGTGGCCATCGGCAGGGTGTCGAGGTTGGCGCGGGCCAGCTGATGGGCCGGGTTGAGCGCGAGGGCCCGGCCCCACCGCTCCCGTGCGGCAGGCAGGTCGCCCCGGCGGTAGGCGAGGTTGCCGAGCCGGAAGTAGACCTCGTCTCCCAGGTCCGGAGCCAGGCGGACCGCGCGCTCGTAGGACTCGGTCGCCTGGTCGAAGCGGCCGCTGCGGTAGCAGAGGTCCCCGAGGTTGCGCGAGAGCTGGGGCAGGGTGGCGTCCTCCTCCAGCAACGCGCGGAGCATCCGCTCCGCCCCGGCGGCGTCGCCGGTCAGCTCGAGCAGCACCGCCAGGGTGTTGGCGAGCACCGGATCCGCCGGATAGGCCTGGGCCCCCCCGCGGGCGATTTCGAGGGCGCTGCCCAGCTGTTCCGCCGCGGCCTCGGCCCGCGCGGCAGCCCAGTACCAGAGCGCGGGAATCCGGTCGCCGAAATGGGTGCGGGCGGCCTGGAGTCGGCGGCGGGCGGGGTCGAGTTCCCGGCGCTGCAGCGCAAGGATCGCCCAGCCCAGCAGGAGCCGGGGGTCCTCGGGGGCGCGCCGGGTTGCCTCCGCCCAGGTCGTGTCGGCCTCGTCGAGCCGGCCCAGGTGCTCGTAGGCCACTGCCAGGTTGTGGAGGATCTGGGGGCGCGGCCCGCTCCGGTCGGCGGCCTCGCGCAGCAGGGCGAGCGCGTCCTCCCAGCGGCCCCGGTGTCCGGCGATGAGGCCGAGGAAGAACGGTGCGCCGCCTTCGGAGGGGCGCAACTCGCGCACGCGCCGGAACTCGCGCTCGGCCTCGTCCAGCATCCCGGTCCGGTAGAACGCCACCCCGAGATTGCGGTGCTCCGCAATCTGGCTCTCGACGGCCCGCGCCGGCTCCAGGGGGGTGCGCACGCCGACCTGCCGGATCAGGCCCGCGGTGAGGAGGCCGTACACCGCCTGGCAGGCGGTGAAGTCGGCGAGGGCCGTCTCGTCGATGACCTGGCGCAGGTCGCGCCTGCCGTCGAGGAGCGGCAGGATCCGCCGCTGGGTCTCGGTGAAGGCCAGGTCGACCGACTTGTCCTGCGCCGGTTCGGGGGCCAGGATGATGTCGAAGGAGGGGATCTTGCGCTCGATCAGGCTCCATTCATCGACCCGCCGGGCCCCCTCCAGCAGGATTGCCTCGGGGCTGAACCGGCCGACGCGCTCATCGGCATCGGGGGTGATCCCGGCCTCGAAGGTGAACGTGCCGGTGGACCAGGTGAAGAGCGCGTACAGCGCCTCCTCGACGTGGGTGCGCATGTAGCGGCGGAGGTCGGCAGGCGAGATGGCGCCGCGGGACACCAGGAGGTCGCCGATGCGACGCGACGGCTCGCTGGCCTGCACCGTGAGGGCGGCCTCCAGTTCCTCGGCGGAAACGGCGCCCGACTTGACGAGCACCTCACCGAGCCGGTCGCGCCGATTGACGATTGACGCGTAGGTGATCCAGCCCTCCTCGAACCAGATCGAGGCGTGCCGCTGCCGGTCGGCCAGCGCCAGTCGCCCGGTGCGCCGGCCCAGGAAGAGGAGCTGGATCACGTCCGGCAGGCTCGCCTCGCGAAGGCTTCCCTGGATCGTCATCAGTCCAGTTCCTCGATCAACCGGTCGCCGAGCCGCGGCCAGACCGTCACCATCTTCTCGGGACCGAGCCCGCCCCGGAACACCGCCGCGGGGAGGGCGGCGGCCGAACCCGGTGCGGGGGCGCGGGCGGGGAGCGGGGACCGATCGAGGACCTCGGTGGCCAGTGCCGGCGACGGCGCCACGCCCTCGGACTCCGCGGCCCGGAGCACGCGGTGGACCGCACCCTGCACGGCCCGGATCGAGTCGGCGGGCCGGCTGGCGAGCCAGTCCGCGAGGGCACTGTCCCCCGCCGCCGGGGATCCCGCCAGGAGCTGTTTGACCACCTGGAGGCGAATCTCGCGATCGGGCCGTGGCAGTTCCACCACCAGGCCCGCCTCGAGCCGTGACAGCAACCGTGGCTCGACTCCCGCGAGGGCGGCGGGGGCCGCATTGGCGGTGACCACGACGAGCCGGTGGTGTGCCAGGAGGTGCGCCTGGAGGACCAGCAACTCCTCCTGCGCCTCGGCGTGCCCGGCGAGGAGGTGGAGGTCGTCGAGCAGGAGCGCCGAGGCCTGCCGGTAGCGGGAACGCCAGGTGGCGAGCCCGCCCGACTGCAGGAGACGACTGACCTCGCCGGCGAAGGCGGGCGCCGCCACGCAGGCCACTGGCCCGCCCAGTGCGGCAAGCTGGTTGCCGATCGCGTGCAGCAGGTGGGTCTTTCCCGTGCCGCTGGCCCCGACGATCACCAGCGGATTGTCGCGGGTGCCCGGCGCCTCGAGGATGCCTCGGACCGCCTGCACTGCCCGGCGATTGCCGGGCCCCTCACCGAACCGGTCCAGCCGCAGGGCCGGGCTCGGGGCGGGCAGCGGGTCGTTGCGCAGCCGCGCGCGGGCCAGCGCGGCCTCGGCCGCCTCCATCTGGTCGGGATCGCGGAACAGGTCCGATCCGGCGAGTTGGGGATCGAGCGAGGCCGCCGCGGCCTCCAGGTCGCGGAGGCGACGCACCTCCTGCTCGAACCGCTCGACCACCTCGGCAGGCTGGGCTGGCATCTCCTGTTCCAGCAGCGCCTCGAGGCGCCGGGTGCGGAACCCCTCGCCGCCATGGCGGAGGATCGCCTCGCCCACTTGCGCCCGCCAGCGATCGACCTGGTGGCTGACACTGGCCACGACCTCGGTCAGGAACGAGCCGAATTCGTCATCGGCCACGGCGAGGGGTTCAGGATCGGGGCGGGGCGCCGGGTCCGACGGCCCCGTCGCGGGGGAGGCCACCGGGTCCCCGGGGGCGCTGGCCCGCCCGGTGACCAGCAGCCGGGCCTGGCCAGGGTCGAGCGGCGTGGGGCTCACCGACTGGAAGGCCACCAATCGCTGGATGGCCGCCAGGAGTTCGCGCACCGAACCGATCGGCAGGCGGGCCACGGTCGCGAGCACCTCATCGGGCAGGCCGGGCTGGAGGTCGGCAGCGCGGCGGCGGAGGATCGCGAGCCGGGTGCCATCGTCCGGCGGGGCGAGTCGGGTCACCGGCCGCTCGCCAAGCTGCTCGGTGATCTCGGCACCCACCCGACCGAGCGCGTCGAGGGGCTGGGCGCTGGCCAGGACGATCGGCCGCCCGAACGGGAGGCGGCCCAGGAGGAGTTCGAGGAGGACGCCCTCGAGTTCCGGATGACCGGCCATCTGGTCGACATCGTCGAGCACGAGCAGTCCGCATTCGTGCAGCGGGGCCAGCCCGCCGGCCAGGCCGCGGGCGCGATCGAGGAGGCCGGCGGCGGCCTCCTGGATCACCTCGCACCCGGAGTCCCCGGCGCGCACCGCCGCCGTCAGCGCCGACAGCAGGTGGGTCTTGCCGACGCCGGGCGGGCCCACGAGCACGAGTGAGGCGCCGCTGCCCGTGGGGTGCTCGGCAACCTCGCGCGCCGCCGCGGCGGCGGCATGATTGGAGGGGCCCTCCACGAAGGTCTCGAAGGTCGCGCCCTCGAGGTCCAGGATGCTCATCCCGCGGGCGGCGCCATGGCCAGCCGCTGCAGCACCAGCCCGGAGAGTTGCTTGAGGGTCTCGAACACCCCTTCCCCGTGGAGGGCATCGGCCGGCAGGGATGGCGCGCCCCGGAAATTCAGCGCGTCGTCCAGTTCCTCGGGGGTCAGGGTCAGGCCGCGCGGCAGGTCCTGCTTGTTGTACTGCATGACCAGCGGCAGTTCCCGGATGTCGACGCCGTGGTCCAGGAGGTTCTCCTGCAGGTCCTGGAGGCTCTCGACGTTGTCATGGAACCGTCGGGCCTGGCTGTCGGCCACGAACACGACGCCGTCGGCGCCCTGCAGCACCAGGCGGCGGGTGGCGTTGTAGTAGACCTGCCCCGGCACGGTGTAGAGCTGGAAGCGGGTCGTGAATCCCGAGATCTGTCCCAGTTCGAGCGGGAGGAAGTCGAAGAACAGGGTCCGGTCCGACTGGGTGGCCAGCGAGATCAGCCGTCCCCGGCGCATCTCGGGCACCCGGCCGTGGATGTAGTGCAGGTTGGTGGTCTTGCCGGAGCGCCCGGGGCCATAGTAGACCAGCTTGCAGGTGATCTCTCGCGAGGCAAAGTTGACGAGGCTCATGACTACCGGCCGAAGAGGGAGCGGAGGCTCGCGTTGAGGTCGCGCTCGAAGTCCTCGGCGAGCACCGGCCGGGCGGCAGGCTCCACTGGCGCCGCCACGCGCAGGTCGGTCACCATGCGGCTGAGGAACAGCTGGACCAGCCCCAGCGAGGTCTCGGGGCCGTAGACCACCAGCGCGATCCACCGACCGACCGGGGTCATGAACGGGGAGAGGACGATGCTCTGGCGGCTGCCCTGGTGGGCCTGGGCACCGAGGCCGGGATCGCCCACGATTCGCCCGATCTCCTCGGTGCTGGCGACGATGCCGGCCCCGAGGGCAGCGGCCGACATCACGTCCATCGAGCGGGTGAAGCCGTGCTGCGCGATCACCTGCCCCGCACTCGTCATCAGCAGGACCACTCGGGCAGCCGACTCCGCCAGGAAGATCCGCAGCGGATCCTCCACCCACGGCTCGATGGCGCGCATCAGGACAGCCGCCCGGCGCCGTCGAGGAGCGCCAGGCGCACCTCGCCGGCGTTGGCGTCGGCGGTCGTGACCGCCACCAGGAGGAGCCCCGCCTCGCCAATGGCGATGAACAGGCCACCCTCGGTCGCCTCCAGGTGGATCAGCGCGGGGGGGGCCTGCCCCGCCGTCGCGGCCACCTGGACCAGGCGGCCAGCCAGGCTCGCCGCGAGCGCCGCGACGGGCGCCGCCTCGATCCCCTCCATCGCCGCCTCGGCGACGACCAGGCCATCCTCCGCCGAGACGAGGAGCGCCCCGCGCACTCCGTCGGCGCGGGACACCTGGTCCAGGGTCTCGGTCAGGAAACGGTTCATGCCATCCGCTCCAGCCACCGGCGCGCCAGGGCCCCGGCGCGATCGGCGATCAGCGGCAGGCGTCCTGGCGGGGTGTCAGCGGGACGCTGGATGACCAGCACGACCTCCTTGGCCGGTTCGGTGAGTACCAGCTGGGCGGAGCGGCCCTCGACCTGGATGGCGTGCCAGTAGCCGAGGTCGAGCAGCACGGCGGCCCGATTGGCCTCGCGGGAGACCCCGGCGAGCCGGGCGGCAATGGCATCCGAGTGATCCTCGCCGTCCGGGGCAAGCAGGCTGCCGGCCAGCCGTCGGCCGCGGGCGTCGAGGAGCATGGTGGTGCCATGCCAACCCTCGGTCCCCTCGAACGGGTCGGCGGGCATCCCGGTCGCCTGCTGCTCGAGGCGGGCGCGCACCCGCGGGATGGCCACCGCCAGACTGGGATCATCGGGGGCGAGCGCGGCGGCCGCCTCCAGCTGGCGCAACGCCCGGACGAAGTCGCCCATCCGATAGCAGAGGAAGCCGAGCCCCTTCAGGGGACCGACCATCTCGGGCTGCAGCCGGAGGGCGGTGGTCCAGGCATCGAATGCGGCATCGCCCTCCCCGCGGTCGGACAGGACCCGGGCCAGGAGGTCGTGAGCCTCGGCCAGGTCCGGATAGCGCTGCACCCCGCCCTTCGCCACCGCGAGGGCACCGTCGAGCAGGCGGCGGCGGCGCAGCGCCTCCCCGAGCTGGAGGAAGACCAGGCTGTCGGGGTCGGCGCTGAGCTCGGCGGTCCAGGCGGCAATCGGATCAGTCACTGCTCATCCTCATCAGGTCGGCCAGTACCCGGGCGGCGGCGGCTCCTCCCGCGACCTGGGCGCGACGTCGTTCCTCCTCCACGGGGCGGCGATCGAGCGCCAGCCACTCCTCCCAGGTCCGGGCCGCCTCCTCCATTCGCCCGGAGGCCGCCAGTGCTGCACCGAGCAACCGGCGTGCCTGCGCGTGGCCCGGATCCATCCGGAGCCCGTCGCGAAGGTGCTCCTGGGCATCGAGGACCCGCCCCTCGATCAGCGCCAACCGTCCCAAAAACACCTGGGGCGCGGGCTCGGAAGGGTGTCCCGCCAGCGCCGCGCGCGCCACCGTCCGGGCCGCCTCGATGTCATGCAACCGGAGGTGTTCCTCCGCCTGCTGGAGGAGCGTATCCGCCTCGAGATCGGCCGCGGCGGCCACCGAGGCGGCGGCGGCGTCGTGCAGGACGATAACACCGGCCGAGGTCAGCCCGAATAGGGCCCGGGCAGTGGCAAATTCCGAGGCCCCCACGGCGGTGGCGATTGCCCGGACGTCCCGAGAGCCATCGACCGCGGTCAGGACCCGCCATTCGAAGGGCACCAGGCGCAGGGAGCCGGGGCGGTCCTCGCCGGGCAGGACCGCGAGCTGGGCGACGACGCCAAGGTGCGGCACCTGGGACTCGATCTGGGACCATTCGTCGATCCGGCGCGCCGCCTCGAGGAGCACCGACTCGGTGGTGATCCGGACCTCCGCGTCGCGGGGGATGTCGTCCCCCTCCCCCTCCTCGAAGATGAAGTGGCCCTCGGACCAGCCGAGCAGGGTGAAGACGACATCCTCGACCTGGGTGCGCACCTGCTCCTCCAGGACGCGCCGGGTGATCGCGTTGAGCCCGACGAGGATCTCGCCGATCCGGCGGGTGTCGCCCTGTTCCTGCATTCGCACGGCGCGGGCCAGATCCTCCTCGCGCAGCTTGCCGGTCCGCAACAGGATCCCGCCGAGCGGGTGCGGGTTGCTGTCGATCGCGGCGGCCACCACCGCGCCCCGTTCGAACCAGATCGTCCCCCGGTTCTGGCGCAGCTCCGACCGGATGCGCAGGGTGCCGGTCTTGCGCCCGAGATCGAGCAGCTGGAAGACATCGTGCACGCCCAACTCGCGCAGTGGGCCCTGGATCGCCATCGCTCAGCGCTCCGTCGGCTTGAGGATGCCCTGCAGTTCCCGCGCGCTGCGGGCGTGGGCGCGGGCCGCACTGGCCAGGGCGCCCCGCGGTTCCAGCGCGACCACCCGGTCCCAGTCGGCGATCGCCGCCCGGTACTGGCGCAGTGCCGCGCGGGCCGCTCCCCGGTGGAAGCAGGCGTCGGCGCGGTCGGCCTCGAAGCGGAGCACCCGGTCGAAGGCGCGCACCGCCTCGGCGGGGCGGCCGTCCTGGTGCAGCGCCTGCCCCAGTATCATGAGGGCGTCGAGGGCGAACGGCTCGGCCTGCAGGTAACTGGCCACCAGCGTCACCGCCTCCCCGGCCCGGTCGGTGCGACAGAGCAGCTGCGCGAGGGCCAGCACCCCCTGCCGGTGCGCCGGCAGGATCTCCAGCGCGCGCCGGTACCCCTCGACCGCCTCCGCCAGGTTGCCCCGCGCCACCTCGATCTCGGCCACGACGAGCCAAGCCTGGGCCAGTCCCTTGTCGAGGGCGAGCGCGGCACGACAGGCCTGCAGCGCGCCCTCGAAGTCGCCCAGCTGACGCGCCGCCGTCCCCTCGAGCAACAGGTGCTCGGCGCACCCTGGGTCGAGGCGCGAGGCCTCCCGCGCATCCTCCAGCGCCGGCCCCGCCAGGCCGAGGCCGAGCCGGATCCGGGCCCGCGAGGACCAGGCCTCGGCCAGGGTCGGCGCCACCTCGACCAGCAGTTCCCCGGCGGGGACCGCTTCCGAGTGCCGATCCAGCGCCAGCAGCGAGGCGACGGCCCCGAGAAGTGCCCGCGGGTTCTCGGGATTGCGTTCCCGGGCAGACTGGAACCGCTCCAGCGCCTCGCCATGGAGCCCCCGGCGGGCGTAGACCTCGCCCAGCAGGATGTCCGCTTCGTCGCGCGGGGCACCCCGACCGACCGCACGGCTCGCCTCCGCGGTCGCCAGTTCGAGCAGGCCCTTGCTCAGGTAGTCCCGGGCCAGCGCGAAGGGATCCGCAGCGGCCTTGACGGGCTCCTCCGGGGCGGGGGGAGCGATCTCCTCGAAGAGCGAATCGAGGAGCGCGGGGTCGAACACGAATTCACCGGCGGCGGCGCCGGACAGCTCCCCCATCAGGTCCGGTGCGACCTGGATGATCCCTTCCTCCCCGGGGAGATGGAGGGCCAGGGCGTAGTTCTGCGGCACGTAATACGGCTCGAGCTCGAGGGCACGGCTGGTTTCGCGCAGCGCCGCCTCGAACTCGCCCAGCTGGCTCAGCGCGAAGGCGAGGTTGTACCGGGCGCCGGCCAGGTTGGGATCGGCGTCCACCGCCCGGCCAAAGGCATTCCTCGCATCGCTGGTGCGCCGGAGCTCCTGCAGGACCAGGCCGACCCCGTTCCAGGCCACCGCGCTGCGCGGGTGATCGACCAGCACCGCCCGGTATTCCTCGAGCGCCTCCTGGTAGCGCTGTCGGCTGAACTGGAACAACCCGAGGTTGAGCCGGGCCTGCAGGAACCCCGGCTTGCTCCGCAAGGCGGCGCGGAACGCCTCCTCGGCGTCCCGACCCTGTGGGTCTCCCGCCGCGATCACCCCGAGGTTGTTCCAGGCCTGATGGGAGGTCGGATCGGACTCGACCGCCCGGCGATAGGCGGCGCGCGCCTCGGACCGCCGACCGGCCCGGTGGAGGGTGACGCCCCGCGCGTTCCAGAGCCGGGCATTCCCCGGCTGGTCGGCCAGCAGGAGATCGTAGAGGTCGAGGGCGGGAGCGAAGTCGCGCCGCAGCACGTGCACCTCGGCCATCGCCTCGAGCGCCTCGGCCCGATCCTCGCCCCCGTCCAGGGCGAGCCGGAATTCCCGGAGCGCCTCGGCCAGGTACCCGCGGGCCCGGAAGGCGCGACCGAGGGCGGTGTGTGGATCCGGGCCGGCGATCGGCGACTGCCGGGCGCCGGGGGGCGGGGTCAGTCGCGGGCGACGCCCCGGCGAGAGGTCCAGGTTCGGTTCCGACTGGGCGAGGCTGGGATTGAGGGCGATGGCCCGCCGGGCGGACTCGCGGGCGGCCTCGTGGTCGCCCATGTCACCCTGGACAAACCCCAGCAGGAAGTGGAGGTCGGGGTTGTCGGGGCTCCGGGCGAGCGCCTCCGTCAGCGCCTCGAGGGCCGGTTCGTTGAGCCCCTGGTTGTAGAGCGCCTCGCCCAGGTAGACCCGGGCGACTCCGCTCTCGGGCTCCAGGGCGACCGCCTTCCGGAACCAGTCGGTGGCCGCATCGTGCCGGCCGCTGGCCTGCGCGGCCAGGCCGAGCTGGATCAGGGCACCGGCATCGCCGGGGCGCTGCTCGTGCAGGACCTGGAACTCGGCGGCGGCGCGCTCGGGATCCCCCAGGGCCAGCCAGGTGCGCCCCAGTTCCAGGCGGAGGTCTTCCCGGGCCGCATCCCGCGCCAGCTGTTCGCTGAGTTCGGTGATCCGCCGGTCATAGTAGCCCGACTCGCGCCGAACCTGCTCGAGGTTGCGCCGGGCCAGGGCCATCCGAGGATCGAGTTCGAGTGCCCGGACGAAGGCGGTGATGGCCTCGGCCGGCATTCCCTTGGCGTGGAAGAGGACCCCGAGGTTGTTCTGGGCGCCGGGGTCGGAGGGATCAATCCGGCGACCGAGCGCGTGCAGGATGGCGCGCTCGCGGGAGGATGGCGCCGGTCCCGGCATCCGTCAGTCGAGTCGAATCGCGTCGAAGATCGCGTGGAGGGACGGCAGGTCGGGCAGGAGGAGGAACTGGCCACGCAGCGCCTCGGACGCGCCCTCGACCCGGAAGGAGGTGTCCACGCAGAAGACGAGGTCGCGATCGGCGCCGAAGTTGAGGTAGGCCGTCGTCAGGACGGCTCCGGCAAGGTCCACCACCAGGCTGGGCACCGAGGGCAGCAGCATCATGCCCATGAAATCGCTCAGGGCGTTCAGGTAGGCGGAACTCAGGATATTGCCGGTCTCCTTGAGCGTCGAATGCTCCATGGCGGCATACCCCGACGTGGTGCCGACCTTTCGCTGGAGGAGGATGTCGCACAGCACGCGCGCGGAGGCGTCCGGCAGGAGCACCATCGTCCGGCCGGTCAGGTCGCCCATCATGTGCATCAGGATCGCCGCGATCACCGTGTCGGGAGGACCCACCAACTCGGCGACCTCTTCGAGGCGGCGGATCTCCACCTCGGGGACGTCGATCATGATGGTGCGGCCGGTCATCTGCGACAGGGCAGTCGCGGCATGCCCCGCGCCGATGTTGGCCACCTCGCGGAGCGCGTCACGCTCCAGATTGTTCAGCGC
This sequence comes from Gemmatimonadales bacterium, assembly GCA_048499805.1. Classification (GTDB taxonomy): domain Bacteria; phylum Gemmatimonadota; class Gemmatimonadetes; order Gemmatimonadales; family GWC2-71-9; genus JAWXBA01. The sequence goes on along the minus strand of JASNZF010000002.1, from coordinate 368,807 downwards.
CCTCACCTCTGCCATACCATCTCCTCCAGGAACAGGCCACCGGGATCCAGCAGCAAGGCGGGCATGCCGTCGGGCAGGAGCGCCGCCCCGGTGATCCACGAGGGGGCGCCCAGGGGAAGCTCCACTGAGGCCACCACCAGGTCCTGCCGCCCGAGTAATCTATCCACAACGATCACCCCACGCCCCTCCCCGACCCCCACCACCAGGAAGGGCCGGATCTCGCCGACGGGGACGCCGCCCTGCCCGACCACACGGAGCAGGTCGCGGGCCGGCAGCACCTCGCCACGAAAGGTTACGGCCAGCCGATTCCCCTCCCCTGTCTCCGGCACCGCCCGCCCGGTCTCGTGGACCCGCGCCAGCGGAATCGCGTAGCGCTCCGCCCCGGCACGGGCGAGCAGCGCGGGCACCACCGCCATCGTCTCGGGGAGCCGCACCTGGAACGTGGTGCCCTCGCCCGGGGTGGAGCGCAGCGCCACCGATCCCCCGATCTCGCGGATCCGGGTCAGGACGACATCGATGCCCACCCCGCGGCCACTCACGGAGGTGACCTCGTCGGCGGTACTGAATCCGGGTCGGGCGAGCACCGAGAGCAGCGCCGAGTCGTCCAGCTCCACGGAGGCCGGCGCTTCGGCCCCGATCCGGCGGCGGACCCGGTCGCGATCGACCCCGCGGCCGTCATCGGCAACGGTGATCACCACGCCGTCGCGCATCCGCTGGGCCTCGAGCCGGACCAGCCCCCCGGGCGGCTTGCCGAGCGCCTCGCGGGTGGCCGGATCCTCGAGGCCGTGATCCACCGCATTGCGCAACAGGTGCAGCAGGGGATCCTGGATCCGTTCGAGCACCGAGCGATCGAGCTCGATCTCCCGGCCCACCACCTCGAGGCGGACTTCCTTCCCCACCTGGCGCGCGAGGTCGCGGATCGCACGGGGAAAGCGATCGAAGACCTCTGCCACCGGCGCCATCCGGGCCTGGAGGATGCCCTCGTGCACCTGGTCGGTGAGCCGCGACAGGCTGCCAACCAGTTCGTCGAGGCCGGGATCCCGCCGCAGTTCCGCCGCATCGGCCAGCCGATTGCGCGCCACCACCAGTTCGCCCACCTGGGCGAGCAGCCGATCGAGGGTTTCCCGCGCCACCCGGACGTCCTGCCGGGTCCGGGGCGGCGCGGCCGCGACCCGCGCCCGGCCGTCCTCGACCACGACATCGGCCACCTCGCCCACCCCGAGCAGCGCCGACCGGATCAGCTCGGGCGGTTCCGAGGACTCGAGCCGGAAGGCGATCGTACCCGCGAACCCCTCCGGGGCAACCGACGCCGGATCGGGATCCACGGCGGAGACCCGCCCCAGCTCCCCCGCGCGGCGCAGGGCGAGCAGCGCCCGGGCCCACCCCATGACCACGCCGGGGCGAATCGTCACGGTGACCCGTGCCCCCGCCTCGGGAGGCGTCGGCCCGGCCGGGACCGTTGGCGCGGCCACCTGGGGCGCGACCTCCGGCGCCGCCTCCGCCAGCGCTTCGATCCGGGCCACCAGCGACGCGTCGATCCGCTCCCCATCCACCCCGGCCACCGCGTCCTCCACCCCGGTGCCAATGGCATCCACGACCTCGAACATCAATGCCACGAGGTCGCGCGTCGGTGGGAGGCTCCCGCCGCGCACCCGGGCCAGGAGGTCCTCGGCGCGATGGGTCAGCTCCGCCAACCGCGCATACCCCATCGTCGCCGCCATCCCCTTGATGCTGTGCATCGACCGGAAGAGCCCGGCCACCGGCTCGATCACCGCCGGCTCGGCCTCCCAGGCCATCAGGAGCGCGTCGCATTGCTGGAGGTTGTCCCGGCTGTCGGACAGGAACAGCGCGGCATACTTGCTGGTGTCCACCGGAGGGGCGGTCAGCTCAGGAGGCGCTGAACGGCCTCGAGCACGCGGGCGGGCTGGAACGGCTTGACGACGAAGTCCTTGGCGCCGGCCTGGATCGCCTCCACCACGAGGGCCTGCTGCCCCATGGCACTGCACATCAGGATCCGGGCCTCGGGGTACATCTTGATGATCTCGCGGACGGCGTCGATGCCGCCCATCTCCGGCATCACGATGTCCATGGTGACCAGGTCCGGCTTGAGCTCCTGGTACTGGCGGACCGCCTCGACGCCACTCTCCGCCTCGCCCACCACCTTGTACCCGGCCTGGGTCAGGATGTCGGCGATCATGGTCCGCATGAAGATGGCATCGTCACAGACCAGCACTGTATGGGCCACTGCATCCTCCACCGCGTCAGGGCTGCCCCGAGCCAACCCCGAAAAGGGGCGCTGCGAGGGCTTCGATGTCGAGCAACAGGAACGGTCGATCCTCGCGCACCAGGGCGATCACGCCACCCGCCGGCATCTCCGCCGGTGGCTCGGCCGGCTCCAGCAACGCGATCGCCACGGTCTCCAGGTCGTCCACCTCATCTACCGACAGGGCCAGCCGGCGCCCCCCGACCTCGACGACCACCAGGGGACCGGTGCCCCCCGCAGCCGGCTGGCCCAGGAAGACCCGGGTATCCAGCGCGACCAGCAGGCTTCCCCGCACATTCACCACCCCGAGCACTGCGGCGGGAGCCCCGGGCACCCGTGCGGCCGCCGACCCGGGGGCAATCTCCCGCAGGGCCTCGACCCGGATGGCCCACTCGATCGCCCCGGAGCGGCACCGGAGCACCCGGATCCCGGAACCCTCAGTCGTCATGATCCTCGAAGAATCGAAGATATTGGAGCTGATGCTCCTCTGCAACAGAAATCGTGCCACCAGCGGCTTCCACCAGTGCCGGCCCCAAATCACGCGGCCACTCGCTCCGGAACACCACCGGCTGCCCCGTGCCGGGATGGCGAAATCCCAGTTCCGCCGCATGTAGCGCCTGCCGCGGGGCGGCCCGGGCGAGGCGGTCGGCGCCCTGCCGCCCCCCCCCGGAGATCCGCCGGCTCCCTCCCCCATGGTAGACCGCGTCGCCCACGATCGGGTGGCCAATCGACTCCAGGTGGACCCGGATCTGGTGGGTCCGGCCGGTCTGCAGGGTCAGCCGGACCAGTTCCGCGGACTCGAACCGGGCCACCACCTGCGCCAGGGTCCGGGCGGGGCGCCCCTCCGGCAGGACCGCCATCCGCTTCCGGTCGCGGGGGTGCCGACCCACCGGAGCGTCGATCAAGACCCTCGTCTCCGGCAGGTGCCCCCACGAGAGGGCGGCGTAGATCCGCGAGACCTTCCGGGCGGCGATCGCTGCCGACAGCCGGCGGTGGGCCTGGTCGGTCTTGGCCACCACCATCAGGCCGGAGGTATCCCGGTCGAGCCGGTGCACGATCCCCGGGCGGCCTGCAGCCCCCCCGGAGAGGGTCGTCCCCCGGGCCACCAGCGCATTGACGAGCGTGTCGTCCCAGTGTCCCGGCGCCGGATGGACCACCAGGCCGGCGGGCTTGTCGAGCACCACGAGGTGCTCGTCCTCATGCACCACCGTCAGCGGCAGCGGGTTGGGGGTCAGGGTCCGGGGTGGCTCGGCCTCGGGATAGGTGACCACGACCTCCTCGCCGCGAACCAGCAGGCGGGAGGCGCGGGCGGGTTTCCCGGCCACCTGTACGGCCCCGGCGGCGACCAGGCGGGCGGCCTGGGTGCGGGAGAGGTCGAGCTGGTCGGCGAGAAAGCGATCGAGCCGATCGGTGGCGTCGGTGGCGACCGAAAGGACGACCCGGGTCACGGGGTGTCGCTCAGGTGGCCGACGCGTCGGCGCGGGCCTTGGCCTGGTCCTCGCGCCAGAGGGAAAGGGCCAGCACGATGGCGCCGCAGGAAACGCCGATATCGGCGATGTTGAACGTGGGCCAGCGCGCCGTGCCGATCCCCGCATCGATGAAGTCCACGACGCCCTGGGCGCCGCGGACCCGGTCAATCAGGTTGCCGAGGGCTCCGCCCGCCACCGCGCCCAACGAAAGCTGGCGCACCCAGTCGCCGGGACGCGCCTCGCGCGACATTCGGAAGAGCACCACGAACGCCACCACCGCGATGATCTGGAAGATCCACCGCGACCAGGGACCGAGGTGCAGCCCGAAGGCCGCCCCCGGGTTGTAGATCAACCGCCAGCGAAGGGTGTCGCCGAGCACCGGAATCGGCTCGTACAGCACCAGCGTCTCCACCGCCCACCACTTGGTGGCCAGGTCGAGGAGGATCACCGTCCCGACCGCTCCCCAGAACAGTGCCCGCCGGTCAGCGGCGCTTGGCATCCTCTTCCTTCGCCTTGCAGGTGATGCAGAGCCGTGCGTGCGGCAGGGCGTCCAGGCGGTCGAACGCGATCTCCTCCCCGCAGCTGTGACAGGTGCCGAAGGTGGCCGGCGAGCTGTAGAGGCGGCGGAGCGCCTCGTTGACGTGCCAGAGGTACCGGCCCTCCTGGGACGCGAACAGGAACTGCTTCTCGCGCTCCATCGTGTCCGTGCCCTGGTCGGCCATGTGGAACGAGTAGGAGGAGAGGTCCCCGTCCGACCCCTGCAGGGTCGTGTTGAACGACTCCCCGTAGTAGCCGAGTTCCTTCATCACGCGCGCGCGCTCGGCGATGAGGCGCTGCTCGAGGTGGGCCAGCTGCTTCTTGTTCATGAGGCTTCCATGGGTTGCGGGTCAAGCGTGGACGAGGGACCGGGCACGCGACGGACCGAGAGTCGCAGGGCCACTCCATCGATGGTGACTTCCTCCTGCCGGTCGGCGGGCTCCAGCCCCGCCCCCGTTGCCAACTCGCGGGTCAGTGTCTCCCCGCGGATGAACTGCTCGTGCGCCCGCACGGCGGCCAGGACCTCGTCCGGCCCCTCCACCGCCAGCGCGATCCGGTCGGTGTAGTGGTAGCCCGAGTCCTTCCGGAGCCGCTGGACCCGGCTCACGATCTCACGGGCGAGCCCCTCGCGGCGGAGATCGGGCGTCAGGGCGGGATCGAGGGCCACAACGAAGGCGCCCTGACTCTGCACCAGCCAGTCGCTGACCACCTCGCGATGCACCTCCACTTCGCCAGGCAGCAGGTCCTCGGCCTGGCCCTCCACCGTCGTGACGACCGTCTCACCACGTTCCAGCGCCCGGAGGAGGTCGGGTGCCAGCGCCTCGGCCGCCTTCGCCACCACCGGGGTCCGCTTGCCGAACCGCTTGCCGAGGGCGCGGAAGTTGGGGCGGCCGACCAGCCGTACCAGGTCGGCGTCGCTGGTGACCACGGTCACCCGGTGGACATTGACCTCCTGCGCCAGCAGGGGCAGCAGCTCCCGGAATCGCGCGGTGTCCGAAGCGGCGGGCACGGCCACCTGGACCTCGCCGAGCGGCTGCCGCACGATGATGCCCGCCTGCTCCCGGGCGGCCCGGGCGGCGGTGACCAGCCGGCGGATGGCATCCATCGCCTCCTCGAGCGCCGCGTCGCGCGGTCCCCCCGCTTCGGGAAAGCTGGCCAGGTGCACCGACCCCCCCGTGGCGGCGCGATGAATCCAGTCGCCGACGAACGGCGCCGCAGGGGCGAGCAGCTGGCTCACCGTCACCAGGCAGCGATGCAGGGTGGCCACGGCGGCCGGATCGGCCTCCTGGTCGGGCGCCCAGAACCGGGCCCGCGACTGGCGGACGTACCAGTTGGAGAGGTCCTCGACGATGAACTCGAGGATGCTCCGCACCCCCGTGGTCACATCGTAGCCCTCCCAGGCTGCCACCACCGCATCCACGGTGGCCTGCAGCCGGCTCACGATCCAGTCGTCGAGCGTGGTGGGCGTGGCGCCCCCGAGGCCATCCTCCGGCCGCCACGGGCCGGCATACTGCTGGAAGAACGCGTACACGTTCCGCAGGGCGTTGAGTGGCTTGCCGGCCGCCTCGGGAATCACCCGGGGATCGAACTTCTTCGGCAGCCAGACCTGCCCCGAGGCCAGCAGGAAGAGCCGGACACTGTCGGCGCCGTGCTCGGCGATCACCGCCCCGGGCTCCACGGCGTTGCCGCGGCTCTTGGACATCTTCTGGCCGGCGGCGTCGAGCACCAGGTCGTTGACGATCACGTTGCGATACGGGGCCCGGTCGAACGCGGCCGTGCCGATCGCGAGCAGCGAGTAGAACCACCCGCGGGTCTGGTCCACCCCCTCGCAGATGTAGTCGGCGGGGAAGTGCCGCTCGAACAGCTCCGTGTTCTCGAACGGGTAGTGCCACTGCGCGTAGGGCATGGCCCCGGAGTCGAACCAGGTGTCGATCACCTCGGGGGTCCGGCGCATCGTTCCGCCGCCGGGAGCCGGCCAGGTGTACTCATCGATGAACGGCTTGTGGGGATCGAACTCATCCGGCAGCGGCCGGCCCACCTTCTCGGCCAGCTCGGCGAACGACCCGATCACCTCGACGCACGCGGGGTCGGTGTCACTGACCCACACCGGAAGCGGCGTCCCCCAGTAACGGTCGCGGGACAGCGCCCAGTCAACGTTGTTGCTCAGCCATTCCCCGAACCGGCCGGAGCCCACCTCGGGGGGATTCCAGTTGACCCCGGCATTGAGTTCCTGCATCCGGGCCTTGACCTCGGAGGTCCGGACGAACCAGGAGTCGCGGGCGGTGTAGATCAGCGCACTGCGACAGCGCCAGCAGTGCGGATAGCTGTGGCTGTACGATTGGGTCAGGTGCCAGCGCCCCCCCTGCTTGAGGCGCTGGACGATCAGGTCGTTGGTCTCCTTGGCGGTGACCAGCCGTCCCTCGAGCTCCGGCCAGCTGGTGCCGGTGAACGTCCCGTCGTTGGCGACCGGCCGCACCATCGCCAGTCCGTGGCGCTGCCCCGCGGCATGGTCGTCCGCCCCGAAGGCCGGGGCCATGTGCACCAGCCCCGACCCGTCCTCGGCCGAGACGAACTCCTCGGGCACCACGATCCGGGAGTGGGCGTCGAGCGGCAGGTCCACCAGCTCGAGCGGCCGCTGGTACCGAAGCCCGGCGAGCTCCCGACCGGGAAAGGTCCGGAGGGCGCCAATCTCCGCAAAGGTGGGCGCGCCCTTCTCCGCCCCACTCGGCAGCCCCGCCCGCGCCACGGCGAGGATCACCGTCCGGTCGCCGACCGGGTACTCCCCGTACTCCAGCTCCGGATGCACCGCCACCGCAACGTTCGAGAGCAGCGTCCACGGGGTCGTCGTCCAGACCAGCAGCTGGCGCTGCGGATCGTCCTCGAGCGGGAAGAGGACGTAGACCGAGTTGGTGGTGACGTCCTCGTACCCCAGCGCCAGCTCATGCGAGGAGAGGACGGTGCCACAGCGCGGGCAGTACGGCAGCACCCGGTGCCCGCGGGTCAGCAGGCCGCGATCGGCCAGCCGCCGGAGCAGCCACCAGACGCTCTCGACATACTCGGGAGAGCAGGTGATGTAGGGACGGTCGTAGTCGAGCCAGTACCCGATCCGGTCGGAGAGCCGCTCCCACTCGTCCTTGTAGGTGAAGACGCTCTGCCGGCACAGGGCATTGAAGGCCTCGACCCCGTACGCCTCGATCGCCTTCTTGCCCGAGAGCCCGAGCTGCTTCTCGACCTCGATCTCGACCGGAAGGCCGTGGGTGTCCCACCCCGCGATCCGCGTCACCGAGCGCCCCTGCATCACCCGGAACCGGCAGACCAGGTCCTTGATCGTCCGGGAGAAGACGTGGTGGATCCCGGGACGGCCGTTGGCGGTGGGCGGGCCCTCGAAGAACACGAAGGGTTCCCCGGCGGCCGAGGCCTCCTGCACCTGCGTGAACAACCCCTCGTCCTTCCAGCGCGCCAGCAGCGCGCGCTCGAGGTCGTCCGCGGTACCGGCAGGCCACGGGGTCCAGGTCATGCCGGGGCGTCGTCCCGGTGGCGGTGCTTCTCCAGCGCGGCCACCTCGGCAAGTTGGCGCTCCAGCAGCGACCGGAAGCTGGAGAGGTAGGCCGAGTACTGCCGGACCGAGGCCTCCATGGCACTCCGGAGCCGCTCGTCATCGGCCCGGGCCTGCTCGACCAGGCGCGCCCCCTCCCGGCGGGCCTCCTCGACGATCGTCTCCGCCTCGTGCCGGGCCTCCTTGAGGATGATCTCCGCTTCCCGCTCGGCGGAGGCCTGCGAATCGGCCCGGAGCTGCTGGGCCATCACCACACCCTCGTTCAGCGCCCGCTCCCGCTCGCGGAACGAGCGCAGCTGCTCCATCATCCCCTTGAGGCGCTCGTCGAGCCCGACCCGGTGGCGGAGCAGCCGGTCGAGTTCCTCGGCAAGCCGGGACTTGAAGTCCTCGACCTGCACCGGATCGTAGCCCCGGAGCACCTTCTGGAACTCCTGGGCCCGCACGTCGTGCGGGGTCAGCTGGAATGTGTCTTCGCTCATGATTCCCGTTCTCCGAACAGCACGGTTCCGAGCCTCAGCATGGTGGCACCCTCTGCCACCGCCGCGGGATAGTCACCCGACATGCCCATCGAGAGTTCCGGCAGCGACCACCCCGCCCCGGCCACGCGCTCCCGCAGGTCGCGCAACCGGGCGAAGGTGGCGCGCTGGATCCCCTCGTCGTCGGTGTACGGCGCCATCGTCATCAACCCGCGCACCTCGAGGGTGGGCAGCGCCCCGACATGCTCCAGGAGCGCCGCCAGCCCGTCGGGGGCCACACCGCCCTTCTGCGCCTCGCCGGAGCAATTGACCTCCAGCAGCACCGCCTGGCGCGCCCCCTCTGGCACCCGGCGTGCCAGTTCATCGGCCAGGTCGGCCCGGTCCACCGAGTGGATCAGCGCGAACCGCCCGACGGCGTGCCGGGCCTTGTTCCGCTGCAGGCTGCCGATCAGGTGCCACTCCACCGGGAGGTCGCCCAGCGCGTCCTGCTTGCGCAGGGCCTCCTGGACCCGGTTCTCCCCCACCATGGCCAGCCCGGCAGCATGGGCAGCCCGCACCGCCTCGGGGCCGTGGGTCTTGGTCACCGCCACGATGCGCACCGGGTGGGCCAGCCCGCTGCGAGCCAACTGGGCGGCAATCACCTCGCGCACCGCCGCAAGCCGGTCGGAAAGCCCCTCGAAGGCCATAACCTTGGAATTTACCGGCTTTCAACGGCCAGATGAAGGGAGGAGGCTCCGGGTGGAGTCGATGGCCCGGGCCAGCCGCGGGTTCCCCGAGAGCCGGTAGGCCGGCTCCAGCCACCGGATCACCGCGGCGAGGTCGCCGCGCAACTCGGCGCCGCTGGCCATCTGGGTGAACGGGACGGCGAGGGTCGAGGCGATCGAACGCGCGGTGGGCTCCAGCGCCGCCGGTCCCCGCTCCAGCAGCTCGGCGTACCGGTAGGTCTCCCGCAGCAATTGCTCGGTCATCGTCAAGTCCAGCGGGGCGCCGTAGCCCGCCGTGAAGTCCAGGGTGGCGTCGGTGGTGTCCGGCATCACGCTGTCGACCCACATCGTCAGGCCGCGCTGCACCAGGAGCGGGTCAAGCCCATGGTACTCGCTCCCCGCCGTCAGCGACCAGGCGATCGGCCGCCGGCCGAAGTTCTGCTGGAGGATCCGGACCGTCACGAAGTCCTTGCCATAGAACGGCGTCTGGGCCGGCACCCGGACCCGGTACGGGCCGTAGGCGATGTCCACCTCCGCCGCGATCAGCTGCGGAATGGCGGCCTCGATGTCCGCATCGGTCATCGTGTGGAGCGACCAGTCGGGCCGGACCGGGTTGCGTCCCCGCCAGATCGCCGGGGCCGCCGCCTCGTCGAACTCGCGCACGGGGTTGTCCCGCAACTGCCGCATGTACCACGAGGTCTCGGCCAGCGCCAGGCAGACCACCGTCACGTCGCGCCGGATCCCCGCGACCTCCTGGGCCCACCAGAGCGGGAAGGTGTCGTTGTCGCCGTAGGTGAACAGGATGCCGTACGGCGGCACGGAGTTGAGCAGGTTGTAGGCGAAGTCGGCCGCCAGCGTGGCGTCCGGGTTGTGCCGCCGGGATGCCGGCTGGAAGTTGAGCACCAGGGGCACCAGCGCCACCAGCAGCACCCCACCCGCGAGGGGCCGGCGCGGCGCCGACAGCCGGGACCAGGCGCGCGCCGCCAGCGTGGCAATCCCCAGTCCGGCCCAGACGCCCCAGGTCACGAAGCTGGCGACGAAGAAGTAGTCCCGCTCCCGGACCTCGTGGTTGGAGGGGTCGGGGAACTCCTCGAACCCGATGCTGAACCCCGGCTTGAAGTTCATGTACGCCACCAGCCCCAGCCCGGTCACGAGCCAGATCCCGGCGATCAGCCAGAACGCCTCGCGGTCGGCGCGGTACTGGGTCCGGGCCCCCGTCATCCCGAGCCAGACGAACACCAGCGACACCACGGTGCGCAGGGGAAAGTCCCCCACCTGCACCACCACCGAGCGGGCCCACTGCCAGTCGAAGTACTGCCAATAGTTGAGCAGCTGCAGGCGGATCAGTTCGAGGCTGCGCCCGGTGTTCTCGGGCCCGTGCACCTGGGTCGGGTTGTCGAACGGGGTGCGGATCGGGTACTGGGCCCGTCGGATGACGTCGAGCAGCGCCTCCCAGGTGCTGGGATCGGCCTCGTTGATGAACGGCGCCTGGCCGGCCCGGATGTAGAGGAAGAGGTAGGGGGTGACGCCGACCAGCGCGATGCCGAGGGTCAGCAGGGCGAAGCCGGTCACTCCCCCGCGGATCGCCAGTACCAGTGCCGCGCCGAAGGCACTCGCGCCCGCCAGGATCAGGGCGGTGTTGCCGAGCCCCAGCCCGATGAGCACCGCCCAGACCCCGCCCACCACCGCGACTTCGGCCACCTCACGCCGGCGCTGGCCGGGATCGGCGGCGGGATGGGACCGCAGCTCTGCTACCAGGAACGCCACCAGCCCCGGCCCCGCGAGCAATGCCAGCAGGTGGTTGCCGATCGAGACCCCGGCCAGGTACACGATCAGCAGCAGGATCCTGGCCGCGCGGGGAGTGCCGCGATTGGCTCGCCACCGCAGGGCGAGCCAGGCCGCCGCCGCGATGGTGAGCGTGGCGACCATGTAGACCTCGGTCTCGTTCGAGTTCTGCCAGGTCGTGAAGGCAAACGCGGCCACCAGGGCCGAGGCGGTGGCGCCGGCCAGCGAGAGCCATCGCACCGCGCGCTCCTCGCCCCCGCGGAGCGCCCGGCGGAGGGTATCGTGCGCGACCAGGAACCAGAACGCCGAACCGGCGGCGCTCAGGATGGCGCTGAAGAGGTTGGTGCGCCAGGCGTACTCGCCGAACGGGAACAGGGTGCCCCAGACGTGCGTCAGGAAGACGAACAGCGGGGTGCCCGGCGGGTGCGGAATTCCGAGGGTGCGGGAGGCCGCGATGAACTCGCCGGCGTCCCAGAAGGTCACGGTCGGTGCGAGGGTCCAGATGTACCCGGCCAGCACCACCAGGCCGACGATCGCAGCGGGGAGGTAGGGTGGCCGGCTGGCCGGGGTGACCTCATCCATCGACGGGACCGCCCTCGTCCCGCAGCGCCTCCGCAAGGGCAAGCGAAAAGGCGGAAAGCTCGGGCGGCACCGACCACGGTCGGGCCAGTGCCGTCAGCCGGGACCGTGCGCCGGAGAGCAACGCCCAGTCCTCGCCGGTGATCACCTCGAGGCCGAGCCGTCCGGCCGTCACGACCAGCGACTGGAGGACCTCCGGCGACAGCTGCTGGCCGTGAAAGGCGGCCGCCTCCATGCCGGTGGCGGTCTCGCGGGCGCGCTCGTCATCCCACCCGTGGGCAAGGAGCACCTCGCACAGGGAACGGGCCGAGCGACTGTCCGCCAGCGGCGCGACGATCACGCGCCGGCGGGCCTCGCCGGTGGGGTGCCGAGGATCGGGGCGCGGACTCCGGCAGTGCTGGCCTTCGGGGCCGGAGCGGTGGTCGGCTCGGGCGTGACCGGGGTGGGCGTTGCGCGCGGGGGGAGCGGCTCGTCGCGGACCAGCAGCTCGAGATCCTCCCGGTCGATCGTCTCCCGGTCCAGCAGCGCCGCGGTGATCCGTTCCAGCAGGTCGCGATGCTCGGTGAGGAGGGTTCGGGCCTGGGTCACCGCCTCGTCCAGCAGCCGCTTCACCTCGGCATCCACCAACTGGGCGGTCTGTTCGGAGACCTCGCGGCGCGAGCCGAACTCGCGGCCCAGGAACACCTCCTGCTCGCGGTCCCCGATGGAGATCGCACCGATCCGGTCGCTCATCCCGAACTGGGTCACCATGCGCCGGGCCAGCGCGGTTGCGCGCTCGATGTCATTCCCCGCCCCGGTCGTCACCTTCTCCGGGCCGAAGACCAGTTCCTCGGCCACCCGGCCCCCATAGAACATGGCCAGGCTGCCGATGAGCCAGTCCTTGGAATAGTTGTGGCGATCGACCTCGGGCAGCGATGCGGTCAGCCCCAGGGCCCGGCCCCGCGGAATGATCGTCACCTTGTGGACCGGGTCGCTGCCGGGGGTCTTGAGGGCGACGACGGCGTGCCCCGCCTCGTGATAGGCGGTGAGCTTCCGGTCGGCCTCGGTGAGCACCAGGCTGCGGCGCTCCACCCCGAGCATGACCTTGTCCTTGGCGTCCTCGAAATCCCCCATGTCCACCAGCTGCTTGTTGCGCCGGGCGGCAAGCACCGCCGCCTCGTTGACGAGGTTGGCCAGGTCGGCGCCGGCCAAGCCGGGCGTGCCCTTGGCCAGGGTCATGATGTCGACGTCGGAGGCCAGCGGGATCTTGCGGGTGTGGACCCGGAGGATCCCCTCGCGGCCCCGCACGTCCGGCGGGTCCACCACGATCTGCCGGTCGAAGCGCCCCGGGCGGAGCAACGCGGGGTCGAGCACATCGGGGCGGTTGGTGGCGGCGATCAGGATCACGCCGTCGTTGGACTCGAAGCCGTCCATTTCCACCAGCAGCTGGTTGAGGGTCTGCTCGCGCTCGTCGTGGCCCCCGCCGAGGCCGGCCCCGCGATGGCGGCCGACGGCGTCGATCTCGTCAATGAAGATGATGCAGGGGGCGCTGGCCTTCCCCTGCTCGAAGAGGTCGCGCACCCGGCTGGCGCCCACGCCCACGAACATCTCCACGAAGTCGGAGCCCGACATCGAGAAGAACGGACGGCCGGCCTCGCCGGCAACGGCCTTGGCGAGCAGCGTCTTGCCGGTGCCCGGCGGGCCCACCAGGAGCGCGCCCTTGGGGAGTCGCCCCCCCAGCCGCGTGAACTTCTGGGGATCCTTCAGGAACTCGATGATCTCCTGGAGCTCCACCTTGGCCTCGTCGGCCCCGGCCACGTCGGCGAAGGTGATCTTCGGGGTGTCGCCCGAGAGGAGCTTGGCCTTGGACTTCCCGAACGAGAACGCCTTGTTCCCCCCCGACTGGAGCTGCCGCATGAAGAACAACCAGATCCCGATCATCAGGATCCAGGGCAGGGCCCCAATCAGGATCTGGGTGAAGCCGGGGCGGTTCTGCCGGAACTCGATCTCCGCCCCCGAGTCGCGCAGCCGGTCGGCCACCGCGCTGTAGGGCGAACTCGCCGCGGGGGGCATCGTCACGGTGAACTCACGCACCGGTTGCCCGCCGTTGTGGATCACCGGCGAGCGGAACTCGCCCCGGGCGCCGACCCCATCGGTGATGGTGATCTTGGCGATGTTGCCGGCGTCGAGCTGCTTCTCGAACTCGGTGAAGACGAAATCGCGCGCCGCGCGATCCTGGCCGCCCATGACCTGGAACAGCGCCAGGCCGATCAGGACCACCAGCGCCAGCAGCGCCAGGTTCTTGCTGAGGCCGCCGTAGTTGGGGCCGGGAGGGGGGGTCGGGGGTCGTTGAGCCATCTAAGCCAGGTCCGCAATGAAGGGGAGGTGCCGGTACTGCTCGGCATAGTCGAGTCCGTAGCCGATCAAGAACGCCGCCGGCGCCTCGAAGCCCACGAATTGGAGTTCGTCGAACGGCGAGTGCATCTGCGCCTTGTCGAGCAGCGCACAGACCGCCAGGCTCGCCGGGCGGCGGCTGCTGAGGAGCGCGAGCAGCCGGCGGAGGGTGTTGCCGGAGTCCACGATGTCCTCCACCAGCACCACGTGCCGCCCGGCCAGGTCGGTCGCCGGGTCGTACAGCAGGCGCACATTGCCGCTGGTGACCGTCGAGTCGCCGTAGCTGCTGGCCACCATGAAGTCGACGGCCACGGGCCGCTCCACGTGGCGCACCAGGTCGGCGAGGAAGAGGAAGCTCCCCTTCAACAGGCCGATCAGGAGCAGGTCCCCGTCCGGATACGCCCGGGTCAGCTCGGCGCCAAGCTCCGCCACCCGCGCCTGGATCTGCTCGGCGGTGAAGACGATCGCCTTGACCTCGCGGCCGCCGGTGCGGCGCTTTACATCATCCTGGTTCAACGTCAATGCGCAAGGCCTCCGAACCGGGCCGGGGCAGCGCCTCCTCTGCCCGACAGATACCCGGAATCCATACCAGGGGTCCATGGTCCGCCGCTGTCAGCACCGGCCAGGTTGCACGGTCCGTCCTGGGCACCCGGGCGTCCTGCAGGCAGCGAACCGCCAATCGTCGTCCCACCCCACCCAGCGGACGGAGCTGGTCGCCGGCGGTCCAGGCCCGCAGGGTGTACGCCCCGGGGATGAACCAGGAGGTCCAGCCGTCGCGCGGGATCCATTCCGGCGCCAACTCGCGGGACCACCGCAACCGGCGCGGCCCGCAGGCCGCGACGCCGGCCGCCTCCCGACCGACTTCCCGCGCCGGGAACCCCGAGGGGGGGGCGTCGGGAACGATCCGGACCCGGCCAAAGGCCAGCTCCGCCCGCCACCCCCCGCCGAGCGGTACCCAGGCGCCGCTCCGGCCGGCCTGGATCATCGCCAGCACCCGCCCCGCCGCTGCCGGCCCGACCACCGCTCCGGCGCGCCGTCCAGCCGCCTGGATCAGGGTCTGGGCCAACCCGGAATGATACCCCATCAGGGGGGCGGCGGCAAAGGAAACGCCCTCAGGTTCCGCGGTGGGCGCGAGGCCGGGGAGGAGATCGAGGACGGCGTCCCAGGCCTGGCGTCCCGTGGCGGCCTGGGCTGCCGCGCCGACCAGGCGATCGGCCACCGCCGGGTCTCGGGCCGCCACCTGGGGCAGCACCACGGAGCGGAGCCAACTCCGGGTGTGCCGGGGGTCGGTGTTCGCCGGATCGTCCCAGGGCCGCCACCCGATCGCGGCGACATGGTCGGCGAGTTCGCGCCGGGAGAAGGCGAGCAGCGGCCGCACCACGGTTCCCTGCACCGCCGCCATGGCCGCCAAACCGGCGGGCCCCGACCCCGCCAGCACCCGCATGAGGACGGTCTCGGCCTGGTCGTCCCGCTGGTGGCCGAGGACGAGGTACGTGGCGCCCTGGTCGATCCGGACCCGCTCCAGCCAGGCATGGCGGGCGGTACGGGCCTCCGATTCACCGGCGCCCGGGGCCAGGTCGAGCTGCCCGATCACCACCGGCAGCGCCAGCGACTCGGCGCACCGGGCCACCAGGGCGGCCACTGCCTGGCTGTCGGGATGGAGCCGATGATCGGCGTGGGCCACCACGAGCTCGAACCCGAGCGGGAGCGCGACCTGATCCATCAGGTGCAGCAGGGCGAGCGAGTCGGGGCCACCGCTGACGCCGAGGACCAGGCGGCAGGGGGGCAGGCCGAGGCGACCGAGCTCGGTGGCCAGCCGGTGCTCGAGGCTCATCGGTGCTCGAACGGTTCCATGTGGACTAGGACGCCCGTCACGGCGGGAACTGCACGTCGGATCGCGCCCTTCACCATCCCGCTGAGGATGTGGGCGTCGTGCAGCGACAGCCCAGGGTCGGCCTGGACATGCAGGTCCGTCAGGAAACTGGTGCCGACCTTTCGCACCCTCAGGTGCTCGATGGCCCGTACACCGTCCACGGCACGCGCGGCGCCGGCCACCGCAGCGACCACCTCCTCTCCGGGCGCCCGGTCCATCAACTCCTCAACGGCGGGCCGGAGAATGCGCAGGGCGTTGAGGAGGATGACCCCGCTCGCGAACAGGGCCGCGAAGTCGTCGGCCGGCTCCCAGCCCGGGCCGCCCGCGAGCGCGACTCCGATCCCGACAAAGGCGGCGAGCGAAGTAATGGCGTCGCTGCGGTGGTGCCAGGCGTCCGCCCGGACCGCGGTGCTGCCGATGGCCACGCCGGTGCGGAGCACGGTGCGAAAGAGGCCTTCCTTCACCACCACGACAAGGACCAGGACCGCCAGGGTAAAGGGGGCCGGGGCGTGGTGGGGGGTCACGATCTCGCGCCAGGCCTGGGCGGCGATCCCCACGGCCGCAGCGACCATCATCAGGCCGACGATCGCGCCGGCGAGCGGTTCCGCCCGTCCGTACCCGAACGGGTAGTCCCGGTCGGCCCCACGGGCGGCCAGGCTCAGGCCCCGCCACACCACGAGCGATGCGAAGCAGTCCGCCAGCGACTCGATGGCGTCCGCCACCAGTACATAGGCGTGCCCCACCACGCCCGCAGCAAGCTTGACCACCGCCAGGCCGGCGTTGACCAGCAGCCCGGTGCGCACCGAGGCGATCCCCCGCGCGATGCCGGCGCCCTCCTGGCTCATGCTATCGAGGGGCGGCGCCCCGCGCCGGGAGATGGCGCTCGAACAGCTCCAGAATCCGGCGATACTCATCGGTCCAGGAATCGGGGCGCACGAACCCGTGGTCCTCGACCGGATAGACCGCCATCTCCCAGTCGGTCTTGCCGAGCTCGATCAACCGCTGGGCCAGCCGGACCACGTCCTGGAAATGGACATTGACGTCGACCATGCCATGGGCGATCAGCAGCGGATCGGCCAGGCCCTCGGCGAAGTAGATCGGCGAGGAACGCCGATACGCGACCGAGTCGGCCTGGGGCTCGTTGAGGATGCTGGCGGTGTAGCCGTGGTTGTAGTGGGCCCAGTCGGTCACGGAACGCAGCGCGGCCCCGGCCCCGAAGTACTGGCCCTGGGTAAAGAGCGCCATCAGGGTGATGAAGCCACCGTAGCTGCCGCCGTAGATCCCCACCCGCTCGGGCGCGATCCCGAACTCGCGCTGGAGGTACCTCGCGCCATCGACCTGGTCCATCAGGTCCCGCCCCCCCATGTGACGGTAGATGGCGGTCCGCCAGTCACGACCGTACCCGGCGGATCCGCGATAGTCGATGTCCAGCACCACGTACCCCCGCGAGGCGAGGAGGTGGTGGAACATGTACTCGCGGTAGTAGCTGGACCAGTAGTTGTGCACGTTGTGCAGGTACCCCGCCCCGTGCACGAAGATCACCGCGGCCCCGTTGGGCTCGGCCCCGAGGTCGTCGGGCCGGTAGATCCGGGCCGGCACCGGGACGCCGTCCTCGGCGGGGATGGTGACGATGGCCGGGGCGATCCACGGGCCCCCCAGCCACTCGGCGGTGGGCGAGGTGGTGACCTGTTGCATCGTCGCATTGGCCCGTGGCTGCTGCAGGAACAACTCCGGCGGCCGGTTGGACTCGGAGTAGACGTTGGCCAGCATCCGCCCGTCGGGCGAGGGCACCACCGTGTGGCCACCGACCGGCCCGGTCAGCCGGGTCATGGTGCCCCCGCTCACCGGCGCGAGATAGGCGTGCCGCTCGTAGACCGACGGCTCGCTGGTGTGGAGCAGCCACTGCCGGCGGTCCGGCGTCAGCTCGGCCGAGAGCACCTCGAACGACCCCCGGGTGCGCTGCACCCGGCCGGTGCCGTCGGCCGCCATCGTATAGAGGTGCGCCCACCCGTCGGCCTCGGAGACGAACCAGATCCCCTGGTCGCCCGGCAGCCATCCGCCGCAGCCGAAGCAGGGTCCACTCACCCAGGCCGGATCCCGCAGGTGATCGACGGTGGTGACCGTGGCGGGTGACGCGTCGACCCGGACCAGCCGCCGCTCCTCGTAGTCGGCGCTGGTCACCGCCAGGAGGGCCGCCGTGCCGGCATCGTTCCAGCCCAGGTTGCGGACGCTGCCGTAGGTGCCGCTGCTGTCCCCGGGAATCGGGCGGAGCCAGGTCACCTGGCCGGTGGCCACCTCGAGCACCCCGATCCGCTGGCGGGACTGGGCATCGCCCACCTTGGTGCGGGCGTTGAGCGACTCGGTGAAGCCGGTCGTGGAGACGTAGTTGGGGACGATGGTGTTCTGCGCATCGCTCGCCGGGGTGATCGCCTGGACCAGGACGTGGCGGCCATCGGGCGAGGGCTGGAGCTGTCCGGCCGACTCGCGGGCGGCGAGGTAGAGTGGCGTGGGCGCGCCGGCCTCACGGGCTTCCCGTTCGAGACGGGCCACGCTGTCGCGCACGACCCGTTCGTCAATCACGGCCAGCAGCCGCCGCTCCTCCCCCGCCAACCAACCCCGCTGCCCCGCGAGCGGCCGGGGGTCTGCCGGGGCGGGGCCGGGGCGGATGTCGGTGAGCTGCCGGACGGCCCCCGTGGCGAGTTCCACCTCGAACAGGTTCAGTCCGCGGCGGAAGAAGATCCGGCGCCCATCGCCGCTGAAGCTGGGGCTCGATTCCGTCTCGGTGGTGCGGGTGAGCTGCCGGGTGTTGCCAGAGGGCAGTTCCACCAGCCAGAGATCGCCGCGCACGCTGGTCACCTTGCGCCGGCGATCGGGACTCAAGTCGCCGCCGGCGAGGACGGGCGCCATCGAGTCGGCGTGGGCCTGGGTCACCGGCTCCGGCGCGGCGTTCGAGCCGACCCGGACCCGGTAGGGCCGGGTCGACTCCTGCCACGCGGTCCCCGGCGGCAGCCACTGGAAATAGACATGCCGGCTGTCGGGGGTCCACTGGATGCTGCCCGGTTCCCGTCCGACCAGCTCGGGCCCGCGCATGATGCTCGCAACGCTGAGGTCGAACTGCGAGCGCTGTCCTGCCGCGGCCGGTGCGAGGCCAAGCACGGCTGCGAGGGAAAGGCCAAGGCCACGGCGGGCGGGCAACGGGACGGCTCCAGCGATCATGGCGACAGTCTCTCCCGAATCCAGGCGCCCGAATCGGCGCGACGATAGGCAATCCGGTCATGGAACCGGCCGGGCCGGCCCTGCCAGAACTCAAAACGCTCGGGCACCAGCCGGAAGCCCCCCCAGTGCGGGGGCAGTGGCACCTCGGCCCCCGCAAAGCGCTGCTCCGTGGCGTGCCAGGCCGCCTCCAGGGCGGCCCGATCGGGCACCACCGCACTCTGGACGGATGTCCAGGCGCTCAGCTGGCTCTGCCGCGGCCGGGTGGCGAAGTAACCGGCGCTTTCCGCATCCGCAATCACCGCAACCCGTCCACTGATCCGGACCTGCCGCTCCAGGACGCTCCACCAGAAGCAGAGCGCCGCGTGGGGGTTTTCGGCGAGTTGCCGCCCCTTGGCGCTGCGGCGGTCCCCGAAGAAGGTGAATCCCTCCGCATCGGCGCCCTTGAGGAGGACCACCCTCGCGTCAGGGCGTCCTTCGGCGTCGGCGGTGGCCAACGTCATCGCCGTCCGGTCCTCCAACCCGGCCACCTCGGCCTCGTCCATCCAGCGCGCAAACTGGCGAGCGGGCTCGGGATCGGTGTGGTCCAGATCGAGCTCGGCCCGGCGAAAGTCCCGCCGGATTCCCGCAAGATCGGCCATCTAGAGTCCCTCCCCGGCAGCGACGATCGTTCCCCGGCATTCCCCGAACCCGATCCGGGCCCAGCCTTCCCGCTCGCACCAGCCCCGGATCACGACTTCATCCCCGTCCTCGAGGAACCGCCGCTGCTCGCCGGTGGGCAGCGCGATCGGTTCGGCGCCTCGCCAGGTGCGTTCGAGGAGGCAGCCGCGATTCTCGGGCCCCGGCCCCGACACCGTGCCGCTCGCCAGCAGGTCGCCGGGACGCAGGTTGCAACCGTTGCTGGTGTGGTGGGCCACCATCTGGCCCAGGGTCCAGTAGAGGTCGCGCGCCCAGCTCTGGCTCACCACATGCGCGGGAATCCCCTCCGCCTGCATCCGCTGGCTGCGGATCGACACCTCGAGGGTCACGTCCACGCCGCCCCGGGCCCGGTCGGCTGGGTCGTCGAGATACGGGAGCGGCTCGCTGGCGCCCTCATCCCGCGGGGCCCGGGCCGTCCGAAATGGGACCAGGGCGTCCAGGGTCACCATCCAGGGGGAGATCGTGGTTGCGAAGCTCTTGCCCAGGAACGGTCCGAGCGGCTGGTACTCCCAGCTCTGGATGTCCCGGGCCGACCAGTCGTTGACCAGGCAGAGCCCGAAGATGTTCCCCTCGGCCTGCGCGAGCGGCACCGGTGTCCCCCGGGAGTTGCCGGTGCCGATCAGTGCGCCCAGCTCCACCTCGTAGTCGAGCGACTGGCTCGGCCCGAAGACCGGCGGGGCGGCCGGATCGGGACGGCGCTGACCGTCTGGCCGGTGCACCGGCGTTCCGGTGGGGACGATCGAGGAGGCCCGCCCGTGATAGCCGATCGGCATCCAGGTGTAGTTCGGCATCAGCGGCTGGTCGGGCCGGAACATGCTGCCGACGTTGCGGGCGTGATGGATGGAGGCGTAGAAGTCGGTGTAGTCACCGATCTCGACCGGCACCCCGACCCGGACCTCGTCCTGCGGGACCAGGCTGGAGGTCGGCCGCTGGCTTGCAGGGGCGGACTCGCGGAGCAACTCCGACAGGCGCTGCCGGAGGATGCTCCAGGCGCTGGCACCCTGGCGCAGCAGCGGGCCGAGGGATTCGGCCCGGCAGGCCTTGATGAGGGGGCCCCCGATCCCCTCCAGCACGCTGCGGTCGGCGCAGCTGCCGAGGTCGAGCACCTGGTCGCCGATGGCCACGCCCACCCGGCTCACGCCGCCACCCCGCCGGGCGAAGATCCCGAACGGGAGGTTCTGGATCGGGAAGTCCGTTCCGGGTTCGTTGGCGCTGGGCACCCACGAGCGCAGGTCTGCCCGGTGGGTGCCGTCAATCTGTCGGTTCATGCCGCCATCACTTGCTCGAGGTCAGAGAGGGGCTCGCGAAAGGAGCACGAACCGAAGGCCTGCATCCCCGCCTGGCGCGCCTGCTGGAGCGCCTCGAGCGAAAAGCGGTGCGCTCCCCAGGTGGCGCCGTCCTCGTCCAGTCGGGGGGGCGCCACGTCCGGGGTGAGGAGCAGCAGCGCACGCGCCTGCTCGGCGGTGCCGCCCGACTGGAGCAGGGCGGTCGCCAGGAGGAGGTTGAGGTAGCCGTGCATCGTGCCGGAGGCGCTGTCGGGCGCGTAGGTCAGGCGGTAGTCGCCCCGGACCGGGTGGTGGAGCCCTGCGGTGGCCTTGTAGGGCAGGCCGCGACGCAGCACCTCGACCAGGAACTGGACCACCTGATCGGCGCTGGGAAAGCCCGAGGCCACGACCCCACCCATGCGGATCTTCGGGCCGGCGCCGGTCCCGACGAGTGCGTCGAGCACCGCCGGGAGTGCACCGTCGAGCGGCACCTCCACCCAGCATGCGAAGGGCCCCGCGAAACGGGTCGCCAGTTCTGTTGCGGCCGGCGCGGTGGCCGCCCGGCCTTCGACGGCATCGACCACCGCCCCGAGCGGGTGATGAGTGCGATTGAACTGCTCGATGGCCAGGTGGTCGGCGGCCGCGTCAGCGCCGATCAGGGCGGAGAGCGCGATCGGGTCGTCGCTGGAGAGCACCCCGGCGGCCCGCGCCGCGCTCCCGAATTCCTCCAGCCGCGAGGCCGGGGCCACGAACCGGCCCAAGGCCCAGCGTCCCTCGGAGGCACGGCCGCGCAGGTACTCCGCGACCGCCTCGGGCATGCCGAGGGCGGCGGGGGGAAAGAGGCCGGCGTAGTCCACGGCGCCGGCAAGCAGGACGCGCGCGCTGGCGGGAATCGAGGTCTGCATGTACCTCGAAGTATCTCCCCTGCCCCGATGCAGGGCAACCGCGCGCAGGGCGCGGCGATTCACGCCGAGGGCGCGAGGATCGCGTCGGCCTCGATCTCCACCAGCATGGCGGGGTCCACCAGCGCGGCCACCTGGACCAGGCTGCTGGCGGGCCGGATCTCGCCGAAGACCTCACCATGGGCGCGCGCCACCTCGGTGAACCGCGTGATATCGGTGACGTAGACGCGGGTCCGGACCACATCCTGCAACGTGGCCCCGGCGCGCTCAAGGGCGGTGCGGATGTTCTCCAGCGTCTGCCGGGCCTGCGCGTACATGTCCCCGGGGCCCAGGATCGTCCCGTCGGGGCCGGTGGCGGTGGTGCCGGAGACATGGACGAAGCGACCGACCCGCACCGCGCGCGAATAGCCGAAGACCGGCTCCCACGGGGTGCCGGAGCCGAAGTTGACCCGGGTCATGGCGTCCATGGCCACCACCCTCCCGCGTCGCTCCCGATCGGTGCCCCGGGCGGCGCCTCGCGCGACTCCAGGATCAGGCGCGCCGGGTCATAGTTCCCCTCGAAGAACCGGGCGATGTCGCGGGCCAGGAGCTGCCGGTGGGCGCGCTCCGCGACCGGCAGGGTCGCCGCGACACTGGCCACGCGGGCGCGCAGCTCCTCGAGCTTGAGGGTCGCGATCGCGCGGACCTGGCTGGTCCCCGCGTCGGCCACGAGGGCCATCAGGCGATCCGCCACCACGCGCTGGGTGGACCGGGCAACCTCCGCCTGGTAGGGGTCGGCGGGCGCGGGACCGAAGGTGGCCCGGACCAGCTGGTCGATCACCGCATCCAGCGACGGCAGCGCCGGGGCCAGGGCGTGCTGCTGGATCAGCCGGGCCGCCCGCTCCGGTTGCAGGATCAGGGAAACGGTCATGTTGGCGGCGATGGCCGCCGGCGCGAGCGCGTCGAAGGTGCTCCAGGTCCGCCGCGGGAAGAGCTCCCGATGGGCGGGATAGCCCGCGGGTCGCGGCGGCAGCAGGGCCAGCAGTCGTTCGGGAATGACCAGCTCGGCCGGTCGGAGGGTGGTGAGCAGCGACGCCAGCGCGCGCTGCTGGGTCGCCGCAGGCACGCTGGTCACCGGCACCTGCCCGTCGCCGCGGATGGCATAGGTATAGGCCTGTCCGGCGATGAGCTTGCTGGCGGCCTCGACCTGGTAGCGATGGTGGAGGTACAGCGGGACCAGCGCCTCCTCAAGCGTCGCCAGCGGCCGGCCATTGGGGATCACGCTGGCGCCGAATCGGGCGAGCGCGGCGCGGCGCACCCGCATCATCCGGTCGAGTTCGGCGGCGGGGTCGGTGCCGTTGTCCCAGAGGTGGGTCTCCGGGTGACTGGACCCGGTCGGGCGGCCATCCTGGTCGGTGAGGAAGAGGAGGCCACGCGCCCGCGCCTCCGAGAGGATCCGCTCCAGTCCCGCCCGTTCGTCCTCGCCCGGCGCGAATTGCGCATACCCGTAGCGCACCGCCTCCCGGTCCCAGGCCCCGATCCCCTCGGCATACGCCTGCGAGAGGTCAATGCTCCCGTCCGCGCGCAGCTGGACGAAGGGATGGGGATAGTCCATGACGCTGGCGCGATCGGCGGTGCTGGAGAGGTAGTTGTGGGAGATGCCCAGGGTGTGCCCCACCTCGTGCGCGGAGAGCTGCCGCAGCCGCGCCAGCGCCATCGCCTCGGCCTCGGTAGGCGCCTCGGTGCCATTGGCGTACGGGGCAAGGAGGCCCTCCGCAATCAGGAAGTCCTGGCGCACCCGGAGCGAGCCCAGCGTGACATGCCCCTTCAGGATCTCGCCGGTGCGGGGATCGGTGACCGACGAGCCGTAGCTCCATCCCCGGGTCGACCGGTGCACCCACTGGATCATGTTGTACCGCACGTCCATCGGGTCGGCGCCCTCGGGCAGCAGCTCGACCCGGAAGGCATCGCGGAACCCCGCCGCCTCGAAGGCCTGGTTCCACCAGCGCGCCCCCGTCAACAGGGCGGTGCGGATCGGCTCCGGCGTACCGCGATCGAGGTAGTAGACGATCGGCTTGATCGGCTCGCTCATCGCGGCGCCCGGATCCCGCTTCTGCAACCGGTGCCGCGAGATGTACCGCACCGCGGTGGGCTCGGCGATCGGGACCGAGTAGTCGGCAAAGGACGGGCCGCCGAACCCGGCCCGCGGGTCGGCCAGCCGCGGGACGTAGCCCGGCTCCGGGAGGGCGACGAACGAATGGTGTTGGCGCACGGTCACCGCCTCGGCGCTGGGTGTCACCGACCGGACCAGGCCACCCGGGGCGTCGCTCGTGAAGGTGAGGGTGACCTCGATCTCCGAGTTTCGCGGGAACCCCCGGGTCCGCTCCAGGTACAGGGCGCTGCGCGAGGGGTCGAGCCGATAGTTGCCCTGCCGGGCCCCAGCCAGGGTGCCGATCACGCCATGGGCATCCCGGATCACGAAGTCCGTGGCATCGACCAGGACGCGCCCGTCCGTCTCTGCCGCGACGGTGAATCCCCAGATGACCGACTGCGCGAACGACTGCTCCACCGCCTGCCGCTCGGCCGCGTCGCCATGCTCCGCGCGGTAGCGGTAGTTCGGCTGCACCATCAGGACCCGGGGGCCGACGCGCTGGAACTTCACGATCCGGGTGCCGCCCAGCTGGCCGCGGTCGAGCCCGATGTCATTCGAGCCGAGCCCGGCGGGGAGGGAGACGATGTAGATCAGCTCCTCGTCCAGCCGGGGCACCTCCAGCCACAGCTTCCCGGTGGCGCCGTCCCAGTACAGCGGCAGGAAGCCGTCGATGACCTGGAAGCCACGGACCTTCTCGGCAATGGCGGGGAGGGTGGCCTGGGCGCCCAGGGCGGGGGGCCCGAGGGCGCCGGCGAGGAGCAGGAGGAGCAGGGCTCTGCGCATCGATCGATCCTTGCGGGAGTAGCGAGGGGCGAACCGTGGTCAGTCGGCTCGCAGTCGGGAGAGAATGCTGTCCAGCAGCCCGGCCGGGGCCCGGATCCGGCTCACCTGCCGGCGGACCCCGGCGAGCACATCCCGCTCGAACGCGAAATGCGGCGCGCAGCGCGCGCAGGTCTGGAGGTGCGACTCCAGCCGCTCGAGTTCCGCGGGATCGAGTTCCCGGTCGACAAAGTCCTCCAGGCGCGCGAACGCCTCCTGGCAGGTGCAGCGGGTGGGGTCGCTCATGCGTCCTCCGCGGCGGGATCGGTGGCAGTGACAAGGCCCGCAGCGTGGGCCAGGGACCAGAGTTCCTTGCGGAGCAGCCGCCGGCCCCGGTGGAGCCGCGACCGCACGGTGCCGACCGGGACGTCGAGGATCTCGGCGATCTCCTGGTACGACAGGTCCTCGACGAAGTACAGCACGGCGGCCACCCGGTAGTCCTCGGGGAGCTGGTCCAGCGCGGCCGCGATCTGGTCGGCGGTGAGCCGGCGCGTCAGCTCCCCGGCGGGATCGCTCCCGGGCGCCATCAGGCCCGCCTCGCGGCCGTGCTGCCAGAGCGAGAACTCCGGCACGTCGTCGAGGTCGACCACCCCGCCCCGTCGCCGGGCCGTGCGGTAGTCGCTGATGAACTTGTTGGTCAGGATCCGGAGAAACCAGGCCCGGAAGCTCGATCCCGGGCGGAAGCCCGCGTAGCCCCTCCAGGCCAGGAGCGCGGCCTCCTGCACCAGGTCCTCGGCCTCGACGGTGTTGCGGGTCAGGTGCCAGGCCGCGGCGTAGGCCCGGTCAAGCAGGGGAGTGAGCTGGGCCTCGAAGGAGGCGGTGGCCGATTCGTCCAAGGACTCAGCGGAGCGGGTTGGTCAGGATCATGACGAATCCCGTGAGGAGCCCCACCCAGATGGCGACATAGAGGGGAACGAAGTACCGCCGGCGACGCACCATGTCGGGGAAGAGGATCGGCTTGTCGGCGAACTTGCCACGCGGCTTGCTGGGGAAGAAGAAGGTCTTGTAGGTCTCCGTCGTCGCGATCACGAATCCCTCGGCCGCGATCACGACTGCGGCCACGTCATGGGTGACGTACGACAGGATCCAGGCGTACCCCGCCGCCATCAGCGGGCTGCGGAAGAACTTGAAGATCTGGAAGCCCTCGATCGGCGCGTCCTTCCACGCCCCACCGAACGCGCTGAACCAGCCGCCGAGGCTGCCGAGCAGGATGATCCATATCCGGGTACCGAGCTGCGGGAAGGCCGCCTGGGCCCGCGACAGGCCGTAGACACCGCCGACCATGATCGCCACGTAGGCCAGGCCGACCAGCCACCGGGCCCCCCGGCTCTCCACCGGCCGGCCGAAGACCGCCAGCTGCATCGGGATGGTGTACTTGGACTGGTCCTCCTCGCGGAAGAAGGACTTGTACGACTCCGCGATCGCCCGCTCCACCGCATAGACCAGCCCGAAGAGCATCATCGCGCCCCCCGCCGTCCCGGGATCGTAGCCGGTCACGGCATAGATCGGGGCCGCGATCAGCAGCGCGATCAGGGTGCTGCGGAAATACTTGGTCCAGGTGAACCCCTCGTGCGGTGCGTCCTTGTACATCCCCCAGGTGGAGGAGTGCAGCCCGGCACAGAGGCCGATCAACGCACTGAGCAGGAGGGGCGTGGTGCTGGGCATCAGGGGTCCGGGACGCGGGGAAAACACGAGGAGCGGGCCGGCAGCGCCCGCTCCAGGGCGCGGTGAAGCCTAATCATTCCCGGCGGGATCGCCAGATCCGGGACCCTGGACCGCCTCCAGCAGCTCCAGGTCCCGCCGGGCCATCGCCAACGTCATCGCCGGCTCGCGGCCGGTGCGGAGTGCCTGCACGAAATCGGTGAACATCGCCCCCATCCCCTTGATGTCGCGGAAGCCGGGAAAGCGCAGCCGGACCCGCCGGGCGCGGAGGAAGAGCACCAGCCCGTTGGATTCGAAGGTGGCCGAGCCGAGGGTGCCGGTCAGCCGGGAGAGACGGAGGCCCTGGAGGAGTGAGGGCACCTCCCACGAATGGTGCAGCGTGGCCACGGCTCCCTCGGCGTACCGCCCCACCACCAGCGTGGTCCGTTCCTGCCCTTCCGGCGGGCCGGGCCGGTAGCCGTGCACCTCGGTGAGCGTGAGGCCGATGTTCGCCATGAAGTTGATCCAGTGGATGCCGCCCTCGAAGAGGGCGCCCCCGCCGGCCACGGCGGGATCGGCGCGCCAGTCGGTGTTGACCTGACGTTTCATGGCATTGAGGTGGACGAATCGCACCTCGCCCAGGTCGCCCGAGGCGATCACCTCGGCCACGGCCCGGCGCAGTGGCTTGTAGAAGTAGTTCTCCGCCACGAACACCCGCCGCCCGCTGGCCCGCATCGCGGCCTCGACGGCATCGACGTCGCGGGAGTGGTGGAAGGCCGGCTTCTCGACGATCACGTCCTTCCCGGCGGCCAGGGCGGCGAGCGTCCACTCGAGGTGGCTGTCGGGGGGCGTGCAGACCATCACCACGGTCACCAGGTCGCTGTCGAGTGCCTCGGCGTAGCTGCCGAAGGCCCCGGCGCCTCCCAGTTCGCGGGCATACTGGCCGGCGCGCGCCGCGTCGCGACTGGCGAAGTAGCGCGGCACCGCCGGCGCGACCCGGGCCAGGGTCCGGCTGTGCGAGCGGGTGATCTTGCCGCAGCCGAGGAACGCCAGCGCCACCCGCGCCCCGGTCATGCGCTGGCCGCCAGGGTCTGCCCCACCCGGAGGGCGTTGGCCAGGATGGTCAGGCTGGGATTCACCGCGCCGGTGGTGGGCATGAACGAGGCATCCACCACCGCCAGGTTCGCGATCCCGCGGAACCGGCAATCCGGATCGAGTGGCGCCGTGCTGGCATCGTGTCCCATGCGGACCGTCCCCGCTGCGTGGCTGAAGGTGTCGATCGGGTGGTGATAGAAGAACAGCGCCCCGGCCCGGCGGAGGATCCGGCGGGCCGCCTGCCGGAGCAGCTTCCCTGCGGCACGGTCACGGGCCGAGTAGCGATGATGGATCCGTACAGCGGGGAGCCCATGGCGATCGCGGCGGGCGGCATCGATCGTCACGGCATTGCGAGCCTGCGGCTGGTCCTCCGCCATGAGGAGCAGCCCGGTCAGCCGGCCCACCAGCGGCCCCGCGATGGCACCCACCGGCCGGGGTACGTTGGCGCGCACCAGCCCGATGGGCGGAGTCACCAGCTGCTGCAGGCTGCCGACCTTGCCCAGCCCCGTGCCGTTGCCGAAATAATAGTCGTGGATCCCGATCTGCTTGTGGAATTCCCCCACCGGATCGGGTGGCGAGGGGAAGAGCCCGAAGACGATCCCATTGAGGTGCCGCTGGAGGTACCTCCCGATGGCCTGCCCCGCGGGGTTGTGGCGCTCCAGCCCGCTGGCCAGGAGCAGCTGAGGCGAGGCCAGCGCCCCCGCCGAGAGCACCACCTGTCGCCCCCTCCACCGGAGCGCCTCGCCCGTGGCACGATCGACCCCTGCCACCGCCGAGATCCGGCCGCCCTCCTCCACCAGCCGCGTCACCACCACCCCACTCCGGAGTTCCAGCCCTGCCGCGATCAAGGTGGGCAGGACGGTGGTCGCGAGGTCGTTCTTCGCGGAGATGGCGCAGGCGAAGCCATCGCAGGAGGTGCAGGCGATGCACGGCGTGCGACCAGGTGCCGCGTGATTGATCGCGAGGGGCAGCCGGAACGGATGCAGCCCCAGCGACCGGGCGGCGGAGGCCAGGCGCTCGGAAATCGTCGCCAGGCGGCCCGGGGGGTGGGGAAACGGCGTGCTGCGCGGTGGATCGGTGGGATCGACCCCGGTTTCCCCCGCCACGCCGATCAGTGTCTCGGCCTGTCCGTACCACGGCTCGAGGTCGGCATAGGACAGCGGCCAGTCGGCCGCCGAGTCGGTGGTGAACTCCGCCGCGGGGCGGAAATCAGCCTCCCGGAACCGGAGTGAGACGCCACCGTAGAAGACCGAGGGGCCGCCGACGAGGAAGTAGCCGCCGTGTGTGGCGGACCCGCGATCGGTGTCCGCCAGGATCGGCGAGTCATGGGAGTAATGGGGGGTGAGCATCCCCGCGCTCTCGGGGTGCCAGTTCTCGGGGCCGCGGGGGACCCAGTCCCCGCGTTCCAGCATCAGCACCGAGCGCCCGGCCGACACCATCGCGTGGGCAACCCCGGCGCCACCGAACCCACTGCCGACGATGATGCAGTCGTACACCCTGGACGGGTCAGCACTCCGCGCCACGATCCTCCCCTCGCAAGGCTTGTGCGGTGCTCCCGGCATCGGGAGGCAGTCGGCCGCAGGCCGTCCTGCGGGGGCAAAGATAGCGGGCGGGGGGAGCGTCCCCTACCCTTCCTCCGCCACCGGACCGATCCGTTCCCGGGCGAGCTCCTCCGCCCTGGCCAGGTCGTCCACCAGGATCCCCTCGCCGTCGGGACGCCAGAACGGATCGTTGTACCCGCCCGTCGACCCCACGGCGGTGTCATCCCACCGCTCAAAGCCCACGTGGATCACGCCATCCGGGCGCCGCGAGATCACCGCCCGCCGCTCGCCCGAGGCTGCGACCAGGGTCCGAAGGAACAGGGTCACGGCAGCACCTCCGCCACCAGCTCGATTTCGACGGCCCGGCCCAGCGGGAGCGAGGCGACCCCGACCGCGGCGCGGGCATGGCGTCCAGCATCGCCGAAGACCGCCACGAGCAGGTCGGAACACCCGTTGAGGACCTGGGACTGCGCCGTGAACTCCGCCGTGCTGTTCACGAAGCCGGTCACCTTGAGGATGCGCTGGACCCGCCCCAGGTCCCCGCCGGCCGCGAGTCTCAGGGTGCCCAGGAGGCGGACACACGCATCGCGGGCCGCCGCATTCCCCTCCTCCACCGTGAGCCCGCCCCCCACCGTGCCCGAGGCGGCCGACACGTGGCCCGCCAGGAAGACCAGGGTCCCACTCCGGGTCCAGGGCACGTAGTTCGCCAGCGGCGCCGCCGCGGTGGGCAGGTCAATGCCGAGCTCGGCCAGCTTGCGCTCGGGATCGGTGCGGCCCTGCGCCGCCAGGGGACCTGCCAGCACGGCCAGCGCCAGCGCCACGAGCCCGCCGAAGCGGGGTTCATGCCGGATTCCCGCCGGCTTCACGGAACGAGTGCTAGCGTTGCAGCGTGGACGTCTTGCCACGGGAGGAAGCAATGTCGGCACGGAAGGCCCTCCAGGTGATCCTGCTCGTCAGTCTCATGGGTGTCTCGTTCTCGGGCGTGCTGACCTGGATGGAGCTCACCCGACCCGGCACCCAAGGATGCACCCTCGGCGGTGCGCCCGGCACGATCCTCGGCGCCCCCGCCTGCGTCTACGGCCTGGTGATGTACCTGATCCTCGCCGTCACGGCGGGAGTCGGCCTGCGAGCCCCGGCACCCGGCGACTGACGCCGGCGGCTCACTCGGCCCGGCAGCGCTCCTGGCGGCGGGTGTCGATCAACGAGAGAATCTGCCACCCCTCGGCCATGCGCACCAGTTGCATGGCGTTCACGCCGCAGTGGTTCCGGCGCTCCCCCAGGTAGAAGGCGTACTCCATCCAGGCGGTGGCCAACGGGCCATCGACCTCGATCCGCAGGTCCACAATCCGCTCATCCCAGACCGCCTCCCTCGGTCCGCCCACCGCACGGATGAACCCCTCCGGAGTGTCGGGGCGCGCCGAGACGACACCATCGCGCTCCACCGCACTGCCGATCCGGGCAGCAGGATGAAAGAGGCGCCGCACGGCGGCGCTGTCGCCCGCGCGCATGGCATCGAACAGGGCCGCCACGCTGGCGCGGACTTCCGCAACCGGGTCGGCGGCCCGCGGGGCGGCCTGCGCGGCGGCCTGCGCGGTGGGGAGGAAACAGCTCGCGATCAACAGCAATCGAATCATGGTGCCTCCAGGCGGGCAGGGTGGACGGCCTGCACCAAGATGGCGCGTCGGGCGCGGCCGGTCCACCCGGCGGCGGGGCGCGCAAGATCATCATAAACCTCGCTCGGCGAGGGTTCGTAGGGGAGAGACGTGACGGACCGGGTTCGTCGCAACGGAATCGGCGTGACCGGTGTCTAACCGGTCGCAGTTGCCCGAGACGCTCCACCCCAGCGGAGATGACCGATGCCATCGTGCAATCATATGCGTGCCCTGGCCGTCGCCCTGACGATCAGTTCCCTGGCCGGCCCCGCCACCGCACAGACCGGAGGGCCCTCGGTCGTCCTGCGCGAGTCCAACCACGGCCATGCCATCCCGACGCCCTCGGCCCGGGCGCTGGCCCGGACCGGCCCCGTGGTGCTCGACGGCCGACTGGATGACGCGATCTGGGCCACCGTCGAGCCGCTCGGCGGGTTCCGCCAGTCCCAGCCGAACGACGGCGAGCCGGCGACCCAGCGCACCGAGGTGCGCTTCCTCTATGACGATGAGGCGATCTACGTGGGCGCGCGGATGTACGACACCGAGGGCGCCGCCGGGGTCCGGTCGCGGCTGGTGCGCCGCGACCAGGAGACCGCCTCCGACCGGCTCGACATCATCTTCGACACCTACCACAACCACATCGGCCGGACCAGCTTCTCGGTCAACCCCTCCGGGGTGCGCTACGACGCCGGCCAGGCGTCGGAGTACACCGATCCCTCCTGGGACCCGGTCTGGGAGGCCAGGACCGCGATCGACGACGAGGGCTGGACGGCCGAGCTCCGGATCCCGTTCTCCCAGCTGCGCTTTCCCCAGGACTCGGTGCAGACCTGGGGGCTGCAGGTCTGGCGCATCGCCAGCCGCATGAACGAGATCTCGATGTGGTCCCACTGGGGCCGCAATGAGCCGGGCGGCGCCCAGCGGTTCGGCCACCTCGAGGGCGTGGCCGTCCGTCGCGGCGCGCGCCGGCTGGAGGTGCTCCCCTACGTGGTCGGTCGCGCCCGGGCCCTCCAGCCGGGCGACCCCGACGACCCGTTCTTCAACCAGCGCAGCGCCGACGCCCGGTTCGGGGGCGACCTCAAGTACCTCCTCTCCTCGAACCTGACCCTGGACGCCACCATCAATCCCGACTTCGGCCAGGTCGAGGTGGATCCGGCCCAGGTCAACCTGAGCGCGTTCGAGACCTTCTTCGAGGAGCGGCGCCCGTTCTTCATCGAGGGCAGCGGGGTGTTCGGGTTCGGCGGGTTCAACTGCTACTTCTGCAGCAACGTCTCGTCGATGTCGCTGTTCTATTCCCGGCGCATCGGCCGCGCGCCGCAGGGGAGCATCCCCTCCGGCACCGACTACGCCCAGGTGCCGGACGCGTCGACGATCCTGGGAGCCGCCAAGGTCAGCGGGCGCACCGGCGGCGGGTGGACCATCGGTCTGCTGGACGCGGTGACCAGCCGGGAGCACGCGCGCACCCAGGTGGGCGGCCTGCCCGGCAACCACGAGGTGGAGCCGCTCACCAACTACTTTGTCGGCCGGGTGCGCAAGGACCTCGCCCGGGGCAACCTCACGGTCGGCGCGATCGCCACGTCGGTCTACCGCGACACCGACGAGCCGACCTTGGCGACGCGACTGCCCGGCCACGCCGAGGCATTCGGCGTGGACTGGAATGCCCGGCTGCGGAACCGGACCTACTCGTTCATGGGCAACTTCGCCGTGACCAACGTCAGCGGCGACGCCAGCGCGATCGACCGGATCCAGCGGGCCAGCGCCCGCTACTTCCAGCGCCCCGACCGGGGCCCGGGCTCCAACGGGACCTTCTCCAGTGCCTACGACCCGGAGGCCACCCACCTGCGAGGCTGGGGCGGGTACGCCCGCGTGGCGAAGGAGTCGGGGGACTGGCGCTTCGAGAGCGCGGTGAACGTGCGGAGCCAGGGCTTCGAGGCCAACGACATGGCCTTCCTGACCCGGGCGGACTATGTCTGGATGAACACCAACCTGGTGCGGACCTTCAACACCCCGGGTCGCTGGTATCGCCAGATCCAGCTGATCGCCGGCGGGCAGCAGCAGTTCAACTTCGACGGCGACCGCACCGACCGGCAGTTCCAGGCGTTCGCCTACCTGCAGTTCCTCAACTACTGGAACTTCAACGGCTTCGTCATGCGGCGCACCGAGGTGGCGGACGACCGCCTGACCCGCGGGGGCCCGGTCGTGCGCCGCCCCGGAAACTGGTTCATCAACGGCAACATCAACACCGATGGCCGCCGCAAGGTCAGCTTCTACCTCAACGGCAACCGCGGTTACAACGACGAGGGGTACTCCAGCTGGGGCACCGCCCTCACCGCCCAGCTCCGTCCGGCGTCGAATGTCTCATTCTCCATCGCACCGTCCTACAACGTGAGCCGCTCGGCGCAGCAATACGTCACGGCCCTGGCGGCCCCGACGCTCACCGCGTTCCATGGGCGGCGCTACCTCTTCGCCGACCTCGAGCAGCGGACCGCCGGGTTCGATACCCGCCTCAACGTGACGATGAGCCCGGGGCTGACCCTGGAGCTGTACGCCCAGCCGTTCATCTCCAGCGTGCACCATGACCGCTTCAAGGAGTTCGTGGCGCCGCGCACCGCGGAGAAGAAGGTCTATGGCGAGGACTTCGGCACCATCGCGCCGGTCACCGACCAGGCCGGGCGCGTCACCGGATACGCGCTGGATCCGGACGGCAGCGGTGCGGAACCGGCCTTCACCATCGCCAATCCCGACTTCAACCTCCGCAGCCTGCGCGGCAACATGGTGCTGCGCTGGGAGTACCGGCCGGGCTCGACACTCTTCCTGGTCTGGACCCGGGCGGGCAGCGACTACTCCCCGTTCACCAGTGATTTCCGGCTCGGTCGCGACAGCGATGCGATGTTCGGCGCCCCGGCCGACAACGTCTTCCTGGTCAAGATGACCTATTGGTTGAATCGCTGAAGCCATTGGGGGACAAGGGGTTGTGACAACCCACCGGCCCGCGGGAAACGTCCGCGGGCCAGTGTGCGTATGAAGGACATGCCCCCTTCGCACCCTCACACCGCGCGCGCCCTTGTCCTGCTGGGCTTCCTGGCCCTGGGCGCGGCGGCAGGCTGCCGGACGCTGGAGGAGCTTCCGGATCGCCTCCTGGATCGCCGCACGCCGCGCGAACGCTACGTTGACGGCCTGGCCGCATCCGGCCTGGACGGCACCGCGCTCGCCGGGGACTGGCTCCGTGCCGCGGAGCGGGCCCTGGCCGAAGCCCCCACGGTGGCCGCCTCCCACGCGGAAGAGGGGTACCTGACTCCGGCCGAGCCGGTGGCGATCGCCTATCGGGTCCCGGCGCGGCGGGGGCAGGTGATCCGGGTCGAGGTCACCCTGCCCGGCGATTCGACGACCCAGGTCTTCCTCGATGCCTGGCAGGCGGTCGCCGACACCCTGCCGCCGCGCCACGTCGTTTCCGCCGACAGCGGAGCCCGCCATCTCGAGGTCGACCCGCGGCGCGACGGCGACTACATCATCCGGATCCAGCCGGAACTGCTGCGCGGGGGACGCTTCTCGGTGCGTCTCGAGGTCGCCCCCACCCTGGCCTTCCCGGTCATCCGGGGACGCGAGAGCGATGTCGGCAGCCGGTGGGGCGCGGACCGCGACGGAGGGGCCCGCTCCCACCAGGGGATCGATATCTTCGCCCCGCGGGGAACCCCGGTCGTGGCCGCCCGGTCCGGCGTGATCCGCCGGGTCGAGGAAACCGGCCGAGGGGGCAAGGTCGTCTGGCTCACCGACGATGCCGGCAACCGGCTCTATTACGCCCACCTCGATTCCCAGGCCGTGAGCCGGGGCCAGCGGGTCGAGCAGGGTGACACGCTGGGCACCGTCGGGAACACCGGCAACGCGATCACCACCCCACCCCACCTGCACTTCGGCGTCTATCGCAGCGGCGAGGGCGCGGTCGACCCCTGGTGGTTCGTGCACCGCCCCCGGGTCAACCCTCCCCGGCTGGCGGCTGACACCACGCGATTCGGGGACTGGGTCCGGACCGCGGCGGAGGGGATCCTCCTTCGCAGCGAGCCCGACGCCCGGGGCACGGAGGGGAGTGCCCTGCCCCGACACACCGCCGCCCGCGTCGTGGCAGCGGTCGGCTCGTGGTATCGGGTCCGCCTCCCCGATGGCGCCATGGGGTATCTCCCGGCCGCATCCGCCGAGCCGATCGAGGAGTCGCTCGGCCGGGTGGAGGGGGCACCGCGCACCCAGGTGCTGGCCAACCTCAGCACCCAGGGCCATCCCGAGGCAATCCTGGCCGCCAATGCGACGTCGGACAGCCTGGCGATCCATGGCCGGTTCGGCTCCTACCTGTTGGTGCGGACCGAAAGCGGCCTCTCCGGATGGGTGCGCAGCGACGAGTAGGGTCAGATCGATCCCCGGCTGAAGCCGGGGCTCGGCACCTGCCAGTGAACTGGCGATGCGATTCCCCTGCCAGGCGTGCGGCGCCCGCTTCAGGGGGCAGATCGCCGAGCCGCGAGTCTACTCGCGGATCCCCTCGACACCCTGCCCGATCACCCAGAGAATCCCGCCCGCCAGGTGATCGAGGAACGCCGGCTCGCGGTAGCTCGCCACGGTGTGCCCCAGTGCCGTGTACCACGCCCTGCCCCCGCCAACCTGTTGGGCCCAGGCCATCGGGTGGAACTCCCCCATCGCCCCGCCCTGGTAGGATCGCTCGTCGATCGAGAGCAGGATCGTGGCTGCCGCGGGTGGGAGGCTCCGGAAGTCGTACCACTCGTCGGTCCGCCGCCAGGAGGCCGGGAGGCACCGGGTGGAAGGATGGGTGGAGTCCCGACGCGCAAGGACCGCCTCCTGGATGGCGGGATGACTCTTGAACCAGGCGCCGACGAGTTGGCCATACCAGGGCCATTCATACTCGGTGTCCGCCGCCGCGTGCACCCCGACGAATCCGCCACCACCCAGGACGAACGCTTCGAGTGCCGCCTGCTGCGACGGCGCGAGAACGTCCTGGGTCGTGTTCAGGAACAACACCGCGCGGTACGGCCCCAGGCGGTCCGGCTCAAAGGCCACCGGATCCTCGGTGTGGTCCACCCCGAACCCCAGCGCCGTTCCCAGCTGCCGAACCGCCGCGACACCGGCCTCGATCGCGCCATGCCGATACCCGCTGGTGCGGGAAAAGACCAGGATCCGCGCCGGCATCGTCAGCGGGGCGTGACAGCTGGACAATGCCGCCGTGGAGGCCGGGGCCGGGGCGCAAGCGGACGCGGTCACGAGGATCGCGGCGACGGCGGCGCCCCACCTTCGGCGGTGCGGATCCGGACTCGGCATGACACCTCCCCGGGCATAGATTGCGACAAGATGGCGCCACGAAGCGGCGCCATGAGGACTCCTCTCGGAGGCGGAACATGACCAGGTGGGCTTGCCAAGATCAAGCGCCGGCATCGCGGCTCCCGGGAGTCCTGGTTGCCGTGCTGCTGCTCCTTCCCGCCTGCGCCGGGCGGCACAGTGCGGCGGACGCGCAGGTGGGCACGCTCTCGGCCGGGACCCATGTGCTGTCGCTCCGGCATGCCGGGCAGAACCGGCAGTACCGCATCTTCGTGCCGCAGGGCCGGGGACTGCCCCACCGGCCCGTGATGCTGGCGTTCCATGGCGGGGGCGGCAATGCCCGGCAGTTCCAGGAGACCGCCGGCCTCGATGCCGTGGCCCAGCGGGAGGGATTCCTGGCGGTCTATCCCGATGGCATTGGTGTCCTGACGCTGCACACCTGGAACGCCGGTGGCTGCTGCGGCCGCGCGATGGAGCGAGACATCGATGATGTCGGCTTCGTCGGCGCGGTCCTCGATGACCTGGTGCGCCGCGCCGGCGCCGACCCCCGGCGGATCTATGCCACGGGCCACTCCAACGGGGCGATGATGGCCTACCGGGTCGCCGCCGAACTCGGCGACCGGATCGCCGCCGCGATGCCGGTAGGGGGCGCCATGCACCTGGAACGCTTCGCACCCGCCTCGCCGGTACCGATCCTCCACATTCACAGCGTGGACGACCCGAGGGCCCTCTATGCCGGAGGCGAGGGCCCACCGTTCCCGGGCACCGACCGCACGGTGGTCCACCAGCCCGTCGAGGCAGCGCTCGCCGCGTGGCGTGGGGTGAATGGCTGTCCGCAGGCGCCCACGACGGGCCGGGTCCTGCGGGGTGGCGCCACCGGTTCGAATGCCGGCCAGACGGCGACCGAGTTGCGCTGGGAGCCGTGTGCATCCGGCGCACCGGTCGTGCACTGGCAACTCACCGGGTCCGGGCACGGCTGGCCGGGCCAGACCGAGCGGGTCATCCGGCAATCGATCATCGGCCCTCCGACCACGCTCATCAATGCTGCCGAGGAGGCCTGGCGGTTCGCATCGCAGTTCGCCAAGCCGTAGACCGGCACTACGGCCT
Source organism: Gemmatimonadales bacterium (assembly GCA_048499805.1). Taxonomy (GTDB): domain Bacteria; phylum Gemmatimonadota; class Gemmatimonadetes; order Gemmatimonadales; family GWC2-71-9; genus JAWXBA01. Next base: position 331,817 of record JASNZF010000002.1, on the reverse strand, counting down.
GGTGAACCGGATCCCGGTGATCGTTCCCCTCCAGTAGGCCTTGGGACCGTTGGGGAGCAGCCAGGCCACCTCTCCCTGCAGCGGCACCAGCACGCCGTCCCGCTCGGCGTACGCCCAGAAATGCCCCTCCCATGGGGTCGGGACGATCACACCGGCCACTGCCCGACCGCGCGCTGGTGTCGAGACCCGTTCCACGAGGCCATCGCTCCCGAAATGGAAGCGGAGCGTGACCGACACCCCATCGGCCTGGAGCGTGGCGTCGGCCGCCTGGGCGTCCACCGGGGCCCAGGTCACACCCTGACCAGGCAGCAGGATGGTCGGGTACCAGACCGATTCGGCCAGGAACCGCATAAGCTCGCCCTGCGCGAGTTCCGGCGTCCCGCGCTGGTCGGCCAGGGTGACGAGGCCGAGGAGCGAGGCATGCAGGATTCCCTCTCCGGCGAGGTAGGCATCGTGGACGCGGACGGGGACCCCCGGAGCCACCATGATCCGGCCATTCCAGTCGAATCCTGGCGGATTCGTGACCACGCGCTGGTCGGAGGTGAACGGCCGCCACTGTTCGGCGGTTTCGCTGAGGTTGAAGGTGCCCCGATGCTGGAGCTGCACCCCGGCGATGCGCGGCTGGCCATCGCCGAGCACGAGACGGAGGTGGCGCTGCACGGGATCGGGAAGGTCCTCGAGGGAGGCCCGTTCCACTGTGGGCTCGACCGACGGGGCGGGCGCCTCGGCGAGCCGGGCCCTCAGGCTGCGCGTCTCGGCCCTCCATCGCCAGGCGCCAACGACGACGGCCACTCCCAGCAGCAGGACCACTCCAAGCACGATCAGCAGGGCGGTCTTCACCATGTCGACTCCTTCGGGGCGGGGGCTGGCACCCCGCCTCCACCCCAAAGGTAGGAACGGCCGAATGACGAATCGATGATACCGGGATGAAAGTGCCGGGTCAGCTCCCGGTGCCGCGCGCCATGGCGGCGGCGAAAAGGAGCAACACGACCACGAGGATCACCTGGACGACGCCCACAACGGGCAGGGCCCGGGCGCGGTCGGCCACCAGCGGCTGGCCGCGATGCAGACTCAGGCGCCCCCGCACCAGGGTGGCCATCGGCATGATCTCCGGGGCAACGACCAGGATGCAGATCGCCAGCTTGGCGTGAGAGGGGTGCTTGCCGAGGTAGTAGCTGGGGTCCCCTTCTCGAACCCGGCGAAGGCCCGCAGGAGTCCGGTGGAGAGCCAGAGGGGCATGGCGAAAGCAAGGCGGGAGAAGCAAGAAGCAAGAAGCAAGAAGTGAGAAGTCGGGTTTGCGACTCCGGGAGTGCACTGCTCCCTTCTCGCTTCCCACTTCTCGCTCCCATAGCAGGGGCGGGACTCGAACCCGCGACCCCGGCATTATGAGGGCCGGACAAGGCCAGTCGGCACCGTCCCACCCCGCACAAAGCCTAGCACCAGACATCCTGGTTCTACACCACGCTACACCACTTCTGGTACACCTGGTGGTACATGTCATCGGGATCCTGGTGCCGTGCCGCCGAGCGCCCCTACCGAGGCCGGATCGGGAAGGGGGAGTCTGTGGGGCTCCCAGCCCACCCGGAGGGCCGCCCAGGGCGCAAGAGGCCCGCTAGGGCCCTCCAATGCCGGCCAAGCGACATCGTGGGAAGCCAAGGAGCCGAAGGCTCCCCACGCGCCCGCAGGGCGCGTGGAAGCGAGCCCGGAACGGGCGAGCGTAGCGGCGGGGGCGCAGCCCCCGCCCCTTGATACGTTAGCACAACCCTGCCAAAAGCCAGATGGTGACGCCAAGGGAACGTTGGTCAAGCGAGCGCGGGCCAAGTATTTCAGCCTACCTCTGGCGGTGCGCTTGGCCGAACTGAGGTCACCGCTGGAGCTGAGCTATCGCAATACCGTGTACTGCGCTGGGCGGCTCGATCAAGATGAGTCAGGCACCCTGAGGGGCAAATATTGTGGAGCAAGATGGTGCATGGTCTGCAATCGAGTGCGGACTGCGCGGTCAATAAATCGGTACATGCCAGAACTCAGCAGATGGCACCACGCCCATTTCGTCACCCTGACAATCCCGAATGTCTGTAGGACGATGTTGCCCTCAACGATTCAGCGCATGCTAAAGGTGATAACCTCTACAGGCAGAGCAATAAGGCGCACGGATGGGCTACCGTTTCGCGCTTTGCGCAAGCTAGAGTGCACCTACAATCGACGACGCGATGACTATCACCCACATTTTCATATTGTCGTGGCGGACAAAGCTCAGGCTGAGGCACTGGTCAGACGCTGGCTACGTGCTTGGCCACATGCCATGCGAGAGGCGCAGGACATCCGCGCGACTGATCCAGGCAGCCTGTTTGAGCTATTCAAGTATTTCACTAAGCTACTAACACGCCTCCCAGGCTCTTGCCCTGAGCCAATCGCACCGGCGAACCTGGACGTGATCTTTCGCGCGATGAAAGGCAGGCGGGTTTTCCAGCCTATGGGCTTTCGGATTCACTGTGACGCCAAGGACGACGAGGACGCTACAATCGGCACCGATGGCAATACGGTTTCACCTGTCCGCTACGGCGAGGCCGTGCGATGGGAATGGCATCAGCCATTTCACGATTGGATTGATGGCCGCACGGGGGTGGCCCTGACTGGCTATGTCCCCTCTGATGCAATTGCGAAAGCGATTGCCGCTTTGACTGCTCCTGGCAAAGGTGCATCACGACTGGAAGGGCGCAAAAAGAGCGCTAGCTTCTGCTATCGCGAGCGCCTTCTCCTCCGGAGGCAGTTGCGAGGCAACGTTCACCATTCTCGGACTCCACGGGGAGCAATAGCGCCGCCATAGGCCCCAAACAATTGAGTTAGCAGCTGGTACTGGGTAGGAGTTATGGGAAAAGCTCCTCCGTCGTGCCTCGTCTGGGGTCAACTTCTCCGCAATGTCGCTCAGTCGCCTTAGGTCAGCTTTAAGTGGTTCAAGTCGGGCAAACGCCTGGTCTGCTCTCAATAGCCCTGGAGCGAGAGTTCGATGTGACCGATCCTCGGAAAACAAGACGTTGCAGAACGGAAGATAAAACAGGTACTGGAGGTCAAGATAGAGCGTACTCTCCCAGCGCAGCATCTTGTGCCGTACAGCCGCGATGAGCGCCACCAATGCTCGCATACAGTGGTGCGCGTAGGGGGCAAAAGTGACCAGCCTCCGGTCACTCCCTTGGTTCCAGCGTGAGGCGATGTGTTCCTTCTCGACGGCACTGGGACGCACTTGCCCGACAATCCATGTTAGTAACAACTCTTGAGCAGCTGGCGTGGCAAGAACCTCATCTACAACAACCATCAGAGCATCTGGCGACGGAGGAGGCGGAATGATGAACGCGTTCTGCCGTAGTACACCCTCCAAGGAGCCGAAGCTCAGAGAAGCTGTCTCCGTTCGCCAACGCGTGGAATACTCGCCTTCCCACGTGGCGAACGCGGCCCTCTGCCATCGTCGAATAGCTTCGTTCATTGGGGACAGGTCAATCATCACACCCTGCCCATCCGGTGTAGTCGTCCAATTGTCAGGTACAATTTGACCAGTCATTGGCACGTTGGCTCCAAGTAGCGCTTGAATGCAAAGAACCCGCCAGTTCATAATGATCGGGCCTCCGCTTCCAAAAAACTTCTTGGACAACTCTGCCACCTTCTCTGGTGGCGACTTTCCTCCTCGCGGGACCTTCGCGAGATCACCGAGGACCTCAAATACTAGAATGGGAGGTACACCAACGAAGAAATGTCGATTCAACGCGACGTGTTCACGGTACGACAATGCTTGAAAGACTGACTTGTCCAACAGCACGACCGGCCCACTCACCGTAACTCCGCTGCCACGACTCGCCCGATGCGCGAGTACCGCGCTCTATTGCCGCGTGCACAAGACACAAGTGCCTCACGTGCGCGTTGAACAACGAGAATGGCTGACACAACTCGCCCTGCCTCAGTACCCATACCAAATCCTGCCTTTGTAGGTGGCATCTTATCGCCTAGCCGCCTATGCAATCCTTCGTGACAGATCCCTTCAGCGCATTCGCCGCGAGCGGCCACCCTGGACCACGCACAGCCTGCCCCTTCTGCTCTCTGGCAATCAGCACTTGGTTCAACTCTACAAGGGCGCCGAGAATATTCACTTTCTTCCCCCACCCGTACGCCCGATACACGGCTGCATCCAGGGCTGCATGCGCAGCGCCCAGGTCATGTTTGCCAGGCTTGTCCATCGCCCGATAGAGCTCTCGCAGCGAGAGTTTATGCTTCTTCATTAGCATACGACGCTTGGTGCGCACCTCAACTGCGGCAGCAATCACGTCCGCCACCGCCTTCGGCGACGGCATTTGCGGCCAAGGAAACGTATCAAACACGGAATTGGACGTGTAGCGCCAATCCGCTTTCATCGTCGAACACCTATCCGTAAACCACGCCCAGTGGACACCCGACTGCAAAATGCCGAACGAATAGTCATCCCTATAGGGGAAGACCATTAAGGCATCATTCGGATTTACCGAAGCGCAGACAAACTCGAAGATAGGGCGTCGCGTGACCCTCCCGCAAACGATGTAACGGTCAATAGCCCTGATCGCGGCGAGCATCTCCGCCCGACGCCTAAACAACTGCCACCACCTTCCCAGCGCCGCTTCATGATCCTTGTTGGTCCTACCCTCTGCATCATCAGCTAGTGCCTCCTCATTGCGAGCACTTTCCCTCTGTGCCGCCTCCTGGCGCGTCGGGAGGACACTCTCCTCGATGCGCCTCAGGAGCCTTGGGAATTTCCCACACTCCAGCAAATCGCTGTTTCCAAAGTCAATAACGCATCTCGTCGGCCTGGAGTCTGGCTCACCGAGCAGGTCGTCCGCAGTCATGTATGGGAATAGGACCTCCGACGCATTCGCATTTGCAGCGCGCTCAACGTCGGCTTCCGCCCTCGACAAAAGAAACCCTTTGTGACCGTGCGTTTGTCCTTGGTAGCACCCCCCAGCCTTTGCGCTGACAGCGACAGTCCCCACGCCGGTAGTGTCGACACCGAAGGAAAGAGAGGCATTGATCTCATCGACCTCAGCCATCTCCCAAGGAGAGTCTCGTCGATCCCCAATCTGCCGGAACAGGCGCTTCTTGCCCGGTTGTACCCCCTTAACCCAATTTACAATTGACACATGGACGACGGCCTCGCCCGACCACACTTGAGTCGCAACAGCTTCTGTGATCGTACCCCCTGTTGATACGATGTAGTCGAGCCCACCTTCGCGACTGTAGTTTTGGCGGATAGTATTGGTACCGACCAGTCCTGCCCTCATACCAGGCCCTAGCTCATCATGCGCACGTCGTAGCCAGTAGACGCAGTAGTCAGCGCGTCCTGGAATCTCGGGGTAGAGCTTCCGGACCCTGTTGACATATGCCTTTCCGAACTCCGCTTGCATCTTGTTCTTGCTTTGAAACGGCGGATTCCCGATGATCGCGTCAGCCACAGGCCAGGAAAGAAACAGAGCGTCGCCTTGAATAAAGTTTGCATCAAGGTTATCCAGAGGCAGAGCATGATCTTCATGAAGATCTAGGTCCACTTGCTCCCGCTCAAGGACCTGCACGGCCTCGTCCAAGGCGAGCTTCTTGGCGAGCATCAGCGTAACCTTTGCCAGTTCAAGGCCGAACCCGTCGACGTCGACACCGTGGAATTGGCGCGGACTGACGAGTGAAAGAGTCTTGACCTGCCTTGTGAACTCCTTCGGCGACACCAGACTCCGCATCTTTAGCAACGCCTGGAGCTCCAACTTGGCTAACTCCCTATATGCCACGTACAGGAAATTGCCACTACCGCAGGCGGGATCGAGAACCCGATAAGTGAGCATCTGGGTTCTGATTGCCATTAATTCCTTCATCGTGTTTGCCGCAGCAATACGTTCTTGCCACGGCCGCACGATGGTGGGCTGAACGACGCGCAGGACATCCGCCTCAGATGTATAGTGAGCTCCTTGGGCATGGCGCGCATCGGCGTCCATGCTCCGCTGGAAGAGCGTTCCGAAAATCGCCGGGTTGACCTTTGCCCAATCTTCCGCGGCTGCTTCGCCAAGATACCCCAGCTCACGCTGCGACAGCTGCGCTGGTTCAACTACCTCGAAGAGCCCGCCATTGAAATAGGGAATGCCCTTGTATCTGCCCTCAGGTGCGGGCGCCCTACTGTTCATCTGTCGAAAGAGCCCGCCAAACAGATCGTAGCTACTTGCCCCGCTCTTGCAGTCCTCAACGATTCTATAGATTGTGCCCTTCGGCAATAGATCCATGTCTTCAGCAAACATCGCGACAACAGACTGAAGGATGAACCGTTGAGCTTTGACCCTGTCGCCTCCACGCTTGACCAAGGAGCCGAACACTTCAGCAACCTTGCCTGCCGTCTCTCGAGTTACTCCTACACGATCATTCCCGAATACGGGCTCCGGGGCCTCCGGGAAAAGGAAGTTCAAAGCAAGGTAGCGAGTCGGGAAGTCGACAACATGGACGATGTCTACGGGCTCATCGATCTGCCTATCAAAGTCATAGATCCAGCAGGTATCGAAGTTGCAAAGAACCACGAAGCGGGGGCGATTGGGAACGGCCCTAACCCAATAGTCAAACGCCTGCTGGTAATGCAGTTCAAGCTTTTCTCCCCGTTTCTTCATCTCAAGCAGCAGCCGCCCTGGCCAGACCAGATCCGCGAATCCGGTTCCCGTTGCCCTCCGGACGCGAAACTCTAGGGTGGCCCCAGCTTCCTTGTACCCTGCATGGCCAAAACCCTGAAACAATCGGTCGCAGAAAACTTGCGCCTCCCCCTTTTCGTCTCCGCTGAGAAGGCCAACATATTCAACAAACGCCTTCAGCCTATCGACCTTCTGAGACATAGATGATTCCCGCTCTGAAGCTCAAAGGAGGTGGAAGTTGGTACGGATGCCCCTCAGCCAGCGCCGCGGGGTCTTGCCCTGAGACAGTTAGTGCTTTTCGTGATTGAGCAATCCTGGCCATAAGCCGAACGGCCTACCACGCGTTGGTCCCTTGGTCCCTGCCATTGGGGCTGCTCTCCCTGTGGGGCCCCCAGGGGCTTGCCAGCCACATCAATTCTCTACTTCCTCTCGCAAGTGCCGACGTTCTTCATGAGGGGCATCATCAACTGAGACTCTTGCACTTCAGGGCGGCCGCTTCAGTCGGGCACACCACCTTCACCCGCCCCCCTCCTCCGCTTGCCCATCAGCTGGCGGCCGACTGGAAGCATCCCATGTAAGGCGCTCCTCCTCGACTTGTTGCTTGAACTCAGCTTCGGTCAAGTCCGGAAGACTCTCAATCGATTCTCGCAGAGAGCTCGCAGTGGGGTCCGCCTCGGCTGCTGCGCTTACCGCTGACCAAAGAGGCTCGCCGATGACCTTGCTCAATCGATCAACTGAGTACTCCTGAAAGAACCCCGAGACAGGCCCGTGTAGCCCAAACTTCTCGTCCATCGGAAGGGGTAGGGCAAGAACAGGGTTCGTCGCCACGAGCAGCAGGGCAACATTCTGGGCAACGACCCTGTATGAATCGAGCGTTCTTGCTAGCGCCTTGGGGTGGAGCAGTGGCATGGGGAGGCCATCCAAATAGACAGTACTCGGCTGAATCACATCAAGGGCATTCTCAGTCCCACGGACATGCGCGATGTCGGAGAGAGCCCAATATTGATCCTTTAGCCTCCCCACCCAACCGATCTTCCTTTCCAACTCCGCTGGGAACCCGGTGCGCGACAACCGATCTATCGCCCTCGTTAGGTATGGTGTCGGTTCCTTCGCGCCGCGCCACGCATGCGCCTGCTCCTCCGTAACATGCTCCGAAATGAAGTACGAGCCAACGGCAACAAGTTCCAGGCCTCTGCGCTGGTGATCATATGCAGCTCGATGTAACGACATGAGAGCGTACGCGAGCGACAGCTCAAGCTCGTACTCGGCCTGGACCCAAGGGTAGTACCAGAGTCGCCCAAGGCTATCAAGGTCGGCTGGAACCGCGTCAACCAAGTCTTGCTTGAGAAACTCAATACAGAGCGCCAATGCATCTCTTGCCGGATAGTTCTCCTGGACCCACTCTGCAGAGAGCCCCAGCACATCGGGAATAGCTGGGCCAAGCAAGTACGATATGCGGTGCCACTCCGTTCGCGGCATTCGCTGCAGGTCAATCGTCGTCATGCACGCCCTCTTTTCACATTTGGCGCACGGTCGATTGTGGCAGCGCTGCCAAGGCAACCAGACCAGGAGACTCCCTAATCAGCATCTAGTATATCAAGTTGGTTGTGACTGCCGTCGCCTTGGATGTGCTTATGAACCCTCAGGATCTTCCGTCTATACGAAAGCCGTCCATTTGACCGATTGGTCGTGGTTTCGACGTCAGCGATGATGGCGTCTCCGGCGCCAAATAGTAGCCGATGGGAGCCAACCTCGCGGAGAAAATTCCGATCGGCGATGTTTGCCTTGAATTCACTGCCACCCTGGGAAAAGAGCCACATGTTGTCTGCTTTGAAGATCGGGCCAACAACTTCTAGGACGGCCCTTCCCGTGTCAACCGAGACGGCCTGATCCACTATGGGTCCCGCTGGTGCTTCAAACAGAAGCATGTCTTCCTTGCCAACCAATACTGGTTCCGCACCGTCCGCTTTCAGCTCAACACTGTCGACCCCTTCCCGCTCCAGAGGTGACAGCATCGCGCGCAGGCCTCCACGGACCTCGGAGTCGGTCAGCGTGCGGTACTCCTTTAGGGTGAGTTGGTCTGGCGCATCACCATGGAAGTTGAAAGTTACGACGTCTCCATTGATAACCACATTCTCAATCGCACGGCGGTTCTGCCGTCGGAGCAGGCCGAGGACATCTTTGATTCCCTCCCGAACGTTGAATCCCAGAACTGCGACGATCACACCGATCTGCTCCCACGAGAGCCCGAGTAGCAAGTCCGCAGACTCACTAACCGCGTAGCAATCCAGGCCGAAGGAAGCGGCCCGAAAATGAGCTTCAACCTCCACTCGGACCATTGCCTCAGGTCCATAGAGGATGCGACCTGTTTCCTCCACCGCCTTCCCCAGCCCAAAGATTGCCGGGCCGAGGTCAACCGCAGACATTCGCCCACTATCGACAGCCTTTCCGCGATACCGCACCTCAATGCGCACCTCAGCAGCCTCAGAGCTATTCTTGGCGGAGGCATTCATGCTCAGTCCTATGGGCCGGGGGGGGGCGTCACAGCTAGGTCGGGTGGAACATCGGCCAGAATTGAGCCCTTCGCAAGCCGAGGAGCTCCGTGATCTGGAGCGCTTAGCGCGCTACCTCCGGCTTCTCCCAGACGCAATCCGCCGGGGTGAGCTCATGCAACTCGGCCCATGGGGGGTCACGAACGGGGGAGACTTGCGCTCTTTACCATCTCTGCTAAGTTACTTAACGGGTGCCGTTAAGTTCCCCCACCCTAGGAAGCCATGGCATACTCTCGCCCCGAAGACAGCCTTGAGGCGTTTCCGACCCCTGATGGAGGCTTTGAGTTCGAAATGAATTTGCGAGGACGGACCTATACCCGCCTTGTCCCAGCAAACGGATTCGTCTCCCAAGCTGAGGCCGCCGTAATGTTCGACCCCCCAGTCTCCCGGGTCGCTGTATTCCAGTGGGTGAAGGCACGGAGGCTACTCGCAGACGAGGTGGATGGGGTTTCTATGATCCGGGTTTCCAGGCTCCGCAAGTTTGCCGCGGAAAATGGACGGCGTTTGGTAGGCGAAGTCTAAATGCGAAAGGAGGTGAAGAACATGGGACAGGCGACCAAGGCGGAGCTTGAGTTGGAGAACGCCGAGTATCGGGCGAAGCTGGAAGAAGTCTACGATTCCATCGGGGAGGTGTTGGGCCTCGATGCAAACTCAGTAGACGACGAAGAGGACGAGGACGACGAGACCGAGTGAAAGCGAAACGAGTTGCTTGCGTGACCTTGGAGGGGACACAAGCAACTCGCCAGAGACGTCAACCACCAGGGGGGAACTAAGTCCCTCCGGAGCCGAGCCCTTATGCCCTCAAATATGCCCAATCCCGATTCCGAAGGCAATAGCCCTGACGAGTTCCTCTCGGTCAAGGGTGCTGCCCGATTCCTCAAGATGTCCCCCAGCTGGCTGTATGGGAGCGGCATTCCGTTCGTCCGCCTTGGTCGGAGTCGTCGGTACCGCCGCTGCGACTTGGTCGCCCATGCCAACCAACACCTAGCCCATCCTAAGCCCCGGGTCGGTACATGAGCAGCATCATCCTTCGGGGGCGCACTTGGTTCGTGAGCATCCCAACTCGCGGCGGTATCTGGACCAAGCGAACCACGGGAACGCGCGACAAGGCTGTTGCCAAGGCGATGGGGAGGATGATTGACGACCTCGGCCCGAGTGGCAAACGCTGCTGGGAGTTCCTGAGTCCCATCGCTGAGCGTGCTCTAAGCGTCCCTGAGCTTTTCGACGCGTACACCACGGGAACCCTCGATGGGCTCCGGCAACGCCTGTCAGATGTTGACCTGGAGAGCTACGTAGAGGACTGGTTGCGGGTAGTCGCCGCACACAAAGCGCCCGACACAAGAGACCACTACAGGCTCTACGTACGGTCACTGTTGCCTGAGGGGAAGCGGTTTCCCCGGTCGGCGCTAACCCACGAGAGGATACTTGGATGGTTGTCCTCGCGCCGCGTCGGAAGATCGACCAAGAGAAAGTATCACGCCGCTCTCTCCGGCTTCTGCGAATACCTCAAGTCGGTGGGGGTGCTGGAACGCAATCCAATGCGAGAGGTGAAGGCACCTCCGCCCGCCAAGCCGAGAATGCGGTACCTGGAACATGAGGAGGTTTTGAGGCTGGTCGAGGCGCTTCCCCGTCCCTACAATGTGATCTCGGCGCTTCTGCATGGTACTGGGATGGAGGTCTCAGTCGCCATCGGTCTGAAGCGTCGTCACTTTGATACGGTACGCCGTGAAATCTGGGCCAAGGGCACCAAAACGCACGCCCGTGAGAGAATCGCCAAAGTGGCTGACTGGGCTTGGCCGACAGTCGAACGCCACATCTCCCTCTTCACGCCAAACGCCCCTGTATTCCCAGGTATCAATCGATGGACAGCTAGCGACAAGCATCGAGAAGCCTGCAAGGCGTTGGACATTGAGGACTATCAGCTAAAGGATGCTCGACATACCTACGCTGTCCGTGCAGTTCGGGCAGGGGCCTCGTTCGAGGTCGTGGCTCGACAATTGGGGCACGCGGATACCACAATGGCAGTTCGGGTATACGGGCGATTCCAGCCCACCGAGCAGGAGATGATCGATTGGGAACGGATCGCTGCCGTCCAAGACATAGCTCGGCGTTCAGGCGAATCGACGGGAGCCTAGCGGGCGGAGCTGGACTGTTTTCAGGGATAGTCCTGGGAATAGCCCATGACAGGGCGCCAGAAGTCCAGAAACAACCGGCCGAAAGTCCGGGCGAAAGTCCGGCCCGATTCCGGGGCAGGATCGGGGGATACATCGGGTGGAGAACATCAAAGCCCCGTCCGGAGGGATAGGGGCTTCTTGGGAATAGCAGGGGCGGGACTCGAACCCGCGACCCCCACATTATGAGTGTGGTGCTCTAACCAGCTGAGCTACCCTGCCAAGCACTGCAATGGTACAGCCGGTGGTACATACCAAGCACCGGGGCGATCAACCTAAGGGCAACCCATTGTGAATACAAGAGTTGAGAACCCGTCCAAAAATGAGGCACGTCATTATGAGTGCCGTGCTCTAACCAGCTGAGCTACCCTGCCAAGTACAGCCCTGAAATGTATCGGTCCGGGCCTTCCGGCTCAAGGACGACCCGGACCGGCCTCCTCCCGCTGGACCCGGTAGACGAACTCCCCCTCGCGCAGCATCCCCCACTGCTCCCGGGCGATCCGCTCCTGCACCGCCGGGTCGGTGAGGATCGCCTTGAGCTCCCGGTCCAGCGAGTCGACCACCCGCTCCAGCACCGCCACGCTGTCCCGCTCCACCGCCGCGACCTGCCGGAGCTTCCGAACATCGAGGATGCTGTACTCCCCGCCCATGACCCCGAATCCGAGTGCCAGGACGAGGATGACCAGCGCCACCCAGCGGCCGGTGGTCACAGCGGGTACAAATCCTGTCCCGGATAGTGGGCCAGCTCTCCCAGCTCCTCGGCGATCCGCAACAGCTGGTTGTACTTGGCCACCCGGTCGGTGCGGCTGGCGCTGCCGGTCTTGATCTGCCCCGCCCCCGTGGCCACCGCCAAGTCGGCGATGAAGGTGTCCTCGGTCTCGCCGGATCGATGGGAGATCACCACCCCGTAACTCGATCCCTTGGCCAGCTCGATGCACTGGAGCGTCTCGGACAGCGTCCCGATCTGGTTGACCTTGACCAGGATCGCGTTGGCGGTGTCCTCGACGATGCCCCGCCCCAGGCGGTCCACATTGGTGACGAACAGATCGTCGCCAACCAGCTGGCAGCGATCGCCCAGCTTCTCGGTGAGCAGCGCCCAGCCCGCCCAGTCGTTCTCGTCGAGCCCGTCCTCGATCGACACGATCGGGTAGCGATCCACCCACGAGGTGTACAGCTCGACCATTGCCGCGGCATCCCGCCGGCTCTTGTCGCCCTTCTTGAAGACGTACTCGCCATTGTCGTGCAGTTCGCTGGCCGCGACGTCGAGGGCAATCGCGAGATCCTTCCCGGGCTCGTACCCGGCGGCCTGCATTGCCTCCATGAGCACGTCGAGCGCCGCCTCGTTGCTCGGGAGCATCGGCGCGAAGCCGCCCTCATCACCCACCGCGGTGCTCAGCCCCATCCGGGTCAGGACCTTCTTCAGCGCGTGGAAGGTCTCGATCCCCATCCGCAGCGCATCCTCGAAGCGCTCGGCCCCGATCGGCACGACCATGAACTCCTGGGCGTCGACGTTGTTGTTGGCGTGGGCCCCGCCGTTGAGGATGTTCATGAGCGGCACCGGCATCACCCGGGCCATCGGTCCCCCGAGGTAGCGGTAGAGGGGCAACCCGGAATTCTCCGCGGCCGCCCGCGCCACCGCCATCGACACCGCGAGGAGGGCATTGGCGCCGAGCTTGCCCTTGTTGGCAGTGCCATCGGCGTCCATCATCTCGGCGTCCACCAGCATCTGCTCGGTGGCATCGATCCCCTCCAGGCGGGGACCCAGCACCTCGTTGACGTTGCGAACCGCATCGAGGACCCCCTTCCCGCCGTAGCGCTCGGGATCGCCGTCCCGCAGCTCGGCCGCCTCGTGCTCGCCGGTGGAGGCACCACTCGGCACCGCCGCCCTCCCCCGCGCACCGCTGGCCAGGACAACCTCGGCCTCCACAGTGGGGTTGCCGCGACTGTCGATGATCTCTCGGGCGTGGACTTCGATGATGGTGGACATGGGGGCCGGGGAATGGGGGAGAGAGACTGGGGACTGGGGGCTAGGGGCTAGGGACTAGGGACCTGAAAATGGGAACTGGGTCGTAAGATGCTAGCCGAAAGTATTGAGGGCCGAGGTGGGACGGAACCCCTATTCCGGTTTACGCCCGGAAGCTGCTCCAACTGGGACCGAGCCACATCACCCACTTGCCCTCCCCCGCGCCCCTGGCCCCTAGTCGCTAGCCCCGAGTCCCCACTACTCGGGCACCCCCATCGCCAGCAGGGCTGCCCGGCACTGCCGGCTCAGCTGGTCGCGATCCTCATAGCCGAGCCCCGTGGTGGGGATTGGCTCCCCAATCCGGATCGTGATCGGCACCGGCTTGGGGGATATGCTTCCCTTGGGCATGCTCTCGAAGGCGCCCAGGACCGCCACCGGAACCACCGGCACCTGCGCCGCCACCGCCAACACGAAGGGGCCCTTCTTGAGCGGCATCAGCTTGCCATCGCTGCTCCGCGTCCCCTCGGCAAAGACGATCGCCGAGGTGCCCCCCTGGATCCGGCGGGCCGCGGCGTTGTAGGCGGCGAAGGCGGCGTTGGGCTTCTGGCGGTCGATCGGGATGTGGCCCGACGCCACGATCGCCTGGCCGAAGACCGGCACCCGTTCCAGTTCGCGCTTGTAGATGAACCGCACGCTGCCCGGGAGCCGGGCCAGGAGCACCCAGATTTCGATGTGCGACACGTGGTTCGCGACAAAGACGTACGGCTGCCCCGGCGTGAGGCGCTCGACCCCCTCCAGCGTCGCGCGCACCCGGTTCCAGCGCAGCATCCCCTCCGCCCACTGCCGATTGACGCGATCGTAGGCGTCACCCGGCCGGTGCCGGACCCGCCGCAGTGCCAGGACCACCAACCGGGAACCGACCACCACCGTCAGGATGCTCACCGAGAGGATGAACCGAATGGCACGGATCATGTGAAGTGGCTGAACCCTTCCAGGGACACTGGGGCGTCCTCGAGGAAGAGCCCCACCCCCGCACCCTCCTCGAGCCGTCCCACCTGGGCCAACGGCACGCCGGTCTGCGCCGTCATCCCGGCGGCCTCGCGCTCGGTGAAGGCGGGGGGCAGGGCGACGAGCAACTCATAGTCCTCGCCGCCGCGAGCCGCCGTCAGGAGCGCTTCGTGCCGGTTCCCTCCCGCCAGTGACGAGTGCAGCGGCAGGCGCCCAAGATCGATCCGGGCGCGGCAGGAGGAGGAGGCCGCGAGGTGCGCGGCGTCGCCGGCCAGGCCATCGCTGAGGTCGATCATCGCGCGGGCCCCGGCCTGGGCCAGCCACTGCCCGGCCCGGAGCTGCGGTGTCGGCTGCGCAAACGCCCGCCGCGCCTCGGGGTCCGGATCCACGCCGGCCTGCCATGCCAGGAGCGCCGTCCGGGCCCCACCCAGGGCGCCCGTCACCCAGAGGCCGTCCCCCACCCGCGCACCACCCCGCCCCAGCCAGCGCGCGGTCGAACCCACCACCGTCACGGCCAGCTGCAGGGTCGCCCCGGCGGAGAGGTCGCCCCCCAGCACCGGTGCTCCCACCGCGGACGCGGCGGCTCCCGCGCCGTCCATGAGCGCCACGACATCATCGGTCGTCAGCGACGGGGGCGCCGTGAGGGCGACGAGAATCCCGGCGGGACTCGCCCCCACCGCTGCCAGGTCGGAGAGCGCCGCCGCCGAGGCGCGCCAGCCGATCTCGGGGAGCGAGAGCCACTCCCGCTGGAAGTGCACCGCATCCACGCTGACATCGGTGCTGATCGCGAGGAATCCCCCACCCAGCGGCACCAGGGCGCAGTCGTCGCCCAGCTCGGCGGCGCGCGGACCGAGCACCCGGGCGATCGCCCGGATCCGGTCGAACTCGGCACCGGGACCCAGCGTGCTCAGGTGCGCCTCGGCAGGGGCAGTTCGTGCAGGATCGGCGGCCGCGGCATCGGGCGCTGCTCGCGCCGACGCTCCCATTCCCGCCAGAGATCGGGCAGGCTGGCCAGGAGGTCCATCGGCCGCAGCGCCCGCGCCCCGGTCCGGCGCGCGGCCAGGTCCGCGGTGCCCCCCAGGGCCAGCGCGGCAGTGGCCCCGGCGTCCCGACTCGACATTCCCTGCGCCAGGAAGGTGGCCGCGAGCCCGCTCAGGCAATCCCCGCTCCCGCCGGTCGCGAGGCCCGGATTGCCGGCGGCGATCGTCAGCACCGGGGTCGCGCCACCTGCGGCGACCACGGTGGGCACCCCCTTGAGGAGGATGGTGGCGCCCGACGCGTCGGCGGCGCGCCCTGCCGAGCCCCACGGGTCCACCGCCGCCATGGCGGAGTCGGCGGGAAAGAGGGCCCGGAACTCGCCAAGGTGCGGGGTCATCAGGACCCGCTTGCCGGCGCAGGCCTCGGCAACGGCCGGGAGGCGTCCCTGCAGGAGGGTGAGTCCATCGGCGTCGAGCACCACCTGGCGCGCCACCCGCAGCGCCTCGAGGACCAGGTCGCCGCGGGCCGGGCTGCGCCCGAGTCCGGGCCCGATCACGACCGCATCGGCCTTGGCGAGGAGCGCCGCCGCAGGGGTGCCCAGGGGTGCGTCCAGATCCTGGACCAGGGTCTGGAGGTCGGGCTCCGCCGCGGCGAGGATCGCGACGCTCCCGGCCGGCGCCACGACATGCACCAGGCCCGCACCAGCACTGAAGGCGGCGCGACCGGCCAGCCGCGCGGCACCGGACATGCCGACATCGCCACCGAGGATCACCACCCGACCGCGGGTGCCCTTGTGGGCGTGGGTCGGCAGCGGCGGGAGGAGGGAAAGGACCGTGTCCACACCCACCAGTGTGGGCCACTCTGGCGCGGCCGCGGTGAAGCCGATGTCCACCACCACCAGGTCGCCGCAGTCGTCCCTGGAGAGCAGGTGGCCGCGGCGGTATCCCCCGAAGGTGATGGTGAGGACGGCGCGAAGCGCGTCGTGCGAGACCCCGTCGTTCAGGTCGAGTCCCGTGGGACCGTCCACGGCGACGACCGGGAGGCGCAGGTCGGCGATCCGGTGCATCACCTCGGCCACTGGCCCCCGCGGTGCGCCGCGCGCGCCGGTACCGAGGAGCGCATCGACCACGACGCCGGCGGCGGGCCAGGGACCGTCCGGGGCCACCTCGCGGACCCCGTCCGCGCGCGCCACGGCTGCGACGCTGGCGTGCAGCGGCGAGGGGGCGCCCGGCATCGGCGCCACCCAGCAGGGGAGGCCCAGGGCGTGGAGCGCACGCGCCAGGACCCAGCCATCTCCACCGTTGTTGCCGGTCCCGGCGGCCACGAGGACGCCTTGCCGGCAGGCGGCGGGCAGCCGGTCGACCAGCACGGTGGCCACGGCCCGGCCCGCCGACTCCATCAGAACGCGGGTCGGCACGCCCGCCGCTTCGCTGGCCGCATCCCAGCGGCCGGCCTGCTCGGGGGTAAGGACGGGAATGGAGGGCATCAGCGGAGAGGGAGCTGCGGGCTGCGAGCGGATGAGGGTGTTCGCCGGGCTCCGGTCACGCCCGGCCGAGGGGGAGCCCCCGCGATGCCGCGGCGCCCCTCCCCCCTCCCCCGCAGGCGCGGCTCATTTCGTGGACTGCCCGATCGTCCGCCCGAAGCTGATCTCTCCATTGTCGATCCGGAGGTTGAACCCGCAGTCGGGGTTGGTACAGACCCAGGCCTTGTAGGTGATGGGTGCCCCGTCGCGTCCGTAGTCGGACAGGGGGATCAGGGTGCCGCCATCGCACTTCTGGCAGTGGGGCCAATCGATGCGTTCCGTCATCCGCAACCGCTCCTTCCCGGCGTCCGCCGCCGCGTCAACATTGCCCGGGCTGTCCGGACCAGACATGTGCCTCGGCAAAGGCCTCGGCAAAGTCGTAGCGTCCGGCGAAATCCTCCTCGCGATCCCCGGGCTGGGTCACGAGGAGTCCCACCTCCACCAGCGTGAACACGATCCGGCCAAAATCATCGCTGCGCCGCACCCCCCAGTGCTCCAGCACGGTGCGCGACATCGGGCCGAACTGCCGGATGGCGAAATCCCGGCAGCACCAGGCCAGTTCCTCGCCGCTGACATGGCGGCGCTGGGCCAGCCGCGACTGCAGGAACTCGATGCTGGCGAGGACGAACAGGTAGGCCCGTTCGTGATAGGCATCGCCACGCGCCCGGATCCGGTCGAGGACTTCCGGGGAGAACTGCAGCTCGATCATGCGCCGTAGAGCGGAAACGCGTCGGCCAGGGCCCGGACCTCGGCCTTGACGCGCTGGCGGTCCCCGTCCCCGGTGGCGGTGAGGGCGCGGTCCACCAGGTCGGCGATCCGGTCCATCTCGGCCAGCCCCATGCCCCGGGTGGTGAGCGCCGGGGTGCCAAGGCGGATCCCGCTGGTCACGAACGGCGACTCGGGATCGTCGGGAATGGTGTTCTTGTTGACGGTGATGTCCACCTCGCCGAGCAGCGCCTCGGCCGCCTTGCCAGTGAGCTTCTTGGGCCGCAGGTCCACCAGCATCAGGTGGGTGTCGGTGCCCCCCGAGACGATTGCGAACCCGCGATCGGTCAACCCCTGCGCCAGCCGCTTGGCGTTGGCCACGACGCGATGGGCGTAGGAGCGGAAGTCGGGGGTCAGCGCCTCGCCGAAGGCGACGGCCTTGGCGGCGATGCTGTGCTCGAGCGGCCCGCCCTGGGTGCCGGGGAAGACCGATCGGTCGATCGCCTTGGCCAGCTCCGCGACGCAGAGGATCAGGCCGCCGCGCGGGCCCCGCAGGGTCTTGTGCGTGGTGGTGGTGACGATCTGGGCGTGGGGCACCGGCGAGGGGTGGACCCCACCCGCCACCAGCCCGGCGAAGTGGGACATGTCCACCAGCAGGGTGGCGCCCACCTCATCGGCGATGCTCCGGAAGGCCGGGAAGTCGATGATCCGGGCATAGGCGCTGCCACCGCAGACGATCAGCCCGGGACGCTCGGCGCGCGCCTGCTCCCGCACCTGGTCGTAGTCGATCCGGCCGGTGGCCGGGTTCACGCCATAGTGGGTCGCGCGCCAGATGCTGCCGCTGTGGTTGACGCTGTGGCCGTGGGAGAGGTGGCCGCCATGCGGCAGCGACATCCCCAGCAGCAATCCCCCCGGAGGCAGCACCGCCATGAACGCAGCGAAGTTGGCCTGGGCGCCGGCGTGGGGCTGGACGTTGGCGTGGTCGGCGCCGAAGAGCTGGAGCGCCCGCGCAATCGCCAGCCGCTCCACCTCGTCCACGACCTCGCACCCGCCGTAGTACCGCTTGCCGGGGTAGCCCTCGGCGTACTTGTTGGTGAGGGGGGTGCCGATCGCGTCGATCACCGCGCGGGAGGCGAAGTTCTCGCTCGCGATCAGTTCGAGGCCGTGACGCTGCCGGAGCAGCTCCCGGTTCACCAGGTTGGCAATCGCCGGGTCTGCATCGCGCAGGGGGGCATTGTGCCGCAGCGTCACGCGTCCTCCGTTTCGATCTTGGCGATCCGGCGATCGTGGCGACCACCGGCGTAGGGGGTGTCGAGCCAGGCCTTCAGGATGGCGATCCCCTCGTCGGCACCCAGGAACCGTGCCGGGAGGACCAGGACGTTGGCGTCGTTGTGCTCGCGCGCCAGGCGGGCCACCTCCGGCGTCCACGCCACCGCCGCCCGCACCCCGTGGTGCCGGTTGGCGGCGTAGGACATGCCGAGGCCGGTGCCGCAGAGCAGCACGCCGCGGGCCGCGGCCCCCCGGGAGACCTGGTCGGCCACCGGGTGGGCATAGTCCGGGTAGTCGGTCGACTCCGAGGTGAAGGTGCCGACGTCCTGCGGCGCGTACCCCAGCGTGCGCAGCGTCTCGACCAGCCGGTTCTTCAGCTCGAGGCCGGCGTGATCGCTGCCGATCGGTATGGTTTCCGCCATGGCTTCCAATCTACGGGCGTTGCGGCCCGGCGTCTATCCGATCCAGAGTTTCCGGAGCGGGGCGATCGAGGCGATCCGCTCCTCCGCGAGCCGGTCGGCGGCCAGGTAGGTCGGGATCCCCTGTTCCGCGGCGATGGCGAAGACCCGGAGGGTCGTGTCGTAGATGTCGCCGGCCTTGCGCCGGGACCGCTCGGCGCTCCAGCCCTGCAGCTCCCCGTACACGTTGATGAGGCCGCCGCCGTTGACGACGTAGTCCGGCGCGTAGGTGACCCCGCGGTCCTCGAGCACCTGGCCGTGCCGCTCCTCCGCGAGCTGGTTGTTGGCGCCGCCCGCCACGATCTCCACCTTGAGCCGCTTGAGGGTGTCGTCATTGAGGGTCGCGCCGAGGGCGTTGGGGGAGTAGATCTCCGCCTGCTGGTCGTAGATCGCCTCCGGCGCCACCGCTACCGCGCCGGTCTCGTCCACCACCCGCGCCACCTTGGTCGCGTCGATGTCGGTCACGATCAAGCGGGCCCCCTCGGCGTGCAGCAGGCCGCAGAGATGCGAGGCGACGTTGCCGCACCCCTGCACCGCCACCGTGCGGCCGGTCAGGCTGTCGCTGCCCCACCGGACCTTGGCCGCCGCCTTCATGCCCATGTAGACCCCGAAGGCCGTGACCGGGGAGGGGTCTCCCGACCGGCCGTGCAGTCCCGCCACGTGCTCGGTCTCCGAATGGATGTGCTCCATGTCGGCGGGGCTGGTGCCGACGTCCTCGGCGGTGACGTACCGTCCATTGAGCGACTCGACGAAGCGACCGTGCGCCCGGAAGAGCGCCTCGCGGTCCGCCCGCTTGTTGTCGCCCACGATCACCGCCTTGCCGCCGCCAAGGTTGACCCCCGCGACGGCGGCCTTGTAGGTCATCCCGCGGGCCAGGCGCAGGGCATCGATGATCGCCGCCTCGGTGGTGGCGTACTGCCAGAAGCGGGTACCGCCGAGGGCGGGGCCGAGGGTGGTGTCGTGGATGGCGATGATGCCAAAGTAGCCCGACGAGGGGTCCGAGGAGATCACCAGCTGCTCGTGGTGATACTTGGTCATTGCCTGCTGGAGGTCCATGGAATGTCCCAGAGTCAAGTTGAAGAAACGGATCGCCTATCAGTGAGAGGTAAGAGGTAGAAAGTGAGAGGTGAGAGGAAAAAGGGACTTGGCCCCTCTAACCTCTTGCCGCCTTCACCCATCTCGCTTCTTACCTCTTACCTCTTACCTCTTACCTCTTACCTCCTACCTCTCACTTCCTGCCGTACTCGTAGAATCCCCGCCCGCTCTTCCGCCCCAGGTGCCCGGCGGCAACCATCCGCCGGAGGAGCGGACAGGGGCGGTACTTCGGGTCGCCCAGTCCGCGGTGCATCACCTCGAGGATGGCGAGACAGACATCCAGCCCGATGAAGTCCGCCAGCGCCAGCGGCCCCATGGGGTGCGCCATGCCCAGCTTCATGACGGTGTCGACCGCCTCGGGAGTCGCGACTCCCTCCATCACGGTGTACACCGCCTCGTTGATCATCGGCATCAGGATCCGGTTGGCGACGAACCCGGGATAGTCGTTCACCTCGACCGGGGTCTTGCCCAGCGATTGCGCGATCTCGAGGGTACGGGTCGTGGTGGCATCGCTGGTGGCGTGCCCGCGGATCACCTCGACGAGCTGCATCACGGGGACCGGGTTCATGAAGTGCATCCCGATCACCTGGGCGGGGCGCCGCGTCCGGGCCGCGATCTCGGTGATCGAGATCGAGCTCGTGTTGGTGGCGAGGATGGCGCCCGGATCGGCGAGCCCGTCGAGGGTCTCGAAGATCTGGAACTTGAGGGCGGGATTCTCGGTGGCGGCCTCCACCACCAGCTCCGCGCCGCCCACGGCGGCCATCTCCGTCGCGGGGGCGATCCGGGAGAGGATCTCGGCGGGCGCCCCGTCGGCCAGGGTCCCCTTCTTGACCTGCCGGTCGAGGTTCGACCGGATCGTCCCCAGTCCGCGCTCGAGCGCCTCCGGCGCCACGTCCACCAGCGCCACCGCCCATCCATGCTGGGCGAAGACGTGGGCGATCCCGTTGCCCATCGTCCCCGCCCCGATCACTGCGACCCGATTCATCCTCGTTCTCCCTTCCGCACGTGACGGATCACCAGGGCGGTCATGGTCCCAAAGACCAGCGTGGTCAATACCCCGCCCTCCGGCCCAAAGTCGGCCCCGGTCAGCCACCCCGGGCCTCCCGGCGCATAGTCCAGCATCGGCATGACCAGCGGCACCCCGCTCACCGGGGCAGCCAGCGCGGCCAGCCCCAGGTTCCAGCCCAGATGCGCGCCGGTGGCCGCCCACAAGCCACCCGGAAGATAGAAGCATGCGCTGAGGAACACCCCCGCGAGCGCGATGTTCGCCAGGGCAAGCGCCGTCACGCTGGGATTGAGGGCATGCGCCAGCGCAAAGAGGACCGAAAGGGCGGCGGCAGCGGTCCACCGCCCAATCAGGGCTGCGAGCAGGACCAGCGGCACCCCGCGGAACACCACTTCCTCGGCCAGCGCCGCCGGCAGGAGCACCCCGCCCGTTTGCACGGTGGCACCGAGCCAGTCGCCGATGCTCCCGCCATCCGCTGACCAGGCCGCGCCCCCGACCACCACACCGGCCAGCAGCGCCACGCCCGCCGGGATCGCCCCGATCGCCAGCCCCCTGCCGAAAGCCGGGACGCCCTCCCGGGCGGGCGCCCACCGCAGGTCGCCGGGCGACAGCCCCGCCCCCCGCAGTCCGATCGCCCAGGTCGCCGCGCCGAACGCCACCAGCATCGCGACCGACTGGAGGAGTGCGCCGAGCAGGAAGTTGCCGTCGGGCGGGAGGAGTCCGGCCAGGCCGGCGTAGACCCCGACGGTCAGGAGCAGGCCGGACACAAGAAAGGCGATCGACCAGCCGATCGCCCTTCCGGGGGGTGGGGAGGACATCGCCGCGACGGCCGGCGGGGTCACCGCCCCGCGCGCACCTTGGGAGCCAGCAGCAGGACGACCGCGGCCGCCAGGGCGACCTTCAGAATGTCACCGGTCAGGAAGGGCACGAAGCCCGCATCCCAGGCGAAGGCGGCATCGCCGCCCAGCAGGGCCAGCCAGGCGGCGCCCCCGGCGTGAATGACGATCATCGCGCCGATCATGGCGGGCACCATCGTCCGGAGCCGGTGGGCGCCACCGAGCCCGGCCACCCACGCCGCGATCGGGAAGGCGAGGAGATAACCACCGGTGGGCCCGAACAGGTGCCCCACGCCACCACGCCCCATCGCGAAGACGGGCGCACCGACCATCCCGATCACCAAGTAGGCGACCAGCGCGGCGAGGCCCATCCGGGTGCCCAGGAGCGCACCGATCGCCAGGACGGCCACCGGCTGGAGGGTCATCGGCACCGGGGTGAACGGGAGCGGCACCGCCACCTGGGCGGAGAGCGCCATGATGGCGACGGCAATCGCCAGGCGCACCGCCTGGCCGGCGGCGCGGACCTGCGTGATGGGGAGTTCTGCGGCCCCGGGCTTTCCATGCTGCATCAGAGGACCTCGACCGAAAGGGCGACGGCATTGCCGCCACCGAGACAGAGCGTCGCGAGGCCCGTGGCGGCACCGCGATCCTGCATGGCATACAGCAGCGTGGTCAGCACCCGCGCCCCGCTGCACCCGATCGGGTGCCCGAGGGCGACGGCGCCACCATGAACATTGACCCGGTCCCAGTCCCACCCCAGCGCCCGCCCGTCGGCCAGGGCCTGGACGGAAAAGGCCTCGTTGGCCTCGATCAGGTCGTAGTCCCCGATCGTGGTGCCGGCCCGGGCCATCAGGTTCTGCACCGCCAGGATCGGGGCAAAGAACAGGTCCTTCGGCTCACCGCCCCCGGTGGCATAGGCGGTCACCTTCGCCAGCGGGGTGAGCCCATGGGCGCGGGCGAAGGCCAGCGAGGCGACCACCAGCGCGCTCGCTCCATCGTTGACGCTGGGCGCGTTCCCCGCGGTCACGGTGCCGTCCTTCTGGAAGACCGGGCGCAGCTTGGCGAGCGCCTCGATCGTGGTGTCCTTCCGGGGGCCCTCGTCGGTGTCCACCGTGGTGGTGCCGGCCCGAGTCTTGACCTCCACGGGAACGATCTCCGCCGCGAACTTGCCCCCCTCGATCGCCGCGACGGCCTTGCGATGCGAATGGAAGGCGAACTCGTCCTGGTCCTGCCGGGAGATCCCGGCCTTCGCGGCGGTGTACTCGGCGTACGACCCCATGTGGACGTTCCCGAAGGAATCCCACAGGCCGTCATGCACCATCCCGTCCTTCATCTCGCTGTTGCCCATCTTGATCCCGCCCCGCATCCCGTAGACGTAGTGGGGCGAGGCACTCATCGCCTCCATCCCGCCCGCTACGACGCACTGGGCATCGCCGGCCTTGATGGCCTGCGAGGCGAGCATGACCGCCTTGAGCCCGGATCCACAGACCTTGTTGATCGTCAACGCCGGGATCGTCCCGGGCAGCCCCGCCTGGATCATCGCCTGTCGCCCGGTGGCCTGCCCGGCCCCACCCTGGAGCACGTGCCCCATGATCACGTCGTCGATGGCGGAGACGTCAACGCCGGACCGGCGCACCGCCTCGCGGATTGCGATGGCCCCCAGCTGGGGGGCGCTGAAACTGGAGAGCCCACCGAGGTACTTGCCCACGGGGGTGCGGGTGGCGGCGAGCAGGACGGGGGTGGTGGCGTCGGACAAGCTGGGAACTCGGGGCTGGGGACTAGGGATCAGGGACCAGGGTGTCGGGTCTCGGGTGCCAGGAACCCCTGAATATAGACGGGGGGCGGGGGGTTCCGAAACGCACGGCGGATCACGGTCCGGCCCCGCCGCCCCCCTGCCCCGCTGACTCGCGGTCTACGGCGCCAGCGCCCGTTCCCGGACCTCTGCGGTGATCCGGTCGAGGAATGCCTGGACCGGCATGACCTCCTGCTTGTTCCCCGCCCCGCGGATCCGGAGCGCCAGGCTGTCGGCATCGGCCTCGCGCTGCCCGATGATCGCCATGTACGGCACCTTGTGCACCTCGGCGTCCCGGATGCGGTAGTTGAGGGTGTCATTGCCGTCGTCCAGGACCGACCGGACCCCCGCGTCGAGCAGCCGGAGGTGCACCGCCCGCGCCGCCTCGGCCTGGGTGTCGGAGATCGGCAGCACCCGGACCTGCTCCGGGGCGAGCCAGACCGGGAAGGCTCCGGCGAAGTGCTCGATCAGGATCGCGATGAACCGCTCGAAGGAGCCGTTGACCGCCCGGTGGATCACCACCGGCCGGTGGTCGGCGTTGTCCTCGCCGACGTAGCTCAGGTCGAACCGGTCGGGCGCGGCGTAGTCCAGCTGGATGGTGCCGAGCTGCCAGGTCCGGCCGATCGAGTCGGCGACGTCGAAGTCGATCTTGGGCCCATAGAATGCGCCGTCGCCCGGCTTGAGCTCGTAGGGGTGTCCGGTCGCCTCGAGGGCGGCCCGGAGCGCCGCCTCGGCCTGGTCCCACATGGCGTCGTCACCGATCCGCTGTTCCGGCCGGGTGGCGAACTTGAGGCTGGCGGTCAGGCCGAAGGTGCCGTAGTAGGCCAGGATGAAATCCACCAGTCGCTGCACCTCGTCCGGGATCTGGGACGGCATCAGGTAGATGTGGCAGTCGTCCTGGCTGAACTGGCGGACCCGGGTGAGCCCCGACAGCGCCCCGCTGACCTCGTTGCGGTGCAGGACGTCGTAGGTGCTGTACCGGATCGGCAGCTCCCGGTAGGAGTGCTTCCGCGCGGCATAGAGCAGGTGATGCGAGGGGCAGTTCATCGGCTTGAGGGACATGTCATGCTCGCCCGACTCGTTGTCGAGGACCATGAACATGTTCTCGCGGTACTTCCCCCAGTGGCCGGAAAGCTCCCAGAGCCCCTTGTTGTAGAGGAGGGGGGTCCGGATCTCCTGGTACCCCCGGACCTGCAGCTCGCGCATGTAGTCGTTGAGGGCGTTGTAGATCGTCGTCCCGTGCGCGGTCCAGAACGGCGCCCCCGGCGCCCACGGGTGGAACATGAAGAGGTTGAGCTCCCGGCCCACGCGCCGGTGGTCGCGCTTGCGCGCCTCCTCCAGCCGGTGGGTGTAGGCGGCGAGGTCCTCCTTCTTGAACCAGGCGGTGCCGTAGATGCGCTGGAGCATCTGGCGGCGCGAGTCGCCGCGCCAGTACGCGCCGGCGGTGCTGAGGAGCTTGAAGTGCTTGAGGCGCCCGGTGCTCGGCACGTGGGGCCCCCGGCAGAGGTCGACGAACGGCCCGTCGGTGTAGACGGTGATCGTCTCGTCCTCGCCGAGCTCGCTGATCCGCTCGAGCTTGAGCGGGTCATCGGCAAAGCGCCGGGTGGCCTGGTCGCGGTCGACCACCTCGCGGACGAAGGGGTGGTCGGCCTCCACCACCGCCTGCATCCGGGCCTCGATCTGCTCCAGGTCCTCGGGGGTGAACGGCCGCGGCACCTCGAAGTCGTAGTAGAAGCCATCCTCGATCGCGGGGCCGAAGCCGATCCCGGCGGCCGGGAAGAGCTCGCGGACCGCGGTGGCCAGCACGTGGGCGGCGCTGTGGCGCAGGAGGGCGAGTGCGTCGGGGTCGCGGTCGGTCACGATCGCCACGGCGGCGTCGGCGGTGATCGGGCGGTCGAGATCCTGGAGGACCCCGTCCACCTTCACGGCCAGGGCGGCCCGGGCGAGCCCCGGTCCAATGGCGGCGGCCAGGTCGCGGCCGGTGCTCCCGGCGGGCATTTCCCGGACGCTGCCATCGGGGAGGGTCAGGCGGAGCGAACTCATGGCTGGGACTCCAGGACCGTGGGGTTGGCGACCGGGTCGGTCTCCGGGGCATACCAGAAGAACAGCACCAGTCCCACCCCCACCAGGAGGGCCAGCACGAGCCAGCGGATCAGGTTGGAGCGGGCACCGACAAGCGGGACAGCGGGCATCTTCGGGAACCGGTGGAATTCAGGTCAGGGACGGCCTGCGCGGCGGGCCGACGGGTGATTAACTTAATGGGATGCAATGGGGTTCTGCACGTCTTGCCGCCCGCCTTGCGGGCCGCCGGGAAGATCGTTCCACGCCGTTGTGGGCGCTCAGCGCCTTCGTGGTCGGAGCGGTGGCCGGTTGGATGCTCGGGGAGAAGACCGGGGGGGTGTCCCGCGCCCGGGTACGCTCCTACCTCCACGCCCGGAAGGCATCGCAGCCGGATCCGGACGCGCCCGCCTCGCCCCGGGGGCGGGTCCGGGCGGCGCTCGATGGCGATCCGGAACTCGCGCTCCTCGATGTCACCGTGATACCGGCGGGCCGCTCGGCGGTCGAGCTCCATGGCTGGGTGCCCTCCCGGCGCCTCCGCGCGCGCGCCACCCGCCTGGCGGCGACGGCCGCCGCCCCGCTCCGGCTGGTCGACAGCCTCCTGGTGCGCGGGGAGGACGACCGGCCAGCCGGCGAGGATGATCGCCCCGCGACCTCGCTGCAGACCGCATGACGGCGGCACTCCCCCCGCAATACGACCCGCGCTCCCTCGAGGCCGAGCTCTATCGGTGGTGGGCCGCGCAGGACCGCTTCGCCCCCGGCGCCACCGGCGATCCGTTTGTCATCATGTTGCCGCCGCCCAACGTCACCGCCCAGCTGCACATGGGCCACGGCCTCAACCAGGCGATCCAGGACACCTTGGCCCGGTTCGAGCGGATGCGCGGCCGGGCGACCCTCTGGCTGCCCGGCACCGATCACGCCGGGATCGCCACCCAGAACATGGTGGAGAAGCTGGTCGCCCGGGAGGGCAAGACCCGGTTCGACCTGGGCCGCGAGACCTTCGAGGCGCGGATCTGGGACTACGTGGACGAAACCGGCGCCACCATCCTGGAGCAGATCCGCGCCATCGGGTCGAGCTGCGACTGGAGCCGCACCTACTTCACGCTCGATGCCGGGCTTTCCCGGGCGGTGCGCGAGGTGTTCGTGCGCCTGTTCGAGAAGGGGCTGATCTACCGCGGCAAGTACATCATCAACTGGTGCCCCCGCTGCCTGACGGCCCTCTCCAATGAGGAGGCCGAGAAGGTCGAGACCGACGGACGGATCTGGCGCCTGCGGTACCCGGTTGACGGCGGGGGCACCATCACGGTGGCCACGACCCGCCCCGAGACCATCCTGGGTGACAGTGGCATCGCCGTGCATCCCGACGATCCCCGCTACACTGGACTGATCGGCCGGCAGGTTCGCGTGCCCGTCGCCGACCGCCTGGTGCCGATCGTGGCCGACGAGGCGGTGGACCCCGAGTTCGGCTCCGGTGCCGTCAAGGTCACGCCGGCCCACGACCCGACCGACTTCGAGATCGGCCGCCGGCACCAGCTCGAGGCGATCGACGTGATGGCCGACGATGCCACGATGGCGGGCGCGGTCCCCGAGCGGTTCCGGGGACTCGACCGGTTCGTGGCGCGCAAGCAGGTCGTGGCCGAGTTCGAGGCGCTGGGCCTGGTGGAGGGCGTGGACAACCACCACCACGCCGTGGGTCACTGCTACCGCTGCGACACGGTGGTGGAACCGCGCCTCTCCGACCAGTGGTTCGTGCGGATGGCGCCGCTGGCCCAGCCGGCGCTGGCGGCGTACCGCGAGGGTCGGCTCCGGTTCATCCCCGAGCGGCGGGGCGAGGAGTACGCCCAATGGATGGAGGGGATCCGCGACTGGTGCATCTCGCGCCAGCTCTGGTGGGGCCACCGGATCCCCGTCTGGTACTGCGAGTCCCCCTCCTGCGGGGCGATCTCCGCCAGCCGGACCGACCTCCCTGCCTGCCCGACCTGCGGCGGACCCGCCCGCCAGGACGAGGACGTTCTCGACACCTGGTTCTCGTCCTGGCTGGTGCCGTTCAGCAGCCTCGGGTGGCCCGACCGGACCCCCGACCTGGCGCGCTACTATCCCGGTGATGTCCTCGTCACCGCCCCGGAGATCCTCTTCTTCTGGGTGGCCCGGATGGTGATGGCCGGCTGCGAGTTCATGGGCGACATCCCCTTCCACACCGTGTACCTCCACGGCACGGTGCGTGACACCCAGCACCGCAAGATGTCGAAGTCGCTCGGGAATGGGATCGACCCGCTCGACGTGGTGGCCGCCTACGGCGCGGACGCGCTGCGCTACACCGTCATCGCCGGCACCGCGGTGGGCACCGACCTGATCCTCGACCACGAGGACATCGAGGGGTCGTTCGCACCCGGGCGCAACTTCGCCAACAAGCTCTGGAACGCGGGCCGGTTCATCCTCGGCAACCTCACCGGGCCCGCCCGCCCGCTCGCGGGCAACCACCCGGACGTGGTGGCGCGCGCGGAGCTGAGCCTCGCCGATCGCTGGATCATTGACCGCTGTGACCTCGCGGTCCGCGAGGCCACCACGGCCTATGAGCGCTTCCGCCTGAACGACGCCGCCGCGGTGATCTACCACTTCCTGTGGAGCGACCTCGCCGACTGGTACATCGAGCAGGTCAAGCCGCGGCTCTACGGCGACCAGCCGGGTGGGGACGTCGCCCGCGCGGTGCTCGCCGCGGTCTTCGACGTCGCCCTCCGGCTCCTCCACCCGATCATGCCGTTCATCACGGAGACGCTCTGGAAGCGCTTCCCCGGACGGGCCGATGACGCCTCCCTGGTCACCGCCCCGTGGCCGCGCCCGGATGTTCGGGCCCCCGACCCGGCCGCGGTCCGCGAGTTTGCCGCGCTCCAGTCGCTCTGTGGCGCCATTCGCTCGATCCGGGCCGAGTACGGGGTGCAGCCCGGCGCCAGCGTCTCGGTGACCCTCGGCAACGTGGGGGACCACCTGCAGGCCGCCCTGGCCGCCGACTCCGCGACGGTCCGCCGCCTGGCCCGGGTCTCGACCTTGACGATCCACCCGGGCGCCCTCGAGGCGATCGGCGGTGGCGGGCACGCGGTCCTCGAGGATGGCACCTCCGTCACCGTCCCCCTCGGCGACCTGGTCGACCTCGCCAAGGAATGCCGGCGCCTCGGCGACGAGCTCGGCCGGCTGGCCGGGCAAGTCGAGGCCCAGGAGCGCAAGCTCGGCAATGCGCAGTTCGTCTCCCGGGCCCCCGAGGCGGTGGTGGCAAAGGAGCGCGAGAAGCTTGCCGCCTGGCGGGACCAGGCTGCCGTGCTCCGCACCAAGCGCGAGCGGCTCGGGTGCGAGGGATAGCTCGCCCCGGTCGGCGCCTGCCCCTGGCGGCCGCGCTCCTGGCCCTCGCCTGTGCCAAGATGGGGCCGCCCCCCGGCGGTCCACCCGACCAGGTGGCCCCCCGCCTCATTGCCCGCTTCCCCGATTCCAGCGAGGTCCTCCCCAACTTCCGGGCCGATGCCGAGTTCACCTTTGACGAGGTGATCTCCGAGGGGACCGCCCCGAACTTCGGGCTCGGCAATGGCACCCTCGAATCGCTGATCCTGCTCTCGCCCTCCGATGAGGTGCCGGTCGTCCGGTGGCGACGCGACCGGATCACCGTTCGTCCCCGCGAAGGATGGCAGAACGGCCGGGTCTATCGGATCGAGCTCCGGCCCGGCGTCGCCGACCTGCGGACCAATCGGCTCGACCAGCCGGCCGTCATCACCTTCACCACCGGCGCGGTCCAACCGAGGACCGTGCTGCGGGGAACGGTCGTGGACTGGACCAGCCGCCGCCCCCAGGCGGGCGGGATTGTCGAGGCGATCCTCATGCCCGACAGCCTGTCCTATCGAAGCGTCGCCGACTCCACGGGGGCGTTCACCCTGGGACCGCTCCCCGCCGGGGAGTACCTCGTCTATGCTGGCGTCGACCAGAACCGGAACTTCCGGGTCGATGCGCGGGAGATCTTCGACTCGGTTCGCGTCGCGGCCGGGGAGGAGACGGTCGGGGAAATCTGGGCCTTCCGCCACGACTCGGTGGGGCCCCGGATCCAGACCGTGGCGCTCCGGGACTCGGTGACGATCGTGGTGTCCCTCAACCAGATGATTGATCCCCGCCAGCCGATGGTTCCCCGGATGGCCCGGGTCCGCCGCCTGCCCGACTCGACGGAGATCGGCGTGGTGGCCATCCACCCGCCGGCGATCTTCGACAGCCTCTTCCCCGCCAGCCGCGGCACCCCCCTGACCGCGGCCGACTCGGCACGGGCGGACTCGGTGGCTCGGGCCCGGGCCCGGGCCGACTCGGTCCGTGCCGACAGCCTCCTGCGGGCCCAGGAGCTCGAGGCGGAACGCCAGGCCGCCGACGCCCGGCGCGGGATCGTGCGCCGCTCCGATGCACCGACCCAGACCCGGCAGCTGGCACCGTTGACCAGCCGTCCCGCCCTCGTGGACCGGGTCCAGATTCGGGTCGATTCGATCCTCGCCCCCGGGGGGCGGTACATCGTGGAGCTCAACGGGATTCGCAATCCGAACGGCGCCTCCACCCCCGGACTGCTCGTGCTGGTGGTCCCCGAGCCGCCTCCGGCGCCGCCACCACCGGACTCGACGGCGGTGCCGCCCGACACCTCGGCCGTCCGCCCGCCGGGCACCGTCCCTCCCGGTCGCGCCCGGCGATGACCGACCCGCGGCGAGCCCTTCCCTCGGTGGACCGGCTGCTCCGTGAGGACGGGATCGGCGCCCTGCTCGAGACCCGACCGCGGACGGTCGTGATCGACGCCCTGCGCTCCCTGCTCGATGCGGTGCGGACCGGGGCACGTCCGTTGCCTACCGACTGGCCAGCCGCCACCGCCGCCCTCCTCGACGCGCAGGATGTCCCCTCACTGCGCGCCGTGATCAACGCGACGGGAGTCGTCCTCCACACCAACCTCGGCCGCGCGCCCCTGGCCCCCTCGGCGGTCGACGCCGCCATCGCCGCGGCAGGTTACGCCACCCTCGAGTACGACCTCGCCAGCGGGAATCGCGGCAGCCGGCAGGAGCACGTGGCCGCCACGCTGGCCCGCCTGACCGAGGCCCCGGCTGCGCTGGTGGTGAACAACGCCGCCGGTGCGCTGGTCCTGGCCCTCCAGGCCCTGGCCGCGGGCCGGGAGGTGGTCATCTCGCGCGGCGAGTTGATCGAGATCGGAGGCTCATTCCGGATCCCCGACATCCTGTCGCGGAGCGGCGCCATCCTGCGCGAGGTGGGAACCACAAATCGCACCCACCTGGCCGATTATGCCGCCGCGATCGGGCCGGCGACTGGCGCGATCCTCACGGTCCATCGCTCCAACTTCGCCCAGGTCGGGTTTGTCGCTTCGCCCGAACCGTCGGCCCTCGCCGCCCTCGCCGCCGAGCACGGGGTCCCCTACATCCACGATGTGGGCAGTGGCCTGCTCCTGGACCTGGCGCCCTGGGGGCTGACACGCGAGCCCGTGGTCCCCGAGGCAGTCCGGGCGGGCCCCGACCTGGTGATCTTCAGTGGTGACAAGTTGCTCGGCGGGCCCCAGGCCGGGTGCCTGGTCGGCTCGACGGCAGCGATCGCGGCCTGCCGGGACAACCCGCTGGCGCGCGCGCTCCGTGCCGACAAGATGAGCCTCGCCGCGCTCGAGGCCACCCTCGCGCTCTACCGCGACGCGGAACTGGCCCGAACGAGCATTCCCGTCCTGCGCATGCTGACGGAGGCCCCCGAGGCCCTGGGTCGCCGGGCGACAAGCCTGCGGGAACTGCTCACCCCCCTCCCCTGGCCCGCGGCGGCACCGTCGATCGTCCCGGAGGCCAGCACCCCGGGGGGAGGATCGTTCCCCGACGCGACACTCCCCACCACCGTGGTCGTGCTCGACCCCGGGCCCGCTGGGGCCGACTCGCTGAGCCGGCGGTTGCGGCTGGCCTCGCCTCCCCTGGTGGCCAGGGTGCAGGCGGGCCAGGTCCTGCTCGATCCACGGACCATTTCCGAGGCGGAGATCCCGGGCGTAGTGGAGGCGGTACGCGCGGCGCTGGAGGCGAGCTCCGGATGACGGCCACCGCACCCCCGATCGTCTTCCTGGATCGCGATGGCACCATCATGGTCGATTCGGGGTATGTCCGGGACCCGGCCGATGTCATCCTCCTGCCCGGGGCCGCCGAGGCGATCGCGCGACTCAATGCCGCCGGGATTCCGGTGGCGGTGGTCACCAACCAGTCCGGCATCGCCCGGGGGATCCTCACCGAGGCGGAGTACCAGGCGGTCGCTGCGCGGCTGGATGCGCTGCTCGCGGAGGCCGGCGCGCACATCGACGCCACGGCCGTGTGCCCCCATGCCCCGGAGGTGAGCGGCCCCTGCGACTGTCGGAAGCCCGCGGTGGGCGGGCACCGCCAGCTGGCCATGGACCTGGGCTGCACGGTACGCGGCAGCTGGTGCATCGGGGATCGCCTCAGCGACCTGGAGCCGGCCGCCGCCCTGGGCGGGAAGGCGATCCTCGTCCGCACCGGGGAGGGCCGGCATCATCTCGAGGCGGCTTCCCGGGCGGGGCACGGCATCCACGATGACCTCGCGAGCGCGGTGGCGAGCTTCCTGGGTCCGGCGACCCCGGAGCGGTTATAATTGAGGGTTATGGCCATTGGCATCGCCGTCTGCATTTCCGGTCGCGGGAGCAACCTGGAGGCGCTCCTCGACGCGCTTCCCGGCACCCCGGGACGGGTCGCGCTCGTCCTGAGCAATCGGGAGTCGGCGGGCGGCCTGGCGCTGACCAGGTCCCGGGGAATCGCGACCCACGTCCTTGCCGACCCGCGGGACAGTGCCGAGTGGCTCGCGGTGCTGGGCGCCCACGCGATCGAGCTGGTGGTGCTGGCCGGCTTTCTCGCCTTGGTGCCCGCCCCGGTCGTCGCCGCCTACCGGGGACGGATGGTCAACATTCACCCGGCCCTGCTGCCGCGGCACGGCGGGCCCGGCATGTACGGTCGCCGGGTCCATGCCGCGGTGCTCGCGGCGGGAGACCGGGAATCCGGCGCGACCGTGCACCTGGTCACCGAGGAGTACGACCAGGGCCCGATCCTGGGCCAGGCTCGGGTCCCCGTCCTGTCGGACGACACCCCGGAGAGCCTGGGGGCACGCGTCCTGGCAGCCGAGCATCGGCTGCTACCTGCCGCCGTGCTCGCCGCCCTTCGTGCCGGACAGCCGGTACCCTTCAGCCTGACACCGGAAGGACCCGACGTGAGGAACGTGACATGCCCCGCGCCTTGATCTCGGTCAGCGACAAGCGTGGCATCGTGGGATTCGCCCAGGGGCTCGTCGCCCTGGGGTGGGAGGTGGTCTCGACCGGCGGCACCGCCGGGGCGCTGCGCAAGGCCGGGGTCCCGGTCATCGGGGTGGAGGAGGTGACCGGCTTCCCGGAGATCCTCGATGGCCGGGTCAAGACGCTGCACCCCGCCGTCCACGGCGGCCTGCTCGGTCGCCCAGACGAGCCCACCCATCGCGACGCGATGGCGGCGCACGGGATCCGGCCGTTCGACCTGGTCGCCGTGAACCTCTACCCATTCCAGGAGACGGTGGCCCATCCCGATGTCACCGACGAGGATGCGCTCGAGAACATCGACATCGGCGGACCGTCGATGCTGCGCTCCGCGGCCAAGAACCACGAGTTCGTGGTGCCGGTGGTCGACCCGCGCGACTATGACCCGGTGCTCCGCATGCTGCGCGACGGCGGGGTGCCGCGCGGCTGCCGACGCGCCCTGGCCGCCAAGGTGTTCACCCACACTGCCGACTACGACTCGGCCGTCTCCTCGTGGCTGACCACCACCGAGGAGGGGCTTCCCAAGCGGATCATCCTGTCGATCACGCAGATGCAGGAGCTGCGCTACGGGGAGAACCCCGACCAGCGGGCCGCCCTCTATACCACCGAGGAGCCGCGCGGCATCCACGACATGGTCCGCCGCCAGGGCAAGGAGCTCTCCTTCAACAACCTGCTCGACATCGAGGCCGCGACCACCGCGGTCGCCGCGTGGAGCAATCGCCCGGCGTGCGCCATCATCAAGCACACCACCCCGTGCGGCATCGCGCTCGGCCGCAACGCCGCCGAGGCGTTCCACCATGCCCGGGCCACCGACCCGGTTTCTGCGTTCGGGTCGGTGATCGCCTTCAACACCGTGGTCGACCGCGCGGTGGCCGAGGCGCTGGCCGACCTGTTCGTGGAGGTCGTGGTGGCCCCGTCGATCCAGCAGGAGGCGCTGGAGGTCTTCGCCGCCCGCAAGAACCTCCGGGTGATCGAGCTGCCGGTGTCCACCGGGGCGGGAACGCTGGACTGGAAGCGCGTGCGGGGCGGGTTCCTGCTCCAGGACCGGTTCGCGTTCGACCCCACGGAAACGGCGTGGACTTTCCCGACCGCTCGCAAGCCGACCGAGCCGGAGCTGGACGACCTGCGGTTCGCCTGGGCGGCCGTGGCCTCGGTGAAGTCGAACGCCATCCTCCTGGCGCGCGACGCCCGGGCCATCGGCATCGGAGCCGGCCAGATGAGCCGGGTCGACGCCGTGTTCCTGGCAGTGCACAAGGCCACCCAGCAGGGCCATGCGACGCAGGGCTCGGTCCTCGCCTCGGATGCGTTCTTCCCCTTTGCGGACGGACTCGAGCTGGCGGCCGAGGCGGGCGTAGCCACCGTGATCCAGCCCGGGGGCAGCGTCCGGGACGCCGAAGTGGTGGCGGCCGCGGATGCGCGCGGCATCGCGATGGTCTTCACCGGCAAGCGGATGTTTCGGCATTAGCAGTGAGAAGTGAGAAGTATGGGAGGTGAGAAGTAGGAAGCAAGAGGTGAGAGGTGAGAGGTGAGAGGAAGGTGGTGCGGGGTGAGGGGTGGGTGGTGAGGTGGGAACCGACCGGTCGAACGAACGGAGGGGCGGATGCTCCTCCCTTTTTCTCTGAGGACTGCATGGAATCCAGCATCCCCCGCACCCCACCGCCCTATGGCTGGGCCGCCATCGTCTCGGCGGTGGTGCTGGCGATCTACGTCGCCACCCTGGGACCGACGACCGCCTTCTGGGACACCTCGGAGTACATCGCGGCGGCCAAGGTCCTCGGCATCCCGCACCCCCCGGGCAACCCGCTCTTCGTCCTGACCGCGCACGTCTGGGGGCTGATCCCCATGGTGGAGCACTACGCCATGCGGATCAACCTCTTCGCCGCCGTCACCAGCGCCCTGTCGGCGGGGCTCTGGTTCCTGGTGGCGGACCGCTGGATGCGCTCGGTGGTCTCCTTCCGGCCGGCCCGCCTGGCGGCGGCGTTCGCCGGCACCCTGCTCGGTTCGACGATGTGGACCGTCTGGAACCAGTCCACGGTCAACGAGAAGGTCTACACCCTGTCCCTGCTCTCGATGGCGCTGGTGATGTGGCTGGCCGTGCACTGGGCCGATGACAAGCCGGGCGCGCACCGCGACCGCTGGGTCATCCTCATCGCCTATGTCATCGCCCTCTCCAGCACCAACCACCAGATGGGCGTGCTGGCCGCGCCGGGCGTGGCGGTCTACATCCTCATGACCGACTGGCGGGTCATCACCCGGTGGCGGGTGCTCGCGGGCGTGGCGGTCGCCGTCGCGATCGGCATCTCCATCAACTACCTCTTCCTCCCGATCCGGGCCGGGCAGTTCCCGCCGATCAACGAGGGCGAGCCGATCGGCTTCTTCAGCAACGCGCTCGCCGAGGTGCTCGGGCGGGTCCAGTACGCCAAGCCGTCGGTCTTCGAGCGCCAGGCCGACCTCTGGTCCCAGATCAACAACTACCTCCAGTACTGGGGCTGGCAGTTCGGCCGCGACTGGCCCGCCTTCTCGCGGGTGCTCACCATCGTGTTCTCCGCGATCGGTCTCACCGGCTTGTTGACGCTGCTCCAGAAGGACCGGCGCGCCGGGCTCGCGGCGCTGACCCTGTTCGCGACCCTGACCGCGGGGCTGGTCTTCTACCTGAACTTCCGGTACGGCTTCTCGATCGACCCGACCAACCCCGACCTCGACCGCGAGGTCCGCGAGCGGGATTACTTCTTCATCTGCTCGTTCATCTACTTCGGGACCCTGGTGGCCGTGGGTTTCGGCGCCCTGATGCAACTGGTGGTGGAGGGACTCGGCTCCCGGCTGCCCGAACCCCGACGCTGGGCGATGGCCAGCCCGATGCTCCTGGTGGTGGCGCTGCCGATCGCGGGGAACTGGACCACGGCGAGCCGGGCCGGGGAATACGTCGCGAGGGACTTCGCCCACGACCTGCTCCAGTCGGTGGCGCCCTACGGGATCCTGATCACGGCGGGCGACAACGACACCTTCCCGCTCTGGTATGCCCAGGAGGTCGAGGGGATCCGGCCGGACGTCACCGTGGCCAACCTCTCCCTCATGAACACCGAGTGGCACCTCAAGCAGCTGCGCCGCCGGCCGACCGCGACCTTCGACCCCGAGGGTGCCATCGCGCTCTGGCGATCCCCCGCCGACACCCCCGACCAGCCGCTCGGCACCGACGCCCAGGCGGGGTGGCCCAAGCCCACCGACCCGGTCTTCAGCATGACCGAGGCGGAGCTGACGACCCTGCCGGAAATCGAGCGCACCCCGGCCGGTGCCCGGCTGCAGGCCGGCGGGATCAACCTGCCGATCGAGGCGCAGGTCCTCACCCGGCAGGAATTCGCCACCATCCTGCTCATCCGGGACAACCTCGGCAAGCGGCCGATCTACTTCAGCTGGAGCGCGGCGGGCTATCCCGACCAGACCTTCGGGCTGACCGAGCACCTGATCTCGGAGGGGCTGGTGCGGCGGCTCGTCTCCGAGCCGGTCCAGGAAACCGGGTCGGTGATCTTCTCGCCGAGCGTCGGGTTCGTCGACGTGGCGCGGACGCGCGAATTGATGTGGAACGCGTACCGGTGGCAGTCCGCCGCGCGGGAACGCCCGCGGGGGTGGGTGGACGTGCCCAGCGGCTCCATCCTCTCGCTCTATGCCCTGACCTACGCCAGCGGGGCGCAACTGCTCCGCCAGGCGGGGGACTCGGCCCTGGCGGCGCGCTCGGACTCGGTGGCCACCGCCATCCGCGACAACATCACCCGCGGATCGCTGTACCCGAACGACCGGCGCACGCCGCAGTAGCGACGCGCCGGTCGCCCCGGGCTGCGGCGGCACGATCGAGCCCCGCCGAGAGGTCGCCGAGGAGGTCACCCGCCCTCTCGATCCCGATGGACAGCCGCAGCATCCCATCGGTGATCCCCGCCCCGCGCCGGGCCTCCGGACTCATCGAGGCGTGCGTCATCGTGGCCGGGTGGGCGACCAGACTTTCCACGCCGCCCAGTGATTCAGCCAGGCTGAAGAGGTGCAGCCCCTCCACACACTGGCGGGCCGCCGCTTCCCCACCCCGCAGCTCAAAGCTCACCATCCCGCCAGACCCGTCCTGCTGCCGACAGGCCACCGCATGGCCGTGGTGCGTGGGCAGACCCGGGTAGTACACCTTCGCCACCGCGGGATGCGCCCCCAGGAACTCCGCCACCTGCTCTGCGTTCTCCTCGTGCTGCCGCAGCCTGGGGTGGAGGGTCCGGAGTCCACGCAGGGTAAGCCAGCTGTCGAATGGTGCGCCCGCCAGGCCGAGGCAATTGCACCACCAGGCCAGTTCCTCCCCCAGCGCCGCGTCCGCGGCCACCACCGCCCCACCCACCACGTCGCTGTGGCCGTTGAGGTACTTCGTGGTGGAGTGCAGCACGAGATCTACTCCGTGGAGGATCGGCCGCTGCCGTGCCGGGCTCAGGAAGGTGTTGTCGGCCACGACCAACGCCCCCACCGTCCGGGCCAACCGACTCACCGCGGCCAGGTCCGTGATCCGCAGCAGCGGATTGCTGGGCGTTTCCACCCAGACCATCCGGGTGCCGGAATCAATCACCCGCGCGGCCTCCGCCACGTCGGTCAGGTCCGCAAACTCGACCTGGAAGTGTCCCCGCGCCGCCAGGTGTACCATGGCGCGATGCGTCCCCCCGTAGCAGTCGTGCGCTACCACGATCCGATCCCCCGGCCGGAGCAGCTGCAGGACGAGCGTGACGGCAGCCATCCCCGACGAGGTGATGATCCCCTGTGCCCCACCCTCCAATTGCGCCAGGACGGACCCCAGTTCCGCCCGGGTGGGATTCCCGGAGCGGGTGTAGTCGAATGCGCGCTTTTGCCCGAAGCCGGCAAAGGTGAAGTTGGCGGACAGGTGCAGCGGGGGAATGACCGCTCCATGGTGGCTGTCCGTGGCGATCCCGCCGCGGACGGCCAGGGTCTCGGGGGAAACGAGGTCAGCGGACGGTGGCATCGTCATGCTCCAGGGCAAGGGTGTCAGCCAGGATCCGGGAGACCGCCGCCTGCTCGGTCAGGAAGGCATCGTGGCCGGTCGGGGAATCCAGGAGGTGCAGCTGGACCGGGCCCGCCAGGCGGGCCGCCAGCTCGCGCAGCTGCCGAACCGGAACGACGGTGTCGCTCCGGCACCCCACCAGAGTGGTCGGCACCCGGATCGCGCCCGGGTCGCAGCGATGCAGGTCGAGGGACTCCGAGAGCTCCAGGTAACGGTCGGCCGAGAACCGTCGCGCGAATCGAGCGCCCTGATGGTCGAGGTACGACTCCACCGGGAACTGCGGGTGCCCCCCGTTCCAGGCGGCGGAACCGGTGAATCGCGCGGCGAACTCCTCGGCGCCACGGTAGGTGATGACGCCGAGGCTGCGAGCCAGGGCGACCGCTTCCCGTTCTCGCCCTACCTCGAGCCCGAGCCGAAGGATGCGGCGCTGGATGACCCGCAGGGCGGTCGTCCGGGGATCACTGGCATGCGCGGCGCAGAGGATGATCAAGCGGGCCGTCCGGGCCGGGTAGATCTCCCCGAATGCGAGTGCGACCATTCCGCCGTAGGACGCGCCGATCACGGCGTGGGCTCGAGTCACGCCGAGCTGATCGAGGACCTGGGCCACCACGCGCGCCTGGTCTTGCGTCGTGACCACCCCGCCTGGCGCCTGGGCGTACTCCACCCCCACCAGGCAGCAGCGGCGCGGGTCGAGCGCCGCGCCCTCGGCCGCCACCTGCTGCCACCAGCCGGGCGTGGGGTCGCCTGGATGGGCCACGACGTGCGAATTGGCGGAGATGCCCCCAAGCGCGACCACGACGGGAAGGCGCGTGTCGCCAACGACCTCGAAGTCACGGCGGGGCCGCGGCGCGGCAACAGAAATGCCAGCGGGGATCATGCGGTCACCGCCGTGTCCACCAGGTCACTCCACACCGCGGCAGCGGTGGGCACCCCGCCGGCTCCCGGTCCGGAGAGCGCGAGCGGCATCCCCCACCCGAGGTCGATCTCGAGGCGGTTCTGTTCGTCCAGCGTCTGGCCGAATGCCGAATCCGCGGCAACCGTCTCGACCCGCACCACCGCGTGCACCCCCGCCGCGTCCCGCTGGCACTCGCCGATCAATCGGAGGCGCGCGCCGGCCCGGCCCGCCGCGCGGACGCGCGCGGCGACATCCCGGGGCAGCCCCGTCCGGTCCACCTGCACCCGACCGGGATCGATGCCCCATGCCACCCAGGCCAGGATCGCCAGCTTGTCCGCCACATCCCGGCCATCGAGGTCGCGACTGGGATCGGCCTCCGCGAGGCCGCGCGCCTGCGCGGCCGCGATGGCCCGGTCGAGACCGTCCCCGGCCTCGATGCGGCTCAGCACGAAGTTCGTGGTACCGTTCAGGATGCCGCGGAAGACGCGGACCGGCTGGTGGCGCACCGCATGCCGGAGGGCGCGGACCACCGGGACCCCTCCCCCCACCGCCGCCTCGAATCCAAGCGACCCGCCAGAACGCTGGGCCAGCGCGGCGAGCCCCGCTCCATGGGCCGCAAGAAGCGCCTTGTTGGCGGTCACCAGGCGACCGCCTCGTCCGAGAACATGTTCGGCGATCCGGAGCGCGGGCACGAGGCCACCGATCACCTCGAGCACGACATCGGCCGGAGCCCGGAGGAATTCCTCCACGTCGGTGGTCCAGACAGTGGCCGGCAGCACATGCCGCCGACTTGCCCTTCCCCGCCGCACCAGCACGGACGTCACTTCGACGGGACGACCGGCCGCCAGCTCTCCCGCCTGGAGTCGGTCAAGCACCGCACCCCCCACCACTCCACATCCGGCCAGCGCGACGCGGAGCGGCGTGCTACAAGCCGTCATGGTGCCCACCCGGTGTCAGCCACCACCTCAGTCCCCGTCGGATGCGAGCGCGGCGCAGCGTGGTGCAGGACCCGGAGTGGCAGACTGGCGCGCGCCGCGAGTTCTGCCGCCACGGGATGGACGACCTCGGCGCCGGCCCGGGTGAGTCGCAGCAAGTCGGCATGGTCGAGGACAGGGAGGCGCACCGCCCCGGGGACGCGCCGGGGGTCCGCGGTATAGACCCCATCCACGTCCGTCACGATCCAGCACCCCACCGCTCCAAGTTCCGCGCCGAGAAACACCGCTGAGACGTCTGATCCACCCCGGCCCAGGGTGACCACCTCGCCGTCCTCCCGGACCGCCTGGAACCCACTCACCACCGGCACCTCGCCACGCGCCAGTCGGGTCCGGAGCGGACCCGGGATCAGGTGAACCGGTTGCGCGGCGCCATGTGCTCCGCCTGCCACGATGCCCGCTTCGCCCCCTCGGAAGCTGACGGCGCGGACCCCCAGGGCGATCAGGGCCGTCGCAAGCAGGGCCGCCGAGAGGTCCTCGCCGGTGGCCAGGGCGCGATCGGCCTCCCGCGCGAGGGAGGGTGCCGCTCCCCCCCGGGCAGCCGCTGCCCGGACCCGTCGCAGCAATCGATCGGTAGTGTGCCCTGTCGCACTCACCACCACGATCGGTTGGTACCCCTCGTCCACGGCGGCCCGCACGCGCCGGGCTGCGGCCCGGATCCGGCTGGCGGTGCCCAGGGCGGTCCCGCCGAACTTGATGACGAGGGTCCCCTCACTGGTGGCGGCCGGGGGAATGGCTGCGGGTGTCGCCCCGCCGGCGACTTCTGCTGCGGTCTGCATGTAACTCCCCTGTACTGGGTGAAAAACGAAGCGCCCCGGCCTCTCGTCGGGAGAAGGCCGGGGCGCGGTGCCGAACTGCTCGGCGTTGCTGTCGTTTACGCTGGCGCGCGCAAACCCCCGGCCATTGCTCGCATCAGGGCAATGGCACGCATCATCCGCATGCGGGTCGGCAGCACAGACAGGCACGGTTGCGGGGGCATCGGGTGGCTCCAGTCGCTTCGCATCAGGACACAAAAAACCCGGGGGCACGAACTGCATGCCGCCCGGGATCCGGTCGCCCTTTAGCACTTGTTTTACGTGGCTGCAAGCAGCGGCAAATCACCACGGGCATCGATTGTGGCGATCAAGCTATGCCACCATGTCCCGGCTGTCAAGAGGACTCGATTAGATTCCCGGCGCCTCCGGCGTGGTGGCAGAGTGGTTGAATGCACCGGTCTTGAAAACCGGCGAGCCTGAAAGGGCTTCGTGAGTTCGAATCTCACCCACGCCGCTCTGTTCCACCGTACCGGGTCCCCTGCTCCCTTCCCGCCCTTCAGGAGCTCCTGATGCGCCTGTCTCCCCTGCGCACCACGACCGCCTTCATCCTTTTCCTGGCCGCTGCGTGCGCCCCTGGATCAGAAACCACCGACCCCCAGCAGGCGTTCTGGTCGGCGATCGATGCGCTCTGTGGACAGGCGTTCGCCGGCACCGCAATCGAGGCGCCCGCCGGGGATTCCACCTTCGCCAACCGAGAGCTGGTGATGCATGTCCGGAGTTGCCAGGAGCGGGAGCTTCGGATCCCGTTCCATGTGGGGGAGGACCGGTCGAGGACCTGGGTCCTGGCTCGCACCGACTCCGGTCTGCGCCTCAAGCACGACCACCGGCATGAGGACGGGTCCGAGGACCCCATCACCCAATACGGGGGAGACACCGACGGCCCTGGCTCCGCCGGCGTGCAGGAGTTCCGGGCCGACTCGCTCACCGCCCTCCTGATCCCGGCCGCCGTCACCAACGTCTGGACGATCGAAGTGACCCCCGGCGAACGGTTCGTGTACGCCCTCCGCCGTGAGGGTACCGACCGCCGGTTCCGCATCGAATTCGACCTGACCCGCCCCGTCCCCACCCCGCCTGGTCCATGGGGGTCTCCAACCCCCTGAATCGTGGCACGCTCCTGGCCTTTTAGACGTCCTGCAAGCTGACAGTTGCTCGTCGATGGTGTCAAATATTCGACAGCAACCTCACTGGAACGCCTCAGGGACGGGATGCTCGATGTCAATATTCAGTGCACCACGATTCGCCCCGATCCTCCTTGGTGGCGCGCTCCTGAGCGGCTGCTCGGCGGTTGAGCCCACCGACTCCGACCTCCCGGCGCTGGCGGTCCGGATCGAGGCACCCGCCCAGTTTCGCACCTGGTTTGAGCAGACCGAGGCGTGCAGCGGCCTTACCGCGGCCTTCGAAGCTGTTGATTGGTATGTAGTTCCGGGCGTCGACCAGTTCGAGGCCGATGGGGCGCCACGGGTCGGAATGTGGCAGCGGGACGGGGACCGATCCCAGATCGTCGTGGCCGGCAACTACCAGAATCACGAGATGGTGGTGAGCCACGAGATCCTCCATCACCTCATGGGACGGCAGGGTCACCCGGACCAGATGTTCGTGGAACGGTGCCAGCTGACCTGGGAGTCCTGGAACAGCCGGACCGCCGGGGGGGCCTCCTCCGGGAGCTGAACTGTAGTGACGTCACCTCAGTGGGGGGTGGTATGGGATCGACGAATCGTAGCGTTCGCGCCACACCATCAGGGCGGTCGATGCCGGGTATCAGCCCCGCCTCGTTCTCCTCAGTTATCAACACGGACGACCTTCGCCTTACAGGATTCGGGGTCGTGTTGATAAGTATTCTGACCAGCTGGTGGTGCGATGAAGAAGTAACCTCATATGTAAGCCGGAATTCCGTTGAGTAGCAACGTGTTATATACATATCAACATTGAGTTTTCCCCGAGGCCTCTGGGCAACTGGCCCCCTGGCTCTGGACCGAGTCGACTCCCCCCGAATCCCCTGAACTCTATCCGCCCTTCCCTGCCGAGCCGGAAGGGGTGATCTTGGCG
The DNA here is from genome assembly GCA_048499805.1 of Gemmatimonadales bacterium. GTDB lineage: Bacteria > Gemmatimonadota > Gemmatimonadetes > Gemmatimonadales > GWC2-71-9 > JAWXBA01. The sequence continues at coordinate 288,611 of JASNZF010000002.1, read as the reverse complement.
GACGCCTATGGCTGAATCCGCTCATTTCCTCAGAGACCTGGCCGTCGTTCTGGCGATCGCGGCTCTCATCACCCTCCTGGCCCGCCAGCTCAGGATTCCGGTCGTAGTCGGGTACCTGGTCGCGGGGATCATCATCGGGCCCGGCACGCCGATCACGCTGGTGGACGACCTCGCGAGAATCCAGGTCCTCGCGGAGCTGGGAGTCAGCCTCCTGCTCTTCTCGATCGGCCTGGAGTTCAGCTTTCGGAAACTGGTCCGGCAGGGCCCCCGGGTGACCCTGGCGACGCTCATCCAGGTCGGCACCATCCTGATCATGGGATACTGGACAGCGGAGTTGCTGGGGTGGCCGTTCCGGGACCGGCTCTTCGCCGCCGGCGCGGTCGCGATCACGAGTACGATGATCCTCACGGCGGTGTTCGTTGAGGCCCCGCCCGACCGCCGGCTCCGCGATCTGGTGCTTGGATTCAGCATCCTCGAGGACCTGGTGGGCATCCTCCTGATCGCCACGCTGACCGCCGTATCGCTCGGCCAGCAGGTCTCCCCGGAACTGCTTACCGGCACGCTGCTGCGCCTGGCGCTCTTTCTTGTCCTGGTGGTCGGCGTCGGCCTGCTCGTGGTGCCGAGGCTGATCCGTTGGGTCGTCCGATTCGAGCGTCCGGACCTGACCCTCGTGACCGCGGTAGCGCTCTGCTTCGTGCTGGCGACGCTGGCGCATGAGAGTGGAACCTCGGTGGCCCTGGGCGCCTTCCTGGCCGGGTTTCTCGTCAACGAGAGTGGGATGGGGCGGGAAATCCGCGAGATGATCAAGCCCCTGAAGGATGTCTTCGGCGCCCTCTTCTTCGTGGCCATCGGGATGCTGGTCCTCCCGGCGGAGGCCGTCGCCAACTGGGGGGCGGTCCTGCTCTTCGTGGGGGTGGTCATTTCCGGCAAGCTGCTCGGCGTTGCCGGGGGAGCCTTCCTGGCGGGCTACGGCACCAGCACCTCGATCCGTGCGGGCTTCTATATGGGGCAGGCCGGCGAGTTCGGATTCATCATCGCCACGCTGGCGCTGTCGGCTGGGGCGACCGTGATCTTCCCAGTCATCGTGTCCGTTTCGGTGATCACCGCGGTCACTTCAACCCTGCTGGCACGACGCTCCGAGGCCATCGCCAGCTGGGTGGACCGACGACTCCCGCGCCCCCTGCAGACCTTCGCCTCGCTGTACAGCGCCTGGATCGACGCGATCGTCCATCGCGTGCCTACCTCACGCGACACCAGCCCGGTCCGCCGGATGGTCGGGCTGCTGGTCCTCGACGCGGCCGTCCTGGTCGGCATCGTGGTGGCCACAGCGCTGTTGCGCGAGCGGGCGTCCGAGGCGTTGCAGAGCCGGGTCGCCCTGGCCCCGGGCGTGGCGCGCCTCCTCATTCTGACCGCCGGGAGCGTGCTGGCAGTCCCGATGCTGGCGGGAGTCTTCGCCACGGGACGACGCCTGGCCGCCGCCTTGGCGGAGCAGGCGATGCCCCTCGTGCCCCACGGACAGGTGGACCAGGCACGTGCGCCAAGGCGGGTGCTCGAGGCCAGCCTGCTCCTGGGCATCGTGCTGGCCACCCTGGTCCCGGTGCTCCTGGTGACGGTTCCGTTCGTTCCCATCTACGGCGGCCCGTCGGTACTGGCGGCGCTCCTCCTGGTCCTCCTGTTCTCGCTCTGGCGCGCCGCCAGCGACCTGGCCAGCCACGCCCGGGCCGGCGCCGAGCTGGTGGTGCATGTCCTGGCACGCCAGGGCATGGCCCAGGAGACGGGGATGTACGAGAAGGTCGAGGCGATGCTCCCGGGCCTTGGGAGTGTGAAGCCGGTCAAGATCGAGGCAACGAGCCTGTCCGCCGGCCGGACCCTTGGGGAGCTCAATCTCCGGGGGCGGACCGGGGCAACCGTGGTCGGGCTTTCACGGGACGACGCCCAGATACCGCATCCCTCCGCGCAGGAGCGGTTGCGCCCCGGCGACCTGCTCGCGCTGGCCGGCAGCCGGGATGCAGTCCTGGCGGCGCGCAAGGTGCTGGAGGAACGGGCCCCGGATTGACCACAGGGTTGCCGGGGAGGCCGGGGGGTGCGAAGTTTCCCCGCTTGCAGGAGCGATGGCCGAGAGGCTGAAGGCACCGGTTTGCTAAACCGGCATAGGGCCCTAAAGCTCTATCGAGGGTTCGAATCCCTCTCGCTCCGTGTTCGCCGGCGTCCGATGCCGGTCTGCTCGTCGACAGGGAGAAGGGAGGAGCGAGAAGCAGGAAGTCCTTCTCCCTCACCGCTTCTCCCTTCTCGCTTCCCCCCTTTTCCCGCCGACCACATCTCATGCCCCCACGCGTCCGCTTTGCCCCCTCCCCCACCGGCTACCTCCATGTCGGCGGCGCCCGCACCGCGCTGTTCAACTGGCTGTACGCCCGGAAGACCGGCGGCGTGATGGTGCTGCGGATCGAGGACACCGACCGGGAGCGGAGTTCGGAGGCTCACACCCAGGTGATCCTCGACGGCCTCTCCTGGCTCGGCATCGACTGGGACGAGGGGCCGGTCTTCCAGGGGGCGTTCGGGGAACGGCACAAGGCCGATGCCCTGCGCCTCCTCGAGGCCGGCAAGGCCTACCGGTGCTTCTGCTCGAAGGAGGAGCTGGAGGCCCAGCGGCAGGCGACCAAGGGGGGCAGCGAGGCGTTCCGCTACGACCGCCGGTGCCATCGCCTGTCCCCGGACGCGGTCCAGGCCCGACTGGACCGTGGGGACCCGTTCGTGATCCGCTTCCTCATGCCGTCAGGCGAGATCGCCTGGGACGACGCGGTGCATGGCCGGATCAGCTTCCAGGGCCACGACCTTGACGACCTCGTGATCCTCCGCGCCGACGGCACCCCGATCTACAACCTGGCGGTCGTCTCGGACGACATCGCCATGCAGATCACCCACGTGATCCGCGGCGACGACCACATCTCCAACACGCCCAAGCAGGTGGCCCTCTACCGCGCGCTCGGCGTGCCCGAGCCGGTCTTTGGCCACGTGCCGATGATCCTCGGGAGCGACGGCAAGAAGCTCAGCAAGCGCCATGGCGCCACGGCCGTCGGCGATTACCAGGACCAGGGGATCTTTCCCGCCGCGATGCGAAACTTCCTGGCGCTGCTGGGCTGGAGCCCGGGCGGCGACCGCGAGATCATGTCCGAGGCGGAGCTGGTCGAGCTGTTCTCGCTGGAGGGGATCCAGAAGAAGCCGGCGGTCTTCGACACCGCCAAGCTCGAGTGGATGAACGGCCAGTACCTCTCCGCCCGGGACGCCGCCGAGCTGCTGGCGCCGGTGGAGCGGCAGCTGGGCCTGCTCCAGGTGGAGCACGCGGGGCGGGACCTGCTGCCGCTGATCGACGCCGTGAAGGCGCGCTCGCGGACGATCCTGCAGGTGGCGGAGCAGGTGGGGGTGCGCCTGCACGGCGCGAAGGGCCGGGACGAGAAGGGTGAGAAGCTGGTGGCCAAGCTGGGCGAGGCCTATGGCCGAAACCTGGGGCTGATGCATGCCGCGCTGAGCGGGGTCACCCACGCAGAATGGATCGCACCGCATCTGCTCGAGGTCCTGACGGCTGCGGCCGAAGCCCATGGCCTCAAGCTCGGCGACGCGATGCAGCCGATCCGGGTCGCGCTCACCGGCAGCACCGTGAGCGAGCCGGTGAATGAGTTGCTGGCGGTGGTGGGGCGGGAGGCGGCGCTGGCGCGGATCTTGGCCGCCAGTTTGCACGGGTAGGCGCTGCTCACGGCACCCGGTTCGTAGAGGCACCGGCCGGGACGCCGGCCCAATCCACGTCAGTCCGAACGCCGGTCCACACCTCCAGCGGGCCATGCAGCAACATTGCGCCGAGGGAGTTGTCGCCCAACCGGAGCCAGAGCGGGCGGTCGAGGGGGATCGCCTCCCACGAGATCCAGACCGCCCTGCCGTTCACCGCCACACCGCAGCGGCCATCGGGCAGGATCTGGATCCGCAGCCGCCACCAGCCGCCCGACGCCAGGGTGTCCGCCAGGGCGCCGAGGGAGATGGTCGTCCCGGCCACTGCACCGCCATTGACGCTCATCGTGGGGCCGACCCCGCTGCCTCCCAGGCCACCCGGAAACGCGGCGACACAAGAGGCGCCAGGGAAGCCCAGAGGCGGCGACTGACCGAGCGGGTCGGCCCGCTGCAGTCGCAGCGTGTCAATCCCGGCGGCCAGCACGACCCGCGCCCGCTGATGGCCGGGGGCCGTCACCGGTGTGTGCAGACGCAACTCCACGCCCAGGCCGCTCCGTGCATCGAAGGGCTGGCGGAAGACAGCGGTGCTGATGTGGGTACCATCTCCCTGGTTCCAGAAGCCCGGCACACCTCCGGGTCCGACCACCACCTCCGGGGTCGGTGTGCCAAAGCGAATCCAGCGATCACGCCAACTGATGTCCCACGGCTCCCGCATCACGACCCGTGGCCCCGCGCCCTCGATGCGCAACCGGCGTGTCGCCGTCCGCCAGCCCCCGAGAGAGGCGGTGATCTCGACCTCACCCGGGCGAACCGGATGTACCACGCCGAGGGAATCCACCACCGCCACTGTCGTATCGGAGGAGCGCCACCGCGGGCGCGCCACCAGGGGAAGCTCAATGCCGCTGCGGGACAGCGCCCTGAGGTTCAAGAGGCTGCCGACCCCGGGCTGAAGCCTGGAGAGGGAATCGGTGATCTCGAGACGGTCAATGAACACCGGGGCACTGGCCCTGCCCTCCCACCAGCGCAGGGTCTCGCCAGCGCGGGGAACCTCCGCGACGCGACGGGCTTCGGACGGCTCGCTCACGGGAATGACCCAGTCGGCCGTTCCACTGACGCCCGGCACTCGTGATGTCGCGACGACCCACCGGCGGTCGGGACTCATCCGGACCTGTCCCAGCGCCTGTCCCGGCAGTTCCGAGAAGCCGCCGGTGGACCAGGCATACCGCACCAGGGCCACTTTCCCGTCCAGGTCCAGCGACGCGAGCAGCTGCTCCCCGTCGAGCCAGCCGTGCAGTTCGCGGAGTGCCCGCCCGGCGGGAAGGCGGCAGGCCGGCGCATCCCGGCCGTCAAAGGTGGTCATGCAGAGCAGGGCCTGGCCACTCACCGATTCACGGAGGAACGCAATCCGCGAGCCATCGGGAGAGACGAATGGCAGGCGGTCGTGGTCCGGACCCTGGGTGACTTGCCGAGCCGCCCCCGTCGCGGTGTCGTAGACCGCGATGTCGTATCCCTCCCCGCCGGGCGGGTTCCACCGCATGCTCATGCCCACGAGACCTGACCCGTCAGGGAGCCAGGCGACGACGAGATCGTCCCGCGGAGCGTTGGTCAGGCGGCGCTCCCCACCCGGCGTCCGGAGCCAGATATCAATGACGGTGCTGTCGGCCATGAACCGGTTCCAAGCCACCCCCCGGCCGTCCGGGCTGATTGCCGGTGGGATCTCCGGAAAATCGGAGGCAGCACGGGCCAGGTCGGATCGCATGCGCCTGAGCCGCACTTCCTCCGCCCGCCCATCCCACTCCGCGCGGAGCGCGGCGACCCCGAGCGTTTCCCCGAGGGAGTCCGCATACACCAGCCGCTGCATCCCGGCGAGACGCTCCTCGCGCGCCTGGACGACTCCCGCCGAGCCGCCTGCGGCGACGAGCAGTCCCGCCGCGGCGACGGCCTGCCGGAACCGGTTCCACAGCCCGATGCGCCACGACAGGGGGAGCGATCGCGCCAGCGCAACGGCGCCGGCGTCCCCCGATCCCGACCCGAGGGCCTCGGCGGCAAGCACCCTCGCGCCGCGACGATCGCCTTCGTCCCGGGCACTGCGCACATAGCGCCGAAATCCTGCACGAATCGCTGCCGTCTCGCCGGCCTGTCCCAGATGGCGCACCCCCCGGAGCAGGATCGTGCGATCCGCACCGGGCGTCGCCAGCAATCGCTGGCCGACCTCCGCTCGCAACTGCCTCGCCACCTCCGGGTCAAGCTCGCGCCGGACGGCATCGGCAATCTCGTCGTGCGCCACCTGCCAGACCTCACCGTTCCGTGCCACGAGGCCGGCCCGTTCGAGCGCAGCCAGGGCGGCAGCCACGTCGTCCAGCGGTCCGATCGACCCCGCACCTCCCTGCAGCAGTTCCGGCGAGGCGGGCGTGCCAAGGGTCGCCAGGCGGGCGAGCACTTCGCGGTCCCCAGCTGGCAGGTCAGCGATCCGTCGCCGCAGCGCCTGCCCCGAACCCAGGAGTGCGACCAACTGCTGCGGATCACGACACGACCAAGTGCCGGACGTGATGCCGAGGGCGTCCTGATCGAGCGCCAGTCGGAGCGTCTCGAGGACCAGGAGGGGCGATCCCGAGGTGGCCTTCTCCAGTCCGGACACCAGCACCTCGAGCCACCCGGCACCCGCAGGGACGAGTGCGAGGCCACGCACCATCTCGGCGATGTCGTCCCGTGTCAGTGGAGGCAGGGTCAGGCGGAGCGCCTGATCCGACCCCGGCGTGTACTCGGGTCGGGCGGCGCTCAGCACGAGCACCCGCGCCCGACTGAGACGACCGGTGACCCCCTCGAGCAGCCGGAGTGAAGCCGCATCCCCCCAGTGGAGGTCGTCCAGCACGATCGCGACAGGCGCTTCGTTCGCCACCGCCTGGAGGAGATCGAGGACCGCCTGCATGCGCCGGCGGAGCGCCTCGTCGCCGATGGAGGAATCCACCGTGGCAGAGAGTCGCGAGGAAAGCGCCGGATTGAGCGCGACCAGCGCCCCCGCCGACGCGGGAGACACACCCAGGGCCCCGGGGCGTTCGACCAGCTCGGCGGCCAGGACGCCTGCCAGCGCATAGGGGATGTCCCGCTCACCGGGGCGGGCGCGCACCTCGACGACCGCGGCGCCCCCGGCCCGCAGCCGGGCGGCAGCGTCACGCAGCAGGCGCGTCTTGCCGAGCCCGGCCGGTGCGGACAGATGGACCTGCCGGGCGGGCCCCCGCCGCGCCTCCTCCCACGCCATGGTGATGGCCGCGAATTCGCGCTCCCGGCCGACCAGGTCGGTTACCAGGGCCTGCCCCTCGACCGGGGCCCGTCCGTCGGGGGCCACTTGGCGGGCCCGCGCCACCATGGCCACGGTCGCCGGCTCGAGCGCCAGCCCCTCTTCGGTGGCCCACCGCTCCAGCGCCTCGGCCTCCACCGCGGCGGCAACGAAGTCCCGGCCTGCCACGGTCGCCTCGAGCAGGAGCCGCCAGATCGCCTCGGTGGCGGGGGCCTCATTCCGGGCCTGGCGCGCCAGCCGCTGGGCTTCCCGGAAACGGGACTGATTGAGCAACCGGCGTACCACCAGCTCCACCGCGCCGAGGTAGGCGGCCTGCAGCCGGGCGCGCTCCAGGTCGGCCCAGTGCTCGAAAGCCACGCCGCCGGGGACACCGAAGTCCGGGAGGAACATCCCCCCGTAGCGCTGCACCGCCTCCTCCACGTCGCCCCGTTCCAAGGCCGCCAGGAAATCATCCCTGTCGGTCACCAGGCCGTGGCGCAGGGTCAGTTCCGCGGCACCGGGGAGGGCCTCCTCACCCAGGAGCCGCCGCAGGTGGTGGAGGATCTGCCGGAGGGCGGCTCGGCCCCGGTCCGGGTCCAGATCGGCCCAGAGGAGGTCGACCAGGAACTCCCGCGAGGCCCTTCGGCCGGGGGACAGGGCGAGGTAGGTGAGGAGGGCGAGGGGTTTCCCTGGACCGAGGAGCAGGGCGCCCGAGGTCGTGTCGTAAAGCCCGGCGCTGCCAAGGGTTTGCAGCCGGTAAGGAGCCGGGGGGAGGGGGTCGGCGGCATCCGGCGCAGTCATATAACGGAAATCTAACGGCGGGATGCTTGCTTGAGGGGAGCCCCTACCCCTACCCCGGAATCCCCCATGTCGAGCGCCGTTTCTTCACCTCGTGCGGCCAGGATTCTCCTGCTTCTGGCGAGCGGCACCCTCGCCTGCAGCGACAACACCGGCCCCGACCCCAGCCAAGTGGTGCGCACCTACATCGGACTCCTGGCCGTCGCTGGCCAGGCGGAGCTTGGTGGCGTCATCCAGGTCAGCACGATGCCAGACGCCCCGGGCACGCTCGCCGCGGCCGTCGCGCGAGTAACCACCCTCGTGGTCCGGCCGCTCTGGGCCCAGGCCCCCACACCCGTGTCCGGGGTCCTGATGACCTCGGGCGGCGGCGCCGTCCCGCTGTCGGGGACCGTGACCGGGACATCGGTGGCGCTGAACGGGGGCGGCTACACCATCGGCGGTTCCGCGAACGCCGCGGGTGGGCTGGTTGGAACAGGAACAGCGCCGGGTGGGCTCTCGGCTTCGATGGCGGCGCCCCCGATCCCCCCGACCTCGACCCCTGCCCCAGCCAATCCCACCGGCACCTACACCGGCACCTTCCAGATGCAGACGACCATCAAGAACCGGAACACCAATCCTTCGGGGCAGGTGATCGCCGCGTGCGAGGCGCCGATCCGGATCTCGGGCACGCTCACTCTCCACCTCTCCCGGCGGTCCGACGGGCTGCTCGACTCCCACCTGGAGTCGCGTTGGACTGAGGTGGCCACCTCCCCGGGCTCCTGCCCGCCGTTCTACAGCTACAACCAGAGCGAGTACAGCGGCATCGACTTCCTGGGCTCGACGGCCTCCCTGGTGGCCGGCAAGGTCCTGCGAATCGGCGCACTGACCAAGACCGAGGCCTTCTACGGCGCGGTCAGCGGGAACACGGTGGTTGGCGTGGTCCACCGAAGCTACCACACCACCATCCCCATCCCCGAGGGGACGCATGTCGAGGGCTGGCCCGACGTGGCCACCAGCGTCACGCTGACGCGGAAATAGCCAGTCGGCTTCGGCACGTTCGCAGCCCCCCTGCTCCTGGAGCATTCCGTGCCCCCCCGCGCGCGCCACCTCGTTGGCCTGAGCCTCGGGCTTGTTGCCTCCCTCGGCTGTCCGTCAGGTGACAACAATGGTCCCGGCCCCGTCGCCGTGGACCGGGTGACCGTGTCCCCCCCGACACTCAGCCTGCTGGTCGGCGCCCAGCAGGCCCTCAGCGCCACCGCCCTGGCGGCCAACGGCGCTCCGATCGCCGGCAAGGCGGCGGCCTGGAGCTCGGACAACACCACGGCGGCCACCGTCGGCGCGACGACCGGGCTGGTCACCGCCGTCGGACCGGGAAGTGCGGTCATCGCGGCCGTGATTGACGGCAAGAGGGGACAGGCCACGGTGGAGGTGTCCGTACCGCTGCAGCGCCTGACCGTCACGACCGGCGGGACCGGCGAGGGGACGGTGACCTCCTCCCCTGCCGGGATCAGCTGTACCCGCACCGGCGGAACCCAGACCGGCACCTGCGCGTTCGACTTCCCCCAGGGAACATCCGTCACGCTGACGGCCACACCCGCTGCCGGTGGTCACAGCGTCGGAAGTTGGGCCGGCGAGGGATGCACCGGCACCGCGGCCTGCCAGGTCAATCTCGGCCAGGCCAGGGCTGTCACGGCATCCTTCATCGCCCCGTTCACCCTGGCGGTCACAACCGCCGGCAGCGGCAATGGAACGGTGACCAGCGTGCCGGCCGGTATCGCCTGCAGCCGATCGGCCGGGGTTGAATCCGGAAACTGCATGGTGCCGCTGGTGCCGGGCACCGCGATGACGCTGACCGCCACCCCGGCCGCCGGGCACCTGTTCACGGGATGGACCGGCGGCGGCTGCATCGGGACGGCGCCCTGCCAGCTGACCATCGACCAGCCGCGATCGGTGACGGCAACGTTCGTCCCCGCCTTCACGCTGACGGTGCTGGTGGCCGGCGGAGGCAGCGGGATGGTGATCTCCGCCCCAGGTGGCATCGCCTGCGGTAGTACCAGCGGAACATCGGCCGGGAACTGTGCGGCCAGCTATGCCAGCGGCACTTCCGTGGTCCTGACCGCCCAGGGCACCGCGGGGAGCATCTTCGCCGGATGGACCGGAGAGGGATGCAGCGGCACCGCGCCCTGCCAGGTGACGCTCTCGCAGGCGCGCACCGTGACCGCCCGGTTCGTGCCGACATTCCCGCTGGACGTCCAAGTGACGGGCCCCGGGGCCGGGACAATCGTTTCCCTGCCGGCCGGCATCAGCTGCGGGCGCGCCGGCGGCGTGACCTCCGGCACCTGCAGCGCCCTGTTTCCCGAGGGGACGACGGTGAGCCTGACCGTTGCCCCCGCCGGTGGCACCATCTTTACCGGGTGGAGCGGTGAGGGGTGCGTCGGCACCGCAGCCTGCGTGGTCCAGATGGACAGGGCGCGTACCGTGGGCGCCGGGCTCGGTACCAGCCTCGACATCGTCGTGAACGTGACGGGAGACGGCGACGGCACCGTCACATCCAGCCCGGCGGGGATCAACTGTGCCCGATTGGCGGGGATCGAGACCGGCCAGTGCTCCCTGACCGTCGCCGCTGGGACCGTGCTCACCCTCCAGGCCGTGGCGGCGACCGGTCACGAGTTCCTGGCGTGGGGCGGCGAGTCGTGCCAGGGTGCCGGCACCTGCCAAGTCACCGTCAGCCTCCCCACCGCAGTGGCGGCCACCTTCACGGTCCGGAAGGCCACCTTGACCGTCGCCACTGCGGGGGCAGGAGGTGGCGTCGTCAGCTCCGAGCCCGCGGGCGTCGCGTGCCAGCGGGAGGAGGGGGCGGAGTCCGGGATCTGCACCGCGGAATTTCCTCTCGCGACTACCGTGTTGCTCCAGGCCCTGGCGGCGCCCGGGCACCAGTTTACGGGGTGGTCCGGTGCCGGCTGCGCCGGCACGGGTACCTGCCTGATCGCCCTGGCGCAGGCGACCCAGGTGACCGCCTCGTTCAGCGAGATCACCGAGACGCTCACGATCGTCACCTCGGGGTCGGGAGCGGGCACGGTCACCAGCACCCCAGCCGGCCTTGCGTGCACCCGCTCCGGGGGCGTCCAGGGCGGCATCTGCGCAGCCGCGTTCACGGTCGGCACCGGGGTCACCCTGGTCGCCCAGGCCTCCGCGGGAAGCCTCTTCCTGGGCTGGATTGGCGGCGGGTGCAGCGGCACCGGAAGCTGCAGCGTCACCATGGCGCAGGCCGCCCAGGTTTCCGCGGCATTCGGACTGCCGCAGCAGCTGCTCACGGTGGCAGTGGCTGGCATCGGCAATGGCACGATTGCCAGCGCCCCTGCGGGAATCCTCTGCTCCTGGACCGGGCAGGTGCAGGGCGGAACCTGCACGGCCGCCTTCGACGCTGGCAGCAGCGTGACGCTCACAGCAACACCCACCGGGGCCCACGCGTTTGCCGGCTGGACCGGCGGATCGTGCAGTGGCACCGGCAGCTGCCAGGTGACGCTGAGCCAGAGTCAGCAGGTAACGGGCACCTTCACCATCCCCCTCGGCATCGGGTTCGGGCCGGAGCAGTGGGTGAGCCTCCCGGCGGGGACGTACATCCGCGGTTCCGCTAGCGGAACTGCGGACAACCAGCCACCCCATACGGTCATCCTCACCCAGTCGATCCGGATGCTGCGCACCGAGGTGACGATGGCGCAGTACAGCGAGGCGGTGTTCGGCACCAACCCCGCCACGCTGGCACCGGGCTTCCGCCTCCGGCCCTGGGATGGCGGGGACCCCGCTGACGTCCAGTTCAACTTCCTCGACGGGCTCAACCAACGCGACCCGGGGAAGGGCTACCGGCTACCGACCGAGGCCGAGTGGGAATACGCGGCCCGCGCAGGGTCCACCGCCGATGCCCCGGCCAATCTGTCGGCCGTGGCCTGGTACGGACAGCCACCGAACACCGGCCCCCAGCTCGTGGCCCAGAAGCAGCCGAACGCATGGGGGTTGCATGACATGCTCGGCAACCTCTGGGAGCTGGTACAGGACAATTGGGGTCTGTATCCGTCCGGCACGGTCACCGATCCCGTGGGCTCGCCGACGCCCGGAAGTCATGTGATTCGCGGCGGGGCATTCCACCTGCCGGCCAGCTCGGTGAATCACTTCATCCGCCAGTCCTACGCCTATTCGGGGTCCGGTCTCGACATGGTCGGCTTCCGCATCGTGAGCACCGGCGGTGGCCAGTACCAGCTGACCGTTTCGTTAACCGGCACCGGCAGCGGCAGCGTCACGTCGTTCGGCCTGGAGGTGGACTGCCGGCTCGTCGGTGGTGTGCAGTCCGGAGATTGCACCCATACCGGGGGCGCCGGAACGACCCTCAGCATGGTCGCCACCGCCGGCAGCGGCTCGACCTTCGTGGGTTGGAGTGGGGCCGGCTGCGGTGGTAACGGCGGGTGTGTCGTGAGCATCAACCAACCGCTGGCCGTCACCGGACGGTTCGACGCGCCGTTCTCCGTTGCAATCGCCTCCGCCGGCACCGGACCTGGTGCCGGAACAGTCACGTCGGTCCCGACCGGTCTCTCCTGCAGTATCCTGCCCGGGGGTACCCTCGGCGGCACCTGCCAGGCGGCGTTCGCCCCGGGCACCCTTGTCACCCTCACTCCAGCGCCCGCAACCAACGGCCCATATACGTTCGCCGGTTGGAGTGGTGACTGCAGTGGGACCGGCACGTGTGCCTTGGTGGTGGGAGGTCCGAAGCTCGCCACGGCATCCTTCGCCTACTCACCCGGAGCGCTGGCCGTCACGATCACCGGGCTCCCCGCGGGCGCCCAGGCGGCGGTGACCGCCACCGGTCCCGGGGGGATCAGTTTCCCTGCCCCAACCAACCGCACCCTGACGGACCTTGCGGCGGGGAGTTGGACCGTGACGGCGGGCGCGGTGACCAGCGGAGGCACCACATACGTGCCCACGCCCGCTACCCAGACCGTCCAAGTGACCCTGGGCAACACGACGCCGGTTTCCGTGGCCTATGCGCCGGGCCCGCCCCCGACCCTCAACCTCCGGATCCACGGGGCCTACCTCACCCAGGGCATCCAGGAAATGCCGCACAGCGCCGAGTTGCTGGCGGGCCGGGATGCCTACCTGCGGGTGTTCGTGGTGGCCAACCAGGCCAACACCACCACGCCCAGGGTCCGGGTCAAGCTGTGGCACGGCAACACCGAGGTCTGGGGCAGCTTCATCTCCGCCAACACCGGTTCCGTCACCCAGTCCGTGAACGAGGGGGACTACGCCAGCAGCTGGAACATCCGGGTGCCCGGCAACCTGATCCAGCCAGGGCTCCGGTTCTGGGCCGACGTGGATCCGGATGGGACGGTGCCGGAGGCCAATGAGGGCGACAACCAGTTCCCGGCACCCGGCCAGGTATTCGCCGTAACGGTCCGGGCGTTGCCGAGGTTCGAGATCACCCTCGTGCCGGTCTTCCAGACCGCCACTGCACTGACCGGCAATGTCACGATCAGCAACGTCGAGTCCTATCTCAGGGACCTGCGCCGCATGCTCCCCGTGGAGAACACCTCGCTCTCCTGGGAAGTGTTGAGCGTCTACACGAACACCCGACCCGCGCTCTCCGGCACGGACATTTCGACCTGGTCGGCCGTCCTCTCTGATATCGACGCGCTGCGGCAGCTCAACGGCAGCAGCCGGTACTACTACGGGGTCGTCAAGGTCAACTACGGCAGCGGCCTCGCCGGCCTCGCACGGCAACCAGGCCAGCCCCCCACGGCGAGGGCTGCCATGGGCTGGGACTACGGCAACAGCCGCGCCAACGTGCTTGCCCATGAGATCGGTCACAACTTCGGGCGCCCACACGCGCCCTGCGGATCCGCGCAGGGCGTCGATCCCGGCTACCCCTATTCCGGAGGCTCGATCGGCGCGTGGGGCATGGAGACCGAGGCGCTGGCGCTGTTCGGAGGGAATCTGTTCCTGACCAAACTCCACGACCCGTACTACTACCGCGATGTCATGGGCTACTGCCCGAGCTATCCCTGGGTCAGCGTCTACAACTGGAACCTGATGATGGCCTGGCGCGCCGCCAGCCCCGGGGGGTCACCCCCGATGGCGATCACCGCCACGGGTCCCGATGACGGGCTGCTGGTCTGGGGCCAGATCTCGAACCGGGGACTCATCCTCGAGCCGGCATTCCGCACGCGCCCGACAGGGGAACCGCTCCCCCGTACCGGCAGCTGGCGGATCGAAGGTCGTGACGCCGCCGGGGCGCTCCTCTTTACCCAGCCGTTCGAGCCGGACGAGCTTGCCGACCTGCCCGGTCCCCCCGAGTACCAGTTCTCGATGGTGTTGCCGCTGGGCGATGCCACCCTGGACCGGCTTGCGGCCTTGCGCGTCGTGGGGCCGGGGCGCAGCGCCGAGCGGGTGGCCGCTGGAGGCCCGCCCGGGGGACCCACGATCCCGGCAGCCCGTCCTGTCTCCGGCGCCGTCCGCCGACTCACCTGGGATGTGCGCCAGTATCCGGGCGCCCTGGTACGGGACGCGGCGACCGGCCAGGTGCTCTCCATCGCACGGGGAGGGGACGCCCTCCTGGTGACCGGCGCCGGGGAGCTCGACGTCCAGTTCTCCGACGGCATCCAGATCGCGCGTCGGCGGGTGACAGTCCGGTAGGCCGGGCCACCGAGTGATCCATCTCCCGTCGGCCGCCCCAAACCCACAGCCCCCGGCGCACCTCTGCGGTGCCCGGGGGCCATCTCGTGTGGTCCAGCCTTCCTCGCCGGCGGGCCGGCCGACCCGCTACGGCGAGCCCACCGTGAACGACACCGTCTTGGTCCCCGTGGCGCCCTGGTTGTCGGTGACGACCAGGGTCACCGACTGGGCCGTCCCCACCTTGTACGGGAAGGTCGCGGTGGGTCCCGACTTTCCGGGGCGCCCGGTGGCGGTCCAGGCATAGGCCACGATTGATCCGTCGGGATCGCTCGACGAGGAGCCGTTGAACGAGCAGTCGGCACCCACCCCGTCAGGACGAACCACGCACTGGTACGTGAACGCAGCCGTGGGGCTCTGGTTCACCGGCGGCGGAGGCGGCGGTGGTGGCGGTGGCGGTGGTGGCGGCGGCGGTGGTGGCGGCGGCGGCGGCGGGGCGCCGTCAACATCCACCTGCTGGGTCTCGGCGTCGGTCGCACCCTGGTTGTCGGTGACGGTCAGGGTCACCGAAGCGACTGCGCTCAGCCGGAAGGGATAGCTGATCTGCGCCCCGCTCTTGCTCGGCCGCCCGGGAATTGTCCACAGGTACGAGACGATCGAACCGTCGGGATCGTGTGACGAACTGCCGTTGAAGGCACAGTCGGCGGCGATCCCGTCACCCCGCGGCACGCACTGGTAGGTGAAGGAGGCGGTGGGAACCTGGTTGGTCGGCGGCGGGCCCCCGACGATGAAGCCGGAGTACAGCAGCCGGTTCGGGCTGCCGGTGCCCGGGGAGGTGACCCGGTTCGTCGTGGCCTGGGCCACTATGGCCGCCATGACCTGGCCCGCGGTATGGCCCGGGTTGAACGACCGGTACAGCGCCGCCACCCCGGCCACGTGCGGGCTGGCCATGGATGTGCCGTTGAGGGTGGCCGTGGCGTTGTTGCCGCCGATGTAGGCGGAGACGATTCCCGACCCCGGCGCGAACAGGTCGAGGCAGGTGCCGTAGTTCG
Source organism: Gemmatimonadales bacterium (assembly GCA_048499805.1). Lineage (GTDB taxonomy): Bacteria > Gemmatimonadota > Gemmatimonadetes > Gemmatimonadales > GWC2-71-9 > JAWXBA01. The sequence continues at coordinate 273,128 of JASNZF010000002.1, read as the reverse complement.
AGAAGCTCGAGCGGGCGTCGGTGCTGGTCGTGGAGCCGACCGTCAGGGCGTTGGCGGCGCGGGCCGGCGAGGAGTTGCAGGCGTTGGTGCTGCTGTTGCCGGCAGCCACGGCGGAGACGATTCCCGCCGCCACCATCGCGTTGGTGGCGCTGTCGAGGGCCGCGGAAATGCCGCCCCCCAGGCTCATGTTGCTCACCGCCGGTGCGACGGCGTTCCCGATGACCCAGTTGATCCCCGCCAGGACCGTGGTCGTGGTGCCCGACCCGGTGCAGTCGAGCACCCGCACCGGGTGCATCGTGGCGGTCTTCATGATCCCGTAGGTCGTGCCCCCGGCGGTGCCGGCCACGTGGGTGCCATGCCCGTCACAATCGTTGCCTGGCAGCGAAGCACCGGGGGTGATGGCGTCGAACCCGGCGCCCATCCGCCCGGTGAACTCCGAGTGGCTGAGCAGGATGCCGGTGTCAATGATGTAGAGGTGGACCTGGGCCCCACCGGTCGGATAGGAGAAGGTGCTGTTGAGTGGCAGGAGCCCCTGGTCGATCCGGTCGAGGCCCCAGGACGGGGTTGGAGTCTGGTTGGCATCCTTGCGGAAGACCTGCACCGGTTCGACGTAGGCCACGGCGGGGTTGGCGCGGATCCGCGCCAGCGCCGGGCCATCGGCGCGCATGGCGAAGCCATTGAGGGCATCGCCGAATACCTCCACCACCTCCGCCCCCGCCAGCGCCGCCATCGAACGGGACTGACTGTTGACCAACCCCCGTCCCGGCGGGGCACCCCGCAACGCCACGATGTACTCCTCGGGCACCACTCCAGCATTCCCCGCCCCGGCCACGCCGAGGAGGGGAGCCAGTCCGGCGTCGTCGGTCGGGGTGGCGGGCCCGGTGCAGCTGGCCACCGCCAGCAGGGTCAACAGCAGGATTCCACGGCGTGCCAGCACGATTCCTCCGGAGGGGTCAAGCAGGGATTGAAGCGGGGTGACCGCCCCGGCAGGGTCGGCCGCTTCAGAGAACGTAGGGGCTGCCCCCAGGCCACGCAAGCGGCTTGTGGCGGGGTGGTCGGGGCCCGGACTGCGGCCCGATCGCGGCCCCTCCCCTTGTCCCTCACCGGGCCCGAGGGCAGGATTGGGGTGGTCCTCCACCCCTCGAACCGAACCCGGGAGCTGCATGTCCCTGTCCCGACGTGATTTCGTTCAGGCAGCCGCCGCCCTCTGGCTGGGTGCCGCCCTCGCCTGCCGCCGCACGATCGATCCCGAGACGTCCACGCACGCCCCACCCCCCGACGCGCCCGCTCCGCCGCGCATCCTCGGCGTCTTGACCGAGGAACAGGCCGCCGACGTCGAGGCGATCACCGCCCGGATCTTCCCGACCGACGAGACGCCCGGAGCCCGGGAGGCCGGGGTGGTCTGGTTCATCGACGGCTCCCTGAGCGGATTCCAGCGCGAGCAGCAGGAGTTCTACCGGCAGGGGCTCGCCGACCTCGACGCCACGGTCCAGAAGGCCCACCCGGGACGGGGTCGGTTCGCGGCTCTCTCCGGCGACGAGCAGGACGCCATCCTCAGGGGGATGGAAGACACCCCGTTCTTCGGCGCCATTCGCTTTGCCACGATCGCTGGCATGTTCGCCCTGCCCAGGTACGGGGGCAACGCCGACTTCCTGGGCTGGCAGATGATCGGCCAGGAGAACGTCCACGAGTTCACCCCGCCGTTCGGCTGGTACGACCATCCCGACAACCAGCGGGCAATGCTGGGGAGGGTGCTCTGATGCCGCAATCCCTCACCCCCGGCAAGCGCTTCGCCCAGGAGACGGAAGTCGACTTCGTGGTGATCGGCTCCGGCCCCGCGGGTGCCTCGGTGGCGCGGGAGCTGAGCCGGAAGGGCTTCGAGGTCCTGGTCCTGGAACAGGGTCGCGCCGTTTCCCAGCAGGAGATGGAGCACGACGAGCTGGGCGCGTTCATTACCGGGCGCTGGAGCAACGATGCGGTCACCCAGCCCCAGACCTATCGCCGGACCCCCCAGGAGAAGGCCGAACCCAGCCAGTACGTGGGCTACGCCAAGGTCGTGGGCGGCACGTCGTTCCACTACACGGCCAACTACTGGCGCTTCCGCCCGATCGACTTCCACGAGTACTCGGCGAAGGGAGGCGTGCCCGGAGCCGCCCTGGCGGACTGGCCGATCACGTACGAAGAGCTCGAGCCCTACTACACGGCGGTCGAATGGGCGATCGGGGTCTCCGGTCAGGCCAACGCCGCGCCAGGCGAACCGCCCCGCTCACGCCCCTACCCGCTCCCCCCGCTCAACGTGACCGGTCCCGGGGTCCTGCTTACCGTGGGGTGCGACAAGCTTGGCTGGAGCTCGATGCCGGCCCCGATGGCAATCCTCTCGCGCCCCTGGCAGGGTCGCCAGCCCTGCCACAACTGCGGGTTCTGCCTGGCGTTCCCCTGCGAGTGGGGTGCCAAGTCGGGCGCCAACTACACCATGATCCCCGAGGCATTGGCCACCGGCCGGTGCGAGGTCCGGCCCGAGAGCACCGTGGCACGGATCGAGACCAATGCCGCTGGACGGGTCACCGGGGTGCTCTATTACGATGCCGAGAGGAAGGAGCAGCGGCAGCGGGCCAAGGCGGTCGTCCTCTGCGCCAACGGGGCGGAGTCTCCCCGGCTGCTGCTCCTGTCGGAGTCCAACCGGTTCCCGGACGGACTGGCGAACTCGAGCGGCATGGTGGGCAAGCACTTCATGTTCAACGGTGCCGCCACCTCGCGCGGTGAGTTCGAGCATCCCGTCAACGGGCACCGTGGACCGGTCGTGTCGCGGATCACGCACCATCCCTACGAACTCGACCCCGGCCTCGGACTCCATGGAGGCGGCGGTTTCGACTTCCGGTTCGATGTCCCCGCCATGATCATGGCACTCTCCGTCCCCGAGGGCGAGCCCCAATGGGGAGCGGCCTTCAAGCGGCGGCTGAGACCCTGGTTTTCCCACACGGCGCTCTCCTATGGACACACCACCTCGCTCCCGGTGGAGACCAACTCCGTCTCGCTGGATCCCGAGCTGAAGGACGCCTGGGGCCTCCCGGCACTCCGGACCACCTTCCGGGAACACGAGCAGGACCTCCGGCTCTATCGGCATTTCCAGGCGCTGGGGAGGGACCTCCTGACTGCGGCCGGTGCCATCGCCATCCATGACACCCCGATTCGCGAGGATCCCGGCTTCACCGTGCACCTGCTCGGGACCTGCCGCATGGGCAACGATCCCCAGCGCTCGGTGGTGGACCGGTACCACCGGGCCCACGACGTGCCCAATCTGTTCGTCGTCGATGGCAGTTCCTTCGTCACCAGCGGCCGGGGGCAACCCACCCTGACCATCCAGGCCCTGGCGTTCCGCGCCGCCGACCACATGGCCCAGGCCGCCCGGCGGGGAGAGATCTAGCACCCCTGGCCGTCGTCCTGCCGGCGTGGGCACGGCTGGGGTGCCCCCCCTCGGCCCCACTGGGGCCGCTGGCCCTGGCCAGCGGGGATGCCGGCGGCCTTTGACCCGCCGCGGGGGCTTGCCGATCCTTGCGGCGGCCCCGGCACTTCGGCGAGGTTCTTGCAGGACTCCTCCGTCCGACGAGACCAGCCCATTTCCCCCAGGTGGAGTCGTATCGATGAGTGAGAGCCCAGCCGCACCGCGACCCGAACCGGCCGGAGCGGTCCTCCTGATGGCCGTGTGGCTGGGACTTCTGTCCGGGCTGGTCGAGGGTGCCGGCTGGATGATCATCCAGCGATTCGACCGGCTCACCAACCTCTGGACCCAGGTCGTCTGGATCGCGCCGGTCGTCAACGCGATCACGTTCCTGGTCGTGGGACTCCTGCTCGTCCCGGGGCTTCGGCTCCTCCCGGAGCGGTGGCGGGCCCAGGCGGGCACCTTCGCCCTCGCCTCCCTCGCCGCCGGCCACTTCGTGGCCCTCACCTTCTACGGTTACCTGCACATCGCCGTGCTCCCGATCGTGACCTTGGGGCTCGCCTCGGCGCTCACCCGCTGGTTTCGGCGCGACTCCGCCGCGACGCTTCGGGTCATGCGCCGGACCCTCCCGATACTGGCCGCCACCACGGTGGCCCTGCTGGTCGGGGTGCAGTCCTGGTACGCACTCCGCGAGCGGAGCCAGCTGCGGGCCCTCCCGGTCGCGGCCGACGATGCACCCGATGTCCTGCTCGTCATCATCGATGCCCTCCGGGCGGACCACGTCTCGGCCTACGGGTATCCGCGCCCCACCAGCCCGTTCATCGACGAGGTCGCCCGCGACGGGGTGCTGTTCGAGCGGACCGCCGCCGCCTCGCCCTACTCGCTGCCCTCCCATGCGTCCCTGCTCTCGGGACTCGACCCCTATCAGCACGGCGTCGAATGGATGCAGTTCAAGGTCTTCCGCGATGCGCCCTACCCCTCGATCGCCGAGCGCCTGCGGGACCTCGGCTACCGGACCGGCGCCTTCTCCAGCAACCCGTTCTGGTTCACCCGCGAGCAGGGGTTCGGACGGGGGTTCCTGCGCTTCGAGGACTTCTACCACTCGTGGCAGGACATGGCCTTCCGGACCGTGTTCGGCAAGGTCGTCGAGCGGATCAGGCCGCAGTTCGGCTTCGAGGGGATTCCGGCGCGCAAGGAGGCAACCGAGGGCGTCGACCGGGTGCTCGATTGGGTGACCCGGGATTCGACCCGGCCCTTCTTCGCGATGGTCAACCTGTTCGACGTGCATGATCCCTACACCCCGCCCCAGCCGTACCGGAGCCGCTTCTCCACCGAGGAGGCGCCGGGTGGCATCCTCAACTGGCGCATTGGTCGGGACCTGATCACCCTCACCCCGGAGGAGCGGGAGACCGAGATCGCCGCCTATGACGGTGCCCTGGCCTATGTCGATGCCGAGCTGCGACGCCTCGACGAGGCGCTCCGTGCCCGGCGCCCGGGACGTGGCCACCTCCTGATCCTGACCTCGGACCATGGGGAGGCGTTCGGGGAGCATGGGGGGTACCTGCATGCCCGTTCGCTCTACCGGGAGGAGGTCATGATCCCCCTGGTGATGAAGGGCCCCGGGATTCCCGCCGGCGTCCGCATCGACCGTCCCGTCTCCCACACCGCGATACCCTCCACCATCCTGGAACTGGTCGGTCCTGCCGACGCGGCGCCGCTTGGGCTTCCCTCGCTGGCCCCACTCTGGAGGGATCCCGCCACCCGAGACCAGTGGGAGTACCCGCTCGCCGAGGTGGCCCAGCGGGACTGGGCCGGCCCGACCTTCAAGGTCAACTTTGGCGACATCCGCACCCTGCTCAGCCCGGACTGGCAGTACATCGCCTACGACAGCCTGCCCCATGAACTCTTCGGTTGGCGCGACACCCTCCAGGTCGATGATCGCGCGGGCGACCCGGCGCTGGCGGAGGTGATCCGGGACTTCCGCGCCCGCCTGGCGGCGCGACCGCGTCCCGCCCCGTGAGGCGGCTTCCGGGTCGGGTCAGTCCATCGCCGCGGCAATCCGCGCGGCGTTGGCCATCAGGGTGAAGGTGAGGTTCTTGGCAGGGAGCCACGGAAAGCCCGCCCCATCGACGACGTGCAGCCCCGGGATCCCCCGCACCGATCCGTCTGCCCGCGTGGTGTGCTCGCGATCCTCGGTGCCCATCGGCAGCGTCCCCGCGTAGTGGACGCTGGAGCCCCGGGGGAGCAATCGAGCCATCCTGGCGGGCGCCACGCACCCCAGTTCGCCCAGCGCCTGCCGCACCCGCCGGATCGCCTCGCGCGCGGCCGGCAGATCGCGGTCATGGTCGGCGTAGTCCAGCACCAGCCGTGAGGGTCCCGTACCCTTCCCCTCGAGCCGCACCACGTTCGCCGACCGCCGGCTGTCCGGCAGCCAGATGTTGGCTACGCCCAGGCCGGCCCGGAGCCGGCGAAAGATCTCGATCGAGGTGCGCAGGTTGAACGGCAGCCCCGAGACGATCGGATGGACCGAGGCGGCCTTGAGGGTGCTGATCTGGCCGTGCACGTCTGATCGCCCATCCGCACCGCGGAGTCCCAGCGCCACCATGTGGAACTGGTAGCTCGCCAGGGCAACCGCGCGCCCTGCGAGCCGCGGCGTCAGGAAGGGGATCATCGCCTGCCGGTTGTCCATCAAACCGGGCAGCTCCACGCCGCTGCGACCGCCAGCGGCGAGCGTCTGCAGGTAGATCTGGCTGGTGGCCAGCGCCCCGGCCGCCAGGACCACCCGGTCGCCCCGCAGCTCAGTCTCCGCCCCCCCGGACACCGGAACCGCCGCGACTCCGATGGCGTGGCCATCCCCACCCCGCAGCACGCGACGCACCAGCAATCCGGACCGGTAGGTGAATCCCGGGATCGCCAGGAGCTTCCGCAGGGTGTGGCTCGGCGCATAGAGTGCCTCCCGCGGACACCCCCAGAGGCAGCGCCCGAGTTCCCCACACGGCTGGCGATCCCCCAGTGCCTCCGAGAGCACGGCGACCCGGGAACGCCCCAGCGCAATCCCCTGGGCCTGCAGCCGGGCACGCCGGCTGGCATACCGGCGCAGGAGGTCGGCGGAGTGGGCATCGGCAGGCAGCGAGGGCTGATACGCCGCCGAGAGGGGGGAGAAGGCCTGCAGGTCATCGGCGGTTGCCGACACGCCAATCCGCGCCGCCACCGTGGCGTAGTGCGGCCGCAAATCGGACGCCGGAAACGGGAAGTCCACCAGTTCGTCGTCCCGAAGCTCGTAGGAGCCACCGGTCCAGGCCTCCGCCAGCCCTCCGCGCGCAAAGGAGACCAGTGGGCGGAAGGCCCGCTCCTCGATCTGGACCTCCTCTGGGCGGCGAAAGACGTACCCTTTGCTCGGTGGGAAGCCATACGGCTTGGCATCGGGAGCCGGGTAGACGACCGCCTCGCCGGCCTCGCCGAGGAAGTACCGACCATCGGGAGAGTGGTCCTTCAATGCGGAGAAGTCCGACTCCGGATGGACGGCCGGGGCACGAGCGTACCCGACATCGACCAGTTCCACCGACGCCCCGCGTTCGAGCATGCTCTGCGCGAAGTGGACCCCGCTCGCGCCCGAACCGACCACCAGGACCCTAGCCATCCGTGCCCCCACTCGCCCCCTCCCGGAGGTGGTCCATCAGGTGCAGCGGAGCGAGCATGCCGATGGCTGTGACGGTCCAGGCCACCCAGGCCAGCCCGCGTCCGACGATGCCGGCCCAGGTCGCGCCCGGCGAGGCCGCGTGGGCCGAGTCATAGGCGGCGTGGTGGCGGGCGGTGGACTCGAGCACGGCCAGCGCCAGGACCAGCGAGCGACGCAGTGCCCCGTACGGACGCGCGAGGCGGGCGTAGCTGTCTGCCAGGACACACCCCAGGACCGACCGGCGTGCCAGCCGGCGCAGCCGCCGGTCAAGGGCATCCTCCCGCACCCCGACCGCCTGCGGGTGCCCCCGCAGGTAGGCCTCCATGGCCTCGGAACCGGGGTCGGTCGATCCCAGGTACTGGGCGAACACCTCGAACTCGCGGGCAATCTCCGCGTGCTGGTGCGCGGGCGAGTCGGTCCCCTCCCCCGTTGGGCCGGCCGGCCGGGCCAGCATTGCGGTCAACGGCCTTGGCGCAGGGAGCAGTTGCTGAACCAGCGGGTGTGCGGCGGCCACGGACGGGTTGGCGAAGGAGGCGAACTGCCCTGCAGTGACCGGCAGACGGGCCCCCACGAGCGATTCAAGCGCGGCCAGGATCCGGCGCGGGAACGCCAGCGGGATCGGGATCGGGCGACCAGGCCGGCGTCCCGCCGCCCGGCGCATCTGGATCAGGAGATCGCGGAGCGGCACCTGGTCCCCTCCGCCGACCTCGACAAGGTCGCCCCCTGCGGGCGGCGACTTGGCAAGCGCCAGGAGCAGGGATGCGAGGTCGTCCACGTCGACCGGCTGCACGAGCAGGCGTCCCCGACCGAAGACGATCGACACCGGGCTGGCAGCCAGCTGCTCCAGCCCGTGCTGGACGGGGCTGCCCGGGCCGAAGACCATGGTCGGCCGAACGATCGTCACGGGGACACCGCTGGCCAGGGCAATGGCCTCTGCCGACCGCTTGGCCTCGGCGTAGGGATACCACCGCCGATCGGTGAACCCGGCGGCGATGCTGCTCACGTGGATCAGGTGCCGCACCCCGGCGACCCGGCACGCCTCGGTGAGTCGCCGGGTCCCGCCGACAATCGCCTTGTGCATCTGCCCGGCGGTCGCGCGGCCGGTCGGCGCGGCCAGGTGCACGACCACCGTCTCTGGGCCCAGGGTGCCAGCGGGGAGAGCGGCCGAACCGGACAGGTCCCACTCCACCGCCTGCCAGGCGTCCGGCAGCGGCACAAGACGCGTCAGGGATGCGGGTGAGCGGATGAGGAGGGTGACGCGGCGAAAGGCGGGGGCAAGGCCAGGATCCGAGGCAAGGGCCCCGAGAAGGTGACGGCCGATGAATCCGCTGGCTCCGGTCAGGACCAGCGAGGACGGCTCACTCACGCGGGACCGTGGCCCCTACTGGGCCGGGCGGTCGCGCAAGGCGCGCACCGGCGCCTTGGCGGGATGCCCCGATCCCGTCCACAGGGTCCAGCGGACCCGGAAGACCCCCTTGATGTCATCCCAGGCGGTGCGGACAATCTTGACCCGGCTGTCATCATCCTCGATCCATTCCACGGGGATGTCGGCGATGCGATATCCATGCTTTTCGGCCAGGACCAGCAGCTCCGTGTCGAAGAACCAGCTCTCGTCCCGGACCCGGGGAAGGAGTTCGGTCGCCGCCTGCCGGCTGATGGCCTTGAAGCCGCACTGGGCATCGCTGAACGAGGTCCAGAGCACCGCCTTCACGAACAGGTTGTAGCAGCGCGAGATGAACTCGCGCAGGTTGGATCGGGTCGTCCGGGAATCCCGCAGCAGCCGCGATCCGGTGGCAAGGTCGAACCCCTCCATCGCGACCCCATGGATCATCTTGGGGAGGGCCTCGAGTTCGGTCGAGAGGTCCACGTCCGTGTAGCACATCACGTCGGCATCGCCCTGGGTCCAGGCGTGCCGCAGCGCGCGACCCCGGCCCCGCTGTGGCAACTGGAGGAACTGGACCTCGGCATGCTCGGCCACCAGCGCCCGTGCCACCGCATCCGTTCCATCGGTCGAGCCATTGTCCACGATGACCACCCGCCACTGGCACGGCGGGGCACCCCGAAGGAACTGTAGCAGCGTCGCCACACTCCTGGCGAGGACGTGGGCCTCATTCAGCACCGGAATGACAACGTCCACCCGGAGGGAACGGGGCCAACCGCCGACCGTTTCAGGGCGATACACAGGCATCTGATTCCTCCTCCCGTCCTCCGGGGACACCAGCCGGACACCAGCCATCCCCGCCGATGTGCACGGGCTATGCCGTCGCCGCCGGCTTTTCGGTGCCGGATTCCGGCCCTGCAAAGGCGGGCTTGCGGGGGTCCCGAACCGCCCAGATACCCCACACGACCGCGGCCGTCAGGACCATCACCGGTAGCGCCGAGGGCCGACCCGCCAGCCAGGGCGCATACTGGGACGCCATCTTCCCCAGGGTCGTGAGCCAGGGGAGCTGGAATCCCTCGACGAACACGCGGATCAGGTTCTGGTGCACCCCGTACTGGTTGCGCACCATTGCCATCGACCAGGCCACCGTGACCGCCATCGTCACGATCCCGAACGCCACCCCGCGCGGCAGTCGGACCAGCACCGTCGCCGCGGCCAGGAACAGGAATGGTACCGCGGGCATCATGTACCGGATCCCGGTGCTCCACTGCAATTGAGTATAGGCGATCGCGCTGAAGAAGATCAGGTACGCGGCCGCAATCCCCAGGCAGAGGGTCAACTCGCGGGCCGGCAGGAACGACCGGCCCGACCGGACCACGAAGGGGGCGCCGATCGCCAGGACCAGCAGCGGGGCCGAGACCAGCAGGCCGAAACTGGGGTGGAAGAGGAGCTGCATGAGCAGCCCGAGGTTGGGACCCGTGACCCCCTGATAGCCCTGGTCGCTGTAGATCACCGCGGGCATCCAGTGTTGCGGCGGCAGGAACGGGTGGCCAAAGGCCGCCCACTGGTACACCCAGAGCGCCACGATCATGGGCAGGGCACCCGCCGTGTAGAGCGCCCCGGTGCGAACAACCCCACCGATCCCGCCCGATGATTCGCGGGCGCGCGCCAGGGCATAGAGGCCCAGCAGGGCCAGGGTCAGGCCGCCGCTGTAGTCGCACAGGAGCCCGAATCCCGCCAGGCCGCCAGCCAGCACGGTGCGGCGGCCCTCGGCCATGGCGAGGCGGCCGCCGGGGTTCCACAGCAGGTAGAAGGCCAGCAGGCCGACGATCCCGATCGCCAGGTTCTGGTTGAGGTAGGCGGTCCGGAACAGGACCGGCGTGCCAAAGGCATAGACCAGCGAGAGCCCAAGGGAGAGGCGGGCGGTCAACCCGGCTCCCTCGAGCAGTCGATGGACACCGACCACCCCGAGCGCCGACAATGGGGCCATGCAGAGCACCATCGTGATGATCCCAACCAACCCGAACTTGATGTCCAGTCCCCGGGCATAGGCCTGGCGGTAGAACAGCACCCGCATCTCCCGCGGATCATCGTACACCACGGTCGAGTCGCTGCCCGCCGGTCGCCCCGCCAGCGCCCTCGCCACGATCCGGTCCACCACTGGCCGGAGCGCGAAGACGGGCACCGCGGCGAGCAGCGAGATCCCGGGGTTCGCGCCATGGTGCACCCCGCCCCTCGGGGCGTCCGGGGGATTGCGGAAGATGTCCTCGTGCAGCCCGTAGTACTCGGACAGGTCCACCGACCCGGCCTCGGCGACGCTCAGCGCGAGGTAGTGCTCCCGCACGAAGTCGGTGGCAAAGTGCAGGCTGAAGAGGACCCAGCAGGTCAGGAAGAGGCGGAGGCGCATGTCAGGCGGGCCGGAGGTGGGGGGCGGACCGGCACGCCGGCCGGGTGCCGCGCACGGGGCAGGCGAGGCCGGACTCGGGACGCACCATCAGCTCGGGGTGACGGAGTCGGCCGGAACCGGTGCCTGCTTCCGCCACCGGGACAGCTCGGCCGAGAAGCGATAGCGAATCAAGCCGTTGAAGAAGTTCAGGCAGGTTCCCGCATTCACGTGGGAGAGTCCCCGGCTGCGCATCCGGGCAAAGACGCTGTACTCGATGCAGCGGACCCCCAGGTGGTGCGACTTGATCATGATCTCCGGGTCCAGGAACCAGTCCTTCGAGGTCAGGCCCATGCGGCGCACCACGTCGCGATGGAGGATCTTCGGCAACCCATTGATGTCAAACGACGCGATCCGGGGCCAGAGCAGTCGGAACAGCAGGTTGTAGGTGACGGAGACCACCTTTCGGGTGAATCCGTCCATGCGGAAGCGCCGGCGTGCCTTGGCGAGCACCGGCTCCTCGCAGGCAAGGGCCTCCTCGAAGAGGTGGACGGTCTCGTGGGCATCCACCTGGGAGTCGGCCGGGATGAAGCCAATCCAGGGGGCAGTGCAGGACGGAATCCCGCTCAGGATCCCAAAGCCGTACCCCTGGTTTTCCGCGACCCGAACATGGATCACGGGGTGCCCCTGGTCCACATACTCCTGGATGATGCTCCCGGTGGCATCGCTCGAACCGTTGTCCACCGCGACCAGCTGCAACCGATGGCCCGCTCCCCGAAACGCCGCCAGGGTCCGCCGAATCGTCTGCCCGACGATCGCGGCCTCATTGTAGCACGGCATCACCAGGGAAATATCCGGCGTGCCAAGCTGTTCCGTGGGGTCCGGCGGTGGGAGGGGCAACGATGGCATGGGCAGTTCCCGGGAATGGACGAGACACCGCCGTGGCGCCGAGCCGAGGCCAGGACGGGGGCGTGCATGGGAGGAATGGGCTTCCCTGAGACGACCGACTCGAGCAACTTTCGTGCCCTTGGACCGGCGCCGGCGCCTACGCGGCGGAACGCCGACCTGACAGCCGCATTCGACCAGGGGAGTGGCAGGCCCTGCCAGTCATTCCGACCCGCGTCCCACTATATCTAGGCGGGCCAGGAGCCCGGCGCCAGACCGATCCGCTTGTGAGGGCGAGGGGCGACGGCCGCGGCGCCCTCCTCAGCTCCGACCCGCCTGCCACGGGAATTGCAGTAGGCGCCGTGCGGGCCGGCAGTGGAACCCCAGGGGCCCATCCGCCATGGGCCCGGACCTCCTCACCCCCAGACAGGCGCACAACGCATGCACCCAGGTACCCAGGACGCGACCGCCGAACCAGCCTCGCTGCCACGAGTCACCCCGAGCGACACCCTGCTGCTGCAGGATGCCGCGGAAGCCGCAGCGGGGATCGGGGAGCTGGCCACCCGGCTTGAGGGCCGCACCATCCTGGTGAGTGGCGGCGCGGGATTTCTCGGCGCGGCGATGATCGACACCATTCGCCACCTCAACCAGACCCGGTTCTCCCGTCCCGCCCGGCTCATTGTCGTGGACAACTTCGTGACCGGCGTCCCGGCCCGCCTGGCACCGCTCGTCGAAGACCCGACTGTCCGCGTGGTGAACGCGGACATCACCCAGCCCGTGGCGATCGATGAGCCGTTCCACTTCGCCATCCATGCCGCCGGCATCGCCTCGCCGATCGTCTACCGCGCCAAGCCCCTGCAGACCGCGGACGTCAATGTCTGGGGGTTGCGCCGGATGATGGACCTGGCGCACGCCCAGCCCGAGTTGGAGGGCTTCCTGTACTTCAGCACGAGCGAGATCTATGGTGACCCCGACCCCGCCAGCATCCCCACCAGGGAAGACTATCGCGGGCTGGTGTCCTGTACCGGGCCCCGCGCGTGCTACGACGAGTCGAAGCGCTTTGGCGAGACCCTGGCCGTGGTGTACTTCCAGGAGTTCGGCTTCCCCGTGCGCAGTGTCCGGCCGTTCAACGTCTACGGGGCCGGCCAGCGGCTCGATGACGGCCGGATCATTCCCGACCTCGTGGGCGCCGCCGCCCGGGGCAAGGAGCTCGTGCTCCTCTCCGATGGCCGGGCCAGCCGCTCGTTCTGCTACATCAGCGACGCCACCGCCGGCTTCTTCCGCGCCCTGCTTTCCGGCCGCCCGGGGGAGGCCTACAACATCGGCAACGACCACGAGGTGACGATCCGGGAGGTAGCGGAACTCATGGCGCAACTGAGCGGCACGCCGGTGACGTTTCAGGTCAGCAGCGACCCCCACTACCTCACCGACAACCCCCAGCGCCGGTGTCCCGACCTGACCAAGTCGCGGCAGGAGCTCGGCTACGCCCCCCGGGTGTCGCTGGAAGACGGTCTCCGTCGCACCCTCGACTGGGCCCGGCAGGCGCTCGCGTGATGCGGGTCGTCATCATCGGGGGCGGGCCGGTCGGGCTGGTGAGCGGAGCGGTCCTGGCCGACATCGGCCACCAGGTCTGCGTGGTGGACATTGATCCCGAGCGGACCGGCTGCATCGCACGGGGTGAGGCGCCATTCCACGAGCCGGGCCTGCCAGACCTGCTCCGGCATGTGGTCGGAACGGGGCGATTGGTGGCCGCCACCGATGCCGCCGCACCGGTCCGGGCGGCCGAGGTGATCCTCATCTGCGTGGGCACCCCGCCGACCGGCCACGGCGCCGACCTGGCGGCGCTGCGGGCGGCGGCCGTCGGGGTGGGAGAGGCACTGGCGGGCGCGCCGGGATACCGGGCCGTGGCGGTCAAGAGTACGGTGCCGCCGGGAACGACCGTCGGGGTGGTGGAGCCCCTGCTGCGCGCTCATTCCGGGCTGGGCCCGGAGGGGCTCGGAGTCGGCATGAACCCCGAGTTCCTCCGCGAGGGCGTGGCCGTCGCCGACATGCGCACCCCGGATCGGATCGTCCTCGGGGTGGGCGATGACCGGGTCCGGTCCGCCTTCGAGGAGCTGTACCAGCCGTTCCAGGCGCCGCTGATCTTCACCACTCCCACGGGGGCCGAGATGGCGAAGTATGCCTCCAACGCGCTCCTGGCCACCCTGGTATCATTTGCCAACGAGGTGGCGGCGCTCTGCGAATCGGTGGCGGGTGCCGACGCGGTGGACGTCCTGCGAGCAGTGCATGCGGATCGCCGGTTCCGGCCCCCGCCCGGAGCGGTGGCGGAGCCCGCCGCCATCACCAGTTACCTCCTGCCGGGTTTGGGATACGGCGGCAGTTGCTTCCCGAAGGACACCGAGGCGCTGGCTGCCTGGGCCAGCGAGCGGCGCACCCCCACCCCGATCCTCGATGCCGTCCGGCTCGTCAACGCGGAACGACCCGAACGGGTCCTCGCGCTGCTCCGCTCGCGAATCACCCTCGCCGGGGCGCGCATCGCCGTGCTCGGCCTCACCTTCAAGCCCGACACCGATGACCTCCGGGAATCGCGCTCCCTGCACCTCGTGCGCCTGCTCCACGCGGCGGGGGCCACCGTGTCGGCCTGCGATCCCATGGCGGCGGCACCGGCCGGGACCCTCCTGGCCGGAATCGCCGAGGTCTCGCCCGACCCGGAGACCGCCCTCGCCGGCGCCGACGCGGCGATTGTTGCCACCGCGTGGCCCAGCCTCGTGGCGCTCGACCCGACCGCGGTCCGACGGCTGATGCGCCGCCCGCTCGTGCTCGATGCGCGGCGGAGTCTCGACGCCGCCCGCTGGTCGGCCCACTGCGAATACCTTCCAATCGGGGTCATGGCATGAGCCTCACCACGCGGAGTACCTGTCGCGGGTGCGGCGGAGAGCTGGCGTCGTTCCTCGCGCTCGGCGACCAACCCCTGGCCAACCACCTGCCCCGGCTGGATGACCTGTCCCCCGTGGCCCGGTTCCCGCTGACCCTGAGCCGCTGCCTGCGCTGTGACCTGGTCCAGCTCCGGGAGGTGGTGGATCCGGCGCTCCTGTTCGATGACTACGCCTACGTGCCGTCCACCTCCACGACCATGCGAGCCCATTTCGATGCCCTGGCCGCGGAGGCAACCGAGCGCCTGGGGCTCACCGATGCCCACCTCGTGGTCGACGTGGGCAGCAACGACGGGTTGCTGCTCTCCTGCTTCCAGCGCCGCGGCATCCGGGTCCAGGGGATCGAGCCCGCGGCCCATCTCGCGGCCCGGGCCAGTGCCCGTGGTCTGCCAACGGTGCCCGCGTTCTTCAGTGTCGACGTGGCCCGTGATCTGGCCGGGACCCGCCGGGCGGCCCTGGTCACCGCCACCAATGTGTTTGCGCACGTGGACGATCTCCACGGTTTCCTCGAGGCGGCCTTCACCCTCCTGGCCCCGGATGGCATCCTCCTCGTCGAGGTGCAATCGTTCAGCGACACGGTGGCGCATCTGGCCTTTGACATGACGTACCACGAGCACCTGACCTACTATGCAACCGCCCCCCTGGCACGGCTCTGTGCCACGCAGGGGCTGGAGCTGCTGGATGTGGAGCGCGTCGCCACGCACGGCGGCTCGTTGCGGGCGATGATCGGGCGCTCGGGGCACCCGCTCGCCCGACCAGCGCGCCGCGCCGCCCGCATCGCGGAGGAAGCCCAATGGATCGGGGCGGCCGGGTGCGAGGCCCTCGCCAGGGGTGCGGAGGCCGTGCGCCACGACCTGCCGAACCTGCTGCGAACGGTCGTGGACGAGGGAGGTTCCGTTGCCGGGTACGGAGCACCGGCCAAGGCCACCGTGCTCCTCAATTACTGCGGGCTGGGAACCCGCGACCTGAAGTACGTGGTGGACCGCAACGAGGCAAAGCAGGATCGGCGGATCCCCGGCGTCGATGTCCCCGTGGTGGCCCCCGAACGATTGACCCAAGATCCGCCCAGCCACCTCCTCCTGCTGGCCTGGAACCTCGCGGCGGAGATCCGCGCGGAGCAGGCCGACTTCGCCGCAGCCGGGGGGCGATTTGTGCTCCCGGTACCGTCGCCCGCCATCGTGCCCTGAGGTCGGGGCGGGACCGTCCGTCCGATGGAGCTTCGCCGTCCGCGGCCCGGGTCACCCCATTCCCACGCCGGTGGGCATCGGACTCAACCCGACCGGGCTGGCAGGGCGGCCCGGAAGGCGAACAGCTGCCGGAAGGCCCTGGCGCAGAACGCCAGCAGCTTCCAACGCCGGATCGAGACGGTCCCGGTTTCGCGGTCGCGGTGCCCAACGTCACAGAACGTGATGTCATACCCCTGGCGAACGGCAAACACCGCCAGGAACAGCGACGGCGCGAGGGTCCCCTCGGGGATGTGGGCCCGGGCCGCCTCCCACAGCGAGCGATGCACCACCTTGAACGGCACGTTGGCATCGTGCAGGCGGACCCCGAACAGGCCCCGGAGGCACAACCGGATCACCACGGTGAGGGCGCGTCGCAGCGGGGCATCGTTCCGGATCCGGCGCACACCGAAGGCGCCTGCACGACCCTCCCGAACCGCCTCCCACAGCGGTGCGAAGTCCTCCAGGGGAATCTGGTTGTCGCTGTCGAGGAGAAACAGGTACTCCCCCTGCGCCGCCGCGAGGCCGGTCATGATGGCCGGGCCGTGTCCACCGTTTGGCTTGTGGATCACCCGGATCCGCCGGTCGGTCGCCGCCAGGCCATCCAGGATCGCGCCCGTGGTGTCGCGGGACCCATCGTTGACGATGACCAGCTCCGCATCCGCGACCCGGTCGAGCACGTGCCGCTGGATCGCCTCGACCGCCGTCGCGATTCCCCCCGCCTCGTTGTAGGCGGGAACGACGACACTGAGCCGGAGTGGGAACGCGGCTGTCACCGCGAGGCTCCAATTTCCACGAGCCCGCCGGGAGTCGGATCCAGGACGGGCGGCCGTCGGATGGGCCGAGGGGCGAACGGATCACGGCGGGACATTGGACTCCAGGTGAAGTCGGCCGCCCGCGAGGGCAGCGTGGGGACGGCGGCGCCCGGCTCCGGGGGCCGGATCCCCCGGCCTGGCGCACCTGACGGTGCAAGCAGGTTCCGTGCCTTTCCCGGGGCCAGGCGGCCTACCGTCCCCCGCGATCCGCCATCGGAAACGCGGCCAGCCGTGCCCGCATCTCGGCCAGGCGCTCCGCCTGCTCCGGGGCGTCAACCAGGTTCTCGCGCTCGAACGGATCCCGCATGATGTTGTACAGCTCCAGGTTGGCGTCCGGACCGGCGATCAGGTGGTAATCCCCGAGCACCAGCGAGTGCATGTTCCCCGCCGACACCGGGTAGCGGTCGGGCTGCCCGGGGACCCAGTACAGCTCCGACAGGATCGGCGAGGGCGCCACCGGGGTGCCCCCCTCCCAGTAGGGCGCCAGCGAACTGCCGGGCAGGGAGGCCGTCGAGTCGGCATTGATCAGGTCGAGAATCGTCGCGGGAACATCAACCAGGGAGACGGCCTCCGGCACGTGAACCCCCTCGGGAATCCCACCATCGGGCCACCGCAAAAGCAGCGGGACGTGGAGTGCGGGAAAATGAAGGCCGTTGCCGTGGCCGAGATGATCATGGATCGCGAATTCCTCACCGTGGTCCGCCGTGACGACCACGAGGGTCTGGTCGAGCGTGCCGCGCCGCTCAAGCTCCGCAAACAGCCGTTGCAGCTGGTCGTCCAGCGAGGCAATCGCTCCGTCGTACGCATCCCGGAGCCCCTGCACCTCCTCCGGGGTGTATTCCCGGCTCGGGTCGACGCGACGGGTCACGGGTTCCCCCGGACCGAACATCAGGTCGAAGGGGGCCTCCGGGGCGTAGGGGTCGTGGGCGTCGAACAGGTTCAGGAAGGCGAAGTAGGGCGCGCCATCGAGCTGCCTCTCCCAGTCGAGGAACTCATCGACCACCAGCCGCGCGTCCTTCCGCCCGCTCTGCACATAGGTGCCGCGCCACGCGTTCAGGAACACCAGCAGCCGGCGCCCCAGCATCGTGGACCCCACCAGCAGGCTGGGAACGAAGGAGTAGTCGCGGTAGGTCTCGAATCCCCTGGCCAGCCCATACTCGTGCGAACAGTACCGCAGGTTGGCCACGAAGCCGCCGGTCTCGTACCCGAGCGAGCGCAGTGATTCCGCGAGGGTCGGGGCAGAGTCGTCGAGCGGGGTGGACCAGCCCACGGACAGGTCGCGCTGGAACCGGCCGGTAAAGAGGGCCGCATGCGTCGGAAGGGTCCAGGGAGCATTGGCCACCGCCCGGTCGAACTGCACCGACTCCCGCGCGATCGCGTCCAGCCCGGGCGAGGTTGGCCGGACATACCCGTATACGGAAAGTTCCAGCGCCCGGACGGTGTCGAGGACCAGGAGGAGGATGTTCGGGCGGTCCCCGGCCGCCCCCGCCGCGCCACTGCGGGGACCTCCCGCCCCACGGGCGGTGAGCCCGGCCCCGATCCCCACTCCGACCAGCAGCACCACCGTGCTGACCCGTCGCAGCTGGTGGACAGGCCCGGGCCAGCGCCCCGCGATCCGGCTCGCCGATGCGGCCACTCCGGCCGCCAGCACGGCCAGCGCGAGGGGGTGGAGTCGGGGCACCAGCAGCAGGACGTCGAGGACCGCGAGAAAGACGGCCAGCCAGAAGGCGGTGCCCCAGGCCGCCGCCCGGCCGAACCGCCGACCCACCAGCCAGCCGGCGAGGATCACGGGGGCAATGACGATCAACGCCGAGAGGGGACCGAGCCAGGTCGAGGCCGGATCGATGAAGACCGGCTCCGGGAGGAACTGGCGGGCGACCAGGCGGAGCAGCAGCTCACCTGCGCCGGCCATCAACGCCGACCAGGCGATCAGTCCTGCCAGGTCGGCGAGGGAATGGCGGGGGGAGGACTGTCCGGCACGGGCGGTCGGGGGCATGGCGCAATATAGCGATTGGAGGGGCCGGCCCCGGCAGGCCTACATCATCATCCCCGGCCGCACCCGCCAGATGCGACCGAGGAGGTCCTCCAGGTAGCCACGGTCGATGAAGGCGGAGACCGACTCACCGGTCGCGGCGCTGTTGACCCCCCAGAGCGCCACCCGCCGCGGCTCCGCCTCGAAGTTCGCCTGGACCCAGAACCGGTCCTCCTGGGCGAAGACGGTGTCCAGGCGGTCCAGGAAGTGGGCGGCCGCCGCATTGCTGCCCGGTCCGCCGATCGCGATCACGGTGCTCCGCTGCAGCCCCTGGGCGTTGAAGTACTGGTGGTCGTTGACGATCACCGCCCGGCGCCAGGCGTGTCCATCCCCGCGCCGGTCGATCTCCCCCTTGATCCGCTCCGCCAGGGGACGGTCCCGTTCCTCGGCGGTCGCCGTCGCGCCCACCACGAGCACCACCGTCTCCTCCGCATCGAGCAGCTTCATCAGTACCTCCCCGTATCCGGAACGGCCGGCGGACGCAGGCGCTGGTTGCGCTCGAATTCGCGCTCGCGCTCGCGCCGGTCCCGGATCTCCTTGATCGCCTTCTTGAATTCATCCATCGTCTCGGCCCGGCGCACGGCGTACTCCAGGTCGGCGCGGATCGCCGCCAGGCGCCGGCCCTCCTGCAGGTCGGCATTGCCACCACCCGGAATCGGCAGCAGCGCCAGGATCGCGGACGGGATCTTCAGCGGGCCGAGATAGATGTACTTGCTGTCGATGCCGAAGGTCTGGCCCTGGATGTCGGTGGTCCAGCTGGGCAGGGCTCCGCCGGCACTGGGCGCCGAGGCCACCGAATCGATGTAGGCCTGGACGATCGCACTGACCGCGCTGTCCACCAGCTCGATGTGCGACCGGCTGAGGCGCTGCGCCAGCTCCCGCGGCGGCAGCGGCAGCGGCTGCACCCACAGGGTGCCCTGCCCGCGGGCCGGGCCGAGCCGGCCGGGCCCGCCGCCGGCATCGGGCCGGCCGGGGGTCGGCACCAACCGGATCGGGGCGGTGCGCCCGGTGTCCACCGCCAGTTCGGGTGCCCGGACCTCGGGCAGGGGATCGCGGACCACCACCTCCGGCACCGCGCCGAAACTGGGCGGCTGGGTCAGGGTCACGCCCTCCCGCTCCCCCTGGCCCAGCCCCTCGGCCGGCGCGAGGTACACCATGTCCACTGCCTGCGGCCCCTCGCTCGGCAGCTGCAGCAGGAACACATCCTGGTCGACGAGCCGCCGGGCCGGGGGCAGCCAGGGCCGGATCGTCACCAGCAGCAACAGGCTGTGGAGGGCGAGGTTGACGGCCACCACCCACCAGGAACGCCTCCGCGCACGCGGCAGCCCGAGATCAAGCGGGGGACGCAGCGGCGGCCCCCTTTGCAGTCGCGCGTGCGAGCACCCGGCCCATCCGTGCCACCGCCTCGGCCAGGCGCTCGGCACCCACCGTCAGGGCGATCCGGAAGTAGCCTTCTCCCGCTGGCCCGAATCCGCTGCCGGGCAGCACCACGACCCCCTCCTCCTCGAGTGCCTGCCGAGCGAACGCCCCGGAGGGAAGTCCATCCGGAAGCGGCACCCAGAGGTACATCGCCGCCCGCGGCGGCTCCAGTTCCAGGCCGATTGCGCCAAGCGCGGCCACCGTCGCGTCGCGACGCCGGGCAAGCTCCTCCCGCACTGGCTGGACCAGCTCCTCCGCACGGTCCAGGGCCGCCACCGCGGCGCGCTGGATGGCGAGGAACGGCCCGGTGTCGGTATAGGACTTGACCCGCGTCAGTCCGCCGATGAGCTGCGGGTTCCCGGCCGCAAACCCGATCCGCCATCCGGTCATCGAGAAGCTCTTCGACAGGGAGTGGAACTCGATGGCCACGTCGCGGGCTCCTGGAATCTCGAAGATGCTGGGCGCCACGTAGCCGTCGAAGGTGAGGTCGCAGTAGGCATTGTCGTACGCCAGGAGGATGTCGTGGCGACGGCAGGTGGCGACGAGGCGTTCCAGGTATTCCCGGCTCGCCACCGCGGCGGTCGGGTTGTTGGGATAGTTCGCAAAGACCAGCCGGGTCCGGGTCAGGACCGACTCCGGTACCCGGTCCAGCTCGAGCAGGAATCCCTCCTCGGCCCGCAGCGGGTAGACGTGGGGCTCCCCACCGGCCAGCAGCGTGCCCCCGAGGTAGGCCTGGTAGCCGGGTTCGGGCACCACGGCGACATCCCCGGGATCCAGCACCAGGAAGGGCAGGTGCGCCAGTCCCTCCTTCGAACCGATCAACGGCAGGAGTTCGGTGGCCGGGTCGAAGCCAACCCCGAACCGGCGCTCGAGGTAGCCCGATGCGGCCCGGCGGAAATCGGCCAGCCCCTGCTGGAATCCGTACTTGCTCATCGCGGGATCGTCGATGGCGCCATGCATGGCATCACGGACCGCCTGCGGCGGTGGGGCATCGTTGTCCCCCGCACCGAGGTCAATCACGTCGACCCCCTCCGCCAGCAGGCGCCGCTTGATGGCGGGGATCTCCGCCAGGGGATAGCCCGGCAGGCCCTGCACCCGGCGGCTGGGCACGATCATTGGCCGGCGCCCCGCACCGGGTTCTGCAGCACACCCACCCCTGGGATCTCCACTTCGACCGTATCCCCCTCGACGAGTTGCGACACCCCGGCCGGTGTCCCGGTCAGGACCAGGTCGCCGGGCTCCAGCGTCATGACAGTGCTGATGTAGGCCAGCAGCACCGGGATGGAGAACGCCATGTCGGCGCTGCGGCCATGTTGGCGCACCTCGCCGTTGACGCGGCAGATGACCTCGAGGTTCCGCCAGTCAGCCCCCGCTCGCACGGGCCCCAGCGGGCAGAAGGTGTCGAACCCCTTGGCCCGGGTCCACTGACCATCGGTGGCCTGGAGATCCCGCGCCGTCACGTCGTTGGCGCAGGCAATCCCCCCGATCGCGGCTTCCGCCTCCTCTGCGGAGACGTTCCGCAGCCGCTTCCCAAGCACCACGGCGATCTCGGCCTCGTGCTCGACCCGGGCGGATTGCGGGGGCAGCACGATCGCCTCGCCGGGCCCCACCAGGGCGCTCGGGGGCTTCAGGAACAGCAGCGGCCGCTCCGGAACCACGTTGCCCAGCTCCCGGGCGTGCTCGAGGTAGTTGCGCCCCACGCAGACGATCTTTGACGGTTGCATCGCTGGTCATGCCTCCGCGCCAATGCTGTGGCGCGCAAAGAAATCCTCGCAACGGGTCCGGACCTCGCTCCAGCGCCCCTCGGCCCGGTCCGCCCGGGGGAGACCAGCCAGGAGCAGCCGCCCGTAGCGCTTGGTCAAGACCCGGCTGTCCAGCAGCAGCACCACGCCGACGTCCGATCGGTTGCGGATCAGTCGCCCAAAGCCCTGCTTCAGCTTGAGCGCGGCGTGGGGCAGCAGGTACCCCATGAAGCCGTCCTCCCCCCGTTCCGCCAGGCGCTCCAGCCGGGCCGCGGTGATCGGCTCCGAGGGAACCTTGAAAGGTAGCTTGCAGATCAGGAGTGCGCGGAGCGCCCGTCCAGGCACGTCCACCCCCTCCCAGAACGAGTCGGTTCCGAGCAGGATGGCGTTGCCGGTCTCCCGGAACCGCTGCAACAGCTGCTCCCGGGGTCGCTCGCCCTGGATCAGGAGGGGCCAGCGCGGATCCAGCGTCCGCCGCAGCTCCTGCGCCGCCCGCCGCAGCGCCGCATGACTCGTGAACAGCACGAACATGCCCCCATCCGACGCCCAGGCCACCTCCTGGACCGCCTGGGCCAGCGCCGCGTCGTGTCCGGCCTCGTCCTCGCGCGGATCGGGAAAGTCCTGGGGTACCCCGAACAGGCACTGGGCGCCGTAGTCGAACGGCGATGGAAGGATTTCCCGGGTCGTGACCGGGCTGTCCGGTCCGGAGAGCCCGATCCGGGACTCCAGGAACCCGAAATCCCCCGAGGCGGCGAGCGTGGCGCTGGTCAGGACCACGGTCTTGACCCGGTCGAAGACCAGGTCCTTCAGGACCGGAGCGAGGTCGAGGGGGACGGCGTGCATGGCGAGCTGCGACCCGCGGGGCCCGGTCCGCTCCAGCCACCGGACCGTGGGGGGGCCTCCGGCGGTGGGGCGGAGGGTGGCGTTCAACCCGTCCGAGGCCGATTCCAGCCGGCGCACCACGCCACGCATCTCGCCGAGCAACTGGTTGCGCCGATCGGTGGCCTCGATCTGGCTCATCCGGTCCGCGATCGTCTCCACCAGTTCCTGCAGCTGGCGGAAGGCCGTCAGCGTCGCCTCCAGTTCCCGGTCCAGGCCATCGGCCCACACGGGGTCCTGGGCAAACTCGTCGCCCAGGCGGAGGGTACCCATCGCTGGGCCCTCCAGGCGGGCGAGCAGGCGGGTGATCACCAGCTCGCTGGCGCGACGGGCATCGGCAACCGCCGGCATGAGCCGCTGGCGGAGGAGGTCCAGGCTGGCCTGGCTGAGCAGGTCCTTGCTGGAGGAGAGTTCGGTGGCCAGGGCGGGTAGCAGGCCCCGCCCGTTCCGCTCGAACCGCCCGAGGAGTCGCCGCAACCCCCGGCTGGCCACCTGGACGCCCAGGTGGTGCGCCGCGACATCCTCGAGGTGGTGGGCCTCGTCCAGGATCAGGCGCTGGTACGGCGGCAGCACCGCCGCGTCCTGCCAGTTCTCCGAGGCCTGCCGCACCGAGAGGTCCGCGGCCAGGAGGTGATGATTGACCACCACGACGTCGGCCTCGGCCGCGCGCCGGCGGGCCTTGAAGAGGAAGCAGGCGTCGAAGTGGGGACACTTCAGCCGGGTGCAGAGGTCGGGCTCCGCCGCCACCTCGTCCCACACTTCATGGCTTGGCGTAAAGGGAAGGTCGCCCAGCGTCCCGTCCCGGGTGTGGGTGGCCCATTCGGCGATCGAGACGACCTCCTCCTGGCGCTCCGGCTCCAGCAGTGATTGCTGCCCTGCCCCGGCCAGCTGGAGGCGGCTGAGGCAGAGGTAGTTGCGCCACCCCTTGAGCAGCGCGAAGGTCGGGGTGTAGTCGTCGGTGGCCAGCGCCCGCCGCAGCAGCGGCAGGTCCTTGACCACCAGCTGTTCCTGCAGGTTGATCGTGTTGGTGCTGACGACTGTCCGTTCCCGGTTGACCCGGGCCCAATGCAGCAGCGGGACGAGGTACGCAAACGACTTGCCCACCCCCGTCCCCGCCTCCATCAGCACGATCCCGCCATCGTTGTAGGCATCGGTGATGTACGCCGCCATGTCGCGCTGGCTGGGGCGGTCCTCGTACACCCCGAGCTCCCGCGCCACCGGGCCACCCTCGCCCAGGGTGGCGATCACCTCGAAGGGGTCGAGCCGCACCTCCGGGGTGGCGCGCGGCACTTCCACCACGACATAGAGCTCGCTGGCGTCGTTGTTGATGATCGCGAAGCCGACCCCCCCATCGTGGAGCCGGGCCGCCACCTGGAGGTCCGCTACCGACGGCTCGAGGTTTCCGCCGGGGTGATTGTGTACCAGCATCTCCCCGCGCGCAGCGAAGCCCGGCAGCGCCAGCACCATGTCCGGGGTCCCCCGGGCGGTGACGCGCACGGCGGTGAGCCGCCCCTCGCCATCCACCGTCGCGACGAAGCAGACCTCCCGGCCCCGCGCGGCGGCGATCTCCCGCGCCAGCGCGTCCTGAACCGCCGGCAGCACCCGGCTCACGTCTTCAGTTCCTTCTTCTTCGCGGCCGGGAAGAGGACGTTGTTGAGGATCAGCCGGTACCCGGGGGAATGGGGATGGGTCGAAAGATCGGTCGGGGCGTCGCCGATGGCGTGCTGGGGGTCCTCGGGATCGTGGCCACCGTAGAAGGCCCAGGTGCCCTGCCCCCGGTCACCCCGGATGTACTTGGCCCACGGCGAGCCCGGCTCATCGGCCAGGATCGTCACCCCTGGCTTGAGGGTCTGGCGGTGAAATGAGGTCGTCAACCCGTAGAAGTCGGGAATCACCTGGCGGTGGTTCTGGACCAGCATCGTGGGCACCGGATCGATCTTGGCGCTGAAGTTGAACAGGGTGAAGCTGCCCAGCTGCTGGCGCCGGTCCAGTGCATTGACCTGGTGCCCGTCGATGTCACTGAACACTGGCACGGCTGGGCTCATCTCGAGTCGCGCGCCCTGGAACGCCAGGGCCCGGTCCCACCGCATCCGGCTCCCGGCGTCGCGGTCCATCGGGGAACCGTCGGCGTAGTTGGCGGCGATGTCCGTCTCCACGCTGGCCAACGCCAGGTCCAGCGTCTCGGTCGCGGTGCACATGGCGAACAGGAACCCGCCCTGCTCGACGAAGCGAAGCAGCCGGTCCGCGACCGCCTGCTTCAGCGCCGGGACATGGGCGAAGCCGAGCTGCCGCGCCAGGCGTTGGTTCCGGTCCACCATCTCCACCAGCCACGGGGCGCCGCTGTAGTTCAGGAAGAACTTCGAGTACTGCCCGGTGAAATCCTCGTGGTGCAGGTGCAACCAGTCATAGCCTGCCAGGCCATCACTGAGCACCTCGAGGTCGTACACCCGGTCGAACGCGATCCCCGCATACTGCATCACCATCGTCACCGCATCGTCCCACGGCGCGGCATTGGGTGGGGCGTAGACCGCCACCCGGGGGGCCTTCTCCAGGGGGACGGCATCCATGTTCTGGGCCGCGATCGTCCCGCGCAACTCGGCCTCGGCTCCGGCATCCACCGTCTCGGTCCGAACCCCGGCCAGCAGGGCGTCGCGCACGGTGGCAGGGTCGGACGGCAGCAGGAATCCCCCGCCCCGATAGTTCAGCAGCCACTCGGCCTGCTGGCCTCGCTGCAGGACCCGGAAGGTGACCCCGTACGCCTTCAGGTGGTCGGACTGGGTGTGGTCCATCGGGACCAGCAAGCCCCCTGCCCGGCGCGCGCGGGCCCACCCGGGCGTGGTGCGCACCGCCGCGGCCGCGATTCCGGCCGCGAGCAGGTCGCGCCGTTTCACGGCGCCCCCGGCACGGCGCCGCGCAGGCTCTCCAGCAGTCGCCGGGCGTCGGGAGCCACCGCACTCCCTGGCCACGCCAGGATCAGCGACTCGAGACGGCTGAGCGCCTCTTCCCGCCGGCCTGCCCCAGCGAGGATGCGCGCCAGGTCCAGGCTTGCCGCCGCCGCGGCGGCGGGGGCATCGCTGGCCGCGGCCGCGGCCAGCAGTCGCTCCGCATCCGCGCGGCGGCCGGTGGCCGCATGCAGGCGACCCGCCAGCAGGGCCAGTTCCGCCCCTCCCTCGAGCGCCGGGCGCCCGCGACCGGCGGCCTCGAGTTGCACGGCGGCCGCGGCAGTGTCACCGCGCGCCAGGGCGAGCATGGCGGCGCCCAGTTCCACCGAACTGTCAGCTCCCAGTACCTGAAGCAGGGCGAGGTGACTCACCCGGGAGCTTGCCTCGGGTCGGGAACCGGCAAACGGTCCCGCCGCCTTGAGCAGGTCGGTCGCACCGACCAGGTCGCCCCGGTAGAGCTGGATCCGGCCCGCCAGGTCCAGTCCATCCACCGAGCTGTCTGCCGCGATGGCCTGGGCGGCACGATCGAGGTTGCCGACCTGGATCCAGCCATGGGCCATCCTCCGAGCCAGCGTCTCCCGGTCGTCCACACTCAGGCTGCCCTGCAGCGCAGCGAACTGTCGGTCCGCCTCGGGCATCCGTCCCTCCTCGATCAGCACCCCCACCAGGGTGATGGTGGCCCGGCTGGCGACCTCCCCGGGCACCCCTGCCCCACCCGCGAGCCGGCCCAGAGCGCGCCGCGCAGCCTCCGCCTCGCCGGCATCGCTGAAGGCCTGTGCCGCTTCCAGCCAATAGCGGGTCGCGGCTTCACCATCGTGGAGGACCCCCAGCGCCTCGAGCGCACGCCCGGAGGCGTGCCGGCCGGCGGGGGTGAGCAGCCCGCTCACTTCCGCCTGGAAGTGGACCAACTCATCGATCTGGGCATCGCCGCTGCGGGAGAGCGCACCCTTGAGGAGCTCGAAGCCTCGCACGGGGTCTCCCCACCGGGCCGTCAGGACCGCAGCCACCCGGACCGCGGCCGGCTCTCCCGAGGTGGCGAGGCGCGCGATGACCTCCGGACGCTTGGCGGGTGGGGCCTGGCCGAGCTGGGCCTCGGCAACCTCCCGCTGGGCCGGCGCGGCCCGGAGCGCCAGCACCCACTCCGCGACTGCGGTCGGATAGTCTTCCTGCAGCGACGCCAGCTGTGCCAGCTCCGCGGCAAGGGCCCCGGGATGGCCGAGCCGGCCCCTGCCGGCCAGGAGGACCTCCCGCGCCAGATCCAGGTCCCGCTGGCTGGAGACGGCATAACCCCACTCCCGCCATGGCGCCTCGCTCCCGGGTTCAGCCGCCGCCCATCGGTCCACCACGACCCGGGTGCTGTCTGGTTGCCTGGCCGCCGTCCAGACCCGCACCGCCACCGCGAAAGCGGCAGCAGGCGGGCTCGCAACGGCCAGGACCCGGCCGACCTCCGGTGCCATTTCCTCGAGCCGAGAGAGTGCCGTGAGCGAACGCTCGAGTCCGAGCAGCGCCGAGACCAGCACCGGATCCTCGGCGAGCAGGGTCCGGTACGCCGCCACCGCGCCGGCATAATTGCCGCTGCGCTCCAGGTCGAAGGCGCGCGCCGCGAGCGTGCGCTGGGGCGTCCCCTGCGACAGCACCGGCGATACCGGCCCCGCGAGGATGGCCACGGCGAGCATTAGCCAGGCGCGGCTCACGGCCGGCCACCGGTCAGTCGCCGGAAGTAGTCGGCCACCAGTCGACGCTCCTCCGGCGAGTAGCGCTGCAGCTCCTCCCAGCTCGGGAGCCGGACCCGCCCGGTGGCATCCTGCAGCCGCCGACGGAGCGCGGCGGGCAGCTGCGCCTCCCGGTCGAGCGCGGTCTCGCTTTCCCGTTCCTTCCGCTCGTCCTCTTCCTCGCCCTGCAGCGTCCGCCCGGCATCGAGCATTCGCCGGAAGAGCCGCTCCTGCCGGGCGATCGTGGCGGGATCGAGTCGTCCCGCCTCCATTTCGCGCGCCAGCTCGCGGGCCTCGCGGGCGAATTCCTCCGCCGATCCGGCGTCGGTCTCGGCCCGCAGCCGATCGAGCTCGCGCGACAACTGCCGCTGGCGCGCCGCCAGCTCCTCGAGGCGCTGCCCCGCACCGGGGCTGCCCATCATCGGGAGCAGGGAGGCCGATTCCTGGCCGAGTCCGCCCTGCTGCTGCGCCATCTGGGCCATCTGCTCCATCGCCTCGGCCATCCCCGATCCCGACGACGAGCTCGACACATTGCCGCGGGCCCGCAGCAGCATGAACGCCGCGGCATTGAGGGCGTCGACCGCCTCGCCCGCCCGCTCGCCACCCTCGCGCATGTTCAGGTTGGCGGTCGAGATCGCGTCCCGCGCCAACCCCATCTGCTGGCGGGCCGCAGCCAGGGCGCCGGCGATCTGGGGAGGGACCAGGGCGTTCTTGTCCCCCGCCGCCATCACCTGCTCGATCAGCTGCCGCGCCCCCTCCTCCACCGCCGCCTGCTCGGCACGCAGGGTCGCCGCCGGCTGGCCGCTGCGGAAGCCCTGTGCCAGGGTCAGTTGCCGTGCGGCCAATCGCGTCGTCTCCAGCAGCGCCTGATCCAGCGCCTGCACCACCTCCGCCTGCCATTCCTCCTGCTGCTGCCCCCGCGCGTCCTCCACCTGTTCCTGCACCTGGCCCATCTGGCTGGCGGCTTGTCGCCCCTGCTGCCCTGCCTGCTGGCGCTGCCCCTGTGCAGCCGACTGGGCCGCCTTCCGCATCTGCTCCGCCGCCGACTGGGCCGCCTCCGCGGCGTCCTGCATTTGCTGCTGCGCGGCGCTGCTCTGCATCTCACGGGCGGTCCGCGTGAGGTCCGCGGCGAGCGAATCCGCGCGCTGCGCCAGGGCACGCTCCTCGGCGGCGGCCCTGGCGCTGTCCGTTCCCGCCATCCGCTCGGCCCAGGCCTGCTGGGCCTCGGCGACCTCACGGGCCTCCTGGGCAAGGGCCGCCATCTCGCCCTCGAGGGCCGCCCGCTCGAAGAGCTCCTGGCTCCGCTCCAGGGCCTCCCGCATCTGGCGTTGGGCCTCGCTCAGTTCCTGGAGCGCCTCCCGGGCGGCGGGCGCGTCCAGCTTGGCCAGCGCGTCCTGCAAGGCGGTGAGCTTCTCCCGCAACTCCGGCGACAACGCACGGGCAAGCTCCTCCCGGATCTCCTCCATGCGCCGGTTGAACGCCGAGTCGGCGATCCCCGCCGCCTCCGCGGCCCGCTCCAGCTCCCGGAGCGACTCCTCGAGGCCCTGCACCTCGTCGTTCAGGGCCTCCTGCGAACGGGCGACTTCCTCGGCCCGTCGCGCCTCGTCGAGGCCCAGCGGCGACTCCCCGGGACGCTGGGCGTCCCCCGGGCGTGGCCGGGTCCGGGCCAGATCCTCCGTGGCTTGCGCCAGCGCCCGGCCCTGCTCCGCCAGGGATGCGAGTTCCTGGGCGGCATCGCGAGTCGCCTCGAGCTGGGCATCCCGCAACTCCGACCGGGTGGGGACAATCAGCAGCATCGGTCGCGAGGCGCCCCGCTGCGGTTGCGGCGCATTGTCGGTGCCCACGACCTGGTACCAGAGGGTGTCACCCGGGGCGAGCCCCTCGGCGGCGAGGTCAATCGACAGCCCGAGCAGGGCCCGGTCGGACCCCGCCTCCGGCAACTCCAGCGGTACGACCCGCAGCGGCATTCCGCTCCGCCGACTCTCCAGGACCAGCCGACGCAATCCATGGTCGTCCCTGGCATCCACCAGCAGGGCGAGCGCCGGCCCGATCGTCTCGACCGTGTCCATCCCGGGAACCGGCAGCTCGATGACTGGCGGCAGGTCGGGAACCAGGCGCACCGTGAGTTCCGTCCCGGCGCTGCCGACCTGGCTGCCCGCCGCCGTGCGCAACGCCAGGGTCCAGGCCCCGGTCGTGGCTGGCTGGAACTCCCCCTCGAAGCGATCGCCCGCGACGCGCAGCTCGGCCCGCCCGCCCGGCCCTTCCCAGGCGGCTGCGGCCAGGCTACTGGTGGCCCGGCCCTCGGTCGTGAGGCGAGTCCCCTCGGGAAGCAGCAGCGTGTCGCCCCCCAGGGGGACCGGTTCCGGATCGATGCCGATGTAGGAGGGGTAGTGGGCGGTCACGACCAGCGAGCCGAGGAACGCGGGAAGCCGCACGGCAACCGTGACGGTGTCCGAGCTCCGGCCACCTGCGGTCAGCCGCGCGTGCAGGTCGCCGGTCAACGGTCCGAGCTGCTCGCCGCCGCGACCCAGGGAATCAAGGCGAACCGCTCGGGGCGCCCAGCTCTCCCCCGGCGCCCGGGTCCAGAGCACGGCCTCGCGCCGTCCCGGGGCACGGAAGGTCAGCTGGACCGAATCCCCCCGCTCCACCGACGCCTCCGAAGCCGCCAGCTCCAACGGAGCGACGAGCGCGCCCCACGCCAGGTCGGGTCGCCAGAGCATGGCGGCAGTGCCGCTCAGGGGGCGTGCGGTGGCAAGCAGGACGCCACCCGCGACCAGGGCCGTGACCGCGCCAAGGACCCGGCGCCCGAGCCGCTGCCGGTCATCGAGCAGCGCCTCCTGCCCCGCGGTATCGAGGGCCCGCGCCTGGAGCTGGTCCGCGGCACCCATCAGGCTGGCACTGACGCCGTCGGCCGGAGCGTCCAGCAGCAACTGGATGGCGCCGGCCCGAAAGGCGCCCCGGTGTTCGAGTCGCCGGGCCAGGGGCCCGGGGGCGACCGCGCGTAGTTCGCGGCGAATCACCAGCAACGGCACCACCGCGGCCACTCCGACCGCCACCCAGGTGGCGAGCACCCACGCGGGCGCCTCCACGAACCCAAGTCGCACCAGCCAAGCCGAGAGGCCCATCACCATCAAGGCGCCGCCGATTGCGCCGAGGCCCGCCGACTGGAGCGTCGCCCGGCGCAGGGGACCGGCCAGGCGCTCCAGCGCGGCTCGGGTTCCTCCCGCGCTCACCGGCTGCTCCCGACCGCGTAGGCAAAGAGGTTGACTCCCATCCGAAGCGCCCGCTCGCGAACCTCCGGCGGATCACCGTGGACGTCCGGATCCTCCCAGCCGTCGCCGAGGTCGGTCTCGTAGCTGTAGAAGACCACGAGGCGCTCCCCCAGGAAGATCCCGAGTCCCTGGGCCGGCTTGCCATCGTGCTCGTGGATCTTGGGGATGCCGGCGGGAAAGGCGTAGACGAGGTTGTACACCGGGTGGCTGAGCGGCACCTCCTCCAACGGGGTCTCCGGAAAGACCCGCGCCAGTTCCCGGCGGATCGAGGCGTCCATGCCGTAGTTGTCGTCGACATGCAGGAACCCGCCCTGCTCCAGGTACCGGCGCAGGGTGGCCACCTCGGTGTCGGAGAACAGGACGTTGCCGTGGCCGGTCATGTAGAGGTACGGCAGGTCCCACAGGACCGCCTCGCCCAGGCGGACGACCACCTCCCTGGAGGCGGTGGGCAGGACCGTGCGTTCCCGGATTGCCGTCAGCAGGTTGGGCAGGCTCGAGGGGTTGGCGTACCAGTCGCCGCCGCCGTCGTAGTGGAGGCGGCCGATCGTTGGTGGCAGCACCGGTGACGGGGCCGGCACCGCCAGGAGCAACGGGACCACGAGCGTGGCCAGCCAGCGCGTCATGGCAGGGCCATGACCAGCCGATAGGCCTCGTTCCGTGGCAGGTCCAGCGCCTCCACCACCATCTGCACCGTCTCCTTCCGCGAATGACCGTCTGCCAGCAATCGGGTCGCCAGTGCGCCCGCCTCCTCACTACGATCGGGGGTGGCTGGAGGTTGCCCGGTGCCGCGCAGGGCGACCGTAATCTCGCCCCGGACCTCGGCATCCCCAAAGTGGGCCAGGAGCGCCTCGAGGTTCCCCGACCGGAACTCCTCGTGGAGCTTGGTGACCTCGCGCGCCACCACGGCCTCCCGCTCTCCACCGGCGACCGTCGCGAGGTCGGCGAGGAGGCTCACGAGCCGGTTGGGAGACTCGAAGAGCACCGTGGTCCACTCTTCTGCCGCGACCCGCTCCAGCAACCGGCGCCGCTCGGCACCCTTCCGGGGAAGGAAGCCGAGGAAGAGGTAGCGGTCGGCGGGCAGGCCGGCAGCGGAGAGAACGGCCGCCACCGCGGATGGCCCGGGAACGGGGACGACGGGGATCCCCACCGCCCGCACCGCGTGCACCAGTTCGGCACCCGGGTCGCTGATCAGCGGCGTCCCGGCATCGGACACCAGCGCAACGTCGCGGCCCTCCTGGAGGATCTCCAGGAGGGCCGTGAGGCGCCGGGGGTCAGAGTGCCCGTGGTAGCTGATCAGCCGCGGGCTGGCCCCCAGGTGCGAGAGGAGGTTGCGGGTGCGCCGGGTATCCTCGGCGGCCACGACCGGCACGGTCCGGAGCAGCTCTGCCGCGCGGGGCGAGAGGTCGCCGAGATGCCCCAGCGGCGTCGCCACGACGTAGAGCGTCCCCGGCGTCACCCCAGGTGCTTCTGGATGCGGTCCGCCAGGGTGGTCTTGGGCACCAGGCCCACGACCGTGTCCACGTGCTTCCCGTCCTTAAAGAACAGCAGCGACGGGATCGACCGGACGTTGAACCGCATCGAGGTGCGCTGGTTCGCGTCGACGTCGAGCTTGGCGATCGTCACCGAGCCCGCGTATTCAGTCGCCAACTGGTCCAGGGTTGGCGCGATCATCTTGCAGGGTCCGCACCATTCCGCCCAGAAGTCGACCAGGATCAGGCCCTGGCCCTGCTCGACCTCCGTCGCGAAGTTGTCGTCGGTCACTGCGATGGTGCTCCCGGTGGTGCTCATTCCACAATCCTTTCCATTAACTTGCAGTAGTGTCGGCCGCCGAGGCGACCGTGCGTGAATGCCGTACCCTGGACCAGCCACCGGATTCGCCCATGCCCCCGGACGCCCGGATTGCCCACGTTGGTGTCGCCGTGCCCAGCATCGCCGCGGCGCTGCCGTTCTATCGCGACATCCTCCAGCTGGTCCCCCACGAGCCCGAGCAGGCCGACGGGGCGACCATCGTGGGACTCGAGCTGGGGGACACCCTGGTCGAGCTCCTGGAGCCCGCGGACCCCGACTCCCCGATCGGGCGGTACCTCGCCCGGCGCGGCCCGGGAATCCATCATCTCTGCTTTCGCGTGCCGGACCTCGACGCCGCGCTGGCCCGGTGCCGCGAGGCCGGCTACCAGCTCATCGATGAACTCCCCCGCACCGGCGCCGGCGGACGGCGCATCGCCTTCGTCCACCCCAAGGCGACGGCGGGGATCCTCTATGAGCTCACCCAGTATTAGGAAACGCCACAGGGGCGCGCGGGGTTCCCGGCCTGGCTGATGTCCACGTTGGTGACCAGCCAGGCGCCGCTGGCCTGGCGCAGGACGGTGAACGGCACCTGCTTGGTGCAGCCGCCGCGATCCAGTTCGATGGTGATGTCCCGACGATCGGCGGAGCCCATGGTGGCCACGTTCCCGATCACCCGGGAGGTACCACCCCTGAGGTAGAGCTGCATGACCACGACGTGCTCCCGCCAGCGGGCCGGTTCCCCCGTGACCGCGGCGGGTCCCCGGGCGGTGCCCCAGAGCTGCCCCATGCGGGTCAGGTTGCTGTCAGCGACCGACTGCATGAACTCGGTGACGACGTCGGTGGCGGAAAGGACCGGGGCGCCGGGCGACCCGGCGTCGACCAGGGGCATCGCGCGACTGCCGCCGCAGGCGGCGGCCAGGAGCAGGGCGATGGTGGGCAGCACGCGGTTCATGGGGGCACCTTTCTTCCATGGGAAGCCAGCTGCCGGAAGCTAACGAGGGGGGAATCCGGGGAGCAATGACACCGATGCGACTGTACGTGAACGTCGACCATGTGGCCACCCTCCGCGAGGCCCGGCGCACCGATGAGCCCGACCCGGTCGAGGCCGCCCGGCTCGCCGAGGCGGCCGGCGCCGATGGCATCACCATCCATCTGCGGGAGGACCGGCGGCACATCCAGGACCACGATCTCGACCGGCTCGCCGCCTCCGTCACCACGGTGCTCAACGTCGAACTCGCCCTCGACCCCGAGGTGCTCCAGCGGGTCGTGGCGATCCGGCCGTTCCAGGCGACCGTCGTCCCGGAGCGCCGCGAAGAGGTGACCACCGAGGGGGGACTCGACCTCTCGCGCCGGGATCCGCGGCTCCGGGCCACGATTCGTGCCCTGGACGAGGTCGGCACGCGGGTCAGCCTCTTCATCGACCCCGACCTCGCGACCATTGACGCGGCCAAGGACCTGGGGGTCCCGGCCATCGAGTTGCACACGGGACGCTACGCCCACACCTGGGAGGCCGACGATCACGCCCTCGACCAGCTGCGTGAGGCCGTGGACCATGCCGCCGGACTCGGGCTGGCGGTCCACGCCGGGCACGGCCTGACCTACCGCAATGTCCAGCCGGTCGCCGCCCTGCCACTGCTCGAGGAACTGAACATCGGGCACAGCATCATGAGCCGGGCCATCCTGACCGGAATGTCCGAGGCGGTGGGGCGGATGCGGCACCTCATCGACACCGCGCGACGCTAGATTACCGAATGCCTCTCGATCCCTCCGGGCGTCCCGACCTCTTTACCCTCGAAGCGGGCGAGGCGCTCCAGCGCCTCGGCCGCCTGCTGGGCGACGACCAGTCCCCCGGACCCGATGCGATCCGATCCGCCCGCGTCCTCCGGGGGGCCTCCCTCCTCGGCGGGCCGCCCGACTTCACCCGGGCAGCAGCCGCCCTCGAGGCGGCCATCAAGGCGGTATCGGAAGGCACCCTGCCGTGGTCCGCACGATTGGCGGAGGTCTTGCGCGGTGCGGTAGAGGGACTCGAGGTCCTGATGCGCAGGCCCCGCCCGTGGGCCCAGGCCGACTCCGAGTCGGCCCTCCGCTTGGCGGGCGAGATCGAGCGGGCGGCCCACCGGCCGGGCGTGGAGACATCCCGGCCCTTCGGCCGCCGGACCTCCGACCGGCAGGAGCCCGGGGTCCGGGTCTTCCTGGCACACGAGGCCGCCGTGGTGGCCGGCGCCATCGATCGCCTGGCCCGCGACCCCGCGGGCCTCGGCAATCCCGTCGCCGTCCAGCACGTGCTGCGCACCACCCAACCCCTGCGCGGCGTCGCCTTCCTTGGCGAGGTCCCCCCGCTCGGCGAGGTATTGGAGGTGATCGAGCGGTTGCTCGAGTCGGTGATCGCCGGCCACCCGCCGGCGCCCCGCACCACCGAGGCGCTCAACCAGCTGGCCGGCGCGCTCACCCGGGCAGCCCGGGACATCGCCGCCGGGGCCGACCCGGCCCTCGATGCCCCCGAACTCCTCGGTGCCGCCAACCAACTGCGCGCCGTGGTGACCGATGAGCGGGACATCGTCTCGATCGAGGGACTCTTCCGCGCCGATGACCCGACACCGGTCGTGCAGCGGGGCACCCCGCCGACCTCCAGTACCCCGGGACCGGATGCCGCCATTGCGATGCACTCGCTGGCCGGGCGCCTGACCCAGGCCGCCGAGCAGCTGGCCTCCGCCGGCAACCCGGCCCTCGGCACCCTGCGCGAAATCGCCCTCATGCTGCACCTGCGCGCCGGGCTGCCACCCCGACCAGCACTCCCGGCGGAACGGATGCTGGCCTCCCTGGTACGGGGGCTGGCCCGCGGCGCGGCCGCAGCCGACCCCACGGGGTTTCAGCAGGCCCTGCGGCAGGCGGCTACAGCGCTGACCGGGCTGGCCGAGGGCGCGGCCGAATCCAACGCCCCCACCGTGATGATGGTGACCAGCCTCTTCGAGACCCTGCCCGGCCTGCCGGGGCGCTTCGCCGCGCCGGCACCACCCGAGGTGGAGCCGGAACCGGTCCCGATTGCCACCCTGCTGATGGACCCGGAATCCCCGCCGGCCACCCCGATCGTCCCGGTCGAGTCACTCCTCGCCGCTGCCAGCCCGGCGACGGGAGGTGCGCCGGGACTCGACCAGCTCGAGGCCGGCCTGCGCGAGTATCAGGCGCTGGTGGCGGGGAAGGAATCCGCCCGCCCAGCGCGCCAGACCCCCCCGGCCGCACCGGCGGCCGCGACCGACACGGTCGTGCCAATCGAGTCGCTCCTCTTCCGGGGGCGTCGCGCCCTCGAACGGGCCGCAGAGGTCCGGCAGGAGATCGACACGATCATCGCCGCGATCCGAGCCGAGCGCGGCCTCGAACCGCTCCTCCGGGAGCTCATGGACCTCATTCCGCTCGCCCTCGATGACGCCCGCTGAGCCGCCCGCCACGCGCCCGGCGCGCGGGTGGCTCACCCCGGTACTGGGGGTCCTCATCTCGGGCGGCCTCCTCTACTGGGCCGTCCAGGGGGTCGACATCGGCGCCGCGCTGGCGGCGGCACGCGGTGCCTCGCTCCCCTGGCTGCTGGCCGGCATCCTCACCGCCACCGCGACCTTCGTCATCCGGGTCCCGCGCTGGCAGCAACTGCTGCAGACCGATCATGGCGCGCCCCTTCCGGCCCTTCCGGCCTGGCATGGGATCGCGATCGGGTTCATGGCCAACAACATCATCCCCCGCAGTGGCGAGTTCCTCCGGGCCTGGGTCGCCACCCGGCTCGCCCCGGTCAGCTTCACGGCCAGCTTCTCGTCGGTGGCGGTGGAGCGGATCTTCGACGGGCTCACGATCACCACGATGCTCGCGCTGGCGCTCTTTTCCCCCGAGATCCCGGCCGATGCGCGGGTGGGTGACGCCCTCATCCGCGACCGCGCGATGCAGGCCGGGGTGCTCTGCCTCATCCTCCTCGCCGGGGCGATGGTGGTCGTGGCCATCCCGGCCCAGGCCGAGCGGCTGGCCCGGCGCATCATTCCGTGGCAGGGCCTCGCCGACAGGGTCGCCGGCCTCATGCACGGCGTCGTCAGTGGACTCGGTGCCATGCGCTCCCCGGGCCGGCTGCTCGCCGTCACCGCCTGGTCGGTGGTGCTCTGGAGCGTGGGGGGGCTCTCATTCTGGATGGTGGCGCGCGCCTTTGGCATCGACATCGGCATCGGCGGAGCCCTGATGATCCAGGGCGTCCTGGCCTTTGGCGTGGCGGTGCCATCGACTCCAGGGTACGTCGGCGTCTTCGAGGCAGTGATCATCGGGGTGCTGTCGATCTTCGGCATCGACAAGGACCTGGCCTTCGCCTACGCAGTGACCTACCACGTGGCCACCTTCTTCCCGATCGTGCTCCTCGGCGCCCTCTCGGTCTCTCGCACCCCGATCTCTCTGGGCGACCTCCGGAAGAAGCCGGCGTGACCCAACCACTCCGACGCACCGCGCCCGCCAAGCTCAACCTCTTCCTGCGGATCCTCGCCCGCGAGGCCGATGGCTACCACGGCCTGGAGACCCTGTTCTGCCGGATCTCGCTCGCCGACGAGCTGGTCGCCGAACGCCGCGAAGCCCCGGGTGTCAGTCTGGAGGTGCTCGGGGGGGGGGACACCGGCCCGGAGGAGTCGAATCTGGCGGTGCGGGCCGCCCGAATGGTCCTGGACGCGACCGGCAACCGGTTTGGGATCCACCTCGTCCTGACGAAGCGGATTCCCGTGGGCGCCGGCCTGGGCGGAGGCTCCAGCGATGCCGCGGCCGCCCTCCTGCTGGCAGCCGAACTGGCCGGCAATGCCGTCCCCCGGCATGAGCTGTTCCAGTTTGCCAGCCGGCTCGGCGCCGACGTCCCCTTCCTGCTCAGCGGTGCCGCGCTCGCCCTGGCCTGGGGACATGGCGAGCGCCTGCTCCGGCTCCCGGCCCTGCCCAGCGCGCCGGCCCTGCTCCTTGTTCCGCCGGTCCAGGTCGCCACGCCCGAGGCCTATGGGTGGCTCGACGAGGCCCGCCAGCAGATGGGCCGACGGGGTGCGGTGGCCCTGGACCTGGACACCCTCTCCACCTGGGGGGATGTCGCCCGGTTGGCGGGGAACGATTTCGAGTCCCCCGTCTTCGGCAGGCACCCGGCCATTCGCGAGGCATTCGAGGCGCTGGCGGGCACCCATCCGTTGCTCTGCCGGATGAGCGGGTCGGGGTCGGCGCTCTTTGCAGTGTACCGCAGTGCGTCGAACCGGGAGGACGCCCGGAACCAGCTGGGCCGAAAGTGGGGACGGGTGGTGCCGGTCGAAACCGGCTGAGCAGGTCGCTATATTGGCTGGACTGGCCCCTCGTCCAATGGCAGGACATCGGTCTTTGGATCCGAGAATGGTGGTTCGAATCCACCGGGGCCAATCGAAAGGCGGGCAGCAGGGCGGGAGGCCCGAGTCGGGACCCTCCCTACCTACTTCCCGCCTTTCACTTCAACGAGGTCCTCGCCCGCTCGCAGGTACCGGCGCACCACCTCGAGCGTGGGACAGCACGCCGCATCGGTCGGGCCCTGAATCACCAGGCGGGTCACCAGGGTGTCTCCCGCGAAGCCGAGGCTGACCAGGTCGATCCGATCGCCCAGGTAGGCGCTCGCCACCACCCGGGGAGGTCCGGTGGTCCGCTCCAGGAGGTGGAGCCAGTAGAACATCCCGGTGCCGCCACCCGATTCCAGGGTGACCGCGGCGGCACGGGCCACCCCGTCCCGGGGCTCGGCAATCCCGACGGTGGGGTGCAGCGCCATGCTTTCCATCGCCTCCCGGCCGGAGTCGGCGGGGGCAAAGGCCCCATCCCTGAGCCGGACCCTCGCCCGGTCGAGCAAATCGGCCGGGTACTCGGCGGCGCGCAGTTCGTCGGGTGAGATCGCGGCGGGCGGGGCGGGCGGGTCATCCGGGGGAGGGTTCCGGCCCCGGTCGGAGCAGCCTGCCAGGAGCAGGAGCAGCGCCATCCCACCGGCCCGGGGCGGCCGGAATGCACGCGAACACGCCGCACGGGGCTGGGCCATGCCCCAATATAGCAGGGAGGGTCGGCGGCCCCCCGTCGTTGACTCAAGTTGGTCTGGGCAGTTAACTTGTAGGGCTATCGCCATGGCGGACTTGACGCATTCCCGAAGCCCGATCCTGCTGATGAGCGGATCGGCCCATCGTGAACTCTCGGAGGAGCTGGCCGGCCACCTGGGCCAGACGCTCTGCAAGGTCACGCTGCGGCGCTTCGCCGACGGCGAGATCTTCGTCAAGATCGATGAGAACGTGCGGGGGCGGGATGTCTACATCATCCAGCCGACCAACCCCCCGGCGGAGAACCTCATCGAGCTGCTGCTCCTGATGGACGCGGCCCGGCGGGCGAGCGCGGCGCGGATCACGCCGGTCATCCCCTACTTCGGGTATGCGCGGCAGGACCGGAAGGACCAGCCGCGGGTGGCGATCAGTGCGAAGCTCATGGCCAACATGATCTCCATGGCCGGGGCGGACCGGGTGCTGGCGATGGACTTTCACCAGCACCAGTTGCAGGGGTTCTTCGACCTGCCGGTGGACCACCTGTATGCGGCCCCGGTGTTCGTGAACCACTATCGCCAGATGAACCTGGAGAAGCTGGTGGTGGTGGCGTCGGATGTGGGAGGCGCGAAGATGGCGCGCGGCTTCGCCAAGCGGCTGAACGCCAGCCTGGCGATCATCGACAAGCGCCGGACCGCGCACAACGTCGCCGAGGCGGTGAACGTGGTGGGCGATGTCGAGGGGAGCGATTGCATCATCCCCGACGACATGATCGACACCGGGGGCACGATGGCCGAGGCGGCCACCGCGCTCAAGCGGCTCGGCGCCAACCGGATCTTCATCTGCGCCACGCACGCCCTGCTCTCGGGGCCGGCGTGCCAGCGGTTGCAGGACTCCCCCGTGGAGGAAGTGGCGGTCAGCAACACGATCGCGATCCCGGCGGAGAAGCGGTTCCCGAAGCTCAAGATTCTCTCGATCGCCGGCCTGCTGGCCAAGGCGATCGGCTACACGCACAGCGACCAGTCCGTCAGTTCGCTGTTCGACTGAACCTGAAGGGTGAGACCATGGCACACGACGCGACACTCAGCGCAGATCCCCGCACCGGCACCGGCAAGGGCGTCGCCCGCTCGCTGCGGCGCACCGGCCGCATCCCGGCGGTCATCTATGGCCATGGCCGGGAGCCCGAGGCCCTCTCCCTCGACAGCACCGCCCTGACCCGGCTGCTGACCGGCATCAGTGCGGAGAGCACGGTGCTCAACGTCGAGGTGGCCGGCCGCCCCGCGGTCCGGGCGCTGATCCGCGAGATCCAGCGCAGCCCGATCAAGCCCAGCGACATCCTCCACGTGGACCTGTTCGAGGTCCAGGCCGACGAGGAGATCGAGGTCGATGTCCCGGTGCGCCTGATCGGCATCCCCGAGGGGGTCCGGGTCGGCGGCGGCACCCTGGATCACGTCATGCACGCGCTGACCATCAGCGTCCTCCCCGGTGACCTGCCGGCCTCGATCGACCTGGACGTCTCGGGACTGACGATCGGCCACGGCATTCACGTGCGCGACATCACGGTGCCGAACGCCACCATCCTCAACGACGAGGACCTCCCGGTCGCGTCGGTCATCCCGCCGCGCACCGAGGCGGCTCCGGCAGTGGAGGCCGACGCCTCGGCCGAGCCCGAGCTGATCCGGAAGGCCAAGGCGGAAGACGAGGACGCGGACTGACGGGAGCCACCCCCTGCGCGCCGTGGTGGGCCTGGGCAATCCCGGCCCTGAGTATGCCGAGACCCGGCACAACGCCGGGTTCCTGCTGCTGGACCACCTCGCCCGCCGCTGGAACGCACCGGCCTTCCGGCGCGACGGCGCGAGCCGGAGCGCCCGGCTGGTACGGGGTGGTGAGTCGGTCTGGCTGATCAAACCCTGGACCTACATGAACCGCAGCGGCGCCGCGCTGGCGCCACTGCGCTCCAGCCCCGACTTTGATCCCGCCCAGCACCTGCTGGTCGTGGTGGACGACGTGGCCTTGCCGCCCGGCCGATTCCGGCTCCGCGGCGCCGGGTCCGCCGGGGGCCACAACGGCCTCAAGAGCATCGAGGGGGCCTTGCAGCGGCAGGACTACGCCCGGCTCCGCATCGGGGTGGGCGCCAAGCCTCCCGAGTGGCCCGAGCTCGCCGACTGGGTCCTGAGTGCGATGCGCGGCCCGGACCGGGAGGCGCTCGAGGCGACGATGGACCCGATGGCGGAGGCGGTGGAGTGCTGGCTCGAGCACGGCATCGAGGTCGCCATGAACCGATTCAACCGGACATGACCCCTACTTCCCCCTACCCCCCGAGACCATGATCGACTCTCTCTCCCTCTACGCCCTGATCGTGGGAATCGTCGGCCTGGCGGCCACGACCATGACCTTCCTGGCCCTGCGCAAGCAGCCCGCCGGGTCCACCGCGATGCAGGCGCTGAGCAGCCAGATCCAGGTTGGCGCGATGGCGTTCCTGAAGCGGGAGTACATCGTCCTCCTCCCGTTCCTCGCCGTGGTCGCCGTCCTCCTCGGGGTCGCGGTCGGCTCCAAGACGGCCATGGCCTACGTCCTCGGCGGGCTCGCCTCGATCGCCAGCGGCTGGATCGGGATGAAGGGCGCCACCATCGCCAACGTCCGGACCGCCGAGGCGGCCCGGGCGAGTGGACAGGCTTCGGCGCTCCGGGCGGCGTTCGGCGGCGGCTCGATCATGGGGCTCGCGGTGGCCTCGCTCGGGCTGGCCGGGATCGCGATCGTGTTCCTGGTCCTCGGCAAGGCGGAGCTCGCCACCGACATGAAGATGTTCGGCGAGATCATCGCCGGCTTCGCCATGGGCGCCAGCTCGATCGCCCTCTTCGCCCGCGTCGGCGGCGGCATCTACACCAAGGCCGCCGACGTCGGCGCCGACCTGGTGGGGAAGGTCGAAGCCGGCATCCCCGAGGATGACCCGCGCAACCCCGCCACCATCGCCGACAATGTCGGCGACAATGTCGGCGACGTCGCCGGCCTGGGCGCCGACATCTTCGAGTCGTATGTGGGCTCGGTCATCGCCACGATCGCGCTGGCCGCCACCTCCATCCTGATTCCCGATGCCAACCGGCTGACGGCCGTGCTCCTGCCGCTGGCCTACATCACCGCCGGCCTGGTGGCCTCCCTCCTCGGGGTGCTCACCATGCGCGCCCTCGCCAAGGGCGACCCGGCCAACGCACTCCGCTACGTCACCTTCATCGCCGCCGGGCTGTTCCTGGTCTTTGCCTGGTTCCTGACCCAGGCGATGCCCCTCGGCATGGTCCACGCCGACGGCACCCCGCTGCCGGTGATGGGCCCGTTCTGGGCCCTCCTGGCCGGGACCGTCTCCGGCATCAGCATCGGCCTGATCACCGAGTACTACACCGCGATGGGACCGGTCAAGCGGATCGCCCAGTCGTCCGAGACCGGACCGGCCACCAACATCATCGCCGGCCTGGCGGTGGGCATGGAGAGCACCATCGCACCGGTGCTGTTCATCTGCGGGGCCACCTGGGTCGCGTTCACGGTCGCCGGGCTCTACGGCATCGCCATCGCGGCCGTCGGCATGCTGGCCACGGTGGGCGTGACGATGTCGGTCGATGCCTATGGTCCGATCGCGGACAACGCCGGTGGCATCGCCGAGATGAGCCACCTCGGCAAGGAAGTCCGAGCCATCACCGACGGGCTCGATGCCCTCGGCAACACCACCGCGGCCATCGGCAAGGGCTTCGCCATCGGCTCGGCCGCGCTGACCGCGCTGGCCCTGTTCAGCGCCTACGCGTCGGCGGTCGGGCTCAACACCGTCGGGCTCAACATCATCGACCCGATGGTCGTGATCGGGCTGTTCATCGGTGGCGTGATGCCCTTCTTCATCGGCGCCCAGACCATGACGGCCGTTGGTCGCGCCGCCCAGGGGATGGTCGAGGAGGTCCGCCGGCAGTTCCGTGAGATCCCCGGCCTGCTCGAGGGCAAGGAAGGGGTCCTGCCCGACAGCGCCCGCTGCGTGGACATCTCCACCAAGGCCGCCCTGCGCGAGATGGTCGTCCCCGGCGTCGCCGCCGTGCTCGTCCCGGTGCTGACCGGCTCGCTGCTCGGCGTCAAGACGCTCGGCGGCCTCCTGGCCGGCGCGACCGTCACCGGCGTGATGATGGCGCTTTTCATGGCCAACGCCGGCGGCGCCTGGGACAACGCCAAGAAGTACATCGAGGGCGGCGCCCACGGCGGCAAGGGGTCGGAGCCGCACAAGGCCGCCGTCGTCGGCGACACCGTGGGTGACCCGTTCAAGGACACCTCCGGCCCCGCCATGAACATCCTCATCAAGCTCATGAGCGTGGTGTCGCTGGTGCTGGCACCCTGGTTCCTGAGCCTGGGCAGGTAAGAGGTAAGAGGTAACCGGTGGGAGGTAAGAAGTGAGAGGAAACTGCACGCAGGGCGGCTTCCGGATGTCGGGCCGCCCTTCGTCTTTTTCCGGCGCACCTCCCGCCGCTTCCCACCCTGTCCTCTCACCTCTCACCTCTTACTTCTTACCTTTCATCTCCCAAGCTGGACCTCAATGTTAAGACTCGGCATCGTCGGCCTCCCCAATGTGGGCAAGTCCACGCTCTTCAACGCCCTCACCTCGGCGGGCGCGCTGGTCGCCAACTACCCGTTCGCGACGATCGAGCCGAACACCGGCGTGGTCCAGGTGCCGGACCCGCGGCTCGGCCCCCTGGCGGAGATCGTCAAGCCGGAGCGGGTCCTCCCCGCCACGGTGGAGTTCGTGGACATTGCCGGCCTCGTCCAGGGCGCCAGCCAGGGCGAGGGGCTCGGCAACCAGTTCCTGGCCAACATCCGCGACGTCGACGCCATCGTGCACGTCATTCGCTGTTTCGAGGACGATGACATCCAGCACGTCATGGGTCCGGTCGATCCCGTACGCGACCGCGAGATCATCAACCTCGAACTGGGCCTCTCCGACCTGGCCACCTGCGAGAAGCGCCTCGACCGGGCCCAGAAGTCGGCCCGGGCGAACGATCCCGGCGCC
Source organism: Gemmatimonadales bacterium (assembly GCA_048499805.1). GTDB lineage: Bacteria > Gemmatimonadota > Gemmatimonadetes > Gemmatimonadales > GWC2-71-9 > JAWXBA01. Next base: position 229,540 of record JASNZF010000002.1, on the reverse strand, counting down.
AAGGCGGAGGTGGCCCTGCTGGAGCAGCTCATCGCCGTCCTGGGTGCGGGCAAGCCGGCCCGGCTGGTCCAGCCCGACCAGGACACCGAGGTTGCCTACCGGCAGCTCAACCTGCTCACGGCCAAGCCGGTGCTGTATGCCGCCAATGTGCGCGAGGACGAGATCGCCCAGGGCAATGCCTTCGTAACGGCCCTGCGGGCGGCCCTGGCCGCCGATGCCGAAGTGGCCGAGGTGGTGACCTTCAGCGCCAAGGTCGAGATGGAACTGGCCGAACTGCCGGCCGAGGACCGCGCCGATTTCCTCGAGGCGCTCGGGCTCACCGAGAGTGGCCTCGACCGGCTCGCACACGCCGCCTACCACCTGCTGGGACTCCAGAGCTACTTCACCGCCGGCGAGAAGGAGGTCCGGGCCTGGACCATCCACAAGGGTGACAAGGCGCCGGCGGCGGCGGGGGTGATCCACTCCGACTTCGAGAAGGGGTTCATCCGGGCCGAAACGGTGTCCTACGCGGACTTCGTCAAGGCCAAGGGCTGGAAGGGTGCCCGAGAGGCGGGGCTGAGCCGGGCCGAGGGGAAGGAATACGTGGTCCAGGACGGCGACGTCCTGTTGTTCCGGTTCACGAGCTAGCGGGGGCAGCGGGGGCAGCGGGGCAGCGGGGCAGCGGGGCAGCGGGGCAGCGGGGCAGCGGGGCCGAAGCTGAGCACCTCGCCAGCTCCACGCAAGGGCGCTGCTCGGTATCATGATTGCCAATCTCCCGGCCTTGCTGCCTCGCTGCCACCCTGCCCCCCGCCCTCCCCTTTTCCACATCGACCCCCTATATTTTGGGGTTGTCAAAACTCACCTCCCGGACCGTACACCGCGAGTCCGGGCAACGTCCAAAGGATGGTGTCATGCCCAAGCCGTATGAGGTGGTCTACATCTTCGACTCCGTGCTCGAAGAAGCGGCCATCACCCAGAAGCTCGAACAGTTCCACGCCCTCATCGCCGTCGATGGTGCCGAGGCTCCGGTGGTCAACCACTGGGGCAAGCGCACCCTGGCCTATCCCATCAAGAAGCGCGACACCGGCTACTACGTGGTGGTCACCTTCGACACCGACCCGGAGAAGCTCCCCGAGTACGAGCGCGCGATCAAGCTCGACGACGGCGTGCTGCGCTTCCTGGTGGTGCTCAATGACGTGCCGTCCACCCCGGCGGTGGTTGGCACCGACAAGTCTGACCTGGACGAGGAGGACTGATGCGCGGCAAGAAGGGTGACCCGATTGCGGAACTGCGGATCCGCGTGATCGACTACAAGGACGAGAAGCTGCTGTCCCGGTTCATCAGCGAGCGCGGCAAGATCCTCCCCCGCCGGCTCTCGGGCGTGTCGGCCCGCCACCAGCGGCAGTTGAGCGTGGCGATCAAGCGGGCGAGGTATCTGGCCCTGCTGCCCTACATCAAGGGCTACGCGGGCTGAGGGTGGACCCCGCGGCGCCTCCCGTAGCGCGCCGCACCGGCGCCGGTGGAGTCCTGGTCCTGCTGGGATTCCTGCTGGTGGCGCCGCCGGTCTTCGTGCTGGGACCGCTGGCGGCGCTGCTGGCCGTCTCGCGACCGGGCAATTGGCGGGAACGGATCTGGCTGGGGGCGGCCGTGGCGCTTTCGGCGCTCTGGCTGGGCGCCCCCGGCGACCTCTCCCAGCAGGTGGTGCGGGCCGGCGCGATGGGGCTCGCGGGTGGGACCCTGGCGGTGGCGATCGCCGGGAGGGATTCGGCCCCGTTCCGGATGTCGGTGACGGCCGCGGTCGCCGCGGCGCTGGGCACCCTCACCTGGGCGGCACTCCTCGGCACCCGGTTCTCGGCGTTCCAGGAGGTGGTCGCCAGTGCCCTCCGCGCCGAGTACCAGGCGCTGGCCGCCCAATCGGCGGCCCGGTCGTCACCCGAGATGGAACAGCTGGTCCAGACCCTCCTCGACTCGGCCGACCTGGTGGCCAGTCTCTACCCGGGGATGCTGGTGGTGCTGGGGGTGGCAGGCTGCATGCTGGCGTGGCTCTGGGTCCACCGGATCTCGGCCACGCCGGTCGGGCGGGCGCCGGGGCGGTTCCGGGACTTTCGCTTCAATGACCACGCCGTCTGGGGTGGTATACTTACCCTGGCGGTGTGGCTCCTGCCGGCACCGCCGCTGCTCCACCTCGTCGCCGCCAACCTGCTGGTGGCCTGGTGTGCGCTGTACCTGATCCGCGGCCTCGCCGTCGCGACCACGCTCTTGGCAGGATCGCCGTGGCCGATGCGGGTGGTGGCCGTCCTGTTTGCAGTTCCGTTCTTGCCGTTCGTCAGCGGCGCGCTGCTCGCCATGGGGCTCGCCGACATCTGGGTCGATTTTCGGCGGCGGACGCCGCCTGTGCCGGGAGGGCATGAGGAATGATCGAAGTGATCCTGCGGGAAGACATCAAGACCCTGGGCAAGGCCGGGGCGCTGGTCCGCGTCAAGCCGGGCTATGCCCGCAACTTCCTGCTGCCGCAGGGCCTCGCCTATGAGGCGACCGAGGGCAACAAGAAGCGGATTGCCGGCGAGCAGAAGTCCCGGATTGCCGCGGCGGCGGCCGAGAAGGCGGCGGCCGAGGAGCTGGCCGGGCGGCTCCGCGAGGTCAAGCTGACCATCAGTGCCAAGGCCGGCGAGGAGGGGAAGCTCTTCGGGTCGGTCACCAGCCAGGAGATCGCCGACCACCTGGCCACCGCCGGCCACGAGGTGGACAAGCGCCGGATCGAGCTGGAGCACCCCATCCGCCAACTCGGCCACCATTCCGTCGCGGTGCGCATCCACCCCGAGGTCCAGGCCGAGATCTCCGTCGACGTGATCGCGGAATAAGCAGGGCATGGCCGTCGGCATCGCGTATATCAACGGGCCGCGGCTGGCCCGTTCGGTATCCGCGGCAGCCGACTGGGTCGCCGCCGGCCGGGACGAGATCAACCGGCTCAATGTCTTTCCGGTTCCCGATGGCGACACCGGCACCAACTTCAGCCTGACCCTTCGTGCCGTCGCCGACGCCCTCCAGGCGCTCGGCGACGCGTCGTTGCGGGACACCGCACGGACCATGGCCCACGCCGCGGTCCTCGGGGCCCGCGGCAACTCCGGCATGATGCTGGCCCACTTCCTCCTCGGCGTCTCCGAGTCGTTCGGCGACCTCTCGCAGGCCACGACCGCCGACCTGGCCCGGGCCATCCGCCGGGGGTCGGACACCCTGTATGCCGCGCTCGACGAGCCCCGGGAGGGGACCATCCTCACCGTCGCCCGTGAGGCCGCCGACGCTGCCGAGCGGGTGGCCGGGGAGTCGACCGACGTGGGCGAGTTCATGGATCGGATGCTGGCGGAGAGCGAGCGCTCCCTGGCCCGGACCCCGGAACTGCTCGCCGTGCTCAAGGAGGCCGGCGTGGTGGATGCCGGCGCCAAGGGCCTGGTCCGGATGTTCGAGGGCGTGGTCCGCTTCATCCAGGGCGACCCGATCCTGCCGGCCGGGACGATCGACCCCGGCGAGTCCTACAATGCCGCGGCCTTCGTCGAGGTGGCGGCCGAGCGGGACTTCCAGTTCTGCACCGAGCTGGTGGTGCGCGGCGAGCAGCTGCCCCCCGCCAACGAGGTCCGCACGGCGATGCACACCTTCGGGGGCTCGGTGCAGGTGGCCATCGCCGGAGATGTCCTGAAGATCCACGTCCATACCGACACCCCCGAGGCGGTCTTCAGCTACGCCGCACGCTGGGGCACCCTGACCGCGCGCAAGGCCGACGACATGCGGGAGCAGCACCGTCTGCTCCAGCACGCGGCGCGGCGGCCGGTGGCGATCGTCACCGACAGTTCCGCCGACCTGACCGATGCCATCCTCGACCGGCACCAGATCGCCATGGTCCCGCTGCAGGTCGTCTTCGGCGACGAGGTCCACCTCGACCGGGTGGGGCTGCGGCCGGAAGAGTTCTATCGGAAGCTTCGGACCTCACGCACCCTCCCGACCACCTCCCAACCCACGCCCGGGGATTTCGTCCGGGTCTTCCGCTCGGCGGGGGAGGAGGCGGACGCCGTGGTGGCCATCCTGCTCTCCGGTGCCCTCTCGGGCACCTTCCAGGCGGGCGTCACCGCGGCCCGGGTCGCCGAGTTGACCGAGGTGCGCGTCGTCGATGGGCGGACGGTCTCGCTCGGGCTGGGGATGCTGGCCCTGCGGGCAGCCGAACTGGCGGAGCGCGGCTGGCCCGCCTCGGCGATCGTCACCGAGGTGGAGCGGCTCCGAAGCCAGAGCGGGGTGTTGCTGACCGTCGACACCTACGACAACCTCCTGCGCTCCGGCCGGGTCTCGAAGGGCAAGGCCTGGCTCGGTGGCATGCTGGACGTCAAGCCGATCCTCTCGCTCGACGCCGACGGCAAGATCGTCCCGGTGGACCGGGTCCGGGGCCGGGAACAGCTCGTCACCCGCGTGCTGGCGCTCCTGGACCAGCGGCTGACTCCGCGACCCCGGGTCGTCCGCTTCGGCGTGGCCCACGCCGAGGCGCCGGAGGTGGCAGAACGGGTGCGGAACGCCCTGGTGGCGGCGTTTCAGCCCCGGGACTGCTTCGTCTCGCTGGCCACGGGGGTGCTGGGGACGCACGTCGGCCCGGGGGCCTGGGCGGTGTTCTGGCAGGTCGAGGACGGGGCGCCCGACCACCCTGGCGCGTCAGCCGATGGTCGCTGAGCGGCTGCCGGCCGGCTCCCCCGACCTCCTCCGCTGGGTGGTGGAGGCGGCCGACGACCTCAAGGCCAACCGGTTGCAGGTGCTGGACCTGCGTCCGGTCTCGGATGCGACCGACTATTTTGTGATAGCCTCAGGAACCTCGGAAGGGCACGTCCGGGGCATTGCCGACCGGGTCGTCGCCGAGCTCGGCAAGCGGGGCGTGCGTCCCCACCACGTGGAAGGCGTCTCCGGGGGAAGATGGGTGCTCCTCGACTTCGTGGACCTCGTGGTCCACGTGTTCCACCCCGAGGCCCGCGCCTTCTACCGCCTGGAACGCTTGTGGGACGACGCCCCGGTCATCTTCGAGGGGCCCTGACACCCGGAAAGGAAGTGCGGATCATGAAGGGATCTGGCCGCCTCGGCATCCTCCTCATGCTCATTGCGGCGGCGCCGCCGCTGCTGCAGGCCCAGTATTTCGGCCGGAACAAGGTGCAGTATGCCCACCCGGACTGGGCCATCATCCAGACCGAGCACTTCGACGTGCACTACTACGCCGAGGAGCGGGCCGCGGCGCTGGATGTGGCGCGGCAGGCGGAACGCGCCTACACGCGTCTCTCCCGGATCCTGAACCACCAGTTTACCGACCGCAAGCCGATCATCGTCTACGCCTCGCATTCGGAGTTCCAGCAGACCAACACCACCTACGGCGAGGTGGATGAGGGCACTGGCGGCTTCACGGACTTCCTGCGCCACCGGAACGTCTTCCCGCTCACCGGGTCGTACCGGGAGAACGAGCACGTCCTGATGCACGAGATGGTGCACCAGTTCCAGTTCGACATCTGGTCCCGGGGGCGGGGGGCGGCGGGCATCCAGGGGATCTTCCAGGCCAACGCCCCCCTCTGGTGGGGCGAGGGGATGGCGGAGTACCTCTCCCTCGGGCCGGTAGACCCGAACACGGCGATGTGGCTGCGCGACGCCGCCCTCGAGGGGAAGCTGCCCAAGGCCCAGGATTTCACCCGGGTCTTCCCGTACCGGTTCGGGCACGCCCTGGTGGCGTATATCGGCGAGCGGTGGGGGGACGAGGCGATCGGGTCCATCACCCGTGGCGCCCTGGGCGACGGGCTGCAGGGGAGCGTCCGCCGGGTCACGGGCCTCAGCTTCGAGCAGCTGGTCGCGCAGTGGAGCGACGCGGTCCAGAAGCAGTACCTGCCGGAAGTGGGCACCCGAGTCAAGGCCCGGACCGTCGCCCAGCCGCTCCTGACCGAGGAGTTGTCGGAGGGCACCTGGCACCTCGCCCCCGCCCTCTCGCCGGACGGGTCGCTGGTCGCGTACTTCAGCGAGAAGGACTTCTACTTCGTCGACCTCTACCTGGCCGATGGCAACACCGGCAAGGTGATCCGGCGGTTGCTGCAGTCCAGCTACAGCAGCAACTACGAGACCTACCGCTTCATCAGCTCCTCGGTGGCCTGGTCCGCCGACGGCCAGTACCTCGCCTTCGCGGCCAAGCGGGGCGGCAAGGATGACCTGGTGATCGTCGACCCGCGCCGCAACAAGCAGGTCCGGCGGATCGAGCTGGACCTGAATGGCGCCCTGACGCCGACCTGGAGCCCGGACGGCACCCAGATCGCGTTCACCGGCCTGGAGGGTGGCCTCGCCGACCTGTACATCGTGAACACCGACGGGACCGGGCTGCGCCGGCTGACCAACGACCGGTACACCGAGCTCCATCCGAGCTGGTCGCCGGACGGGCGCGCGATCGCCTTCACCACCGATCGCGGTCCGGGCACCGACTTCCAGCGGTTGACCGTCGGCAACTACCGGATCGGGATCCTCGACCTGGCCTCGGGCGAGGTATCGCTGCCCGACGGCATGGGCGTCGGGAAGAATGTCAGTCCGCAATGGTCGCCCGACGCGCGGACCGTGGCGTTCGTGTCCGACCGCAACGGCATCAACAACCTGTACCTGCACGACCTCGATCGCGACGTCACGACCCGGATCACCGACTTCTACACCGGCGTCAGCGGGATCACGCCGCTCAGCCCGGTGCTCAGCTGGTCGCACGGCTCCGACCGTCTGGCGTTCGTGTACTTCGAGGATTCCGACTACGACGTCTACACCCTCGCCAACCCGCGCGCAATCGCGGCGGAGCGGGGTGTGGTGGTGGCCGGTGCCGGGGCCGGGGCGGCCCCCGCCGGAGCGCGCCCGGCCCCCCCGGTCCCCGGCGTGGTGACTCCCACCGTGGCCGCCGCGCCGCCCCCGCAGGTGCTGGCCGGCGGGACCGTCTACCGCGGCGCCCAAGGGTTCCGGCCGGCCGGGCAGCTGGGCGCGGTGGCCGACTCCGCCCTGGGCCTCCCGCTGGAGGTGACCAACATCCTCCAGGCCTCGGACATCGGGGTGCCGGACACCTCGGAGTTCGTCTTCCGCGACTACCGGACCGAGTTGCGCCCCGCTCAGGTCCTGCAGCCGACGATCGGGTACGTCCGGGACAACTTCGGCAACGGGGTCACGGGACAGGCGGGAATCGTCCTCGATGACATGCTCGGCAACAAGCAGGCGGTCTTCGCGGCCTCGCTGAACGGCCGCGTGGAGGAGACCCAGTTCCTGGCGGCATACGTCAACCTCACTCGCCGCTGGAACTGGGCCGCCTCGCTGTCGCAGACCCCCTACTTCTTCTATAACGGCAGCTTCATTGACGCCGGCAATGGCCGGGAGGGCGCCTTCGTCACCCAGCTCCGGCGCATTGTCTACCGCCAGTTCGGTGCAGACCTTTCCTACCCGTTGAGCCGCTTCCAGCGGGTGGAACTCGGGACCAACCTGGTGCAGGTCCAGGACGACATCCTCCAGATTGTCGAACCGTTCGACCTGGTGACGGGCTTTGCCACCTCCCCCGCCGAACTGATCACCCAGAGCCTCGGCACCACCGAATTCGTGCAGCCCCGGGTGGCGCTGGTGTTCGACAACTCCCTCTCAAACTACTTCGGAGCCTTCATCGGGCGCCGGTCCCGGTTCGAGCTCTCCCAGACCTTCGGCGGCTGGAAGTTCACCCAGGCCCTGGCCGACTATCGCCGGTACGACCCGATCGTGGGGCCGTTTACCCTGGCCACCCGGGTGCTCTACTTCGGGCGACTCGGCCGGGACGCGGGGCTGTTCAACGTCTTCGGCGGCTCCACCGAGTTGATCCGCGGGCACACCTATGGCTCCTACAACCGCAACGAGTGCGGCTTCGACAACCCGGACGCGGCCACCGACTGCCGGCTGTTCGATGCCCTCATCGGCAGCCAGGTCGGCGTGGCGAGCGCGGAGATCCGCTATCACCTGCCGGTGTTCATTCCCGGCCTGACGCCGGGACTCGAGCTGGCGGCGTTCTATGACATCGGCATGGTCTGGAACGAGACCAGCACCGTCAAGTGGCGCCGCGATCCCGGCGATGACCCCGCCCAGGTCCGGGTCCCCCTGCAGACCCTGGGCGCCTCGGCCCGCACCAACCTCCTCGGAGCATTCATCCTGCGGCTCGACTACTCGATTCCGCAGCGACGCACCGGGATCAAGGGGCTGTGGACCCTCAGCCTGAGCCCGGCCTTCTGAGGATCCGCGGAGCCCGCCCCGCGCTCCTCCTGCTGGCCGCGATGGCCTGCGGCGGGGGCGATGCCCCTCCCCCCCAGGCGCTCCCCGCGCTGGCCGGCCCGGCGTCGCTCCTGCGCCTGCCGCGTGCGGGGGGGCCGGCGGCCGCGTACGAACCGGCCGACCTCTCCGCGACGGGGTGGACCTCCAGTGAGCGGATGGCGCCGCTCCGGCGGCCGCTGGGGGCGGACCTGGACGAGCGACTGGTCTTTGCCGTCGACTCGTCGGGGAACCTCGTCGCGCTGGACCTCGAGAGTCGTGCCTTCCGGGGCGGCATCCTGGGGGGGGTGACTCGCGCGATCATGGCGGGCGATGGCTCGATCTACGCCATCGACCAGGAGCGACGGATCACCCACCTGCACCGTCGGACCCCCACCCGGTTCCGTGAGCCGCTCCCCGCCCCACCAAGCCACCTCTTCGGCGCCCTCAACGATCGGCTGGTCGCCGTGACCAGCGGCGCCGAGCCGGAGGTGGTGTTCCTCAGCGCCGAGGCCGAATCCAAGAGCTTTCCCGCCCCACCCGGGGCTGCCGCCGCCACCCTCTGGGGTGACCTCGTCGCCATCGCCGCCGACACCGTGCTGGCCTTCTTCGACTACAACGCCCGTGAGCGCCCCGCGTCGATCCGCCTGGGCGGCGGGGTGGCCGTGGTGGCGTTCAGCCCCTCCGGGCACCGCCTCTACGTCGGGCGCACCCGGGGGGACGTCGTCGTGGTCGACCGGTTCTCCAAGGACGTGGTCGCCACCATCCCGCTCTCGTCGCCCGTGGCCGATATCAGGCCCGACGCGACCGGCCGCTGGGTGCTCCTCCGTTCCGAGGCGCACGACTCCCTGTGGGTGGTTGACGCGACAGTCAACCGCATCACCGCCCGGTTCGCCTCCGGCTGGGACAGCGACCTCCCCACCGTCGCCGGCCCCTCCCACCTGATCCTCCGGCGCGGCGCCGACGTGGAGAGCTGGGACCTCACCGGCGCGACCCCCGAACGCCGGGGCACCATCCGGGACGGGGCTGCCGACTTCTGGACCCTGATCGCCTGGGTTCCCCCGGATCGGGTCGTGGCGGCGCAGGCATCGGTGGAAGAGGCGTCCGGGGTCCAGGACAGCGCCCTGGTCTTCGGCGCCATCCCGCCCGTGACCCTGGCGCCCCAACCCCAGGTCTACCTGCAGGTCAGCAGTTCCCAGAACCCGGAATGGGCCCGGGAACTGGCCCGCCAGCTCTCCGCCGCGGGCCACCCCGCGTCGGTCCGGGATCCGGTCATTGCCGATGAGGGCTACCGGGTGGTGATCGGTCCCTTCCCCAGCCGGGAGCGGGCCGAAGAGGCCGGCCGCCAGCTCGGACGGCCCTTTTTCGTCCTCGTCGACCCGCCCACCGCCACGCGTCGCTGACTCCCCGGCCCCTCGATCCGGGGGCCCCGCCTGAGTATCTTTCCGCTCCTTCCGGCAGCACAGCAGCGCGCTGCCAGGCGCCCCACGGCCACCAGGATCTATCCGCATGAAGCTCACCAAGCTGGAGCTTTCCGGCTTCAAGTCGTTTGCAGACACCGTCAGCCTCAGCTTCGATGCCGGGGTCACCTCCATCGTGGGCCCGAACGGCTGTGGCAAGTCCAACGTGTCGGACGCCGTCCGCTGGGTCCTCGGCGAGCAGTCCGCGCGGCTGTTGCGCGGCGGCAAGATGGAGGACGTGATCTTCCAGGGGTCGGCGCATCGCCGCCCCGTGAACGTGACCGAGGTCTCGCTCTACCTCGACAACGCCGATGGCACCCTGCCGATCGCCTACCAGGAAGTCGTCATCACCCGCCGGCTGTCCCGCTCGGGACAGAGCGACTACCTGCTCAACCGGGCGCCGGTCCGGCTCCGCGACATCCAGGACCTGCTGCGTGGTACCGGCATGGGCAGTGACGCGGGCGTGGTGATCGAGGCCAAGATGATTGACCTCCTCCTCTCCGACCGGGCCGACGAGCGCCGCTCGCTGTTCGAGGAGGCCGCCGGGATCGGGCTCTACCGCGACCGCAAGCACAGCACCGAGCGCCGCCTCGAGGAGACCCAGACCGACCTGCAGCGCCTCGAGGACCTGATCGGGGAGGTCCAGTCGCAGATCCGCAGCCTGGCCCGGCAGAAGGGCAAGACCGAGCGCCACGCCCGGCTGATGGAGGAGAAGTTCTCGCTCCAGGTGACCCTGGCCACCCGCCTGCTGGCGGAGCTGGACGAGCAGGTCAGTGGGATGCGCGCCCGGCACGCGGAGCTGGCCGCCAACCTCCCCGGGATGCGAACCGCCCTGACGGACCTCATCGCCGACCGCGACCGCCTGATGCGGGAGCGGCTGCTGGCCGAAGAGGAGCGGGCGCGCCAGGTCCACGGGGTCAGTGAGCTCCAGCTGGCACTTGGCCGGCTCGAGGGCGATCTCGGGATCGCTGCCGAGCGACTCGGCAATGCCGCGGAGCGACGGGTGCGGGCAGAGGAGGAGCGCGTGCAGGCCGGGGTGCGGCTCCAGCAGTCTTCGGTCGAGCGGACCGCCGCGGATGTCGAGCGGACGGACGCCGAGACCGCCCGGGCCCAGATCCAGGGGGAGTTGCAGGCGCGTGCGGCAACGGAGGAGGAGGTGCGGGAGCGTCTCTCCGCCCATCGTGCCCAGGTCCGCGGCCTCGAGGAGGAGCTGCAGCGCCAGGCCCAGCGGCTGCGGACCCTGGAGGGGGAGCGGGCCGCGCTCGAATCGGAGCTGACCGCGCTGCGAGACGCAGCGTCCCAGGAGGAGGCCCACCTGGCGCACCTCCGCTCGGAGCGCGAGCAGGGAGAGACGCGCCGAGCGTCCGCTGCCCTCGACGCGGAGCAGCTCAGCCTCGCCGCCCAGGCCGCGGCGGCCGCCGCCGAGCAGTCCCGTCACCAGGTCGCGGAACTCCGGGAGCGGGAGGCCACCGACCGCGCCGCCCGGCGCCAGGCCGAGGAGGCCGTTGCCCAGCTGGTGGCGCGGCGTCAGGCCCTCGAGGAGCTCGAGCGCGACCGGGTCGGCCTGGCGCCGGGAGCCGCCGCCCTGATGGCGGCCCGGGAGCAGTTCGGCGATGCGGTGCTGGGCCCCTTGAGCGACTTCGTCTCGACCGATCGCTCCGACGCCGAGCTGGCCGAGCGCCTGCTGGGAGAGTGGATGCACGCGGTCGTCGTGCGCTCGGCCGAGGACGCCCGCGCCATCCAGGCCTGGCACGCCGACTCGGGCGCGGGGACGTTGGTGCTCTTGCCAGGGGAGCCTGGCCTCTCCCGGGCCCTGAGCTCGCATCCCCTGGAGCAGCGGCTGCGCGCCCAGGGGCCGGCAGCAAGCTGGGTCCGCCTGCTGCTCGATGGCTCCGAGGTGCTCGACGGCGGCGGCCACGCGTTCCGCCGGGCGAGCGGCGCGATCGTCCTGAGCGGCTCCGCCGGGGCCAGCGGGCCGCTCCGGCGGCGGGCGGAGTTGCTGCAGGTCACCGCCGACGCCGAGACCCAGGCCACGGGTCTGGCTGCGGTGGTGGCGCGCCTGGAGCAGACGACGGCCGCCCTGGCGGCTGCCGAGCAGGCGGCGCTGGCCGCCGGGCACGAGCTGACGCAGGCGCGCGAGGCGGAGCGACAGGGGATCGCTGCCCGCGAGGACGCCACCCGGTTGGTGGGCAACCTCACCCGGGAGTGCGGCGAGGCCGAGACGCGCCTGACCCGGATCGGCGAGCGTCTGGCCCGGGCGGAGGAGCGTCTGCGCGAAGTGGACGTCGGGCTGACCGAGTGCGAGCTGGCTGGCGCCCGGCTCGAGGAGTCGCTGGGAACCAGTCGCGGGCAGCTCGGGGAGCTCGAGATGGAGCAGGAGACCGCGCGCGAGGCCCGGGTCCACTGGCAGGTGCAGGAGGCCCACATCTCCGCCCGGGTCCAGTCGGCCGCGGAGCGCCTGGCGCGGGCGGACCAGACCATCGCCGGGGCGGAGCGGGATACCCTCGCCCTGTCGGCGGAAATCGAGAAGCTCGACGCCGACACCGCGACGCTGCGCGCCCAGGTGGCGCAGTGGGAGGAGTCCCGGGCCGAGCGGCAGGTGGCCCTGGTCGAATCGCAGGCCGCCGCCGCCACCGCGGAGGAACAGCTCCGGGTTGCGAACGCGGCCCTGGAGCGCGCCGAGCAGGCCGCCGGCGCGGCACGGGAAGGCCTCGACCTCCAGACCAACGAGTTCCACCAGCTGGAGCTCGACCTGAGCGAGGCCACCGGTCGGCGCCGGTTGATCACCGACCGGGTCGAGTCGGAGTGGAAGGCACCCCTGGAGCAGCTGGCCCAGAGCGCCCAGCTGCTCGACCTCGAACGGGAGCTGCTCGAGGCCGAGGCGACTCGCGTTGTCGAGGCGCTGGAGGCGATCGGCCCGGTCAACCCGCTGGCGATGGAGGAGCACGCCGAGGAGTCGAAGCGGCTGGAGTTCCTCACCACCCAGCGGGACGACCTGGTCGCGGCCCGGCAGTCGCTGCTGCAGGCGATCAAGGAGATCGACGGCACCGCTCGCACCATGTTCCTCGAGACCTTCACCTCGATCCAGACCCACTTCATTCACGTCTTCCAGACCCTGTTCGGCGGGGGCGAGTGCGAGCTGCGCCTGGCCGATGCCGAGGATCCGCTGGAGAGCGAGATCGAGATCCACGCCGCGCCCCGGGGCAAGCGGACCCAGCGCATCCACCTCCTCAGCAGCGGCGAGCGGACCCTGGTGGCCACGTCGCTGCTCTTCGCGATCTACCTCACCAAGCCGAGCCCCTTCTGCCTCATGGATGAAGTGGACGCGCCGCTGGACGACGCCAACGTGGGCCGGTTCACCACCCTCCTCAACGAGTTCAAGGACCGCACCCAGTTCCTGGTGATCACCCACAACCCGCGCACCATGCAGTCGGCCGACGCGGTCTATGGCGTCACCATGCAGGAACCCGGGGTCTCCACGATCGTGGGCGTCCGGCTCGGCGACAGCCACGCCGCCGTCGCCTGATGCGGGCCGTGCCGGGGCCAGCTTGTGCCAACCCGGGCGCATGCGGCGTCGTACCTTCGGCGGCCAACGTCTCCCCCGGCCGCAGGAGGAGCATGGCCATGCGACAGGCATCCCAGGGATCACCGCGGGCTCGCGCCCGTTTCCGGCACGGCGCGGTGGCCCTGGTCCTCGTCGGCCTCTGGGGCACACCGGTGGCGGCGCAGGACGCCGCCCGGATTGTCGGCCGGGCCGGCCAGGTCTATCGCAACCTGACCTCCCTCCGCGCCCAGTTCACCCAGACGATCTCGGATCGGATGATCGGTGACTTCGACAGCAAGGGCACCCTGATCCAGGCGGGGAACAATCACCTGGCGATGGTCTTCAGCGACCCCGCGGGGGACCGCATCACCCTCGACGGGACCCACGCCTGGATCTATACCCCGAGCAGTGCACCCGGACAGGTGATCCGGGTCGCCATCCCCAGCGACCCCGTCTACGGCGTCAATGTGGTGGCCTGGATCCTGGATCGCCCCACCGAGCGCTACCGGAGCACCTTCCTTCGCGTGGAGCCAGTAGCCGGCCGGCCGGCGGACGTGGTTGCGATGACCCCGCTTTCCACCTCCCTGCCCTTCACGGCGGTGACCGTCTGGCTTGACCAGGCCGATGGCCTGCCCCGCCGGATCGAGATCCAGGAGACCAGTGGCGCCAAGCGCACCCTGGTCCTCTCCGGCATCCAGACCAATCAGGCGGTGCCAGCATCCACGTTCCGGTTCACCCCACCAAACGGGGTTCGCGTCATCGTCCAGTAGTGGGACAGGGGCAGCGAACCCGCCCCGGCCAGAGGCCCAGCCTCCACGGTGGCGTGAGGGCCGGGGCTAGCGTTCGTTGCCGGGTGCGGAGGGCTCGGGAAGGCCCAGGAGGGCGAACCGGGAGGGGGCAGCCCGGAGGGCCGTGAAGGCGGCCTGGAGTTGGCGGTCGTAACGGGAACGGCGGCGGAGTTCTGCGGGCCGCCCGAGGGAGTACCGGGCGATCTCGTATCCCAGCGCGCGGTCGAGGACGCCCGCCCCGCCTCGCAGGGCCGCGGCATCGAGGTGGATCCCGGCCTCCTCGAGATTGGCGACCAGCTCGGCCCGCAGGGCGGGCGTGATCACGAAGTCCGCCGACGTCACGGTGCCTCGCTCCCGCACCCGCAGGGCCAGGGTGGTGATGGCGTTGCGATAGCTTGGCAGCCGGCTCCCGAGTCCCTCGAGGAAGGCCCGCTCCTCCGGCGGGAGCGAATCGCGCTGCACCACGACATCGGGGACGATTCCCCCGCCACCCTTGATCACGCGCCCCGCCGGGGTCCGGAACTCCGGCACCGTGTCGGATGGGACCATCGCCACCCCGTTCACGGGGCCGGCGCCGCGGTCCGGGCGCTGGATGGTACGGCCGCTCGGGGTGTACCACCGCCCGGTGGTCAGCCGCAGGGAAGCCCCCTGTTCCAGCCCGAAGACCGACTGGACCAGTCCCTTCCCGTAGGTTGGCTGCCCCACGACCAGGGCGCGGTCATGGTCCTGCAGCGCCCCGGCGATAATTTCGGCCGCGCTCGCCGTACCCTCATTGACCAGCAGCACGAGCGGCAGGTTCGCCCAGGGCTGCGGCTGCTGGTCGACGTACCGCTGCTGGACGGACGTCGTCCGGCCGCGGGTCTCGAGGATGGACACCCCGGGATCGAGGAAGAGCTCGGCGACGGCCACTCCCTCCTCCAACAGCCCGCCAGGGTTGCCGCGCAGGTCGAGGACCAGCGATTGCATCCCGATGCCGCGAAGCGAATCGATGACGTGGTGCAGCTCCTCCGCCGACCGCTCGGCAACGCGCGAGAGGGCCACGTAGCCCACCCCGCCCTCGTAGAGGATCCCGGCAGAGGCCGCCCGGCGGTGCACCTCCGCCCGGGTGACCTCGAACGAGAGCAGGCCGTCCACCCCTGCCCGCCGCACGCGCACCACCACTTTGCTCCCGGGCTCTCCCCGCAGCAGGCGCGCGGTTTCGCCGAGGTCGCTGGCGCTCACCAAGGTGCCGTCCACCTCGACAATGCGATCCCCGGTCCGGATCCCGGCCCGGTCCGCCGGGGAGTCGGGGTAGGCGCTGACAACCATGATGGTGCCGCCGCGCAGGTCGACCTGCACGCCGATCCCCACGTAGTTGCCGGAGGTCTGCTCGGTCAGGGTCGACCGTTCGGACCCGACCAGGAGGGCGGAATAGGGATCGGGGAGTTCGCTGAGGAGGCCCTCGGCAGCCCGGCGGTAAAGGTCATCGTCGTTCAGCGAATCGACGGCGTATCGGCTGACGTGACTGAAGACCTGCTCGAAGAGACGATTACTGTCGAGAGGGGGCTGTGCCACGGGGTCCATGCCCCGCCGGAGAAGCCACCCCCCGCCGAGGAACGTGAGTACGAAGACCACGACAGCCAGGACCCGACGCCGCATCAACCCCCCAGTGGTGCCATTGTCAAACCGCCCACCTAGGCCGCACCTGCCGCCGCCACTGCCCGCTCCACGGCGTCCCATGCTGCCCGGGCCAGGGCCTCGGCCGGCTGGCTGGCATCCAGGTGCAGGATCCCGCGTCCCCGGGCCGAACGGTAAAACTCGGCGATGCGCCGGTGAAAGTCCACGCTTTCCTGGTCCAGCCGATCCTGCGACTTGCCGGCCGCCACCTGCCGCGCCAGCCCAGCCTCGGGATCCAGGTCGAGGACCAGGGTCAGGTCCGGCTCCAGCCCCCCGGTCGCCACCCCATTGAGCCACTCCAGGCGATCGGCCGGGACCCCGCGGCCGGCCCCCTGATAGGCCCGGGTCGAGAGATCGAACCGGTCGCTCAGGACGACCCGGCCCTCGGCCAGGGCCGGGCGAATCACCCGGGTCACCAGGTCGGCGCGAGCCGTCACCATGAACAGCAGTTCCGCCTCCGGACTCCAATCCCGGCCGCGCTCGAGCAGCACCCCGCGAAGCGCCTCGGCGACGGGCGTCCCGCCCGGCTCGCGCACCACCACCGGATCATGCCCGGCCGAGCGGAGCCGGTCGGCAAGGGTGACCAGGAGGGTGGACTTCCCCGATCCCTCCGGGCCCTCCAGTACGACGAAGCAACCGGCCCCCGCGTTCACAGCGTGATGATGCTGCTGGTCGCGCCCTTTTCCATCCCGGAGCTGATCTCCTGGTTCACCCGGGCCATGAGCTTCTCGAAATTGGCCCGCGCCACCACGTAGGCCTGGCCGGTCGGGTTGAGCTCCAGCTGGCGCACCGCGGTCTCGTAGGACTGGGTGATGGATTCGTCGGGCATCTGTCCCCCCGCCACGGCCTGGTCCACTTCGCGGGCCAGCGACTGGATCTGGTCCAGCAACGCCACTGCGTCGGGATCGGTCCGCAATGCGGTCTCGGCGCGGCGGAGCGCCTGGAATTCCGGCGACTGCCCAATCTGGCGCCCGAGGTCTGCCGCTTTCTCGTCGATCATGATTTGGCTTCCCGGCGGGCCGTCACGAAACGGTCCCGCCCAAAGAGGTCCTCCATCACGGCGACGTCGGTCCAGCCGGAACGACGCGCCAGCGCGGCCACGTCGGCCGCACGCGAACTGTCCACTTCCAGGGCCAGGAGGCCCCCGGGCACAACGGCCAGGTGCGCCTCCCGCACCAGCCGGCGGATCGCCTCCAGGCCATCCGCGCCGCTCACCAGCGCCTCGTGGGGCTCCCAGTCCCGTACCGAGCCATCGAGCCGGTCCAGCTCCCCCTGGGTGAGGTAGGGAGGGTTCGATACCACCGCGTCGCAGGACCCGGGGGCGAGGGCCCCGGCCAGGTCGCCCCGGAGCCAGGTCACCGGCAGGCGGAGCCGGTCGGCGTTCGCCCGGGCCACCCTGAGCGCCGCCGCCGAGCGCTCGACCCCGACGACCTGTCCGTAATCGCCCTCCTGCGCCAGACTCAGGGCAATGCACCCGCTGCCCGACCCGATGTCCGCCACCCGGCCGGCGGGGACGGCGCGGAGCACCAGCTCGACCAGCCCCTCGGTCTCGGGCCGGGGAATCAGGACCCGGCGATCGACCTGGAGGAGCAGGTTGCGGAAGCCAGCCCACCCCGAAAGGTAGGCGAGTGGCTCACCGCCGGCCCGTCGAAGAGCCAGCGCGTCGCACGACCCGACCAGGGACGGGTCGGCCGGGTCGTCGGCCCGGAGCAGGAGATCGCCGGGGGAGCGGTGCGACACCGCCGCCACCAGCTGCCGGGCCTCGCGCCGGGCATCGGGAACGCCGGCCCTCGCCAGGGTGCCGGCCACCCGAGCCACCAGGTCGCCGAGCGAGGGCGGCCGCTCAGCCCCGTTCAAGTTCCTCGCGGCTCGCCAGGCGGAGGGCGTCCACCACCTCGTCCAGGTGCCCCTCCATCACGGCCGACAGGTTGTGGACCGAGAGGTTGATGCGGTGGTCCGTGCACCGGCTCTGGGGGAAGTTGTAGGTGCGGATCTTCGCGGAACGATCCCCCGTACCGACCATCGCCCGCCGCTCCGCCGACCGGGCCGCCTCCTGCTCCGCGATCCTCCGGTCCAGCAACCGCGCCCGGAGCACCGCCATGGCCTTGATCTTGTTCTGCAGCTGGCTCTTCTGGTCCTGCTGGGTCACCACGAGTCCGCTCGGGAGGTGGGTGATCCGGACGGCGCTGTCGGTGGTGTTGACGCTCTGCCCGCCCGGACCCGAGGACCGATAGACATCGATCTTGAGGTCCTGGGGATCGATCCGCACGTCCACCTCCTCCGCCTCGGGCAGCACCGCCACCGTCGCGGCCGAGGTGTGGATCCGACCCTGGGTCTCCGTGGCGGGCACCCGCTGGACGCGGTGCACCCCGGATTCCCGGCGCAGCAGGCCGAAGGCGTCGGGACCGCGCACGACCACGATCGCCTCGCGCACCCCACCCATGTTGCCCTCGCTGAGCTGGAGCGCCTCCACCTTGAGCCCGCGGCGCTCGGCGAAGCGGGTGTACATCCGGAGCAGGTCCGCCGCAAAGAGCGCCGCCTCATCCCCACCGGTGCCGGCCCGCACCTCGAGGATGGCATCGCGGTCGTCGAGCGGGTCGCGGGGGAGGAGCAGCTCGCGCAGTTCCGCCTCGGCCGCGGCGATCTGCGCCGGCAGGCGGGCCAGATCCTCGCGGGCCAACGCAACAAGCTCGGGATCGGCGTCCTGCGCCATCTCCCGAGCCTGTTCGTGCTCACGTTCCAACTGGGCCAGCTGCGCCGCCA
Organism: Gemmatimonadales bacterium; assembly: GCA_048499805.1. GTDB lineage: Bacteria > Gemmatimonadota > Gemmatimonadetes > Gemmatimonadales > GWC2-71-9 > JAWXBA01. Next base: position 211,061 of record JASNZF010000002.1, on the reverse strand, counting down.
GCTTCAGGATCGGGGCCAAGTGGGCATGCTCACGACCCAGCGCCGTCAGGCGCTTGGTGTCCGCCGCCGTGGCCGGATCGGAGAGCTCCCGGGCCACCTCCTCCGCCCGGACCAGCGCCTGGCGGAGTCGGGCCTCCATCGGTCAGCTCGGGCCGGCGGCGGGTGCGCCCTCGGCGCCATACTTCCGGCGGAACCGGTCGACCCGACCCGCCGTATCCATCAGGCGCTGCTTCCCGGTGTAGAAGGGGTGGCACAGCGAGCACACTTCCACATGAATCGAGTCCGCCGTCGAGCGGGTCTCGAACGAGTTGCCACAGGCGCAGACCGCCGTGACCGTCTTGTACAACGGATGCAGGTTCGGCTTCATCGGATACCTCTCAGGGTTCGGCCGCGTATCCCTGGTACCCCAAGGGCGCGGAACCCCGAAATATAGCGGCACCGACAATCCCCGCGCCACCCCGCTGTCCCGACCCGGGCGGCCTTGGCCCCGACCGATCCAACCGCTATGATTTATGAAGATTCCTTTCTACAGATCCGCTCCGCCCTGCCGGGGATCGGGTCGGCCGTCCCAGGAGGGCAGGCATGGAACCCGATCCCAGGTCCTCGGAATCCGCGCGGTTACGGGCGGCCGTGGAATCGGCCCCCAGCGGCCTCCTGGTCATCGACACCGATGGCAGGATCGTCCTGGTCAACCGGGAGATCGAGCGGCTCTTCGGGTACGATCGTGCCGAACTCCTGGGCAAGACGGTGGAGCTCCTCGTCCCGGAGCGCTTCCGCTCGCCGCATCCGGGATTCCGGCGATCGTTCTTTTCGCAACCGCATACCCGCGCGATGGGGGCGGGCCGGGACCTGTTTGGCCTGCGCAAGGACGGTACCGAGGTCCCGGTGGAGATCGGGCTCACCCCGGTGGACACCCCGGACGGGCTCTACGTCATCAGCGCCATCGTGGACATCACCGGCCGCCGCCTCGCCGAGGCACGGTTCCGCACAGCGGTGGAGGCCTCGCCGAACGGCATCGTCATGGTCGACGCGTCGGGCAGCATCGTGCTTGTCAACCGGGAATTGGAGCGGCTGTTCGGCTACAGCCGCGAGGAACTGCTGGGCCAGCCGATCGAGCTGCTGGTCCCCGAGCGGTTCCACCGGGGCCACCCGATCGACCGGGAGGCCTTCTTCCGGCACCCCCAGGCCCGGGCCATGGGGACGGGGCGGGAACTGCACGGTGTGCGCAAGGACGGGTCGGAGTTCGCCGTGGAAATCGGCCTCAACCCGATCGCGACCGACGAGGGCCTCGTGGTGCTGGGGTCGATCGTGGACATCACCGCACGCATCGCCGCCATCCGGGAGCGCCAGCAGCTCGAGGAGCAGCTCCGCCAGCTCCAGAAGATGGAGGCGATGGGGCGGCTGGCCGGCGGCATCGCCCACGACTTCAACAACATCCTCGGCATGATCGTGGGGTTTGCGGAACTGGCGATGGAGGGGAAGGCCGACCCTGAGGCGCGACGGGAGGACCTGCGCGAAGTCCTCCGGGCGGCGGAACGCGGCAAGGCGGTCGTGCAGCAGATCCTGCGGTTCAGCCGCCGGGAACCGATGCACAAGGTGCCGGTATCGCTGCAGGAAGCGGTCCCGGAGGCGCTCCGCCTCCTGCGGGCCACCCTGCCTGCGGCCATCGAAATCCGGCTGGCCCAGCCCGACGCGCTCCCACCGGTGCTGGGCGACCCAACGGCCCTGCAGCAGGTGTTGATGAACCTCGCCACCAATGCCGCGCACGCCATGGCCGGCGGTGGGGTGCTCCACATCCAGATCGAGCCGTTCTACGCCCGGGACAGCTTCGTGCGCAGCCACCCAACCCTGCACGAGGGGAGCTACGTCCGCCTCGAGGTCCGGGACACCGGATGCGGGATTGACGCCAAGACGATCGCCCAGGCCTTCGAGCCCTTCTTCACGACCAAGGGACCGGGCCAGGGCACCGGCCTGGGCCTGAGCATGGTGCACGCCATCATCCACGAGATGGGGGGGACCGTCTGGCTGGAGAGCGCCCCGGGCGAGGGGACAATGGTAGCTTGCCTCCTCCCGGTCGCCGACCCCCTGGCGCATGCCGATGAGGGCGAGGCGCTCCGTGGCGAGGCCCGTGCCCTGGGAGGGGCCCGCGTCCTCTATGTCGACGATGAGCGGTCGCTGCTCGCGATCGGCGAGCGCCGGCTGGTGGCGGCGGGACACCAGGTGACGGCCGTGGGCGACCCGACCGAGGCGCTGGAGCGGTTTACCAGGGCACCGATGGAGTTCGACCTGGTGGTCACCGACTTCTCGATGCCAAAGCTGAACGGACTCGAGCTCGCCCGGGCCGTCACCGCCGCCCGGCCAGGGATCCCGATCCTCCTCATCACCGGCTACATGCAGGAGTTTGCGATGGTCGAGCTCGCCGAGGCGGGCATCCAACGCGTCCTCAACAAGCCGCTCTCGACCGCGGCATTGCTCGAGGCGGTCCAGTCGGTCGTGCCGACCGAATAGCGAGCGTTCGCCGGTCCGGGGCAGGCTTGCCTTCCAGATCCACCGCTCCGGCGCGATCTTTCCCGACATCGCCCCGCCCGTCCTGCGCTGCCCGTCTCCCGCCTCCCCCGGATCTCCGATGCCGATGCCGATGCCATCTTGCGCCCGCCCGCTCCTCGTCATCCTGGCCGTCGGCTGCAATGCCTCGGCTCCCCCGGAGCCGACCACTGCGGGCCTGGTGATCGATACCATCGCCTCACCTGCCAACCTCCCCTCCCAAGGACTGGCGGGAGGGGCCGTCCTCCCCGATGGACGCCTCGCCCTGGCCGACGTGATCGCCGGCACCGTCTGGCTGGTCGGCCCGGACGGGGGCGCCCCGGGGCAGCTGGTACTGGGAGCCACCGCGGCCGGCCGCCCGGTGCAGCCGATCGGCGTGACCGCCATGGGCGATACCATCGCCGTCATCGAGGCGGGAAACAGCCGGGTCGAGCTCTTCGCCAGCTCCGGGGCCCCACTGGGCACCCTGGAACTTGCGCCCGAGCTCCTGGCTGGCCCCTTCGAGCTGCTCCCGACCGGGGAGGCGTTGCTGGCCACCTATGGCCAGGACAGTGCCCTGGCCACACGCCGCAGCCGCGACGGGGTGCGCCTGGCCAGATACGGCAGCAGCACGGGAACCCCGGACCAGGGGCTGGACCCGGCCGCCATCAAGCGGGCGATCCGGGAGGGGGAGATCCCCGAGGTGTTCCGGAACGTGGTCCTGCCAGTTGGCGCCCCCAATGGCGACATCTGGCTTGCGCTGCACACCGAGGGAGTCCTCCAGCGGCATGCCGCCGACGGCCGCGTCCTGGCCACGGCGACGCTGCCCCCCGAGGAGCTGGCTCCCCTCCGCGAGGAGTTCTTTCGCGCCAACACGGATCCGGAACAGCCCGGGGCGGTCTTCGCCTACCTGATGGCCTATTCCGGCGCCGCCGACGACGCCGGAGCCTGGTTCCTCCTGGCGCAACCGGCGGACCGGACCGCCGTCCTGGTCCGGATCGCGAACGACGGCAGCCTCGGCGAGCGCCTGGCGGTGGCCGAGGCTCCGGGGGCGAGACTGCTGCTGCGTGACGCGGCCCGTGATATCTTCTACCTCGTCAACCAGCAAGCCGGGGTGGTGATCCGCGCCCGGCGGAGCGGCCCGGAATAGGCCGGGCACGGCCATGGTTGGCTAACAATTGCATCCTCGCGACGTCCCTGTTGCCGACCCATGACTCGACTCCCCATGCCGACGAGCCCACCCTCCAGGACCTTCGCCGCGGCCAGCACCGCCGGCGCGCTGCGCACGGCCCTGCTCGGCCTGTTCCTGCTGGGCAGCCTGGGCACGGCCGCCGAGCTCCTGCTCCTCGGCCACGTGGAGGACCCCTGGCAGCTGGTCCCACTCGGGCTCTTCGCCCTCGCGCTGCTGGCGGTGGCGTGGTATGCCCTGACCCGGTCTGCGGTTTCCGTCCGGGCCTTCCAGTGGCTCATGTTTCTGTACCTCGGATCCGGCCTGGCCGGGGTGCTGCTGCATTATCGCGGCAACATGGAGTTCGAGTTGGAGATGTACCCCGGCATGGCCGGCCTGGAATTGTTCAAGGAGACGATGACGGGGGCCTTCCCGGCCCTTGCCCCCGGTTCGATGGCCCTTTTCGGGCTGATCGGGCTGGCGTGGACCTACCGCCATCCCGCCCTCCTGACCACTGATTCATCCCCCAAAAAGGAGTAGCAGCATGCGTGTCCTCCGCACCCTGACCCCCACCCTCCTCGGGCTCTTCCTGGTGGCTGGAAACAGCGCCGCCCAGGTCGGCAAGAGCGTGACCGTGATGGATCCGAACACCGCCTCGGAAGCCAGCCTGCTGGCGGTGCCACACCTGACCCCGGCCATCGTCAAGTCGCTGCTGGCCGAGCGGCCGTTCCTGAGCCAGACCGCGCTCGACGCCTTCCTGGCGCGCCAGGCCCTGACCCCGGAGCAGCGCAAGGAGGCGTACGTCAGGATCTTCGTGGTGCTGAACCTGAACGCGGCCCCACGCGAGGAGATCCTGATGATCCCGGGCAGCGGTCCCCGGGTCGCCCGGGAGTTCCTGGAATACCGGCCGTACGCCGGCCTGCCGGTCTTTACCCGGGAGATGGGCAAGTACTGGGACGCCGCCGAGGTCGCCCGGCTCGAGCAGTACGTCTTCGTTCCGGTGAACATCAACACCGCCACCGATGAGGTGATGATGACGATTCCGGGGGTCGGGGCCCGGATGGTCCGGGAGTTCAAGGAATACCGGCCGTGGGTCAGTGCCGAGCAGTTCCGCAGGGAGATCGGGAAGTACGTGGACGCCAAGGAAGTGGCGCGCCTTGAGCGCCATGTGACCTGGTAGCCGGCTTCCCAGGGGCCGGATGCGAAACGGCCGCTCCACCTTGCGGTGGGGCGGCCGTTCGCGTGTTGCGGTACAACGCCCCTGGGGGCGCAGTCCTTAGAGCTTGACGACGTTCTCCGCCGCCGGACCCTTCTGGCCCTGCACGATGTCAAACTGGACGCGATCGCCCTCGCTGAGGGACTTGAAGCCAGTCCCCTGGATGGCGGAGTGATGCACGAAGCAATCCTTCTCGCCGTTCTCGGGGGTGATGAAGCCAAAGCCCTTCGCGTCGTTGAACCACTTCACGGTGCCGGTGGTGCTCATTCTGTCCTACTCCTGGAAAATGATGTTATCGGCTTCCACAGTGGACAGCACCCGCCGCCCGCGTTTGTGATCGAGAACACAAAGGGGACCGGCTGAACGCCGATCCCCTAGACGCGTCCCCTGAAACCTTTTGCCCAGAACGGGCAGTGATCACAGCCCCAAATATGGTAAGTCCCGGCCGATTGCGCAAGAGGGCGGTCACCGGGCCGGGTCGGGGCGGGCCTGGGGAGCCGGAAGCAGGAGGTCCCCGAGGAAGAACCCCGCCAGCTCGGCGCGACCTGCCAGCCCGGACTTGCGGTAGACGGCGATCGCGTGCTGGCGAACGGTCCGCTCGCTGCGGTCGCTCAGCCGGGCGATCTGGGCCAGGCTGAACCCCTTGAGCAGCATGAGGGCAACTTCACGCTCCGCCGGGGTGAGCGCCCAGTCGCTGAACTGGCGATCCACCTCCAGGGCGAGTCCCTCCAGCGCCTGCCGGGCGGCCGTCCGCCATGCCTTCCGCCGGGCATCCTGGGCCTCCAGATCCTCGCGAAGCGTGCCCAGCGCCCTCCGGGTCCGGTACCACCCCCATCCGAGGTAGATCGCCCCACCGGCACTGGCAACGACGAGGACCACCTCCAGGAGCACGTGCGCCGATAGCGCCCGCGCGGGCGCGTCGAGCAGGAGATCCGCCACCCCGCCGACCACCACGATCACGAGGAGCAGCCAGACGACCAGCTGGGGCCGGAATTCGTCCAGGTTGGTCACCAATTCCCCTCCGTCGGATGACGTAGATACCCCATCTGGCACCGAGGCCGGACCATATGGACGATGCGGGCGGGCTTGGCAAGCCCCAAGTTGCCGGCTAGCTGGTCGCACCCCACAACTTGGAGAATACCATGGTCCCCGACCCGATTCATCCGCTGATTGTCCACTTCCCCGTGGTCCTGTCCATCCTGGTTCCGATTGCCACCCTGGGGGCCTTCCTGGCGGCCCGTCGGTCGGGATCTCGACGGCCCTCCTGGCTGGTGGCGGCGGTCCTTGCCGTCAGCCTGGTGGCAACGTCCTGGCTCGCCGTCGCCACCGGCGAGCAGGAGGAGGAACGCGTGGAGGCAGTCCTGTCCAGCGAATCCCCCCTCTCCCGCCACGAGGCCCGGGCGGACCAGTTCCTCGCAACCGCCGTCCTCGTGCTGGCAACCACCCTCCTTGGCTTCGCCCCCGGCCGGCTCGGCGGGGTCGGCCGTGCCATCGCCACGGCAGCGAGCCTCGCCCTCGTCCCGATGGGGATCCGGGTGGGGCATTCCGGGGGGGAGCTGGTGTACGTCCATGGCGCGGCGCAGGCCTACGTTGGCGGGGTCTCCTCGGGTCCAGGTTCCGCCCTGGGGGATGACAGGGCCTTCCCTGCCGGAGCGGAGGACCGCCACTGACCCGCGTGGCCTTCCCCCTCAGCGCATCGACCCCGGCCGACTCCCGATTGACAGGAGGCGGCCGGACGCCCTATCGTCCGGATCCTCCCGAACCCGGATCATCATGGTCGCACCCGTCGAGGTCCTTCGCCAAGTGCCCCTGCTCGCCTCCCTGGGCGAAGCGGAGCTGGAGGCGTTCGCCCCGTTCCTCCGGGAGCGGAGGTACCCCCGGGGCAGCATGATCTTGGCCCAGGGCGATGCCGGGGAATCGTTGTACCTGATCGCCTCGGGCCAGGTCAAGGTGGTCCTGATCCACGAGGATGGCCGGGAGGTGATCCTTTCCGTCCTGACGGAGGGCGCCTTCTTCGGCGAGATGGCCCTGCTCGACCAGGAACCGCGTTCCGCCCACGTCGTCGCCATGACGGACGCCACCCTGCTGCAGCTCCGCCGCGAGGACTTCCAGGCCCGGCTTCGGAGCGGCCCCGACGTGGCCATCGGCCTGCTCCGGGAGCTGTCGCGGCGGCTGCGGCGGGCCGACGAGACGATCGCCAGTCTGATGCTCCTGGATGTGAACGGCCGGATCGCCAACCTCCTCCTGGAACTGGCGGACGAGGAGGGGGGCGAACGGATCACCCGCCGGTTGACCCATGCCACGATCGGGCAGATGGTGGGTGCCAGCCGCGAGACGGTATCGCGGACGATGCGCAGCCTGGTGAACCGCGAGATCCTTCGGGTCAGCCGTCGGGAGATCCTGCTCCTGGATCGGGGGGCGCTGCGCCTGGCCGCCCAGCGTGGCTGAGATCCCCCGCGGGCAGCTCACCTTCTGGGGGACCCGGGGATCGATCCCGGTGGGTGGCGCCGGCACGGCCCAGTTTGGCGGGGCCACCGCCTGTGTGTCGGTCACCGAGGGGAACCGGCGCCTGGTGCTCGATGCCGGGAGCGGCATCCGGCGGCTGGGGCAGGCGCTGGGGGAGTCCGAAGCCGACCACGACCACACCATCCTCCTTTCCCATCTCCACTGGGACCACATCGGGGGGCTGCCATTCTTCCCACCGCTCTACGATCCGGCCGCGGAGGTTCGGATCCTGGGGCCCGACCAGCCGTCGGCGTCCCTGGAGTCGGTGATCAGCGGGCTCTTGACCGCAGCGGTCTGGCCGCTGCCCCCTCGCGCCCGCCTGCTGTGCCTGCCGCTCGAACCCGGCGACTCCGTCCAGGCCGGCTTCAAGGTGCTGGCGTTCCCGCTCGCCCACGCCGGCCGAACCCTGGGATACCGGGTCACCTGCCAATCTGGCCGCAGTGTGTCCTACGTCACCGACAATGAGCTCGCCGCCATGCATCCTGCACAGCGTCAGGCCCTTGTCCACGCCGTGGCCGGCTCGGACGTCCTCATCCATGATGCGACCTGGACCGAGGCGATCCTGCCCGCGCGATCGGGCTGGGGCCATTCGAGCGGGAGCGAGGCGGCCCAGCTGGGACTCGATGCGGGATGCCGGACGGTGGTATTGTTCCATCACGACCCGGACGCGGACGATGCGACCCTGGGCCGACGGCTTGCGGAGGCGCAGCGGCGCGTGGCGGGAACCGGCGGCCCGGTGATCATCGCGGCCGCGGATGGCTTGACCCTGGATCTTTGAGCGGGAGTGGCAATGAACCGACGACTGATGCTCAGCCTGATGGCTGCGACCGCCCTGCTTCCCGTGGCGATGCCGCCGCTGTCGGCGCAGGCCTCGGCGCCCGGGGTGGCGGTGCTCCCCTTCGAGAACGGCGGCTCCTACGGACGGGACAAGGACGACCTCGAGGCGCTGCGGCGGGGCATTGCCGGGATGCTGATCAGTGAGCTGTCGGGCCGTCCCGGGGTCCGACTGGTGGATCGCGCCGAGACGCAGCGGGTGCTCGACGAGCAGAACCTGGCGGCCTCGGGGCGGGTGGATGCGGCCACCGCCGCGCGTGTCGGGCGCCTGGTGGGCGCCCGGTACATGATCGCGGGCACCTACATCGACCTCTATGGTGACTTCCGGCTCGATGCCCGCCTGATCGATGTCGAGACGGGCGAGATCCTCAGTGTGCACCGGAGCGATCCGCGATTCCGCGATCGCAAGGATCTCTATCGGCTGATCCAGTCGGTGGCCGAGCGCATCGCCGCCGACCCGAAGCTCCCAGCGGTCACGGCCGCGGCGAGCACCCGGGCCAGCCGCGACATCCCGACCGAGGCACTGTCGTTCTACAGCCGCGGCCTCTACCACGAGGACCGCGGGGAACCGCTCCAGGCGATCGAGTTCTACGAGCGCGCCCTGCGGGCGTTCCCGGCATACGCGGAGGCGAGCGAGGGGCTTCGGAAGCTGCGGGAGCGGCCGTAGACGCCGGAGGCTGGCAGCAGCCCGACACTGTGGCATGGTGCCGGGCGATTGCACCCACGCCAAGTCCAATGGGGCGGTCTGGCATCAGGAGATGCCGGGCCGCCCCATCCGCTTTCCTCCTGCCCTCTTACCTCCTACCTCCTACCTCCTACCTCTTACCTCTTACCTCTTACCTCTTACCTCTTACCTCTCACTCCCTCTCGCCTCCCACCGCCGACCTCTCCCGCCCCATCAGTCCGACCAGCAGTCCCACGTTGGCCGGCACCGCCAGCGCGATCACGTCCCAGTTCTGCTGCGCGAACCCCGGCAGGGCCTTCAGCACGACTCCGAGCACCGAGCAGCCGACGATGAGCTGTCCCAGCCGGAGCGCTGCCCTTGCCCTGGGGCCCGCGCCCCGGGCCCCCGCCGGAAGCAGCGGGAGCAGCGCCAGGGCCGCCAGGTTGAACTGCCACAGGTTTTCGTTGCGCCAGGCGACCTGGTGTCCCGACACCGACCAGAGGAGCGCCATGATCAGGCCCAGCAACCCTGCCGCGAAGGTGTAGCCCGCGGCCAATGGAAGAAATGCCCGGCCCAGGCGGTCCCGGGTCCGTCCGCTGCCAGCCAGGGCAAGCCCGATCGCCGCTCCAACCGCGAGGAACCCGGGCCACCACCGTCCCGGCGTGTCCGGCAGGGGGAAGCGCCCTCCCTCGGCGATGATCGTCTCCGACGCCACCAGTGGTCCCGGAACGCCCGCGACATCGGTGACCGAGAGTTCCCGCACCCAGCGCTCGAGTCCGGCGGGGAGGAACATCTCTTCCCAGCCGGTCATCTTCCGGTCGGTGGTTCCCGCCAGCAGGGTCGTCAGACCGAAGTAGAGCAACGGGTTGTGCTGGTTGAGTCGCTGGGTGGCCTGGCGATAGCTCCACGGGGTGATGACGGTATCGGTGCGCGCGCGGAGCGCCCCACCCAGGACCGCGTCGAGGGCGTCCCGGATCCGGGTGGAGCAATTGTCGTTGTAGTAGTGGTACTGGTAGTAGCGATGCTCGTCGGTGTCATTCCACCGGAGGAAGTCGAGCAGTTGCGTGGCCTGGTCCTGGGTCAGGGCGAGGTGCTGCTCCCGGATGGTGCGGCCGGTGTTCGCGTACCAGGCCACCGTGCCTGCCCCGTCCGCGCCCTGCATCCAGTAGCGGAGGTCTCCCTGCGCAAAGCGGATGAAGAACCGCTCGGTGTCAAAGCTGAAGCGCCCCCAGTCCCAGACCCGGTCCAGCTGCTCCGGGCCGCCGCGGACCCGGAGGAGGTTGTGGCCGAACCGTTCCCAGGCAGCGGCGCCAGGGCCGATGGTCACCAGCGCAATCGTCACCGGGGTTGGGGCGATGGGGGACGGCACCTGGGACGTGGCAGGCCCCGCGGCCACGAGGCTGCCGAGCAGGACCGCGCGTACCAGGGCCCACGGGGTGGGGGCGCTCACAGCAGGACGTCGCGTCCCGTCTCGGCGGACTTGTAGATGGCCTCGAGCACCTCGTGCAGCACGATGTGGTCCTGGAGCGGCGGGGCCGGGGCCGCACCGGCGACGGCGGCCATGAAGTGGGCCCACTGGGCGCGGAACGACGCCGTGTAGGGGTTCTCCCGGCTTCCCGACCCGGTCGGCGAGACATCGTGCGGCATCCCGTGCATTTCCTTCCACACCTGCAGCGGGTTGATCCCGGCGCTGCCCTTGCTGCCGCGAATCCCGACCCCGAAGCGCTCGCCGTCGCCGATGTTGCGCCAGGTCACGTCGAGGAAGATCGCGAGATCGTTCTCGCAGACGACGAACGCGCTGCCCGACTGCTCGATTGCACGCTCCCCGCGGCCCGCCCGGCTGAGCGACGCACTGACCCGGATCGGCCGGGGATTGCCGACCAGCCAGAGCGCCAGGTCGAGGACGGTGAGCCCGAGGTCCAGCATGACGCCGCCCCCGGCCTGCTCCCGCCGCTGCCGCCAGCCGAACTGGGCGCGCGAGGGCCGGGCAACGTGCCAGCTGCCGCGCACGCTGTCGATCTCGCCCAATTCGCCGTTGAGGACGAACTGCCGGATCGCCTGGGCATCGGGGCGGTAGCGGTGGCTCATCCCGACCATGACGACCCGGTCGCGCCGCTCGGCGGCCCGCACGAGCTTCTGGGCGCTGGCGGTCGACATGGCCAGCGGCTTCTCGACCAGGACATGGAGTCCGGCGGAAAGCCCGGCAAGGATGTGGGGCTCATGCATGTGGTTGGGCGTGCAGAGCAGCAGCGCATCCAGCGACTCGTGCGCAAGCAGGTCCTGGAGGTCGTCGAAGACCCCCGGAACCTGGTACCGCTCGGCGAGGGCGCGGGCCTTGGGCAGGTCGGTGTCGCAGATCGCGGCCACCTCGATCCCCTTGAGTCGCTTGAGGACCGGGAGGTGCGCCACCTGCACGATGGCCCCCGCGCCGATGATGCCCAGCCGGATTGGTTCGCTCATGGTCAAGAATCTCCTGGCCTCAATATAGGCGAGCGAGTTCCGCACCGGGAAAGTACGCAGCCAGGATCTCCGCCCACCCGGCCCCGGCCCGGGCACGCCCAACGGCGCCCCACTGGCAGAGCCCCACCCCGTGTCCAGCACCCCGGCCCTCGGCCACCAGCCCGCCAGCGGCCGACCGGAGGTCGAAATGGCTGCTGCGCAACAGACCCCCGCCCGGCGGACGCAGCACCTGGCGCACCGGGTTGGCGCCCTCGACCGACTCCCGGCCGCCGGCGTGCCGGACGGTGATGGCCATGACCCGCCCGGTTGCGCCGCGCGCGGCGACCTCCACGGTGGACACCGTCCCCAGGGCCGGCCGCCGCAGCGTCTCGCGGAGGGTGGCGGTCAGGGCCGACCCGGTCCACGATTCCTGCCACCGGTAGCGAGGCGAGATGGCGCAGTAGTCCCGGCCATCAGGGCCCTGGTCGCCCACCGACCGCAGGTAGCCCCGTCCACCGGCCCCCGCAAAGATCTCGGTCGGGTCGGCAGTGCGCCCGCCGCAGGTGGAGTGGAAGAAGGCATCGATCGGGACCCCACCCGAGGTCAGCACGATCCCCCGGGTGGCGGCCACGGCGTCGGCCCCCTGGGGGAGCTCGGCGGCGACCCCGAGATAGGCCTGGTCGGCGACGGTCGCCAGCAGGTCGAACCCGCGCTGCGGGCTGCGATCGATGGCACGGGCGGCAACGGTCCGCGAGATGACGGCCTGTGCCGCCAGCGCCTCCAGCTCCTCCGGGCCGCGCCGTCCCATTTCTGCGTTGACGACCCCGACGAGATAGTCCTCGACCGCCACCCGGTTCACGACGGTGAGCCCGGCCCCGACCACGAGCAGGTCCAGCACCCCGCGATACTCGCGATCGCCCACCCGGACATGGCCGGTATCCTCGACCGAAACGACGGCGGCATCGAGCGCCAGCGTGACGCCCCCCGGCACCTGGATCCGAAGCTCCTGGCCGGCCAGGGCAACGGTGGCCGTGGCGCCGACGGGGATCCGCCCCACCGGCACCCCGTCGGGCCGGGTCAGGACCAGTGCGGCGCCACCACCGATGGTGGCGCGGGACTCGCCCACCACCAGGCCCACGCGCACCCGGGGCAGCACCGCCTCGGGGGGCGGCGGTGCCACCGGGCCGGCGCGTTCGAGGTGGGCGCAGGAGAGCAGCAGGGCCCCGCACGCGGCGGCGAGGGCCGCCCGCGGGCGCGCCCGCTCAGCTGCGGTAGTTGCCAAAGGTGAGTTCGAGCTCGAAGTCCGCGCCGCGGAGGAACGCCATGACCGACTGGAGCTCGTCACGGGAGGGGGAGGAGACCCGGATCTCGTCGCCCTGGATGGAGGCCTGGACCTTCTTGAAGCCGTGGTCCTTGATCGCCCGCTGGATCTTCTTGGCGATGTCGGTGGGGATGCCCTGGGTGAGGGTGATGGTGCGGCGCACCGACTGGCCGGTCGCGGCCTCGTTCTCGCCGATCTTCAGGTTCTTCACCGGCACGCCGCGCTTGATCATCTTGGTGCGCAGGACGTCGACCAGCTGGTCCATGCGGAACTCATCATCGGCGTGGAGCTTGATGAGGGCCTTCTCGCGATCGAAGTCGATGGTGCAGTCGGTGCCCTTGAAGTCGTATCGCTGGGCGATCTCCTTCTGGGCCTGGTTGACGGCGTTGTCGACCTCCTGGAGGTCGGCGCCGGTGGAGATGTCAAAGGAGTTGGTGGTGGCCATGGGGACTCAGGTGAGGAAGCTTTCGAGGGCCTTGGCCCGGCTGACGTGGCGCAGGCGGCTGAGCGCCTTCTCCTTGATCTGCCGGACGCGTTCGCGGGTGATGCCGAGGAGGCTGCCGATCTCCTCGAGGGTCATCGGTTCGGGGCTGTCCAGGCCGAAGTAGAGGCGGAGGATCTTGGCCTCACGTTCCTTCAGGGTGGTCAGCACCTCCTCGATCGATTGCGACAGGGCGTGCTCGAACGTCTCGGCGTCGGGCCCGCGGTTCTGGCTGTCGGCCAGGTAGTCCATCAGCCGGTTGTCCTCGCCCGGCGTCATCGGCGCGTCGAGACTCAGGTGGTTCTGGGAGATGGAGAGGGTCTTCTGCACCTCCTCGATCTCGATGTCCATCCCCTCGGCGATCTCCGCCGGCGTCGGCTCGCGGCCCAGCTCCTGCAGGAGCGTGGAACTGCGCCGGGTGATCCGGTGCAGCGTCCCGGCGCGATTGAGCGGGACCCGGACGATCCGGCTCTGTTCGGCCAGTGCCTGGAGGATCGACTGGCGGATCCACCAGACGGCGTAGGAGATGAACTTGATGCCCTTGGTCTCATCGAACTTGTGGGCCGCGCGGATCAAGCCGAGGTTGCCCTCGTTGATCAGGTCGGAGAGGGAGACCCCCTGGTTCTGGTACTTCTTGGCCACCGACACCACGAAGCGCAGGTTGCTCCGGACCAGCTTGTCGAGCGCGTCCTCGTCCCCGGCGCGGATCGCGGCGGCGAGGGTGACTTCCTCGTCCTGGCTGATGAGCGGATACCGGCTGATCTCCCGGAGGTACTGATCGAGGGAGCCCTCGTCAAAGGTGGGTGCCCGCCGTCCGGCACCGACCTGGATTGGCCGCATCTGCATTCGCCTCCGCCTGGGTGGTCGAACCTTACCCGGAGTCCCGATGCCGCGCAACGGGGTGCGCAGCATCTGTGACGGACGTCACTCGGCGTAGTTGTCGATCTGCGCCCGCTGGAGCGTGCCGGAGTAGTCCACGTAGCAGACCTTGGTCTCCGCATAGAACTCGTAGACCTCCCAGCCACCCTCGCGGTGACCGTTGCCGGTCTGCTTCACGCCCCCGAAGGGCAGGTGCGCCTCGGCCCCGATCGTCGGCGCGTTGATGTAGGTGATCCCGTTGTCGAGATCCTGCATGGCGCGGAACGCCGCATTCACGTCGCGGGTGTAGAGCGAGCTGGAGAGGCCATACTTGACGGAGTTGTTGACCCGGATCGCCTCCTTGAGCGAGCCGACCTTGAGCACGGTGAGCACGGGACCGAAGACCTCCTCCTGCGCCAGGCGGTGACGCGGGGTGGCGCCGGCCAGGATGGTCGGGCGGTAGAACCACCCCTTCCCCAGCCGCGCCCCACCCGCCCGCTTGCCACCGGTGACCACGGTCAGCCCCTCCTCCTGCCCGACCTGGACATACCGCTCGACCTTCTGGCGCGCCGCCTCGTGGATCAGCGGCCCGACGTCGGTCCCGGCCGCGCGCCCGTCACCGAGCGTGAGCGCCTCGGTGGCCTCGCGGAGGCGCTTCAGGAACCGGTCGTGGATCCCCTTGTGGAGGATCAGCCGGCTGGTGGCGGTGCAGCGCTGCCCGGTGGTCCCGAAGGCGCCCCAGAGCACCCCGTCGAGGGCCAGGTCGAGGTCGGCGTCGGCCATGACGAGCATCGCGTTCTTGCCGCCCATCTCGAGCGAGAGCCGCTTGTGCATCCGCCCGCAGGTCTCCCCGATGAAGGAACCGGTCTCGGTCGACCCGGTGAAGGAGATCACCGGTACGTCGGGATGCTCGACCAGCGCCCGGCCCGCTGCCGCCCCGCCGTGCACCAGCTGGATCACCTCGGGAGGCAGTCCCGCCTCGAGCAGAAGCTCGACCAGCCGATGGGTGGCGTGCGGCACATCCTCGCTGGGCTTGATGATGACGGCGTTCCCGCAGACCAGGGCCGGGAACATCTTCCAGGTCGGGATGGCAAGTGGGAAGTTGAACGGGGTAATCAGGCCGGCGATCCCGATCGGGCGCCGGTAGCTCATGGCCCACTTGTCGCGCAGCTCGCTGGGGACAGTGTGCCCGAAGAGGCGGCGCCCCTCGGTGGCGGCATACCACGCGGTGTCGATCCCCTCCTGGACATCGCCCCGGGTTTCCGCGAGCACCTTGCCCATTTCCCGGGTCATGCCGTCGGCGAGGGCCTCCTTGTTCTTCACGAGCAGCTCGCCGAGCCGGCGGAGCACGTCGCCCCGAGCCGGGGCGGGCGTGGCGCGCCACTGGGCGAACCCACGCTTGGCGCTGGCGACGGCGGCGGCGATGTCGCGCGGACCGGAGTCCGGGAACCGGCCGATCAGGTCGCTGGTGTCGGCCGGGTTCCGGTTCTCGAACCAGGTCTCGGTGGAGGGGGCCACCCACTGGCCCCCGATGAAGTTCTTGAAGGTCTTTGCCATGGGAGTCTGTTGCCCCGTGCAAGAGAGGAGGGAGGCCTGTCGAGCCGCGGCCCGGGCATCGCTGGGCAGGGCAGACAGCGAGTCCGGATCATCGGACATCTGTTGCGTCAAATCTACACAGGGCGCCGGGCCTCGGCTTGACGCCGCCCGGCGTGCGTCCTACCGTGGGGGGAACCGGTGCATCCGGCCGGGCCCGGGCAGGCCCCGGAATTGCTGTTCGGGGTAGGGACGTCCCCCCCCGGCATGCGTACCCACCCCGCAGGGAGACACCCCATGCGCCGCCCTCCTTCCGTTGGATTGTTCCTCGTGCTCCTCCTCGCCGCGTGCGGCGAGATTGTCACCCCCTCTGACTCGGCAATTCCCCTGATGGCCCGCGGCGGAGCCGATCAGGCCGTCATCGTCGTCTTCCACGACGCGGTGACCGATGCCCCAGGGCTGGCCCGCCAGCTGGCGACCACTGGCGGGGGCGCCTTGCGCCACACCTACCAGTACGCCTTGAAGGGGTTCGCCGGCACCTTCCCGGCGGCGGCGGTTGAGGGACTGCGGCGGAACCCGAACGTGGCATTCGTCGAGCTCGATGGCGAAATGACCACCTCGACCACCCAGGCGGGGGCCACCTGGGGGCTCGACCGGATCGATCAGCGCAACCTGCCACTCGACGGTGGGTATACCTATGGTGCCGATGGATCGGGGGTCAATGCCTACATCATCGACACGGGCATCCGGCAGAGCCACACCGAATTCGGCGGGCGTGCCCTGCCAGGCTTTGACGCGATCACGTCGGGGGGCTCCGCCGATGACTGCAACGGCCATGGCACCCACGTGGCCGGCACGGTTGGCGGCACCACCTACGGGGTGGCGAAGCAGGTCCGTCTCCACGCCGTCCGGGTGCTGAGCTGCTCGGGATCCGGCAGCACCAGCGGGGTCATCGCCGGCATCGACTGGGTGCGGGCCAACGCGACCCTCCCCGCCGTGGCGAACATGTCGCTGGGTGGCGGGGCCAGCACCGCGCTGGACAACGCGGTGGCAAGCGCCGTGAACAGCGGGATCACCTTCGTCGTGGCGGCCGGCAACAGCAGCGCCAACGCCTGCAACTACAGCCCCGCCCGGGCCGCCGCGGCCATCACCGTCGGCGCCACCACGAGTTCCGACACCCGGGCATCGTATTCCAACTACGGTACCTGCCTCGACCTCTTTGCCCCGGGCAGTGGAATCACCTCCGCCTGGAAGAACAACGACAACTCGACCAACACGATCAGTGGAACCTCGATGGCCTCCCCCCACGTGGCAGGCGTGGCCGCACTCGTCCTGCAGGCCTTTCCGACCTACGCTCCGGGCCAGGTGACCACGGCGATCACGGCCCGCGCGAGCAGCGGCAAGGTAGGCAATCCCGGCACCGGGTCTCCCAACCTGCTCCTGTTCAGCGACTTCTCGGCCGGAGGCGGCGGCCCGGCCAACCTGCCCCCCGCGGCGAGCTTCCCTGCCCCGAGTTGCACGGACCTGGCCTGCAGCTTCAACGGCAGCGGATCCTCCGACAGCGATGGGACGATCGTCGATTATGCGTGGACCTTCGGGGATCCCAACTCCGGCAGCGCCAACACGGGGTCCGGGCCGGCACCGAGCCACACCTTCTCGGCGGCCGGGACTTACACCGTCGTGCTGACGGTCACGGACGATGGCGGTGCGACCGACCAGGCCTCGCGGAGCGTGACCGTCACGGCGGGTTCCGGCGGCGTGGACCAGATCGTCCTGACCGTCTCCACCCGCGGCAACAAGAAGTGGAGCTTCGCCGACCTGAGCTGGACCGGGTCGTCGGCAGCGTCCCTGGAGGTCTACCGCAATGGGGTGATCATCGCCACCACCAGCAACAACGGCAGCTACTCCGACCGGGTGGACGTTGGAACCGCGTCCGCGACCTACAAGGTCTGCAATGCGGGGACCATGGTATGCTCCGGTACGGTAACCGCGAGCTTCTGATCCCCACCCCCCGAAGCCAGACGCCCCGGCCGAATGTCCGGCCGGGGCGTCGTGGTTTCAGCCGCTGGACGCGGTCCGTCAGGGGCACAGCCAGGTCTGCGCCACCGCCGCATACCCGATCCGCGGCAGGACCACCGAGGCCACCAGCCCGATCCCCCACCCCGTCACGACCAGCGAAAGCAGGTGGGCCGCCGCGCTCCTGCTGCGCCACGAGGCCGTCGCCCCCCAGACCCCGACGATGATCACCGCGGCAGCCGCCAGTCCGTACAGGATGAGGCCGCCCCCGCAACCGTGCGCGTAGGGCCATTGGGTCATGGCGCCGGCCAGCACGGCCCCGGCAAGGGCCCGCGACCAGGTGCCGAGCCGTTCCCGCCGGGAGACCCCCGCCGTGGGCGGGCGGGCGGCAACGGGGGCCCCACCCGCGGGGGCGGCAGGCCCGGCCGGCAGCCGGGCCGCAGGTGCCGCAGCCGGCTTCGGGGCAGGCGCCGGGGCCTTGCGCATAAGCTTGTCGATTTCGGCGAGTTCCTTGTCCCAATCCCTCGGCGCATCGGTCATTGGCTGTCCCGGGTCAGGCCGTACTTCTCGATCCGGCGGTAGAGGCTGGAGCGGGGCATCCCCAGCTCCTTGGCCGCGTCAGTGATGTTCCAGTCCTTGTCACGAAGCATCGCCAGGACGTAGGCCCGCTCGGAACCCTCGCGAACGCTTTCCAGGCTGGCGCTGTTCCCGGCTTCCGGAACCGGGCCGGGATCGACGAAGCGCTGCCGGGGCAGGAGGCGCTCGACGTCCGCCGCCGTCACGGTCCGCCCGGCGGAGAGGATCAGCAGCCGCTCGACGGCATTGCGCAGTTCCCGGACATTGCCGGGCCACGGCCAGGAACGAAGCAGGCGGATGGCGTCGTCGCCGAACCGGCGTCCCGAGGACCCGCCGAGTTCGGCGGCAAAGTGGGCGATCAGGGCGGGAATGTCATCCCGCCGCTCCCACAACGCCGGCACCTCGATCGGGACCACGTTCAACCGATAGAAGAGGTCCTCCCGGAAACGCCCCTCCTCGATCTCCAGCGCCAGGTCCTTGTTCGTGGCGGCGAGGACGCGGACGTCAACCTCGGTGGCCCGGGTGCCTCCCAGCCGCGTCACCACGCCTTCCTGGAGCGCCCGCAGCACCTTGGACTGCGCCGCCAGGGACATGTCGCCGATCTCATCGAGGAACAGGGTCCCACCATCGGCCAGTTCGAACTTGCCGGCGCGGTCGGAGAAGGCGCCGGTGAACGACCCCTTCATGTGGCCGAACAGCTCGCTCTCGATCAGCTCGGAGGGGATGGCGGCGCAGTTGACCTCGACGAACGGGCCGTTCCGTCGCTCCGAGGCCTCGTGCACGGCGCGGGCGACCAGTTCCTTGCCACTGCCGTTGGCGCCGGTGATCAGCACTCGCGCATTGGTCGGCCCGACCCGGGCGATGACCTCCCGGACCGCGGCAAGCGCCGCACTCTCGCCCACCATCTGGTACCGCCCGGTCCGGCCGCTGCCGCGCAGGCGGTCGTTCTCGCCCCGGAGTTCGGCCTGGGCCAGCGCGTTGCGCAAGGTGACCAGCAGTCGGTCGGTGTCGAGTGGCTTTTCGAGAAAGTCGAAGGCCCCTTGCCGGGTCGCCTCCACCGCGGTGGCGATCGTGCCGTGCCCGGAGATCATGACCACCAGCGCATCGGGATCCAGCTGCCGGAGGCGCTGGAGGGTCTCCAGGCCGTCCAGTCCCGCCATCTTCACGTCGAGGAAGACCAGGTGCGGCTTGAACTGCGGGTAGATGGTGAGCCCCTCCCCACCGGAGGCCGCCAATCGGACCTCCAGCCCCTCGTACTCGAGGACCTGGCGGAGCGCCTGCTGGATGCCGCGCTCATCGTCAATGATCAAGACCCGGTGACTCACCGCCGACCTCGCCCATAGAGTACCGCGCCCCGAGGCGCCACGCGGATGCCGCTGATGCCTGGCGGCACCGCAAATCCCACCGTGGCATCCTCCACCCCCGGCAGGTATCGATCGAGCAACCGGCCCACCAGGTCCCGCGGCACCGGGAGGCCCTTCACCCGGACGCGCTGGATCCCGAACTCCCCCATCCCCTCCCGCCGCAGGCCAAGGACTCCCCCCACCTCGACGGTCTCGCGCTCGGCGAGTGCGCTGCCCAGCAGGTTGCGGATCGCGTCCGGGAGGGGCGCCGTCGCCACCCGGGCACGGACCGTGACCTCGCGGTCCCCGAGTTCCACCATCAGCGAGTCGGGTGCCCCGGCCGGGCTCCGGGCCAGGCGGTCGAGGACCAGGGAGGCCACCTCCGCTGGCGAAAGGACGACCGAGTCAACCCGGGCCTGCACCACCGAGTCCATCCGGGCACGGGCGGTGCTGAGGTCCCCGGGGGACGGTACCCCGACCCGGCTCGGCGGATCCGGCAGGCCGAGCTGGCGCCGCCCGAAGCCCAGGATGTCCTCGCGAAAGATCCAGCCGGCGGCCAGGCCCACGACCAGCAGCACGGTGAAGAGCAGGCGCAGGGGAAAAGTGATGCAGCCGGTCATGCCCCGAGGAGGAACTCAGCGCGGGGATCATAGGTGGGACCGAAATCGGCCTGAATGCTCTCGAAGAGGACGACACGGTCGGCCTCGAAGGCCGCTCGCGCGCCGACCGCGAGCAGGTGGTCCGCCGCGCCAGGAGGGAGCCGCTGCCCTTCCTTGACCCGTCCGAGCGTGATGTGCGGGTGGAAGGGCCTCCCCTCGGGAGGAAACCCGATCCTGAGCCCCCCCCGTTCCAGGCGATCCTGGAGCAGCTCCAGCCCATGGGTGTCCCCCGCCAGTTCCAGCCGCACCACCCGGGGGCGGTGAAGGCTCGGAAAGGCCCCGGCCCCGGCCAGCGACAGGGGGAGCCGGGGCATGTCGGCAACGGCAAAGCCGATCATCTCGGCGATGGTGTCGAAGCGATCGGGGCTCACCTCGCCGAAGAACTTGAGGGTGATGTGCAGCCCCTCCGGGCGGACCCAGCGAACCGGCCAGGCGGTGGCGCGGAACCCCGCCAGGATCGACCCGGCCTCGGCCAGCGTATCCTCGGGCAATGGCACTGCGGCGAAGAGTCTCATCTCCCCGGAAGTGTAACGGCTTCGCCGGGAAGCGGAAGCGATTGCGACGGAAGGGCCCCCGGGGCAGTATTGGGGGCATGGACGACGAGTCCCTGCTCCCGATCACCCCCCAGCTGGCCGTGCCGCGAGCCGAGTTCCGCTACCAGGCCAGCCGGTCTGGCGGCCCGGGGGGCCAGCATGTCAATACCTCCTCCACCCGGATCGAGCTCTGGTGGGATGTGGCCTCCAGCCCCAGCCTGACCGAGACCCAACGCACCCGCCTGCTCGAACGCCTGGGCCCGCGCCTCGACAGCGCCGGGCGGCTGCGCCTCGTCTCCGCGGCGCACCGGTCGCAGCTCCAGAACCGCGAGGAGGTCACCAGGCGCCTCCAGTCGGTCGTGGCAGCCGCCCTCAAGGTGCCCAAGGTTCGCCGGCCCACCCGGCCCACCAAGGCCTCGAAGGAGCGGAGGCTGAAGGCGAAGAAGGAACGCTCAGCCACCAAGCGCGATCGTCGCATGCGGGGCGACGAGTGAGACCGCGGCGGTTGCAGGACCGCGACAGCGCTGAACAGGCCCAGCTGATTCGCACGGCCTTCTGGCTCTACCCGACCGCCGTCATCATGCTTGGGGTGCTGGCGTTCTGGATGCGCGAGCAGGGGCTGATCAGCCCGCTGGCGTTCCAGATCGCGCTGGTCGTCAACATCCCCCTCGCCGGTGGTGTGGTGCTCGGGGTGAATCATTTGGTGGGGCGTGCCGCCGAGGGGCTGACCCAGGTGCTGTCCGGGGCCGGCAATCTCAAGCCAGGCCCGTCGTTCTCGCTCGAGGATTCCCTCATTGCACGGGGCCAGACCGAGGCCGCCCGCGCCACGCTCGAGGCGCGGCTCAACGGGGGCACCGAGGATACCGCCGTCCGGCTCCGGCTCGCGGACCTCCATGCCCGGGTGCTGCGCAATCCGCCGGAGGCGGAGCGATGGTACCTGGACGCGCGCAAGGGGCCATGCGATGAACGCCAGCAGGCGGCCATCCAGAATGGCCTCATCGACCTGTACCGGGCCAGCGGGCAGCAGGGCCGGCTGATGACCGAGCTGGCCCGCTTCGCGGCGAGCTATCCCGGCAGCCGCGCCGGCCGAGCGGCGCGGGACGAGCTGATGCGGATGAAGCAGGAGGGGCGAGGATGAGGTGGCGCTACTTCACGACCCGGGAGGTGCGCGAGGCGCGGGCCTGGGCCGCGGCAGGCGGGGTGGCGGTGCACGAGAACATCTGGAAGTCACGCGGACGGCGCACCGCCCACCTGCTGGCGGTCGACGAGGCAAGCCTCCTCATCGCGGCACGCGCGGTCGGGTGCGAGGATTGGTGGATCCAGCGCACCCGGACCGTCCATTTCGACCTGGTCGACCCGCACCTGACCCTGGCACTGGTCCGGTGCGGGGTGGTCAGCGCACCGTGAAGGGCAGGCGCCACTCGAAGGTGTGCCAGGAGAGGCGCAGCACCCCACCCCCCTGCTGCGGATCCACCGTGATGGTGAACCGTTCCACCGGCTCGCGGGCCTCCCGTACTTCGAGGGGAATCCGGACCAGGTCCCGGGACGGATCGTAGATGGTCCCCCACTGCCCCGTCTGGGCATTGACGATCAGCTCAGCCCCACCGGGCGAGGGCACCGTCCAGAGGGTGTAGGTCCCGGCCGGAATCGTTGTCGCCCCGACCTGGAGGTCGCGCGACGTGGTGAAGTGCGTGGCCTGGTTGGCTCCGGTACGCCAGACCTCCCCGAATGGTACGACCTCCCCCAGGATCTGCCGGCCGCGCACCGACGGACGACCGTAGTCCACCACAACCTCGGCGCCCGCCACGCTCGCCTGCACGGTGTCGCGGGTGCTGAGCGCACCGGTGGCCGCGCCGGCACGCTCCCGCGCCACCCCGGCCGCCGCGAGGGCGCCGATGTCGACGGGAGAGTCCACTCGGGCCACCATCATCTTGTTGGTGGTGCGGGCACCATTGAGGCCCAGGAGGCGCCCTTCCGCATCGGCGGCGATGTAGTGGTCGGCGCCGAAGTACTCCACCCCAACCGAATCGGCCGTGCGGCGAACCACGTGGTTCGGGACGGAAGCGCGGGATCCGATCGCGTAGGTGGCCACAGCCACGCTGTCCCCGCCCTGCCGGTACGCCTGGATCACCATCTGTTCATAGGCCGCGACGGAGGGGGACATCATCGGGACCGTCCCCGGAGGAACGACGACCGTCAGGGTGTCGGTCCGCTGCGGGCGCTTCAGGATGCTGGTCAGCACGGTGTCCCGGCGCATGAACTGCGCCACCATCAGCGGGGCGGTGCCAGGCTTCTGCTCGCCGGGCACCACCTGGTACTCCCCGCTGACGACCGTCCCGGCGCGGGTGAGCTGCAGGGTGTAGCGGATGATCCGGGTCGTCGGGCTGAAGGCCACGAGTTCCCCGCGCAGGGTATCGGCCGACCGCTCGAACCGCTCCACGGCCAGGGTGTCCCTGCCCAGGGTCACCACGAAGGCGCCCGAGGAGGTGGTCTGGGCGGCGCAGGGGACGGCCAGCACGGCGAGCAGGACGATCGATCGCATCAGCAACTCCAGGTCGGTTGTGTGGTGGGGGGGACGCCCCAGTGCAGATCCGATGCACGCCGGGCGCGCCGCGGCCAGCGGGCGGCGCGGCGGGACGATATCTTCAGGCCATGTCCGGGCCCCTCGTCCTGCCCATCTCCGCAGAGCATCCCGACCCCGCCGTCCTGGCGGAGGCGGCAGGCATTCTCCGGGCGGGCGGCCTCGTCGCCTTCCCCACCGAGACGGTGTACGGTGTCGGGGCCAACGCCCTGGATCCGCGCGCCATCGCCCGGATCTTCTCGGCCAAGGGACGCCCGGGCTTCAACCCCATCATCGCCCATGTCGGCAGCACCGAGGAGGCGCGGGAGCTGGTGCGGTCCTGGCCGGAAGCGGCGGAGCGCCTCGCCGCCCGGTTCTGGCCGGGCCCGCTGACGCTGGTCCTGCCCAAGCTCCCGCACGTGCCCGACACCCTCACCGCCGGCGCCCCGGCGGTGGCGGTGCGCCTCCCTGCCCACCCGGTGGCCCTGGGGCTGATCCGCGTCGCGGGGATGCCGATCGCCGCGCCGAGCGCCAACCGGTCGTCGGCGATCTCGCCCACCACCGCCGAGCATGTCCGGCGTGGCCTGGGCGACCGGGTTGACCTGATCCTGGACGGAGGGCCAACAGGGGTCGGGATCGAATCCACCGTCGTGGACCTGACCGGCTCGGCGCCCCGGATCCTCCGCCCCGGGCCGATCAGCCAGCAGGAGATCGAAGCCCTCGCCGGCCGCCTCGATCGCCGGGCGTCGCCGCGTCCCGGGGAGGAGGCCCTGCTCTCGCCCGGTCTGCTCGACCGACACTATGCCCCCAGGGCCCGGGTGCGCCTCTTCGGCGCCGGGGAAGGCGCCACGCTGGCGCGCGAGGTCGCGCGCCGCGAGGCGGCCGGCGAGGTTGTCGGTGGCATGCTGCTGGAGGAGGAACTCCCCGGCCGGCACATGCTCCGGATGCCCGGCGATCCCGCCGGCTACGCTCGGGCGCTCTACGCGGCGCTGCACCAGCTCGATGACCTCGGGTGCGACCTGATCGTCATCGAGGAGGTTCCCGACGAGATCCTGTGGGCCGGGGTGCGGGACCGCCTGGCGCGGGCAGCCACCCCGGAGGCTCCCGCTAGCGGTTGAGCGCGGTGGTGCGCAGACGGGACGCCCGCTGCAGCCGCACGGTCAGGTCGGCAAGGGCCTGATCCACCTCGCGCCCGGTCTGCCCCGTGATCCCGTAGGCCACTCGCTGCAGCAGCGGATCCACCGTGACCCGCCTGGTCACGGTGAGCTGGCTGCCCCGCGCCGTCCGGACCATCTCCCATTGCCAGGAGGCGCGTGCCCCTCCCGAGCTCACCCGCTCCGTCACCAATCGGAGCGGCGGGCGGGCCTCGGCGACGCGCACCGCCTCCTGGGCCGACCCACGATACTCCATCCAGGCCGGCCGGCCCCCAAGGTCGGGGAGGCGTTCCACCCGGGTCACGCCACTCCGCCAGGCGACCAGGTTGTCGACATCGGTCAGGACGTGCCAGACGACGTCCGGGGGCTCCGGCAGGGTGACGATCCGGGAGACCTCCCGAACCGGCCCACCCACCACGGCGACGATCGCCGCCAGCGCCGCGAGCAGCAGGAGCGTCAATCCCCCGACCCCCACCAGGCGGCGGGCGGTGCGGGCCCGTGCGCGCGGGCGATAGCCGTAGCGGGAGTGTCGTGGACCGGTCATCCCTTCCCCTCCCCGTTTCGGCCGGCCAGCGGGGCGGCGGCCACCCGGGCGATCAGCCGGCAGGCGGTCACGGTGGTGGCCCGTTCGGTCGGCCCCAGGCGGTTGAGCAGCGCCTCGACCCGGGCCGGATCGAGGTCGGAGAACGCGGCCCGCAGGTTGGCGCCGAGGGCGGTGAGCTTGAGGAGGACGCGTCGCCGGTCGGCGGTATCGCGGGTGCGGCGGACACAGCGGAGTCGGACCAGGCGATCGACCGCGAGCGAGGCCGTGGCGGCCGAGACCCGCAGCCGCCGGGCCAGGTCGCCGATCGGGAGCGGCACCCCGCGATCGAGGTGCCCCAGGATGGCGGCCTGCCGGCGGCTGAGGGACCGGGCGGAAGAGGCACGCGCTCCCGGCGGCCGCCCGCAGGCGGAGGCGAGTCGGGCGTGGCTTTCGAGCACGGCGGCGACGGCGGGATCGAGCACGGGATCCAATCTGGAGATAATATTTTGATTTGTCAAATCAAAGTATTGCTCCCGACCAGCCGTCGGGACAGTATTCAGCACCCCTCACCCCGGGCGCCATGACCACCATCGACCTCAACGCCGACCTCGGCGAAGGCTTCGGGATCTACCGCCTGGCCCAGGAGCCGGCGCTCCTCGACCTGGTGACCTCCGCGAACATCGCCTGCGGGGGACACGCCGGCGACCCGATGGTCATGCGCGAGACGGTCGCCCTGGCCCACGCCCGCGGCGTCGTGATCGGCGCCCACCCGGGGTATCCCGACCGCGAGGGGTTCGGGCGCCGCGACCTGGGAGCCAGCCCGGCGGAGCTGGCGGCGCTGGTCCTCACCCAGGTGGGCGCCCTCGCCGCCGTCTGCGCCGCCGGGGGTGCGCGGCTCCGGTACGTGAAGCCGCATGGCGCCCTCTACAACCGCCTGGCCCGCGACTGGCCGGCCGCCACCGCGGTGGCGCAGGCGATTGCCGCGGTGGACCCCGCCCTTGCCCTGCTGGGCCTCGATGGCAGCCTCATGCTGCAGGCGGCCGATGAGGCCGGGCTGCGCGGGGTCCGCGAGGCGTTCGTGGACCGGGCCTACCTCCCGGATGGTTCGCTGCTCCCGCGCGGGGAGCCGGGGGCCCTGCTCGACGACCCCGACCTGGTGGGCGAGCGCGCCCAGCGGATGGTGCTGGAGCACCACGTGGTGGCGGTCGATGGCACCCGTCGCCTGCTGCGGCCGGACTCCCTGTGCACCCATGGCGACGGCCCCCACGCGGTCGCCCTCGTACGCGCGGTGCGCGAGCGCCTTGAATCGGCCGGGGTCACCATCGCCCCGTTCGTCACGTGACCCGGCCACTGCCCACCATCACCCCACTTGGGGAGTCGGCGGTCACCCTCTCCTGGGGCACCACCGTCTCTCCCGACCTGAATGTGCTGGTGCATCGCACGGCCCGGTCGATTCATGCGGCGCGGTTGCCCCAGGTGGTGGATGTCGTCCCCGCCTACGCTGCGCTCACCGTGTTCTATGACCCGCTGCACCTCGACTACGAGGCGATGGCCGCCCGGCTCGGCGAGATCGCGGCGGCCGCCGGGGATCCCGACCCCGCGTCCGATTCCCGTACCGACCACGAGATCCCCGTGGTGTACGATGGTCCGGACCTCGAGGAGGTGGCGCGGCAGACCGGCCTGCGGATCCCGGAGATCGTGGCCCGGCATTCCGCCCGCGAGTACCAGGTCTACCTGCTGGGGTTCGTCCCGGGCTTCGCCTACCTCGGCGAGCTCGATCCCGCGCTGGTCGTCCCGCGGCACGGCTCCCCGCGCAAGCGCATCCCCGCCGGATCGGTGGCCATCGCGGGGGCGCAGACAGCGGTATATCCGCTGGACACACCAGGGGGCTGGCACCTGATCGGCCACACCCCGGTCACCCTCTTCGACCCGACCCGGACCCCGGCGGCGCTCCTCGCTCCCGGCGACCGGGTCCGCTTCGTGGTGGCCGCACCATGATCACGGTTCCGCGGGCGCCGGCCTGGCTGGTGGTCCAGGATCTCGGCTGGCCCGACCAGCGGGCCGTGGGCATGCCGAGCGGGGGCGCCATGGACCGGCATGCCCTCTCGGTGGCCAACCTCCTGGTCGGCAACCCGGCCGGTGCCGCGGGACTGGAGTGGGCGCTGGGACCGGGGACCCTGCGCTTCGAGCAACCCACGACCTTCGCGCTGGCGGGGGCGGCGGTGGAGGCCACGCTGGACGGTCGGCCGGTGGCCCTCCACACCCCGCACCAGGCGGGGACGGGAGAGGAACTCGTCATCGGTCGAATCCGTGCAGGCGTCTTTGCCTACATCGGCGTCCACGGCGGGATCGGGGTCGATCCGGTGATGGGATCGCGGTCCACCTATGTGCGGGGGGGCTTCGGGGGGCTGCATGGCCGGCGCCTGCGGGCCGAGGACTTCCTCCCGGTGGGGGAGCCATCCAGCCCCGCGGCCCCCGCCGGCTTCACGGTGCCCGAGGAACTGCTCGGGCTGGGAGGTGACGGCCCGATCCGGGTCACCGCCGGACCCCAGGCGAGCCTGTTCTCCACCGAGAACCGGGAACTGCTCGTGGACTCCGACTGGCTGATCGCGGCTGCCTCGGACCGGATGGGCTACCGGCTCAAGGGACCCGAGATCCGGACCACCGAACCGACCACCCATGCCTCCGAGCCAGCCTGTCCCGGGGCCATCCAGGTTCCGGCCGCCGGCGGGCCGATCGTGTTGATGGCAGATGGTCCGACTGTCGGGGGCTACCCCAAGCTGGCGGTGACCTGCTCGGCCGATTTGGGCCGACTCGCCCAGCACGAGCCGGGTCGAACCGTCCGGTTCCGGTGGATCGACATCGAGGAAGCCCAGCGGCTGCACCGGCGGCGGGCGATCCAGTTGCACACGCTCGCCTCGCTGATCACCGACGCGCTGGCGACCTGACCTCCGTCCAGGCAAACGAGCGTCGGCTGCCGTCGCTGTAGCGGGCGTCATCCAGCTGCGTGACCGTGGTATCCCCCTCCTGGTGAACACGCGCGAACGGGAACCGGGCCCAGTAGAGGAACTGGCTGGCCTGCCGGTCCGCCGCCAGCACCGCCGTATCGACGGTAGCCATCTCGGTGACGATGCGATCGGCAGGATCGAGCCGGAGTCCCGCGGCGAGGGAAAGGGTGCCGAGGTGATACGCCTCTCCGTCGTCGATGACCACCTGTCGCTGCAGGGAGTTGACCGCCACCGGGGTCACCATGATCGCGCGGGGAGGATCGAAGCCGAGCCGCTCGAGCTCAACAGCCACATGGCGGCGCCCGACCGCTGAGCCGATGCCCATCACCACGGCATAAATGGCCACCGCTGCCATGGCGAGCTGGGCCGGACGGCGGGGCCGGACCCCGTCCCGGTTGGGGCGACTCCCCAGCAGCGCGAAGGCGAGGACCCCAAGGACCCAGGGGTCGACGATGAACCAGGTGTCGCCATACCACCAGGTGTCCCGGAGCGGCATGAGCCAGCGCATGCCATAGCTGTTGAACCAGTCCAGGAGCGGGTGGGAGGCGGCACCCACCGCGCTCAGGAGCATGAGCTGGCGGGGATCGGGCGCCGGATCGCTGGGGCGCCGCCACCGATACCACCCCACGACGAGGACCGTCACCACGATCGGCCAGAGGAGCAGGGCCGGCACCCCGTGGGTGACACCCCGCCGGAAGGCGAGGTTCCAGCCGAAGGGAAGCCCGAGGACGTCGAGGTCGGGAATGTTGGCGCTGATCATCAGGGCGGCCATGCCCCCGGCGGTCCGGGGGGCCAGCCCGGCCCGGCCAAGCGTCGCGCCGACCAGGGTGTGGGTGAGGTTGTCCATGACGGAATATGGTGGCACCGCTGGCCGGACCCGCCAGTGGGCATTGCCTCCGCCAGCTCCACCCGGCAGATTCGAGGCCGTGATCCGCGCGGCCTCGCATGTCCTCATGATCGAGCCGGTCCGGTTCCGGTTCAACCCGGAAACGGCGGCCTCCAACCCGTTCCAGCGGCAGGTGCCCCCGAATCCCGACGAGGCGGTCGCCCTGGCGGAGGCCGCCAGTGCACAGCACCGGGTGTTCCGCGACCTTCTGGTGGGCAACGGGGTCTGCGTCACCGTCTGCCGCAGCCTGCCGACCACGCCCGACGCCCCGTTCTGCAACAACTGGTTCTCAACCCACCCTCCCCACGACGGCCACCCCGCGACCCTGGTGCTCTACCCCCTGCTTTCGGCAGCCCGGCAGCGCGAGCGGCGGGCGGACATCGTGACGCTGCTGCGGGGCCGCTATCCGCGGGCGCTGGACTATTCACCTCGTGAGGCGGAGGCATGCTACCTGGAGAGCACCGGGAGTCTCTGCCTGGACCACGCCAACGGGGTGGCCTACGCGGCGCTCTCACCCCGCACCGACCGGCACCTGGCGGAGGAGTGGGCGCGAGAGCTCGGGTATCGCCTGGTCGCCTTCACGGCGACCGACCCGACGCGGCAGCCCTACTACCACACCAACGTCATGATGTTCCTGGGCCACGGCATCGCCGGCATTGTGCTGGAGGGGATCGATGACCCGGGGGAGCGCCGGACGGTCGAGCAGTCCCTCACCGCCGGGGGATGGAGCCTGCTCCCCCTCACCCAGGCGCAGGCCGCGGCGTACTGTGGCAACTGCCTTGCCCTCGTCAACGATGCCGGCGAGGCGCTGCTGGCGATGTCGACCACCGCCCACCAGGCCTTCACCCCCGCCCAGCGCGAGCAGCTGCTGGACGCCGCGCGCCTGGTGCATGCGGACCTCTCGGCGTTCGAGCAGCTGGCCGGGGGGAGCGCGCGCTGCCTCCTGGCAGAACTGTTCTGAGGAGTTCCCCGTGACGATGTACCGCGCCGCCGTCATGGTGGCTCCCCACCAGCCGATTGCCTTGCGCGAATTCCCTGCTCCGGTGCTGGAACCGGGCGCGGCGCTCCTCCACACCCTCTACTCCGAGGTCTGTGGAACCGATGTCCACCTCCACCACGGCAGGCTGGCCGGGGTGCCGTATCCGATCATTCCCGGGCATGTCTCGGTGGGGGTCGTGGCAGCGATGCGCTCCCCGTTGCGGGACATCGCGGGGGCGCCGGTGCGCGAGGGGGACCACGTCACCTTCCTGGACGTCCACGAGACCTGCCACGCCTGCTGGTACTGCCTGGTGGGGAAGCAGAGCACCCGCTGTCCGCACCGGAAGGTCTACGGCATCACCTATGGTGCCGAGGACGGCCTGCTGGGCGGCTGGTCCGAGGCGATCTGGCTCAAGCCCGGCCTCAAGCTGGTGCCCATTCCCGCTGGCCTCGACCCCGAGACGTTCATCGGCGGGGGATGCGGGTTGACCACCGCACTCCACGCGGCGGACCTGGCGCAGCTCCAGTTGGACGAGAGTGTCGTCGTGCTCGGTGCCGGCCCGGTCGGCCAGTCGGTGACCGCGCTGGCGAGCCTCAGCGGGGCTGGCGAGATCATCACGATCGGGGATCCCGACGACCGGCTCGCGTTCGCCCGGAGGATGGGGGCGACCAGGGTGCTTGGTCTCGATCCCCCACCGGAGGAGCGGGCCGCGATCGTCCGTGCCGCCACGGGCGGGCGCGGGGCCGATGTGGTCATCGAGGCCTCCGGTGCCCCGGAAGCGGTGGTCCAGGCGCTCGACCTGGTGCGCGACGGCGGGCGGGTCGTGGTCGTCGGCCAGTACACCGACCACGGGACGGTCCCGCTCAACCCGCACCTGCAGGTCAACCGCAAGCACGTCACCATCCGCGGCTGCTGGGGCAGCGACTACAGTCATTTCCATCGTGCGGTCGCGATCGCCGCCCGCCACGGGGACCGGTTCCCCTGGCGCGAACTGGCGTCGCGGCGCTATGCGCTGGCCGATGCCGCCGCGGCCCTCCAGGCCGTCGAGCGGCGCGAGGTGGTCAAGGCGGTGATCGCGGTGCATCCGTCCATTGCCCCGCCGCCGGTGCCGCGGTAGTATCGAATCTCGCCTCCCCACCCCCCGAGGTTACCGTGACCCGCCCCCCGCTCGGCACCCTGTGCGCCCTGCTGCTCGCCGCCTGCAGCGCCCCCGCCGAGTCCTATGATGTGATCCTCCGGAACGGCACCATCTACGACGGCACCGGTGCCGCCCCGATCACCGGGGACGTCGGGATCCGGGGCGACTCGATCGCCGCGGTGGGCGACCTCCGCGGGGCTCGCGGCGCCGAGGAGCTGGATGTCACGGGCCTGGCGATGGCCCCCGGGTTCATCAACATGCTGAGCTGGGCCACGGTGTCGCTGATCGAGGACCCGCGGTCACAGAGCGACATCCGCCAGGGGGTGACCCTCGAGGTCTTCGGCGAGGGCGAGTCGATGGGCCCGGTGAACGACGCGATGCGGGCGGAGACACTGCGCCAGCAGGGCGACCTCCGCTTCGAGATGCCGTGGACCACGCTCGGCGAGTATCTCGAGCACCTGGAGCAGCGGGGCATCTCGCCCAACGTGGCCTCGTTCGTGGGTGCCACCACGGTCCGGATCCACGAACTCGGCGAGGCAGACCGCCCGCCCAGCGCCGAAGAACTCGCCCGGATGCGCGCACTCGTCCGCCAGGGCATGGAGGAGGGGGCCCTGGGCGTGGGATCCTCGCTGATCTATGCCCCGGCCTTCTATGCCAAGACCGACGAGCTGGTGGCACTGGCCCAGGAGGCCGGGCTCTACGGGGGGATGTACATCTCCCACATGAGGAGCGAGGGGAATCGGCTCCTCGAGGCGGTGGACGAGCTGCTCACGATTGCGCGGCAGGCCGGGGTCCGGGCCCAGATCTACCACCTCAAGGCGGCGGGGGCCCAGAACTGGCCCAAGATGGACGACGTGATCGCCAAGGTCGAGGCGGCCCGCGCCGAGGGACTCGAAATCACGGCGGACATGTACACCTATACCGCAGGCGCCACCGGGCTCGATGCCGCGATGCCGCCCTGGGTGCAGGAGGGGGGACTCCGGGAATGGACCCGGCGGTTGCGGGACCCGGCAATCCGGCGGCGCGTCGCAGCCGAGATGCGCACCCCGACCGACGCGTGGGAGAGCCTGTACCTGCTGACCGGCTCCCCCGAGCGCGTGCTCCTCGTGGCCTTTCGGCAGGACTCGCTCAAGTACCTGACCGGGAAGTCCCTGGCCGAGGTGGCCGCCATGCGGGGCACCTCGCCGGAGGAGACGGCGATGGACCTCGTGGTCCAGGACGACAGCCGGGTGGGCACGGTGTACTTCCTGATGTCCGAGGAGAACATCAAGAAGCAGCTGACGCTGCCGTGGCTGATGTTCGACTCCGATGCAGGCTCGATGGCGCCGGAAGGCGTCTTCCTCAAGTCGAATCCGCACCCGCGCGCCTACGGCAACTTCGCCCGCCTGCTCGGCAAGTACGTGCGCGAGGAGCAGGTGCTGCCGCTCGAGGAGGCGGTGCGCAAGCTGACCTCGCTGCCGGCCAGCACCCTCCGCATCCGGCGGCGCGGCACCCTCGCCCCCGGCTATTACGCCGACCTGGCCATCTTCGACCCGGCGACGATCATCGACCACGCCACCTTCGCGGAGCCCCACCAGTACGCCACCGGCATGGTGCACGTCTTCGTGAACGGGGTCCAGGTCCTCCGCGATGGGGAGCACACCGGCGCGACGCCCGGACGGGTGGTGCGCGGGCCCGGCTGGGTGGGATGGGGCGCGGAACGGGTCGCGCCGTGAGGAAGACGCGTGCTGGCGCCGCGGTCGCCCTCGGTGCCGCAACCGCCCTGGTCCTGGGGTGCGGCCCGGCCGCAGAGCCGGCGCCCCGGCCCGACCAGCCGGTGGCCGCGGCGATCGACAGCATGGCGCCCCGCGATGCCGCGCTCGCGATCATCGCGGCGGCCCGGTTTGCCACGCTGATCACCCTTGGACCGGACGGTCACCCGCAGGCGCGTGTGGTAGACCCATTTGCCCCCGACTCGGCGTTCATCGTGCGGGTGGCGACCAACGCACGCAGTCGCAAGGTTGCCGAGATCGCGGCGGATCACCGGGTCACCCTGCTGTATTTCGATGTCGGCGGGAGCAGCTACGTGACCCTGGTCGGCACGGCAGAGCTGGTGCGCGACGCTGCCGAACGGGCACGCTGGTGGAAGGAGGACTGGGCCAGTTTCTACCAGAACCGGAACATGGGGGACGACTACCTGCTGATCCGGATTCGGCCGACCCGCCTGGAGATCTCCAGCGAGCGGCACGGCCTCCGCAACGATTCGGTGACCTGGCGTCCCGTGCTGGTCCCCCTTCCCTAGATGTCATCCCGGAGCTGGATCCAGCGCGGCCTCGGCCTGGCAGCGGCGGGCTTCCTGCTGCTCGCCATTCCCGGGCCGGAACCGGAGGTGGCCCCGGCCCCCGCCAGCGGGGCGCCGTTCATCTGGGGTGCCGACTCCCTCTGGCAGCGGCTGGACCACCAGTTCGTCCAGGCCACCTCCGCCGGTTGCGGCACGACCCTCCCGCTCGCCGAGGGGGAACTCGCGAGCCTCACGACCGCGCTCGCGGATCGGCCGGAGGGCTCGCTGGCCCCCGTCGACCCATTCCTGGACTCGCTCGAGCTCCGGTTCTTCGAACTGGCCCCGGCGGTGGCGGCCTGTCCGGCCGCCCTCCCGGGGTACGTCGCGCTGCAGCAGCGCCTGCGCCACTGGGTGAAGGAGCAGTCGCAGGGCTGGGACCTCGGCACTGGCACGGCCCGGCGGCGCCTCTACCGCCTGCTCTACGGCTCGCGGGCGGCGCTGGAAGAGGTCTCGCTGCATCACCTCGGGACGGCCCCTGCCCTTCTCCACGGGGTGGACGAGCCCTCGACCACTCCCTCCGCGATGATCGCCGGTGTGAGGATCCACTCGGGGGACATGCTCGTCTCGCGAGGCGGCTACCCCACTTCGGCGCTGATCGCGCGGGGAAACGACTTCCCGGGTGTGTTCTCGCACGTGGCGCTCGTCCACGTGGATGCGACCACCGGGGCGGCCTCCACGATCGAGGCGCACATCGAGAACGGCGTCCGGATTGCGACGGCCGAGGAGTACCTGGGCGACAAGAAGCTCCGGATCCTGGTCCTCCGCCCCAGGGCGACCCTCCCCGCGCTGGTGGCCGACCCGATGCTGCCGCATCGTGCCGCCACCGCCGCGATCGAGCGCGCCCGCCGGGAGCACATCCCCTACGATTTCGCGATGGACTACACCGATGCCGGCAAGCTGTTCTGCTCGGAGGTGGCGTCCGCAGCCTACCGGGATGCAGGGGTGACACTCTGGACCGGGCTCTCGACGATCACCGCGCCGGGGCTCCGACGGTGGCTCGCATCGTTCGGCGTGAAGCAGTTCGAGACCCAGGAACCCTCCGACCTCGAGTACGACCCGCAGCTCGCGGTGGTGGCGGAGTGGCGGGATCCCCGCACCCTCCAGGCCGACCGCATCGACAACGCCGTGATCGACGCGATGCTCGAGGGGGCAGAGCGCGGAGAGGCGCTGACCTACCCCTGGTTCCAGTTGCCGGTGATCCGGGTGCTGAAGGGCTGGAGCTGGGTGCTGGAACGATTCGGCGGTACCGGGCCGGTGCCGGAGGGGATGTCGGCGCGGGCCGCACTCCGCAACCGGGCCTTCGGCGAACGGCAGCGACGGATCGCGGCGACGGTGGCGGACTGGATCGCGGTCCTGGAGCGGGACCGCGGCTATCCGCTCACCTACTGGACCATCCTGGGGCTGGCGCGGACGGCAACGCGCGAGCATCCGCCGGCGTAGTACGCTTGACACTTCCCCGGGCAGTTCGCGCCCGGAGCAGGCAGCTTCCCCACCCCGACCCTCTGGCTTCAAGGAGTACGCATGCGTTCCCGGACCGGCCTCACCCTCGCTGGCCTCGTACTGGTCTTCACCTCCGGCGCCGCTGCCCAGCCGGGGGGGCGCCCCCGCGTGGAGATGGACACCGCGCGGGCCCGCGCCCTCTATGTCAGCAACCGGCACGAGGATCATCCGGTGTCCAACTACGCCGCGGCGATCGCGGGGAAGCGGGTCACCGACAGCATCTTCGCGGCGCGATCCGCCGGCCGGATGCGCTACGCCAAGATCAGCTATCGCAGCAGTGTGGACGGCCTGGAGATCCCGGCCTACCTGTTCGGGCCGCTCCAGCCACGTCCGGAGGGTCACGCGGCGATGGTCTGGGTCCACGGTGGGGTCCACGGCAACTGGGACCAGAACTACCTGCCGTTCCTCCTCGAGGCGGTCGAGCGGGGCTACGTGGTGATCGCCCCGGACTACCGGGGCAGCACCGGATACGGCGCGGAGTTCCACAACCTGATCGACTACGGTGGCAAGGAACTCGACGATGTCGAGTCCGCGGTGGACTACCTCCACACCCTCCCCTATGTGGATCGCGACCGGATCGGCATCATGGGGTGGAGCCACGGCGGCTTCATCACCTCGCACCTGCTCTTCCGGGGGGCGGAGACCCGCTTCCGCGCCGGGGTGGCGATGGTGCCGGTCACCAACCTGATCTTCCGGCTCAGCTACAAGGGCCCCAGCTACCAGCGGAGCTTCTCGACCCAGAAGGATCTGCCGGGGCTGCCCTTCGAACAGCGCGAGGAGTACGTCAAGCGCTCTCCGTACTACCACATCGAGAAGCTCGAGGTGCCGATCCTCGTGCATGTGGCCACGAACGACACCGACGTGAACTTCGAGGAGGATCGCCAGATGATCGACGGCCTCATTGCCCGGAAGCCGCACCTGGCCGAGACCAAGATCTACTGGGATCCGCCGGTCGGCCCCGCGGGCGGGGGGCACACCTTCAATCGTCGGGTGAATCGCCAGACGCTGGAGCGGGAGGACACGCCGGAGCAGATCGATTCGTGGAATCGGGTGTGGACGTTCTTCGAGTGGAATTTGAGGAAGAACTAGGGACTGGGGACTGGGGACTGGGGGCTGGGGGCTGGGGGCAGGCGGGCAGGCGGGCAGGCGGGCAGGCGGGCAGGCGGGCAGGCGGGCAGGCGGGCAGGCGGGCAGGCGGGCGCGAATGTGTGTGCCGGAGAATGAGAGTGCAAGTGAGGGAATCTGTGAATCCACGGTTCTTTCGGACGGCCAAGGCCTTTCGGGGGTGGCTGGCGAAGCATGGCGCGAGCCACACCGAGCTGTGGGTGGGGTTCAACAAGAAGTCCTCCGGCCTGGGCGGGATGACCTACCAGGAAGCGGTGGACGAGGCGCTTTGTCACGGCTGGATCGACGGCATCATCAAGTCGATCGACGCCGAGCGCTACATGCACCGCTTCACGCCCCGGAAGCCGGCCAGCCACTGGAGTGCGGTGAACATTGCAAAGGTGGCCCGCCTGGAGCAGGAGGGACGGATGACGGCCGCCGGCCGGGCCGCCTTCGAGGGGCATGAGGGCCGCCGGGCCCCCTACTCCCACGAGTCGGGGCCAAGGGAGTTGAGCCCAGAGCACCTGGAGGCGGTGCGCGCCGTTCCCGCGGCGTGGGGATTCTACCGGGTCCAGCCGCCCTCGCTGAAGAAGGCGGTGGCCAACTGGATCGCCACGGCCAAGCGTCCCGAGACGCGGGCGCGGCGCTTGGCGCTCCTGATCGAGTGCTCGGCGGAGGGACGGCGCATCCCCCAGTTCATCTCGCCCAAGGGGCCGGCCCCGAAACGGTAGCGAAGCCGTGGAAGGGTACTGGCATAAACAAACAGCCGCCCCCATTCGGGGGCGGCTGTTCACCTTGTTCCAGTCCGGGCTGTCAGATCTTCCGCTTGCGGCGTACCCGGCCCGCTCCCACCAGGCCGATCAGGCCAGTGGCAACCAGCGCCAGGGAGGCCGGCTCGGGCGTCGTGGTGGTCGGGAAGTTCTCATCAAAGGGATCCACCTCAGGGCCGAACGGCTGGGTTTCCGCCGAGGCGTAGTCCAGGCGCAGGGCGAAATCATCCATTCCCTGGAAGACATTCAGCCCGAGCCAGCTGGCGCCCACGAGGCCCGCCTCGGTGGCCGGCAGGCTGGTCCAGCTGAACGCGCCGCCGGCGCCGGCGTAGACGTCACCGGCCTCGATGCCGAGGTCCATGACCGTCGATCCGCTGGTCACCGAGACCGGGGCCAGGATGGCCATGTAGACATTCCCCGACGTCAGCCCAAGGCCGCCAGTGAAGAAGTCGAACCACCCCGTGGTGATCGAGGTGTAATTGAGCGCGGAACTGGTGTAGAGCGCGCTGCCCGTCAGCGATGAGCCGGACATCCCGAACAGGAAGGCCTGGAACATCCCGTTCCCGGACCAGTTCGAGGCGGCGTAGAAGCCGAACGCATTGAGGGTGTTGCCCGAGGCGGTGAAGCTCTGGCCGATGACCGAGCCCCCGGCGGCACTCGAACCCCATCCCGTGGATGACGTCGGGGTGCTGGAGCTGGAATAGCTCTGCTGGGCGGCGAGAGGCTGGAAGGCCCCGGCCACGAGCAAACCGATGAAAGCAATTCGCGAAACACGCATGGCAACTCCAAACGACTGGGACAAGGTGACGTGCTTTTGCTCACCTCCTCATAGTGCAAGAGTCGGCCCCATTTCGTGCCCGGCTTGGCATAACCCACCTAACCAATTACGCTGCAACATGTTACGGCACTCCACCAAGAACCGTCCTGTGGCTTGGATCCAACAACCGTGGGAACAGGTCGACAGGTTGTGCAGCCCTTCCACAGTCTTTGGGTGATCCCCCCGGTCGGGGTCGGGGTGGATTGACAATGGGGTATACCTGCGACGGGAGCCATTCAACCGCGAAGACGCCAAGGGCGCGAAGGAGGCGGCGCAACGCTGGGCGCCCTTTGCGCCTTTGCGGTGAAAACTTGGAAGGGGTCCAGACCGTCTGTAGCGGTCCCCTACGGTGCTCTTCTGGTCCAGAGCAGTACCACTCCGCAACCGCCGGTGGTACCGGAATACTGTCCGGGGGTTTCGGCGGCGCTCCGGTACACCTCAACCATTTCGAGCTCCGTGACCCGCACATCTCGGCTGAAATCCGGCACCTTCATGCTGCTGCCACTCAGGTACACCGGAGTTCCGTCCATGTAGACCGACATCCAGCAATACTCCATCCCCTCTGTCGGGTTCATCGACCGGACTCCACGCCCGCTGGCCACACGGTCCTCCAGTGGACTGCAGAACCTACGCAGAATTGGGTCGAGGCACTCCCGGAACCGAACAACGTTGACTCCCGGCAACGCCCGGAAGATGTCCGCAACACTTCTGTGCTCACTCCGCCTGAGTTCCTCGGAGTCGATGAACCGGCCGAACCCCATCGCCCTGCGCTCCTCAAATGCCTCCCGGCCCAGACCGACGCCTCGGGTCACCTTGCCAGTCACCGTGATCGAATCGAGAGTCTGGACGGATTCGCGCACCATGATGGTATCGATACGGGTGGTCACTCCCGATTGCAGCCGGACGCTGGTCCTCAGCGGCCGGAACCCCGGCAAACGGAAGAGGACGATGTGAGTGCCGACGGATAGGTCCCTGAGCTCGAACCTGCCGGTGGCGTCCGTCACGGTCTGCCGGTTGGCACCTTCGACCAGGACCTCGACTCCGCCCAACGCAGTGCGGAGGGAGTCCTGGAGGACGGTTCCGGTCAGCACCGATTGGGCGTGGAGGGGGCCGGAGGTAGTGGCAAGGAAGAGGAAAAGGAGTGGGAGCAGGACGCTCAGGATTGGCGCTCCCAGCAGGCGACAGCGCACACCGTGCAGGGGATCCCCGCCGTCTAGTCGCGCAGTCGTCCCGTTTACACCATTCGTCATGGAGGGAGCCCCCATGACACCACGCTACTCCGGACTCCCTGGCGCTGCAATGGGGGGGGGGGGGTATCCCCAAAGGGGGAACTGGAGCCCATGAAGGAGACTGCTGTCACGCGATTCGGCCGGCGGACCAGACCCTACCCCTTCTTCCGATCCAGGCTCCTGTACTGTATCGCCTCGCTCACATGGATCGCTTCCAGCTCAGCGGCGCCCGCCAGATCAGCGATTGTCCGCGAGATCTTGAGGATGCGATGGTACGCTCGGGCCGACAGGCCGAGCTTCGTGACAGCCGTCTTGAGCAGCGCCTCGACCGGAGCCGAGACTCGACAATGTTTCCGCAAGGCTCGAGGCGACATGTGGGCATTGGCATAGACGCCAGGCTCCTCACGGAACCGCTCCCGCTGAATCTGTCTCGCCCCCTCCACCCGGGCGCGAATCGCAGCACTAGGCTCGGCTTGCTGCGTCCCAGTCAGATCGCGCCACGCCACCGCCGGCACATGGAGATGAATGTCGATCCGGTCGAGCAACGGGCCCGAGACTCGTGACAGATACCGGTCCACCCCGATCGGACCACACCGGCACTCGTGGGTCGGGTCGCCAAAGTAGCCACACGGACAGGGATTCATCGCGGCGGCCAGCATGAACCGTGCGGGATAGCTGAGCGAGATCGCCGCCCGGGACAGCGAAACCACCCCATCCTCCAACGGCTGCCGGAGGACCTCCAGCACGTTCTTCCTGAATTCCGGCAGCTCATCCAGGAAGAGCACCCCGCCATGCGCCAGGCTGACCTCGCCGGGGCGCGGGTTGGACCCGCCGCCGATGAGGCCGGCATCGCTGATGGTGTGATGGGGAGAGCGAAATGGGCGGACGGCACACAGCGACCGACCCGGCGGAAGGGTCCCTGCCACGCTGTGGACCTTCGTCGTCTCCAGTGCCTCCTCCAGCGCCATGCTCGGCAGGATCGTCGGCAGCCGGCGCGCCAGCATCGTCTTGCCCGATCCCGGTGGACCGATCAGCAGTACATTGTGCGCCCCGGCGGCGGCCACTTCAAGCGCTCGCTTGGCGGCGGCCTGGCTGCGCACGTCCGAGAAGTCCACGACGTCAGTGCTGCGCTCCGCCATGAGTGCCGCCAGATCCACCCTGGTCGGCGCAATCACCCTCTCCCCCATGAGGTGATCGCACACCTCGCGAAGGGTTCTGGCACCGAGAACGTCAATCCCATCCACCACCGCTGCCTCCGGGACGTTTTCGCGTGGCAGGAGGAGGGACCGGCAGCCCGCCGCCCGGGCGGCCACCGCCATGGAAAGCGCGCCTCGCACCGGCCTCAGGTCTCCCTCGAGGCCGAGTTCTCCCACGACGAGGGCGTCCTGGAGCCGGTCGGAATCGAGCTGCCCGCTGGCGACCAGGAGCCCCAGCGCGATCGGAAGATCGAAGGCGCTCCCCGCCTTCGGACGATCGGCGGGCGCGAGGTTCACCGTGATCCGCTTGAGTGGAAAGTTGAAGCCGGCGTTGACCAGGGCGGCGTTGACGCGCTCCCGCCCCTCCTTCACCGCGCCCTGCGGCATCCCCACGGTGGCGAATGATGGCAGGCCGGGCGTGAGGTCCACCTCCACCTCGACCAGGTAGGCCTCGATGCCGAGGACGGCGGCGGAGCGGATGCGAGCGAGCATGGGCGATTCCGGAAGGAGACGCCCAACGGTAGGGGATGCATGGTTGCGGGCAGTAACCGGAATGCGGCGCAGGGTAGCGGGAAAACGCGGGTCGGGCAGCGGGGCAGCGGGGCAGCGGGGCAGCGGGGCAGCGGGGCAGCGGGGCAGCGGGGCAGCGGGGCAGCGGGGCAGCGGGGCAGCGGTCCGAAGGTGCCCTATCGGCTACCTCTGTCAAGCCTGCCAAGGAAGAGGATGCTTCGTCCGCCTTTCCTGCCCCCCTGCCCCGCTGCCCGGCCGCCCCCCTTATTCCGCCCGCAGCGCCACGATCGGATCGACGCGCGTGGCCCGTCGTGCCGGCAAGTAGGACGAGAGCACGGCCACGACCCCGAGGACGACGGCCACGGCGACGAAGATGCCGGGGTCCCTGGGGCTTACCTCATAGAGCTGGCTCTGGACCAGCCGGCCAAGCGCCAGGGCGAGCCCAAGGCCGATGACGACCCCCAGCACCGCCAGCACCAACCCGCGGTTCAGCACCAGTCGCAGCACTGAGCGTGATTCGGCGCCGAGGGCCATGCGGATTCCCAGTTCCTTGGTTTGCTGGGTGACCGAGTAGGACATGACACCGTAGATCCCGATGCCGGCCAATGCCAACGCGATGGCCCCGAACAGGCCAAGGAGGAGCATCGTGAATCGTGGCTGCGCCGTGGACCCGGCGAGTCGGGCGCTCATCGTCTGGGCATCGAAGATCGGCTGATCCCGGTCGAGTCCCATGACGACCTGTCGGATCGGCTCCGCGAGGGCGGCGGGATTGCCGGAGACCCGGGCGACGATCATCGCCTGGCCGGGAGGGGCCTGGGCTGCGGGGACATACATCTGGGTGTGGATGTCGTCGCGAGCACCACCCATGGTGACGTGGGCCACGACCCCGACCACTTCCCGCCACTCGGGCCCCGAGTCGGTCAGCGACCACGCGATCCGCTTGCCGATGGGATTCTGGCCCTCCCAGTAGCGTTGGGCGAGGACTTCGTCGACGACGACCACCAACGGGGCGTCGGCACGGTCCGAAGCCGTGAAGGTGCGGCCCTGCCTGAGCGGGATGCGCATCGCCTCGAAGTAGCCGGGGCTCGCAACGCGATAGTCCCCCCAGGGTCCATTGGCGCCCTCGGGGGGCTGGTATCCCTCGACCCCGAAGCTGCGGGTCGAGTTCTGGCCCGTCATCGGGAGTCCGGTCACGGCACCCGCCACTTCAACTCCGGGAAGCGCCGACACCCCCTCGACCACGCGATCGAGGAACGCCGCGCGCATCGCCGGCTCGGGGAACTTGGCAGTCGGCATGGCGATCGCCGTTGTCATCACCTGCTCGGCGCGAAAACCGGGATCGATCCCGACCAGGTTGCCGAAGCTCTTGATCATCAATCCCGCGCCGATCAGCAGCACAAGCGAAAGCGCCACTTCGCAAACCACCAGGGTGGAGCGCAGGCTGCCCCGCCCCATCCCCCCGTCGGTGCCCCGCTGGCCGTCCTTGAGCATGCCGAACATCGCGGGGCGCGAGATCTGCCAGGCCGGGGCCAGGCCGAAGAGGATGCCGATCAGCAGGGAGGTGCCGAGGGCGAAGAGAAGCACAGGCGTGTCCAGGCCAATGCTGCCCGCCCGCGGCAGGTTGCCGGGGTTGATGGCGAGGAAGCCGCCCACCGCGAGTTGCGCCACCACGAGGCCCACGGCGCCTCCCAGGAGCGAGAGGAGGAGGCACTCGGTGAGGAGCTGCCGCACCAGGCGGCCACGCCCGGCCCCAAGTGCTGTCCGCACGGCGATCTCCCGCTGGCGTCCGGAGGCGCGGACCAGGAGCAGGTTGGCCAGGTTGGCGCAGGCGATCAGCAGGACGAACGCCACCGCGCCCATGAGCACGAGCAGGGCCGGCCGGGTGCCGCCGAAGAGCTGGTCGCGGATCGGGGTCTGGATCAGCCCCCAATTCTCGTCACGGTTGCTGCCGGGGATCTCCCGCACCAGCGCCGCCAGCCGGTCGAGATCCGCCTTGGCCCCCTCGAGGCTCACCCCTGCCTTCACCCGGCCCACGGAGCCCATGAACTCGTTCCCCCAGTTGCCGGGGACGTTCTGCGCCGGGTCGAAGACCAGCGGTGACCAGATTTCGACAGGATTCGTCTGGTCCATCCCACCAGACACGACCCCGATCACCAGGTACGACTCCCCGTTGATGATCAGGTTCCGGTTCAGGACATCGGGGCTGCGGCCGAACGCCCGGGCCCAGAGGCCGTCGCTGAGGATCGCCACCTTTGCGCCCGCCTGCTGCTCCTCGTCCGGCCCGAAGTCCCGACCCTGCAACATCGGGATCCCCAGGGTGCGGAAGTAGTCCGTTTGGACCTGCTGCCCCATGACCCGCTCGGGCAGCCCGTCCACCGTCAGGTTGGCGCTCCACCCGGTGAAGGCCGAGAGCGACTCGAAGGCCTGGTTCTCGGCCCGATAGAAGGTGATCCCGGGAATCGAGACACCGGCCCGCAGGTTGATCTCCGGATACCAGTGGGCCACCGTCACCAGGCGGTCCGGTTCCCGGAACGGA
The DNA here is from genome assembly GCA_048499805.1 of Gemmatimonadales bacterium. Lineage (GTDB taxonomy): Bacteria > Gemmatimonadota > Gemmatimonadetes > Gemmatimonadales > GWC2-71-9 > JAWXBA01. The sequence goes on along the minus strand of JASNZF010000002.1, from coordinate 168,162 downwards.
AGTGGCGCCAGGAGCACCCCGTGCACGACACTGAAGATCGCGGTGTTGGCGCCGATGCCGAGGGCCAACGTCAGGATGGCGACTGCGGTGAAGCCCGGGGTCTTCCGGAAGCTGCGGAGGGCGTAGCGGAGGTCCTGGAGGAGGGAGTGCATGGTGACCTGTCCGTTTGGGGGCTGGGGACAAGGGACTTGGGGCTAGGGGCTGGGGGCTAGGGGCTGGGGAACGGCGAATGGGGAATGGGGATCCCACCCCATGCCCCAGTCCCCAATCGCCTGCATTTCGCCCAGCACGGCTTCCTTCTCGCTTCTGGCTTCTCGCTTCTGGCTTCTGGCTTCTATCCTCTCACCTCTCACCTCTTACCTCTTACCTCTTACCTCCTACCTCCTACCTCCTACCTCCTACCTCTTACCTCTTACCTCTTACCTCTTACCGTGCTCCCACCCGCACCTCCACGCTGCCGCTGAAGCTCTCGAGGTTGAGGGTTGCACCGCCGGAGCCGAGCCTTCCGGAGATCCGGTTGCGTCGACGATTCGATTCCGTCGAGATCCCGGTTGGCATCAGGACCCGTCCGCTGAAGGTGCGGGCCTCGATCTCGGCGCCACTTCCCGCCGGCAGGTCCACCACCACTCGACCGCTCAGGGTGGTGAAGTCATACCGCCCAGCCCGGTCCAGGGCTCCCTGGAAGGTGACATTCCCGCTGACCGTCTCCGCCTCCACCCGCTGGCCACGGATGCCACTCAACGCGACATCGCCGCTGACCGTGGTGGCTTGGAGGGACTCGCCGGTGAACCCCGTCACGGTCACGTCTCCGGAGACCGAGGTAACCTCGGCATCGCCGCTGAGCGACTCGGCCAGGACGTCGCCCGAGACGGTGGCAGCGTCGATCCGAGTCCCGGCAGGCAACCGGACGACGAAATCGACCTTGGTGTCGTTCCGATTGCGATTGTCCCGGTTGTTGCCGCCCTCGAACTGGCAGCCATCGCGATCGTTGCGGCCGGAAGACTCGCGCATTCCCGGATAACGCACGCAGATCGTCACCCCACGCGCCGTCTCCTCGGCGGTAATGACCACATCCCTTGGATCCCCGTACCGCCCGGATCGTTTCGTCGCCACCACCTCGACCCGGCGCCCCGAGGCCCGCTCGACGCGCACTTCACCCACGATATTGCGGACCGCCACCCGCTGGTCGGAACGGATCTCACCGCTCCAGGAGAAGTCCTGGGCCTGGGGCACAACCGCAGTCAGGGCCATCAACAGGGTCAGCATCTAGCGCTCCTGGGGAAGGTGGGGAGGACGGGGAGCGGACCGGTCGCGGCGGGGGGCCATCTCCAGCCGGATGTCGGGGACGAGGTCCAGGTCCAGCTCGTGCTTCCAGTGTCCGTCGAATCGCAGCGACATCTCGCCGAGGCGGGCGCCGATGTCACCGAGGGCGGCCAGACCGGTGAGTCCGGTCAAGTCCATGTGCCCCAGGAGGTCCAGGGAGAGTTCCAGGCCATCCTGCCACTCGGTCCGGTCCCGGTCCCGCGGCTGCCGCGGCTCCGGTGCGGCAGGAATCTCATTGGGGCGCACCAGGCGGATGCTGCCGCTGAAGCTCTCCAGGTCCACCGTCGCGCTGCCGGTGCCGAGCCGGACGGTGCGACGGGAGCGCGAGCGCTCGTCCACGGCCGGGAGGGAAAAGCTGGCGGAGAACGACCCGGAGTAGGTCGAGGCGGTGACCGCGGCATTCGCGGCGGCGGGCATCCCGAAGGTGACCGACCCGCTGTGCGACGCCAGCATGTACGAGCCGCCGTCCTCCACCGATCCCTGGTAGACGACCCGGCCGCTCACCGCCTCGACGTCCACGCGGCGGGAGGTGATCTGGTGCAGCCAGACGCTGCCACTGATCGCCTCCGCGCTGAGGTCGCCCTCGATGCCAGTCGCACGGATCTCGCCCGAGGCGGTGCTCAGTCGCGCCCTCCCCCGGCTGCCGGACACGTTCAGGTCACCGTTGAGCACCGAGAGGTCGAGTTCCCCCCCGTTCCGGACGGTGACGTCGCCCTGAAGCGTCCCCACCTTGAGTGCGCCCCGCATCCCCTCGGCGTCCACGTTGAGGGACATTCCGTCGAGTTCGGCCACCATCGCGCTGGGGATCGTGAGGTCCAGGTCGGTGGCGGCCGGCATGCCCATCCGGCCGCGGACCTCGACCCGGACGACCGCGCCCTCGCTCCGCACCTCGACCGTGGTGCGGGAGGAGTGGCGGGCCTCGACCCGGACCTGGGAGCGATCCCAGGTGCGGAGGCGAACGTCGCCACTGGCCAGGGACATCACCAGGCGAGCGCCGGACTGGACCGTCACCGTCGTGTCGGTATTGGGTGGACCCTGCTGGACCAGCACCAGGCTCAGGGCAAGGGTTGCGAGCATCGAATCGTCCTTTCTCTCTATGTAGCAGCACCGGCGGCGCGAACCGCCTGGCGCAGGAGGACCAGCTTGCGCTGCATGTGCAGTTTGACACGCGCCCCGAGGTAGGCGTTGGAAGGATCGGCGGCGATCGCGGTGCGCGCCTCGTCGATGGCCGCGTCGATAACCCGCAGGTTCTCCTCGACGATCTGGATCGTGGCGGAATCCAGGACGGCACGGCCCGCCGCGAGGGTCGCCTCGAGTTCCTCGATCGCCGAGGTGTAGGCCGGGTCGTCGAGGGGCGAGCCGACCGAAACCAGGACCGGCTCCCCGCCGGGATCCCCGCCCGCGAGGGTGGGGGCCGCAGCGCCAGGGCGCATGACCGACCATACGCCGCCGGCGGCCACCAGCCCCACGAGCGCGGCGGCCGCCACCATCTGGCCGAGCGAGTACCGGCGGGTCGCACGGGTGGGGAACGCGACCGATCGGCCGGCGTCGATCCCCGCGGCGATCCGATCCCAGACCACCGGCGCAGGATCGGACCCGGCGTAGGCCGGGGCCGCCTGCACCAGCGCCCGCAGGTCCTGGAGCACCTCCCGGCACGCGGCGCACCCCGCGAGGTGCGCCTCCACCGCGGCGTGCGCGTCCGGAGCGAGTTCACCATCCAGGTAGGCGGAAAGCTGGTCAGTCCATTCGGGGTGCATGATCGTTCCTTCCCTCAATCGGCGAGGTGGGTCCGCAGCAGCAGGCGGGCCCGGTGAAGCTGGCTGCGCGAGGTGCCCGGATCGACACCGAGCATGCTGCTGATCTCCTCGTGCTTGTAGCCTTCCATGTCGTGCAACACGAACACCTCCCGGGCGCCGTTCGGCAGGAGCCCAACCGCCCGCTCGATCGCAATCCGCAGTTCGGGCTGGCGCTGGCGGGCGACCCCGGGCATCTCGGAGGGTTCGACCTGCTGGAACCGCTCGCGCCGGGTGCCGCGGTTCTGGCGCTTCCGGAGGATCAGGTTCACCGCCACGCGGTGCAGCCAGGTCCCGAAGGCCGACTGCCCCGCAAAGGTGTCCAGCTTCTGCCAGACCCGGATGAACACCTCCTGCACCGCGTCCTCGGCCTCATCCTCGCCCAGCAGCCACCGCGCCAGGGCGTTGACCCGGGCCGCATGCCGGCGGTACAGACGCTCGAACGCGTCCGAGTCCCCCTGGGCGGCCAGGGCCACATCGGCACGATCGTCGGCTCCAGGCAGGGTGGTGGCGCGTGCGGTCAGGGCGACGTCCCGGGTTCAGAGTTCGGTGAATGGGATACAGGGTCCTCCCCAAACGTTGGAATCGGGGGGGGAGGTTTCAGCGGGGCAGCGGGGCAGCGGGGCAGCGGGGCAGCGGGGCAGCGGGGCCGAAGGTAGTTGAATCACCCTGGGAGCGCCGACACCCGAGACCCGGCACCCGGCACCCGACACCTGAAACCTCCAGCCCTTGCCTTGCGTATATCGCCATGATATCATATTGCAACCACCCCTCACCGGAGCCATCGATGATCCGCGAACGTGAAATCAAGGCCACCCCAGGCCTCGTGCTCTTCCTGCTCGTCCTGGGGGGATTGCTCGCCACGGCCTATCAGTTCATCCAGGCCGCCAAGTTCGAGGCGGGGGGCTCGATGGCGCTCTGGGGGGTCGGGTGGCTGGTGCTGGTCCTGCTCCTCCCGGGGTTCTTCCTGGTCAACCCCAACGATGCCAAGGTCATCACCCTGCTTGGTCGCTATACCGGCTCGGTCAAGCAGCCCGGGTTCTGGTGGGTCAACCCATTCACCGTCAAGCGGAAGATCTCGCTCAAGGTACGGAATTTCGAGACGGCCAAGCTCAAGGTGAACGACAACCATGCCAACCCGATCGAGATCGCGGCCATCGTCGTGTGGCGCGTCGTCGAGACCGCGGAGGCGATGTTCGAGGTGGACCACTACGAGGACTACGTCCGGGTGCAGAGCGAGTCGGCGGTGCGCGGACTGGCGACCACCTATCCCTACGACGCACACGGGGAGGACGCCGTCTCGCTCTCGACCCATACGATCGAGGTGTCCCAGGACCTCCAGGTGCAGGTCCAGGAGCGGCTGGCCAAGGCCGGGGTGGAGGTCCTTGAGACCCGGATCAGTCACCTCGCCTACTCACCAGAGATCGCCTCGGCGATGCTGCAGCGGCAGCAGGCCAGCGCCATCATCGCCGCCCGGCAGAAGATCGTCGAGGGGGCCGTGGGAATGGTCGAAATGGCGCTGGGCATGCTCGCGGAGAAGCAGATCGTCGAGCTCGACACCGAGCGCAAGGCCAGCATGGTCAGCAACCTGCTGGTGGTCCTCTGCTCGGAACGCGGCACCCAGCCGGTGGTCAACACCGGCACCCTGTACGGCTGAGGCGCGGGTGACCGAGCGCAAGTCCTTCCTGCTCCGCCTCGACCCGGCGGTGCACGCGGCCCTCCACCGGTGGGCCGACGAGGACTTGCGCAGCCTCAACGGACAGATCGAGTTCCTCTTGCGCCGCGCCCTGCGCGACGCGGGCCGCCTCAAGCGCGAGCCCCCTCCACCACCCAAGGAGCACCCGTGACCATCCGGACCGCACGCCGCACCGCCACCGCCCTCGCCGCAGGACTCCTGATGCTGGGCGCACCGCGCGCCGAGGCCCAGGGCACCTCCCCGGCGATGTTCGACGCCGTGACCGAGAGCAAGAAGGTCATCGCCGACCTCGGGGCCGGGAAGTTTGCTGATGTCGAGGCGCGCTTCTCGACCGAGATGGCCCAGGCGCTGCCGGCGGGGCAGCTCGCCACGGCGTGGGGCCAGCTCACCAGCCAGGCCGGCAAGCTGACCGAGCTGGGGGAGCCCCGCATCGAGGACCGCGACGGAGCGCGGATCGTGATCTTTCCCGCGACCTATGAGCATGCCGCGGTCAACCTGATCCTCGCCTGGACCGCCGACCACAAGCTCGGCGGCCTGCTCGCGCAACCCAGGGCCTAGGGGAGGGAGACGGTCGTCCCGGGGAACCGCGAGGCCAGCGCGCGAAGCGAATCACCCGGGACGGCGGCGAGATGGACGCCCAGGAAAGCGGTGGTCCAGCCCTGGATCCATGCCTCCATGCGCGCCGCAGGAACGAAGCCCCCCGACCCGGCCCGCCGAAGCAGGAACGGCGACCACCACGCCAGGTCGGAGAAGTCGATCGGCTGTGCCCCCGGCATCGCCGTGCGGATGGTGGCGCCCCCGGCAATCGTCGGGGCGCCCAGCTCCTCCAGCAACAGCTCCGGGGGGGCATCCAGTTCCCCGGAGGAAGGCCCGGCCGCTCCGATCGCTACGAGCGCCGCGACCGTGCCCACCGCAGCCAGTTGCCGACCTGTCCGGACTGCGGGCCCGACACCGACCCATCCGAATTGCTCCAGTTGCAGCCGACCAGCCAGCCGGTCTCCCGACCCGGGAGTACCGAGGGCGCGGAGTCCCGCGACCAGGGACTCGGCTGCACCGACGTCGGCCGGGGCCCCCGGGGCACCGGAAGCATCCGCTGCCCAGGGGAGCGAACCAAGGCCTCTCTCCTGCCCCACGGGCTCCGCCACCAGGAACCCGTGGCTGGCGAGCTGCACTGCCAATCGCCGGAACAGGATCGGGTTGCCGCCAGGCCGCGCGAGGATCACCACCGGAAAATCCCGACGGCTGCTGGAGAGGCGCATCGGCGTGGAGGCACCGACCCTGGCCCGGGTGACACCGCGGACGACCCGCCCCCAGGGTCGGCCAATCAGTTGCTCCGCCAGCGCCGCCTCGAGCACCTCCACGCGGTCCGGTGGCCCGAGCGGCCGGAGATCGGACTCTGGCTCTCCGGGAAACCAGAGCCGCACCGTCACCTGGCGTCCCGCCAGGGAATCGGCCCCGGTCGAGTCGGCGATCACGACGTCCCGGACCCCGACCATGAACGGGCCAGTCCCGACGATCGGCGGAACCCGCGGCAACACCACGAGGGCGAGGAGCCCGGCCGGCACGGCGAGCACGACAAGCGCCATCCCGTAGATCACCAGCGGCCACCGGGAGTCACCGGGAGGGGGAATGTCCCCCACCATCACTGCCGACGCCTGCACCTCCCAGAGGAGCACCAGCAGGATGGCCGGGGCAAGGGGCCACCGCCCGGCTCCCACCAGGAGCATCAACGTGAGAACAACGACGGCGAGAATGACGTAGGCGGTGGCGATGGTGCGGATGCGGTGCCACCCTGCCATCCGCAGCAGCGGCCAGAGGCAGGCGAGGACGGCGAGGGCGATCTCGGTGACGCCCATGGTCATCCGAACAGGAGCTTCCGGCCGGCGGTACCCCCGAGGTAGGCCCCGGCCGCAGCGATCACCCCGGGGAGGAGCAGGGCCAGCGGTAGCGCGGGCGCCCCGGTCAAGTCCGACAGCAGGGTGTGGGCCTCGCCGACCGGATGCCCGGTCCATGCCAGCCATCCCAGCAACCCAGCCCCGGCGAGCGCCACCCCGACGCCGAAGCGCAGTGACGCCCATCGCTGGCGCCGGTGAAACACACCCGCCAGGAAGCCCACTCCCGCCAGCGCCCACCACCCCAGCGTCGCCTGCGCGACCACCCCGAGCACGATCGCCAGGAGCTGTCCCCCCGTGCGCCGGCTCACCGGGCACCTGCGGGGGCGAGGGTCACGGCCGAGATGAGCTGCGCCGGGACCAGGTCGGCGGGCGTCCGCGGGAAGAACACCGTGGCAAGGTCACCGACCTCCCACAGGGCCAGGCGATCGGCATACCACGGACTCAGCGGGTTGCCCGACTGGCCACCGGGATAGGTCGCACGGGCTGCCACCTCGGGAGCGAGTTCCACGACCATTCGCCAGCTGGCGCCGTGCGTCCCGCCGCCGGCAGGACTGAGCGTGCCGGTTCCGCTGGCCACCGGAATCGCGAGGCGCGAGAGCGGGGGCAGGCGGAGGAGATGGTGGATGTTCATCATCCGGATCGCACCCCAGGTCCAGCGCGGGTCGTCGGGCTCGCCGAAGCGTTCGATGGTGCGCTGCAGTCCAGCCTCGAGTGCCCGCGCAAGCACCGCATCTCGATCCTCGACCACCTCGGTGTCACGCCGATCCCACCACGGGTTGTCCGGCTCGGCGAGCAGGGCCAGCAGGATGTCCTGCCCCGGCTGCAACACCGGAACGGAGTCGCCTGCCGGGACCAGTTCATCCCACAGCTCCCGCCCGATCGCGCCCAGGACCTGTTCGAAGAGCACCGCCCGCCGGTTCTCCAGGGTGTAGCGATGATCCCATTCGCCAAGGAGTCGGCCGGCGCGCGCCAGCATCGTCCGGGCCGAGTCCCGCTGAAGCCCGGCGGCCACGGCCTGCTGCAGGTGGGGCATGAGGAGGTCGGCGGCGGCAGAACCGGGATCAGTCTGGAAGCGCTGCATCGCCTCGGGAGTCACCGCCGAATCGGCCCGCAGCAGGGTGTTGATCCGGATGGCGCGCCATGGGGACGGCCAATCCGAGCCGAGATAGGGACCACCGGCCCGCGGGTCGAGCGGATCCTGGTTGGCCGACGCGAGGAATCCCTGCGCCGGCTGCCGGGAGGCCGGGTATCGCTCCAGCGGCTGCATCCCGATCCAGTCGCTGTCACTCCGCGAGCCGTCCCGCACCACGTCTCCGCGGCCGTCGCCTGGCCGGATGGGATAGTGGCCTGTGGACCGGATGGCGATGGCACCCGTGGTGTCGGCCATGATGAAGTTCTGGGCCGGTCCCACATAGCGCGCCGTGGCTGCCATCCCGGCCTCGATGTCGGCGGCGCGGTTGAGCCGAATCCAGGCGTGGGGATCGGAAGCCACCTCCTGCATCGTCCAGCGGGTGGAGCGCCAGCCGTCGTTCTGTCGGGTGAGGGGCCCGCGATGAGTAAACCGGATGGTGTCGGTGGCGAGCAGCGCACCCGTGGGGCCGCGATACTCGGCCACCTCCTCGGCGAGGGGGCGCCACTCGCCGTCGAGGCGATACTGGCGCGGCGCCGCGTCACTGTCGACCACCTCCCGGTACAGGTCGAGCACATCGGCGCCGGTGTTGGTGACCGACCACGCCAGCGAGCGATTGAACCCGATCAGGATCCCGGGCGCCCCAGGCATGGTGACCCCTGCCACGTCGAGGATCCCGGGGACGACCAGGTGCACTTCGTACCAGATCGAGGGAAGGGTCAGGCCGAGGTGCGGGTCCCCCGCCAGCAGGGCGTGCCCGGCGGCGGTCCGTCGGGCGGCCACAGCCCAGTTGTTGCTGCCGACCGCGTCGCCGGCCAGCGCCCGGGTATCGAGGGGGGGGCCGGCCAGGAGCGAATCGCTCCGGGGCAGCGCCGGTGGTGGCGGCAGGCGCGGCGAGTCAATCCGCACCGCGAACTGGCCGTTGGGCTGGATCGGCTCGACGACAGGACTGTGGACCGGGAGCAGCGCGTCCGCAACGTCCGGACCCATCAAGGCGGCGACCCGCTCACGGGCGTCGGCGGCGTCCTGCGCGGCCAGCACCGTCGCCATCTGCTGGAAGAGGTACATCGTGTGCTGAGGCTCCCAGCGATCGGGCTCGACACCGAGCAGTCGGTACTCGATGGGCAACTCGGCGAGGGGCAGCTGGTCGATCCAGGCATTCACCCCGGCAGCGTAGGCCTCCATCGCCAACCGGGACGGATCGTCGGGTGCGAGCGCCGCCCACTGGCGTTCGGCCGCGCGTGCCAGCCCCAACTGGCGGCTGCGGCGGTCGGCCCCGAGCGCCCGCGCACCAACCCATTCGGTGAGCCGACCCGCCGTCGCGCGAGTTTGCAGGTTCAGCTGAAAGAGGCGGTCGCGGGCGACCAGCCAGCCCTGGGCGCGCCAGGCGTCGGTTTCCGAGGTTGCGAAGACATGCGGTACCCCGCGGGTGTCAATCCGGACGTCGACCGGTCCGGAGAGTCCGGGAATCACGGCATCCAGGAACTCCGCGGGGCGCACGGCCCCCGCCAGGCGCCAGGAGCCCACCCAAGGATCCAGGAGCGGGCGCAGGGGCGGCAGGGGACCGACCCGGTGCCCCGCGGCGTAGGAGAGGAATCCGACCAGCAGGAGTGCGAGGACGATGCGGAGGCGGTTCACGGGCGTCCCAGCCGTGGGAGAGAGGTGGTCAGGGGTATCGCACCAATCTACTGATCGGACAACGACTTGCACAATCGCCAGGAGAATACCGATCCAAAGCAAGCACTTACTTGCGTGACAGTATGTACTTGCTTATCATTGCCGCCCATGGAAATGCGTGAACGGATTCTTACGGCTGCGGCCAAGGTGTACAGCGAGGTCGGCTTTCGGGGTGCCACCACCCGGCGCATCGCCGAGGAGGCGGGTGTCAACGAGGTGACCCTGTTCCGGCACTTCGGTTCCAAGGCGGCGCTCCTTCATGAAGCGGTCCACGCCGCGGGGCTGTTCAGGGAATCCCCGACCCTTCCCGAGGTTCCTGGCGATCCCCGCGCCGACCTGATCACCTGGTCGTTGGCGCACTACGCCGACCTGGTCGCCAAGCGTCCGATGATCCGGACCTGTCTTGGCGAGTGCGAGGAGCACCCGGAGATCCTGCCCCCGGCCGACACCGCCGCACGCCGTTCCCAGGGCACGCTGAACACGTACCTCCGCACCCTGCAGGCCCAGGGCACCCTCCGTCCCGACGTCAACATCGCGATCGCCACGGCGATGCTGACCGGAATCCTCTTCGCCGATGCGATGGGACGGGACATCCTGCCCAGCCTTTTCCAGAGCGATCTCGAATCCTCGATCGCCGCGTACGTGGATCTCTTCCTGCGCGCCATCCTGGCGCCGGAGTCGGCATGAATCGGTTGCGTCCCGCCCGCCTGCTGGGCCTGCTGCTGCTCCTCCCCTCGGTCCTGCCTGGCCAGACACCACAGGTTCGCACCCTGACCCTCGAGCAGGCCCTGCAACTCGCCATCCCGGCAAGCGAAACCCTCGAGCTGGCCCGCAACGCCCTGGACCGTGCCGCCGGCGAGGTGCGCCGCACCCGCAGCGACATGCTTCCCCAGATTGCCGGGTCGGCCAGCTATGCACGACTCCTCAAGTCCCAGTTCGAGGGCTTTGCCAGCAGCGGCACCGACGACTCGAGCTCGTCCCCGGGTTCCGCCGAGTCGTGCAGCGCATTCACGCCGATTCCCGGCAATCCGGTGGCGCAACGGCTCGATTCGCTGGAGCAGTCGGTGCGGTGCCTCTCCCGGGCCAACCCTTTTTCGGACCTCGGCAACCTCCCGTTTGGCCGGGCCAACACGTGGAGCCTCGGGCTCTCGGCCAGCCAGACGCTGTTCGCGGGCGGGCGGCTGCGCGCCGGGCTCGATGCCGCCCAGGCCGGCCGACGCAGCGCGGCGATCGGGCTCACCTCGGCCCAGGCCCAGCTGACCCTTGAAGTCGTGACGACCTACTACGACGCTGCCCTCGCGGACCGGATGGTGGCCATCGCCCAGGCGGCGTTGGACCAGGCCGACTCGACCCTGGCCCAGACCCGGCTGCGGCGGGAGGTCGGGACCGTGCCGGAGTTCGACCTGCTGCGGGCCGGCGTGGCGCGTGACAACCTCCGCCCCGCGCTGATCCAGGCCAGGACGCAGCGGGACCTCGCGCACCTGCGGCTACGGCAGTTGCTGGAGTTGCCTGCCGCGGATTCCCTCGTCCTCTCGGCCGACCTCGGCCCCAACGGCTACGCTCACGGGCCGACCGTGGAGGCCTTGCTGGTGCGCCCTCCGGACACCACGGCCAGCCAGCGGGCGACGGTTCGCCAGGCGGAGGAGGCGGTGGCCGCGCAGGAAGCCTTGCTGGCCGTTGCCCGTGGAGAAGCGCTACCGGCGGTCTCGATCTCCTCGCAATACGGCAAGGTTGCCTATCCGAGCGCGGCCCTGCCCGCCTGGAACGAGTTCCTGACCAACTGGAACCTGACGGTGGGCCTGCAGATCCCGATCTTCACCGGCGGTCGGCTGCGTGCCAACCGCGACATTGCGCGCGCCAACCTTGCCGATGCACAGCTCCGGCGCGAGCAGGCCGAGAAGGGGGCCGCGCTGGATGCTCGCGCCGCCACCGCCCAGCTGGAGGCGGCGATATCGACCTGGCAGGTCAGCGCCGGCACGGTGGAGCAGGCCGCGCGGGCCTACCAGATCGCCGAGGTGCGTTATCAGGAGGGGATCTCGACCCAGACGGAGTTGCTCGATGCCCGGCTTGCCCTGCAGCAGGCCGAGGCAAACCAGGCGACGGCGGCGAGAGACCTCGCCGTTGCCCGCGTGCGGCTGGCGCTCCTGGCGGACCTCCCGTTGGCGGGGGCCAGCTCCCCGGCCGTGTCCACCGCGACAACCTCCCCTCGATCGGCTGCCCCGCAGCCGACTGCTCCCACCACCGGATTTGGTGTACCATGACCACGCTGTCACTTCGCCGCCGCAAGCTGCCCGCCCTACTGATCGCACTGGCCACCGTCGCCGTGGGCTGCGGCCCCGCCCCGGACTCGGAGCCGGTGGCGGCCGACCCGGTCGTCAGCATCGCCGCGGAAAATGTCGCCGTCGTGGAGTGGCGCGAGCTGCACAGCGGGCCGGCGATCTCCGGGGCGCTCGAGCCGTCCCGGCAGGCCAGCCTTCGGGCGGAGATCGGCGGGCCGGTGGTGGAGGTGCGGGTGGAACCCGGCCAGCGGGTGGGCGCCGGCGACCTCCTGCTCCGCCTCGATGACACCGCCCTGCGGGAGGCGTTCCGCTCGGCGGAGTCCGCGGTGCGCGTCAACCGGGAGCAGGCCGACCTGGGCCGACGGAACCTGGAGCGCGCCGAGCGCCTCGCGACGGCCGGCGCGATTGCGGACCAGTCGGTGGAGCAGGCCCGGGCCCAGCGAATGGCGGCCGATGCCGGCCTGGCCGATGCCGAGTCCCGGCTGACCGCGGCGCGCCAGCAGCTCCAGAAGGCCGAGGTACGGGCGCCATTCGCGGGCATCGTCAGTGTCCGCCCCGCGGGAGCCGGGGACGTGGTCCAGCCGGGCACGCCCCTGGTCACGGTGATCGATCCGACCAGCATGCGCCTGGAGGCGGCGGTGCCGCTGGAGGCGCTGGACTCGATTCGCGTCGGGCTCCAGGTGGACTTCTCGGTCCCAGGCTACCAATCCCGGCGGTTCGCGGGAACGGTGATCCGGGTCAGTCCCTCGGTCGACCCGGTGACGCGGCAGCTGCCGGTGACGGTGAGCGTCCCGAACCCCGGCGGCGCCCTTGTCGGCGGGCTGTTCGCCGAGGGGCGGGTGGCGGTCCGGGGCACGCGGGCCCTGGCGGTTCCGTTCTCTGCCCTGGACCTCCGGGGTGCCGCCCCGGTCCTTACCGTGCTGCGGGGTGGCCGCACCGTCTCCCTCCCGGCGGCGGTGGGACTGCGCGACGAGGCGCTGGAGATGGTCGAGATCCTCGATGGGCTGGTGGAGGGCGATACCGTCCTGCTCGGCTCGGTCCGGGTGACGGCACCCGGCACTGCGGTCCGCGTCGGCAGCGATCGCTAGGAGACATCCATGCTGATATCCGACTTCTCGATCCGGCGGCCGACCATCACCATCGTGGCGATGCTGGCCCTGGTGATCTTCGGCAGCTTCGCGCTCATCACCCTGAAGACCGATGAGTACCCCGACGTGGCCCCGCCCTACGTCTCGGTGGCCGCGGTCTATCCGGGCGGCTCCCCCGACGTGGTGGAGAAGGAGGTGCTGGACCCGATCGAGGAGGCGCTGGCCGCGATCAGTGGCGTCAAGAAGATGATGGGGCGGGCCGAGGACGGCTTCGGGTTCATCCTGATCGAGTTCGAGTTCTCCAAGCCGCTCGCCGAGGCGACACAGGACGTCCGGGACGCCATCTCGGCGATCCGCAACGACCTCCCGCCCGAGATGGAGGAGCCGCTCATCAAGAAGATGAACGACACCGACCTCCCGATCGTCTCGCTGGCGCTCACCTCGACCACCCTGGAGCGCCGGGAGCTGACCCAGCTCGCCGACCCCGGCCTCACCCGCGAGCTCCGGTCGATCAACGGGGTGGCGGAGGTGACCGTCACCGGCCAGCAGGAGCGCGAGCTGACGGTGGAACTCCGCCCGGACGCGCTCCAGGCGGCCGGGGTCAGCGTGGGCCAGGTGGTCCTGGCGCTCCAGACCCAGAACCTCGCCGCCCCGGTGGGACGGATCGACGGGGCCTTCGAGGAGCGCTCGATCCGGCTCCGCGGGCGCCTCGACGACCCGGCCGACTTCACCCGCCTGGTGGTGGCCCAGCGCGGCGCCCGGATGATCCGGCTGGGCGAGGTGGCCACCGTGCGGGACGGCGCGGAGGAGCCCCGCTCCCTGGCGCTGTTCAACGACCGCGAGGCGGTGGGCATCGACATTCGGAAGTCCAAGGGCTACAGCACCACCGACATCGCGACCGAGGTGCTGGCGCGGGTGGACCGGTTGCAGGCGACCCTGCCCGAGGGGGTGTCGCTGGAGGTCGTGAAGGACGCCGGGCGGCAGGTGGACGCCTCGGTCTGGACGGTGAAGCAGGCCCTGATCGAGGGGGCGCTGCTCACGGTGCTGGTGGTCTTTCTCTTCCTCAACTCCTGGCGCTCGACGGTGATCACCGGCCTGGCCCTGCCGGTGTCGGTGCTGGCCTCGTTCATCGCGGTGTGGGCATTCGGGTTCACGCTGAACACCATGTCGCTGCTGGGACTCTCCCTGGCGATCGGCATCCTGATCGACGATGCCATCGTGGTGCGCGAGAACATCGTCCGCCACGTAGAGATGGGGAAGGATCACCTCTCCGCCGCGCACGAAGGCACCGACGAGATCGGGCTGGCCGTCACCGCGACCACCTTCTCGATCCTCGCGGTGTTCATCCCGATCGCCTTCATGCCGGGACTGGGCGGGCAGTGGTTCAAGCCGTTCGCGCTGACGATGGCCTGCGCGGTGTTCGTCTCGCTGCTGGTCTCCTTCTCGCTCGACCCGATGCTCTCCGCCTACTGGCCCGATCCGCATGTCGCACCCGAGAAGCGGGCCTGGATCACCCGGGTGCTGGACCGGTTCAACGCCTGGTTCAACCGGCGCGCCGAGGACTACAAGGCGGTGATTGCCTGGGCACTCGACCATCGGCTGGCGGTGGTGGCGCTGGCGGTGGGCAGCTTCGTCTTTGCGCTGGCCATGGTGCCGCTCCGCCTGGTGGGGGTGGGTTTCGTCCCCGAGGACGACCGGGCGGAGATGACCGTGCAACTCGAGACCCCGCCGGGCTCCAACCTCGCCTACACCCGCCTCAAGGCCGAGGAGGCGATCCGGATCATCCGGGAGAACCCCGAGGTCCTCTACACCTATGCCACCCTCGGCGGCGGCACCTCGGGCGCGGTGGACCTGGGCACCATCTTCGTCCGGCTCAGCCCGCGGCACGAGCGCGAACTGAGCGCCGAGGAGATCGCCCGGCGCTTCCGTGACCGGATGCAGTCGGTATCGGGGGTAACGCTCGCGATCTTCACCTCACCGATCGGCGGGGGCCGCAAGCAGCTCATGCTGGAGATCCGCGGCGATGACCCGGTGGCCCTCAACGCGGTGGCCGAGCAGGTCCGCGCGACGGTGGCGACGGTCCCCAACGTCGTGGATCTCTCCATTTCCACCAAGGGCCAGAAGCCCGAGCTGACGGTCGTGCTCGACCGGGGGCTCGCCTCGGCGCTGGGCGTGAGCCTGGCCCAGGTGGCGCAATCCCTGCGACCGGCGTTCGCGGGGATCGACGCCGGCGACTGGATCGACCCCGCGGGCGAGACCCGGGACGTGATGGTCCGCCTGAGCCCCGAGGCGCGCCGCCGCGCCACCGACCTGCGGCAGCTCCCGCTGGTGGTGCCGGGTCCGGATGGCCTGCCCGCCACGATCCCGCTCGGCCAGGTCGCCACGGTCACGGAGGATGTCGGTCCCGCGGTGATCAACCACCTCAACCGCGACCTCGTGGTCAACGTGGAGTGGAACCCCTCGGGCCGCGCCACCGGCGAGATCATGGCCGACGTCATGGTCGGGGTGAACCGCCTGGTGCTGCCGGAGGGGGTCCGGATCTCGCAAGGCGGCGACGCCCAGCAGCAGAACGAGATCTTCGGGAGCATCTTCCTCTCCCTCGCCCTCGCGGCGCTGCTGATGTACCTGGTGCTGGCGATGCAGTTCGGCTCGTTCACCGATCCGATCGCCATCATGCTCTCGCTCCCGCTCTCGCTGATCGGGGTGATGGGGAGCCTGGCGCTGACCGGCAACACCGTGAACATCATGAGCCTGATCGGCGTGATCCTGCTCATGGGCCTGGTGGCGAAGAATGCCATCCTGCTGATCGACTTCGCCAAGTGGTCCCGCGAGCGCGAGGGGCTCTCGCTCCGGGATGCGCTGATCCATGCCGGTGCCATCCGGCTCCGCCCGATCCTGATGACGACATTCGCGCTCATCGCCGGGATGATCCCGGTGGCACTCGGCAGCGGCGAGGGCGCCCAGTTCCGGGCCCCGCTCGGCGTCGCCGTGATCGGCGGCGTGCTGAGCTCGGCCTTGCTTACGCTGGTGGCCATCCCCACCTTCTACGAGATCCTGGAGGAAGGCCGCGAAGGATTCGTGGCCCTGCTCCGCCGCCTCACTCGCGCCCGGCCCGCCGTGGCCGCGCCTGCCCCGGGGGAACACTGACCGGACCTCGAGTCGACCGCAACAAGCGCGCCGGCATCCCCGAAACGGCGCCGGCCACGGACAAGAAGAAGGCCAAGGTGACCTTCTCGGTCGCCTGGCGCGAGGCCCGGGAACTCATCTGGGCGCACCGCCGACGTCTCGCCATCGGGCTGGTCCTGATGGTCATCAGCCGGCTGGCCGGACTGGTCCTTCCCGCCAGCTCCAAGTACCTGATCGACAACGTCATCGGCCAGGGCGACGGGCACCTCCTGGTGCCAATCGCCCTGGCCATCCTCGCGGCCACCGTGGTGCAGGCGGCCACCAGCTTCTCGCTCTCGCAGATCCTCGGGGTGGCCGCCCAGCGCGCCGTGACCGACATGCGGCGGCGGGTGCAGGCCCACGTGCTGCGCCTGCCGATCCGGCGCTTCGACGAGACCCAGACCGGCATCCTGATCTCCCGGATCATGACCGACGCCGAGGGGATCCGGAACCTGGTCGGCTCGGGCCTGGTCCAGCTGGTCGGCGGGGTCATGACCGCCAGCGTGGCGCTGGCGGTGCTCTTCTACCTCAACTGGCAGCTCACCGCCGCGACCCTGGTCTTCCTCGGGCTCTTCGCCGGCGGGATGGCCTTCGCCTTCCAGCGCCTCCGGCCGGTCTTCCGGGAGCGCAACAAGATCAATGCCGCGGTCACTGGGCGCCTCAACGAGACCCTGGGCGGGGTCCGGGTGGTCAAGTCGTACGTGGCCGAGCGGCGCGAGGAGCTCGCGTTCACCCGGGGCATCCACCTGCTGTTCCGGAACATCGCCAAGTCGATCACCGGGGTCTCCGCCATCGGCGCCCTCTCCACCGTGGTCGTCGGCGCGATCGGCGCGCTGGTCGTGGTCGTGGGCGGGCGCTCGATCATCTCGGGCGCCATGACCCTCGGTGACTTCGTGATGTACATCTTCTTCATCGGCCTGGTGGCGGCCCCGCTGGTGCAGATCGCCTCGATCGGGACCCAGGTCAGCGAGGCCTTCGCCGGACTCGACCGGATCCGGGAACTGCTCGGCATGACCACCGAGGCCGACGAGGACCTTTCCCGTGAGCCGGTCGACCAGGTCCGCGGGGACGTCGCCTTCGAGCAGGTCTCGTTCGAGTATGTCGAGGGGGAGCCGGTGCTCCGGAACGTGAGCTTCACCGCCCCGGCCGGGACCACGACCGCACTGGTCGGGCCGAGCGGCTCGGGCAAGAGCACCCTGATCAGCCTGGTGATGGCCTTCAACCGGCCGGTCAGCGGCCGGGTGCTGGTGGACGGCCGCGACCTCAACGACCTCCGCCTCCGCGACTACCGCGGCCAGCTCGGCATCGTCCTGCAGGACAACTTCCTCTTTGACGGCACGGTCCGCGACAACATCCGGTTCGCGCGGCCCGACGCCCCGATGGAGGAAGTGGTCCGGGTGGCGAAGATCGCCCATTGCGACGAGTTCATCGAGCGGTTCCCGCAGGGCTACGAGACCATCGTGGGCGAGCGCGGCGTCAAGCTCTCGGGCGGGCAGCGGCAGCGGATCGCGATCGCCCGCGCCATCCTGGCCGACCCGGGGATCCTGCTCCTCGACGAGGCCACCTCGAGCCTCGACAGCGAGAGCGAATCGCTCATCCAGGACGGCCTCCGGGCCCTCCAGGAGGGGCGCACCACCTTCGTCATCGCCCACCGGCTCAGCACCATCGTCCGGGCCGACCAGATCCTGGTCCTCGACGGCGGCGAGATCGTGGAGCGCGGCACCCACGAGGAGTTGCTGGCGCTGGGCGGGCGGTACCGCCAGCTCTACGAGCGCCAGTACGGGCTGCAGGGCAATCGCTTCGTGAATCCCGGCGAGGAACTCCAGCCGGTCAGCTGAGGCGGATCGGCAGGCTCCGGATCCGCCGCCCGGTGAGGGCAAAGAGGGCGTTTGCCACTGCGGGCGCGATCGGCGGGGTGCCGGGTTCCCCCACCCCGCCCGGTGCGTCCCCGCTCGGCACCAGCACCACGTCGATCGCGGGCATCTCGGAGAGCCGCAGCACCGGATAGTCGTGGAAGTTGGACTGCACCACCCGCCCCCCCGCGATCCGGATCTCCTCGCCCAGGGCCGCACTCAACCCGAATCCGATCCCCCCCTGCATCTGGGCCACGACGGTGTCGGGGTGCACCACCACCCCGCAGTCGATGGCGCACGTCACCCGGTGGACCCGGAGCGCGCCCCCCTCGATCGACACCTCCGCCACCTGGGCCACGATGCTGCCGAACGACTCGTGCAGCGCCACCCCCCGCGCCCGGCCCTCGGCAAGCAGACCTCCCCAATCGGCGGCGTCCGCCACCGCCCGGAGCACCCGGGCGTGCCGGGGCCGGTGGCCGAGCAGGCCGAGCCGGTACGCCACCGGATCCTGTCCCGCGGCGGCGGCCATCTCGTCGACGAACGACTCGACCACGAAGGCGTTCGCCGAGTGCCCGACAGAGCGCCAGTAGCCAACCGGTACCGGCAGCTTCGCCTCGGTGTAGCTGACATCGAGCGCGGCAATGTCGTAGGGCAGGTCGACGATCCCCTCCACCGAGGAGGGGTCGATCCCCCCGCGCATCGGGCCCGCCAGGTGGGCCAGCACATCGGGGACCCGGTCGGGAATGAACCGGGCGATGATCGAGGGCGACACCACCCGGTGCCGCCAGGCCGTCGGGCGCCCGTCGGCATCGAGCGCTGCCGCCAGGCGATGGAGGGAGGCCGGGCGGAAGAAGTCGTGCTGGATGTCGTCCTCGCGCGAGTAGATCACCTTGACCGGCCGCCCGACCGCCTTGGACACCTCGCAGGCATCGGCCACGAAGTCCTGCTCCGAACGACGCCCGAACCCACCGCCGAGAAAGGTGGTGATGACCTCCACGTCGGCGATCGGCACCCCCGCGATCGATGCCGCGATCCCGCGGGCACCGCCCCCGGCCATGATCCGCGGCGCCGACTGGAACTGGGTCGGTGCCCATACCGTCACCTGGTCGGGGCGGACATCGGCGGTGCAGTTCATCGGCTCCATGCAGGCGTGCGCGAGGAAGGGCAGCGCATACTCGACCTCGAGCCGCTGCGCCGCGGCAGCGAGCGCGCCCGCGGCGTCGCCCACCACCCGGGCCCTTCGCCCGGGGCCGTCGGCGAGGTCGCGCATCTCGGCGGCCAGCGCCTCGCTGTCCACCCCCGCGGCAGCGCCCCCCTCCCACTCGACCCGCAACGCGGCCCGCCCCTGGGTCGCCGCCCAGTACCCGTCGGCCACGATGGCGATCCCGGAACGGATGGGGACCACGTCGCGCACCCCGGGCACCGCCCGGGATGCGGTGTCATCCACCTCCCGGGGCGTGCCACCGAGGACCGGGCTCCGGGCTACGACCGCCACCAGCGCCTCGGCGGGGCCGGCGTCGATGCCGAACAGGGTCCGACCGGTCACCTTCTCGTGGGCATCGAGTCGCCGGGGCGAGGTCCCGATCAATCGGAAGGTCGCAGGATCCTTGAGGGGTACCCCCGACGGGACAGGGAGTCGGCCGGCCGCGTCGGCAAGGGAGGCATAGCTGCGCCGGGTGCCGGTGGCCGCGTGCACCACGACCCCCGGCTCGGTGGTCAGTTCCGCCAGGGGGAGGTTGAGCTCGGTGGCGGCGGCAGTGAGGAGCATGGCCCGGGCGGCGGCACCCGCCTCCCGCAAGGGCCCCCAGGCACCGCGGACCGAGGTACTCCCGCCGGTGGCCTGGAGTCCCATCTCGGGGTTGTCGTAGGCGCTGTGGGCCGGGGCGAACTCGAACCGGACCCGGGACCAGTCAGCATCCATCTCCTCGGCCACCAGCATCGGCAGCGCAGTCGAGACCCCCTGCCCCATCTCCGAGCGCGCCACGATCACCGTCAGCCAGCCATCGCGACCCAGGCGAACCCAGGCATCGGGAGCGAGCGCCGCATCCCCCGGCTCGAGGGGCGCCTGGCGCGCGCTGCGCCGGAGCCAGACGGCCAGGCCGAGCCCGCCACCCACCACGACGCTCGTGGCGAGGAAGGCGCGTCGGGAGATCCGGCCGGATTCGGTCACTGCTGCGGCAGGGGAAGCGGGAGGGACGGCACGGCGGGCAGACCCGGGGCCTACTTGGACACCTGGACGGTGTAGCCGCCGGTCGAGAGGAGCGCGAAGGTGCCCCGGGCTGCCACCTGCTCCACGATCGCCAGGTACGGGGCGGTGTCGTTGACGTCGGGTACCCGGATCCTGGCGATCGGTCCCGGCACGATCGTGCCGGCGACCACGATGCGCCACATCCCGCCCGGCACCTCCGCGGCCTCGACCACGTAGTTGCCGAGCCCGGTGACCGATTCGATCTCGCCGGTCACACGGACCAGGATCGCCCCGTCGGCGCTACCCGGAGAGACCAGGGTCAAGGTCAGGTCCCCCGCCACCGGGCCCACCGGCTTGTCGGAGCCACAGGCCGCCAGGAGCGCCAGGGCCAGGAGGGTTCCCAGGATCCGGGAGCGGATCATTGCGCGCCTCCCTCGCCGGCGGACGCACCGCCCACCGCACCGACCCGCTGCAGCAGGGAGAGGTAGTCGCCGACGTCGAAGTACCCGTTCTGGTTGCCGAGGGCGTCGAGCTGCTGGCGCTGCTCGGCGCTCAGGGTGGCGGTGCCCAGGATCGCGGCGCGGGCCGTCTCGCGGGGCACCGCGACAGTGGTCGTGAAGAGCGCGGTCACGTCGTAGGGGCGCTCCATCGGCAGCCGGAGGGTCGGCGAGGCGCTCACCGTATCGCCGGTCCAGCCGGTGAAGAACACCCCACCGCCGGGAGCCGGCGTGGCGGTGAGGGTGGTTGCCAGCCCCTGCGGCAGGAAGATCCCGGCGAGCAGGTTGCCGGGCCGGTCGGCGGTGACGGTCCCCGCGCCGTCGGTCAGCGCAATCAGCCGGTGCTCCAGCGCAAACGAGGCCACCACCGTGTCGGCCTTGGTGGTGCTGGTGACAATGGTGTGCTCGCGTGCCCCGCCGTCGCTCCAGCCGAGGAAGGTCGCGCGGCTCCGGCCGCCCAGCAGGTTGAGCTGCTGGTCCACCGCCAGTGCCAGCGATTCCCCCCGGGCGACGACCTCCTCGTAGCGCTGGTAGGGAATCAGGTTCACGCGGACCAGCACGTCGGGGTGGCTGGCGGCCACCACCGTGGGCCCGTTCCGGGTGAAGCGGAAGGTCATCGTGGTGCCGGCCAGCTGGGCGATGTTGTCGATCCCGAAGCCAAGGCCGAACCCCTCGTAGGTGCGCGCCACCGGGTTGGTCGTCAGGCCGAACCGGGTGTTGCCGCTGGTCCCCGGGTAGGCATCGCCCATGTCGCCGCGGTTGGCCCGGCTCCGCAACTGGTTGAGGCCATCGGCCTGGAGCAGCGCCACCCCGTGCGTGGCACCGGCGTTGACGGTGTTGCTCAGGGTGTTGATCGTGATCTTCTGCTCATCGACGTACCAGAGCAGCAGCCCCGGCGCCTTGCGGCGGGTGAGCACCCCAGGACCCATCTGGGCCGTGTCGCTGCCCACCGCCTGCCGGTTCTCGATCAGGAGGTACTGCTGGCTGGTGCGCGGGGTGCGCGCCAGAAAGACGGTATCCGAGGTGGCGCGCGCGCCCGTGGTGACCACCCGGTCGGTGGTGAGCTCATCCACGGTGGCCCAGCCGAGGGTCACCAGCGACCAGGCATCGTACGAGGAGGGGCTCTGCTGGGTGACCTGGTTGCCGAAGGACATCAGGCTCCAGTCGCCGATGCCGTAGGTCTGGTTGGAGGTGTCGTAGAGGTCCGGCAGGCCGAACGCGTGGCCGGTCTCGTGCGCCACGGTTCCGACCGGCATGATCGCCCCGCTGGAGCAGCCGGTCGATCCGCCCCGCTGGGACTGGATCGTGTAGTCGTCCACCAGCAGGAACTGCCCGGCAATCGGCTGGCCCTGCGCGTTCCGTCGTGGGGTGCGGGTGACGTACGCGGAGCCATTGTTCCAGACCGCCATCCGCCAGCGGTGGGCCCAGATCCCCGAGTTGCCGGAGCACTCGCCACCAACCTCCGGATGGAGAAAGGTGACGAAGTCGACATAGCCATCGTCATCACCAGAGTTGGGCAGCCCGTCCGGACCGTCGTTGTCGAAGGCATTCCAGACGGTGTCCTCCCCCGGGCCGACCGAGACCGCCTCGAGCGCGGCGACCAGCATCTGGCCCATGTGGTTCTGCGACCCGGTGCGGGCGCAGGTGGTGCGCCCCGGGATGGTGAGCCCGTTGCAGCCGTCGGTGACCCACGCCGCGTTCTGGGTGTGGGCGAACGCCGGGAAGACCACCCCCTGCATCTCGATCCGGCCCCGCGAGAGTTCCTCATAGTAGGTCTTGAGGGTGTAGGGCCGGCCGAAGGGCGGGGTGGCCCCGAAGAGGACCTCGGCGAGCTCGGCGGGGGCGTAAGGCGCCGGCACGTCGCTGTACCCGATCGGGATCACTGGCAGGACGTACCGGCCCGTGACCGCCGGTCCGGGCGCGCCGATCGCCTGGATTGCAAACGGACCGCGGAAGACCACCCCGCTGCCCCGGTTGAGTCCCGCGATGTCCCCGCTCCGCAGCATGCCAGCCCGCTCGGTCCGGATCTCGGCGGTCCGGCGGCGCCAGGCGCCGTCCCGGCGGAAATCCATCCCCGCGGGCTCGATTGGATCCCGCACCTGGGCCTCCGCGACCGGTGCCCCGGCCACCAGCAGGCCGGCCACCGCCAGGGCGGACAGTACCCCCGGGGGCAGCCATCGCTGGGCAAGACGGGAAGGAAGCATCACGGAGCAGGTTCCCAGGCTGGGGACGGGGGCAGCGACATCCCTGCAAGATAATGGCGGCGCGGGTTTCCGCCTGCATTGGGCCGGCCACCACGACCCGGGTGACCCTTGAGAATCCCGTCCCCGAATGCTACTTTAAGTGCTTGACGGTCTTGGACTTGAGCCCGCAGTCCACGCCCTACTCGCCACGAGGCCTCGTGCATACCTCCGCGACCAACGACATCGCGCTGTTCGAGAAGTGCCGCCAGTTCACCCGGGTCGAGGAGATCAAGGCGGTTGGGCTGTATCCGTACTTCAAGCCGATCTCCGAGTCCGAAGACACCGTGGTGGTCATCGAGGGCCAGAAGCGCATCATGCTGGGGTCGAACAATTACCTCGGCCTGACCCACCACCCCAAGGTGCTGCAAGCCGCGCACCACGCCCTGGACACCTACGGCTCCGGCTGCACCGGCAGCCGGTTCCTGAATGGAACGCTCGACCTGCACCTGCAGCTCGAGGCCGCCCTGGCCCAGTTCCTCGGCAAGGAAGACTGCATTGTCTTCTCCACCGGGTACAACGCCAACCTCGGCCTGATCTCCGGTCTCGTCGGCCGGGGGGACACCGTCTACCTCGACAAGCTCGACCACGCCTCGATCGTCGATGGCGCCAAGATGAGCTACGGCGAGACCGACCGCTTCAACCACAACGACCTGGCCGGCCTCGAGCGGAAGCTCACCAAGAATGGCAACGCCAGCAGCATGATCATTGTCGATGGCGTCTATTCGATGGAAGGCGACATCGCCAACGTCCCCGAGCTGGTCAGGGTCGCCAAGAAGCACGGGGCGGCGCTGGCCCTGGACGACGCGCATTCGATCGGGGTGCTCGGACCCAAGGGCGACGGGACTGCGGCGCACTTCGGCATGGTCGACGAGGTGGACATCATCGCCGGGACCTTCTCCAAGTCGCTCGCCTCGATCGGCGGATTTGTGGCGGCCTCCGCCAAGGTCATCAACTACCTCCGCCACCATGCGCGCCCCCTGATCTTCACCGCGTCGTTGCCGCCGGCCAACACCGCCGGCGTCCTGGCCGCCCTCGAGGTCCTCAGTACCGATGACGAGCGCCGTGCCAAGCTCTGGCACAACACCCGGCGGCTCCAGGACGGCTTCAAGCAGCTCGGCTTCGACATCGGTCCCAGCGAGACCCCGATCGTCCCGATCCTGATCGGCCCCCTCGACCGCACCCTGCTGATGTGGCGGAAGTGCTTCGACGCCGGGGTCTTCACCAACCCGGTCGTGCCGCCGGCGGTGCCGCCCTCGCAGTGCCGGTTGCGCACCAGCCTGATGGCCACCCATACCGACGAGCAGATCGACTTCTGCCTCGAAACCATCGGGAAGATCGGACGGGAGCTGGGGGTCATCTGACCAGCCCGGTCGCCGTGCGGCCGGTCACCAAGTCCCGCGACCTCCGCCGCTTCATCGACCTGCCCTATCGGCTGCATGCCGCGGACCCCGTCTGGGTCCCGCCGCTGCGCCGCGATGTCCGCGCCCTCCTCGATCGCCAGCGCAATCCCTTCTTTCAGCATGCGGCCGCAGAGTATTTCCTGGCCGAACGCGACGGCCAGGTCGTGGGGCGGATCGCCGCCATCCACAACCAGCTGCACAACGACACCCACGCCGACCGGGTCGGCTTCTTCGGGTTCTTCGAGTGCATCGACGACCAGTCGGTGGCCAATGCCCTGCTGGAGGCGGCCGCGGCGTGGCTCACGACGCGCGGCCTCGACACGATGCGCGGCCCCGCCTCGTTCAGCACCAACGATGAGTGCGGCCTCCTGGTCGACGGCTTCGAGACCCCGCCAACGATCATGATGCCCCACAACCCGCGCTACTACCCGCCGCTGCTGGAGCGGGCCGGCTTCGTCAAGGCCAAGGACCTGCTGGTGTACGAGGGCGGGCACCCGACGCGGGAGGCGCCGGTGCCCGACCGGATCGTCCGCGCCACCACGCTCATTGCCCAGCGCATGGGGGTGACGATCCGCCCGATGCGGATGGACGACTTCGATCGCGAGCTGGCGACGATCAAGGCGCTCTATGAGAAGTGCTGGGAGAAGAACTGGGGCTTCGTCCCGATGACCGAGGCCGAGATCGACCACCTGGCCGAGCAGTTCAAGCCGGTCGTCGTGGCCGACCTGGTCCCGTTCGTGGAGAAGGATGGAGTGCCGGTGGCCTTCGGGCTGGCGCTCCCCGACCTCAACGTCATCTTTCGCAAGAACCGCAAGGGGTACCTCCTCCCCGCGCTGATCCCGTTGCTCTGGGCGCTCAAGCGGCGCACCATCCTCCGGACCCGCATCCTCCTCCTCGGGGTCACCCCCGAGTACCGCGGCAAGGGGCTCGACGCCGTGCTCTACCACTGGATCTGGACCCGCGCCGCCCAGCACGGGATGTATTGGGGCGAGGCGGGCTGGCTGCTCGAGGACAACCCTGCCATCATTGCGGGGATGACCAAGATGGGCTTCGTCCAGTACAAGGTTTACCGCCTCTACGACCGCCCGCTGTGAGCGTGCTCGTGACGGGGGGCACCGGCTTCGTCGGGGGCCACCTGATCCGGGCCCTCGTCGAGCAGGGGCAGCCGGTCGTGGCCCTGGCCCGCTCCCCTGAGAAGGCCCGAGCCGTCGAGACGCTCGGCGCGACCGCCCTCCTCGGCGACCTCCACACCGTCACCCCCGAAGCGCTGCGTGGCACCGAGGTGGTGTTCCACCTGGCCGGCCTTACCGCGGCACGGAGCGAGGCCGAGTTCCTCCGCGTCAACGCCGAGGGCACCGCCCGGGTCCTGGACGCAGCCAGCGCGGCAGGGGTGGGACGCTTCGTCCTCGTCTCGTCGCTCGCCGCGGCGGGGCCACTCCCGGTCGGTGCATCGCGCGCGGACGACGCCCTCACCCGACCGGTCACCGACTATGGGCGCAGCAAGGCCGCGGCCGAGGCGGTGGTGCGCGGCGGGTCGATCCCGTGGGTGATCGTCCGACCGCCTGCGGTGTATGGCCCAGCCGATGTGGAACTCCTCAAGGTCTTCAAGATCGCGCGGCTGGGCACGGTCCCGATCTTCGGCGATGGGTCGCAGTCGCTCTCGCTGGTCTACGGGCCGGACCTGGCCACGGGCATCGCCGCGGTGGGGCAGCCGGGCGCACCGACGGGGCGCATCTACTATCCTGCGCACCCGGAAGTCGTCTCCAGCGCCGACCTGGTCCGCGCCATCGGGGCGGCCCTGGGCCGGCCACCCCGGCTCATCCCGCTGCCGCGCCTCGTGGCCCGGGGAATCCTGGCAGTCACCGAGACCGGGGCTCGCCTGGCCGGCCAGGCCACCCTCCTCAATCGCGACAAGCTCCACGAGTTCTTTGCGCCGGCCTGGACCTGCGATCCCGGGCCGCTCACCGCCGACACGGGGTGGCAGGCCGAGCACGATCTCGCCGCCGGCATCCCCGCGACGCTGGCGTGGTACCGCGAGCAGGGATGGCTCTGAGCCAGGCCGGTGGGCTCCGGGCGGTGGATCGCCTGCTGCTGGCCTACCTCGTCTTCACCAGCACGATCGCCGTGACGCGATTGGCGGAGCGCCCTTCGGTCGCATGGGTGCTCGCGGTCAACGCCGGGGTGGCGATGCTGATCCTGCTCCTGGCCCGCCCCGGGCTCGGCGGCTTTGGCACCCGGGTCCGGCTCTTCTATCCCCTCCTCCTGCTCCCTGCCCTGTACGGCGTGCTCGACCTGCTCAACGGGCTCGGCAATGTCGTCCCGCATGACGAGACGGTCCTTGGCTGGGAGCGGGCACTCTTCGGCGGGGAACCGGCGCGCGAGTTGTGGCAGCGCTATCCCAGCGCAATCTGGTCCACGGTGCTGCATGGTGCCTATTGGATGTTCTACCCGATCCTGGCGTTCCCCGTGGGGTGGTTCCTGTGGACGCGGAACGAGCTGGCGCTCGATCGTACCATTCTGGCGCTCACCGCGACCTTCGTGGGCTGCTACGTCGTCTTCATCCTCTATCCGGTGGCAGGTCCATACTACCAGTATCCCCGGCCCGATGCGTGGTTCCTCGACAATCCCATGGCGCGGCTGGTATATGGGACGTTGTCGACCGGCAGTTCGTACGGTGCGGCGTTCCCGAGCTCCCATGTCGCGGCGGCGGTGGTCGCACTCGGCATGACCTGGAGGGGCTCCCGGCGGGCTGGCCAGACCCTGCTCGGTCCTGTGGTGTTGCTGGTGGTGTCGGTGGTGTACTGCCAGATGCACTTCGCGGTGGATGCGGTGGCGGGGCTTGTGGTGGCGGGGGGGGTGCTGGTCGCTACCATCCGGTCGAACTCTGACAGTGACTGATGGGCCACACAGGGCGAAGCCGGTGCCGTCGCGAGGGCGGGGAGGGGACCAGCGTACAGGACCATGCGTACAGAGCGAGTGCAGTGCCCCAGGAGAAGGTGGGCGACTACAATATTTGTAGGGACTACAATAATTGTAGTCCCCTTGCGCAGAGGTGACACCAGTCACAAGTTGGCAAATGATGGTCCGTCCCTGAGAGTGTGTGACGAGGTGGTCCTATGCCGACGATCGCAGTTCACCAACCGAATCGATCGACGCGGTTCCTCCTTGAGTCGACGAACCCGCCCGCGTTTCAGTTCCGCTCGGTGCCGGAGCTTCAGATCCTGCTCCACACCAGGAAGCTCGACGGGGTTGTTCTCGGGTTGGGACTGGATGCGATTGAGGTCGTGGTCGAAATCACGGACCGCCCACTCCTCGGGGCGGGGGAGCCTGTAATTGCAGCGGTTCATCCGGAACCACTCGCCCTCCGACAGGCACTGGCCCTTTTGCAGACAGACATGGCAATCCGGCTCTCATTGCTCACCATGGGCCGAATCGCTCTCATTGCCGAAGTGCACCGCCTTGCGACGACCGGGGATCTGGCCCGCGACAATCTACTGAAGCGAGTGGCACCGCTCATCCCCCTGAAGTTGGCGCACCTGCTCCTCCCAGCCCTTGTCATCGGCGGGCAGCGAGCGAGCGCAGGTGACCTGGCAGAGGCCGCAGGGCTCCCGGAACGCACTCTCCGTCAGCACCTTCGGCAGCACGACCTCCCATCACCTCTCAAACTCCTCGGGATCGTAGCTGGCACGCATCAAGCGCTTTACGCCGAGGAGTGCCTCCTCTCGTCGGCAGGCGCTGCGCTGAGGGCTGGCTTCACCTCCAGTGAAGAGGTACGCAGGTATCTAAAGCATCGAACAGGCCGCTCCACCGCGGAATGGAGGGGCTTGGGGTGGGGAAGGAGCGTCCAAGAGCTCCGCGACTTGTGGTGAGTTGCGCGCACCCACTCACAGTAGCCGGGAATGGTGGGGATGCAGCCGAATATGCCGGGAGATCTGCCGTTCGTGCGCTTGCCGCCCATCCCCCTGTGGCGGACATTCGCAGCTGCGTGGCAGAACTACCATTCGCATTCCAGGAGGCACATATGACAACCGTTCGCCGCCGTCAGACGCAAGCATTCCTCGTCCTCGTTCTTGGCGCACTGGCCCTGCTCACTGGTCGCCCGGAAAGCCTGGCTGCCACATCGGGGGAGCCGGAGTGCGGGGCTCAGTACAACTGCTGGGACACATGCAGCACGGCCCTCTTCGAGGCCAACTGCAGCCCTCCGCAGGAGCCCGTTTGCCTGTGGCGCCCTCTCGATTGTCCCTTCGAGTGTCAGTTCAAGTCTGCATGTGATGAGATCTAGCCGCAAGGGCACGCAATAGGGCACGCCGCTCTGCCCTCACTCTGCTCTGTGCGGGTGGGGCGGCACCTCACCGCCTTGGCGCATCGGCACCAGCGCCCAGCCGGGGAGTTGGTGCACATCATGTGATGGCGACTGAGCCGACACCACGTCCGCCATGGGCTCCAACGGAGGCACCATGCATTCCATCCTCGATCGCCTCATGGGGCCATTGCTAACCCTATCGGCGGTAGTTATGGCTGGAGTCCTCGTGCACAGCGAGTTCTTCGCCGCACCGGATCCGCCGCGACGACGCAGTGCCACCTATGATCCGGACTGGAGGGAGGGCCTCCCCGCCGGAACACTAGTGGGCAATCCCAAGGCTGGAGTGACCGTCTTGGTATTCTCCGACCTCGAGTGCCCTTACTGCCGGGCATTTCATACGACTCTGACGACCGTGCTTGCCAAGCACCCGGAACAAGTCAATTATTCTTTTGCGCATTTCCCACTGTCAGGACATCGGCATGCGCTCGAGGCGGCCCGTACCGTTGAGTGCGCGGGTCGCACCGGCCAGTTTTCGCAGGCTATCGATTTCATTTTTGCGCACGAGGACTCGTTAGGGTTGAAGCCCTCGCGATGGTTCGCTGAAGGGGCCGGTGTGAAAGACCTAGAGGCATGGACCGCATGCATGGCTGACCCTGTTGTCCCGCCCTCCATCTCAGCCGGGCTCGCCCAAGGTGAGAAGATGGGACTCACGGGTACTCCCCTCGTCTTCCTCAACGGTTGGCGGGACCCCGGCACCCCAATAGAGCTGGAGTTCTTGGGCGCGGTGGATTCCCTTGTAGCCGGTAAGAAGCCATATGCACAGTTCCCCGCGAGTGCGATTCGGTCGCATTAGGCGTGCGCGTTTCCCGGTGCACCCGATGGCACCCGGCAGCGGCGCGTCTGTTCGTCCGCGCCCAGCTTGTAGGGTGTCGCTGGAGAGAGACTAGACGATGACTTTCCCTCCCTGCCAGCCGTTCAACTCCCCGTGGCGCCACTTGGTCGCTCGCACGGTGATCGGGGCCAGCATCGCGGTGGCCTCTACCTCGGGCCTTGCCGCTCAAGCGCTCCGGGGCCAGGCATTGCAGGTGGGAACATCCACCGGCCTGGCCAACGCCACCATTGTCGTCCGCGATGCGGCGGCGACGATCGTGGCAAGGGTCGGGTCCGGCTCGGATGGCCAGTTCTTTCTCCGGCTTCCAGCGGCGGGAGAATACCAGATCCAAGTCATCCGCATCGGTTTCGTCCCGATTGTCCAGCACTTGGGAATGATCGCTGCCGGCGAAACCCGCGTCGTCAGAGTTGCCATGACGGAACAGCCATTTGAGCTTGATCCGGTTTCGGTAGTGGCGAATGATCGCTGCCGCATGAGCCGAGGCGAAAGGGATCGATTCATCCACGTCTGGCAGGAGGCCCGGGCTGCCCTCAACGGACACATCACCACCAACCGTGGCGGCGTCATGATGCACGCCGTCGAGGTTCAGGGTACCGAAGACGGACCAACGCGGAATTTCGGCAACGAGCGAATCTGGAACCCGAACAGCCGTAACACGGAGGTCGATTCGACCACGGGACGCGATTTTGTCTCCACCCTGCTCCCCGGCTCGACGCCTGCGGACCTATTGCATGACCAAGGGTACGTTGCGGGCAATGCGGAGGACGGATTCAGCTTCGAAATACCGCACCCGGAGGCGTTGCTGTCTGACCAGTTCTTGTCACGGCACTGCTTCAGCCTCACTGGTGGCCCATCAGGTCGTTCTGACTGGATTGGGCTGAGATTTCGCCCCGTGGACAGTGATTCCAACCACGCGGACATCACCGGTACTTTCTGGTTAGAGCCGACCGGCATGCTCCCGAGGAGGGTGGAGTACGAGTACCGAAATCTGCCGATTATTCCATACCGGAGCTGCTTCGCCAAGAACCGCCCAGCGCGCCCGGTCGTTGGGCAGGACCGGAGCGGCCCAAATTGCAGCCGGGATGGCTACGGGCGCCTCCCGACACCTCGAGAAGGCGTTGGGGGCACGGTGGATTTCATGACGATTGAGGGAGAGGGATGGTTCGTTTCGGAGTGGCTCCTCCGAAGCCCAGGGACCGACTTCATGGATCGGTACCTTGGCTACAGGGGGCGCAGCGAGGGTGGCCGTCTCGTGCGCTGCTCAGACCGCCCCCCAAGGTGCAACATGATCTTCTGGGCAATGCCACAACTTGTCCTGACGACGGGCATGGTGGTCGGTCTCTACCACGAGGGACTTGAGTTGTATCGCGACCCGGTTGCAGGGGCCAAGATGGAGCGAATCGCATCGCTCCAATCGGGGCGCAACCCAAGCTATCTCGTCGGCGACATATTACACGCCGATGGCAAACCGATTCCCCAGGCGGTCATTAGCACCTCCAATCCGATCCGCTCGGCCATTTCCGACTATCTCGGTCGTTTCGAGATTCGAACCCTTCCCCCAGGGTCAATCGAAGTCAGGGTGGAGCACCCGGACTTCGCGCCGTATACCACACGACTTGTCCTCAATCCCGACTCCACGAGCCGACTTAGCGTTCAATTGAGACCCGCCACCCCTCGGCCATAGGGGTCCGGATGGCAGGTTGACGCCATCTGCCAGATCACGCGGGCCTTCAGCCACTTGGGCCAGCGTGAGCCAAAGGGGCCGCACCACCCTCGCTGCGGCCCCACCCTCGTACGCCTGCCTTCTCGCTTCTCGCTACCTCCGATACCGCTCCAGATACTGCAATTCATCGGCGTCCAGCCGCACCACGTAGGCAGTACCCCGCCCGAAACCGACCACCTGGCTGCGCGGTGGCAGGATAACCCTGCCAGTGTGCGCGCCCTGCGCATTGAATGTGTCGTATTCGCGCGGCGTCCCCGCAGCCACGCTGCGCTCCACCCACAACTCCCCCTCGGGTGTCACGAGCGCCCCGCTTGGGGAGAATGGGGGCTTGGCCTCGGGCCAGGTCATGGTGCTGGCATCGGGGCGCCCCTGCCCTGCACGGCCACGGGAAAAACTCGTCGTCATCTGGCCGTTGCGGTTCTCCACCGACACCCCGATCCCCGACCCCAACCGGTCCATCCACTCCTGCTTCTCGCCATCACGGATTGGCACCGGCCGTACCGAAACCGGAGCGCCGCGCACGCGCCCCGACGGCGTGACCCATTCGACCCGGTAATCCGCAGCCCGCACGATTGCGAGGCGGCCGTCCGGCGCCACCGCCCAAGCGTCCTGGCGGGGATAGACCGGCGGTGACATCTGCACGTTTCGATTGTTGGCGCTGCCGGATTCCCGCACAACCGGCGGGGCCACCTTCACGAACGCCACCGTGTCGATCTTCCCGGCACGGCGGTCATAGCGGAGTACCGCTGCCGAATCCATCCCGCCCATGCCAAGCTGCTGGAAGTACAATCGCCCCTGGGCATCGGACTGGGTGGCGAGGATGAACATCGGTCGCCCTGGTCCCTGTCCCGGTGTGACGCCACCCTGCACGATTGGGAACGACTCGCGGTACCGGCCGTCGGCACCGAAGATCGAGATGCGGCCGTTGCCGAGGTCGGTGAGCAGTGTGCTGCCATCGGGCTGGGCAAAGATCCGGTCGGGGGTCTTGTACTCCCCAGGGCCCTGCCCGACCCGACCCAGCTGGGTGGACTGTCCCGTCGCGAGGTCAACCCGGACAAACATCTCCTCGATCGGGTCACTCACGAGGACCTTGCCGTCCGGCAGTTCCCGGATCCCGGCAATCATGCTGAACGGCTCGGCGTACCGTGCCTCCGGACGTTCCAGGCGGCGCTCTGGAACCGACTGGGCGGCCGCAGGGAGCGCCGCGGCGGTGGTCACGGCCACGGACGCAAGGGAGGCCAGGATGGACGAGAGTCGCATGCACACCTCGGAGCAGAAGTTGGGATTGGCGGCGACACCAGCTGCACGCGGGGGGGGCCTTCCCCCCCCGGGACCATGGGATACCTGGTTGGTTGATGCATCAGACCCCGCAGGGGTCGCACCCCCGGAAAGTCAGACGGGCCCCGGCAGCTGCTGCCGGGGCCCGTCTTCTACCGTACGCCAATGGATCAGGGCGTGACGGTGATCTTGCCCCGCATGTTCATGGCCAGGTGCGGCAGGCACATGAAGGCATAGTCGCCCGCCGGGGCGCCCGCAAACGAGATCGTGTAGGTCGCGTTCGGCTCCACCAGCAGTTCGCCGGCAAGCGGGCTCATCTGGTTCGGCATGGCAGCGGCGAGGACTTCCTGCGCGCCAGCCGGGATGCTGTCCGGATAGAACTGGACGTTGTGCGGGCCACCGCTGGTGTTGTGGAACACCACCACGTCGCCCGACTTGATCGTCAGCTGCGCCGGCACGTACAGGTACGCCGAGCCCTCGAGCACCATCTGGACATCGTGAGTCGCGCCCATCGCCGCGGCCGGAGCCGCCGGCTCGGGAGTCGCGGCCGGATCCGCCGCCGGAGCATCCGCCCCACCGCCACACGCCGCCACCATCAACACCAAGCCTGCCACTGCCGCTGTCATCCGCATACGCTGTCCATCCTCCGGTACCCGATGTGAGTGAGTCCTGCTGCTGCCATCGCCCTGACCCGATAACCGCCGTGCCAACGCGCCCTTGTGAATAAGTTCACAAAGATACAATACATGGGACAGGAGTGCCAGACCCAACTATCTTTCCTCCCCATGGCCTCAACTCCTCCTCCATGCCAACGCATGGGCTCCCAGTGTCAGTCGCTCGCCCTCACGCTCCGCCTCACCTCACCCGACGAGAACCCCACCACCAGCGACCACGAGGCGACCTGGGCGCTGGGGCATACCGAACGGGTTTCCTTCGGTGTCCTCTGGGAGGACGATGGTGACCTCTATTCGGACACAGTTTTCCACATCCCCTGCCGCCACCTGAAAGATCAGGGCAATGGAACCTCGCGCTGCGCCGCCCACGGCTACCGTGGAAAGACCCCCAAGGTGAGTTACCCGAAGGCCCAGCCAAGGCAGCTGGGAGGGGACAAGTTCCGGGTGGTGGACGGTCGCATGCTGGTGACCAGGGATTTGCCGATGGCACCGGCGCCAACGCGGAGCCTTCCCGTCGTCGACGGGGCAAACCCTTGTGCCACAGCGCGTTGCGAGACGTCAGACCACAAGCAGAAGGCCGCCTGCTGTCGGGACATGACCGTCGAAATCATGTGCACCAAGCGTGAGAAGAAGCTGGAGGCGCTGGTCCGCCACCGGAAGGCGCCCTATCTCTGCAAGGTGAACCGGGACAGCGATTTTGCCCTGGAGGCCGAGCTGATCTCTGCGTGTGGATATCTTGGTGCCGACGGGGTGGCATGCACGCTGCATGGAAGGGTACGGGCGGACGGTCGGCCGGCCAAGCCGGCGCTCTGCAGTGATTGGCCGCCCAAGAACGAGGAGCTGCATCCGGGCTGCGTATTCGCCAAGCCAAAGCGGCGCCGATAGGTCGGCCTGTGCAAGGTGCCAGGCGGCCGGACGTCACCCCTATGATCCGCCTGACAACCTGGGGAGGTTCGCATGAAAGACGAACTCGAGCGACTTTACCAGACCACATATGCCTCGGTCGTCCGGTTCCTGTACCGGAAGGTGTGGGATGCGGATCGGGCTGAGGACCTGGCCCAGGAAGTCTTCATTCGCGCCATGGCCCACCGCCCCGAGAAGCCCCGGGCTTGGGTCTTCGCGGTCGCCGCGAACCTGGCCCGTGACGAGGCCCGGTCGGCGATCCGCCGCCGGCGCCACCTGACCCTCCTGACCAACGAACCCGCGATGCTGTCCACGCCGGAGACCCCGGCGGACGAGGCGGTGGAGCACGACGAGCGGCGCGCCCAGGTCCAGGAGGCCCTTTCGGAGTTGACCGACCGCGACCGCGAGGTCCTGCTCCTGTGGGATGCTGGACTGAGCTACCCCGAGATCGCCGAGCAGAGCGGGTTGGCGGTGGGCGCCGTCGGTACCACGCTGGCGCGTGCGCGGAAGCGCCTGATCGAGACCTATGACCGGCAGGAAGCCGGACGAAAGCAGCATGCGGCACATTCCTGAGGACGAACTCCACGCCTACCTGGACCAGGCACTGAGCCGCTCGCAGTGCGTGGAGATCGAGTGCCACCTGGCCGGCTGCATTCGCTGCCGGCACGTCCGCGACCAGATCGCCGCCCTGCGCGACCGCACCACTGCGCTGCTGGGCGACCTGGTCCCGCCACTGTCCCGGCGGCCCGCGTTTGCCGCCCTGATGCTGCGGGCGAACACCCGGCGAATGGAGCAGGACGGGATCCCCTCGTCCCGGGCCTCGGCAGGGACCACCTGGACCCGCCGCGGTGCGCAGGCCGCCGGGGTGGCGCTGCTGATCGCCGTGGGCTGGAGCGCGCGCGGCCTCGCCCCCGTCGCGCCGGGTTCGAACTCCCCGGCGGCAGGCCAACTGGCATCCAACGACGCGCCGAACCGGTTCAGCTTCGGCAGCCCGCTGCTCAGTTCGGTCCTCCCCCTCAGCACCACCCCCGCCAGCCAGGCCGCGCGACCGGCAGCCAGCACCCAACCCGATCCCGGCTGGGAGCCCGACCCGATCGAGCGCGCCGCGCCGCGCCGGGTGGCAAGCGTCGAGAGCCCCGGCGTCACGCCGATGGCCCTGACGGTGAGCAGCCTCGACGCGACCAGCTACAGCGCCGAATTCCCGGCCCCGGGGGTGTGGCGGACGGTCTCCTGGACCGAGGCCGCCGCCCTGACCGGGGACGTCGTCCCCCGGATCCACGGGATGCCGGTGGTCGAGATTCAGGTCCAGTTGCTCGGCCCCGATGAGCGTCCGCTCGTCATGGTGGCGCACCAGGATCCGTCCGGCCGGATCATCCGCTCGATCGAGGGGCCGGCCGACCGGCTCAGCGGCATCCTCTCCGACGTGATCGCCAAGACCGATGGGGCGGTCCACACCAGCCAGCCGATCCGGACTCCCGTGGACTACGTGAGTGCGACGACCGGCGGGACGCGGCGCTCGATCCGGGTGGCCGCGATCGCCGGCTACCTCGAGGCCAGTGCGCTCGACGAACTGACCAAGTCGCTGACCATCCGCTGACGGGGGAGCATCCCCGAAAGACGAAGGGCCTCCCGGATGGGAGGCCCTTCGTGCGTCATGGCAGGACGCCGCTGCCGGCCCCGGCGGAGCGGGCCGCCTAGTGCCCGTGCCCGCTGGCTTCCTTGTGCAGGGTGATCTCCGCCAGTCGCGGCGAGATCATCGGGAAGGTCCGGGCGAACATCCCATAGGCCACCATGAAGAGGCCCAGGAACGCAATCGTGGGACCCACCTCGGCCAGGCCCAGTTCCGGGCCGTTGTGCTCGGCGACGGAGGGCAGGACCAGGAGGTACCGCTCGAGGAAGAGCGCGGAGAAGCTCACCAGGGAGAAGAAGCCCAGGGTCAGGCGGTTCTTCTTGGGGGCCTCGCCGATCAGCCCGGCGAAGGGAATCAGGAACATCCCCGCAAAGACGGTGGCGCCGAGCGGGCGCCAGTCGCCCCAGAGCCGCGAGAAGACGAATCCGGTCTCCTCGGGGAGGTTGCCGTACCAGATGACCAGGAACTGCGACCACATCAGGTAGGTCCAGAAGACGCTGAACCCGAAGATGAGCTTGCCCAGGTCGTGCCGCTGCTTGGGGCTGACCAGGTCGGTGATCCCGAGGTGGCGGGCGCCGTAGAGCATGGCAAGCGCCAGCAGGGTGTGGCCGCCCAGGAACGACCCCATGAAGTACCAGCCACCGAACAGGTTGCTGAACCAGTGCGGCTGCAGCGCCATCATGCCGTCGAAGGCGATGATGCTGAAGACCAGGGCATAGAGCACGGCGTAGGCCGGGGCCAGCCGGTGGATCTTGGCCTCGTGGGCTGCGGCGCCGGCGGGCGAGGCGTCGTACCCGGCCAGCCACCGGTCGTAGAGCGCCTGCCGCCCGGCATCGACCTTGTGGCGCACGGCGTGCAGGTCGGGGAGCAGGTCGGCCTTGATCATGGCCCAGCCGACCAGGAAGAGCGCACCCATCGCGATGGCGAGCCGGGCAAACATGACCGGATGCGAGAGCCAGACTTCCTTGGCGTGGGGCAGCCCGTGCAGCTCCTCGTGCATGTGGCCGTAGATGGCGTCGTAGCCCAGGGTCTGGACCAGCACCATGGCCAGGAAGGAGATCGGCAGGAACGCCACCGCCGCCTGCCCGAAGCGCAGGATGACGCCGGACCACTTGGCATTGGCGATCTTGTGCACCGCGGTCAGCGCCAGACTGCCGCCGGCGATGCCGGTCCAGAAGATCCAGTTGACGTGGAAGACCTGCCAGGCCCGGTGGGCGGTCTCGCCGTTCAGGGCCAGGACGAACAGGGAGAGCCCGAGGGCGGCCAGGACGGTTCCCCCGGTGGTCAGGGCGCCCCAGCGGCCGGCCACCGCCCGCTCGGCCAGGCGCTCGCGCAGCGCTTCGGCGTTCATCAGTTGCCTCCCGCGGGCAGCGGCTGGGCGGCCTGCAGGGTCCGCACGTAGTTCACGATGGCCCACCGGTCCTCGGGGCGCGGGATCTTGTCACCGTAGCGGGACATGACGCCGCGGCCGTACCGGATGATGCTGTAGAGGTAGCCATCGGACCGGTCGCGGGCCGAGACGGTCATCAGCGACGGGGCGCCGACCCGCGGACCGACGGTGCCGCCGAGGTTCCCGGCCGGACCATGGCAGAGGGCACAATACGTATGGAACAGGGTGTCGCCCTTGGCGAGGGTGGTCTCCACCGTCGCGAGGGTCGGATTGACCAGCGCGTCGGCGGTAGTGGTGACGCCGGCCCGGAACTCATCGCCCCAGTCATGCTCGAAGCGGTTGATCGGCACGGTGCCCGCCACGGTGTTGCGGGGAATGTCGAGCCGCTGGTACGGCGACGGCGCCTGGCTCTTGATCATGTGATCGAAGTAGGGCACCAGCTTCAGGGCGTCATCGGGCGAGGGCAGGGTGTTGTAGTAGAAGTTGCAGCCACCCAGGCCGGCGAGCGCGAGCGCGGCGAGCAGGGAGCGCATCTCAGGCCGCCTCATGCTGCACCTCCACCGACCCGGCGTCCCGCATCAATCGGACGATCGCCTCGGCTTCCTGGGGACCGCACGGCGCGAAGATGCCGATCCGGTCGTCGCTGAAGCGCGGATGATAGGGCCGGCCCTTCAGGGACTTCATGATGGAGAGGATGATCATCCCGGCCACGGTGAAGAGGGACCCGAAGAGGATGGTCAGCTCGAAGGCGAGCACCACGTAGGGCGGAATCGCCCCGATCGGCTTGCCGCCCACCAGGAGCGGCCAGTCGTAGGACATCCAGAGGGTCATCCCGAAGCCGGAGGCACAGCCGGTGAGCCCGCCGACCAGGGTGAAGAGCCGGACCCAGCTCTTGGGCTGGGCCAGCGCCTCCTCGAGCTCGTGGTTGGGCGCGGCGGAATAGACCGTCAGGTCGCCGTGGCCACGGGCGCGGAGGGCGTGGATGGCATCGGTGGCGGCGTCGATCTCCTCGAACGCGCCGAGGACGCCGGGAACGCGGCTGGCCATCAGTGCGCTCCCTTCTTCCGGCGGGGCATCGGAATCATCTCCTTGATCTCCTGGATGGCGACGATCGGGAACGTCCGCGCAAAGAGGAGGAAGTACATCAGGAACCAGCCGAACGAGCCCAGCAGGATGCCCCAGTCGGCCCAGGTGGGATTCATCTGGTCCCAGGCGTAGGGGAGGTAGTCGGACGACAGCGAGTTGATGATGACGTAGCGCTCGAACCACATCCCGATGTTGATGAAGATCGAGATGATGAACAGCGACGTGAGGTTGGTCCGGATCTTCTTGAACCAGAGCAGCTGCGACACGAAGGCGTTGCAGATGATCATGCTCCAGCCGCCCCACCACATCGGCCCGAAGGCCCGCCGCCAGAAGGTGGTCTGCTCGAAGGTGTTCGAGCTGTACCAGGCGACGAAGTACTCCATGGCGTAGGCGTAGAACAGGATCGACCCGGTGAAGAGGGTCAGCTTGGCCAGGTTGTCGAAGTGGTAGTCGGTGATCATGTGCTCGACCTTGAGCACCTTGCGGAGCGGGATGATCAGGGTCAGCACCATCCCGATGCCGGAGTAGATCGCGCCGGCCACGAAATAGGGCGCGAAGATCGTCCCGTGCCAGCCCGGCACGATCGAGACCGCGAAGTCCCAGGAGACGACGGAGTGGACCGAGAGCACCAGCGGGGTGGCCAGCGCGGCCAGGTAGAGGTAGCCCCGGGTGTAGTGCCGCCACTGGCTGTCGGCGCCGGTCCAGCCGAGGGAGCAGAGCTCATAGACCTTCTTGCGCCAGCCCGAGACCTTGTCGCGCACCGCGGCGATGTCCGGCACCAGGCCGACCACCAGGAAGGTGGCGGAGACGGTGAAGTAGGTGCTGATCGCGAAGACGTCCCATACCAGCGGCGACTTGAAGTTCGGCCACAGGAAGCGCTGGTTCGGGTACGGCAGGAGCCAGTAGAAGATCCACTGGCGGCCGATGTGGATGATCGGGAAAAGCGCCGCCGTCATGACGGCGAATACCGTCATCGCCTCGGTGGAGCGGTAGACCGCGGTCCGCCAGGGCGAGCGGAACAGGAACAGGATCGCCGAGATCAGGGTGCCGGCGTGGCCGATGCCGACCCAGAAGACGAAGGTCGTGATGTAGACCGACCACATGATCGGCGGGTTGTAGCCGGCGTGGCCGAGGCCGTCCCGCAGCAGGATCAAGAAGGTCAGCAGCCCGACCAGGAACATCCCGATGGCGGCGAACAGGGCCAGGTAGTAGCCCCGGCTCGGGGTGCCCAGGGTGGCCAGGACGTCGCGGGTGACCTCGGCGTGGGTCTGTTCCCGCGGCATGCCGTCGTGCGCGATGGCGCCCATGGATCAGGCCTCCGTCCGGTGGAGGACCTTGGCCAGGTAGGTGACCGCGGGCCGCACGTTGGTGTCTTCGAGCATGTGATACCCTCGGGGGTCCTGCTTGGCGATCGCCACCCGGCTGGTGCCGTCCTTGACATTGCCGAAGGTCAGCGCGCCGCTCGGGCAGGCCTGGGCGCAGGCGGTGACCACGTCGCCGTCCCGCAGCGGGCGATCCTCGAGGCGCGCCTGGTGCTGGGCCGACCGGATGCGCTGCACGCAGAAGGTGCACTTCTCCATGACGCCGCGGGCGCGGACGGTCACCTCGGGGTTGAGCTGCAGGTTGAGCGGCTCGGGGAACGCCTTCTTGTTGTAGGCGTACCAGTTGAAGTACCGCACCTTGTAGGGGCAGTTGTTGCCGCAGTACCGGGTGCCGACGCAGCGGTTGTAGACCTGCCCGTTGAGGCCGTCCGGGGTGTGGTAGGCCGCATAGACCGGGCAGACCGGCTCGCACGGCGCGTTGTCGCAGTGCTGGCACATGACCGGGGCAAAGCGGGCCTCGAGCGGCTCCCCGTCGGTGCCGCCCTCCCAGTAGCGCTCGATCCGCATCCAGGTCATCTCGCGGCCCTTGAAGATCTCCTCCTCGCCCAGGACCGGAATGTTGTTCTCCGCATAGCAGGCGGTGATGCACGCCGAGCAGCCGGTGCAGCGCGACAGGTCCACCGCCAGGCCCCACTTCGGGTGCTCGCCGGGGTAGTTCCCGAACTGCTGCATCTCGACCTGCTTTTCGCTCCAGCCGTCGAGCGCCTCGACCTCGCGCGCGGTGTTGTACTCGTGGTGGGCCCCGCCCTGCTCCTCGTAGGCCTGGCGCACCGTGAGCCCGCGCGCCGCGAGCGGCAGCGGCATCGCCTCGACGATGTGCCGCCCCAGCTGCCGGGGGGTGCCCTCGGTGGTGGCGGGCGTCTGGTAGCGACGCACCTTGCGCAGCGACACCCGGGTCGAGGTGTAGGGCAGGAAGCCGGCAGCGTCGGCGCCGGCGATCAGGTCGGCGGCGTTGACCCCCCGGCCGGTCGCGTAGGCGCCGTACTCGGTGTGTCCCATCCCCAGCGGAATGGCGACGGTGTCGCGCCGGATGCCGGGATAGACGTAGACCGGCGCCTCGAGGGTGCCGTGGGGCGAGGTCAGCTCCAGGATCTCGCCGTTGCGAACGTCCAGCTCGGCGGCGGTGTCCGGATGCACCTCCACCCAGGACTGCCAGGTGATCTTGGTGACCGGATCGGGATTCTCCATCAGCCAGGGACGGTTGGCACCGCGGCCGTCGGAGAGCATCGGGGAGGGGTACGGCGCGAAGACGAACCCGCCGTCGCCATCGAGGGCCGGGGCCGCCCAGGCGGCGGGGGCCGCCGTGGCGGCCAGCGACACCGGCTGGGCCGACGGGGTCGCGTAGCTGCCCCCGCGGCGCAGTGCGTCGTGCCAGGCCACCGCGGCATCACCCGCCGCGCGCGTGGCCCAGACCGCCTTGAGGTGGGCCTCGAAGCTGGCGGCCGTGAAGCCGGCGAGCGGGCCACCGACCGCCCTGGCCGTGGCCAGGAGCACGTCGCCGGTGTGGCGCACGGGGAAGACCGGCTCCATGACGGGCTGCATCAGGCCCTGGACACCGGCCCGTGGCTCGAGGTCATCCCACCGCTCCAGCGCGTGGAGGCTGGGCAGGAGCAGGTCGCAGAGCGCCGCCGTCTCGTCCATCACCTGCGCCGTGGAGACCTTGAACGGCACCTTCGCAAACGCCGCCGCGAACCCGGAGGCCTTCGGCATTGCGTAGGCGGGGTTGGACTCGTGGACCAGGGCGAGCTGCACCTCGCCGCGATCCATCCGCCCCACCAGGTCGCGCATCGCGCCGTAGCCGTCGCCCGAGGCGATCGGCTGGTCGAAGCGCACCGTCTGGCCGACATTGCCGGCCACATAGTTCAGGATGTTCACCGCGGCCGCCAGTTCCACCGCCCCGCGGTGCTGGTTCCCGATCCCGCCTGCCACCGCCAGCGAGGGCTGGGCGGAGGCGAAGTCCCGGGCCAGCCGCTCGATCTCACCGGCCTCGACCCCCGACGCCTGCGCCGCCATCTCGGTGGTGTAGCCCGCCAGGGCGCCTCGGAGGGCGTTGGCATCGGCCGGGGCGCTGGTCCGCTCAGAGAGGATCAGGTTGGCCATCGCCAGGGCGACCAGCGTCTCGGTGCCCGGCGCGACCCCGAGCCACTGGTCGGCATTGAGGCCGGTGAGCGACATCCGCGGTGCCACGAACACGTGGCGGGCCATCTGGCCGTCGCGGAAACCGTGCACCTCGGCGAAGCCCCGCTGGTTCTCGGTGGGCGAGAGCCAGGTCTCGAGGAAGTCGGCGCCGAAGGAGACGATCTGCCGGGCCCGGGCGAAGTCGTGGGACGGGAGGGCATCGATCCCGAAGACCTGCCGCCCGGCGGCGCGGACCGGCTCGTGGTCGAACGGTTGCCAGCGGACGACGCGGCCACCCAGGGCGCCGACCCAGTCCGCCAGGAGCGTGGAGAAGGTACCCGGTCCGTAGCCATTGATGGCGACGGTCGCGGCCCCGGCCTGTCCCACCCGCTGCGCCAGGAGGGCGATGGCGGCGTCCCACTCGATCGGGTCGAAGCCGCCGGCCGCATTGCGCTGCATCGGTCCGGTGAGCCGCCCGGGATTGTAGAGCCCCTGCAGGCCGGCCTGGCCACGGGCGCAGAGCGTCCCCGCGTTGACCGGATGCTCGGGATTGCCCTCGAGCTTGATCGCCCGCCCCTCGCGGGTCTTGACGTGCAGCCCGCAGCCGGCCGAGCACTCGGTGCAGGTGCTGGCATACCAAGTCGGCAGGCCAGGGACCTGGTCCTCGGACTGGACCAGGTAGGGGATGAGCTTTTCCACCTTGGCGGTGGAGCAGCCGGAGAGGGCCGCGGTTCCGGCGCCGGAGACACCCAGCACGGTGAGGAACCTGCGGCGATCCATCTCGCGTGGCCGTTCGTCAGGCATCGACACTCCGGGTCCGCTCAGTAGTGGCACACCGAGCAATCACGCGAGACGTTGCGCTCGACGTGACAGCTGATGCACCAGCCCATGTTGTTGACGTTGTTGACCTTGTAGACCTGCGGCATGCGGGCGACGTCACCGTGGCAGGTGGCGCAGGCGTTCGGCCCCATGGCCTTGATGTGGCGCATGTGCGGGAAGTGGGCGTGCTTGCCGAGGGTGTGGATCCGGACCCACTCCACCGGCTGCTTCTCGTTCCACGCCGCTCGCACCTTGGCGATCTCGGCGCGTCCCGCGGTATCCGCGGCGGTGCCGCCGACGACGAGGTGGCACCCCATGCAGGTCTCGAGCGACGGGATCCCCGGCTCACTGGCCACGCCGACCGAGTAGTGGCAGTACTGGCAGCTGATCTTGTACTGGCCGGCATGGATGTCGTGCCGGAAGAAGATCGGTTGCCGGGGTCCCTGCAGCTGGGCGGTGTCGGACGCGGCGAGGATGTACGCCGTGGCCGAGTCGCGCGGGGCGGCGGGTTCCTGGGCGGTGATCCCGGTGCGTGCCGAGGGCAGGAGGAATGCCGCCCCCGCCACGAGAGCCGAACCGACGCCGAGTAAGATGAGCTTGCGCATGCCTGCCTTCCGCCGCGAATTCAGGTAAAGCGGGCCACAGCCGCACCAAGGGTGCCCGGCGAACTCAACCGTTCAAGGCACACCCCGGTTCTCTGGGCAGGAATCCGGTAAAAATACTCGGCTAACCATCTGATACAAGTCATTCGGAAGCGGGCGAATCGGGATCACGAAGGTCGGGATCCCCGCCGGCGGTCCCGGCCCCCCCGGGCGACGACGCCTGGGGGGGGAGGGTGACCCCCTGTCGCTCGAGGAACCGGCGGACCTCGATCCCGATCGCGCGGAGCAGCGCCGCCTCGCGGGCGTCGGGCTCGCTGCGGTAGACCAGCTCGCGAAAGCCGCGCATGACGCGGTCGGGCTGCCGGGTCTTGAAGAAGTCGATGGCCCAGAGGGCGCGCTCCCAGTCGGCGAAGAGGTGCGCCAGCTGCTCGCCGGTGGCGGGGTCGGCCCGGTGCCGCGGGGCCTTGAATGGCTGGGTGCCGCCGGTCCGGGCGAGGAAGCACTCGTAGCAGATGATGGCGA
The DNA here is from genome assembly GCA_048499805.1 of Gemmatimonadales bacterium. Taxonomy (GTDB): domain Bacteria; phylum Gemmatimonadota; class Gemmatimonadetes; order Gemmatimonadales; family GWC2-71-9; genus JAWXBA01. Next base: position 124,614 of record JASNZF010000002.1, on the reverse strand, counting down.
CGGCCTGGGCGAGGTTGAGCGAGCGGTACTCGGGATTGGTGGCGATCGTCACCAGGGCGTGGCAGCGATCGAGCTCGTCGTTGGTGAGGCCCTTGTCCTCGCGGCCGAAGACCACCGCGACGGGGCGCGCCTCGGCCCGGGTGGTCAGCTCCCAGGCGGCCTCGTCGGGGCGCATGATGGAGCGCTTCTGGGCGCGGCCGCGGGCGGTGAGGGCCACGGCGTAGCCCGTGTCGGCGAGGGCCTCCTCGAGCGAGTCGGCGATGACGATCTGCTCGAGGATGTCGGCGGTATTGTGGGCGATCCCCTCGATCCGCCAGGCGTCGAAGACGACGGGGCGGACCAGCCGCAGCCGCTCCACCCCGAAGTTCTTCGCGATCCGGACCGCGCTGGCGATGTTGACCAGGTCCTGCGGCTCGACCAGGACCAGCACCGGGGCGGCGATCACACCTCGTCCAGGAACGACACGTCGTGGTTGCGCTGCTTGAGCTGGGTGACGAGGGAGGCCTTGTCGGAGGCCTTCAGGTAGGCCTCGCGGGGCTCGATCACCTTCTTGTCGACGAACTCCATCAGGGCGTCGTTCAGCATGATCATGCCGACCTTGCGATTGGTCTGTATGATCGAGGGGATCTGGAAGGTCTTCCCCTCGCGGATCAGGTTCGAGATGGCGGGGATGGAGAGCAGCACCTCGCGGGCCGCCACCCGGCCCCCGCCGATCTTGCGGCAGAGCACCTGGGCCACGACCCCGCGGAGCGATTCCGAGAGCATGACCCGGATCTGGGACTGACGGTCGGCGGGGAACTGGTCGATGATCCGGTCGAGGGTCGAGGCCGCGGTGGTCGTGTGGAGCGTCCCGAAGACGAGGTGGCCGGTCTCGGCGGTCTCGATCGCGATGCTGACCGTCTCGAGGTCGCGCATCTCGCCGACCAGGATCACGTCGGGGTCCTCGCGCAGCGCGGCGCGCAGCGCCGCCTTGAAGCTGCGGGTGTGGAGGCCCACCTGCCGCTGGGTCACCAGGCACTTCTTGTTCTGGTGGACAAACTCGATCGGGTCCTCGATCGTGAGGATGTGATCGCTGCGGGTGCGGTTGACCAGGTCCACCATCGCCGCGAGGGTGGTGGACTTGCCGCTCCCGGTCGGGCCCGTCACCAGCACCAGGCCCTTGGTCAGGTCGCAGAGCCGCTGCACCTCGCGCGAGATGCCCAGCTGGTCGGCGTTGAGGAACTCGGACGGGATGACCCGGAAGACGGCGAAGGGACCAAAGCGGTCGCGGCCAGCGTTGCAGCGATACCGCGACACCCCCTCGATCTCATGGGCCCAGTCGACGTCGTTGTCGTCGCGATAGGTGGCGAGGTCGCGCTCGGACATGATCGCGCGGATCATGCGGTCCAGCTGCTCGGCGGGGAGCGGGGCGGCGTCGAGCCGGAGCAGTTCGCCGTCCTTCCGGACGATCGGGGCCTCGCCCACCCGCAGGTGGAGGTCCGACGCCCCGCTCTGGAAGAGGTCGCGCAGCAGGTGCTCGAGCGCCTCGCGCGCCGCGGCAAGCTCCGCCCCGGAGGCGCGCACCGGCGTGGCGGGACTGCCACCGGCCAGCCGCAGGGTGGCGCCGCTCCCCTGCCCCGCCGGTGCCACCGTCACCTCCACCGGTCCCACCGGCGAACCATAGCGGAAGGCGACCTCCACCCCGGGGGCCAGGTGCGCGACGATCTCCGCCGGGGCCACCTCCTTGATCAGCCCCACGACCGTGTCCTCGTCGAGGTGCTCCTTGGTGGCGGGCCGCAGGGTGCCGCCGATGGAGAGCCGGACCGGCGCCCCGGCCGCCAGGTGAACGCTGTCGGCCCCATGCTCCCGCATGGCGGCAAGGAATCGGTCGAGTCGTGCCATGGCGGGGTTACTCCAGCGGACGGGCCGTGCGAATGCAGGCCCGGTTGATGTAGAGGGCGGCACCCTCGGTCCAGAGGACCAGAAACTCCCCGGGAGCGTTGAGACAGTCGATCGGCCGGTGGCGGGTGGGCGGGAGGTTCACGCCGGCCTGACCGCGGCAGATGGTGCCGTCCACCAGTCCGATCTCCAGGTCCACGAACTGGGTGACCCCGAGCCGGTCCAGCTCGGATTCGGGGGGCATCGGGTCGCAGATGACCATCGCCACCTGGGCCCGCCCAATGAACCGGATCGACCCGTCGGGGAAGGTCATCGGGAAGAACGCCGCATCCCGGGTCAGCAGGTCGAGCGGGGTCTCGGGCCCGCTGTGGTGCGGGACCCTGGGCTGGAGGTGCAGCTCACCCGCCAACTGTTCACCATCGGCCATCCGCACCCCGACCCGCAGCCGATTGGTGGCGCCCCACTCGCTCATGCCCGCCCCCTGGATCCCGAGTGCACCCTCATCCGCGAATCGCCACGTCCGCCTGCCGCTCGATCACCCGGATCGCCTCGAGGTAGTCGGCGGTCTCGCCCAGCTCAGCCCGCGCCTCGGCGTACCGCGCCAGGACCGGCCCGAGGATCGCCGCCTCCACCCCCTGCTCCGCGAGGAGCGCGGTGGCAATGCCGATGTCCTTGTGGAGCAGCGCCAGGCGGAAGGTGTTGGGCCAGAGGTCGGTGAGGACGCGCTCCGGCACCAGCACCTCGCTCACGAAGGAGCGGCCGCTGGAGACGTTGAGCACCTCCAGGGCGAGGCGGGGATCGATCCCGGCCTTGGTGAGTGCCGCCAGTCCCTCGCCGACCGCCAGGATGTTCGCCGCGAGCAGGGCGTTGTTCACCGCCTTCATCGCATTCCCGGCCCCGACTGGCCCCATCCGGACGACGCGCCCGGCGAACGGGGCCACCGCGGCCTCGACCCGGCCGAACAGCCCGGGGTCGCACCCCACCATCACCGCCAGCGTGCCCGCCGCCGCGCCATTGGTGCCCCCGCTCACCGGCGCGTCCACGTAGGCCACCCCCCGAGCGGCGAGGCGGCCGGCCAGGCGACGGGCGACCGCAGGCTCCCCCGAGGTGCAATCGACCACCAGGGCACCGGGCTGGAGCCCAGCCTCGAGCCCTTCGGGCCCGTCGCAGACGGCCTCCACGTCCCGGGAGGTGGACAGGCAGAGCAGGATCACGTCGCAGCGCTCGGCGAGGTCGCGGGGCGACCCGGCCACCGTCATGGCGGGATGCGCGGCCACAGCCGCGGCCGCGCGGGCGGGGGTCCGGTTCCAGACCAGGAGCGGCTGGACCGCGGCGAGCCGGGCGGCCATCGGTGTGCCGATGGCGCCGAGCCCGAGAAACCCAGTGCGGGGGGGACTCAGGCCGAGGCTCCCCGGCGCCCGAGCTCCTTGTCGAACATGTAGAGGCCGTTGGCGTTGTCGCCGATCATTGTCAGGGTGTCGACAATCTGGGTGGAGGTCTTTTCCTCCTCCACCTGCTCGGTGATGAACCACTGGAGCATCGCCTGCGAGGCGTAGTCCTTCTCCTTGAGGGCGAGCTCGTAGAGGGCGATGATCGAGGCCGAGACCTTGGCCTCGTGGTCGCGCGCGACGGTGAAGGCCTCGAGCGGGCTGGCGAAGTCGTGCTGGGGCTCGTCAAGCGGGCCGAGCTTGACGCGACCGCCGCGATCCTCGATGTAGCTGAAGATCTTCATCGCGTGGGCCTGCTCCTCCTGGGCCTGGGCCCGCATCCAGCTCGCGAACCCCTCGTAGTTCCGGTGCCCGAGATAGGCGGACATCGAGAGGTAGAGGTAGTAGGCATTGAGCTCCTTCCGGAGCTGGTCGTTCATGGCGGCTTGCACCGCTGCGCTGAGTTGCATCTGGGCATCCCCTTATGGATGGAACCGAACCGATGCGGTATAAGTTACACCGATGCAACCGGCATCGTCTCCCCCCCTGCGGCCGGGCCGTCTGGTGGCCGCCTTCCTGGGGAGCCTGCTGGTGCTCTTCATCGCGGGACCGGTGCTGCGCCTCCTGCTGGACGCCACACCGGGCAGCCTGGCCGGGGCCGCCCAGGACCCCGAACTGCGCGCCTCCATCCTCCTCACGATCTTCACCGCCACCGCGGCCACCGGGCTCGCGCTGCTCCTCGGCGTGCCGCTGGCGTGGTTCCTGGTCCGGGCCCGCTTCCCGGGCCAGCGCCTGGTCACCGGCCTCATCGAGCTCCCGGTGGTGATTCCCCACCCGGTCGCCGGCATCGCGCTGCTGCTCTTCCTCGGCCGCCGGTCGCCGGTGGGCGGGGCGCTGGCCGACCTCGGGCTCGAGTTCGTGAGCCATGTCCCGGGGATCGTGGCCGGCATGCTCTTCGTCAGCGCGCCGATCCTGGTGAGCGGCGCCCGCGAGGCGTTTCACGGAGTCGACCCCCGGCTCGAGCGGGTGGCGCGCTCCCTGGGCGACAGCGGCTTCCGCGCCTTCCGGAGCGTGACCCTGCCGCTGGCCGGCCGCGGGATCCTCGCCGCCGCCCTGCTGGCCTGGGCGCGGGCGGTCAGCGAGTTCGGCTCGATCGTGATCCTGACCTACAACCCGAAGGTCGCCAGCATCCTCATCTATGACCGCTTCACCCTCTACGGCCTCGATGCCGCGGTGCCGGCGGCGGCGGTCCTCCTCCTCGTGGCGGTGGCGGTGTTCGTGGTGGTCCGCCTGCTGCAGCGCGACCCGGTCCAGCCATGATCCGCCTAGAGGGGATCACGGTGGCAGCCGGGGGGTTCACCCTGCGCGAGGTCTCGCTGGAGATCCCCCCGGGCGCCTACACCCTGGTCATCGGCCCCACCGGCTCTGGCAAGACCACCCTGCTGGAAGCCATCGCGGGGCACGCGCCGGTGCGCGAGGGACGGATCCTGCTCCGTGGGACCGACGTGACCCACCTTCCCCCGGAGCGGCGCGGGGTCGGGTTCGTCTACCAGCAGTACCACCTCTTTCCCCACCTCAGGGTGCGGGACAACATCCGCTACGGCTTGCGCCACGGCGGCCAGTCCCTCGCCGAGCAGCAGGACCGGGTCGAGGCCCTCGCCGAGTTGCTGGGCATCGCCCCCCTGCTCGACCGCGGGGTGGGACGGCTGAGCGGCGGCGAGCAGCAGCGCGTGGCGCTGGCGCGCGCCCTGGCACCGCGGCCTTCCATCCTGCTGCTGGACGAACCCTTTGCCGCGGTCGATCCCTCGATGCGCCACCTCCTGCGCCGGGAGTTGCGGGCGCTCCACGAGCGCGAGGGCACCACCACGCTTCAGGTCACCCACGACTTCGACGATGCCCTGCGCCTCGGCGACCAGGTCGCGGTGCTCGCCGATGGCCGGGTCGCGCAGGCCGGCCCCCCCGACCAGGTGTTCCGCTTCCCCAATTCGCCGTTCGTGGCCCGGTTCATCGGAGCGGGCACGGTGCTGGCCGGCACCCTCGAGCGCCATCCCGGCGCCTCGGACCCGGCGAGTTTCGCGGCCCGCTTCACCACCGGCGGGCTGGTGCTCGAGGTGATCGCCTCCCACGAGGGACCGGCGCACGCGGTGATCCGTCCCGAGGACATCCTGCTCAGCCGGGAGCCGATCGCCGGATCCCCGCGCAACCGGTTCGCAGCCCGGATCGCCCGGATCGAGCGCACCGGTGCGCTCGCCTATGTGCACCTCGATGCCGGCGTCCCCCTGGTGGCGGCGATCACCTCCGCGGCGGTGGAGGAACTCCAGCCCGCCGTTGGCGAGGTGCTGCATGCCGCACTGAAGGCAACGGCGGTGCATCTGGTGTAGGGGGGGAATGGGGACTGGGGGCCAGGGGCTGGGGAGTGGGAAATCGGGAATGGGGAATGGGGTGAAGGGTGGGACTCAGTCGGTGGGATCGGTCGCGGGCGGGTCGGTGAGCGCACCGGGCACAATGCCCTTGCGCCCGAACTTCGCATTGATCCGGTCCACCAGGCGCGCCACCTCCCGATCACGCGGGGTCTCAACCGTCTCGGCGGGGCTGGCGGGAAAGAGTACCAATTGTGCGGCCGCGCCGAGCTCACCGAACTGCGACAGGCCGATCCCGACCAGGCGCGCCGGCACCGTGCGGGCCCGGCGGAGCCGCAGGAAGAGCTCGTGTGCCACCTGGTGCACCGCGCGGTCGGAGTCGACCGGCGAGGGGAGGGTCCGGCTGGCCTGCCGGGTCCGGAAATCGAAGTCGCGCAGCTTGACGGTGACCGTCCGGGCCATGAGGCCGTGCCCGCGCAGGTCGTGCGCCACCCGGACGGCCAGCCGCAGCAGCTCCACCTCGAGGTCGGTCGTGCTGGCCAGGTCCTCGGGAAAGGTCTCCTCCCGGCTGACTGACTTTGCCTCGCCGCGGGGGTCGACCACCGCGCCACCGATCCCCCGGATCCGATTGTGGAGCCACTGGCCGGTGCGGTTGCCGAACCAGGCCTGCAGGGTCGGCAGCTCCACCCGCAATGCATCCTCCACCCGCACCAGCCCGTAGAGCGCGAGGCGCTCGACCATGCGCGGCCCCACCCCCGGGATCGCGGCCAGGTCGAGGGTCCGCAGGAAGGCGCCCTCCGCCCCGGCCGGCACGATGTGCACCCCGGGGGTCGGCCCCCCGGCCCTGGGTTTGGCCCGCTCCACTGCGAGCTTCGCCACCAGCCGGTTCGTCCCTCCGCCGATCGAGACGGCGAGGCCGGTGCGGTCGAGGACGTCTGCCCGGATCCGCGCGGCGGTCACCGCCAGTGGCTCGTGTCGGTAGACCGCCTCGGTTCCGGTCATGGCGAGATAGAACTCATCGATGCTGGCCGGCTCGACCACCGGCGCCCACTCCTCCAGTACCGCCAGCACTTCCCGACTCTTCTCGCCACACACCCCCCGCGGGACCGGGACGAACATCGCGTCGGGACACAGCCGCTCCGCTTGGGAAATCGGCATCCCGGACCGCACCCCGAAGGCACGGGCCTCGTAGGAGGCAGAGCACACCACCCCACGGCCGCCCCGCCGCCCCCCGACCACCAGCAACGGCGACTTCCCCGCCCCCTCCGGATCGACGAGACGCGCGACGGCACAGAACATCGCATCGCAATCGGCCAGGAGGATTTGGGGTGGGGCCATCGGTCAGCACCTGCGAGGGTCGAGTGGGATCGCCAGGCACGGGTGGAGGTTCGGGAAATATACGGGAGGCAGCGCCTCGGCGCGGGTGGTACGATGGTTGACAGCGCTTCACGATTCCCATATACTTGCTGGACGTACAGCAAGGGAGGAGCCACCCTGTGATGACTGATTCCAAGGCCGACCTCGCGGCGACCTCACGGGAGCGGGGGCGCGACGCCGAGCGTAGCCGCGAAGCGATCCTGGACTCCGCCGAGCAGCTCTTTGCCACCCGGGGCTTCGAGGCCACCAGCCTGAGCGACATCGGTGAGGGAGCGGGACTCTCGCGGGCGACCCCGGGGTACTTCTTCGGCTCCAAGGCCGCCCTCTACGAGGCGGTCCTGGACCGCGCCTTTGCCGAGATCCGCACCGCGGTGGAGCGGGGACGCCAACGGGTGCGTTCCGGCCACCACGCGCCGGAGGCCGTGCTCGCAGGAGCGCTCCGGGACTACTACGATTTCCTCGCGGCCCGGCCCAATTTCGTTCGGCTGATGGAGCGCGAGGCCCTCGGCCACAGCCCGACCGGCGCCGACGTCTCCTCGCGCCTGGCAGCGGGGCAGGAAGCGCTCGCCGCCATCAGCGAGGAACTGGGGCTCGGGGCAGCCGAATCCCAGGAGGCCGCCCATCTGCTGCTGAGCATCGTGGCGCTGTGCTGGTTCCCCCTGGTGCACGGCTCGACCCTGCTCCGCTCCATCGGACTCAACCCGAAGCAGCCGGGCTTCGCGGCGGAGCGCAAGCAGCACATCGTGGACCTGTTGTTGCACGGCGTGGCGGGCCGGCTCCACCCGTCCGGCCACCGTTCCCATTGACCGCCGTTCCCCCAGCCGAGACCCTGCCATGAGCGATGTCCTGACCCCCCCAGCCGCCCGCACCCCGCACACTGCGGCCCCCCTCGCGACGGAGGAGGAGGCGCGTGCGGTTGCCGAGGCGGCGCGGGAAACGGAATGGGTGGAGCCCAGCTTCGTCCGGGAGCTGTTCGAGGGGGACTTCCGGTTCCAGCTGATCCATCCCTACCCCGAGGCCGACCCGGCCGACGAGGCCCGCGCGCGGCCGTTCATGGAACGACTCGAGGCCTTCCTGCGGGACCACGTCGATAGTGACCGGATCGATCGCGAGGGGAAGATCCCCGACGAGGTGGTCCAGGGCCTGCGCGACCTCGGCGCCTTCGGCATCAAGATCCCCCGGGAATACGGCGGACTCGGCCTCAGCCAGATCAGCTACACCCGTGCGATCGCGCTGGTGACCAGCGTGGACGGGAGCCTCACGGCGCTCCTCTCGGCCAGCCAGTCGATCGGCGTCCCGGTGCCGCTCAAGCTCTTCGGCACCCCCGAGCAGAAGCAGAAGTACTTCCCCCGCCTGGCCAAGGGCGCCATCTCGGCGTTTGCGCTCACCGAGACGAATGTCGGCTCGGACCCGGCCGGTCTCAGCACCAGCGCGGTGCTGAGTGCCGATGGCACGCACTACGTGCTGAATGGCGAGAAGCTCTGGTGCACCAACGGCACCGTGGCCGAGGTGATGGTGGTGATGGCGCGGACCGGGCCCAAGAGCATCACGGCGTTCATCGTCGAGACCGACTGGCCCGGGGTCGAGGTGGCCAATCGGCTCCACTTCATGGGGCTCAAGGCGATCGAAAACGGGGTGATCCGGTTCCACGACGTGAAGGTGCCGGTGGAAAACGTTCTCTGGGGCGAGGGGAAGGGGCTCAAGCTGGCCCTGATCACCTTGAACACCGGTCGGTTGACGCTGCCGGCCTCCTCGGTGGCCGGCGCCAAGCGCGGGCTCGAGATCTCGCGGCGCTGGGCGGCGGAGCGGGTGCAGTGGGGGCAGGCAGTGGGCAAGCACGATGCCATCGCGCAGATGATCGGCCGGATGGCGGCCGACACCTTTGCGATGGAGGCGGTGGCGGAGCTGGCATCACTGCTGGCCGACCGGGGTGGGGCGGACATCCGGCTCGAGGCCGCGATGGCCAAGCTCTGGAACACCGAGGTGGGGTGGCGGATCGCCGACGACACCCTGCAGATCAAGGGCGGGCGCGGCTATGAGACGGCCGACAGCCTGCGGAGCCGGGGCGAGCGACCCGACCCGGTGGAGCGGATGATGCGCGACATGCGGATCAACCGGATCTTCGAGGGCTCCTCGGAAATCATGCGGCTGTTCATTGCCCGCGAGGCGGTGGATACCCACCTCAAGGTGGCGGGGGACCTGATCGATCCACGCACCTCGGTGGGCAAGAAGCTGAGGGCCCTCCTCAAGAGCGCGGCGTTCTACGGCCTGTGGTATCCGAAGCTCTGGCTCGGCCCCGGTGGGTGGTTTGGCTACGGCGAGCTGGGACGCAACGCGAAGCACGTGCGCTACGCCCACCGCACCTCCAAGCGGCTGGCGCGGACGCTCTTCCATGCCATGATCCGGTTCGGGCCGAAGCTCGAGAAGCGGCAGTCGGTGCTGGCGCGGCTGGTGGACATCGGCGCCGAACTGCTGGCGATCAGCGCCGCGTGCAGCCGGGCGGCCTCGATGGTGAAGAAGGACCCGTCGAACCGGGGACCGGAGGAATTGGCCGACCTCTTCAGCCGGCAGGCCCGTCGCCGGATCAAGCGGTTGTTCCAGGATGTCTTCTCCAACGAAGACACCCGCGGCTACAGCATCGCGCGGGAGGTGTTGGATGGGAAGCATGCCTGGCTGGAGCGGGGGATGGTGCGGGAGTAGGGCAGCGGGGCAGCGGGGCAGCGGGGCAGCGGGGCAGCGGGGCAGCGGGGCCAAGGATAGCCAAAGTGCACAGTGACGGCTAGACTTGGCCCCGAAACCATTCTGGAGTGGCAGATGCCGAAGGCCGAAGGCCGGGGGATCCCGTTCGTGGGTCCGGAAGCGATCGATGTCGCGGTGCTGGAGACCTTCGAATACGATGGTCCCGAGCAGGAGATCATCACCGAGACCCACGAGTTCAGCGCGGTCTGCCCATATTCGGGCCTGCCCGACTACGCCATCCTGACCATCCGGTACATCCCGGACGGGCTCTGCATCGAGCTCAAGAGCCTCAAGTACTATGTCACCAGCTACCGCAGCGTCGGAATCTACCAGGAGCACGCCACCGCGCGGATCGCCGAGGACCTGGTCGGGGTGCTCCACCCGAAGTCGCTCACCGTGACGACGATCTACAATCCGCGCGGCGGATTCGAGACCACCTGCAGCGTGACCCTGCCCGCTACGGAGTAGCCGGCTTCACGGCCACCGGGGTGAGCCGCGCCGTGTTGGTCCCGTCCCCGACCTGGCCCTCGGCGTTCCGGCCCCAGCAGAGCGCACTCCCCCCGGTGGTCACCCCGCACGTGTGCTGACCGCCGGACCGGATCACCTGCCAGGCGAACCCACCCGAGACCTCCACCGGAGCTAGCTGGTTGGATTGGGCCCCGTTGCCCAGCCGGCCCAGCCCGCCCTCGCCCCAGCACCACCCAACCTGGGCGGTCGTCACCGCACAGGTGTGGCTGGTGCCTGCTGAGATGGCCGCCAGCGCCAACGAGCCGGTCACCGGCACCGGGGTGGACTGGTTGGTAGCCGAGCCCGTCCCCAACTGGCCGGCGCCCCCCGTCCCCCAGCAATAGGCGCTGTTGGTGGTGGCCACCGCACAGGTATGCGCCCCGCCGGCGGCGACCGCCACCCACAGAAACCCTCCCAGCACCTGCGTGGGCACCAGGCGGTCCACGGTCGTACCGTCTCCCAGGCGCCCGGCCCCGTTCTGCCCCCAGCACCAGAGGGTCTGGTCGGGCTGGATGCCGCAGGTGTGGCCGCCAGTGCTGGTGGAGATGGTGGTGTAGGTGCCGCTGGCCACGGCCACCGGCACCGGGCTGCTGGTCTGGGTCCCGTTGCCCAGGCGGCCGTTGGCGTTGCTGCCCCAGCAGAGGACCACCTGGTCGGCGCGCACCCCGCAGGTGTGCTGGCTACCAGCAGCCAGCTGCCTGAAGCTGTGCCCCCCCTGGACGGCGACGGGGACCTGGCGGTCGATGAGCGTCCCGTCACCCAGCTGGCCAGAGGCGTTGAATCCCCAGCACCAGGCCGCGCCAGCCGCCGTCAGGCCGCAGCTGTGCACGCTGCCGCTGGTCACCGAGGTGAAGACCTGGCCGCCGCTGACCGGCACCGGCAGGGTCCGCGGAGTCACCGTCCCGTCCCCGAGCTGGCCGTTGGAGTTGCTCCCCCAGCACCTGGTGTCGCCAGCCGAAAGCACGGCGCAGTTGTTCGCCTCCCCTGCCCCGAGGAACGCCACGGCCAGGCTGATGCCGGTGGCGGCAATGGAAACCGACGGCACCCCGGTCCGCGACGCGGTCAAGGTGTTCGCGCCGGGAAGGAAGCCCAGGGTCCAGCTGCCGACCCTGGCAATGCCTGAGGCGTTGCTGGTGGCGGTCGCACCGGTCACCGACCCGCTCGTCGCATCCGGGGCAAAGGTGACCGCCACGCCGGGCACCGGATTCCCGAAGGCGTCGACCACCTTGACCCCCGGCGGGGTGGGTACCGGCGTCCCGATGGTCGTCGTCTGGTTGTTTCCCTCCACCACCTGGAGTTCGGCGGCCGGACCCACGATCCCGGTGGCGGTGAAGGTGAAGGCGGTCCCGGGCTCCGCGGTCAGGTACGCGGTGAGGGAGTTGGGCCCGACCACTGGACCGAGGGTCCAGGCGGCAGGTGAGGCGGTGCCATCGGCGGCGGTGACAGCCACTCCACCAGAGACGGCCCCGCCGCCCTGTGCCACCTCGAAGGTCACCGAGGCGCCGGGGACCGGGTTCCCGGATGCATCCGTCACCCGGACCTTGGGCAGGATGGCAGGCGCCGTACCCGCCGCGGCCACCTGGGTGTTCCCCGCGACGTAGGCAAGCGCGGCGGGGGCCCCGGCGCCCAGCTGGGTGGGGCTGGCGACGACCCCGGCGAGGCCGGCGGCATCAAACCGGAGGGTGCGTGAGCCCGCAGCCCCGGCAATCGCCAGGTCGGTCCAGATCGCCTTGCCCTCCGCATCGGTGCGCACCCCGACCGTTCCGGTGAGGGTGCCGGTGCCCACCGCAAGCGAGGCGGTGACGAGGACCCCGCTGCGCGACACCGGCTGCCCCTGCGCATCCCGCAGTTGGACCACCGGCTGCTGGGCCAGGACCAAGCCGCTGGCGGCGGTCGCCGCAGGCTGGACCACGATGCCGAGCGCGGTGGGGGTCGGGTCAACCGGGCCGGTGCCATTGCTTGGGCAACCAGTCAGGGCAACGATCAGGGCAAGGGCAATGCTGGGTGTTCTCACGACGACCTCTCCGGTCCATCCTCAGAGTAACCGTCAGCCGATCGGCCCGAAGCGGTCGGGCCCGGCCAGGCGGACGGCGAGTACATCACAACGTTCACGCATCGCCCCGACCGGGACCCAGGCCTTCGGCAGGCGCGCCACACCCTCGCGGGCCGCCAGGAGGCCGGCGGCGGCCACCAGGGCGTCCGCGCGGAGCCCCGCCCGGTCGAGCCAGGCGATTGCTGGCTCGCCCGCCGGGCAGCGGTACGCGGCCCAGAGGGCATCGACGACGGCCCCGGACGCGGTGGGGTCCTCCCCACCCCGCCCACCGGCGGGCGGTTCGGGCGGGAGCAGCGGCACCCGGCGGATCGCGTCCCGGACGCTGGCCGGCGCATCGTTCACGGCGAGGGCCTCGAGCACATCCGGGATGAAGTCTCCCTTGCTGAGCAAGAACCGAGCCGCCGCCACCGCCAGGGCCACCGTCCCCCAGGCCAACCCCTCGTCGCTGGCAGTCACCCTGGCGACGTGGTACGCGGTACTGAGCAGGTCCCTCGGGGAGTGAAACGTGGCGAGGGCCGTCGGGAGCGCCAAGGGGAGGCCGACCAGTGTGGCGACGGGGTCGTGGGGACCGGGCGGCCGCTGCCGGGCGGCAAGGTGGTCGAGCAACTGGCGGGTCGAGTCGCGGCCCGGCGAGACATCCCGGAGTTCCACCCAGCGCGCGGTGAGTCGGGCGAAGTCGACGGGAGGGGCCGCCAGTTCCTCGGCGAGGACCAGGGCGAGCGGGCCGGCGTCGGCCGCCTCGGGAGCGGCCCCGGTGACGGCGTAGAGGACGGCATGCGCCCGGGCAGGGAGGTCAGGCGCGGGTATGGTCATGCGAGGGTCCGCCTGGGGCCAGAGGAGGTTATTTTAGGGGGACTTCCGCACGCGCTCACCATCCTCAACGATACCAGGAAGTGCCCCGTGGCGACGAACACCCTGACGATCACCGACAACCGGACCGGCGCAACCTACGAGGTCCCGGTCACCGACGGGACCATCCCGGCCATTGCCCTCCGGAAGATCAAGACCGGTCCGGAGGATTTCGGGTTGATGACCTATGACCCGGCGTTCATGAACACCGCGGCGTGCCGCAGCGCCATCACCTACATCGACGGCGACCGGGGCATCCTGCGGTACCGCGGCTACCCGATCGAGGAGCTGGCCGAGCGGACGAGTTTCCTCGAGGTGGCGTACCTGCTGGCGGAGGGCGAGCTCCCGGACAGCGAGCAGAAGGCGAAGTGGGAGCACGACGTGAAGTACCACACGTACGTGCACACCAAGATGATCAAGTTCCTGGAGGGGTTCCGCTACGACGCGCACCCGATGGGGATGCTGCTCGGCGCGGTGGGGGCGATGTCGACGTTTTATCCGGACGCCAAGGACATCCACGACCCCGACAACCGCTACATCCAGCGGGTCCGCCTGATGGCCAAGATCCCCACCCTGGCGGCGTTTGCCTTCCGGCAGTCGCGCGGCCTGCCGTTCGAGTTCCCGCGCAACGACCTGGACTACATCGGGAACTTCGTGAACATGACCTTCAGCATCGGCGGCAAGCACGAGCCGAACCCGGTGCTGCAGCGGGCCCTCGAGATCCTGCTGGTGCTGCACGCCGACCACGAGCAGAATTGCTCCACCAGCGCCGTCCGCGCCGTCGGCTCCTCGCACGTGGACCCGTTCTCGGCGGTCTCCGCGGGGATCGCGGCGCTCTATGGCCCGCTGCACGGCGGCGCCAATGAGGCGGTGCTGCGGATGCTCGACGAGATCGGCACCAAGGCGGCGATCCCGGGCTTCATCGAGAAGGTCAAGAACGGCGAGGGCCGCCTGATGGGCTTCGGCCACCGGGTCTACAAGTCGTACGACCCGCGCGCCAAGCTGATCAAGCAGGTCGCCGACGACGTCTTCGCCCAGACCGGCCTCAACCCCAAGCTCGAGATCGCCCTGGAGCTCGAGCGGATCGCGCTCGAGGACGAGTACTTCATCAGCCGGAAGCTCTACCCGAACGTGGACTTCTATTCCGGCCTGATCTACCAGGCGATGGGCTACCCGACCGACTTCTTCACGGTGCTGTTCGCCATCGGCCGGATGCCGGGCTGGCTGGCCCAGTGGGAGGAGATGCTGCTCGACAAGGACCAGAAGATCGCCCGCCCGCGGCAGATCTACACCGGGATCGAGCTGCGGCATCTGCCCTGAGCAGGGAGAAGCGGGAAGGGAGAAGCAAGCAGGAAACAGTAGGAAGCGAGGGGGAGTGCGGCGCCGGACGCCCGCCTCCCCCTCGTCTTGTGTCGCTGCGGTCCTTCCCGACACCTCCGCACCGTTCACTGCTCCCTGCTCACTTCTGCCTTCTCGCTTCTCCCTTCCCTCACGGCTCGACCGGCAGGTCCTCCTCGAGGTAGGTGTACCCCTCGAGCCCCGCCACGTACTCGGCGATGAACCGGTTCGACTCCTGGCGGGTGATGTTGGCCGCGGAGGTCACCTTCCGGCGGAAGGTGCTGAGCAGGTCGGAGGCGCTGAACTGGACGTAGTTGAGCACCTCGGTCACCGTGTCGCCCCGGACCAGGTCGGTCACCTCGTAGCCGGTCCCCTGGAAGCGGACGTGGACGGCGTTGGTGTCCCCGAAGAGGTTGTGGAGGTCGCCGAGGATCTCCTGGTAGGCGCCGGTGAGGAAGATGCCCAGGATGTAGGGCTGGTCGTCGGAGACGGCATGGAGCTCGAGGCAGGGCTTGCCGCGGCGGCCACCGGCGAAGCGGTCGATGACGCCGTCGGAATCACAGGTGATGTCCTGGAGGGTGCCCCGCCGGGTCGGTTCCTGGTCGAGCCGGTGCACCGGCATGACGGGGAAGATCTGCTCGATGGCCCAGTTGTCGGGCAGGGACTGGAAGACCGAGAAGTTGCAGAAGTACCGATCCACCAGGACGGCCTCGAGGTGCGAGGTGATCTCGGGATAGGCCGACTTGTCCTCCTGCACGAACTTCTGCAGCGCATTCATCGTCACCAGGTAGTACATCTCCACGTCGGCCTTGTCGCGGAGGGAGAAGACCCCGCTGGCGAAGAGCTCCTGGGCCCGCTCCTTGGCGAAGACCGCGTCGTGGAAGACCTCGTCCACCTTCTCGGCCGAGATCGTCTCGAGGTTCTCCTTGAGCTCCACCAGCAGGGCGTGCGGCTCCTCGCGCAACGGCGGCGCGGAGGGCGCGTCCTGGGCCTCGACGTCGGTGACATTGATCAGGAGGAGGGAATGGTGCGCGGTGAGCGCCCGGCCCGACTCGGAGATCAGGTGCGGCATCGGGAGCCCCTCGTTGCGGCACACCGTCCCGATGGTGTAGACCACGTCGTTGGCGTACTCCCGCGTGGTGTAGTTCATGCTTGCAGGCCGGGTCGTGCGCGACCCGTCGTAGTCCACGCCGAGGCCGCCGCCGACGTCCACGTGGCTGATGTCGAACCCCATCCCCCGCAACTCGGAGTAGAACCGCCCGATCTCCTCGAGCCCGGCCTTGACGTAGCGGATGTCGGTGATCTGGCTGCCGAGGTGGAAATGGATCAGCTTCAGGATGTCGGTGCGGCCCATGGCCCGCAGGCGCTCAAGCAGGAACATGAGGTGGGTGGCGCTGAGCCCGAACTTGGACTTCTCCCCGCCGCTCTTGGCCCAGCGGCCAAAGCCCTCGGTGGCGAGCTTGATCCGGACCCCCATCGACGGGGTCACCTGGAGCTCATCGGCGGTCCGCAGGAGGATGTCGAGTTCGCTGAGCTGCTCCACCACGATGAAGACCTGGTGGCCCAGCTTCTGGCCCATCAGGGCCAGCCGCATGAACTCCTCGTCCTTGTAGCCATTGCAGACGATGAGGTGGTCGGTCCGGTCGACGAGGCCGAGGACCGCCTGGAGCTCGGCCTTGCTGCCGCACTCCAGGCCGACGCCGAACGGCTGCCCGAACTCGACGATCTCCTCGATGACGTGCCGCTGCTGGTTGACCTTGATCGGGTACACGCTGGTGTAGCCGGCCTCGTACCCGAACTCGGTGATCGCCCGGCCGAAGTCGGTGGCCAGGTTCTCGATCCGGGTCCGCAGGATGTCGCTGAACCGGAGCAGGAGCGGCAACCCGATTCCCTGCGCATTGAGGTCGAGCGCCAGCTTGTAGAGGTCGAGCCCGTCCGCCGCCGTCCCACCGGGATGGACGGTCACGTGTCCGCTGTCGTTGATCCGGAAGAAGCCGAGGCCCCAGCCCTTCATGTTGTAGAGCTTCTCGGCGTCCTTGATCGTCCACGTCGCGCTGATGGCAGGCTCCGGCTGGGGGAGTGAGGGGGTGGGAAACGTAATGCCCGGCGGGCCCGCGCGACAGCAGCCCCCGGCTGCCGCACCACGCCGGGGGTCGCGTCCGGGCGGCGATCCGCCTATGCTCCGGTTCGGTGGGCCGCCCGCACCCCGGGTCGGCCCCGGTTCCTCGCCACCCCCGGGAGAGCTCCACGCGTGCGTTGGTCCTTCACGATCGGCACCATTGGCGGCACCCAGGTCAAGATCCACGTCACCTTCCTGCTCCTGGTGGCCTGGTACGCCTGGACGGCGGCCCAGTCCGGGGGGTCGGCGGCCGCGATCCAGGCCACCGTGTTCCTGCTGGCCATCTTCTTCTGCATCCTGCTCCATGAGTTCGGCCACATCCTCATGGCGCGCCGCTACGGGGTGCGGACGCCCGAGGTGATCCTCAGCCCGATCGGGGGCCTGGCCCGGCTCGAGCGGATGCCCGACGAACCCCGCCAGGAGCTGTTCGTCGCCCTCGCCGGCCCCGCCGTGACCGCGCTGATCGTGCTGGTGCTCTGGATCATCACCCGGATCGGCGGCACCGCCCTTACCCTGGCCGGACTCGACCTGGCCCGGCTGCCCCTGCTCACCGGGCTCCTGCTCGTCAACACCTCGCTGCTGCTCTTCAACCTGATCCCCGCCTTCCCCATGGACGGGGGGCGGGTGCTGCGCGCCATCCTCGCCAAGCGGATGGGGATGGTGGCGGGCACCCGGATCGCGGCCCGGATCGGCCAGGGCTTTGCGATCCTCCTCGGGATGCTCGGGCTGGCCTATGACCCGTTCCTGGTGCTCATCGCCGGCTTCATCTTCCTCGCCGCGCAGTCCGAGGCGGCCGCGGTGGAATCGCGCGCGGCAGGCCGCGGCATCCGCGCCGCCCAGATGATGGTGACCGACTTCCGCGTCCTGCGGGTCCACGCCACGCTGCGCGACGCGGCCGATGCGCTCCTGGCCGGCGAGCAGCGGGACTTTCCCGTGGTGGACAACCTCGGTCGGCTGGAGGGCCTGCTGACCCGCGACCTCCTGATCCAGGGGCTCAGCCGGCAGGGCGCCGACGCCACCGTGGCCAGCGCGATGGCGCCGGTCCCGGCGCGGGTGCCGCTGGACATGTCCTTCGAGGCGGCCCTCGACCTCCTGCGGCGGAGCGGCCTGTCGGCGCTGCCGGTGGTCGGCCCCGACGGTGCCCTCGCCGGCCTCCTGACGCTCGACAACATCACCGATCTCGTCCTGGTCCGCCGGGCCACCGCCGCGAGTTGAGCCGCGCATGCGCATCCTGATCGCGGGCGCGAGCGGGTTCCTCGGGACCGCCCTCACACGGCACCTCGAGACCGCGGGGCATCTGGTCGTCCCCCTGCGCCGCGGGCCCGCCGGGTCGGCAACGCCGACCTGGGACCCGGCCGAGGGGCGACTCGACCCTACCGCCCTCGATGGGGTGGACGCCATCGTGAACCTCGCCGGGGAGAGCATCGCCGGCGGCCCCTGGACCGCCGCACGACGGCGCCGGATCCTCGAGAGCCGGCGGGCGGGGACGACCCTGCTGGCCGAGGCCGCCGCCCGCCGCCCGGACGAGATTGCGGTCTTCGTCAATGCATCGGCGGTCGGGATCTACGGGGACCGGGGGGACGAGGCGCTCACCGAGGAGAGCACCGCCGGCCAGGGTTTCCTGGCCGAGGTCGGCCAGGCCTGGGAAGGCGCCACCCGGCCCGCGGCCGAGGCGGGCATCCGGGTGGCCCTGCCCCGCCTCGGCATCCTCCTCGACCCGGCCGGGGGCATGCTCGGACCGTTGCTGCCGCTGTTCCGGTTCTGCCTTGGCGCCCGGCTCGGCGACGGCCGCCAGTGGGTCAGCTGGATCACGCTGGACGACGCAGTCGGCGTGTTCGCCCGGTTGCTCGAAGATCACTCCCTGGCCGGGCCGATCAATGCCGTCAGCCCGGAACCGGTGCGCAACGCCGAGTTCACGGCGGCGCTGGGCGGCGCAGTGGGGCGGCCGGCCCCCTGGGTTGCCCCGGCCCCGCTCCTGCGGCTGGTCCTCGGCGACTTGGGCCAGGAGCTGCTGCTCGCCAGCCAGCGGTGCATCCCGGCCCGTCTGGTCACCGCCGGCCACCGGTTCGCCTCTCCCACGCTGGTCCCGGCCCTTGAGGGGATGCTCCGGCCGGCGGAGCCGGCGCCGTGAGCGCAGCCCCGGCGGTGGTCCTGCTCAGCGGGGGACTCGACTCGGCCACGACCCTGGCCATCGCCCGGGCCGAGGGGTTCGCCGTGCATGCCCTCAGCTTCCGCTACGGGCAGCGACACGCGATCGAGCTCGAGGCGGCGCGGATGGTGGCAGAGGCGATGGGGGTGGCGGAGCACGCCGTGGCCGACGTGGACCTGCGGGCGTTCGGGGGCAGTGCCCTGACAGCGGACCTCCCCGTCCCCAAGGACCGACCCGATCCGGAACACGCCGGCGCCATCCCCATCACCTACGTGCCCGCCCGCAACACCATCTTCCTGGCCTATGCGCTGGGGTGGGCGGAGGTGCTCGGCGCGAGCGACCTGTTCATCGGCGTGAACGCCGTCGACTACAGCGGGTATCCGGACTGCCGCCCGGAGTTCCTCGCCGCCTTCGAGGCGCTCGCCAACCTCGCCACCCGCTCCGCG
Organism: Gemmatimonadales bacterium; assembly: GCA_048499805.1. GTDB lineage: Bacteria > Gemmatimonadota > Gemmatimonadetes > Gemmatimonadales > GWC2-71-9 > JAWXBA01. The sequence goes on along the minus strand of JASNZF010000002.1, from coordinate 105,372 downwards.
ACCAAAGGTGGCAGACCGGTGCGGATCCATGCGCCGCTGCTCTCCCTCAGCAAGGCCCAGATCATCCAGCGCGGACGGGAGCTCGGGGTGGACTTTGCCATCACCCGGAGCTGCTATGATCCCGATCCCGCGGGCCGTGCCTGTGGCCGCTGCGACTCCTGCCGCCTGCGGCTGAAGGGATTCGCCGAGGCCGGGATTCCCGACCCGGCGCCGTACGCCGCCTAGGCGCGACCGGGCTTCGTCCCCGTGGGCACCTCCCCGTTATTCTTCGGCATGTACGCCGTCAAGGAACTCTTCTTCACCCTGCAGGGCGAAGGCATGCAGGCCGGCCGGCCGGCGGTGTTCTGCCGGTTTGCGGGCTGCAATCTCTGGACGGGCCACGAGGCGGATCGCGCCTCGGCCACCTGCCAGTTCTGCGACACCGACTTCGTCGGCGTCGATGGCCCGGGAGGCGGCAAGTTCCGCTCGGCCGGGGAGCTCGCCGCCGCCGCCGCCGCCCTCTGGCCCGACGCCGACGGCGCCCCCCTGGTCGTCTGCACGGGTGGAGAGCCCCTGCTGCAGCTCGACGCCGCCCTGGTCGAGGCTTTCCACGAGGAGGGATTCGAGGTGGCCGTGGAAACCAACGGCACCCAGCCCGCCCCGGAAGGCCTGGACTGGATCTGCGTCAGCCCGAAGGCGGGAGCCCCCCTGGTGCTGACCTCGGGCGACGAGTTGAAGCTGGTCTTTCCGCAGGCCGGCAGCGACCCGGCGGATTTCCTGGGGCTCGGCTTCGAGCACTTCCTGCTCCAGCCGATGGATGGACCGGACCTCGCCGAGAATACCCGGCTGGCGGTGCTCTACTGCCTTGCCCAGCCCACCTGGCGCCTTTCCCTCCAGACCCACAAGCTCCTTGGCCTTCCGTAAGGCTCCCTTGAAAGGGGCGACCGACTTAGGTTTGGGGATGGCTCTCACCCCGCTCGAACCGAGCAAGGGCAACCTCACTTCCGCCTTCGCGATCGCCTGCCGCCAGGCCCGCACCGACTCCGAGCTCTTCGAGCGGTGTCGCGACGCGCTGGTCCAGGAGTTCCACTCCGACGCCATCTGGCTGGAGATCCAGAACGGCGAGGTGCCGGTGCGCGCGATCGGGCCGGCGGAGCGCCCGGAGAGCGTCGAGGAGATCGCCCGGTGCACCAGCGGGCAGACCGACCTGGTGGTCTTCACCACGCCGGAGCAGGCAGCCACCATCCGTCCGGCGGCGCTGGCCCTGGCGTTGAGCCTCAGCGTCACCATCGAGCTGCGCAGTGTCCTGCTGTCCCGGCAAGGCGAGCTGGACGATGCCGTCTTCCAGCTCCGGGCGCTGCGCCAGGTGGCCCGCCTGCTCTCCTCGGTCCACAGCACCGAGGAATCCGAGATCCTGGTCCTCGACTTCATGGCCGAGGTCTTCTTCGCCTGGTGGGCCTGCCTCTACCGGGTCCGGGGCGATCGCTACCTCCCGCTGCGGTTCCGGGCGCTGAACACCCAGGACTCCCCGGTCCCGATCGACCGGGAGCGCTTCGACGCCGCCCTCCCCGCCGGCAGCCAGGTGAGCACCGCCGAGGACGTGGCACTCCGGAGCCTGATCCCGGCCTCCGCGGAGCTGGTCGTGCCGCTGGACGTCGGTGGCGAGCGGATGGCGTTCCTGGTCCTGGGCCCCCGGATGAACGAGACGCCCTACGGGAAGAGCGAGCGTGAGCTGGCGAGCACCCTGTCGTTCGCGGCGGCCATCGCCCTGAAGAACGCCGAGCTGGTGGAGCGCCTGCACAACGCCGCGACGACCGACGAGCTGACCGGGCTGCTCAACCGTCGCGCGCTCGAGGAGCGGCTCTCGGCGGAGATCTCGCGGAGCTCCCGCCACCAGGTGCGCACCACCATCGCGATGATCGACCTGGACCGGTTCAAGGTGATCAATGACACCCTCGGGCACGCCGCGGGCGATCGCTTCCTCACCATGGTCGCCCAGCTGCTCACCCGGCAGGTCCGCACCATGGACGTGGTCGGCCGCCTCGGTGGCGATGAATTCGTGGTCATCCTGCCGATGACCTCCGCCCCCGAGGCCATGGTGTTCATCGCCCGGGTCCAGTCGGCCATGGCCCGGCTGGCCGGGGAGCACCCCGAGTTCGGCTCGGCCACGATGAGCATCGGGATCGCCGAGGCGCCCCGGCATGGCACCACCCCGGCAGCACTCCTGGCAGCAGCCGACGCGGCGCTGTATGCGGCCAAGCGCGACGGCCGGGATGGCGCCGAGGTGGCGCCCGACGCCTGAGGCCGCAGGTCGACATGATCACCAAGGACGCCGTCCAGCTCTTTGCCCGGACCGAGGCCGCCCTCGGGCACCGCTATCGCCTGGAGCGGCTCGTGGCCGCCTCCCCCGAGCGGGTCCTCTTCCGCGCCACCGATGCCCTGCTCAACCGGGCCGTCAGCCTCCGACTCAACATCTACAGCACCGACTCGCTCCGGCAGTGGTTCCTGCGCGAGGCGGAGGCGCTCGCCCAGCTGGACCACCCCGCCATCCGGCATGTCTATGACGTGGGCCTGATCGACGAACTCGCCTTCCGGATCGGGAATTGGATTGACGGCGAGGGCCTCCAGGAGGCGGTCCAGCGGGGGCCGCGCCCGATCCCGGCGGTCCATTCGATCGCCCGGGACCTGCTGGGCGCCCTCGAACATGCCCATGCCGCCGGTATCATCATCCGCCGGATGGTCCCCGGATCACTGCTGGTCAGCGCGGGCGGGCGGGCCACCCTCACCGACCTCCGCTTCTGCAGCTATGTGCTGCCGACCATCCCGCCGGATGAGCTGGCGGGAATGCTGCCGTTCATGGCGCCCGAAGTGCGCCACGGGGAGCCGGGGGACCCGGCCAGCGACGTCTTCACCGCCTCCGCGATCCTCTACTTCGCCCTCACCGGCGTGGCGCCCCCCGAGGACCCCGCGCAGGTCGTCAAGCCCACCGCGCTCCGGGCGACGACCCCGCGCATGGTGGAGCGGATCCTGCTCCGCGCCCTCGACGCCGACCCGGCGCGCCGCTTCCTCACCGCCGGGGAAATGCTGGAGGAGTTCACCTCCGTGGCCGGCAGCGAGCACTTCCCGGGATTCAGCGCCGGCCCGAGCCCAACCCGGGTGGAGAGCGAGACGACCGGCGTCTGGGAGCTGCGGCTGCGGCGCGCCCTCGGCGACGACTACGAGCTCTTCGGCCCGCTCGGCAGCGGCGGCTTCGGGCGGGTCTACCGGGTGCGCGACCTCCACCTTGAGCGGATGGTGGCGCTGAAGGTCCTCCACCCCCTGCTGACCAGCGACGCCGCGGTGGTCGAGCGGTTCCGCCGGGAGGCCCAGCTGGCCGCACGCCTCCACCACCCGAACATCGTGGACATCTATGACATCGGTGGCCGCTCCGGACTGATCTGGTACACCATGGAGCTGGTCGAGGGACCGAATCTGGCCCAGCTGGTGGAGCGCGACGGTCCGCTGCCGCTGGACCGCGTGGTGCGCCTGCTCCGCGAGGGGCTCGACGCGCTGGCCAACGCCCATGCCGCCGGGCTGGTGCACCGGGACGTCAAGCCGGAGAACATGCTCCTGGAGCGGCGCGATGGCAGCCTCCGGATCACCGACTTCGGCCTGGCCCTCGCCCTGCTCGGCCAGGGGAAGTGGGGCGGCGCCACGAGCCAGAGCGGGACCCCGCAGTTCGCCAGCCCCGAGCAGCTGCTCGGGGAGCAGGTGGACCAGCGCTCCGACCTCTACAGCCTCGCCGCCGTGGCGGTCTTTGCGCTGATCGGCACCTCACCCTTCGCCGGCTCCACTCCGGAACAGGTGCTCGCCCGGCAGGCCACCGACATGCTGCCGGACCTGCGACAGCACCGGGCGGACCTCGGCCCCGAGTTCGCCCGGGTCCTGGCCCGGGCCCTCAGTGCCAACGTGGACGCCCGGTATCCCACCGCCGGGGAATTCCTCCAGGCCATGAACCGCAGCCTCCGGAACGACCAGCAGCAGCGGGGTGGCGGGTGGGTCCGGAAGCTGCTCCGGAAGCGTCGCTGACCCGCCACCGGCTTGACAATCGGACTTCCATTTCCAATATTCGCCCGGATTGCCTGCCGCGGTCGGACCGCCGTCCGGGGTGGGTTGTTCTTCCAGGGCGTGGGACTGGCCCGCGACCCGCGAAGCCCACCCGCACCGGATGGTGCTGGGGGGTGTCACACTATCAGGAGTACCTCGGTATGGCTCGCATGCTCGGCACCGTGAAGTGGTTCAACGACGCCAAGGGGTTTGGGTTCATCACCCCCGAGAACGGCGAAAAGGACTGCTTCGTCCATCACTCTGCCATTCGGATGGATGGCTTCCGCAGTCTCGCAGAGGGCGACAAGGTCGAGTTCGATGTCGTCCAGGGTGCCAAGGGTCCGGCGGCCGAAAACGTCACCAAGGCCTCCTGAGCAGTTCCCAGGCTGCAACGCACGACGGGCCGCTCCCCAGGGAGCGGCCCGTCGTCGTTGAGGGGCCAGTCGCAGCCAGCCGCTACTTGTGGCGGTAGATGACCCGCCCGCGGGTCAGGTCGTACGGAGAGAGGACCACACTCACCCGGTCGCCCTCCAGCACCCGGATCTTGAACTTGCTCATCTTGCCGGCGGCGTACGCCAGGATGGTGTGCCCGTTTTCGAGGAGCACCCGGTAGTTCCGGTCGGGCAGGACCTCCTGCACGACCCCATCCATCTCAATGCCTTCTTCCTTCGCCATCCAATACCCTCCAGGGGAGTCCGACGACCGGCCGGTCGGTGCTGAACCCCATCAATCTCGGGGGTTTCTCAGTGGGACGCAACCTCGGGCATTCCCGCCGCCAGGGCCCCGATCTCCTCCTCGACCAGCCCGATGAGCCCGGCCATCCGATCCCGGTCGAAGACGAGCTCCGCCCCGGCCGCCCGGTAGAGCGCCGGCAGCGGCCGGGTGGCCCCAAGGGCAAGGAACTCCCGGTACTCCCGGGCGGCCCCCGCGGGGTCCTGCCGGGCATTGCGCCAGACCTGCAGGGCGCCCAGCTGGGCGATCCCGTATTCGATGTAGTAGAACGGGTAAAGGAAGATGTGAAGCTGCCGGTACCACCGGGCGATCCGCTCCGGTTCAAGCCCCGACCAGTCGGCGCCGGTCTCGAATCGGTCCCGCAGCCGCAACCACTCGGCGTCCCGCGCATGGCGGTCGGCCCCGTCCGGCGAGGTGTAGATCCAGGTCTGGAACGCGTCGACCGACGCGATGTGGGTCAAGCTCAGGAGCACATCCTCGAGGTGGGCCAGCCGGGCCCGGCGCACCTCCGGCTCGGCCAGGAAGCCACCCGGTGGCCCCAGGTGTGCCCCGGCCAGGAGCTCCATCGACATCGAGGCCAGTTCGGCGGACTCGGAGCTGGGGTGGCGCTGCCAGATCAGCGGCCAGCGGTGCGAGGCGATGGCATGGAACGAGTGCCCCGCCTCGTGCAGCAGGGTGGTCACGTCCTCCAGCACCCCCGAGCCGTTCATGAAGATGAACGGGCGACCACGGTGGTGGAGGGTGTCGCAGTACCCACCCGGCGCCTTCCCTTCCCGGCTCCCGAGGTCGAGCAACCCCTCATCGATCATCAGCTGGAACCAGCCAGCCAGTTCGGGATCGACCCGCCCAAAGACCGCGGCCGCCCGCCGGGACAGGTCTGCATCGTCCCGATAGGGGCGGAGCGGCGCGCTGCCCCAGGGGTCGACCGCGAGGTCCCACGGGCGCAGGCGGTCGAGCCCCAGCCGCTCCTGCCGCATCCGCATGACCCGGCCCACGGCGGGCACCACGACCTCGGCCACCGCGGCGTGGAACTGCTCGCAGTCGCCCGGGGTGTAGTCGACCCGGCACTTGGCGGCGAAGCTGTAGTCCCGGTAGTTGGCAAAGCCCGACTGGGCAGCAGCTCGCTGCCGCAGGGTCCGCATCGTGTCGAACAGGTCGGCGAGCGGCTCCTGGTGGGCCTGGTATGGCGCGATGAAGGCCCGCCAGGCCCGTTCACGCACCGCCCGATCGGGATCCTGAATCAGGGGCGCCAGCATCGGCAGGGGCCGCCGCTCCCCCTCCCATTCGGCCGTCATCGAGCCGGTGATCCGCTGGTACGAGCTGGACAGCGACTCCAGCTCGGCAAACAGCGGGACATTGGCCTCGCGGAAGATCTGGATCGCGGTCCGGAACCGGGCGATGGGTACTTCCATTTCCGGACTGCTCCAGCCGGAATCCACCAGCCGGCGGGCAAGGCGGACGCCCTGTTCCTCGGCCCGGGGCAGGATCTCGGACGTGAACCGCAGGTGGGCCTGTTCCTTGGCGGCATCCGCGGTATCGCAGGTATACGCGATCAGGGCCAGCGAGGCCGCCTCGCTGAGGCAGGACTCGAGGTGCGACCACCGCGCCAGCCAGTCGGGCACCCCAGCCCGGTCCAGCGGCTCCGCGACCAGCTCGGCATACCACGGAAGCACATCCTCCCAGGTCGCGTCGCGAAGGCGCTCGGGGGTCAAGTCACGGACGGTCATGCGGCGCCCTCCTGGAGCGGTTCCGGGGCGGGCCGATCGGTGGACCGGAACGCCAGGACCCCCACACCCGCCACCACCACCCCGGCGATGAGGAACGGAGAGCCATGATTGAGCGCCCCGAACGCCCAGGTGGCCACCAACGGCGCAACCACCCGCGACAGGCCGGCAAAGGTCTGGGCCACGCCCATGGTCATCCCCAGTTCATCCCGCGGGGTGGATTGGGAGATCAGCGAGGTCGTGGCGGGAAAGAGCAGTGCGGTGCCGATCGGGACCAGCGCCAGGACCGGGGCGAGCAGGAGGATGCCGGCCGGCCAGGGGAGCAGGAGCAGCCCCACGGTCAGCAGCACGGTGCCGCTCCGCATCGTCCCCCGTTCGCCGAGCCGGGAGATGATCGGTCCCAGGAGGACGGACCGCATGATCAGGGAAAGCGCCCCCATGTACAGGAACACGAACCCGATGGTCTCGGTGGTCACCCCGAAGTCGGCCTCGAGATACAGGGTCAACGCCGCGGTCATGGAGCTGAAGCCGAGCATCCCCGCGGCGTAGATCCAGATCAGGCGCGGAACCGGGCTCCCCGGTCGTGCGATCACCTGCATCGTGGCCCGCCAGACGGGGGTCTTCCGGGACGGTGCGGCGTTCGGATCCGGGATCCGCGACTCGGGCAACCAGCGCCAGGCAAACGCAATGTTGAGGAGGCAGAGCGATGCGGCGACGAGCCCGGGCGCCGCCTGGCCCCAGCGCGAGGCGAACGACCCGATCACCGGGCCGACCATGATCCCCACGGCGGTGGCCGCCGAGAGCCAGCCAAGGGCCCGCGCCCGGCGCTTCGGAGCAATGGTATCGGCCACATAGGCCTGGGCCACCGCGGTGGTCCCGCCCCCGGCGCCCTGCACCAGCCGGGAGAGAAAGAGCAGGAGCAGGGTGTCGGCAAAGGCGAACACCACGTACGCCATCGCCGCCGAGGTGAGGCCGATCAGGAGAGCCGGCCGCCGGCCATAGCGGTCCGACACCCGCCCCCAGACCGGTGCGAAGATCAACTGCGCGACGGAGAATGCCGAGATCAGCAGCCCGACCTGGAGGGGGCTGGCATCGTGCTCGAGCGCATAGAACGGGAGCAGCGGGAGGACGATGGCGAACCCGATCATGTCCACGCCACTCGCGGCGATCAGGACACTCAGGCGCTTCAGTTCCTCACGCTGGCCTGCGGGTTCGGTCATGCCACGCGCCGGCGGGAGATGCGGGTCAGGGGGGACTCACGGGGTGAGGGCATGGTGCGTGTATCCGAGGAGATTCAGGAACAGGCGCAGCGCACCCGGAACCGCGGCGGGGAGCTGGCGGAAGAAACTGAGGCCGGTGTAAATGTATGTCCCCTGCCCGAGTCGTGCCGCCAGCAGGCCGCCCTCGAGCGGCTCCTCGCCCGGATCATGCATGGCCAGGAAGGAGGTCCAGGCGGGATCCCAGGTCCGGGGGAAGTACAGCCCGCGCTCCTGGATCCACCCGGCCCAATCCCCCTCCCCCAGCCGGTTGGGCGCCTGGAAGGGCGCGGCGTCAGGCCGAAGCAGCGCCACCGCAGCCCCCTCATCGGTGACCCGGTCGTGGCCGCGAGGGGCCAGGGCGAGCGGATACGGCGCGTGGCCCCCACCGAAATAGGCCTGCTGCTGGTACTGCACCACCAGCCGTCCCCCGCCCCGGACCCATTCCAGCAGTCGGGGCGTCTGCTCCACCAGCACCGGATCGGTTTCGTAGGCCCGGCTTCCGATCACGATCACGTCATAGCGCGAGAGATCGCCCTGGGCCAACGCCCCCGGGTCAAGCAGTTCGAGGGGGACGCCAACCGCCCGCAACGCCTCCGGCACCAGGTCGGAGGCACCTCGCACGTACCCCACCCGCTCCAGCGCCGGGAGGACCACCTCGGTGAGCTGCACCGCGGTCACCGCCGGCCGGGGCAGCAGGCGGGGTTCCACATGGGGATATTCCACTGCCTGCATCCCGAGCGTGAACCGCTCCCCGGCCTGGGTGCGGGCCACCGCATGGATTTCGTAGCGGCCTTCAGGAGCCGCCGCCGGCGCCCGCACCTCGAACCGGTGGCGCTGAATCCCGTCCTCGGCGTCGAGGGTGAATCGCCGGGCTGGCACCGCGTCCCACCCCGGCGGCAGCTCGAGGCTGAGGGTGCCCGACGTGCTGTCCCGGCCGCCGTGCTGCAGCGTCACGATCACTGCCTGCGGCCCACCACCGCGCACCCAGACAGCGGCGGGCGTCTCCATCAACACCCCGACGCGGGGCACCACCTGGATCGGCCGGCGTACCTCGCCGAACGCCTGGTCCCGGGAGCGATGCCGCGCCTCGACAGTCAGCACGGATGCGGGCCCCGCCCCGACCCGGAAGGTGAACCGCGCCGAGAGGGGATCGGCCTCGAAGGGAAGCCCCCACTGCTCGGCGTTTCCACCCCAGGCGTGGAACGCTCCCTGGCGCTCACGATCGAGGTAGTAGGGGACCGACCAGCGGGCGCCCTCGGGCACGCGCAGGACCACGCTGCAATGGCGCACGCGACCCGGCGCCACGGGGGCGGGATCGCGAAGGCACTCCCCACCCGACCGGATGCCTCCGGCGAGCGGCCCCTCGAGGGCACTGGTCACGGTCACCGGCCCGGTGCCCGCGTTCCATGCCGAGACCCGGGCGGTCACCTCCTGGCCCGGAACGACCCTGGCGTCGTCGAGCAGGAGGTCGAACACCAGGCCCGCCTCGATCGCCCGGATCCGGGACCGATGCCGCACCTGGTCGGGATGGTCGGGCACCGCGCTGGTGTCGATCCCATCCCAGAGCCCGGGACCGCCGCGGGTACGGTCCTCCACCAGGGCAAGCCGGGCGACGGAGGGCCCGATTTCCTGCAGGCTGCCCTGGTCCTGGCTCCGGTGCAGGCTGCGGCTCCGCATCGCCAGCTGGCGGAACGACTGGCCCAGCGCAGGATCGAGGGCCCCTCCGTCCAGCACCACCGTCGTCGAGGCCGAGTCGGGCCGTGCCCGGAACAGCTTCAGGGGGGAGAATGCCGCCAGCCCCTCCTCACGCTCCAGCTCCGGAAAAACCGTCGGATCGCCTGCCACCCGGAAGGCCTCGGCGGCGGCCCATCCGGCCGCCTGGTGCTGCCCGTGGCCGTCACGCGGGGTACCGGTGAAGACCGCGATCACGATCTGGGGCTGGAAGCGGCGGATGATTCGCACCACGTCCTTGAGGACCGAATCCCGGGGCCAGAACCGCCACGCTTCCTCGAGGGTCTTGGAGAACCCGTAGTCGTAGCTTCGGGTGAAGAACTGGCGCCCGCCATCGACCGCGCGCGCGCCGAGGAGTTCGCCGGTGCGGATCACCCCGAGCCCCTCGCCGAGCTCCGGGCCGATCAGGTTCTGCCCCCCCTCGCCCCGGTTGAGGGCGAGGTACGCCGTCTCCACCCCCTGCCCCCGCCCGAGGATCGTGAGCACCTCGGTGTCCTCATCGTCCGGGTGGGCCCCGATCATCAGGGCCCTCCGGGTGTGCCCGACCATGCGGCGCTCCTGGTCGAGCGCCACAAGCCCGCCCGTGGACGGGCCCGTCCCCTGGGCCACCAGGGGAACCACCGGGGCTGCTGCGAGAGCGGTGAGCACCGCCACCGTGCCGTGCAACCGGGTCACGGCGATGCGCTGTCGTTGTCGTCGGAGTCGGAGCGCCGTCGGGGAGGACGCCGGCCCGAGATGAGGGCCATGAGGAAGCAGAGCAATGAGGCCACGAGGAGGGCCTCGCTGGTCCAACCGGGCACTTCGTAGAGCAGCAGCAGCATGCCCACCGACACCGCGATGGTGCCGACGGCCCGGAGCACTTCGTCGAGGTTCTTCCAGTGGGTGCGGCGCCCCCAGAAGACCCCCGTCCAAAGCCCGAGCACCCCGAGCGCGAGGATCAGGTACCAGATGATGACCCAATACTGCCGGCCTGCAATCATGCGATTCGGCCCCCGGTCCACCAGGAATCAACCAGTGATGTTACAGCCGGAGGCCGTCCCGCACCAGCATCAGCCATCGCGGCTGCCCGCGCAGCGACGGCAGGGGCAGTCGGCGCGCAGGCGCGCGAAGGTGTAGATCCCGGTGCCGTGGCCATCGCTCCAGGCCACCCGGATCCCGTAGGTGCCGACCAGCGCCACCTGCACCGGGCGGACCGCCTCGGGCACCGTCGCGGGGTCAAGCAGCGGCCGACCGCTCATTTCCTCCACGCAGCCGGCGCAGGGACAGGCGAGGCGCAGCGCCCGGGCGGCGAAGAGCGCCTGGTGGCCCAGGGCATCCCAGTCGATCAGGATCCCGTCGTCCCGGCGGGTGATGGCGTGGGGTATGGCCAGCGGTGCCTCCATCCGGCGGCTCAGCCGTGTATTTTCAGGGGAACGCCATTACTTCACGACTCCAACAGGCCCTGCTCCGACATGCCAGAGACCCCGATCCCGCCGTTCCAGGCCAAGGCCACCCTGCCCACCCCGGGCGGCCCGGCGACCTACTACCGCCTCGGCGCGCTCGAGGAGCAGGGGCTCACCCGGCTCGACCGGCTCCCCTTCTCCATACGCATTCTGCTGGAAAATGCCCTCAGGCACGCCGGACGCGGTGTGGTCACCGAGGACCACGTCCGCCAGCTCGCCGGGTGGACGCCGGCCTACCGCGCCAGCACCGAGTTCCCGTTCATGCCCGCCCGGGTCGTGCTGCAGGACTTCACCGGCGTCCCCTGCGTCGTGGACCTCGCGGCGATGCGCGACGCCACCGCGCGGCTCGGTGGCGACCCGGACCGGATCAACCCGGTCGTTCCCTGCGACCTGGTGATCGATCACTCGGTCCAGGTGGATCACTACGGCACCGCCGAGGCGTTCCGCCAGAATGTGGCGCTGGAATTTGACCGCAACAGCGAACGGTATCAACTGCTGAAGTTTGCCCAGCGCGCCTTCCGCAACTTCAAGGTCGTGCCCCCGGGGACCGGGATCGTCCACCAGGTGAACCTCGAGTTCCTGGCCCCGGCCGTCCAGCTGCGCCCCCAGTTCGGCGAGCTCACCGCCTACCCCGACACCCTGGTGGGCACCGACTCCCACACGACGATGATCAACGGCCTCGGCGTGGTCGGCTGGGGCGTCGGCGGCATCGAGGCCGAGGCGGTCATGCTGGGGCAGCCGTACTTCATGCTGATCCCCGAGGTGGTCGGCATGAAGCTGGTCGGGAAGCTGCCGGTCGGGACCACCGCCACCGACCTGGTGCTCACCGCGACCCAACTGCTTCGCCGGCACGGGGTGGTCGACAAGTTCGTCGAGTTCTATGGGCCGGGCCTCTCGAGCCTCGGACTCGCCGATCGCGCGACGCTGGCCAACATGGCCCCCGAGTACGGGGCCACGGTGGGCTTCTTCCCGGTCGACGCCGAGACCATCCGGTACCTGGAGCGCACTGGCCGGGATCCCGAAGTGGTTGCCCGGGTGGAGGCCTACTACAAGGCGCAGGGGATGTTCCGGACCGATGACACCCCGGATCCGGAGTTCACCGCCACCGTCGAGCTCGACCTGGCCTCGATCGTCCCCAGCCTGGCCGGCCCACGGCGGCCCCAGGACCTGGTGCCGCTGAGCCAGCTTCGTCGCAGTTTCGCCACCACCCTGCCCTCCCTCATGATGCCCAGCGTCCCCCCGGCCCGCCGCGCGGCTGCGGAGGCAGCGCTGGCCGAGTGGAATGGCGAGGGCGGCCAGAGCGGGGTGGCGGTCCTGCAGGAGCCGGATACCGAGCACAACATCGAGATCGGGGGGTCGGCGCACGCCCTGCGCGACGGCGCCGTGGTGATCGCCGCCATTACCTCGTGCACCAACACCTCCAATCCGTCGGTCATGATTGGCGCCGGCCTGCTGGCCCGCAAGGCGGTCGAGCGGGGCCTCACCAGCCGGCCGTGGGTCAAGACCAGCATGGCGCCGGGGTCCCGCGTGGTCACTGCCTACCTCGAGGGGGCGGGGCTCCAGACCTATCTGGACCAGATCGGGTTCCAGACCGTCGGCTACGGCTGCACCACCTGCATCGGGAACAGCGGGCCGCTGCCCGAGCCGGTCGCCAAGCTGGTCGAGGAGCAATCCCTGGTCGTCGCCGCAGTGCTTTCGGGCAACCGGAACTTCGAGGCACGGATCCATCCCCACGTGCGGGCCAATTACCTGGCTTCCCCGATGCTGGTGGTCGCGTTCGCCCTGCTCGGCCGGGTCGATGCCGACCTCGACACCACCCCGCTCGGCATCGGGTCGGACGGCCAGCCGGTCTTCCTGCGCGACATCTGGCCCTCGGCCGAGGAGATCGCCAGCACGATGGCCTCGGCGCTCAAGCCCGAGCTGTTCCGGGAGCGCTACGCCTCGGTCTTCGACGGCGATGCCGAGTGGCAGGCGCTCGACGTGCCCACCGGCAGCCGGTTTGCGTGGGACCCGGCCTCGACCTACATCCAGAACCCCCCGTTCTTCAGCACCGTCACGCCCGAGGTGGCGCCGCTCCGGGACATCCGGGGCGCCCGGGTGCTGGCCAGCCTCGGGGACTCCGTCACCACTGACCACATCTCCCCCGCCGGGGCGATCCCCAAGGACGGCCCGGCGGCCGCCTGGCTGACGGCACGCGGGGTGGCCCGGAAGGACTGGAACACCTTCGGTGCCCGCCGTGGCGCCCACGACGTGATGATGCGCGGCACCTTCGGCAACGTCCGGATCAAGAACCTGCTGGTCCCCGAGAAGGAGGGGAACTGGACCCGCCACTTCCCGACCGGCGAGGTGACCTCGATCTTCGAGGCGGCCACCCGGTACCAGGCGGCCGGCACCCCGCTGGTCGTGCTGTCGGGCAAGGAGTACGGCACCGGGTCGTCGCGCGACTGGGCCGCCAAGGGCACCACCCTCCTGGGCGTCGTGGCGGTGATCGCCGAGAGCTACGAGCGGATCCACCGCAGCAACCTCGTGGGCATGGGAGTCCTCCCCCTCGGCTACGAGCCGGGCCAGAGCCGCCAGTCGCTCGGCCTGACGGGGACGGAGACCCTGGACATCACCGGAATCGCCGAGGGGCTGACCCCCGGCGGCCGGGTGACCGTCACCGCCACCGCCGAGGATGGCACCGTCACCACCTTCCAGGCAGTGGTCCGGCTCAACTCCTCCGTGGAGCTCGAGTACCTGGAGCACGGCGGGATCCTGCCGCGGGTGCTCCGGATGTTTGCGGAAGAGTCGTAAGAGGTAAGAGGTAAGAGGGGAGAGGGGAGAGGTGTGGGGTGCGCGGCGGAAGTGCGGGGGTTGACGGTTTAGCCGGCGCCGGACGCCGGTGACAGCGGCTGAACGGAAGCGGCCCCGGAGGAATCCCCCGGGGCCGATCTCGTGCGTTCCTCTTACCTCTTACCTCTTACCTCTTACCTCTTACCTCTTACCTCTTACCTCTCACCCCTCCTCAGGCCACCAGGTCGCGCAGCCGCTCGCCGGTCTCACCCTCGCGCAGGCGGAGCAGGGCGCGGTCGCGCAGTTGCCTGATCCGCTCGCGGGTGACACCCATCATCCGGCCGATCTCCTCGAGGGTACGGCTGTTGCCATCCTCGAGACCGAAGTACAGGCGCAGCACCTTGGCATCGCGCGGGGGCAGGACCGCCAGCGCCGCCTCGATGTCCGTGGTCTGGCTGTTGGCCATCGTGCTGCTGTCGGTCGCCTCCTGGTCGGCGGCGGTGAAGCGCTCGATCCGCTCGTTGCCGTCGCCGTCGCGGGTCGGGTGGTCCAGCCGGACCGCCTCGGAGTTGAGGGCGGAGAGCGAGCGAACCGCCTCGACCGTCAGCCCGGTTGCCCGGGCGAGTTCCTCGGTGGTCGGCATCCGCCCCAGCCGCTCCTTGAGGAGGGTGGTGGTCCGTCCGAGCCGCGAGAGGTCGGCGGTCCGGTTGAGGGGCACCCGAACCGGGCGGCCGTGCCGGGCGATCGCCGCCTGCACCGCCTGGCGAATCCACCAGACGGCGTAGGAGATGAACTTGACGCCTCGATCGGGATCAAACTTCCGGGCGGCGGTCATCAGGCCGAGGTTGCCCTCGCCAATGAGGTCGACCAGGGGGACGCCGCGATTCTGGAACTTCTTGGCGACGGACACGACGAACCGGACGTTGTGCCGGGCCAGCTTTTCCTGGGCCAGCACGTTGCCGCGGAACGCCTTCCGCGCGAGCTCCATCTCCTCGTCCCGGCTGAGGAGCGGAACGCGGCTGATCTCATCGAGGTACAAATCGAGACTCTCACGGCCTTCGTCAACCGCGCGGGCGATCTGCGCGGGACGAACCGTGCTGCGCTTGGACCGGGCAGCAAGACTCACAGTCAATGCCTCCTGGGGGATGCTTGATGGCCTGTCATTCTGTCAGTCCAGCGGGACTCGAATCTGCCAAGCCTAGACCCCAAATATAGCACCTAAAACACGCTTTTTCAACGATTTAGCTAAGTGTAGCAGGGACTTGGAGTTGCGTCGGTCACCCGCAGGAGCCCGAAGAACCGTCCCATTTTCGCACACCTGCTGGTCCGATGTTGAAAAAGCCAGCTTCCGGTCTAGGGGACGTACATCCCCCGGCGAGTTGCACCCGGCTGGACGGCGCGTTCCGCCCAACGCATGGGGGACCCGCCCCGAAAGGCGGATCCCCCGTGGCGGCCTGGCGGCCGGGTCCATGGCGCTGGGGGCGGCTACCCGACGGTCTTGATCTCCTGCACCAGCTTCTGGAGGGTGGCCTTGGCGTCGCCGAACAGCATCCCGGTCTTGGGGTTGTAGAAGAGCTCGTTCTCGATGCCGGCGAAGCCGCTTCCCATCCCGCGCTTCATCACGATGATCCCCCGGGCCAGGTCGGCATTGAGGATCGGCATGCCGTAGATCGGGCTGCTGGCATCGGTTCGAGCCCCGGGATTGACGACGTCGTTGGCGCCGATGACCAGCGCCACGTCGGTCCGCTCGAACTCGGAGTTGATCTCGTCCATCTCGACCAGCTTGTCGTAGGGGACGTTGGCCTCGGCCAGGAGGACGTTCATGTGACCCGGCATCCGGCCAGCGACGGGATGGATCGCGTACTTGACGACCCCGCCGCGCTTCTCGATCAGGTCGGCCAGCTCGCGGACCAGGTGCTGGGCCTGGGCGACGGCGAGGCCGTACCCCGGGACCACGATGACGCTCTGGGCGTAGGCCAGCTGGATGGCGGCGTCGTCGGCGGTGACCTGCCGGACGGTGAGCCCCTCGGCGCTCTTGGTGGAGGCGCCGGCGGCGGCCCCAAAGGCGCCGAAGAGCACGTTGGCAAGCGAGCGGTTCATCGCCTTGCACATGATCTGGCTCAGGATGATGCCGCTGGAGCCGACCAGGGCGCCGGCGATGATCAGCACGTCGTTCCGGATCACGAAGCCGGTCATCGCGGCGGCGATGCCGGAATAGCTGTTGAGCAGGGAGATCACGACCGGCATGTCGGCGCCGCCGATGGGGATCGTGAGCAGGACCCCGAGCAGGAGGCCGATGCCGATCAGCGCGCCGAAGACCCAGAGGGGGCTGTTGGGGTCGCTGACCTGCCAGTAGGCCAGGGCCAGCGCCACCACGCCGAGCAGGGCGTTGAGCTGCTTCTGGAGGGGAAAGACGATCGCCCGCCCGCTCATCAGCTCCTGGAGCTTGGCAAAGGCGATCCCGGACCCGGTCAGGGTCAGGGCGCCGACCAGCAGGGTGAACTGGAGGGCGATGTTGGAGTCGAGGGGGAAGGCGCGGCCCTCGCCATGGCTGATGAGGTATTCGGAGGCGCCGACCACCAGCGAGGCGCCGCCGCCGAGGCCGTTGAGGAGTGCCACCATCTGGGGCATGCTGGTCATCTGGACGGTGCGCGCCATCCAGAGGCCGAGGCCGCCGCCGACGAGGATGCCCGCGGCAATCACCGTGTAGGAGAGGATTCCCTGGTTGGCCAGCGTGACCAGGATGGCGATGAGCATGCCGACGCCCGAGACCCGGTTGCCGCGGACGGCCGTGCCGGGGCTGGAGAGCCACTTGAGCCCGAGGATGAAGCAGACCGCGGCGATGAGGTACGCCAGCTTGGTGATGGCGAGTGACATCAGCGCGCCCCCGGCTTCTTCTTGAACATGCTGAGCATCCGGTCGGTCACGACGTACCCGCCGGCGACATTGACCATGGCGAAGACGACTGCCAGGAAACCGAGGGCGGAGGAAATCCAGCCGTGGCCCCCGCCGGCCACGAGCACCGCCCCGACCACGGTGATGCCGGAGATCGCGTTGGCGCCGGACATGAGCGGCGTGTGGAGGGTGGACGGCACCCGGTTGATCAGTTCCACGCCCAGGAAGGTGGCCAGGGTGAAGATCACGATGCTGGCCAGCAGCAGTTCGGTCATGCGGTCCTCCCGTAGAGCACCTGGCCACCGTGCGTGACGCACATCGGCCCGGCGATCGGATCGTCGAGGCTGAACTGCAGGGCGCCATCCTTGGCCATGTACTCCAGGAGGGCCTGCAGGTTGCGGCTGTACATGAGGCTGGCGTGCCAGGGCAGCATGGCGGGGAGGTTGGCGGGGGCGATGACCGTCACCCCACCGGCCACGACCTCGGCGCCGAAGGTGCTGAGCTCGCAGTTGCCGCCGGTCTCGCCGGCCAGGTCCATGATGACCGATCCCGGGCGCATCGCCGCGACCATGTCGGCCGTGATGAGCCGCGGGGCCGGCTTGCCGGGAATCTGGGCGGTGGTGATCACGAGGTCCATGTCCACGATGTGCTTGCCGATCGCGGCCAGGACCTTCTGCTGCTGCTCCTCGGCGAGTTCCCGGGCGTATCCGCCGCTGCCCTCGGCGGCGGCGGTCACCGCCTCGGCCTCGACGAAGCTCGCCCCGAGGCTCATCACCTGTTCCTTGACGACGGGACGGACATCGAAGGCCGAGACCACCGCGCCGAGGCGCCGCGCGGTGGCGATCGCCTGGAGCCCGGCCACCCCGGCCCCGATCACGAACGCCTTCGATGGCGTCAGCGTTCCAGCCGCGGTGGTGAGCATCGGCATCAGCCGTCCCAGCCGGGAGGCCCCGACCAGGACCGCCTGATAGCCGGCCACGGTCGCCTGCGAGGAGAGCACGTCCATGGACTGGGCCTTGGTGGTGCGGGGCACCAGCTCCATGGCGAGCGCGGTGATGTTCCGGGCTGCGAGCGCCTCGAGCACCGGGGCGCTGCTGGCCGGCTGGAGCATCGACGCGAGGACCGCGCCCTCGCGGATCCGGCCGAGCTCCACCCGGTTCGGGCGGCGCACGCGACAGACGACATCGGCGTCGCCGAAGCCCTCCTCGCCGACCAGCGTGGCCCCGGCCGCCTCGTACTCGGCGTCAGGATAGAAGGCGCTGGCGCCGGCGCCGCGCTCGATCAGCACGGTGTGTCCCGCCTTGACCAGGCGGGCGACCGTGGAGGGGACCAGCGCGACCCGCTTCTCGTCGTCCGCGCTTTCCTTGGGTACTCCGATGCGCATGCGATCGGTCTCCCGATGGTGTGAAAGGGTGCAGGAATCTACTCGGAGCGCGCGCCAACGCCATAGCGTTTTGGGATTTTCGCCTTCATCTTTGGTTCATGATCCGCACCAGGGTGGTCGCCGCCGCTCCCGGCTCCGTTGGCAACCTGGGGCCGGGACTCGACCTTCTCGGGCTCGCGGTAGACGGCCCGGTGGACTCCGTCGAGGCGAGCTGGTGTGCAGGGGCGGGCGTGCGGGTGGTCGAGCCGGGGCATCCCGCACTCCCCAGCGATCCGGAGCGGCACGCCTCCGCCATCGCCGCGGCTGCCGTGCAGCAACTGGCGGGGATCACGTCCGGACGCGGGGTGGAGCTTCGGGTGCGGAAGGGCCTCCCCCTGTCTGCTGGCCAGGGCGGCAGCGCCGCATCGGCGGTCGCCGGCGCCGCGGCGATGAACGCCCTGCTCGGCTCGCCACTCGGTCCCGAGGACCTGGTGCGCGCCGCGCTCGAGGCGGAGACGCGGGTGGCCGGCCGTCATGCCGACAACATCGCGCCCTCGACCCTCGGGGGCCTGGTCCTGATTCGCAGTCTCGATCCGCTCGACCTCGTCCGCCTCCCCGTCCCGCCCGACCTCCGCGTGGTGCTGGCCCACCCCGACCAGGAACTCCGCACCGCCGAGGGCCGTGCCGTGCTGCCTGCCGAGGTGCCGCTGGCCGTCGCGCTGCACCAAGCGGCCCAGGTGGCGGGGATCGTCGCCGCCTGCATGGCCGGCGACCTGGCGCTGCTGGGGCGATCGATTGATGACCGGATCGCCGAGCCAGCTCGCGCCCCGCGCCTGCGCGGCTTCGCGGAGGCCAAGCGCGCCGCGCTGGACGCCGGTGCGCTCGGCTGCTCCATCAGTGGTTCGGGGCCCACCGCCTTCGCCCTCGTGGGAAGCGAGGTCCGGGGAATGGCGGTCGCCGAGGCGATGACCGCGGCCTACCGGGCCGCCGGCGTGATCGCCCGGGTCCGCGTGGCCCGACCCGCCCTCGAGGGAGTCCGCATCCTGTGAGCGCCTACCAGACCGACCGACCCGCGACCTGGCAACACTGCCCGGACTGCGACCACGAGCTGTTGGAGACCGACCCCGCGGTGCGCTGCCCCGCCTGTGGGGGGTTGCTCGAGATCCAGCATCGTCCCCCCGAACTCGCCGGCGGGATCCTCCGGACCCTCTGGCAGACCCGCTGCTGCACCCGGGCGGACTCGGTGGCCTCCGGAGTGTGGCGCTACCAGGAGGTGGTGATGCCCACCGCCGGGGAGGCCATCGTCAGCCACCCCGAGGGGAACACCCCGCTGCTGGTTCGCGAGAGCCTGTCGGCCTGGGCCGGCGTGCGCGAACTCGGGTTCAAGCACGAGGGCCACAACCCGACCGGATCGTTCAAGGACCGGGGCATGACCGTGGCGGTGACCCAGGCGCGGCGCATCGGGGCCACGGCAGTCGCGTGCGCCTCGACGGGCAACACCGCCGCCTCGCTGGCCGCCTATGCCGCGCAGGCGGGGCTCCCGGCACTGGTGCTGGTGCCCGCCGGCCAGGTCGCGGCGGGCAAGCTGGCCCAGTCGATCGCCTATGGCGCCCGGGTGCTGGAGGTGGCTGGGGACTTCGATGATTGTCTGCGGATCGCGGAGGAGTTGGGACGGCACCACGGGGTCTACCTGGTCAACTCCATCAATCCGTTCCGGCTCGAGGGCCAGAAGACGATCATCCTGGAACTGCTGCAGCAGCTCGACTGGGATCCGCCGGAGTGGTTGGTGGTGCCGGCGGGCAACCTGGGCAACACCGCCGCGTTCGGGAAGGCGCTGGAGGAGGCGCGGGCGTGGGGACTGATCGACCGGCTGCCACGGGTGGTGGCGGTTCAGGCGTCAGGGGCGGCCCCCTTCGCCCGGAGCTTTGCGGCCGGGTTCGCGAGCCGGGAACCGGTGGTGGCCCAGACGGTGGCGACGGCCATCCGGATCGGCGACCCGGCGAGCTGGGACCGGGCGGTACGGACGATCCGTGCGACCGATGGACTGGTCCGCTCGGTGACCGATGCGGAGATCCTCGAGGCGAAGATGCGGATCGATGCGTCGGGGATCGGGTGCGAGCCGGCCAGTGCGGCCACGCTGGCGGCGATCCGCCAGCTCGCCTCCGAGGGGGTGATCGTGCCGGGCGACCGCGTCGTCGCGGTCCTCACCGGCCACCTCCTCAAGGATCCCGGAGCAATCATGGCGTACCACCTGGAGCAGAAGCCCCGGCCGGCGGGGGCGAACCGGCCCAGGCGGGTGCCGGCCGATGCGGCGGCGGTGGCGCGGGCGCTCAAGCTGTGACGGCCCCTCGCCCCCTGCTCAGGGTTCCTCGAGGGTGACCTCGGCCACGCCGTCCTCGTCCCAGATGACATGGACCCGGCAGGCGCGACAGCAGATCTCGCAATCCTCCACATATTCCTGCTCGCCCCCACCGTCGGGATCGAGGGTGAGCTCGAACTCCTCGGCGCAGTGCGGACAGGTCACCATCGCCTCCGTCTGGATGCGCCCGATGGCGCCTCCGTCGGAGTCGCCGAGGGTGGGGCCGTGGTCCTCGTCGTCGTGATACATGGCCGGTATCCTGAGAGAAGGGTTGAGCCCAAAGTAGCACACTCTGGCGGGGAGGCCAGACCGGTGGGGCCGGGACGCCAAACCGCCCGGCCCCGGGGATCCGGGACCGGGCGGTCGGGGTCGGTCGGTCGGTCAGTTGCCGAGCGGGATCCGCAGGCCACCGGCGACCGAGAAGCCTGAGCCATCGCCGATGTAGAGGCGGGCCTCGGCAAACGGCTTGATGCGGCCGGCGCTGACCGGCTGGAAGCCGCCGATCAGGTTGAGGCCGACATCGCTGAACGAGCAGTCGATGTTGGCCGGGCAGCCATCGACACTGGACTTCCAGTAGTTGAGGCCGGCGCCGACGTAGAGCCACTCCAGGCTCTCGCCCGGGACCTTGTAGATGAGGTCAGCGTTGAGCTCCCAGGAGGTGACGCCCTCACCAGCGAACCAGTAGCCGAACGACGGGTAGATGGAGATCGCGTCGGTCAGCGGCTTGGTCAGGAAGGCCCCGATGCCGAAGTCCTCGCTGTCAAAGTGGAACATCGCCTTCGGACCAAACGTCATCGGCCCCTGCTGGGCCTCCGCCACCATCGACCCGCCGGCGAGCAACGCCACCAGGGCCAGGGCACCACGCGTCCGAGCCTTCATCGCTATACCTCCCAATCATGAAGAAATGGGCCGCCGACACCGACGGTGGTGCGGGCGGGGCGGTCCAACATCGGGCCCTCGCAGTGGACCGTGCCATGGGTCCGGCTTCAAAACTTCACCCGAGTTGCCTGTCGGTCAATAGCCAGCGTGCATCCGGGAGCATCCGGGATCGTCTCCCCTTATCTTGGCGATACGCACTTTCCACCCGAAATCCGTCATGAGGATGCCATGCATCGTGCCCGGCTTGCCCTTCCCCTCGCCCTGCTGCTCCTGGGCGGGTGCCTCACCAGTGAAACCGTGGGGGATCCCGACCTGACCAAGGTGACCTATGCCCCGGCGCTGGGGGTGGACATCGCCGCGTCGACGCGGCTCACCGGCGGGCTCTATGTCCGCGACCTGGTGGTGGGCAACGGCGCCCTCGCGGACATCGGCAAGGCGGTGTTCGTCTACTACACGGGGTGGCTCTCGGATGGCACCAAGTTCGACGAGCGCCTGGCTCCCGCCAGCGCCTTCGGCTTCTCGCTGGGACTCGGGCAGGTGATCCAGGGGTGGGACCGGGGCGTGCCGGGGATGAAGGTGGGCGGGATCCGCCAGCTGATCATCCCGCCGTCCCTGGGATACGGCCAGATCGGCAGCGGAACGATTCCCGGCGGCGCGGTGCTGGTGTTTCGGGTCGAGCTCGTCAGCGTGCCGTGATCACCCGGGCCCTGGTGCACCTGGGGCTGCACGTCGCGGCGCCACTCGGCGCCGCACGCTGGATCGGAGGGCCCGCCTGGCGGCGGGCCTTTCTGCTGCTGCTCGCCGGCTGGGCGATCGACCTCGACCACCTGTTGGCCTCGCCGGTGTACGCGCCCGACCGGTGCAGCCTCGGCTTCCATCCGCTCCACACCGCCCCGGCAGCCGTGGCCTACGCCTGCCTGCTCCTCCCGGCCCGCACCCGGCTGCTGGGCGCCGGGCTGCTGCTGCACCTGGGCCTCGACGGGATCGACTGCGCCTGGATGTCCCGCTTCGGCTGAGCCCCCCTAGTTCGGCGCGTGGCTGCGGGTCGCGCCGTAGACCCGGTCTCCCCCGATTGTCGGGCCATTGAAGTTGAAGGCCCGGTCGTTGTTCACCCGGGCGATCCACTGCCGGATCGCCCCGGGAAAAGGTTCGGGACGCGCATTCCGGCCAAAGGGATCGGTGTACCACCAGCTCGGCCCGTCCAGGTTGTTGATCCGATTGCTGTTGATGTCCACCTTGCGCCGGATCCCGTTGAAGCGGGAGCGGGGATCGTCCCAGGTCACGTCCGCCAGGGTACCGTTGGCGGTGCTCTGCTGGCAGGCCCCGCCGCGGGCGCGGTCGCCGTTGGGCTCGACCTCATAGCAGGCGGCGATCGGTCGCCCGGTCAGGTTGCCGAGGGCCGGATCGTGAAAGCGGCTGGGCAGGAAGACCTGGAAGTAGGGGTCGAAGGATGCCAGGGTATGGCCATCGGTCCGCTTCACCTGGGAGTGGGTCTCCCAGCTCTCGTGCAGCGCCGAGTGGTCGTTGGAGGAGGATCCCGCCGGAACCAGCAGGTGGCGGAGGATGCACTCGCGGTCGGGAATCTTGCGCTGTCCGCCGCCCACCGGGGAATTGGCGGGGGTCGCGGTGCCGGCCTGGATCACGGTGCCGTCGCAGGAGCGCTTGAACTCTCCCGGCCGCCCGATGGCGGTCAGGAGGGTGACGTACATCTCCGTCCCATCGGAGCAGCGGATCATGTAGACCAGCTCGTGGAGATTGTTGGTGAAGGCATCTTTCGAGTGGGTCCCCTGGTGCAGCTTGGTGAGGACGTCGCACGTGATCGAGAAGAAGCCGCCGAGGCCGTCACCGGCACTGAAGACCACGTCGTTCTCCCATTCGATCTTGTGGCCGACATGATCCTCGTGGCGCCGGCCCGCGGGGTCATGGAGGTCGAGGCGCTCGTTGGCATAGCCGAACGGGATCGGGCCCGAGCGCGCATACAGGTCGGAGCCGCGCGGGTCCCGGCCGTGCTCGTGGCCGAAACTGCAGCCGCTGGCAGGGTCCACGGGGGGGTGCCAGGTCGGGTACCGCTTGCCGTCGGGCCCGATCGTGCTGAACTGGTCGTGGATCGTGACGGTGCAGTCGTCGCCGGCGCCGGGCGTCCAGGCCGCTATCGCGACGCTGCGCTCGCCGGTCGGCTCCGGCGACGGGTTGAGGAACTCCCGGTCGGAGCAGGCGGCCAGGATGACGACCAGCACGAAGAGCACGCGGCGGAGGAAGGGCATGATCAGCTCGGTCAGTGGCGGGTGATGCCGAAGCCGACCTGGACCGACAGCTGGCGCAGGTCATCGGCCACCCGGGTGGCGGAGAATCCTCCGTTGCGCGTGTCCTCGCGCAGCAGGTTCCCCTGGGTCGTGATCAGCAGGTTGAGGAACGGCACCAGGGAGACCCGGGGATTGACGCGCATTTCGTACCCCGCGCCCGAGACGGCGGTGAGCAGCCGGGAGGTCAGGGCGATCTCGCCCTCGGCGGCGCGGTACCAGGCGTAGCCGAGTCCCAGCTTCAGGTAGTAGCCGTGGCGGCGGTTCGGGTACCAGTAGGCGGCGCCGGCCAGCCCGGTGGACTGCTCGAGGACGTCGTCCTCGCTGCGGCGCCAGTAGGTCAGGTCCGCTCCGATCAGCAGGCGGTCATTCACGGTGGTGCCGACCCGCCCGTATCCGGTCAGGCCGCCCTCGCCGCGCTCGCCGTCGCAGACCTCGCAGCGCAGCCAGGTTGCCCCCTGCCCCAGGCCGACGCCGGCCCAGAGCCCTTGGCGCGACTCGGCGGGCGGGCCGAACCCCTGGCCGTGGAGCGGGCTGGCCAGGATCACGAACGCCAGGATCCAGAGGACCAGCGCTGCCAAGAACTCAGCCGGCGAATTCGTCGACAGTGGCGAGGTCGCCACACGCGCCGGGGCGCCGGCGGGGCGCGGCGCCCGGGGCGACCTGCGCGGGCGGGCATCCGGTGAATTGCGAGAGTCGATCGGCATCGAATCCAGGATCCCGGCACGGGGTGGTCGGATGGTGGAGGACCGCGCGGGCGCCGGTGGCGCGGGGCGAGGTCGCGGGGTGGAAAAGGCAAGAACCGCACCGAGGCGGTGCGGTTCCTGTCGGGGAGCGTCAGCTTTTCGACGGTGTGGCGGGGGCGCCACGACGGGGCTCAGGCGGGCGGCGCGTTTCGCATGTGCACGACCCGCTGGGGGAACGGGATCTCGATGCCCCGCTTCGCGAAGGCATCGTAGATGGCGAAGTTGAGGTTGGAAACGAGCAGGCCGCGCCGGTGGATCAGGCTGGTGCTCCAGACCAGCAGTTGCATGGTGACGCCGCTGTCGGCGAACTCGAGGAAGCGCACGGTCGACGGGGGGCGGGGGAGGACGTCCGGGTTGGCCTGGGCGACCTCAAGGAGGATCCGCTCCACCTCGCGCACGTCGGTGCCGTAGGCCACCTGGACGGAGATCCGGAACCGCACCCGACGGTCGGTGTGGCTCCAGTTGACCACCGGCTGGTCGACGAAGTGGCTGTTCGGCACGATGATCGAGATGCTGTCGTTGGTGAGGATGGTGGTGGCGCGGGCGCCGATGTGGGTGACCTCGCCGCTCACCCCGTC
This sequence comes from Gemmatimonadales bacterium, assembly GCA_048499805.1. Lineage (GTDB taxonomy): Bacteria > Gemmatimonadota > Gemmatimonadetes > Gemmatimonadales > GWC2-71-9 > JAWXBA01. The sequence goes on along the minus strand of JASNZF010000002.1, from coordinate 80,527 downwards.
GGTCTCGCCCCCGCCCATCTCGATCCGGTCGCCCACCTTGATCGGCCGGCCGATGAGCAGGATCAGGCCGCTGATGAAGTTGGCGGCGATGGTCTGGAGGCCGAAGCCGACGCCGATGCCGACGGCGCCGGCGAGGACGTTGAAGGTGGTGAGGTCGATCCCGGCGGTCTGGATGACGACCAGCAAGCCCACCGCGACCAGGGCGTACCGGACGATCGAGCTGATCGCCTGCGCCACCCCGAGTTCCATCCGGTCGCCGCGCCGGAGGGCTCGCACCAGCAGGTTGCGGACGATGCCGGTGCCCCAGACCAGGAGCAGCAGCAGGACCAGGAGGTAGAGGACGCTCCAGACGGTGATGACGGTCTCGCCCAGGGTCACCAGGGGGATGGACAGCGCCTCGCGCACGCCCTGCAGCCAACCGATGATGCTCTCCATGCGACGGCTCCCTAGAACGGCCAGAGGATGGGGATGAAGATGCTGGCGAGGACCCAGAAGAGCAGGTTGAGCGGGGTGCCCACGCGGAGGAAGTCGCGGAACTGGAACTGGCCGGCGCTGTAGATCATGGTGTTGGTCTGGTAGCCCATGGGAGTCATGAAACTGGCGGAGGCGGCGAAGGCGACGGCCATGAGCAGCGGCCGGGCATCCACCCCGAGGGAGTCGGCGGTGGCGATGGCCACGGGGGCCAGGAGCACTGCGGTGGCATTGTTGGACATCATCTCGGTCAGGAGGGTGGTGACAAGGTAGAAGGCGGCCACCAGCGCGACCGGACCGAGGGGACCGACGGCCGAGACGAGGTGGCCGGCGAGCCAGGTGGCCGTCCCGGTGTTCTCCATCGCGTGGCCGAGGGTCAGGATCCCGGCCAGGAGGAAGATGACCTTCCAATCGATGGCCCCATAGGCCTCGTCAAGGGTCAGGCAACGGGTCAGGACCATCAGGACACAGCCGGTGATCGCCCCGATCATGATCGGGAGGATCCCGGTGGCGGCCGCGCCCACCACGCCGGCGATGATCAGCACCGCGGGGACGATCTTGCGTCGGCGGAAGACCGGGACGACGACGTCGGACACCAGGACGAAGTCCGCGATCTGGCGAATGGACTCCACGGCGTCCTGGGGCGCCTCGACCAGGAGGGCGTCCCCGGCCTGGAGGCGGGTGTTCTCGAGGTCCTCATGCATGAGGCGGCCCCGCTGGCGGATGGCGAGGACCATTGCCCCGTAGGCCGCGGCGAAGCGCACCTCGCGCAGGGTGCGGCCCTCGAGCCGGGAGCCGGGGGCGAGGATCACCTCCATCCGCCGGGTCGGCCCCCCCTCGAGCCGGCGGATCGTCCACCGCTGGCGCGGCCGGATCGTGATCCCCTGCCGTTCCTGCAGCTCGGCGACCCGGGCCACGCTGGCGCGGAGCCGGAGGATGTCACCGGCCTGGATCACCATGGCCGGCGGGGGAAAGGGGATCCGGTCCTCACCGCGGATCAGGTCCAGGACGTCGAGGTCCAGTTCCCGGACCAGCGGGGAGGAGGCGATCGGGTGCCCCACGGACTTCGCCTCGGGGCCGACGACAACCTCGACCAGGTAATCGCCCATGCCATAGCGTTCCCCGAGGAGCTCGGTGGGCCGCCGGTCGGGAATCAGCCGGACGCCGATGAGCAGCATGTAGAGGGCGCCGGCGCCGAAGAAGATCAGGCCGAGCCGGGACATCTCGAACATCCCGAACGCCGGCAGCCCGTGTTCCTCGGCGATCGCGCTGACCAGGATGTTGGTGGAGGTGCCGATCAGGGTGCACACGCCGCCGAACATCGACGCGAAGGAGAGCGGCATCAGGAGGCGCCCGGGACTGACGTCGAGGGTCTTGGCGGCGGCCACGACGATCGGCAGGAAGATGGCGACCGCGGCGGTGTTGTTCATGAACGCCGAGATGGCGCCGACCCCCACCATGATCAGGGCCAGGGCGATCCAGATGCTGGAGCGGCCCAGCCGCACCAGCATGGTGCCGACGAAGTTCACGGCGCCACTCCGGTACAGGCCGGCGCTCAGCACGAACATCGCGCCGACGGTGATGGTGGCGGTGTTGCTGAACCCGGTGATCCCCTGCTCCGGGGTGACGAGGCCGAGGAGGAGGAGACTGGCCATCACGATCATCGCCACCAGGTCCACCGAGAGCCGGCTCCACACGAAGAGCGCGACGGTGGCCAGGAGGACCAGCAGCACGAGGACAATGTCGAGGGTCATGCGGCCTCGATCCCGTGGCACCGGGGCCTGGACGGGTCCCGGTATCGGTGGCGAAGGGGCGCAGTGGAGCAGCGTGGCGGGGCCGTGGGCCCCGGAACACGGGGAGGGGGGTGCCACAGGGGGGACGCCAAGGCATCCCCCCTGCGCACCGCCCAGGCCGGACCTGCCGGCTAGGGCATGGCGCGGACCCGGCGGATCGCCTCGCCGAGTGCCTCGTACGCCGTGGGATCGATCTCCCGGAACGGCGCCATCACGTGCTCGATCCTGCCGTGGCGAATGATGAACAGCGAGCGATTGTCGACCACCCGGCCGCCGCGGTCGACGAACGCCCCGTAGAGCTTGCCCACTTCCCCGCCCGGATCGCTGAGGAAGGTGAACGGGTAGTCGGCGTCCCGGGCCCACGCCGCGAGCGTGTCGACCGGGTCCACACTGATGCCCAGCAGGACGACCTGGCCGTCGGTTCCAAAGAGCTGCGCGTACTGATCACGGTACGCGTTCATCTGGATCGTTCAGCCACTGCTCCGGGCTCGATAGAAGAAGGCGATGACCACCGTCTTGTCCTGCAGGTCGGCCAGGCTCACCTGCCCGGCCAGCCCGGCCTTGGTGCCGGCGGCCAGGGTGAACCCGGGCGCCCTCGCCCCGACCGCCAGCGGGGTCGCCGCCGGGGCCGCGGGCTGCTGGGCCGCCAGCGGCCCCGCGGCCAGGATTCCCATTGCCACCAGCCATCGTGCTCGCTGCATCCCACCTCCAGGTCTTCAGGAACCGACAGGGTTGGTCCTCGAACAATGCACCCGAACCGGCCGGGCCACCAGCCCCATCGCCGTCACCGGCGCCAGATCCGCCAGATCTTCTGGTTCGCGTCGGCCGAAAGGTAGAGGCTGCCATCGGGGCCGGCCGCGAGGCCGACCGGGCGGATGGCGGTGGGCCCGCCGCTGGGCAGGACGAAGTCGGTCCAGAGCCCGGTCGGCCGTCCTCCCTCGAACGGGATGAACACCACCCGGTAGCCGGCCTGCTGCATCGGGGCGCGGTTCCAGGAACCGTGGAAGCTCAAGAATGCGCCGCCCCGGTAGCTCGCACCCAGCGCGGTGTCGGCATAGAACGCGAGCGACATCGGGGCCCAGTGGGCCGGGAAGCCGATGGCGGGCATGGTGCGCTCGGCGCAGCGATCGGTCTTCTGGCCGTCGCCCCCGTACTCGGGCGCGAGCACCTTCCGGCGCAGGAACGGGTCATAGTAGCAGTAGGGCCAGCCGTAGTCGGCCCCCATCGGAACCGGCCCGAACTCCTCGGCTGGCAGCTCCGCGCTGGCCTGCTGGGTCCAGCCCCAGGTGACCAGGTTGTCCCGGCCGTGGGTGGCCATGTAGAGCGTCCCCGTGGACGGCTCAAAGCCGAACGCCATCGCGTTGCGCAGCCCGGTCGCCTGGCGGCGCCCATCGGCGGGGCCCTGCCCCGGTCGCCGGGCGTCGAACGACCAGATCCCGCCGCGATCCTGCAGTTCGGTGCAGGGATCGATCCCGGGCGACCGCGGGGTGCGCTGGTCCACTTGGCAGCTGTTGCTGGGGACCCCGATGTTCACGTAGATCCTCCCATCCGGCCCCATCGCCATCGTCTTGGCGGCGTGGCTCCGGTCGGCGGGGAGTCCGGAGACGATCGTCTCGACCGGTCCAGCGGGTTCGAGCGAGCCCCACCGCCACGGGAAGCGCAGCACCCGGTCGTTGGGGGCGAAGTACACTGCATCGGTGGTGACCAGGACGCCGCTCCCCGAGCCCTCGTACACCTGGCGGACCACCTCCGCCCTGCCGTCGCCATCGGCATCGCGCAGCAGGAAGAGCCCGCCGGTGCGTCCGGTGCGGGCCGCGAAGAGGTCGCCGTTGGGCGCCACGCCGATATGGCGGACCGTGCCGATGCTCTCGGCCACGACGGCGGCGCAGAGGCCCGCCGGAAGGACCAGCCCGCCGTTGTCGGCGGCACACTCCGGGGCCAGGCGCTCCCCGGCGCGGGCGGTGCCGGGGGGAAGGAGGGCGAGGGCTCCGAGGAGGAGGGTACCGGTCGAGATGGCGAGGAGGCGGCGCATGGCATCAATCCCTGGGCGAAGGGGGCGGTGGCGGTCGGTCGGATCGGGTGGTGCGGGCGGCACCTGGCTGCGGCGTGGTTCCAAGACCCCCCCGCGCGGCGGTATCTTCCCGTCATGTCGAACCATCAATATGTCTTCACGATGCGCGATCTGCGCAAGGTCGTTCCTCCCAGCCGGGAAATCCTCAAGGGGATCTACCTGGCCTTCTACCCCGGGGCCAAGATCGGCGTGCTGGGGGCCAATGGCGCCGGCAAGAGCTCCCTGCTGCGGATCATGGCGGGGGTGGACCAGGACTTCATCGGGGACGCCCGGCCGGCCGACGGGCTCCGGATCGGGTTCCTCCCCCAGGAGCCCAGCTTGGACCCGGCCAAGGACGTCCGGGGCAACGTCGAGGAGGCGGTGGCGGAGCAACGCAGCCTGCTCGCCAAGTTCGAGGATATCAGTGCCCGGTTCGCCGAGCCGATGTCCGACGACGAGATGACGGCGCTGCTGGAGAAGCAGGGCAACCTCCAGGACCGGATTGACGCCCTGGGGCTCTGGGAGCTGGACCGGCACGTGGACATCGCCATGGACGCGCTCCGGCTCCCTCCCGGCGACGCCGCGGTGGAGACTCTCTCCGGCGGCGAGAAGCGCCGGGTGGCGCTCTGCCGCCTGCTGCTGTCGCAACCGGACATGCTGCTGCTCGACGAGCCCACCAACCACCTCGACGCCGAGTCGGTGGGGTGGCTGGAGCGCTACCTGGCGGAGTTCCCGGGCACTGTCGTGGCGGTGACCCACGATCGCTACTTCCTCGACAACGTCGCCGGCTGGATCCTGGAGCTCGACCGGGGCGCCGGGATCCCGTGGGAGGGGAACTACTCCTCCTGGCTCGACCAGAAGCAGAAGCGTCTGGCCACCGAGGAGAAGCAGGCCTCGGCGCACCAGAAGACGCTGGAGCGCGAGCTGGAGTGGATCCGGATGTCGCCCCGGGCGCGGCAGGCCAAGTCGAAGGCGCGGATCAGCGCCTTCGAGGAACTGCGCGAGAAGGGCGAGCGGGAATCGGAGGGGACGGCCGAGATCCTCATCCCGGTCCCCGACCGGCTCGGTGAGGAGGTCGTCATCGCCAAGGACGTGAGCAAGGGCTTCGGCGACCGGCTGCTGTTCGAGAACCTGAATTTCTCGCTGCCCCGCGGCGGGATCGTCGGGGTGATCGGCCCCAATGGCGCCGGCAAGACCACGCTGTTCCGGATGATCACGGGGCAGGAGGCGCCCGACAGCGGCGAGCTGGTGGTCGGTTCCACGGTGAGGGTGGCCTACGTGGACCAGTCCCGCGAGGCACTCGACCCCGACAAGACGGTGTACCAGGAGATCTCGGGCGGCGAGGACCAGATGCAGTTCGGCAAGCGGACGGTGAACTCCCGTGCCTATGCCGCCGGATTCAATTTCCGCGGCGCCGACCAGCAGAAGAAGGTGGCCACCCTCTCGGGGGGCGAGCGGAACCGGCTCCACCTGGCCAAGCTGCTCAAGAGCGGCGGCAACCTGCTGCTGCTCGACGAGCCGACCAATGACCTCGACGTCGACACCCTCCGGGCGCTGGAGGACGCGCTGCTCGGCTTTGCCGGCTGCGCGGTGGTCATTTCCCACGACCGCTGGTTCCTGGACCGGATCGCCACCCACATCCTGGCCTTCGAGGGGGACAGCGAGGTGTTCTGGTTCGAGGGGAACTACCAGGACTACGCCGCCGACTACAAGCGCCGGAAGGGCGCCGCGGTGGACCAGCCGCACCGCATCAAGTACAAGAAGCTGATCCACTGATGTCTGCCCTGCGACGCAAGATCCCGATCCTCCCGCCCCGGCTGGAGGGCCTCGCGGCCCTCGCCACCAACCTGGCCTGGAGCTGGAACCGCGAGGCGCGGGCCCTGTTCCGGCAGATTGACGAGCCGCTGTGGCGGCTGACCCGCCACAACCCGATCGCCATGTTGCGGCGGGTGGCCCCGGCCCGACTGGAGGAGTTGGCGCAGGATCCGGTCTTCCTGGCACAGTACGACGCCGTCGTGGCGTGGCAGGCCTCGGAGCGCTCGACCGCGGGGACCTGGTTCGTGCGGCGCCATGGCGACATGGACCGCACGCCGGTGGCCTACTTCTGCGCCGAGTTCGGCTTCCACACCTCGGTCCCGATCTACAGCGGCGGGCTCGGCGTGCTGGCCGGCGACCACTGCAAGGCCTCGTCCGACCTCGGGGTGCCGCTGGTGGGCGTCGGGCTCTTCTACATGAAGGGCTACTTCGACCAGCGGCTGCGCCTCGATGGCTGGCAGGAGGACTCCGACGCCCCGACCGACCCGATGCTCACCCCGCTCACGCCGGTGTACGGGCCCGGCGGCGAGACCTGGGTGACCACGGTCGAGACCTTCGGCCGGCCGGTGCGGGTGCGGGCCTGGACGATGCAGGTGGGGCGGTCGCCGATCTTCCTGCTCGACACCGACCTGGAGGAGAACGACGCGGAGGACCGGCCCCTCCTTTCCAAGCTCTATGCCGGGGGGCCGGACCTGCGGCTGCGGCAGGAGTGGATCCTGGGGGTGGGCGGGGTGCGAGTGCTCCGGGCGGCGGGACTCACGCCGGGGGTCTGGCACGCCAACGAGGGACATGCCGCCTTCATGATGGTGGAGCGGCTCCGCGAGCTGACCAGCCGCGGCTCGAGCTGGGCCGAGGCGGTCTCGGAGGTGCGGCGCACCACGGTCTTCACCACCCACACCCCGGTGGCGGCGGGACACGACATCTTCGACGCCGACCAGGTGGCGAGCTGCAGCGGCCCGATCTGGGAGGAGCTGGGAATTGACCGGGCGCGGTTCCTGGGACTGGGGTCCCACCCGGTACGGGAACCGGGCCGGTTCCACATGACGGTGCTGGCGATGACCCTGGCCGGCCGGGTGAACGGGGTGGCGCAGCGCCACGGCCACGTGAGCCGGGAGCTGTGGCAGGATCTCTGGCCCGGCCGGACCCAGGATGCGGTGCCGATCGACGCCATCACCAACGGGGTCCACATCGGGACCTGGATGGCCAACCCGGTCATGAGCTTCCTCGACCGCCAGTTCGGGGCGGCATGGGCCGACCGGGTGGACGATCCGGCGCTGTGGGAGAGTCTCCGGGGCCTCGACTCGGCCGGGTTGTGGCAGGTACACCTCGAGCTCAAGCAGCACCTGCTGACCTTCATCCGCGAGGAGGCGCGGCGACGCTACGCCGACCGCTGGCGGCAGGCCGCGCAGGTGGTCTCGGCCGGCACGCTGCTCGACCCCAACGCCTTCACGATCGGCTTTGCGCGCCGCTTCGCCACTTACAAGCGGGCCGACCTGCTGTTCCGCGACCCGGAGCGGCTGCGCAAGCTCCTGGTCGATCCCTGGCGGCCGGTGCAGATCATCATCGCCGGGAAGGCCCACCCGGCCGACGATCCCGGCAAGGGCGTCCTCCAGACCGTGCACCAGTACACCCACGATCCGTTCTTCGAGGGGCGGGTGGCGTTCCTGGAGGACTACGAGATGCACATGGCGCACGTGCTGGTGCAGGGCGTGGACCTCTGGCTCAACCTCCCCCGGGTGCCGCTCGAGGCCTCGGGGACCAGCGGGATGAAGGCGGCCCTCAATGGCGTGCCCCAGCTCAGCACGATCGACGGGTGGTGGGAGGAGGGGTATGACAGCACCAACGGCTGGGCGATCCCGCTCGCGCCCGATGCCGACGACCACGCCGGCGCCGACGCCGCCGATGGCGAGGCGCTCTACCAGCTGCTCGAGCAGGAGATCGTCCCCCTCTACTACCAGCGGGACGCCAATGGCATCCCGCTCGGCTGGGTCAACCGGATGCGCAGTGCCATGCGGGTGGCCGGCAGCCGGTTCAGCGCCCGGCGGATGGTTCAGGACTACACCGAGCGGTACTATGTCCCGGCGATGCGTGGCGACCCCTTCCCTGACGACCCGCCGGGCTGAGCGATGATTGAGCGCCGCTCCGCCCGCCGTGCCCGCCACCCGGCCTCCGCCCTGCCGGACGCCGCCGGGAGGCCGGTCACGGTCGTCCACCTGGCGGCGGAGTACTTCCCCTATGCCCGAACCGGGGGACTGGCGGAGGCGGTGGCGGGGCTGGCACGGTTCCAGTCCAAGGCCGGGGTACGGAGCATGGCCATCATGCCGCTCCACGCGGCGGCCCGCGACGTGGCCGGCGCGCTCGAGGTGGTGGGCGAACCGTTCGAGGTGCGGGTCGGCCCGCGCACCGAGACCGCCCGGCTGCTGCGCGAGGTGACCCCCCGGCGGGGCGGCCGGATTCACTTCATCGAGCACGCCGGCTTCTTCGACCGCGAGAAGCTCTACGGCGACGCCCAGGGCGACTACCCGGACAACCCGGAGCGGTTTGCGTTCTTTGCCCGGGCTGCGCTCCAGGCGCTGCCGCGCCTGGCGGACGGGCCGATCCTCCTCCACGCCCACGACTGGCACGCCGCGCTCGCGCTGGCGTACCTTCGCATCGAGTTCTCGGTCGACCCGTTCTACGCCGCGGTCCGGACGGTGCTCTCGGTGCACAACGCCGGCTACCAGGGTCACTACCCCGCCGAGACCGTGGCGCGGATCGGGCTTCCGTGGGACCGGTTCCACTGGCGGGAACTGGAGTGGTACGGCAAGCTCAACCTGCTCAAGAGCGGGCTGGTCTTTTCCGATGCGGCGGTGACGGTGAGTCCCAACCACAGCCTGGAACTGCGCACCCCGGCGGGCGGGTTCGGGTTGCAGGAGGTCTTCGACTGGATGGGGGAGCGGTTCGGCGGCATCCTCAACGGCCTCGACCAGAAGGTCTGGGATCCCGCGCGCGACCCGCACATCGCGCACCCCTTCTCGCGCGAGGCCCTGACCGACAAGGTGGCCTGCAAGGCGGCGATGCAGCGCACCTTCGGCCTCCCCGAGGTGCCGCACCTGCCGGTCTTCGTGATGGCCGCCCGGCTGGTGACCCAGAAGGGGATCCAGATCCTGCTCGACAGCCACGCCCTGGGCCACCTGCGCGCCCAGTTCATCTTCCTCGGCGCCGGCGAACAGCGCTTCGAGGACGCGCTCACCGAGGCGGCCCGCCAGATCCCCGAGCGGATTGCCGTCAACACGAAGTTCACCGACCACCTGGAGCACATCCTGATGGCCGGGGCCGACGTCTGCATGATGCCCTGCCAGTATGAGCCGTGCGGGCTGACCCAGATGCGGGCCCAGCGCTACGGCGCCCTGATGGTGGCGCGGCGGGTCGGCGGCCTCGCCGACACCATCGACGACGGGGTGACGGGGTTCCTGTTCGAGGAGTTCCACTCGGAGCCGCTGGTCGGGGCGCTGCGGCGGGCGATCGACATCTATCACCTGCCCAGCGAGTGGCGCCGGATGGTGGATGCGGCCATGGAGCGGGACTTCAGCTGGGAGCGCTCGGTGGAGGAGTACCTGGAGCTCTATCGGCGGGTGCTCGACGGCAGCTATCGCTGCCCGGAGGCATGATGGACTTCGTCTTCGCGCTCCACAGCCACCTGCCCTGGGTCCTGCACCACGGCCGCTGGCCCCACGGCAGCGACTGGCTCACCGAGGCCGCCGTCGACACCTACCTGCCGCTGGTCGAGGCGCTGGAGGGAATGGCCCACGAAGCGGTGCCGTCGCCGATCACCCTCGGCGTCACCCCGATCCTGGCGAACCAGCTGGCGCACCCGTCATTCCGGAGCGAGCTGGCGGCGTTCTTCACCCAGCGGCTCCAGGCTGCGGACGAGGACGTCGCCACCTTCACTGCCGAGGGCGACGATGCCCTGGCCCGGCTGGCCGCGTTCTGGAAGAGCCGGATCGCGCGGCTGGAACGGACCTTTGCACGGCTCGATGGCGACATCCTCGGGGCGCTGCGGCGGTTCGAGGATGCCGGCCAGATCGAGATCATGGGCTCGGCGGCGACCCACGGTTTCCTGCCGCTCCTGGCCCGCGACGAGAGCATCCGCTTCCAGCTCCTGCTGGGCCGCCGCGAGCACCAGCGGCTGTTCGGCCGCGCCCCGCGAGGCTGCTGGCTACCCGAGTGCGCCTACCGCGCCGCCGGCCCCTGGCACCCGCACCCCGCCGCGCCCAAGCACTCCCATCGGGTGGGGATCGAGGAGCACCTGCGAACGGCGGCGTTCCGGTGGTTCTTCACCGACTCCCACTTGGCCCGCGCGGGGCAGTCGCTCTCGCTCTACGGCGACCCTGACTTCCCGGCCGGCCGGGTCGGGTCCGATCCGAGCGGGGCCGAACCCCTGGGTGAGCGGCTGCCGTATCGCGCCTACCTGGTCGCCCCCCGGGCCGGCGCGGCGCCGGTGCACGCGCTGGTGCGCGATCCGGCCTCGACCCGCGTGGTCTGGAGCCGGAGCGAGGGGTACCCGGGCGACGGCGGCTACCTCGAGTTCCACAAGATCCGCTGGCCCGGCGGGCTCCGGTTCTGGCGCGTCACCGGCCGCGGCGTGGACCTGGGCGGCAAGGAGCGGTACGATGTCAACGTCGGCCGGGCCCGTGCCTGGCGGGACGGGCGCCACTTCGCCTCGGCGCTGGCCGAGGTGGGACGGGCCGCCGCCCCGGTGGGAGGCCGGGTGATCGCGGCCCCGTTCGACACCGAACTGTTCGGGCACTGGTGGTACGAGGGGGTCGACTTCCTGGCCGACACCTACCGCGCCATCGTGGCGCAGCGCCGGGTCCGGCCCACGACCGCGTCGGACCACCTTGCCGAGCTCGCCACGAGCCCGGGGGTCAACCTGGCCGACGGTTCCTGGGGCGCCAACGGTGACTACAGCATGTGGCTCGGCCCCCAGACGGCGTGGACCTGGGAGGCGCTGTGGCCGCTGGAAGAGGCGTTCTGGCGGGTGGCCCCCGGCGCGCTCGATGACGCCGCCACCCACCCGATCCTGGCCCAGGCCGCCCGCGAGCTGCTGCTGGCCCAGTCCTCCGACTGGCAGTTCATCATCAGCACCGGCGCCGCCGCCGATTACGCCGAAAAGCGGTTCAGCCAGCACTGCAACGCCCTGGCGGAGATGATCGAGGGACTGGAGCCGGCCGCGCGGGGCGACCTGACCACCGCACTCCGGCGCGCGGGGGAACTGCAGCAGGTGGACGACCCCTTCCCCGACCCGATCCCCGCCCTGGCGGAGGCCCTCGGGCGATGAGCATGTCGGCTTTGCGGCCCGTCATCATTCACGCCCACTTCTACCAACCCCCGCGCGAGGATCCCTGGCTCGACCGGCTGGAGCGCGAACCCAATGCGGTGCCGTTCCACGACTGGAACGAGCGGATCGAGCGGGAGTGCTACCGCGCCGTTGCTGCCGCGCGGCTCCCGGCGCCCGATGGCCGCATCGAGCGGATCATCAACACCCTGGAGCACACCAGCTTCAACGTCGGCCCCACCCTGCTCGAGTGGATGGAGCGGGCCGCCCCTGCCACGTACGCCCGCTTTCTCGACGCCGACCGCACCAGCCTGGCGCGGCTCGGGCACGGCAACGCGCTCGCCATGCCGTATCACCACATCATCCTGCCACTGGCCAGCCGCCGCGACAAGCAGACCGAGGTGCGCTGGGGGATCGCGGATTTCCGGCGGCGATTCGGACGCGAGCCTGAGGGGATGTGGCTTCCCGAGACGGCGGTGGACGACGAGACGCTGGATGTGCTGGCCGAAGCGGGGATGCGGTTCACCATCCTGGCGCCGAACCAGGTGGTGAAAGCGCCCCGGGGCGGGCAGCCCGGAGTCTATACCACCAGCCAGGGTCGGACGATCCGCGTGGTGGTGTACGACGGCCCGCTCTCCCACCAGGTGGCGTTCGGCCCGCTGATCCAGGACGGGGCGGCGTGGCTGGAGGCGCTGGCGGCGTCCCCGGACGAGGTGACCACGATCGCCACCGATGGTGAGACTTATGGCCATCACCACAAGTTCGGCGAGATGGCCCTGGCCAGCGTCATCGCGGGCGCCCCTTCCCGCGGCCTCCGCCTGACGAATCCCGCCGCGCTGCTGGCCGGGACCGGCGCGGGGGCTCCCGTGGAGCTGGTCGAGCCCTCCTCCTGGAGCTGTGCCCACGGCGTGGAGCGGTGGCGCTCCGACTGCGGGTGCCGCATGGAACCCGCCACCTTCCCCAGCCAGGCGTGGCGCACCCCGCTGCGCGAGGCGCTCGAGTGGCTCGGTGCCGAGCTGCACGACCGCTTCGAGCGCGAGGGACCGCTCCTGCTGGGCGACCCCTGGGCGGCTCGCGATGCGCTGGAGGGCCGGCCACCGTCGCCGCTGCTGCTCCCCGCCGCCCGCGAGCTGCTGGAGATGGAGCGGAACGCCCTCCGGATGTTCACCTCGTGCGGGTGGTTCTTCGACGACCTCGGCGGGATCGAGACCCAGCAGTGCCTTCGCTACGCGGTTCGCGCCATCGAGCTGGCCGGCGAGTCGCGCGAGCTGCTGGCGGAGGGACTCGCGCGACGGCTGGCAGAGGCAGTGTCCAACGATCCGGCGGTCGGCACCGGCGCCGATCTGCTGGCGGCCAAGGTGGTCCTGGCGGTGCCGGTGGCGGCACGCGTCGCGGCGGGACATGTGGCGGCGCTGCTCTTCCCGTGGTGGGTTGCCGCAGGCGACGACGGGTCGTGGGAGGTGGCGGAGGAGGGCGACGATGCGCTCCGCGTGACCGACCGGCGCACGGGGGCGATGACGCTGGTCCGTGGCAGCGTGGGGCGCGACGCTGAGGGCCGGCTCCGCTTCGAGCTGGAGGTGGAAGGCGGCGAGCGTCACCTGATCGGCCTCTCCGACCTCCCGGAAGCGACCCGTGCCGGGATGCGCGCCGCGCTGGTCACCGCCCTCTTCCCCAACTACCTGTCGCAGGGACTCCAGGCGCTCGGCGTGGCCGGCGAGGAGGCGATCAGCGTCCGGATGGGGGAGTTGCTCTGCGACGAGACGGAGCTCGACGTGCCGCTCCTCCACGCCGCGCTCGACCTGCTGGAGCTGGACGGACTCCCGGTGCCGTACGACGCGCAGACGACCTTCTGGGAGCGATGGCACAGCACCGACGGCGCGGCAATCGCGCCGCTCGCGGTGCGGTTCGGCTTCGGCCGGGAGCAATCGGAATGACCGAGCCGCTCCGCTTCGCGTTCGGGGTCCACCTGCACCAGCCGGTCGGCAATTTCGACTCGGTCTTTGAGCAGCACCTGACCGATGTCTACCGCCCGCTGGTGGGCGCACTGCGCAACGGCGGCTTCCTGCCCATTTCCCTCCACCTCTCCGGGCCGCTGCTCGACTGGATGGAGCGGCGCGCGCCCGACTGGCTCGACGAGATCGGCACGCTCGCCGCTGACGGGCAGATGGAGCTCCTGGCCAGCGGCTACGACGAGCCGATCCTGGCCATGCTCAGCCGCGCCGACCGGTTGGAGCAGGTGGGCCGGATGCGCGAGTCGCTGCGCCACCGGTTCGGGGTGACAGCCACCGGGCTCTGGCTGACGGAGCGGGTCTGGGAACCGGACCTGGCCGCCGATCTGGCCGAGGCGGGGATCGGCTACACGCTCGTGGATGACCGGCACTTCCTGGTGGCGGGGCATCAGCGTGCGGAGCTGCATCGGCCCTGGCTCACCGAGGGGGACGGGCACCGCCTCTCGCTCCTGGCGATCGACGAGAAACTCCGCTACCTGATCCCCTTCCGGCCGCCGGAGGAACTCGCCGAGTACCTGCGCACGCTCCGCGCGGCGGGGCAGCCGCTGGCGGTACTGGGGGATGACGGCGAGAAGTTCGGGGGTTGGCCCGGCACCCGGGAGTGGGTCTATCGTGACGGCTGGATGGAGCGGTTCCTGGCCACGATGCGGTCGCTGGTGGAGGGCGGGGAGGTCCGGCTGGTGACGATGGCCGAGGCGGTGGCGGAGGTGCCCTCGGCCGGTCCGTGCTACCTCCCCTCGGCCTCCTATCGCGAGATGGAGGGGTGGGCGCTCCCCACGACCGGTGCGGCTGCCCTGACGCGGCTCGAAGCGGAACTCGGCGACGAGCGGATGGGGGGGACGGAGGGCGCCCTGGTCCGGGGAACCCACTGGCGGAACTTCCTGGTCAAGTATCCCGAGGCCAATCGGCTCCACAAAAAGATGCTGCTGCTCTCGCGGCTGTGCCGGAAGCGCGGCGAACCCGCGGAGGCCCGTCGAGCGATCGGCCGGGCGCAGTGCAACGATGCCTACTGGCACGGCGTCTTCGGGGGGCTCTACCTCCCGTTCCTGCGCGGCGCCCTCTGGGGCCAGCTCGCCCTGGCCGAGGCCGCGCTGCGGCGGGGTGAGGCGCTCCGGGCCGAGGTGCTGGACATCGACTGGGATGGCGGCGAGGAGATCTGGGTGCACGATGCCGCCCACTCGATCGTGATCGCGCCGATGCGGGGTGGCGCCATCGAGGAGTGGACCGACTTCGCCGCGGGGGTGAACCTGGCCGCGGTCCTGACCCGCCGCCGCGAGGCGTATCACCTCGAGGCGATGGCGGCGGGGAGCCGGGAGGCCGGCGACGACACCCACGGCGACGACGCCGGCACCGCGACGATCCACGACATCGAGGCCAACCTGCGGCTCGACGCCCTCCCGCCGATCGATGCCCTGCCCCGGGGGCTGGGGGTGGACCGGGTGCTGCCCGCAGGTGCCACGGTGGAGGGATTCATCAACGGCACCGAGCAGCCGGTGGTGACGTGGCAGGGGCGGACGCCGAGTGTCGAGGTCATGGAGCATGCGGACCGCATTGAGGTGCGGCTGGCGTGGCCGGAGCTCACGAAGGTGGTCACAGTGCGGGCGGGTGGCGGCGCCGAGGTGAGCTGGGAATGGGATCCGGCGCAGTGGGCGGAGGGGTGGTTCAGCTCGGAGTGGTCGTGGTTTGCCGAGCATCCGATGGAAACCGATGGCGAGCGGTGGAGCTACCCGGTGGAGACGGTGGCCAAGTCGGAGCGGGGGCTCGACCGGACGGTGCAGGGCGAAGCGGTGGTGGTACGATGGCCGGCGGCGGCTGGGCGGGGGTGGGTGCGGGTGTAGGGGTTCCTACGCAGCCGTGGAGGCACTGAGGCATCGAGTCACCCCGGCACGCCGGCCAAGCGGCAACCGGACTGTCATCCCGAGGAGCAGAGCGACGAGGGATCTTGTGTGTGAGTCAGGAAATACCGCCGCGAGCGCCCTGGTCGATGGCCGGAAGGCACGATCCCGAGGACCGTCGCTGCAGGGGTGGCCCGGCCTTCGGAGTCGCGAGCGAGCTAGAGCTTCTGGGCGCGGAAGTTCAGGGTTCCGCTATACGATGTGAGGGTCAGGGTGATCGTCCAGGTGCCCGCCGCCCCGGTGGCGGTGGCCTCCGAAAGGCTGGGTGCCAGATTCTTGGCGTATACGATCGCACCGGTTCCGTCACGAACCGTCAGACCGGCCGAGCCCGCCGTCGTGACGGTCGAGTGATTGATGGTGGCCCGCGTGCCGGTATTGGCCCACGAGTAGGTCAGCGTCGAGGTGACTGAGGTGACGCCAGTCGCCTGGAGCTGGAAGTTGTCCGTGGCACTTGCGATTTCAGGCTCGAATGGCGACAGGGCATTGCTGGAACACGCTACGGCCCCGCAGGCAAGGGCCCCGGCCAGGGCAAGCGTGCGACGTGTCGTTCGGGTGCGCATTGTCTTCCCTTGCTTCTCATGAAGTGGGCTGCCGCCGCGGATATCGCCACGCGCCCTGTCCAAATGGAGACGAGCGAGGGACGGATCTCCACACGGTCACCCCCCGGGACGGGCCTACCGCCGTGTCCGGGACCAGGGCCGATCGTGCCGCCCGCGGTGCTCCAAGGTGCGCCGCCCTGCCGGGCACGGCACTGGCGCCCCCCCGTTCCTTCCATTCCCCCAACGACGAGTGTCCCCATGAAGCGGCTGCTCGCACCCCGGATCGAGGCGGCCAATACGGCGCTCATCGTCAACGGCGATGTCGATGCCATCCCGGAGTTCTTCAGCGCGGAGTTCGTGGCCCACCTGACGGACCGGGACCTGACCGGGGGCCACGACGTGGTCCGGCGGATCCTCGACCAGTACCTGCGCGCCTTTGCGCCCCTCCAGGTTGAGGTCGCGATCCTGGTGGAGTCCACGGACCGGATCGCCTGGCAGCGGACCCTTCGGGGCATCCACAGGGTGCGTTCATGGGCTTTCCAGCCACCGGTCGCCCGATCGTGTGGCGCGACATGGTGACCAGCCGGTTCGTGGATGGGCGCATCGTCGAGGATTGGTCAATCTCGGACCTCGCGGAGCGGCTCCTGCTGGCACGGAAGGGCTGATCAGGTCCCGGGATGCGCGGCGGCCAAGTGGCGCTGGACAATCGCCCTCTGCCACCGTACCTATTCGATCCGCCCTTGCCATCCCATCCCCGTGATGCCCAGTGCCTCGCGACATGCCCTGAGGGAACCGATGAAGCATCTTGCCCGTGCCATCCTGCTGGGCGCTGTCCTCGCCCCCGCCCCGGCCGGCGCGCAGGCCACCGACGCGCGCCCCCCGCTCCAGATGACCTACCTGGGCGCGGCCGGCTGGATGATCGCCGATGGCGCCGTGGTGGTGCTGGTCGACCCATTCATCTCGCGCATCAAGTATGGCGGCAGTGGCGATCCGGCCGACCCGCGCCCCAGTTACGCGCGGGATGACATCGCCCCGTCCGACTCGACCCTCATCGACAGCATCGTCCCCCGGGCCGATTTCATCCTGGTCCACCACGGTCACCCCGACCACCTCCTCGATGTCCCCTACCTGGCGCGGAAGACAGGCGCGAAGGTGATCGGCACCGAGTCGACGATCATGATTCTGCGCGCCTACGGGATCCCCGAGGACCAGCTCTATGCCGTGGGCGGCGGCGAGGACTACCAGTTCGACAACTTCTCCGTGCGCGTCATCCCCTCGATCCACTCGGCCCTCAACGAGAAGCACTACTTCGACACCCGGCGCTATGACCGCACCACGAGGCTGGTCGCCCCGCTGCGGATCAGCCAGTTCATCGAGGGCGGCTCACTGATGTTCCTGGCCCGGTTCGACCACCATGAGGTGTTGACGATGGGCTCGATGAACTTCGTCGAGCGCGAACTGGACGGGATTCACCCTGACATCCTGCTGGCCGGCATCAACGGGTCGCGGCTGGGGTTGTACAACTACGACGAGCGGCTGCTGCGCGTCACCGGGATGCCCCCGATCGTGCTCCCGACCCACTGGGACAACTTCTCGCTCCCGTACGGATGGTCGCAGCAGGAGAACATCGACCGGAACCTCGTCCCGTTTGCCAGGACCGTCGCGGCGATCTCTCCCCGTACCCGGATGATCATGCCGACCCACCTCAACACGATCGTCATTCCCTGATCCCGGCACTCCGCGGCGGGGGGCAGCCCCCCGCCCTGCCACCCCCTAGTTCAGGTCGAACATTCGGGTGAACTTCACCAGGAACGCCCGCTGCTCCGGCCCCGACCCGGTGCCGGTCCGCTCGATGTCGTTGTAGACCAGGAAGAGCCCCGTCCCCGCCCGGCTCAGCCACCCGAACCGCAGATTGGCCTGCACTGTCCTGCTCTGGTTGCTGTACTGCGCCAGCGACTGCAGGTAGATCCCCGGCGTGAAGCTGTACGCCAGCTTGAGTCCCACCAGCGCCGCCGTGAACTCCCCCTCCGGCAAGGTGATGTCGTACCACGACACCGCCAGCGACGCCGCAGTCTTCCCGGTGCGGACCCGCAGGGTGCTCCCCGTCCCGATCCGCCGCCCGCTGTAGAACCCGCCGATGTCGATCCGTCCCGACAGCGCCACCGGCGCGTTCTGGCTGGTGTAGTACTCGAACCCCCACTCGGCGTTGTCGTAGGTGCCGGCGGGGATCACGACCCCCGGGGCGATCTCGAACGGCACCCGCAGTCCCTCCCGCGTCAGGTTGAAGGCCGGCAGCTGGAAGAAGGCGCCGTTCTTGAAGTCGAAATGGCTGTCGAAATGGATCAGCCGGGTCTCGGACAGCCCGTCGAAGCCGATGTTCTCGCGGTAGCTGATGTGCGGCCGGAGTTCCTTGAGCGCCGAGGATTCGGACATCCGGATGAAGGTCTGGATCCGGACGCTCGCAAACCGGGTGTTGGACCGCGACAGGAACCCGACCTCGGGATTGAAGTCGCGCGCCACCTCGCGCCACGAGGCGCTGAACTGCCAGTTCCGTCCGGAGTAGGTGCCGCCGACGTGGTACGCATGCTGCGGGCCAGTGCGCCCCGGGGTCTCGGTCTGGGCAGCGTAGCCGTCCAACAGGAGGTAGCGGCCGATTCCCATCCGGCCGTCGAGCCCGAAGGTGAGGTTGTAGTCCGCGGTGCTGTCGGTGTTGAGCCGGCTCACGGCGATGGCGCCGAGCCGGCTGCGGCTGGGGAGCTGCTGGACGACGCGGACCGCGGCGAAGTTGTTGGCCGGCACCCCCTCGCGCGAGTCGGCCTGGATGTCGAGCACCCCGATGGTGAGCCCGCCGATGTTGCCGGAGAGCCGCCCGCCCCCCAGGAGCGGCACCTCGCGGCGGTCGGCACCGATCCCAATCCGGCGGCTGAAGAAGAGCTCGGTGGACTGTGCCGTGCCCACCGAGAAGGTGCCGGCGTTCTCGAGGAAGAACGGCCGCTTCTCCGGGAAGAACAAGTTGAACCGGGTCAGGTTGAGCTGCTGCTCGTCCACCTCGACCTGGGCGAAGTCGGTGTTGGCGGTGAGGTCGAGCGTCATGCTGCTCGAGAGTCCCAGCTTGACGTCGCCGCCAATGTCGAGGCCGGTGTCGGTGTCGGGCCGGGCGTAGTCGCGGCGGACCGATCCGAGGACGTACGGGGTGGCGGTGGCGACGCGGCCGGCCGGCGGCTCGAGCCCCTCCAGCGCGCCAAACGCCGAGATCCGGTAGACCGAGAACTCACGGGGGAGCGGGGTCCAGGTGCTGCGCTCGTTCACCCGCTGGATGTTGCGGGTGAAGTTGAGCCCCCAGACCTGCCCCTCCCCGCGACGGTACCGCAGGGTCGCGAACGGGATCCGGAACTCGGCGTACCAGCCGGCGCTGTCACGGCTGGTGCGAACGGTCCACGAGCCGTCCCAGTTGAGGTTGAGCCCACCGCCCGAGCCACCGGTCTGGCGGGTGGTGCCCTGACCGCTGCCGCCCTCCCCCTCGCGGGTCACCTGGCCGTCGTACTCGACCCCGGCCGGCGACGTGCCGAAGACGAAGGCGTTCTGGCGGTCGCGGTAGGTGTCGAGCACCATGATGAACGCGTCGAGATTGGCGAGGTCCACGTCGCGCCGCACCTCGCCCACGACGATCTGCCCGGGGCTCCGGTCCAAGAGCCAGGCACCGACATAGAGCGCCTCGTCGTCGTAGAGGATCCGAACCTCGGTGCGCTCGGTGGCCGGCCGCCCCTCGAACGGCTCGTGCTGCACGAAGCCGGTCGCGGGGGCGACCCCCTGCCAGGCGCTGTCGTCGAGCCGGCCGTCAATGACCGGGGGTGCGGAGATGCGCACCGCCCGGGCCACCGGGGCGGAGGGGGCCTGCGCGGCGAGGGAGCCGGCGGACAGGCACAGGAGGGACGCGACGACCACCAGGGGGCGGGTCATGAAGTTCCGGATGTGGAGGATGCCTGCTGCTCGTACCTGCCTCGTGCCGTGCTCAGCGCCGCTCGCGCACCCGCCCCTGGCTCACCATGGTCCAGGCACACAGCTGGTACAGGACGCGCGCCCCGACGTTGGCGTCCCACTCATGGCCATCGGGGGCCGGCGACACCTCGTTCAGGTCGAACCCCACGATGCGACGGCCCGACCGCGCCACCGCCGCGATCAGGTGAATCGCCTCCTGGAACTCCAGCCCTCCCGGCACCGGCGTGCCGGTGTGGGGACAGAGCTTGGGATCGAGCCCATCGATGTCGAAGGTGATCCAGACGTCCCTGGGCAGCGCCTCGACCGCCTCCTGCACGACCTGGTCCCAGCTGCCGCCCTGGAATCTCCGCCGCGCAATGTCGGCATCGTAGAACACCCGGATCCGCTGGGGCTCGGCGGCCACCCGGTCGGCCTCCTCCTCGCAGTAGTCCCGGATCCCGACCTGCACCACGCGCGCCACCTCGGGGATCCGGTCCACGACATTGCGGGTGATCGACGCGTGCGACCAGGTGAACCCCTCATAGGCCTCGCGAAGGTCCATGTGGGCGTCCACCTGGAGCAGGCCGATCCCCTCGTGACGGAGCGCGGCAGCCCGGATCGCACCGTACGGGGTGGAGTGATCGCCACCAATCAGCGCGGGGATCTTCCCCGCGTCGAGGATCGCGCCCACCTCCTCCTCCACCAGGGCGTTCACCTCCCCGGAAAGCTGGTTGACCCGGCTCAGCGCCTGCCAGAGCCGCTCGTCACCCTCGATGTTGCCCCCGACCGCGATGATCTCGCCGGCGAGGGGACGCGCCTCCTCGTTCCATGCCGCAAACCGGGGGTCCTCCGGCAGCAGGGCGATCCCGGCGGCATAGGGACGCTCGACGAGATGGTCGAAGAGGTCGACCTGCCAGCTCGCCTCGTGGATCGCGGCGGGGCCGCCGGCGGTCCCGCCGCCGTAGGAGGTCGTCGCCTCCCACGCCACCGGCAGGCAGACGATCGCCGCGTCATCGGGGGTGTGAGGGAGGCCGAAGAGCCCCGAGCCCGGGGTGGCGGGTGCACTGGGATCAAAGTCGCCGTCGGTCATGCCACGCTCAGGCAAAGGCCGGCGGGTGCCGGCGGTGGAAGTCGGTGGCGTCCTGGTAGGCCAGGGCCACGCGGAGCAGCTCGGCCTCACGGAACGGCTGGCCGATGAAGGTGATGCTGACCGGGGTGCCCTGTTCCGTGAAGCCATTGGGCAGCACCACGGTGGGATGACCGGTCAGGTTGGTGATCAGGAGCATGTTGCCGCCCGAGGTGGGCGCCACCATCACGTCCACGTCGCGCATCGCCTCGTCCATCTGGCGCATGAGAAGGGTGCGGAGCCGGTTGGCCTGGATGTAGTCCACCGCCGAGATGAAGCGCGCCGAGCGGAAGCTGTTGGGCCAGGCGCCGCGCTGCTGGCGCACCATGAGGTCATCGAGGTTCTCCCGGGTGAGCTCGTCGAAGGCGGCCGCGGCCTCCGCCGAGAGGATGATCCGCATCGCGGCAACGGGCAGTTCGGTCGGTCCGGTCACCGGCGCGAGGGGGATCCCCAGCCCGCGCAGCACCACGAGGGTGGCGTCGTCAAACGGCTTCGCGGCGCGGTCCGGGGCGAAGGCCGCCTCGAGCATCCCGACCCGGATTCCCGACAGGGGCCGGTCAGGCTGCCAGGCAAAGCTGGCCTGGCGCACGGTGAGGTCCTTCCCGTCCGGCCCCCGGATCGCGTCGAAGACCAGGGCGCAGTCCTCCACCGACCGGCACATCGGCCCGAGCTTGTCCATGCTCCAGGACAGCGCCATCGCCCCCGCGCGGCTGACCGCGCCGAAGGTGGGGCGCAGGCCGGTCACCCCGCAGCGGGTGCTGGGCGAGACGATCGATCCCAGGGTCTCGCTGCCGATGGTGAACGGCACGAGGCCGGCCGCCGTCGCCGAGGCGGGACCGGCTGAGGAACCACTGGAGCCCTGCTCGAGGTTCCAGGGGTTCTTGGTGGTGCCGCCGTACCAGACGTCCCCCTGGGCAAGTTCACCGAGGCTGAGCTTGGCCACGAGGACCGCACCCGCCGCGTCGAGGCGCTCGACCACGGTGGCGGTGGCTGGCAGCTGCTGGTCGCGATAGATCGGTGACCCCCAGGTGGTCGGGTACCCCGGCACCGCCAGCAGGTCCTTGGCGCCCCAGGGAATCCCGTGCAGCGGCCCGCGCCACCGCCCGGCGGCGATCTCGGCGTCCGCCTGCCTCGCCTGCGCCAGCGCGCGTTCCTCGGTCAGGGTGACGACGCAGCTGAGCGCCGGGTCATGCTGCTTGAGGCGCCCGAGCGAGAGCCGGGTCAATTCCTCGGATGTGACCGCCCGGGTCCGCACCAGCTCGGAGAGCTCGGCCACGGTGAGCCAGGCCAGCGCCGAGTCGGAGCCGGGCCGTGCCACCGGCCGGATCCGGGCCCGTGCCGCCGCCGGCACCGTTGAGGAGGCGGGGGGCGGCTCGAGGTGGAAGATCAGCGCCGGCGCCACCTCGTTGGGCAGCGCGACCGACCGCAGGTTGGCCAGGCTCCGCACCGCACCGTTGAGGTCCTGAACCATCATCTCGCGCTCGGCGACGGTGAAGGTCAGGCCGAGGACGGTTTCCGCCGCCGCGATCGTGGCGACGGTGACGGGACCCGATTGCTGCTGGCCCTGTCCCCCGGGCGTGGGGGCCTGCGCGACCGCCTCCTGGTACAAGGTCGTCGCCAGCCCGCCCCCGATCCCCAGGCCGGTACAGAGGCCCAGGAACGAGCGACGGTCCACTCCGCCCACCAGCGGCGCTTCCGACATGGTTTCCCCCAGGGTGATCAGAACTCCGGCGCGCGCCAGCGGGTCTCCCCGCGGCGCACAGTGCGCAAGCAGGCGTTGGCGCGGAAATGATACATCCAGAACTCGGGATCCGGCGCATCGATGACGGCGAAGTCGGCCGCCATCCCCTCCGCGAGCGACCCCGCCTGCCCCGCCAGGCCGATGGCCGCGGCGGCGATCGTGGTCGCCCCGCGGAGCACCTCGCGCGGGGTCATCCGCTGCATGGTGCACGCCAGCATCATCGCCAGCGGGAGGTGGTAGCTCGGCGCGGAGCCGGGGTTGAAGTCGGTGGCCACCGCCACCGGCACCCCGGCGGCGATCAGGTCGCGGGCCGGCAGCGGCCGCTGGTTGAGGTAGAGGGTGGCGATGGGCAGGGAAACGGCGATCGTCCCCGCGGCGGCCATCGCCGCGATACCCGCGGGCGAGATGCACTCGAGATGGTCGGCGGAGATGGCGCCGACCTCGGCGGCAAGCTCGGCCCCGCCACCGCTGGTGAGCTGGTCGGCGTGGAGCTTCCCGCCCAGGCCGGCGCGATTCCCGGCTTCGAGGATCCCCCGCGCCTCATCCACCGGGAACGCGGTCTCCTCCACGAAGACGTCACAGAACCGGGCCAGCTTCCGGCGGCCCACCTCGGGGATCAGCCGCTCCACCAGCATGGCGAGGTATTCCTCCCGTCGGGACTTGAATTCCGGCGGGACCACGTGGGCGCCGAGGAGGGTGGGGACGACCCGGAGCGGATCGCTGCGGCCCAGCTCGGCGTACACCTCCAGCAGCGCCATTTCGCTGTCGTAGCTCAGGCCGTAGCCACTCTTGGCCTCGACGGTGGTAACGCCGAGTCGCTCGATCTCGCGAAGGTGCCCACGAGCCCGCTCGACCAGCATCGGCACCGACAGCCCGCGGGTCCGCGCCACCGTCGAGGCGATCCCCCCCCCGGCCTGGGCGATCTCGAGGTAGCTCTTCCCACCGAGCCGCTGGGCGAATTCGTCTCCGCGCCACCCGCCAAAGGCCAGATGGGTGTGGCAGTCCACCAATCCGGGCACCACCAGGCGATGGCGGGCATCCTCCGCCGGCCAGTCCCGGTACGCCGCCGGCAGCTCCGCCTCGGGACCGACCCAGCGGATCACCCCGTCATCCCACGCCATGGCGGCGTCGGGAATGGGGTGGATCTCCCCCTGCGCCCCCTCAGGGAGGCATTGCGCGAGCAGGGCGATGTTGCGGAGAAGGGGCATGGGGGGCGGGGAATGGGGAATCGGGACTAGGGGCTAGGGGCTAGGGGCTAGGGGTGTCGGGTGTTGGGTGTCGGTTGCTGGGTGTGGGGCGTCAGGCGTCAGGTGTCAGGTCTCGTGGCTGCGATGAGAGGGGTGTCATCCCGAGGAGCCAGGCGACGAGGGAGCTTGCCCTTGGGTACGGGGAGATGGTGTTGGGCTCCAGAGCCCCCAGCGAAGATCCCTCGCTGCGCCCTTCGTCCTTCTCCCTGCTCCCTTCTCCCTTCTCCCCTCTCACCTCTTACCTCTTACCTCTTCTCGCTCACACTTCTCGCTCCTCACTTCTCGCTCACCATCGGCAGATCCACCCCCCGCTCCCGCGCCGTCTCGATCGCCAGGTCGTAGCCAGCATCCGCATGCCGCATCACTCCCGTGCCGGGATCGGCAGTGAGCACGCGCTCGAGGCGGCGGTCGGCCATGGCGGTGCCGTCGGCGACAGCGACCATGCCGGCATGGAGCGAATATCCGATGCCGACACCGCCGCCATGGTGAATCGAGACCCAGCTGGCCCCGCAGGCCGTGTTGAGCATGGCGTTGAGGAGCGGCCAGTCGGCAATGGCATCCGAGCCGTCGAGCATCCCCTCGGTCTCGCGATTCGGCGAGGCGACGCTCCCGGTGTCGAGGTGATCGCGGCCGATCACCAGGGGGGCCTGCACCCTGCCGTGCTTCACCAGCCAGTTGAAGCGGAGCCCCATCTCCGCGCGCTCCCCGTACTCGAGCCAGCAGATCCGGGCGGGCAGCCCCTGGAACTGGACCTTGCGTCGCGCCTCCTCGATCCAGCGGCGCAGCGCGGCCTTCTTCGGGAAGGTCTCCAGCACGGCGTCATCGGTGGCGGCGATGTCGGCCGGGTCGCCGGAGAGGGCGGCCCACCGGAAGGGACCGGCGCCCTTGCAGAACAGCGGCCGGATGAACTCCGGCACGAAGCCGGGAATCTCGAATGCCTCCGGCATCGCGCGATGGTCGGCCACCTGGCCGCGCAGGTTGTTGCCGTAGTCGAAGACGATCGCACCGCGAGAGCGGAACTCGCGCATCGCCTGGACGTGGAGGACCATCGAATCGAGAACCCGGGACTCATACCCCTCGGGGTCCGTCTCACGGAGCGTGGGGGCCTCCGCAAGGGTCACCCCGATCGGCAGGTAGCCGACCCGAAGGTCGTGGGCCGAGGTCTGGTCGGTCAGCACGTCGACGGTGACCCCGCGGCGCACCAGTTCCGGCAGCACCTCGGCGATGTTGCCCACCAGCCCGACGGATAGCGCCTCACCGCGGCTCTTGGCGCCCTCGACGGCCGCCAGGGCGGCGTCGAGGCTGGTCTCGAGCCTGTCGCAATAGCCTGAATCGACTCGTCGTTGGATCCGGGTGGCATCGACATCCACGCCAAGGAAGGCGGCGCCATTGAGGGTCGCGGCAAGGGGCTGGGCGCCGCCCATGCCGCCGAGGCCACCGGTCACCACCAGGCGCCCGGCGAGGGAACCGCCAAAATGCTGCCGGGCGCACTCGGCAAAGGTCTCGTAGGTGCCCTGGAGGATCCCCTGGGAGCCGATGTAGATCCAGGATCCGGCGGTCATCTGGCCGTACATCGTCAGGCCCAGTGCCTCGAGCCGCCGGAACTCATCCCAGGTGCCCCACCGCGGGACCAGGTTGGAGTTGGCGATCAGGACCCGGGGCGCCTCGTCGTGGGTACGGAAGACCCCGACCGGCTTGCCGCTCTGGACCAGCAGGGTCTCATCATTGGCGAGGCGCCGCAGGGTCGCCACAATGGCGTCGAAGCAGGCCCAGTTCCGGGCCGCCTTGCCGCTGCCGCCGTAGACGATCAGGTCCTCGGGGCGCTCGGCCACCGCGGGATCGAGGTTGTTCATGAGCATCCGCATCGCCGCCTCCTGATGCCAGCCCCGGCAGGAGAGCGTGGATCCGGTCGGCGAACGGACAAGGCGCGAGGTCTGGGCGAGGGCAGTCACGAGGCAATCCCCAATTCTGGACTTGGGGAATCTAGCACCCCGAGCAGGCGCGCCCGAGCCCGCACCGGCTCACCCCCGACCCCCAATTCAACATGGGATGCCCGGAGTGCGTAAATTGGACGACTCACGACGGCACTTGGCCCTGACCGGAAATCGCATGCCCCAGGCAGTCCCACACCATTGCGACCTGACCCCACGCCGCCGCCGGGCGGCGTGCCTGCTCGTATCACTGGCGCTGGGTGCACTGGCCGGGGCCGCCCCCGCCACGGCCCAGGGCCCCGATCCCTCCGAGCTCAAGGAGGCGGTCATTGTCCGTTTCAACGGCGCCTCCATCCGGGTGGACGGACGCCTGGACGACGCGGTCTGGCAACAGGCGATCTTCGTCAGCGACTTCCGCCAGAAGGACCCGGTCTTCGGGGCACCTCCCTCGGATCGGACCGAGGTGGCGTTCCTCTACGACGACGATGCCATCTACATCGGGGCCCGGATGTTCAGCTCGGCACCCGACCAGCTCCCCTCGGCGCTGACCCGGCGAGACGGGTTCGGTCGCGCCGAGCACCTCACGGTGTCGCTGGACGCGTTCCTGGATCGGCGGACCGCCTCGAGCTTCACGATCACCTCAGGCAACGGCCGGCGCGACTACCTCAATACCCGCGATGCCGACGACTTCCGGGCCCGCGACTACAACTGGAACCCGGTCTGGGAGGCCAAGGCGGTCCTCGACTCGATCGGGTGGACGGCGGAGATCCGGATCCCCTTCTCGCAGCTGCGCTTCTCGAACGCGGCGATCCAGTCCTGGGGGCTCAACATCCAGCGCGGGATGCCCCAGAAGAACGAGGACGTCTTCTGGGTCGCGGTGCCGCGCAACACGCCGGGCTACGTCTCGCACTTCGGCACCCTGGTGGGCATCGAGGGGATCAAGCCGTCAAGCCGGATCGAATTGCTGCCCTATGTGGCCGGCAATGCCAACTACACCGGGAGCCCCGTCCCGGGGAATCCCTTCGACGATGGCAGCGTCGCCTCCGGGCGGTTTGGGGGCGACCTGAAGATGGGCCTGGGTCCCAGCCTCACCCTGGACGCCACCATCAACCCCGACTTCGGCCAGGTCGACGCCGACCCCGCCGAGGTGAACCTGTCCGCCTTCGAGAGCTTCTTCCCCGAGCAGCGCCCGTTCTTCACGGAGGGGAGCCAGCTGATCAGCGGGGGTGGTGGCGAGGGCGGCAGCTCCTATTTCTACTCGCGCCGCGTGGGGGCGGCCCCGCGGGGCTCGGTCTCGGCGGATTTCGTCGACCGGCCCGGCTCGACCCGGATCCTCGGCGCCGCCAAGGTCACCGGCCGGGTGGCCGCCGGCTGGGAACTCGGGGTCTTCTCGGCCGTTACCGAGCGCACCTATGCCCGGAGCTATGACGCCGACGAGCAGGAGTTCGGCCGCGTGGAGGTGGAGCCCGTCACGATCTTCGGGGCCAGCCGACTCCAGCACCAGTTCGGCGCCAGCGGCTCCACCCTCGGCTTCAGCCTGGCCACGATGCGTCGCGGCTTCACCGACGGATCCGAGCTGGCCGACCGCTTCTCGCGCCAGTCGCTGGCCGGAGGATCGGACTGGTCCCTGCGGTTCCAGGGGGGCGCCTACTCGGTCAGCGGGCGGGCGGGATTCAGCTACGTCGGGGGGTCCGAGCTGGCGATGGTCCGGATCCAGCGCTCCTCGGCCCGCTACTACCAGCGTCCCGATGCGGACTACGTGGAGGTGGATTCCTCGGCGACCGCGCTCTATGGAGTCTCGTTCGGGATCCGGGCCTCGAAGAACTCCGGCCTGTGGACCTGGAACGTGAACCTCGATTCGGATTCCCCGGGCTTCGAGACCAACGACACCGGCCGCCTGACCAACTCGGACGACATCTCCGCCTCCGGCGAGATCGCCCTGCGCCAGACCGAGCCGAAGGGCATCTTCCGGCGCTCGCGGGTCAGCCTGTCGCTCCGGAGCGGCTGGAACTACGGCGGGGTGCGACGTGAGGGGCAGGTGCGCCTGAGCAGCCAGGGCACCTTCCGCAACTACATCGATGCCAATTTCAACGCCCAGTTCAACCCCCGGTCGATGAGCGACAACGCCACCCGGGGCGGGCCACTGATGCAGAACGGCTGGCGGTGGCGAATGGACGGGAACCTGTCCAACAACAACTCCAGCACCACCACCGCCCGGCTCAACGTGGCCCACGAGCGGGGCGAGTTCGATGCCTGGAGCACCGAGGTCGGGCTGCGCCTCGGCTTCAACCCGACCCAGACCCTCTCCCTCTCGGTCGACCCGGGGTTCAGCCGCCGGGTGAGCTCCCGGCAGTACGTCGGCCGCTTCGACAACGGCAGCGACGCCACCTACGGGTACCGCTACGTCTTCGCGAAGATCGAGCGGAGCCAGCTCTCGATGCGGCTCCGGGTCAACTACCTGTTCAGCCCGAACCTCTCGCTCGAGGCCTACGGCGAGCCGTTCTCGGCCAGCGGGCGCTACTTCGGCTTCGGGGAACTGGCCGCCGCGGGCAGCCGGTTCCTGCGCGAGTACGGCGTCGCCCCCGGCACCACCATCACCCAGGCCGATCACCGGTACCTGGTCACCGACACCGCGGTGCCCGGCACCCTGTCGTTCGGAAACCCCGACTTCAACAGTTTCTCGTTCCGCAGCAACCTGGTGATCCGCTGGGAATGGAACCCGGGCAGCACCCTCTTCCTGGTCTGGCAGCAGAACCGCGATGACTTCTGCAGCGGGGGCAGCGTGGATTTCTGTCCCAACGGCTCGGTGCCGGGATCGCAGGCGACCCTCGCCTCGTTCGCCGACCCGTTCAAGCTGCCCGGTGACAACTTCCTGGCGGTGAAGATGAGCTATTGGATTTCGGTGCGGTGACCAGGGGCACGGGGAATGGGGAATTGGGAACGGGGAATGGGAAGACCGGGGATCGATTTGGAGAGGCGCGATCGGGGGTATTATTCCGGCTGGCTCATGCGGTCCATGACCGGCCACGCCGGCCCCCCCCCATTCCTCATTCCCCACTCCCCGTCCATTGACTGATCCCCGACCCGCCGCTGCCGCCACCGCGCACCCCGCCTTCTCCGCTGCCTGGGCCGAGGCCTGGGGCAGGGAGTTGAACGCCAACCCGACGTACCAGCAGGTGGCCGCCCGTTGGGAGGGCGACATCGTCCTCGAGATGTCCGTGGCGGGCGCCGCCGCGGGGCCGGCGATCTACCTCGACCTCTGGCACGGGGTCTGTCGAGCCGCGCGGGCGGCGACCGAGGCCGACCATGGGACGGCCCGCTACCTGTTCCAGGCCCCGCGCGAGGCCTGGCGGCAGGTCCTTGGCGGCAAGCTGTCACCCGCGATGGCGATCCTGACTGGCAAGCTCCGGCTGGCCCGGGGCAGCCTGGCGGATTTCCTCCCCTATGCGAGCGCGGCCGAGGAACTGCTGCGCACCGGTGGCGCCATCGAGGCCACCTTTCCGGATGACTGAAGGCGTTCCCGCCGGCCACCCGTGCCGGCCCAGTCCCACCACCGAAGGAGCAGGCTCATGACCGCACCGCTGGCCCTGCGGACCGGGCGCATCGTGCTCACGCTCCTGCTGGCGACGGCGTCCATCGCCCCCGCCCAGCAGCGTGCCACGTCCCCCCGGGAGCATTTCGGCTTCAACATGGGCGATGACTATCGCCTGGCGACCTACACCCAGCTCGAGGCCTACTGGAAGAAGCTCGATACCGAGTCGGACCGGGTGAAGGTGCTGAGCATCGGGAAGACCGCCGAGGGGCGTGACCAGCTCATGGCGATCATCACCTCGCCGGCCAACCACGCCCGCCTCGACGAGTTCCGCGGCATCGCGGCCCGGCTGGCCCGGGCCGAGGGGCTGACCGACGCCGAGGCTCGCCGCCTGGCCCAGCAGGGCAAGGCGGTGGTCTGGATCGATGGCGGCCTGCACGCCACCGAGGTCCTCGGGGCCACCCAGCTGACCGAGCATGTCTGGCAGATGACCAGCCGGACCGATCCCGAGACGATGCGGATCCTCGACGACGTGATCCAGCTGGTGGTGCACGCCAATCCCGACGGGATGGAGCTGGTCTCCAACTGGTACATGCGCAACCCCATCGAGACCGAGCGCTCCACCGGCGGACTGCCCCGGCTGTACCAGAAGTACGTGGGCCACGACAACAATCGCGACTTCTACATGAACGCGATGCCGGAATCGGAGAACATCAGCCGGGTGATGTACCGGGAGTGGTACCCGCAGATCATGTACAACCACCACCAGACGGGACCGGCAGGCACCGTGATGTTCGCGCCGCCGTTCCGCGACCCGCACAACTACAACCTCGACCCGCTGCTGATCAACTCGCTCTCGCTGGTCGGGGTTGCGATGCACACCCGGTTTGCCGCCGAGAACAAGCCCGGCGTCACCATGCGGGGCGGCGCGAGCTACCAGACCTGGTGGAACGGCGGCCTGCGCACCGCGGCCTACTTCCACAACATCGTGGGCATCCTGACCGAGACGATCGGCAACCCGACCCCGATCTCGATCCCGCTGGTCCCGGACCGGCAGCTCAGCACCGGTGACCTGCCCTTCCCGATCGCGCCCCAGCCGTGGCACTTCCGGCAGTCGGTGGACTACTCGATCACCGCCAACTACGCCATCCTGAACCTGGCCTCGCGCTACCGCGAGGACTGGCTGTACAACATCTACCAGATGGGCCGCAACGCGATCCAGAAGGGCAGCCAGGACAGCTGGACGATCTACCCGAAGGATGTCGAGCGGCTCAAGGCCGAAGCCGCCCGGGCCCGGCCGGCCGGCCAGCCGGGCGGTGGCGGGTTCGGCGGCGGCGGGGGCACCCCGGCGGAGCTCTTCTCGGTGCTTCGGCAGCCCGCCGAGCGCGACCCGCGCGGCTACATCCTGCCGGCCGACCAGAAGGACTTCATGACGGCCACCCGCTTCGTCAACGCGCTGCTCAAGTCGGGCGTGGACGTGCACCGGGCCACCGCCGAGTTCAGCGTGGCCGGCAAGCGCTACCCCGCGGGCAGCTACGTGGTGAAGTCGGCCCAGGCGTTCCGGGCCCACGTGCTGGACATGTTCGAGCCCCAGGACTACCCCAACGACTTCGAGTACCCTGGCGGGCCGCCGCTGCGCCCCTATGACAACGCGGGCTACACGCTGGCCCTCCAGATGGGGGTCCAGTTCGACCGGATCCTCGAGGGATTTGACGGGCCCTTCCAGAAGATCACCGGTCTGGTGACCGGCGCGATCGCCGCGGGGGCCACCGTGCCCGGCGGATCGGCCTGGATCATCGACCCGGCGCAGAACGACGCCTTCGTCGCGGTGAACCGCCTCCTGGCGGCCCGGCAGTCGGTGCGGCGGATGCCCGACGGCCGGTTCCACGTCTCGGGCGCCGGCGCCCGGGCGATCCTCCAGTCGCTGGCCACCGAGCGCGGCCTGCGGGTCCAGGCGGCCGCGGCCGCGGCGGGTGCCCCGCTCCGGACGGTCCGGGTGGGGCTGTGGGACACCTACGGCGGCTCGATGCCCTCGGGGTGGGTCCGCTACATCCTGGAGCAGTTCGAGTTCCCGTTCGAGGTGGTCTTCGCGCCGACCCTGGACGCCGGCAACCTCCGGGCGAAGTACGACGTCCTGGTGTTCGTGGGCGGGGCGATCCCCGGCGTGAGCGCCGGCGGGGGCGGGGGCGGCGGCGGCGGCGGGTTCGGGGGAGGCACGCCCAACCCGGCCTCGATTCCGGCGGAGTACCGCGGCCAGCTCGGCCGGGTGACGGCCGCCCAGACGGTGCCGAAGCTCAAGGAGTTCCTCGAGGCCGGGGGCACCATCGTGACCATCGGCAGCAGCACCTCGCTGGCCCAGCACCTGGGGCTGCCGATCGGTGACCACATGACCGAGCGCACCCCGGAAGGGACGATCCGGCCGCTGCCCGCCGACAAGTTCTACTCGCCCACCTCGATCCTCGAGGTGGCGGTGGATCCCACGGCAACGGTGGCGGCAGGGATGGGTTCCCGCGCCTTGATCACCTTCGACAACAGCGAGGTGTTCTCGATCACCCCCAGCGCCATGGCCGCCGGCATCCGCCCCGTGGCGTGGTTCGACTCGGCCGAATCACTGCGCAGCGGCTGGGCCTGGGGGCAGACCTACCTGGAGGGTGGCGTGGTGGCCGCCGAGGCGAAGGTCGGCCAGGGGACCCTCTACCTGTTTGGGCCGGAGATCACCTTCCGGTCGCAGCCGCACGGCACCTTCCGTTTCCTCTTCAACGGCATCCTCAAGGGCGCCGAGTCGCGCTGAAGACCCGGGCGGGAAGGCAACGGGGGTCCGGCATCTTGCCGGACCCCCGTTGCGCTTCGTGGCCCGCGCGTTGTGATCTCCATCACCGGTGAGCGTCATCATGTGACACGAGGCACGCGTGTCGGTTGGACACGCGTGCCTCGGCGCGAGGAGCGGGACGATGTCGGGCGGGGCGTGGAGACGCGCCGCGGCTGGGGCTGGCCCTAGACCGCGATCGGCTCCTCCACCACGGTGCCTTCCTCGTCGTCCTCATCGATTCCACCAGCATCCATCAGCCGGGCGGCGAGCAGCGGCAGGGCAGCAGCCAGCTCGGGATCGAGCTGGACCAGCTGCGCGATCCAGCGGGTCGCCTGCGAAGCGTGATGAAGGTGGTGGATGACAGGTTCGAACATGGTGACCTCGATCACCCCAAGGCGGGGCGGAAACAGTCCGGGCAGAGCTCCCCGGCTCCACCTGCCGGAAGATCATTGCACAAACCGTTCCACAATCCGGGGCGCCCCCCCCCCGGCGCGCCCGCCGGGCCTGCTACCCGGCCACTGCCTTGGCCGCCGCCTGGCCCGCCAGCCGGCCGGTGGCCCATGCCCACTGGAAGTTGTGGCCGCCGATCGGGCCGAAGGCGTCCAGTGCCTCGCCGCAGATGTGCAGCCCGCCGAGACGGCGGCTCTCGAGGGTGAAGCTGTCCACGGCGTCCAGCGCCACCCCTCCCCCGGTGACCTCGGCCTTCCGGTATCCCTCGTCCCCGGTCCAGGGCAGCGGGTAAGCCGTCAGCAGCTCGATCAGCCGGCGCCGGCCCTCGCGGCGGAACTGGGCGATCGGGGTGGCGGACTCCACCCCGGCCTCGGCGAGAAGCATCCCGGCGAGGCGATCCGGCAGGACCGCCCGGATGGCAGGCCCCACCTGGCCTCCACCGGTCTGGAGCCGATCCTGCCAGCCCTGTGCCCCCAGGGCCGACCATTGGACCAGGAGTTCCTGCCGGGGCCGCCCCGCCATCCGGCTCCGGACCGCGAGGTGGGAGATGTCGAGCACCGAGGGCCCGCTCCACCCCCGATGGGTGAACAGGAAGCCCCCCTCGACCCGCGCCGGATGGCTGGCCCCAGGAGCGGCAATGCCTGCCACCAAGGAAATGCCTGCCAGAGCCTGATGCGCCGGGGCGTTGCCGACCAGGGGGGTCAGGGCGGGATAGGTGGGGTGCTGGGGAACACCCAGGGACGCGAGCCAGGCCAGCCCCGCCCCATCGCTGCCGGTGGTCGGAACCGAGAGCCCCCCAGTCGCCACGATCACCCGGGCCGCCGCGATCGGCTCCCCGTCCGGGACCAGTACCTGCCACCCACGTTCCCCCTCGGGGGCCCGGAGCCCGGCCACCCGCACCCCGAACCGGATCTCGGCCCCCCGCGCTCGGGCCTCCTCGAGCAGGGCGTCCCGCACGACCCGGGCGCGGTTGGCGACGGGAAAGAGCTTGCCGGTCTCCGGCTCGAGGACGAGCGCCAGGCCGAGTTCCTGCTCGAAGAACCGGCGCTGCTCGGCGACCGGCCAGCCCCGGAGGATGTGGCGCAACAGGGGCCGGGGCGAATCGGTGACGAAGCGGTCGGGAGCGGGGGTGCCGGGCAGGATGTTGCAGCGGCCCCCGCCCGAGATCAGGATCTTGCGGCCGCCATCCCGGGTGCTCTCGAGCAGGAGGACGCGGGCGCCGCCCCGGGCGGCATGGATGGCGGCCATCGTCCCGGCGGCGCCGGCGCCGATGACCACCACCGTTCCTGCGGTCACGGGGCGCTTTCGAGGTAGGTCAGCATCGTCTCGTGGGTCAGCGCCGCACGCAGGCTCCAGGCATCCTCGAACAGCACCAGGGGGTTGTTCTTGGCGTCGTAGACGAGCAGGCGGCCATGCGCGCGCCCGACCCGCTCAATCTCCTCGGCCGGGCCGGTAACCCAGCGGGCCTGCGAGAAGGACATCCGCTCCAGGCGGCAGGGGACGCCGTACTCGTTCTCCAGCCGGAAGACCATCACGTCGAACTGCAGGATGCCGACGGCACCGACGATCGGGGTGGGCCCCGCGACCGTCTCGGTGTAGAAAACCTGCGCCGCGCCCTCGTCGGAGAGCTGGCGGAGCCCGGTGTCCAGGTGCTTGCGGCGGAGCGGGTCGGAGACGTAGATCCGCGCGAAGTGCTCCGGGGCGAACCGCGGGATCCCGCTGAACTCCAGGGGGCCGCGGGTGGAGAGGGTGTCGCCGATCCGGAGGGTGCCGCGGTCCTGGATCCCGATGACATCCCCGGGCCAGGCCTCCTCGATCGCCTCGCGGTCCCGCGCCATCATCTGCTGGGGGGCGGTGAGTCGCAGGTTCTTGCCGGTGCGCACGTGGAGCGCCGGCATCCCCGCGGTGAAGTGCCCCGACACGATCCGCACGAAGGCCAGGCGATCCCGGTGCCGGGGATCCATGTTCGCCTGGATCTTGAACACGAACCCTGTGAACGCCGGGTCGGCGGGCTCGACCGGACCGATGGAGGAGTCCCGGGGCGCGGGAGGCGGGGCCAGCTCGAGGAAGGTCCGGAGGAACGGCTCGATGCCGAAGTTGGTCAGGGCGCTGCCGAAGAAGACCGGCGAGAGCTCCCCCGCGAGGAAGGCCTCGCGGTCGAACGCGGCACCGGCGGTGTCGAGCAGCTCGATGTCGCCGACAAGGCGGTCGTGCGCCTCGTCGCCCAGGTGCTCGCGGAGGATCGGGTCGCCCAGGGAGGCCCGCTGGACCTGGGCCCGGCGGGCGCCATGGTCGGTGTCGCGGTCAAAGAGATGGACCTGGCCCTCGACCCGGTCGTAGACGCCCACGAACTGCGCGCCCCGGTGGATCGGCCAGGTCATCGGGTAGCAGGAGAGCCCGAGGTCGCGCTCGACATCGCTGATCAGCGTCAGCGGGTCGGCGCCGGCCCGGTCGCACTTGTTGACGAGGGTGACGATCGGGATCCGTCGGCGGCGGCAGACGTCGAACAGCTGGCGGGTCCGTTCCTCGACCCCCTTGCGGTTGTCCAGCAGCATGACGGCGCTGTCGGCGGCGATCAGGGTGCGGTAGGTGTCCTCGCTGAAGTCCTGGTGGCCCGGGGTGTCCAGCAGGTTGATGTGGCGCCCCTCCCACTCGAACTGGAGCACGCTGGAGGTGACCGAGATGCCGCGCTGCTTCTCCAGCTCCATCCAGTCGGACGTGGCGTGGCGCTCCGCCCGGCGGGCCTTGACCGACCCGGCGAGGTGGATCGCGCCACCGTAGAGCAGCAGCTTCTCCGTCAGCGTGGTCTTGCCGGCGTCGGGATGGCTGATGATGGCGAAGGTGCGGCGCGCCGCGATGGCGGCGGCGAGGTCCTGGTCGGTCACGAGAACTCCGGTACGGGGACTGCCGGGCCGGCAAACACCCGAGGCCGCCCGGGGAGGCGGCCTCGTTCGCCGGCAACGCAGCCGCAATATAGTGCCGCCACCCTCTGGCGCGGCCCACCGCGCCCCGGCATCTTCCGCGGTCCATGCCCCCACACGACCTCTTCCTCGACCGCACGGCACGGCTGGTGGTGGCCCACCGCGGCGCCTCGGGGCTCCGTCCCGAGAACACCCTCGCCGCCTTTGCCCTGGCCCGGGAACTGGGCGCCGACGGGATCGAGCTGGACGTGCGGCTCAGCCGCGATGGCATCCCCGTGGTCCACCACGACCCGGACCTGCAACGCAGCTGCCGGCAGCCTGGACAGGTCCGCGACTTCCCCGCGGCCGCGCTGGCCCGGATGGACGCCGGGCAGGGTGAAGGCATCCCCGCCCTGGCGACGGTGCTCGAGGCCACCGGCGACCTCCCGCTGCTGGTGGAGCTCAAGGAAGTTGCCGCGGCCCGGCCGGTCCTGGAGGTGATCCGGCAGGGGAAGGCGGCAGGCCGGGTGGCCCTCGCCTCCTTCCACGCCGCGGCCCTGGCGCCGCTCCGCGGCGCGGGAATCCCGCTCGGCGCCAGCCG
Source organism: Gemmatimonadales bacterium (assembly GCA_048499805.1). Classification (GTDB taxonomy): domain Bacteria; phylum Gemmatimonadota; class Gemmatimonadetes; order Gemmatimonadales; family GWC2-71-9; genus JAWXBA01. Next base: position 44,323 of record JASNZF010000002.1, on the reverse strand, counting down.
GCCCGACATCGCCGGGGCGGCGCTGGGGGCCGCGCTGGGGTGGCCGGTGCGACCGGTTCCCTGGCAGTTCTACGCCGTCCCGGATCGCTACCGGGACCGGATCACGGTCCCCACCCGGCGGTTCATCCGCCGGGCGGCCCGGCAGGGCTGCCCGGTCCACGTCTGGACCGTGGACGACCCGGCCCGCGCCAACAACCTGTGGCAGCTTGGCGTATCGGGTATCATTACCAATCGCCCCGACCTGCTCCTGGCCGCCCGCGACGGCCTCCGCCCATGACTGCAAAGGACCCTGGATGACCGGCCCCTCCCGGACCCGCGCTCGACTGCTGGCCACGACCCTCCCCATGGTGCTCACGCTGGTCGGCTGCACCTCCTACCGGGTCGAGACCGGCCCCGTCGCCCAGGTCGTGGCGGAGCGGGAGCCCCGGTCGGTGCTCATCACGCTGGGCTCGGAGCGGGAGGTCGAGGTGTTTGGCCCGGTGGTCTCGGACGACTCGCTGCGGGGCCATCCCCGGGCCGAGGCAGTCCAGCGGGTGAGCTACGCCCTGTCCGACATCCGCACCATCAAGACGCGGCGGTTCAACCTCGGCAAGAGCCTGCTGTACGTGGCCATCGCGGCGGGGGGGGTGGCGGTCTACGAGCTCCTGATGAGCCTCAACAGCACGGCGTTTTGATCGTATGAGATGAAGGGGGCTTCATTCCCCGCCCCGTTCGGCCCTCGATCTGGAGGAGACCCCATGCAGCGACTCGCGCTCCTGCTCCTCGGCAGCGCCCTCATTCCGGCCCCTGGACATGCCCAGGCCCCCTCGGACACCATCGCGATCCGCGAGTGGACGGTGCCGTGGGAACGCTCCCGCCCGCGGGACCCCTCGGTGGATCCCCAGGGCCGGGTCTGGTTCGTGGGCCAGTCCGGCAACTACGTCGCCCGGTTCGACATGACCACCGAGAAGTTCGAGCGGTTCGAGATTGAGCCGGGGACCAACCCCCATACCGTGGTGATCGACCGGACCGGGAACGCCTGGTATACCGGCAATCGCAACGGACGGATCGGGAGGATCGATGCCCGCTCCGGGGAGATCCAGATCTTCATGATGCCCGATTCGGCGGCACGGGATCCCCACACGATCGCGTTCAACAGCACGGGCGAGCTCTGGTTCACCCTCCAGAACAGCAACATGGTGGGTCGCCTCGATCCGGCCACCGGCCAGACCCGGCTGGTGGCGATGGAGACCCCGCGCTCCCGCCCCTACGGGATTGTCGTCGACAAGAATGACATCCCCTGGTACGACATGTTCGGGACGAACAAGATCGGCACGATCAACCCGGCCACCATGGAGCCGCGCGAGATCACCCTCCCCTGGACGGACGCCCGGCCGCGCCGGATCGCCCTCACGTCGGATGGCACGGTCTGGTACGGCGACTACGTCCGGGGCACCCTGGGGCGCCTCGACCCCGCGACCGGCAAGGTGGAGGAGTTCCCCCTGCCATCGGGGCGGACCAGCCTGCCCTACGCCATCATGTCGGACGACCAGGACCGCATCTGGGTGGTGGAGACCGGGGTGCAGCCCAACCGGTTCGTCGGCTTCGATGCCAAGACCCGGAAGGTCATCAGCATCACGCCGGTGCCGGGTGGAGCAGGGACGATCCGCCACATGGAGTTCGACCCGCGCACCGGGCGGATCTGGTTCGGGACCGACAACAACACCATCGGCTACGCCCAGGTCCGGCCGCCCCGGCTGCAGCCGTAACGACACCCACCACCTGCCCCGACGGCCACCCCACCCCGGGGTGGCCGTTGCCGTTTCAGCCCAAACTGGCGATTACTCAAGGGCATCCACGATTGCGCCCCGCGCCAGCCCCCCCGTGGTCCGCCCCGGACCCCACCAAGGAGTCCCGTGTCTACCCTCTCGTTCTTCGATGCGGTCAACCAGGTCGTCGACAAGGCGGCCCGGCACACCAAGCACTCGCCCGGGCTGATCGAGCAGATCAAGTCGGTCAATGCCGTCTACCGGATCAGCTTCCCGCTCCGCCGGGACAACGGCGAACTCGAGATCATCTCGGCCTGGCGCGCCCAGCACAGCCACCACCGGACCCCGACCAAGGGAGGCATTCGCTATGCGCCCAACGTGAACGAGGACGAGGTCCAGGCCCTGGCGGCGCTGATGAGCTACAAGTGCGCCGTGGTGGATGTCCCGTTCGGCGGGGCCAAGGGGGGGATCCGGATCGACGCGCGCAAGTACTCGCAGGCGGAGCTGGAACGGATCACCCGGCGCTACACCTTCGAGCTGGTCCGCAAGAACTTCATCGGTCCCGGCCTGGATGTCCCGGCACCCGACTACGGGACCGGCCCCCAGGAGATGACCTGGGTGGTGGACACCTACCAGCAGATCCGGACCGACGAGCTCAACGCCGTCGCCTGCGTCACCGGCAAGCCGGTGACCCAGGGCGGGATCCGGGGCCGGAACGAGGCCACCGGGCGCGGGGTGTTCTTCGGGCTCAAGGAACTCTGCGCCGACCCCGGGTTGATGGCGTCGCTGGGACTGGCGGTGGGGATCGGGGGCAAGCGGATCGTGGTACAGGGGCTGGGCAACGTCGGGTACCACGCCGCCAAGTTCTGCTGCGAGGGCGGTGCCGTGCTGGTGGGTGTCTCCGAGCGCGAGGGAGCGATCAGCGCACCCGATGGGATGGACCTCGAGGCGCTCATGGCGCACCGGCGGAACAGCGGCTCGATCATCGGCTTCCCGGGCAGCACGGCACTGCCCGACCGGTCGGCCGGGTTGGAGCTGCCCTGCGACATCCTGATCCCGGCGGCGCTCGAGCACCAGCTCACCGGGGACAACGCCCCGCGCATCCAGGCCAAGATCATCGCCGAGGGGGCGAACGGCCCGACCACCCCGGATGCCGATGCCATCCTGGCCACGCGCGGGGTGCTCGTCGTCCCGGACATCTACCTCAATGCCGGGGGCGTGACCGTCTCCTATTTCGAATGGCTCAAGAACCTCTCCCATGTCCGGTTCGGGCGAATGGAGAAGCGGTTCGAGGAGGGGGTCTATACCCGGCTCGTGGCGGCGATCGAGTCCACCACCGGCAAGGCGTTCAGTGCCGCCGACCGGCGGCGCCTTTCGCAGGGGGCGGGCGAGGAGGACATCGTCAACAGCGGGCTCGAGGAGACCATGGTGGTCGGATGGCAGACCCTCCGGGAGACCCAGCTCCAGGCCGGCGGGATCGACGCCCGAACCGCAGCATTCGTGACCGCGATCAACAAGATCGCCATCTCCTATGACGACCGGGGCATCTTCCCGTGAGCCGACGCCGAACCGGTCCCTGGCTCGCCCTGCTGCTTCTGGCGCCCGGTCTCCCGGCCGCCTCGGCCCAGTCCACTCCGGACCTCGCCCCGCTTGACACCCTGATCGTCTCGGAGCTGGCCCGGACCGGGACGCCCGGCGCCTCGGTGGCCGTGGTCGTCGGCGGCCGGATTGCCTATGCCAAGGGATTCGGGGTCGCCGACGTCGAGCGCGGCGACCCGGTGACCACCGAGACGCTTTTCCGGGTGGGCTCGGTGACCAAGATGTTCACCGGGGCGCTGCTGGCCCACCTGGCGGAGGCCGGCCGGATCGACCTCCAGGCGCCGATCAGCCGGTACGTACCCGAGCTGGCCGGCAAGCGGGTGGGAACGGTCACCGCCCACCAGCTCCTGACCCACACGGCGGGATGGCTGGACAACGCGGTGCCCTATGGCCGGATGGGCGAGGGCGCCCTCGGCGAGGTGATGACCGAGGTCGGCGACACCCTGTTCATCACCGAACCCGGCCGGGTGCTGTCCTACTCGAATCCGGGCTACTCGATGCTCGGGTTTGTGGCGGAACGGGCCGGTGGGAAGCGCTACGCCGCCCTGATGGACGAGCTGGTGCTGCAGCCGGTCGGAATGACCCGGTCCACCTTCAAGCCGCTGGTCGCCATGACCATGCGGTTCTCGCAGGGCCACCAGGGCGCGCCGGGCGCCCCTCCCACCGTGGTCCGGCCGTTCACGGAGAACACGGCGCAATGGGGAGCCGGGTTCCTGATGTCGACGGCGACGGAGCTGGCCCGGTTTGCCCAGGTCGTCATGGCCGGTGGGCAGGGCCCCTCGGGATCCCCGGCCCTGCCCCCCGGCGCGGTGGCCCGCCTGACGACGGGGCATGTTCCGGTGCCGGGCCTGGAGGCGACCGGATCCCGCTACGGCTACGGATTGTTGGCCGGCCGACGCGGCGGGTGGTCCACCCTCCAGCATGGTGGGTCGATCAACGGGTTCCAGTCGCAGGTCGTGATGGTGCCCGAGCGGGGCTTCGCGGTGATCGTCCTCGCGAACCGCGCCGGGAGCCAGCTCCAGGCGGTGGTGGACCGTGCGGCGCAACTGGCACTGGGCGAGGTCCCTCCCCCGGCAACCGCCCCTGCCGCGCGGGACGCGACGGCGGCAGAGATCGCGTCGCTGGTCGGCCGGTACGCCGTTGGATCGACCTCGGTGGAATTCCTGGATCGGAATGGCACGCTAGTCTTTCGGCAGGGCGCCGCCGAGCTGCCGGCCCGACTCTACGGAACAAGCCAGGTGGGGATCACGCCTCCTGGGGCGAACGCTCCCGTGCTCCTGGCCACCGTGGTCGGCCCGGACGGACGGGTGGCGTACCTGCATCAGGGGCTCCGGGCCATCCCCCGGGTGCCCTGACCCGATGGGCGGGCGGGCGCGACCCCTTGCCGAGTGACAAGTTCCGCCGCACTATTGAGCAACCCCACAGCAGAGCAGAATCGAAGCGCTTCCAGGTTCGGCACCCTCTTGTATCAGATTGGCATCGCCAAGGCGTGTCGGATCGACACGGGCGCACCCTCTACCTGGGGGGAAGCGATTGCACCACAAGGAGTTGCCGGCGCCTGACGTCTGGCACGGGATATGTCTTACCGCTTTGGCACCGCCTGGATGGCGGTGATCGCGGCTGGGAACGTGGTTGCAGGAACTTGGCAGGAATCTGGTTCGTCAACGTACCAACCTTTCTTCAGTAGGAGGACCCGTGGGCAAGCGTTTGCTGTGGCAGGCGGGGATTGGTGTCATGCTGATGCTGACATCAACCACCCTGCTGGCCCAAGACCGTCGGATCACCGGCCGGGTGACCAAGGCCGGAACCGACACCCCGATTCCCGACGCCGAGGTCTCGGTGGTGGGGGCGCTGCAGTATCAGGCCGCGCGCAGTGGCCAGGATGGCCGCTATACCATCACGGCCCCGTCCGGCGAAGTCCGGCTGCAGGCCCGGGCGATCGGGTACACGCGGATGGAGGCGGTGGTGGCCGCCAACCAGTCGACGGCGGACTTTGGCCTCGCGACGGACGTGTTCCGGCTGAGTGAAGTGGTCGTGACCGGACAGGCCACCACGATCGAGCGACGCAGCGCCACGACGGCCATTGCCTATGTCTCGGGCGAGGATATCTCCAAGGTCTCCTCCCCCACCCTGCTCAACGCGCTGACGGGCAAGATCACCGGCGTCAACCTGCAGACGAATTCCGGCGCCCCCGGCGGCGGCATCCAGATGCAGATTCGCGGCAACTCCACGATCCTGGGCGCGTTCGACCCGCTGTATGTGGTCGATGGCGTCATCTATTCCAATGCCAGCATCCCGAGCGGCCGTGGCCTGGCGAACGCGGCCGCCAGTTCCACCCTCGAGGCGGATGCCGTCAATCGCATCGCGGACCTCAACCCGGCGGACATTGCCAGCATCGAAGTCCTCAAGGGTGCGGCGGCGTCCTCGATCTACGGGTCCAAGGCCTCGAACGGCGTGGTGGTGATCACCACGATCCGCGGCCAGGCCGGCCGGACCCGGACCAACATCGCCCAGCGGTTCGGCGTCTTCAGCCCGCTGCGGCTCCCCGAGCTGCGCCGCTGGACCCAGGACTCGGCGGTGGCGGTGTTCGGCGCGGCGGCCGCCCCGTTCTTCGCGAACAACCCCAACCCGTACTTCAACGGGTATGAGCAGGTCTACGGCAACCGCGACCTCTCCTACGAGACCGTGGCCGACGTGAGTGGCGGGACCGCCAACACGCGCTATTACGTCTCGGGCGGCTGGAAGCGGGACGAGGGGATCGAGCGCAACACCGGCGCGACGCGGCAGAGCCTGCGCATCAACCTGGACCAGGTCATCACGCCCAAGGTGGACGTGAAGATCTCCAGCGTGTACAGCCGCAACGAGAACGACCGGGGCTGGAACAACAACTGCAACAACTACGGCTGCCACGGGTATGCGCTGTCCTACATCCCGAGCTTCATCGACAACAGCCTCAAGAACGCCGACGGGACCTACCCGGCCCGGACGGTCGGGGTGCAATCCAACCCGATGCAGCTGACCGAACTCGGCGTCAACCACGAGGAGACCAACCGGTTCACCGGCGGCCTGACCCTCGGCTGGAACGCCTGGACCACCGCGAAGCAGAGCCTGCGGCTGGTGGCCGCCGGCGGCGTGGACGCCTTCAGCCAGAGCAACGACGTCTGGACCCCCAATGACCTCTTCTTCGAGCGCCCCCAGTCGCTGCCCGGGGAGTCGATCGAGAGCGGCGGACGCAGCCGGTTCTACAACTGGAACCTGAACGGCGTCCACACCTACAATGCCGCCTCCTTCAGCGCCACGACGGCGTTCGGCATGCAGTTCGAGGATCGGCGCCTGAACACCTTCCAGATCCGGACGCAGAACCTGCTCCCCGGCCAGCGGAACGTGAACCAGGGCACCAACATCACCGCCAATGAGGCGCTGACCGAGGAGCGGACCTTCGCCCTGTATGCGCAGGAGGAACTCCGGATGATGAGCGACCGCCTCCTGGTGCAGGCGGGCGTCCGGGCCGAGCGCAGCAGCGTCAACGGCGACGTGGACAAGTACTACGTCTTCCCGAAGCTCTCCGGCTCCTATCGCTTCACCGACCTCGTCGGCGCCGGCAGTGAAGTGAAGCTGCGCGCCGCCTACGGCGAGACCGGCAACCAGCCGATCTTCGGGCAGAAGTTCACCAACCTGGGCACGCCCCAGCTCGGCGGCACCCAGGGCGTCACCGTCGCGACCGCCTCGGGCTTCGAGAACGTCGAGCCGGAGCGGCTCAAGGAGATCGAGGGTGGCATCGACGGCAACGCCATGAACGGCCGGCTGACCTGGGAACTGACCGGGTTCAGCCGCAATACCACCAACCTGCTGCTTTCGCGGGTGCCGTCCCCGTCCTCGGGCTTCGCCAGCCAGGTCTTCAACGGCGGCAAGATCAAGAACTCCGGCATCGAGATCGGGCTGGGCTACACCCCGATCCAGTCGGGCCAGACCCAGTGGGTGGCGCGGGGTACCTTCACCCGCTACACCAGCGAGGTCGTCGACCTGGCCGGCCTGCCGGCCTTCTTCCCGGCGGCCTCCGGCTTCGGCAACCTCGGCCGGACCCGGATCGAGGTCGGCAAGCCGATCACCCAGCTGGTGGGCTTCGACTTCGACGAGAACGGCAACCGCGCCGCGGCGCTCAGCCAGCTCGGCAACACCGCCCCGGACTTCCGGGTCGGCTTCGCGAACGACATCAACTACCGCTCGCTCAACATCAGCGTCGTGCTCGACTGGCAGCAGGGCGGCGATGTCATCAACCTGACCCGGTTCCTCGAGGATGACGGCCGGAACTCCGCCGACTGGGGCACCCCGGCCTGGGAGAAGCGGTACCAGGGCTACCTCAAGGGCCCGATCGCCCCGTACATCGAGGATGCCAGCTTCCTCAAGCTGCGCGAACTCTCGGTCGGCGTGGACGTGCCCGCCAGCGTCGTCGGCGCGCTCAACCTCGGGCTCGAGACGATGCGGGTCAGCCTGACCGGCCGGAACCTGTGGATGACGACCAAGTACTCCGGGCTCGACCCGGAGGTCGCCAACTTCGGCGCCGCCGCCGTCCGGAACAACCTCGACATCGGTCCCTATCCGCCAACCCGCAGCGTCTTCTTCAACATTGCAGTGGGGTTCTGATGACCACCTCCAATCCGACCGCCCGCTCCGCGGGCCTGCATGTCCGGGCCGGCCTGACCGGCGCGGCACTCGTCGGGGTACTGGCGCTCGGCGGCTGCGGTGAGTTCGACGTCAAGAACACCAACGCCCCGACCGTGAACACCCTGACCGATGCCCCGACCCGATCGATCCTGGCCCGGGCCGCCACCGGCATCTTCGCCCAGGCGTACAACGATGTCGGCACCGAGATCGCCTTCTACGCCCTCTATGGCCGTGAGGGCTACAACCTGCTCGGCAACGACCCCCGGGAAACCGGCGAGCAGATTCGCGGCCCCCAGGACCCGACCGGCCGCAATTCCGGGATCTGGCTCGGCATCTACTCCGCCATTCGCACCATCAACGTCTACCTGACCGCGCTGCCCCAGGCGGCCGGGATCTCCGAGGCGGAGGCCAAGGCGTCATCGGGCTTCGCCAAGACGATGAAGGCCTGGCACATCCACCGGCTCGCGGTGCGGACCGGCCAGTTGGGCATCCCCCTGGATGTCGACCAGCCAATCACCGCGCCACCCGCGCCGTTCGTGAGCTTCAGTGCGGCGATGGAAGCGGCCTCGGCGCTGATGGACGAGGCCCATGCCGACCTCCTGGCCGCGGGCAGTGCGGCGTTTCCCTTCACCGTGGCGCCGGGCTACACCGGGTTCACCACCCCGGCCACCTTCGCCCAGTTCAACCGGGCGCTGGCCGCCAAGATGCTGGTCCGGCGGGCCACCTTCAACAACTGCACCGCCTGCTGGGCCCAGGCGAGCACCGCGATGAACGCCTCGTTCGTGACGACCGCGGGCTTGCCCGGGTCGCTCTCAACCGGCGTGAACTACTTCTATTCGACCGCCTCGGGTGAGCCGTCCAACCCCATCACGGAGAACCTCACCTCCGACCGGTACTGGGTCCATCCCAGCATCGTGACCGGCGCCCAGCTCCAGACCGGCGGGGCCCCGGACCTCCGGCTCACCAAGAAGGTCCTGGCGGCCGGGCGGACCAAGACGCTCAACGACCTGAGCGCCACCCACAAGCCGGTGCTCTACAACAGCACGACGAACCCCGCGTCGTCGAACCTCGGCGCCCCGATCCCGTGGATCAACAACGAGGAGCTGCTCCTGCTCCGCGCCGAGATCCGGTGGAACACCGGGAACAAGCAGGGCGCACTGGACGACCTCAACCTCGTCCGCCAGCACGCCGGCGGCCTGCCGGCGACCACGCTGACGACGGCCAGCGCGAACGACGCCTTCGTCACCGAGCTGCTCTACAACCGGACCTACTCGCTGATGTGGGCGCAGGGCACCCGGTGGATCGACGCCCGGCGCTATGGCCGGACCCAGCAGCTGCCGCAGGATCGGGCCGGCGACTCCCGGTTCGAGAACATGATCGTTCCCGCGGCCGAGTGCGACGCGCGCAGCCTGCCGTCGCCGTGCACGCCGTAGGCAGGTGAACGCTGGCCGCGCAGGTTGCGGCCGGCGGGCGGGAATCGGGGCCGGTGCCCGGGCGTCATGCCCGGGTGCCGGCCCCGTGCCGTTCCCGGCGTGTGGGGCCGCCCCGGCAGCAGCGTCTCCCTTCGATAGCCGCCGTTTCCCTCCCGTGGCCCGCTCCAGGAGGATCCCATGCCACGCCGCCTGACCGCCGTCCTGCTCCCACTGCTGTTCCTCGTCCCCGCGAGCCTCTCGGCTCAGTCCCGCACCACCGCCATCCGGGGCACCGTGGTCGACTCCACCGGCCAGCCGGTCGCCGATGCCGAGGTCACCCTTGGCCTGGGCGGTGCGGCGGTCCGTACCGACGCCCTGGGCCGCTACCGGATCGAGGACCCGCCCGGGGGAGCCCACTGGGTGTTCGTGCGCCGGGTGGGCTTCGCCCCCACGCGGCGGACGGTGCGGGTCAAGCAGAACGCCGTCACCCCCCTGGACTTCACCCTGGTCCCCACCACCCTGACCCTGGCCGAGTTCATCGTCGAGGCGGTGGAGGACTGGCGCCGCGCCCGCTCCAGCGTCGGCAGCATCTTCCTGGCCCAGGAGGACCTGGCCGCCGGGAACCGGACCGAGGTCAGCGAGACGGTGCGCCTGTACCTGCCATACGGCGTGTTCCGGGAGTCGGGGCCGGACGCTTTGGACCGGGCCGGCTTCGAGGGCCTGAACCTCGTCCAGGCCGGGGGATCGCTGCGCTGTGCTCCCGCCGTCTCGTACAACGGCGAGCGCCCCCGGAACGGGTTCCCGGTCGACGCCTTCCCACTTTCGGAGGTGGAGGCGGTGGAGGTCTATCGCCCGGGCCAAAGCCGGGTGCCCTGGGAGTTCGCCGACCTTCGGCGGGCGGTGGCCTGCGGGACGGTGGTGGTCTGGTTGAAGCACTGAACGGCGAGGACCCCGGACGCGAAAACGGCCACCCCACAGGGTGGCCGTTTCACGGGATGCAACGACGGCCGGACTCCCTTACCCCGCGGCCTCCGCGGGGGCTCCGGGTGAGACCAGGCTGATCCCGACGCCCACCACCACCACCGTCACTGCCCCGACCACGTTGTGCCAGAGGAACGACACCTCGGGCGCCCCGAAGTTGACGGCGGCCACGGCGGCCATCCCCGCGATCAGGCCGATGAACGCCCCCGCCCCGCGGGCAACGGGGATCATCGCCAGCAGGAACACCCCCAGGATCGACCCGTAGAAGAACGACCCGAACCGGTTGACGACCTCGATCAGCGAGCCGAGGTTGGCCGCATAGGTGGCCACCACACAGGCAAACACCCCCCAGAGGGCGGTGGACAGCTTCGACACCCAGAGGAGGTGGGCGTCACCGCCGTCGGGGCGGATCCAGCGGCGGTAGAAGTCGATCACCGTGGCGGTGGAGAGGGAGTTCAGCTCGGCCGCGATGCTCGACATCGCCGCCGCGAGGACCCCGGCGATGAAGAGACCGGCCAGGCCGAGCGGCAGGTGGTCGAGCACGAAGCGGGGAATGATGTAGTTGACGTCCCGGGCCGGCTCCAGGGTCACCTGCTCGGCGAGGGCGAGCGCCTCGGTGCGCACCGCCCCGACCTCGGCCTCGCGGAGCGCAAAGGCGTCGCGCGCCGCGGCGGTGGCGGCCCCGTCCCCTGCCCGGCTGGCGGCCGAAACCTGCCGCGCGGCGTCATCCCGGGCGGCAAAGGCGTCAGCAAATCGCCCCTCGAGCGCCGCCAGCGCCGCCGGTTCGGCCTCGCGGACCTGCCGCTCGTGGGCGGGATTGTAGAGCAGCGGTGGAGCTTGAAACAGGTAGAAGACAAAGACCAGCACACCCACCAGGAGCACCAGCGCCTGCAGGGGGATCTTCCAGTAGGCGCTCATCAGCAGCGAGCTGCGCGCCTCGTCCACCGACTTGGCGGTCAGGTAGCGCTGCACCTGGCTCTGGTCGGTCCCGAAGTAGGAAAGCATCAGGAAGGTGCCGCCAAGGACCCCCGACCAGAAGGTGTAGGTGTTGGTGAGGTTGAAGGAGAAATCAAAGACCCGGAGCCGCCCCGCCGCCCCCGCGACCTCGAGCGCCTCGGTGGTCGGGACCGGCATCTTGAGCAGCAGGACCACCACCATCCCGCCCAGGGCCACCACGATCAACACCATCTGCTTGACATCGGCCCACGCCACGGCCTGGACCCCACCCAGCACCGTGTAGATCACGGTGGGAATACCGATCAGGGCGACCGACCAGACCATGTCCCAGCCAAAAATTGCCGAGAAGACCACCGCCGGCGCGGCGATGATGGTGCCGCACGACATCCCGCGCGAGAGCAGGAAGAGGAAGCTGGTGAGCGACCGGGTCTGGGGATTGAAGCGCTTCTCGAGGTACTCGTAGGCGGTGAACACCTTGGCGCCGTGGAGGAACGGGACCAGCGTCACCCCGAGGATGACCATGGCCAGGGGGAGCCCGAAGTAGAACTGCACGAAGCGCAGGCCATCGGTGGCCCCCTGCCCCGTCGTCCCGATCATGGTGACCGCGGAGAGCTGCGTGGCCATCACCGACAGTCCCACCACCCACCAGGGGAGGCTGCGGTTGGCGAGGAAGTATCCCTCGATCTGGTTGGTGCCCTTGGCGCGCCGCAGGCCGTCCCAGACGACGTAGAGGATGTACGCGATGACGATCGCCCAGTTGAGCGGATGCATGGCGGGTCCCTAGCTGCCGAAGCGCGATTGGAGGAGCCAGAGGAGCGCCAGGGTCACCACCTGGACCGCCATCACCCGCACCAGGGTCTGGCGGAAGCGGCGGGAGTCGTCGGTCATCACGAGCCTCGCGGGTGGGGGACTGGAGGATCACGGCCGGGTGCGGGAATCTGCCGGGGGGTGGGGGCACCCAAACGTAGGAAGGGCCCGGGAGCGGCGCAACAGCAGCGCCGTACCGTCCGACGGGAACCGCTCCACGACGGGGGCAGCCCCAGTTCCAGACTGAAACCGAGCCCAGTATGGGAGCGTATGTTTTCGCATGCTGCTCTCCTCCCTCCTCGCCCTGGCCGTCCAGCTCCCAGCCCTCCCCCCCGACAGCTACGCCGACTCGGCGACTGCGGTCCTGGTCGCCAGCGCCCGGAGCGCGCGGGACCGGAATGAACGCCTGGTCACCGCTTATTCTGCCCAGGTCTCCCAGCGGATCGGGGTCGGGGTCCGGGCCTTTTCCCGCGACCGGATGCTCTTCCGCCAGGAAGTCACCGCACAGATCGCCTGGAAGCGCGACAGCAGGAGCACCATCACCGTCACCGGGATGCGCCAGGCGGTGCCGGTCGCGAGCCGCGGGGACGAGTTGCCGGACAACATCCCGTCCGAGGTGCGCGACCTCGTCATGAATCCCGCCGAGGACTACCTCTTCGTGCTCGGCAACGACGCCGACGGGTTCCTCTACCCGCTGGCGGTCGGAGCCGAGGCGATGTACCGGTACGCCCGGGGCGACAGCACCCGGATCGAGCTCCCCACCGGGGGGATCATCCGGCTGGTCGAGCTCCGGGTGACGCCCCGCCGCGCCGATTGGCAACTGGTCTCGGGATCGCTCTGGTTCGATGCGGACAGCTACGCGCTGGTGCGGGCCACCTTCCGGCCGGCCCGGCCCTACGAATTCCGGCGTGACAGCGACCCGGAAGACCGCGAGGATGTCCCCTCGTTCGTCAACGGCACCGGCGAGCTCAAGCACATCACCATGGAGTACGGGTTCTACGAGAACCGCTGGTGGATGTTGCGCTATGTCTCGCTGGAGGGGGTGGGCACCGTCGGGAAGTGGATGAACGTCCCGGTCCGGTTCGAGCGGGTGTATTCAGACTATGAGGTCGAGGGGGGCACCCCGAGGCCCGCCGGGCTGGACTTCCGCCCCGCGGGCACCCGGCAGCGTCCGGACAGCGCGACCCCGGGCCGGGCAACCCGGTCCCGGGAGGAGCGGCGGATCTTCGCGGACAGCATCGCGAGGGTGGTGCAGGCCTGTGTCCGGGAACGGGAGGCGGCCGCTGCGGCGATCCGCACCGCCCCGGGCGATTCCACCTCGCAGGAAATGCTCGCGGAAAGCTGCGGCCGGCTGGCACGCGGCGATACCGCCCTTGCCGTCGTCGTCCCGCGGGATCGAGCATCCCTGCTCACCAGCCCCACCCTTGGCCCCCCGATCCTCTCCATGGGTGACCTCGTCACCGAGGACGAGATCCGGGGCCTGGCGTCCGCGATCCGCGGGCTCCCGACCCCACCGCTGGACCGGCGGCTCGAACTCCCCCAGGGACTCGGGGCACTCCTCCAGAACGCCCGGTACAACCGGGTGGAGGCACTCTCGCTCGGCCTGCGCGGGGCCGCCGCCTGGGGCGACTACCAGCTCGATGCCCTGGGCCGCCTCGGCGTGGGCGACGGCGAGCCCAACGGGGAGGTCGGCATCGGCCGCCGCGGGACCGGCGCCACCTGGCGCCTCGGTGGCTACCGGCGGCTGGCGGTCGCCAACCCGGAATCCCGCGCCCTCGGCGTGGTCAACAGCCTCTCCGCCCTGCTCCTCCAGCGGGATGACGGCGAGTACTTCCGCACCCTGGGCACGGAGTTCACCGGCCAGGCCTCCGACGGGGGATGGCTCACCTGGCGGTTCTACGCCGAGCGCCAGCGCTCCGCCCAGCAGGAGACCGATGCCAGCCTGCCCCACCTGTTCAGCCAGGGGCAGCGGTTCCGTCCGAACATCGTGGCAGACAGCGCCGACCAGGTCGGCGGCCAGCTGGGACTGCGGCTGGGACGGGTCGTCTCGCGTACCCTCTGGGTCGGTGGCGATGCCGCGGTCGAGGGGGCCACCGGCGACTTCGAGTTTGGCAAGGGGTCCGCGACGCTCCGGGCCATCATCACCCCGGAGCGCGGCTGGGCCGTGGCCATCGAGGGGGCAGCCGGAACGAGCCGTGGCAGCCTCCCGGTCCAGAGCCGGTTCTACCTTGGCGGCCCGGCCAACCTGCGGGGCTACAGCGGCGGCGTCACCTCCGGCGAGGCCTTCTGGCGGATCCGGGCCGAGGTGGGGAACGCCTTCCCCGCGGCGCGGTTGATGCTGTTCTCCGACCTGGGCTGGGCCGGCAGCCGCGCCGAGTGGGGCTCCGGGAGACCGCTGCTCGGCACCGGCGTGGGGGCCAGCTTCCTGGATGGGCTGGTCCGGATGGACCTGGCCCGGGCAATGCGGGGGCCCACAGGGTGGAGGTTTGATATCTATTTCGATGGGAGGTTGTAGGCAGCGGGGCAGCGGGGCAGCGGGGCAGCGGGGCAGCGGGGCAGCGGGGCAGCGGGGCCGAATGTTGGTAGTGGGCAGGGCGGCGTCAAGAGGTCGTCGACCTCGCATTTGCAGCATCTGAGCACGCCACAGCCATCCGACTTGTCCCGCCCCCCCGCCCCGCTGCCCCCCTGCCCCGCGTTTGTATACCTTCCACTCACACCCGAGCCACATCCCGTCCCCGCCTGAGCCGGAGCCGCGCCATGCGTCCCCTCCCCCGTCTGCTGGGCCGTCCCTCCCTGCTGTTCCTCGCCGCGGCCGTGCTCATGCCGGCGTCGGCCACCGCCGACCCGATCAAGTTCATGCGCGACCCGCACATCCACGGCTCCCGAATCGCCTTCAGCTACCTGGGCGACATCTGGGTGGCCAACCGCGACGGCTCCGCCGCCCGCCGGCTGACCAGCCACGACGGTCGCGACATCGCGCCCCGCTTCTCGCCGGACGGCCGCACCGTGGCCTTCACCAGCGACCGGATGGGGAACAACGATGTCTTCATCGTGCCGGCAGACGGGGGCGAGCCGACCCAGCTCACCTTCCACACCGGCAACGACCTGGTGCAGTACTGGACACCCGACGGATCCGGCGTCGTGTTCTCCTCGACCCGGGCGGTGTACCCGTGGGGATCCCCGCTGTACATCGCGCCGCGGACCGGCGGCATGCCGATGCCGCTTGCCATGGACCAGGCCAGCATGGGGATGATCCGGCAGGACAACCGGATGGTGGCGTTTACGCGCTCCAATTTCTCGCCCAACCGCAAGGGGTATCGCGGCAACAGCCAGTCGGACATCTTCGTCCAGGCCATGGCGGGCGGCAGCATTTCCCAGCTCACCGACCCCGACATCCAGAACTTCCGCAACCACGTGCACGACGCCCACCCGATGTGGGGCGCCGACGGCCAGGTCTACTTCGTCTCGGAGCGCGACGGGATCTTCAACCTCTGGCGGATGGGCGCCAATGGCGCCAGTCCCACGCAGGTCACACGCCACACCTCCGGTGGCGTGCAGTACCCTGCCATCTCTCCCGATGGCCGGACGATCATCTACACCCAGGAGTTCGAGCTCTGGGCGGTGGACGTGCCCTCGGGCACCCCTGCCCGGATCACGGTGGACCTGGCCTTCGACTCCCGCGACAATCCGGTGGCGTACGTGCGGAGCGCGGGGCGCGCGGAGGGGTTTGCCGCCGACCCCACCGGCGAGCGGATTGCCGTGGACTTCCGCGGCGAGGTGTTCATCGCCCCGGTGGACGCCACCCTGGGCGAGATGAGCCGGGTGACCCGGTCGGCCTGGCGGGATCGGTATCCGTCATTCTCACCCGACGGGACCAGATTGGCACACGTCTCGGATGAGTCGGGCGAGGAGGAGATCTGGGTCAGTGAGCTGGCGACGGGAGCCAGGCGCAAGCTCACGTCCGTCCCGGTCTTCCAGGGCAGCAACTATGTCTGGTCCCCGGATGGATCCCGGATCGCCTTCGTGGCCGGCAACCGGCTCTACCAGACCACCGTGGCCACCGGCGCCACCGCGGAACTCGGATACAATGAGGCCGGCGGATACAACCTGCATGAGTACAGCCCCGATGGCGCCTCGCTGATCTACTCGCGCAGCAACCCGCGGCTTGACCCCGAGGTGTTCGCCTTCGACATCGCTGCACGTCGCGAGACCAACCTGACCCGGAGCCCCGGCACCGATGGCAACGCCGGCCTGACGCCGGATGGGCGCACCCTGCTGTTCATCTCGTCGCGGGCGGGAGGCGTCGCGCACCTCTTCTCGGTTTCGCTGGCCGCGCTCACCGACGACCCGGCAGACCCGGTGGTGCGCGGGAGGCAGCGCCCTGCCCGATCCGCCGAGGGCGGGACACCGGCCACCGCCGCGGCCCGTCCCCCTGCGGCCCCGCTGCAGGTGGACACCGCCGGCATCGGCCGGCGCGCCCGCCAGCTGACCACCGGCGCCAATCCCACCGGCACCTGGTTCCTGTCCGCCGATGGCCGCACCGTCTATTTCGTGAGCCGCGACGACGAGGGTCCCGGGCTCTTCTCGATGACCATCGACGGCCGCGAGCGCAAGAAGGTGTCCCCGGGCGCGTTCCCCAACCTCGAGCCGAGCCGGGACCGGCGGTACGTGTTCTACACGGCGCCGGGATCCGGCACCGGCAACGAGGTGCACCGGATGACGCTCCAGAACCAGCGGAAGGAGCGCGTCAACTTCGCCTTCACCGTCGAGGTGGACCAGCGCGCCGAGTGGCGCCAGATCGTGCTGGAGTCGTGGCGGGTCATGCGCGACCGGTTCTACGATGCCAACATGCACGGCCGGAACTGGGTGGCGATCCGCGACCAGTACCTGCCGCTGCTGGACCATGTCGGCACCTACGAGGATGCCTATGACCTGGCCAACAAGATGATCGGCGAGTTGAACGCCTCGCACGTGGGCGTGAGCGGTCCACCATCACGTCCGCAGGAGTCGGGGTACACCTCGCGCTACCTGGGCGTGGAACTGGAGCCCGCCGGCAACCGCTACCGCATCAGCCACATCTACCGCAACGGGCCTGCCGACCACGAGTGGCTCGGCCTTTCCGTCGGCGATTTCGTGCTGGCCATCGACGGCCAGGAAGTGCAGGCGGGTGACAACTACTGGCGGATCCTGAACCACGCCCTGAACGAGTACGTCCCGGTCCGCGTGGCCCGGACCGCTGGCGGGCAGGACGCCCGCACGGTGCGGATCAAGACCGTCACCTCGATCACCGACATCCGGTACGAGGAGTGGGTGGCCAGGAACCGGGAGTTCGTGGAGCAGGAGTCGGGCGGGCGGATCGCCTATGTCCACATCCGCTCCATGAACCAGCCCTCGCTGGAGCGGTTCGAGGAGGAGATCAACCGCTACTGGGACGCCGAGGGGATCGTGGTGGACATCCGGTTCAACGGCGGGGGGAACATCGACCAGCAGCTGCTCGACATCCTGGAGCGCCGGCCGTACCAGTTCTGGAACAACCGATGGGGCGCCCGGGAGTGGGGGCGCCGGCCGCGCCAGGCGATCGCGGGCCCCAAGGTGATGCTGATCAATGCCCGGTCGGGATCGGATTCGGAGGTGACCCCGTTGGGGTTCAAGGACCTGCAGCTCGGACGGGTCGTGGGTAACCCCACCGCCGCCGCGGTCATTGCCACCGGCAGCTACGCCCTGATTCATGGCGGCAGCATCCGCACCCCGGGCTCCCTCGTGGTGCAGTGGGATCCGACCAAGCCCAACAACTACGGGATCAACCTCGAGAACTACGGCGTGGAGCCCGACGTCTGGGTCGTGAACACCCCGGACGACATGCTGCGCGGGTTCGACCGCGAGCTCAAGGCGTCGGTGGACGAGGCGATGCGGATGCTTCGCGAGCGGGTGTGGCAGTATCGACCGTAGTCGGCGGGGCAGCGGGGCAGCGGGGCAGCGGGGCCGAATGTTACCACACCTGATGGGTTGGGAAAGGGGAATCTGCTGATGAATACCGTGCCTCACCGTCGGCTGCGCGGCGTAGCCACTTTCCTCCTGCTGGGGCAGGTGCTGGCCGCCTCACTCCTGGTGGCTCAGGCCCGACAAACCGCACCCTACTACCCCGACGCGGGCCACTGGGAGCGCCGCATGCCGGCCCAGCAGGGGATGGACCCGGCCAAGCTGGCGGCGGCGGTGGAGTACATCCGTAGCGCCGAGAATCCCCAACCGCGCGACTTGGCTGCGGCGCACTGGCTGAGCTGGGGCAGCGAGCCGAACGATGCGCCCCTGGGCCCCTTCACCACCCGCGGCGACGTGAGCGGGGTGGTGGTCCGGAACGGGTACATCGTGGCCGAGTGGGGTGACATCGGGGCGGTGGAGATGACCTTTTCGGTGACCAAGAGCTTCCTCTCTGCCACGGTGGGCCTGATGTGGGACCGCGGCTACCTGCGCGACCTGACCTCCCCCGTGGGCCAGATGGTTCGCACCGGGCATTTCGACTCCGACCACAACCGGCAGATCACCTGGGAGCACCTGCTCCAGCAGAGCAGCGACTGGGAGGGCACCCTCTGGGACAAGCCGGACTGGGTGGACCGGCCGGGGCAAAATCTCGCGGCCCACCTGGCACGGACCCGCAACGCCCCGGGCACGACCTACACCTACAACGATGTCCGGGTGAACCTGCTGGCGTTTGCGGCACTCCACGTCTACCGGCGCCCGCTTCCCGAGCTGCTCCGCGAGGAGCTCATGGAACCGATCGGCGCGTCGCCGACCTGGCGCTGGCATGGCTACGACAATTCCTGGGTCGAGCTGGACGGCCAGCGGATCCAGTCGGTGAGTGGCGGGGGACACTGGGGCGGCGGGATGTTCATCTCGGCGCTGGACCTGGCCCGCTTCGGCTACCTCACCATGCGGCAGGGCCGGTGGAAGGACCGGCAGGTCCTCTCGCGCGAGTGGTTGGCGAAGGCCGAAACCCCGAGCAGCTCCAACCCCGGCTACGGGTTCATGAACTTCTTCCTGAACACCGGCGGGCGGGCGATTCCGGGGGCTCCCGAAACAGCGTACACCCACCGGGGCGCCGGGAACAACATCGTGTACGTGGACCGGGAGAACGACCTGGTCATCGTGATGCGGTGGGTCCGGGGCAACGCCATCAACCCGTTCATCGGTCAGGTCCTGGGAAGTCTCGTACCCTAGCGGCAACTCCCTCCCGGCGATGGTTCCCCTACGGTGCCCCGGACACCGCCTGCAGGTACCCCAGAATCTGCTGGGTCTCGGCCGGGGTAGCCTGGCTGACATTCATCCGCGTCATGTTCTGCTCCATGCGCAGGAAGACCGCAAGCCAATCCTGCGCGGAGTGGATCTTGGGATCGGGCAGCGCGTGGCACCGGCTGCAGATCACCGCAAAGGTCTCGCGTCCCTCTCCGGCGGGCAGGGTCGCGCCACTGACTTGAAGCGCGTTGGCGGTGAGGTACGTGAGCATCGTGTTTCGGGCGCCTTGATCAGGAATCGCCACGCTGAATTCGGAGGGCAGCCGATCCATGCGCAGCCACATGCGACGGACCACCCCTGGCCAGTCGGTCGCGCTGTGCATCGCGGGGGTGGGGAGATCGTGGCACTGGGCGCAGTGGGTCTTGACCAGCACAGCCCCGGCAGAATTCGGCTCCGGCAGATCTCCGGGGGCGATGCCGGGCGGCGGGAGGGCGATCCTGGTCGAGGCGAGCAGGAGTTGGTCGCGAGTGTCAGTCGCGGCGCTGGCACCCGCCTGCGGCAGGTCTGAGGTCACCGGTGCTGGGGCGGATTGACAGCCAACGGCGACGAGGAGGAAGATCGAACGGTAGCGCCACATGGGGCCTCCCACTCGAGTGGGTAGATTCCGACTACTTGGACGGTAGCAAGCCGGAATGAAGGGAGGGTGAAACTCGGGTGAACCCTCCGCAGGGAGGACAGGGAGCCCGAAGCCTCCCTCACCGAGGGGCACCCGGGGCATTCATGATGGCGAACATGCGATGGACGCTGGCGGCGTCCCCTTATCCCCGACACTTGGAGTGCTGCATGCGAACCTCCGTACCCCTTGGAACCATCGTCCTGCTCGCTCAGGCCTGCACTGCGCCTGCACCCGGCCCCCGCGCCGCCGACAACACCCCGGCAGGCCAGATGGAGCGGGTCACCCAGACGCTCGTGGCGCCTCCGGGGGTCCCGGAGCATGAGCAGGTTGCCTCGGGCCC
Source organism: Gemmatimonadales bacterium (assembly GCA_048499805.1). GTDB lineage: Bacteria > Gemmatimonadota > Gemmatimonadetes > Gemmatimonadales > GWC2-71-9 > JAWXBA01. The sequence goes on along the minus strand of JASNZF010000002.1, from coordinate 23,908 downwards.
GCCCAAGGTCGTGCAGATCCGGCTGGTGATCGAAGAGAAGCTGATGGACATCGGCCCCGACGGGGCCAGGGTCTGGGCGATGACCTTCAATGGGAGCGTCCCCGGCCCGCTGGTCGTGGTTCACCAGGACGACCAGGTCGAGTTGACGCTGGTCAATCCGTCCACCAATACGCTGGTCCACAACATCGACTTCCACGCCGCCACCGGGGCGATGGGCGGCGGCGAGATCTCGATGGTGGCCCCGGGACAGCAGGCGGTGATCCGGTTCAAGGCCACCCGGACCGGCGTGTTCGTGTACCACTGCGCGCCGGGCGGCACGATGATCCCGTTCCACGTCGTCTCGGGGATGAACGGCGCCATCATGGTGCTGCCGCGCGACGGGCTCCGGGACGCGGCCGGGCAGCGGGTCAGCTATGACCGTGCCTACTACATCGGGGAGCAGGATTTCTACCTGCCGAGGGATGCCAGCGGCGCCTTTCGCCAGTACGCCGCGCCCGGCGCCGGCATGAACGACATGATGGCGGTGATGAAGACCCTCACCCCGACCCACATCGTGTTCAACGGTGCGGTCGGGGCCCTCACGGGGGCGAATGCACTCACCGCGGCGGTGGGTGAAAAGGTGCTGTTCATCCACTCGCAGGCCAACCGCGACACCCGGCCGCACCTGATCGGCGGTCACGCCGACCTGTTCTGGAATGGCGGCTCCTTCGACGACACCCCGGCCACCAACCTCGAGACCTGGTTCATCCCCGGTGGCGCCGCCGCGGCGATGCTGTACCAGTTCCTGCAGCCCGGGCTCTACGCCTACGTGAACCACAACCTGATCGAGGCGATCCTCCTCGGCGCGGCGGCCCACATCAACGTGACCGGCGAGTGGGACAACAACCTGATGGAACAGGTGGCCAAGCCGGGGCCGATCGCACCCTGATCGCTGCCGCCGCACCAGCCTGTTCAAAGGGCCACCCCGATGGGTTGGCCCTTTGCGCGCAGACGGCCGTGACCCACGCCGCGCCTACCCCCTCACCCAGAACCGCTTCTCCCACCACATCGGCGGCACTGGCACCGTGGCCGCCACCGGCCTGGCATGGCCGAACAGGTCCTGTTGGATCTCCGGGTTCCGGAGCTTCCAGATGACGCCATCGGTGAAGAAATGGTGGATGCCGATGAAATAGCTGATCAGGACCGGGGCGATGCTGCTTGGGCCGGCGCCGAGCAGCGTTACCGCGGCGGCCTGGGTGGGGCCCGGCACAAAGAGGGTCACCAGCATTGTCACGGCGAGGAGGATCGCGACGTATGCCAGCATGTGGGGAATGGCGGTGGCGCGGGACTCCCGAATGGCCCGGTTCAGCTCGACCCGGGCCGGGAACTCCAGGTACTGGAGGGCGTGGGCAAACTGCACGAGGAACAACCCGGCCAGCCCCCATCGGGCAATCGCCGCGTACCAAATGAAGATTGAGAACCATGCGGTGAGGACGCGAAATCCGGGCATCTGGCCGGTACGCTGCCTGAAGCGCGCCAGCCCCCAGACCCCCATGATCGCCGCGACAATCGTCAGGTAGGACGCCACTCGGTAGACCATGGCCACCCGGGTCGGGTCGGCGAGGGTCGTGTGAAGGAACCAGGCCAGGTGCCAGCCGAGGAGGATCCTGAGGCCGCCGCGGATGAGCCAGTATTCGGTCCGGTCGAACCGGTTGCCCTGGAGATGGTTGAAGGCCACCATCATCCCCCAGGCCTGACCGGTGTAGTGCCAGGCCAGGTATCCGCTGGCCACGGCAAAGAACGCGGTGAGCAGCAGCTGGGATCCCCCCCGGGCTTCGAACAACGCCGCCACCAGGCAGACCACCATGATGGCCGGCACCCAGAGCGTGGCCCATTTGTGCTTCATGACCATCTCCCGGTCCCGGTACACGATCCGGTAGGAGGCCATGAAGTGAGCGTAGTTGACGATCAGCTGGGCCCAGATGACGGTGCCGACGGTGGCGATGCTCAGTTCGGTGCCTGCCACCAGCATCGGGATGAAGATGAGGATCGAGAGCCCGCCAACGCACAGGAAGTCAATCAGCGGGGTGAAGATGGAGGTGGATCGCGGGGCGGTGCCACTCCGGGTTGACGACGACACAAGCGTGGACATGAGGTCCGCCTTGCTGCGGGGAGCGTGGGCTGAATCAATTACGACAACGGGGTCCGAATTGCACACTATACGGCGCGACTCGCAATCCCGCCAGAGCAAGTCTTCCAACGCCTGTGGCCGGGACTCCTTCCTGAACACTCCTTCATTTCACTGGGCTGTGGCGGGGAACAAGTAAGGGCCACCCACCGCGGATGGCCCTGCATTCCCTACCCCTGGCGGCCGTTGCCATCACTCGGCGAGGGGTTCGCCGAGGCTGGTGGCTACTTCATGGCCTCCCTGCCGCCGTGCGCGCCCGGAATTCCTGGAACCAGTTGAGGACCAGGACCAGCTCGGCGCTCTCATTCATTGAGCGGTTCACCATCACGAAGCTCTGGTCATCACGGGTGATGTCGTAGGCCCGGTGGTTGGGGTCGGTGGCCATGTTGGGGAGCACGAAGAGCACCCGGGGTGGCTTCGCGATGAACGTCGCCCCGGTCGTGACCTCCGCGACCATCATTTCGCCGCGGCGGGAGCGAAAGAACAACTCCCGACCACTGTGACCCCACAGCGGCTCGTCGGCACCATCGACCGAGACCTGGGTGCGCCCTGCCCCGGGATCGGCCAGGAGCCGGACGAAGACCTCATTGCGGCCCGCCTCATCGGAGACGTAGGCGAACCATCGGCCGTCCGGTGAGATGTCGGCACCGAACTCATCGAACCGGCCCGAGACAAGGGGTCGCGGCGCGGAATCCACGCCCGGTGTGAGCGCCAGGAGGTCCCTGGTACCCGTGCCGCCACTGCCGGCACGGAAGACAAACGTCCGGCCATCCCCGGCCCAGGCAACCTCATCCACCTGTTGCGGCATCGCCATCAGCGATTCCGCCTCCGCGCTGCCATCGGACCGCTGGATGAAGGCATTGCGGCGGCTGTTGACACGATTCGAGATGAAGGCGATGCGTCGGCCGTCCGGGGTCCAGGCAGGCCGTACATTGGTGTTCCCGCCGAACGAGAGCCGGGTCAGCGGACCCGAGGGAAGCTGCTTGACCCAGATGTTCTCCCCTTCAGGCGAGACGACACTGACGGCCAACCGAGTGCCGTCCGGCGAAAGGTCGACCGTGTTGAAGTTGCCTCGCCAGCTCGAGTCGACGGCCGTCATGCGTCCCTGCCGGTCGACCCAGACGACCCGCTCGCTCCCCGACCCTCCCCCCGGCATGTAGACCAGGGTGCCAGCATTGGAGATGCCGAACTGTGCCGATCCACTCGCGGCATCGACTTGCACCCCCTCCGCGACGGCCGCAGGGGCTCCCGTCACTTCCAGGCGGTCCGGGTCGAACGGCACCGCCATGAGGTTGCCCGTGAACGTGGCGTAGACCGCGTGGCCGGTCGGGATGTACCGCCCAATGGCCCCCTCGATGATCGGGCGCGCACGCCCGGTCGAGAGGTCCAGCACGCCGATCTCCGCATCACCGATGGACGAGCGCCAGATCTGCACCAGGACTCCCTTGCCGCCCGGCAGGAGTTGGGGCCAGTCCAATTCGGTCTGGCCCAGCGCACTGTCCGGCAGGCCGAGCACTTCCGGGACACCACCACTGCTCGGCACCCGGGCAACCCCTGAATTCGCATTGCTGTAGTACAGCATCCCGTCCTCACCCCAATCGCCTCCCCAGGCAGAGGCCGAGTCCCGCACCACGCTGATCGACGGGCCGCCGGCGATGGGCACCACCCGGAGATCACCCATGGCGTCGGTGAAGAAGCCCACCGACTCGCCATCGGGGGAGAAGAAGGGAGCCTGGGCATTCGAGGTCCCGGGGAGCGGGCGGGCGCTGAGTGCGCTCAGCTCACGGACCCACAGCTGCGTCCCGATGCTGTCGGGCCCGACGTACACGATCCGCAACCCGTCTGGCGAAATCGCGAATCGCCGGGTGGAGACGGTGCGCAGGCGCTGGGTCTCTGGAAACGCGACGCTGACCCGAACGACCTGGGCCTCGGTTTCCCGGCCGAGGGCCCAGACGGCGAGCGCTCCGAGCCCGAGCGCGACCACTCCCACCGCCATGGCAATCGCTCGCCAGCGCCCGCTTCCGGAGCCGGCCTGGGCCGCGCGGACATGGGCCGTGGTGCGGGTGGCCAGGCGGCCCTCGAGGGCGGCGGCAAAGTCGGCGGCGGTGTCGAAGCGATCGGCGGGGAGCTTCTCGAGCGACTGGAGGACGGTGGCCTCGACCGCCGGGGGAATGCTCTTGCGGTGGATCGAGAGGGCGTGCGGCGCCTCGGTCATCACCTTGGCGACGATCGCCTGGGCGGTCGGTCCGGTGAACGGCGGCTCGCCCATCAGCATTTCGTAGAGGACGCAGCCCAGGGCATAGACATCGGCGCGGGCGGTGATCTCCCGGTCACCCATTGCCTGTTCGGGACTCATGTAGTGCGGGGTCCCCAGGCTCATCCCGGTTTCGGTCATCCGGGAGCCGCCGTCGGAGCGCGCCGCCGCGAGCGCGATGCCAAAATCGGCCACCACCGCTCGGCCGTCATGCAGGAGAATGTTTTCGGGCTTGATGTCGCGGTGGATGACGCCGTGGCGGTGGGCATAATCCAGGGCGTCGGCCACCTCGCGGGCGATGCGGACCGCGTCCTCCACACCGAGCTGTTTTTCGCGGTTCAGGCGGTCACGGAGGCTCTCGCCCTCGACGAAGGGCATGACGTAGAAGACCATCCCGGCCGCCTCACCGGAATCGTGCAGCGGCAGGATGTGGGGGTGCTGGAGGTTGGCGGTGGTCTTGATCTCGACCAGGAAGCGATCGGCACCGAGGATGGCCGACAGCTCAGGCCGGAGCACCTTGAGCGCCACCTTGCGGTCGTGGCGGACGTCCTGGGCCAGGTAGACGGTGGCCATCCCCCCCTGCCCGACCTCGCGTTCAATGCGATAGCGGTCGGACAGGGCGGTGGTCAGGCGCTCGATGAGATCGGTCAACTGATCCGTCCCCCGGGCACGATGATATGGGGCAGGTCCCTGAGCAGCGCGTTGAGCCTGGCGATCCGGCCATTCATGATGGCGTTGAGCTTGGCCTGCGCCGCATCAGTTTCTGCCACCAGTTCCCCGTGCCGTGACAACTGGGCATCGGTGGGCCGGTTGAGCGACCGGCCGATCTGCCCGGCCAGGGATCCGACCTCCTCACGCAGCCGGGGGTATTGCCGATAGCCGAGCCCCTGCAACGGGCGGGTCAGGTCGGTGTCCTTGAAGGCATTCAGCTCTTCCAGCGCCAGGCGCGCCTCGGTGATCGCCTCACGCTCGGCGGGCGCCAGCCGGCGCAGCGTGGCGCCGACGGAGGTCAGCTGCTGGACCAGGCTCTCGGTCTGCGAGACGATCTGGCTCACGCGCCCCTGCAACTCGCGCATCTGGAACGCGGCGTCCCGTTGCGCGATCAGGTCGGCCATTGACACCTCGGCACGGGGATCGAGCTGCACCTCCAGCCGCTTGGTGATCTCCTGGCCCGCTGCGGCCAGGGTCACCGCGTAGGTCCCCGGCACGACCGTCGGTCCGCCACCGCCGCCACCGAATCCGCCGCCGCCACCTCCCCCTCCCCCTCCCCCCCCACCACCGCCGGCCGGAGGCTCCTGACCCGGCGGGGTGGCGTCGTACTGCAGGTTCCAGACGATCTGGTTCACCCCGGGCGTGGCCAGGTTCTGGCGCAGGGTCCGGACCGGGTTGCCGGCGGCATCCTTGATCGTGAACTGGACATTGCGGACGGTGTCCCGGACCGCGTACGAGATCACCGCCCCGGAGGGTGGGTTGTCGCCGCTGAACACCTTCTGGCCCAGGTTGCCGTCCCTGCTCCACATCACGTAGTCGATTGCCGGCATCGGGTCGAACAGCGTCACCGGTGCGGTCATGGCAGGGCCGAGCTGCTGCAGCGGGGAGATGTCGTCAAGGATGTACAGGCCCCGGCCGTGGGTGGCGATGATGAGGTCGTTGTCGCGCGGGTGCACGAGCAGGTCGCGCACCGGCGCCGCCGACAGTCCCTTCCGCAGGTCATGCCAGCGGCCACCACCGTTCCACGAGGCGTAGACCCCGAACTCGGTGCCCACGAAGAGCAGGTTGGGGTTGCGGGGATCCTGTCGGACCACGTGGACCCAGCCACGGGCCGGAAGGTTGGCGGCGAGGGGAGTCCAGGTCTGCCCGTAGTCACGGGTCACATACACATATGGGGTGTAGTTGCCGGTCTGCCAGTGGGAGGCGGCCACGAAGGCCGTCCCCCGGTCGTGGGGAGACGCCTCGACGGTCGAGATCCAGGCAAACGGGGCGATCCCCCGCAGGTTCTGGGAGGTGTTTCGCCAGGTCTTCCCGCCGTCGCGGGTCAGCTGGATGTTGCCGTCATCACTGCCTGCCCAGATCACCATCGAGTCGAGCGGCGACGGCGCGATCGTCAACAGGGTCGAGTGGAACTCGGCTGCGGTATTGTCGGTCACGATCGGCCCGCCGGAGGAGCCCTGTTTGGCCTTGTCGTTGGTCGTCAGGTCGGGCGAGATCACCTCCCACGACTGGCCGTAGTTCCGGGTCCGGAACACGACGTTGCCGCCGAAGTACACCGTCTTGGGGTCCTGCGGAGCGAGCACGATCGGCGGGTTCCAGTTGAACCGGTACCGATGCTCCGCGAGGGAGTCGCCAGCCGATCCGACCCGGTGGGGATAGGGGTGAATCGACCGCTGGTCCCCGGTGCGGAGGTCGGTGAGCACGATGTTCCCGCCTTGTGAAGCGGAGTACACCAGGAACGGGTGTTCGAGGTCGGGGACGGCGTGAAAGCCATCCCCACCGCTGATCGTGACCCAGTCGCTGGTCCGGTTCCCCTGCCCCGACAGCGCCTGGCTGGGGCCGCACCAGTGGCCGTTGTCCTGCAGCCCGCCGCAGATGTTGTACGGCTGTTCCATGTCGACATTCAGGTGATAGAACTGGGCAAAGGAGTGCGACTTGGGCACCTCCCAGTTGGCCCCGCCATCGAAGCTCAACTGCCAGCCGCCGTCGGAGCCCTCGATGATGTGGCGCGAATCGGTGGGGTCGATCCACATCGCCTGGTGGTCGCCGTGCAGGTCGCGCCGGATCGTCTCGAAGGTGCGGCCGCCGTCGGCCGAGCGATTGAGCGAACCGGAGAGGGTCCAGACCACGTTCGGGTTGAGCGGATCGGCCCGGACGTCGGAGTAGTAGAACGGCCGGAAGTTGATGTTGGGAGACCGGTTCACCGTCTCCCAGGTGGCGCCCCCGTCCTCGGTGCGCCAGAGCTCGCCCTCGGTCCGGGTCTCCGAAATGACGTACACGATGTCCGGATTGGCCCGGTGCACCGAGACGCCGATCCGGTCCATGTCACCCTCCGGGAGTCCCCGCCCGTTGCCCTTGCCCGACAGCCGGGTCCACGTCTCGCCGCCATCGTTCGACTTGTAGAGCGCCGTCTCCCCGCCGCCGGAGGTGAAGTACCACGGCCACCGCTGGTGGGTGTACATCGCCGCCCAGACAACGTTGGCATTGCCGGGATCGATGTCCACGTCGCTGCAGCCGGTCAGGGTGTCCTTGTACAGGATCTTCTGCCAGGTGGCGCCGCCATCGGTGGTCTTGAACAGCCCGCGCTCCTCGTTGGGTCCCCAGGTCTTGCCCAGGGCACAGACGTACACCACGTCGGGATCGCGGGGGTCGATCCGGATCCGGGCAATCTTCTCGGTGTCCGGCAGGCCGATCTTCTTCCAGTGCCGGCCGGCATCGAGCGACTTGTACACCCCGTCCCCCACGCTGGCGCTGTTGCGGGGGTTCCCCTCGCCGGTGCCGAGGTAGAGGATGTTGGGATTGGACGGGGCGATCGCGAGGTCACCGATCGAGGCGTTGGACTGGTCGTCGAAGAGCGCGGTGTAGGTCACCCCGCCGTTGGTGGTCTTGAAGAGGCCCCCCGCGGCGGCCCCGACGTAGTAGGTCGATCGGTCGCCCGGCAACCCCACCACCATCGGGATCCGACCGGCCTGGTTGGCGGGACCGATCGACCGCCATTTCAGCTGCTCGATGGTGGCGAGCTCCGGGGTACCCGTCAAAGGCGCTCCGGCCTGGGCAAGGGCGGAAAGGGGGGCGGCCAGGACGACCGTGGCGGCGAGGGAGAGTCTCCGGCGCATGGAAACCTCGGAAAGGGCTGGTGGGACAGTGGCAGGGGTAACACCATGATTCTAGGCCGGTCTGCCCCCCTGCGACAGGGGCTGTCCATCAATGTGGCGGGCAGATCCGGATTCCCGTAGCTTCAGGGACAGTTGGAATCCCGGTGCGCGCGTCCCCCTCCCCAAGGTGCACGATGACGATCCGCTCCCTCTCCACGCTCTGCGGCCTGGCGCTCGTCTCCACACTGCTCCCGGCCCAGTCCGTCCCCTCGATCGAGCCGTTCATGTCGCCCGCGTCGCCGCTGACGCTGGTGTCGGCCCAGAAGGCCGACCGGCTGGCCTGGATGGTCTACGACCGCGGGATGCGCAACGTCTACACCGCGGCGGCGCCGAACTTCACCCCGGTCCGGCTCACCGCGTTCCTCGACGACAACGGGATTGACTTGACCGACGTCAGGATCTCGGACGATGGTGAGACGATCGTCTTCGTGCGTGGTTCGGCCCCCAACCGCTACGGCTGGGTGGCCAACCCGTCCCAGAACCCCGATGGCGAGGAGCGCGCCATCTGGGCGGTCCGGTCGAGCGGTGGCGCGGCGTGGCGGGTGGCGGAGGGCGGGGCGCCGGAGCTGTCGCCGGACGGCCAGTACGTGCTGTTCGTCAAGGAGGGGCAGATCTACCGCGCCAAGGTCTACCGGAGCGGCCCGGTGGCGGCGATGGACACCGGCGGCGTGCCCTACATCCGGGCCTGGGGTCGCAACGGCTCGCCGCGGTGGTCGCCGGACGGGAGCAAGATCGCCTTCGTCAGCGACCGCGAGAACCACTCCTTCGTGGCGATCCTCGACGTCGCCACCCGGACGATGAAGTACGTCTCGCCGAGCGTGGACTGCGATGCCGGGCCCACCTGGTCGCCGGACAGCAAGCGCATCGCCTTTCATCGCCGGCCCGGCACCCCGTTCGGGCGGCAGGCCCAAGTCGGCACCGGCGGGATCGGCAATCCGGGTGGCGCCGCCGTCAATCCCAACGCCACTCGCCCGCCGGGGAATCCGGCCGGGGGCTGCGGCGGCGGTGGGTTTGGCGGGGGGGGCGGCGGGGGCGGTGGTAGTGGAGCACCCGCAGCGGGTGCCAACCTGCGCAATCCCGCCGGGTTCTTCTCCTCGGCGTTCCCCGGTGGGTACACCCTCTCCCTGATGGTGGCCGACGCCACCACCGGCGAGGCCCGCGAATTCTGGCACAACGCACCCGACGACCGGGTCTTTACCAGCGCCAACAACATGGCGTGGGCCGGGGACCACGTGGTCTTCCCGGTGGCCGTTCCGGGTGACGAGTGGGACCGCTGGTACGCCGTGCCGCTGCGGGGAGGCGATCCGGTGCGTCTCACGACGACCGATGGCCTGATCGAGAACGCCACCTCGGTGGCGCTTTCGCCCGACGGGGGGCGCACCCTCTTCTACTGCACCAATGCGACCGACATCGAGCGCCGCCACATCTGGATGGTCCCCACCGGTGGCGGGACGCCGCGGCGGATCTCGATGGGGGAGGGGATCGAGACCTATCCCCAGCCGCTCGCGTCGGGGCGCCAGGTGGCGGTGATCTACATGGACGCGAAGACCCCCGCCTCGATCGCGCTGGTCCCGACCGATGGCGGGACACCCCGGGTGATCTACCCGACCCTTGGTTCGGACTTCCCGACCGAGGCGCACGTCGTCCCCGAAGTGGTGCACACCACCGCGGCCGACGGGCTCGACATCAGCAACACCCTCTTCCTTCCCAAGGACCTCCGGCCGGGCGAGAAGCGCCCGGCGATCGTGTTCGTGCATGGCGGCCCGATGCGGCAGATGCTGCCCGGTTACCACTACATGCAGTTCTACCACTGGGCCTACGCGGTCAACCAGTGGCTGGCCAGCCAGGGGTATGTAGTCCTCTCGATCAATTACCGGAGCGGGATCGGTTACGGCAACAGCTTCCGGCGTGCCCCGAACACCCAGGGGCGCGGCAATTCCGAGTACCAGGACGTGGTGGCGGGGGCGAAGTACCTGCAGGGCCGAGCCGATGTCGATCCGGCGCGCATCGGCATCTGGGGGCTCTCGTATGGCGGGCTGTTGACCGCCGAGGCGCTGGCGCGGAACTCCGACATCTTCGTGGCGGGGGCTGACCTGGCCGGGGTCCACATGTACGGCAACGTGATCGACTCGACCAACCTTGCCTTCCGGTCGTCGGCGGTGGGCGCGATCGATGGCTGGAAATCCCCGGTCTTCCTGGTTCATGGGGACGACGACCGCAACGTGGACTTCGCCCAGACGGTCGGGCTGGTGCAGCTGCTGCGGGCGCGGGGGATCTACTATGAGCTCGAGGTCGTGCCGGACGACCTCCACGAATCCATGATCCATTGGAAGTGGATCAGGACCTTCGACAACATGGGGCGGTTCCTGAAACGATTCGTCTGGAACAAGGAGACACCACCGGCGATGCGCTAGCCGGGCCGCGCCCATGAGCGACATGCCACCGCGGCTCGTCGTGGTCCTGGTGCCCCATACCGAGACCGCCGATCCGGAGCTGGAGTACTACCACGACTTCAGCCAGAGCCACCAGGAGTTCAGCCGGGCCTTCGAAGCCCTGGGCTGGCCGTGGCGCTGGCTGCCGGTCACCTCCCGGAGCTTCCGCGGGGTGCTCGACGCCCTGGCCCGGGAACGCCTCGCCACCCCGCCGGTGATCTTCAACCTCTGCGACGGCGACGACTCCAACGACGTCCCCGGCATCGACGTCATCCACCACCTCGACACCCTGGGCCTGGCGTACACCGGTGCCGACGCGGCCTTCTACCGGGCCACCACCTCCAAGATCACGATGAAGCGCGCGTTCGACCTGGCCGGCGTGGCCACCGCGCCCTGGGCGGTGCTCGAGCCCGGCGTGCCCGAGGCCGAGGAACTCCTGCGCCGCCTGGGCACGCCGGTCATCGTCAAGCCCGCGGTATCGGCCGGGAGCATGGGGATCACCCTGCGCTCGGTGGTCCACGATGCCGCCACGCTGCGCGAGCAGGCTCGGCGCCTCCACGAAGGCTATCGCGGCTGGGACCTGACCAGCGGCGGCGTCCTGGCCGAGCGCTTCATTGCCGGCCGGGAGTTCACCACCTTCATCGTGGGTGCCGCCGGCGACCCCGGCCGCGCCCGGATCTACCCGCCGGTGGAGCGGGTGTTCCATCCCAGCCTGCCGGCCACCGAGCGGTTCCTCTCGTACGACCGGCTCTGGGAGGTGCACGTGGACGAGGCGCCGGTCGCCGGCGACGCCTCGCTCTGGGAGTACGGCCCGGTGCCGCCGGCGCTGGCAGAGCAGATCCAGGCGCTGAGCTGGGCGGCGTACGCCGCGGTCGGCGGCCAGGGCTACGGCCGGGTGGACCTGCGGATGGACGACGCCACCGGCGCCCTGCACGTCCTCGAGGTCAACGCCCAGTGCGGGCTCTCGGAGGACGAGGACTACACCTCGATCGGGGCGATCCTGCGCCTGGCGGGGTGCCCCTTTGCCAACCTGGTGTGCGAGATCGTGGCCGACGGCATTGCCCGGGAGCGCGAATCGCGGCGGAGCGCGGTAGCGTGAAGATCTGCGTGCTCCAGCCGGACTACTCCACCAGCCAGGTGGACTACCAGCACTTCGATCCCCCGCGCGACTTGGCCCCCCTCCTCCCCGGCGACCAGGTCGACCATGTCTTCCTGAACAAGCTCACCACCTACCGGCAGCTCCGGCAGCTCGCGGGCCGGGGCTACGACATCTTCATCAACCTCTGCGAGGGGTACCTGGACTGGGAGATCCCCTCGATCGATGTCATCGAGTCGCTGGAGCGCCTCTCCCTGCCCTACACCGGCCCCACCGCGCTGCTCTACGACCCCTCGAAGCCGCTGATGAAGTACGTGGCCCACACCGCGGGGGTCCGCACCCCGGCCCACGCGGTGGTCAGCGACCCCGCCAGGCTCGACGAGGCGGTGGCGGGGCTCCGGTTCCCGCTCTTCGTCAAGCCACCGCACGCCGGGGACAGCCTGGGCGTCGCCCCCGACTCGCGGGTCCAGGACCCGGCGGAGCTGGCGGGAGTGGTCGGGCGGACGATCGCGAACTTCGGGGAGGCGCTGGTCGAGGAGTACATCGATGGCCGGGAGTTCACCGTCCTGGTGCTGGCGCCGGTGGAGCCGGGCGCGGCACCGACCGCCCTGGCCCCGGTGGAGTACCGGTTCCCGCCCGGCCCGCCGTTCAAGACCTACGCCCACAAGACCTCGGCGCTGCACCCGGGCGCCAACGTCCCCGTGGACGATGCCCGACTCGCCGCCCGGCTCCGGGAGGCGGCGGTGGCCATCATCCGCGCCTTCGGCGGGGTGGGATATGCCCGGCTGGACTTCCGGCAGGGCGGCGCGGGGGAGCTGTACTTCCTCGAGGTCAACTTCACCTGCTCGGTGTTCTACCAGGGCGACTACCAGGGCTCCGCCGACCACATCCTGGCGCTGGACGGACTGGGCCAGGCCGGCTTTGCCCGGCACATCATCGCCGAGGGGATGGCGCGGCACGGCCGGCGACAGCTGCCGTACCGGATGGGGGGCGACGCGACCTCGGGCTATGGCATCTTTGCCACCCGCGCGCTGGCGGCGGGCGAGGTGGTGTATCCGGGGGAGGGTCGGGCCCAGCGAATCGTGACGGCCCGCCACGCCGCGACCTGGAGCGACGCCGACCGGCTCACCTTCCGCCGCTACGCCTATCCGCTGAGCGGGGAGGTGTACGTGCTCTGGGACCAGGACCCGACCCGGTGGGCGCCCCAGAACCACTCCTGCAGCGCCAACACCCGGTTCGACGGCCTCGACCTCGTGGCGTTGCGCCCGGTGGCGGTGGGCGAGGAGCTGACCCTGGACTATGGCACCGTCCTGAACGAGGCCTCGGAGCCGTTCGACTGCCGCTGCGGCAGCCCGGCGTGCCGGGGCCGGATCGCGGGGGTGGCGGGGAACAGCGTCACCGAGCGCGAGCAGCGGCTGCGATGATGTGGCAACAGGTGCCGAGCGACAGGCACCGCCCTGGCATGAACCTCCACCGACGGGTGACCCGGATGAACGACCGCCGACTGTCCCTTCCCTTCCGCCCCCTTGCCGCGGCGCTGGGCGCCGCGACGCTCATGGTGGCCACGGCGGCCCCCGCCGGGGCCCAGGCCAAGGCCGGCCCCGTCTTCCAGAACGGCCAGGCGCAGGTGGTGCCGGCGTTTGCCGACAGCGCGCGGTGGATCCGGGAGGAACTCTGGGTCGTCACCGATTTCGATTCGGACCAGGACGGCCGGAAGGACCGGGTCCACGTGGCGGTTACCCGCCAGGTCCAGACCGAGACCGAGGGGCTCAAGGTCCCGGTGATCTTCGCCTCGTCGCCGTACTTTGCCGGGACCGGCAGCTCGACGATCGGCTTCTGGGATGTGAAGTCGGAGCTCGGCGCGGGCTTCACCTCCCGGGACCCGATGCCGGTCATTCCGTTCCGGGCGGTCCGTCCCCGGATCTCGAACGCGGAGGTGATGACCTGGGTGCCGCGCGGGTTTGCGGTGGTGCACTCCGAGGCGCCGGGGACCGGGCTCTCGCAGGGGTGCCCGACGGTGGGCGGGCGCCCGGAGGAGCATGCCCCGAAGGCGGTGATCGACTGGCTCAACGGCCGAGCCAAGGGGTACACGACGATTGATGGCGACGTCGAGGTCAAGGCCACCTGGACGACGGGCAAGGTCGGGATGACGGGGACGTCGTACAACGGCACCCTGCCGCTGGCGGCGGCCACCACCGGGGTCAAGGGGCTCGAGGCGATCATCCCGATCGCGCCGAACACCTCCTACTACCACTACTACCGCAGCAACGGCCTGGTCCGGTCGCCGGGCGGGTACCTCGGCGAGGACGTCAGCGTCCTGTACGACTTCGTGCACAGCGGCGATCCCGCCACTCGGCCGACCTGCGATGCACTGATCCGCGACGGCCTCTTTGTCCGGCACAGCGACCGGGCCAGTGGCGACTACAACAGCTTCTGGGCGGATCGCGACCTGTTGCCCAAGGTCAAGAAGATCCGCGCTGCGGTTCTGCTGGCGCACGGCACCAACGACTGGAATGTCACGCCCGACCATTCGGTGCGGATCTACGAGGCGCTCAAGGCGCGGAAGTCTCCCGCCATGCTCTACCTCCACCAGGGCGGCCACGGTGGCGCGCCGCCGATGGAGGTGATGAACCAGTGGTGGAGCCACTACCTCTACGGCGTGGACAATGGCATCGACCGGGCGCCCCGGGCGCTGATCATGCGCGAGGGGCTGCCGCGGGGCGCGGCGCCGACGGCGTATCCGGACTACCCGGTGCCGGGGAGCGCACCGGTCACCCTCCATCCGGCGGCAGGCGGCGCCACCGTCGGTGCGCTGGGATGGACGGCTTCGGCTGGGCCGGTGACCGAGCGGCTGGTGGATGACGTGCAGTACAGCAGCATGGCGCTGGCCACCGCCGCGGCGTCGCCAAATCGGTTGCTGTACGCCACGCCGCTCCTGGCCGATTCGGTTCACCTGTCCGGCACCCCCAGGGTGACCATCCGGCTGGCGTCGAGCAAGCCGGCGGCGAACCTGTCGGTGTACCTGGTGGCGCTGCCGTTCGACACCGCGCGGGTGGGTTCGTCGGGCCGAGCGGGATTGATTACCCGGAGCTGGGCCGACCCGCAGAATGCAAAGCAATTGAGGCGCGGGGGGGACTACAACTCGAAGGGGCGCGGCACGCCGCTCCGGCCGGGGGAGTTCGTGACCCTGACCTTCGACCTGCAGCCCGACGACCAGGTCATCCCGCCGGGCAAGCGGCTCGGCCTGATGATCTTCTCCAGCGACCGGGAGTTCACGCTCTGGCCGGCGGCGGGAACGGAACTGACGGTGGACCTGGCGGGGACGTCGATCACGCTGCCGGTGGTCGGCGGGGCAGCGGCGCTCCGGCGGGCGCTGGGGAACTGAGTCCGGGCCGGAGAACCGATGGGCGGCCCGGCGGAGGAACAGGTACGAGATGTCTCGCTGGTGGTTGAGGCGGTACCGGTGTTGGGCGACGCGGTATCGCTGGTTATGGGGCGGGGACGGCTGGAGCTTGGCGCGGTACCGCTCTTCCAGACGGCTGCACTCCTCTTGCTGGGCGCTGACTCGCTTGTCCTTGGCACGGACGCGCTCCTCCTTGCCACGGTCACCCGCGTCCAGCGTGCTGCACCTCCCTTGCTCGGCGCCGCCTCGCGGTTCCATGGCCTGGTCGCGCCCGTCCAGAGTACGGCACCTCTCTTTCCCGGCCCTGACTCACCCGGCCAGCCTGCGGCATAGTCCGTCCAGGGTTCGGGACCGCCCGCACAGGCTACCGCCCAAGAGGCTCTTTGAGGAGTATCGGAGGTTCAGGGGGCTGCGCGGTGGGATCAGAAGATAGGATCAGGAGTGCAAAGAGCTGTCTCGGGGGGGCAGGGATCACTCGCACACTCCTGGCGCACAAAGTTGAAGGGCGAGCCAGACGCAGATGTCTGGCTCGCCCCCGAACTTGTAATGCAACTTTGCTTTAGAACCATCGGGACGGCGGGATTCGAACCCGCGACCCCCTGAACCCCATTCAGGTGCGCTACCGGGCTGCGCTACGTCCCGTGTTTTCGGGATGGGTAAGGTAGCGGGGTGACGGGGAATAGGGAACGGGGAATGGGGAACGGGAGCGGGGGACCGGGAACTCGGGACTAGGGAACTGCCAGCTCCTAGCCCCTAGCCCCTTGCCCCATTATCTTAGTTCTAAGATATGTCAACGACCCCCCTCCACCTCTGGATCGCGCTGGCCCGCGCCCACGCCGCCATCAGCGCCCACGCCGAGGCCGATATCGCCCGGCACGGCATCACGGTGGCCGAGTTCGGGGTGCTGGAGGCGCTCTACCATCGGGGCGACATGCGGCAGGGCGAGCTCCAGGAACGAATCCTGGTCAGCTCCGGCGGGGTAACCTGGGTGGTGAACCGGCTGGTGAAGCAGGGGCTGGTGACCCGGCGCCCCTGCCCCGACGACCGCCGCAGCTCGTTCGCGGCGCTGACCCCGAAGGGACGGGCATTCGTGGCGGAGCACTTCCCCGCCCACGCCCGCGCCATCGCCAGCGCCACCCGGGGGCTGACCGCCGAGGAACGCGCCCAGGCCTACGCGCTGCTCCGGAAACTTGGCAAGACCGCCGCCACGGCGGCGCCTGAAAGGAAGACCTGACAATGCTCCACTCGCTGGCCCGGATCCCCGACGACGCAGCCGACGGCGCGCCACTGATCGTGCTCCTGCACGGCCGCGGCAGCCACGAGGAAGACCTGATGGGGCTGGCCCCCCACTTCCCCGCCGAGGCGATGATCGTCTCGCCCCGGGCCCCCTTCCCCGGCGCCCCCTGGGGCTACGGGCCGGGCTGGGCCTGGTACCGGTTCCTGAGCGGCACGACCCCGGAGCCCGAAAGCTTCGAGCAGGGCCAGCAGGCCCTGGCGGAGTTCCTGGCCGAACTCCCCAGCCACCTGCCCGTGGCCCCCGGCCCGCTGCTGCTGGGCGGGTTCTCCCAGGGCGGCACCTCGGCGCTGGCCCACGCGCTCCGCCACCCGGGCACGATCCCGCTGGTGATGAACCTGAGCGGGTTCCTGGCCTCCCACCCCACCGTGGCGGCCACGCCCGGCACGGTGGCGGGCACGGCGGTCTTCTGGGGCCACGGCACCGAGGACCCCGCCATTCCCTTTGCGCACGCGACGTCCGGCTGGGCGGCGCTCAGGGCAGCCGGCGCCGACCTGACGGCGCAGGCGTATCCAGCCGGACACACGATCACGCAGGCCGAGCTGCGGGACGCGACCACTTGGCTCGGCAGGAAGCTGGCGGCAGACGCCAGCACGAAGGAGAAGGGATCATGAACAGTCCACTGAGTACCCTCGGGTTCCACCACGTCACCATGGTGTCCGGCGACGCCGCACGCACCCTCGGGTTTTACCGCGACCTGCTGGGGCTCGGCCTCGTCAAGAAGACGGTGAACTTCGACGACCCGACCTCGTATCACCTCTATTTCGGCGACCCGACCGGCGCGCCGGGCACCCTGCTCACCTTCTTCGAGTGGAAGGGGGTGCCGCGCGGCGCGCCCGGCATCGGCGGCGTGCACCACGTGGCGCTGGGCGTCGAGGACCTCGACGCGATCCTGCAGTGGAAGCGGCGGCTGACCGACGCCGGCGTCCGGGTCACCGGTCCGATCAACCGGGGCTACTTCATCAGCCTGTACTTTGCCGATCCCGACGGGCAGATCCTGGAGCTGGCCACCCGGGGCCCCGGCTACGCCACCGACGAGCCCGAGGGGCTCCTGGGCCGGAGCGTGGTGACCCCCGACGAGGCGCAGCTGCAGCGCAGCCTCGAGGGCCGCGCCTTTGCCGAGCAGGGGTGGCCGGAGCCGGTGCCCACGATCACGCCGGCGATGGCGATCACGGGGATCCACCACGTCTCGGCTATCACCGACGACATCGATGCCTCGCACCGGTTCTACACCCATGCGCTGGGACTGTACCGGGTCAAGCAGACGGTGAACCAGGATGAGCTGAGCATCCCGCACCACTTCTGGGCCCACTACGACGGCGAGACGGTGACGCCGGGCAGCAGCATGACGCTGTTCGGCTGGCCGAGCAGCTACAAGGAGGCCCGCGGTGGCACCGGCCAGACCCACCACGTGGCGTTCCGCGCCGCCAGCGCCGACCAGCAGGCCGCCTGGCGCGAGCACCTGCTCGGCCAGGGGATCCGGGTTTCGCCGGTGATGGACCGGACCTACTTCCAGTCGATCTACTTCCGGTCGCCCGACGGGCTGCTGGTCGAGATCGCCACCGACGGCCCCGGGTTCGGGGTGGACGAGCCGGTGGAGCGGCTGGGACAGGTGCTGGCGCTGCCGGCCTGGCTGGAGGAGCGCCGTCCCTCGCTCGAGGAAGCGCTGGCGCCCCTTTCGTAAAGGCGCGCTCACGAATCGTTCATGCTGGTTTGGGTCACCCGGAGGCATCTTCCGGGTGACCCCAGCAAGGAGCTCTCAATGCGCGTCGCCGATGTCATGCAGACCAATGTCCGGACCATCTATCTGGACCAGATGGTCGCCGAGGCCATCGCCCTGATGGCAGAGCTCCACGTGTCGGGGTTACCGGTGGTGGACGAGACCGAGCGGGTGGTGGGAGTGATCTCGACCTCGGACATCCTCCAGGCCGAGGCGGAGTCGGCGGGCACCGACCGGCGCAACCTGATCGACAACACCCCGGTGAGCGAGCTGATGACGCCACGCCCCCTGATGGTGGCCCCCTCGGCGACGATCCACGAGGTCGCCCAGCAGATGCTCTACGGCGAGGTCCACCGCCTGTTCGTGGAAGAGGGCGGCAAGATGGTCGGGGTGATCTCCCAGACCGACCTGGTACGGGCCCTGGCCACTCGGCGCGAGGTGGTTGGGTAGGCAGCGGGGCAGCGGGGCAGCGGGGCAGCGGGGCAGCGGGGCAGCGGGGCAGCGGGGCAGCGGGGCAGCGGGGCAGCGGGGCAGCGGGGCAGCGGGGCAGCGGGGCAGCGGGGCAGCGGGGCAGCGGGGCAGCGGGGCAGCGGAACGAAGATGTGAAACTGCCAGGGCCTGTCAATATTGCCCCGTACGAGAACCGGTCTTGCTTCTCCGGCCCCCCTGCCCCCCTGCCCCGCTGCCCCACTGCCCCCCTTAACATCGCCCTCCCCTCCCACGTATGTGGGGCTTGCGGGACGAATCCCGCGTACCATCCCCCCAACGCAGCCAGGAGCATCGCGTGCGTACAGCCCTTCGAGCAGTCGGAACCCTTGCCTTGCTGGGAGTGCTCGCCCAGACGGCCGGGGCGCAGGACAAGCCCAATTTCTCCGGAACCTGGAAGCTGGACCCGGCCCAGAGCCAGATGGGCGGGGGGATGGGTGGGGGTGGCGGTGCCGGTGGTGGCGGGGGGGGAGGCGGTGGCCGGGCCGGCGGAGGGATGGGCGGCGGGGCCGGAGCGCAGGAGGTCACGATTGCGCACGACGCCACGACGCTCAAGCTCACGATGATGGCCCAGGGCGCGGAGCGGGTCATGAACTACGCCATCGGCGGCGCCGCCTCCAAGAACCCGATGGGCGGCCGGATGGGTGGCGAGGTCACCAGCACGACGGTGTGGGAGGGGATGACCCTGGTCACCCACGGTACGGCGAAGATCTCGACCCCGAACGGCGACATGCAGATCACGACGCACGAGGTCCGTTCCTTGAGCGCCGACGGCAAGACCATGACGGTGGAGACCACCACCACAACGGGCCAGGGCGAGAACACCCGCAAGATGGTGTACATCAAGCAGTAGGGGCATGCCTCCGGCATGCCCGCGCCGGCCAGACATCGAACGTAGGGGCATGCCTCCGACATCTCCGCGCTGCCCCCGGGAATCCCCCCGGGGGCAGTCGCATTTTCGGGGATTGACCAGCGCGGCGCTCCGCAGTATCTAACGATTTGTTTCCGGACCATGCCCCGTGTCACCTCAGCTGCAGGAGCCGCCCATGCGCGCTCTCACCTGTCTCCTCGCCGGCCTCGCGCTGGCCGCCGTCCCCGTCGCCTCGGCCCAGGACCACCCGGACTTCTCGGGCAAGTGGAAGTACGACGCCCAACTGAGCGAGGGTCCCGTGACGCCTCCGCCGCAGTTGCGGCAGATGCGGCCCACCCAGAACTCCCGTCGCCCCGGCGACGCCTCGGCCGGACGCCTCGGCGGGACCCCCGGCATCGCCCCGGTCGTCCCGGGCCAGGGTCGGCAGGGCGTCGAGCAGACCCTGACGATCAAGATCGACAAGGGAGTGCTGCAACTCGACCAGACCACCAACGGGATCAAGGAGGGGTTCAAGTTCAAGCTCGATGGCTCCGAGAGCGAGAACGACTTCTTCGCCCCCCGCTCCCAGACCCCGGCCAGGCTCAAGACCACCTCGCGGTGGGAGGGCGCCCAGCTCATTACCGAGGGCAGTGGCTCGGCGAACACCGACAATGGCGTGGTGCTGGTCACCTTCAGCGAGAAGCGCTACCTCAGCGAAGACGGCAGCCAGATGATCGCCGAACAGTCGATCGCCACGACCGGCGGCCGGCCGGTGACCCGCAAGCTGGTATATGTGAAGGGGTAGGCGGGAGGGCAGCGGGGCAGCGGGGCAGCGGGGCAGCGGGGCAGCGGGGCAGCGGGGCAGCGGGGCAGCGGGGCAGCGGGGCAGCGGGGCAGCGGGGCAGCGGGGCAGCGGGGCAGCGGGGCAGCGGGGCAGCGGGGCAGCGGGGCGAAGATGTGAAACTGCCGGGGCCTGTCAAGCCAGCGCCACTCGCGAGAACAGGTGTGGCTTGCCGGCCCCCCTGCCCCCCTGCCCCGCGCCCCCGGAATTGACCCCCCCGCCTCAGGCGACTATGTTCCCGCCGCCGCCCTGGTGGTGAAATTGGTAGACACGCTATCTTGAGGGGGTAGTGCCGAAAGGCATCGCGGTTCGAGTCCGCGCCAGGGCATCCCTCACCGCCACTGTAGCTCAGGGGTAGAGCTCTCGATTCGTAATCGAGCGGTCGTCGGTTCAAATCCGACCAGTGGCTCTGCGGACCCGAGCAGGATTTCGAGGCCCTTCCCAGGGGCCTCTTTCTTTTCCCTGCCTCCCGCCTGTCCTTATCCCCATTCCCCATTCCCCAGTCCCCAACCCCTAGTCTCTCCCGCCCCCGAACCGTATAATCAGGCTTCCCCCTACCCCCGAGTTGACCGTGTTCCCAGCACCGCTCCGTGCCACGCTTCTTGTCCTGGCCGCGGTGGTCGTGGCCACCCCCGCGACCGCCCAGCTCCCGACCCCGGCCGCTGCGGCGGCGGGCAAGGTCCTCGATGCCGAGGCGCTCAAGGGGTGGAAGACGATCCGGGCCACCGCGCTTTCCCACGATGGCGGCTGGTTCGCGTACCTCATCTCACCCAACGAGGGCAACGCCGAGGTCGTCATCCGTCCGACCGGCGCGGGCAGCGAGCGCCGGTTCGCCGTGGGTGAGCTTCCCTCCGGCGGCGGGGTTGGCGCCGGCCTCCAGCTCTCGGGCGACGGTAAGTGGCTGGCGTACCTGGCCTATCCCACGGCGGACGAGGCCAAGCGGCTGCGGACCGCGCGCCGGCCGGTCCAGTCCCGGGCGGTGGTGGTAAACGTGGCCACCGGCGAGTCGCGCGAGTTCGAGAAGATCCGTCGGGTGGCGTTCGGCGGCGACCAGCCCCGGTGGCTGGCGATGCAGGGGTACGCGCCCGAATCGGGCGGCGGGGCCGGGGCCAGCGGCGGGAGTGGTGCCGGTGGCGGCGCCGGCGCAGCCCAGGCTTCCAGCGCGTCGAGTGGCACCGACCTGCTGCTCCACCAGCTCGGCTCCACCACCGTCGTGAACATCGGCAACGTCGCCGACTTCTCGTTCGATGACTCTGGCGACTGGCTCGCCATGGCGATCGACGCCCGCGACCGCCTGGGCAATGGCATCCACCTGCGCAACCTGCGGACCGACCTGACCCGGGTGCTCGAGAGCGACGCCGCCCTCTACCGGCGGATGCAGTGGGCCGACAGCGGCCTGGCCCTCGCCGCCCTGCGCGCGACCATCGACAGCGCCGGCCGCGACACCACCTGGGCAGTCCTCGGCTTTGCCAACGCCGGTGCCGCTTCCCCGGCCCGCACCATCGTGACGGGCGCATCGGGGGTGCCGGAGGGCCTGGCGATCAGCTCCACCCGGACCCCGACGTGGGCGCGCGACCATTCTGCCCTCTACTTCGGGCTGGCCGAGAAGCCGGCCAGCGCGGGCCAGCGGCCGGACGTGCGGCCGGTGGCCGGCACCCCGGGAGCGATGCAGCGCCCCGCCCCCGCGGGCGGCGAGGACGAGCTGCCGACCCTGGTCATCTGGCACGGCCGGGAGCCCCGGCTGCAGTCGCTCCAGCAGGTGCAGGAGTCCCAGGACCGCAACTTCAGCTACCTCGCAAGCTTCCGGATTCGCGAGAACCGGGTCGTCCAGCTCGCCACCGACTCGGTGCGCAGCGTCAGCGTTGCCCCCGGCGATCGCTGGGCGATCGGGAATGACTCCCGGGCGTATGAGCATGAGAACGGGACGGCCGGCGGCAACCGGCGAGACGTCTGGGTCATCGACGCCATCACTGGCACGCGGCGACTGGCGCTCCGGGAGCAGCGGTTCCTGGCGCTTCCCTCCCCCGACGGCAACCAGCTGCTCTACTGGAACGATGGACACTACCACGTCCAGGAGATGGCGACCGGTGCCTCTCGCAACATCACCGCCGGCCTGCCCGTGAGCTTCGTGAACGTCGAGGACGACCACAACGTGGACCGGCCTCCGGTCAACCCCATCGGCTGGGCGAAGGGGTCGGCCTCGGTCCTGCTGTCGGATGGCTGGGATGTCTGGCAGGTTCCGGTCCGGACGGGCCGGGCCGTCAACCTGACCGCCGACGGCCGCCGGGAGGGGATCCGGTACCGCCAGCGGCTGGTCTGGGACCCGAAGGAGCGCGGGATCGACCTGGCGCAGCCGCTCTTCCTGCACGCCTATGGGGAGTGGACCAAGCGCGAGGGGATCGCCCGGGTCGCCCCGGGCCGTCCCGGGGCGGAGCGGTACCTGTGGGGTGACGCCAAGGTCCAGGTGAGCCGGGCCCGGGACGCCGAGCGGTTCGTCTGGACCCGGCAGACCTTTACCGAGTTCCCGGACTACTGGGCTGCCGGCGCCGGGTTCCAGTCGCCCAACCGGTTGACCGAAGCCAATCCCCAGCAGCGGGAGTATGCCTGGTCGCCGGGGGCGCGGCTGGTGAACTACGTCAGCGACAAGGGTGACTCGCTCCAGGCGGCGCTGTTCCTGCCGGCCGGATACCGGGAGGGACAGGCGTATCCCACCACCGTGTACATCTACGAGAAGCTCTCCCAGAGCCTGCACCAGTACGCCACACCCAACGAGACCCGGGCCCTGAACCCCAGCGTGTACACCAGCAAGGGGATCGCGGTGCTGATGCCCGACATCGTGTACAAGCTCAACGATCCGGGGATGTCGGCGGTCTGGACGGTGCTGCCCGCGGTCCGGGCGGCGGCGGCCACCGGGATCGTGGACATCACCAAGGTCGGGTTGCACGGCCACTCGTGGGGCGGGTACCAGACCGCCTTCCTGGTGACCCAGACCGACATGTTCGCCAGCGCGGTGGCGGGGGCGGCGCTGACCGACATGGTCAGCATGTACAGCTCGGTCTACTGGAACTCCGGCAACACCAACCAGGGGATCTTCGAGAGTTCCCAGGGCCGCTTCCTGGGCAACTTCATCGAGAATTACGACGCCTACATCCGGAACTCCCCGGCCTTCCACGCCGACAAGGTGACGACCCCGCTCCTGCTGCTCCACAACGAGAAGGACGGGGCGGTGGACTTCAACCAGGGGATCACCTACTTCAACACCCTGCGGCAGCTGGGCAAGGAAGTGATCCTGCTCCAGTATGTCGGCGAGAACCACGGCCTCTCCCTGCCCCGCAACCAGAAGGACTACGCGGTCCGCATGGGAGAGTGGTTCGGGCACTATTTGCTCGGGCAGGAAGCACCGGACTGGATGCGGGAGGGGATCCCGCGGCTCAAGATGGAGGAACACCTCAAGGCCCGGCAGCAGGCGGCCAAGCCAGCCCTGGTGCCGTAGGGGGCG
>JASNZF010000001.1:0-844619 GCA_048499805.1 Gemmatimonadales bacterium | reverse complement strand
GGCGGGATGCTGCTGAACGAGAACACCGCCTCGGCGGTGGCCACCAACACCGGCACCATCGAGATCGGCACCCGCACCTACAGCTCCAGCCAGATCCAGGAGCTCCGCGGCGACCTGGAGTGGTCCAAGTCCACCGCGCCGTACCTCGGGTTCGGCCTGAACAGCAGTGGGTCGGTGGGGATCGCGTTCGAGGCCGGGGTCGCGTTCAGCGGGACGCCGACGGTCACCCTCTCGGGGACGACCAGTCTCACCGGAGTGCAAAAGGCCGAGTTCGACCAGGCGGTCCAGGACGAGCAGGCGGAGGTCCGGGCCTGGATCGACGACCACGAGCGGTGGACCAAGTACTACCCGGTGGCGGCGCTGGGGGTGCGGATTCGGTTCTAGGTGACGAGGAATTGGTGGCTCGGGGGTAGGGGTCAGGGGCTGGGGGCTGGGGGCTGGGGGCTCGGGAGCGCCACACCTGGTCATCGGTTCCCAGGTCCCAAACCCCAAGCCCCTGGTCTCAAGTCCCTAGTCCCCAGTGCCCAGTCCCTGTTCCCCGCCCCTCACACCTCCAGCCCGATCGACCGCATCAGAGCCAGGGCGTTGCCGCGCTCGACCACGCCCGGATGCATCCGGTAGTCGAACACCATCTGCTGGCCCTCCAAGTGATCGCGGAAGTGGACGTTGACGGCCCGGTGCCCCAGGTCGGTGGCAATGCGTGACAGGGCGAGGTCGTGGGTGGTGAGGATGCCAAGCGCGCCCAGATCGGTCAGCCGGCGCACGACGGCCTCGGCACCGAGGCGGCGATCGTCGCTGTTGGTGCCGCTGAGGAGTTCGTCGAGGAGGTACAGGAGCCGAGGCGTCCCCGCCGCAAGGTCGAGGATCTGCCGGAGCCGCGAGATCTCGGCGTAGAACCGGGAGCTGCCCTCCTGCAGGGAATCGTGGGTGCTGATCGAGGCGCCCAGCGCGAGGGGCTCGAGGACGAGCCGGGTCGCGCAGACCGGCGCGCCCATCTGGGCCATCACCACCGCCGTCCCCACTGACCGAAGCAGGGTGCTCTTCCCCGACATGTTGGACCCGCTCACCACCATCAACTGGCACTCCCCCCCCAGCGTGACGGTGTTGCGGACCCCACCGCCGGGGAGGAGGGGATGGCCCAGATCCCGGGCCTGCAACCCGGCCCCGTCCATGATCTCGGGCAGGGCGGCATCGGGATGGTCGAAGGCGTAGCCCCCCAGGGAAGCCAGCGCCTCATACTCGCCCGCGGCCTCCACCCATCCTGCCACGGCCGGCCCAACCTCTCGACGCCAGCGACTGATCGCCACCGCCAGCTGGGTGGTCCAGAGGAGCAGGGGCAGTACCAGCATCACCAGCTGGTTGCCGCGCGAGTCGAGCAGCCCGATGAGGCGGCGCAACCGCCAGATGTGGAGGGAGGCGGGTCGGTCCCCCGCGGTCAGCCGGCGGCGCAACCCCGCCAGCAGCGGTGTCTCCACCGGCTCCGCCTCGAGTCGCTCGACCAGCTCCGCCAGGTCGGCCAGCTCCCGACCGGCGGCCCCGACCCCCTCGATCGCCGCCTGCACCTGCCGGCGATGCAGGGCACCGACGACGGCCACCGCTGTCACGGCGGCGAGTGCCGGAAGCGCCGACCACCAGCCTGCCAGGGCGCCGGGGACCGCCACCAGGACACCGGCCACCGCGATCCGGCACATCCACGGGGTGGCGGCGGGAAAGGGTGGCTGCTCCGACTCGGCCCAGCGGACCAGGGTGCGCTCATCGAAGGTGGTACGTACCTCCTGCCCGAGGACTGCCAGCGATTCTCGAAACTCCACCCGGGGCGCAAGCTCTGCGACCGCCGCCTGCCGCGCCTGGATGGTGGCGGCGTCGGCGGGATGCTGCAGCCACCCGGCCAGGGTGCGCTCGCCGGCCACGGTGCGCGCCTCACAGAGCAACTCGAACAGCGACCCGCGACCGAAGAGGTCCAGATCGACGGCAAAGGGATGGCCCGGCTCCACCCACGCAGTGCCGAAGGGCCCCTGGCCCGGCCAGGTGCCATCGAGGCGCGCGAGTCCCCGGGAGAGGAACTCCGCCCCCCGGCGAGCCCGGGCGGTGGCGGTGCGTGCCCGGATGTGGAGCAGGACCAGCGCGGCGAAGGCGGCCACCGGCAGGAGGACCCACCCCGACGACACCCCGGGCCGGGTCGCGGCCAGCCAGGCGGTGGCCGCCGCGAGGGCGAAGCAGGCGAGTCGCGCCGGTCCGAGCCAGCGATGGCGCCGATCGAGTTCCCGAAGCTGGCGGTGCCGCGACTCCAGGCGCGACTGGTAGACCGGGCGCGGGTCGGTCACGTTGCGGGATAGCCGTCCGGGTTGTCGCGCTGCCAGCGCCACGCATCGACACACATGGCGTCGAGCCCGCGCGAGGCGGTCCACCCGAGGAGCCGGCCGGCCAGGCCGGGGTCGGCGTAGCAGCGGGCGACATCCCCGGGGCGGCGATCGACAATGCGGTGGGGAATCGCCCGGCCGGCGGCGCGCTCCATCGCGGCGATCATCTCGAGGACGGAGACCCCGGCGCCAGTGCCGAGGTTGCAGGTCAGCAGCCCGGGTCCGCGCACCAGGTACTCGAGCGCCTTGAGGTGGCCATGGGCCAGGTCGACGACATGGATGTAGTCGCGCACCCCGGTGCCGTCGGGCGTCGGGTAGTCGCCACCGAAGACCGAGACCTCGGCGAGCCGGCCCACCGCCACCTGGGTGACGTAGGGGAGCAGGTTGTTGGGCAGGCCATTGGGATCCTCGCCGATGCGGCCACTCTCATGGGCGCCGACCGGGTTGAAGTAGCGGAGGATCCCGATCGACCAGGCCGGCGCGCTGGCGTGGAGGTCCCGGAGAATCTCCTCGATCATCAGCTTGGAGCGGCCGTAGGGGTTGGTGGCCGAGAGCGGGAAGTCCTCGAGGATCGGCACCGCATGGGGATCGCCATAGACGGTGGCGCTGGAGCTGAAGAGGAGGGTCCGCACCCCGTGCGCCTCCATGGCGTCGAGCAGGGTCACGGTGCCCGCGACGTTGTTGCGGTAGTAGCGCATCGGCTCACGAACCGATTCGCCGACCGCCTTGAGCCCGGCAAAGTGGATCACGGCGTCCGGTGTCGCGTCGGCGAAGACGCGATCGAGCGCGGGCCGGTCGAGGATGTCCACCTCGTGGAGGGTGGCGGCGCGCCCCGCCAGCTCCGCCACCCGCCGGAGCGCCTCGGGCTTGCTGTTGCTGAGGTTGTCGACGACCACCACCTCGTGCCCCCCCTCCAGGAGCAGGAGGACAGTGTGGCTGCCGATGTATCCTGCGCCGCCGGTGACGAGTATGCGCATGAGAAGTGTGAAGTGAGAAGTGAGAAGGGAGAAGCGGAGGGGGGCGGGCGATCCGGCTCAGTAGCCTCGCGCGCAGTCCACCGCCAATGCCGGGGCCTCGCCCCGGGC
Organism: Gemmatimonadales bacterium; assembly: GCA_048499805.1. GTDB lineage: Bacteria > Gemmatimonadota > Gemmatimonadetes > Gemmatimonadales > GWC2-71-9 > JAWXBA01. Next base: position 841,174 of record JASNZF010000001.1, on the reverse strand, counting down.
CAATGCATGATACACCTGCAGGAAGCTTTCCCCGGCCCCGGCCACGGTGGTGATCCCGGCGATGTGGGGCGAAATCATCACCCGGGAATCCCCCCACAACGGGGACGCCGCGGGGAGGGGCTCGGTTTCGAACACATCCAGCGCGACGGCACGGAGCTGCCCCGCATCCAGCGCGGGGACCACCGCGGCCTCGTCGAGCAACGGCCCGCGCCCGACGTTCATCAGGATCGCGCCACGGCAGCGGGCCAGGACGCCAGCGTCAACCAGGTGAAAGGTGTCCTCCGTCAGGGGCAGCGCGAGCACCAGGAACTCGGCGCGGGCAGCGCGGTCCGCCAATTCCGACACGGGGTGCACGGTGTCGAACGGCGGGACCGCGCGACCCGATCGCGAGACCCCCGAGACGGGGCACCCCGCACTGGCGAACGCGGTGGCGATCCCCTGCCCCACCTCACCGGTCCCCACCACGAGCACCTGCGAGCCGCGCAACGGCCGGAGATGGCGCTGGGCCCAGCGACGCTGGGCCTGGTCGGCGGCAAGTTCACGCACCTGCTGGTTCACCACCAGCGCGCGGGCCAGGCACCACTCCCCGATCTGTCCCCCGAAGGGCTCGTCGGTTCGGGTCAGGAGGGTGCCCGCCGGGAAGGGGCGGCGGAAGAGGTAGGCGTCGACGCCAGCGCCAGTGCAATGCACCCAGGAGACTCCCTCGAGCCCGAGGTGAGGTGGGGGCCGGAATCCCAGGTAGGCGTCGGCCCATGCGAGGTCGGCGGGGACCAGCGCGGCGCGCTCGGCGGTGCGGATCTCGAGGCCGGGGAGTCGTTCGCGGAGGTAGTCGGCGTTCGCCTCGCGGTCGCGATCGACGATCAGGAGTCGGGCGGGCGGAGGCGGGTGCGGACGGGTGGGCATTCCGCGAATGGTAAGGCCCACGGCGCGGTGGCAGCAAGCGGCGCGACTCGGCGCCCCCGGAACGCGCAACGGCCACCCGGGGGGTGGCCGTTGCGCCGATGCGCCGCGTAGGAATCGAACCTACAACCTAGTGATTAAGAGTCACTTGCTCTGCCAATTGAGCTAGCGGCGCGCATCCCGTATAGCCCCAACGGGAATCGAACCCGTCTCTCGACCTTGAAAGGGTCGCGTCCTAACCGATAGACGATGGGGCCGGGTTCCCGCGGGTCCTTCGCCCTGGTGTTCCACCGCGGGAGCGTCGCGCCGACCACTTCCCCCGCCGGTATAGCGCTAACGGGATTCGAACCCGTGTTCCAGCCTTGAGAGGGCTGTGTCCTAGGCCTCTAGACGATAGCGCCATCGCGTCCTGCACAGGCCCGGCAGGAATCGAACCTGCAACCCCCGGTTTTGGAGACCGGTGCTCTACCAATTGAGCTACGGACCTTCGACTGCCTTGCGCTCCTGCAGGGTGGCTGACGGGACTTGAACCCGCAACCTCCGGAGCCACAGTCCGGCGCTCTAACCACTTGAGCTACAACCACCACGAAGCTGGTGCCCTGCCGATCCAGACCGACAAAGTTAGGCCGCGGCCGCGGGGGGGTCAAGGGTCGGGATCTGCCGCATGTCGCCCACCACCCGGACCACCGTGGTGACCAGAATGAGGGCCGCCCCGAAGATCGGCCAGGGACCGGGAATCTCACCGTGCACCGCCCAGGCGACGACCGGGCTCAGGGCGGGCTCGATCAGGAAAATGAGCGAGGCGTCGAGGGCGGTGACCCGCCCCATCGCCCGCGAGATAAGGGTGTACGGCAGCGCAATCTGGAAGAGGCCGAGGAAGAGCAGCACCCCCCAGTCGGTGGGCGCCACGGCGCCCCCCAGCGGGAGCGCGAAGGGGAGCACCGCCAGGAACGCCAGAAGGTTCCCCGATACCATCGCCGCCAACAGGGTGCCCTTTCGCTCCTCGCCCGTGGCGAGCCAGCGCATGCCGATGGTGGTGAAAGCCCAGCAGACGCCGGACGCCGCCGCGAGGAGATTGCCGGTGCGCGGATCGGGTGCGGTCCGCAGGGGCACCTGACCACCGACCAGGAAGCAGGCCAGCCCGGCGAGGAGGGGGATCATGAACCAGAGGTCGCGCCGGCGGTTGGCCTCTCCCAGGAGCAACGGGGCGAGCACCACCAGGTACACCGGGCTGGTCGCCTGAATGAAGACGGCGTGGGCACTGGTGGTGAGGCGGTTGGACAGGACGAACAGGACCATCGTCCCGGCGTAGGTCACCCCGACCAGCAGCGGCCGCCACCCCCACCCTCGCCGGGCCTCGGGCAACAGGAGGAGCAGCGCCAACGCGGCGATTCCCGACCGGAAGCTGGCCACCTGGAGCCCCGAGAGCTCCACCGCCTTGATTGCCGCGCCGCCGGTCGAAAAGAGGGCGGCGGCGACGACCAGCATGACCCTGGGTCTCATCGGCCTGGAACTTGCCCTTCTGGCCAGGGTCGGGCGACCCGGCCGGTTGTGGGGTGGGGCTCGAGCCCGGGGTCCGCCCCGGCAGCTCCCCGGGTGCCTGACGCTGGCTTGCCGCGTGGATAAGTGCTAATATAGTCACGACATACCGGCCTCTACCTCGACACGACATGAGGAAGGCCGAGGCAGGTTCTCCCGCTGTCCTCCCAGGACGACGCCTGAACTTCGGAGGGTTGGTATGCACGGCCGTTTCTCTCGATTCTCGGTGCCCCTGCTCCCGGTGTGTGCTGCCATCCTTCTGGCGAGTTGCGACACCGGCAGCCCCACGGGCCCCCGGATTGTTTCCCTGACCCAGGTCTCCGGTAACGAGCAGGCCGCCCCGGTCGGCGCCACGCTGGCGGACCCGGTGGTCGTGCGGGCGATCGACCAGAACGGGGTTCCCGTCCCGGGCGTCGCCATCGAGTGGGCCGTCCTCTCGGGCGGCGGGTCATTCGTGGCCGCCTCGACGACCACCGACCAGGCCGGTCTCGGGCAGGCGGTGTTCCGGCTCGGCAACACCCTGGGCAGCCACCGGATCTCGGCCACGGTCGGCTCCCAGCCCGCCGTCATCTTCACGCTGACTGCCACCGCAGCCCCCGCCTCGATGTTGCGCGCGTCCTCCGGCAACAACCAGAGTGGGACGGCAGGCGCCCCCCTGGCCGCCCCGATCGTCGCGATGGTGACCGACGCCGTGGGCAACCCGAAGGCGGGGGTCCCGGTGACCTTCACGGTGGCGAGCGGCGGGGGCAGCGTCTCCAACTCCACCGTGGTCACCGACCAGAACGGACAGGCCAGCGTCCAGTGGACCCTGGGCAGCGGAGTCGGCGCACAGGCCGTGACCGCGACCTCCCCCGGACTTCCGGCCGTGACCTTCAGCGCGACGAGCGGCGCGTCGACATCGACGTCGGTCTCGATCGTCAGTGGCAACAACCAGGTGGCCAGCCCGGGGGTGACCCTGCCCCAGCCGCTGCGGGTGCGGGTGGTGGATGGCTTCGGCAACGGGGTCCCCAATGTCTCGGTCGCCTTCACCGCGACGGCCGGGAGCGGCAGCCTCTCGCCCAGCGTGGCGACCACGGATGCCAACGGCTTTGCCCAGGCCACCTGGACCCTCGGTCCGGCGGGCGGCCTCAAGGTGGCCAGCGCCACCACACCGGCCGGCAGCGTGCAGTTCTCCGCCGGCAGCACGGTGACCTACGCCAACGTGAGCGCCGGCGGGCGCAACAGCTGCGCCGTCAGCACGGACAACGTCCTCTACTGCTGGGGCTACAACGGCGAGGGCCAGCTCGGCATCGGCGAGGATCCCCAGGGCAGCGGACCGGTCTACGCCTTCCCGCAGCCCTCGGCGGCGACCGGCAACTTGACCTTCCAGCAGGCGGTGAGCTCGCTGTTCCACGGCTGCGCCGTCACGCTGTCTGGCGTCGGCTACTGCTGGGGTGTCAACCACGACGGGCGCCTCGGCAACAATACCCAGTCGCCCTACCTGACCGCACCGACCCAGGTGGGGGAGCCGACGGCCCCGTCGCTCGGCCATTCGTATCGGAGCCTCGGCGTCAGCCGGAATCACACCTGCGGCATCACCCTCAGCGACCGGATCTACTGCTGGGGTTACGGCCGCGACGGCCAGATCGGGAACGGCGCCACGACCGACGTGATCAAGGTGCCGGTCGAGGTGGTGGGCGACAACCGGTTCAGCGAGATGTCCGTCGGTGGCCTGCACACCTGCGGCATCACCCTCGCCGGGACCACCCTGTGCTGGGGCGTGAACCTGCGCGGCGAGCTCGGCGACGGGACCACCACCGACCGATCGGTGCCGACTCCGATCGCCGGCGGCGCGACCTTCGTCCGCCTGGCGGCGGGGTATGAACACACCTGCGCCCTGACGGCCACCGGTGCCGCCTGGTGCTGGGGCGACAACACCTACGGGCAGCTGGGCGACGGTTCCAACGCCAGCACCGCCCTGCCGGTACTCGTCTCCGGTGGGATGGTCTTCGAATCCATCAGCGCCGGCATGCACCACACCTGCGGCGTCGTCGGTGGGGCCCCTCCGGCAGCCGGCGCCAGCCCGGCGGGTGGGGCGGTCTACTGCTGGGGCCGCAATGGGTCCGGGCAGCTCGGGAACGGCTCCCAAGTGAGCGTGAACGCGCCCACGGCCACTTCGGGCGGCCTGACCTTCGCCTCGGTCAGCGCCGGCGACCTGGCCTCCTGCGGGATCACCACCACCAACCGAGCCTATTGCTGGGGCGACAACCAGTACGGCCAGCTCGGCGACGGCACCACCACCCGTCGGCTCAGCCCGACCAAGGTGGCCTTCCAGCCCTGACCAACCTGCGACCGCAACGGCGGCGATGGGGGGCCCGGAGCGATCCGGGCCCTCCTTCGTTTCCTCCAGGTCACTCCACCCTCCTCGCTGTGCAACTCTCCCCCCCAGGCGCATCTCCCCGCCGACCCAAACCCGGGAGATCCCATGTCGGTCCGCATCGCCGTGCTCAGCACCCTGGTCCTCGTCGCCCCCGTCCCCTTGCGTGCCCAAGGCTGGATCCTGCCCCCCGAGGGCGTCCGCCCGCTCCCCGGGCAGCCGGGACCGGTGGTCCGGACCGGATCCGAGGTGCGCGTCACCATCGAGGGGCGGATCGCGCGGTTCGAGGTGGAGGAGCGATTCCGCAACGACGGGGGCCGGATGGCCGAGGGGTCCTACCTGTATCCGCTGCCCGGGGAGGCGGTGTTCACCGACTTCTCCCTCTTTGCCGGTGCGACCGAGCTCAAGGGCGAGATGATGAACGCCGAGCAGGCGCAGGGCATCTATGAGGAAATCGTCCGCCGGCAACTCGACCCCGCGCTGATCACCCTGGCAGGCCACGGGCTGATCCGGGCCCGGGTCTTCCCGATCCAACCGGGGGAGACCCGACGGATCATCCTGCGCTACAGCCAGGTGCTGTCTCGCGAGGGAGATGCGCTGCGCCTGCGTCACGCCTACGGCGCCCGCGGTGGGGAGGGGGCGGTCCAGCTCACGGTTCGGCTGCCCGGTGGCTCGGAGTGGGGAACACCCTACAGCCCCACCCACCCACTGGCGGTTTCGCGAGACCGTGGCGGCATGTCGGTGCGGGTGAGTGAGGGCGGGAGCCGTGGCCTGGAGCTCTTCCTGCCACTGCGGCGCGGGCTGGTCGGAAGTGCGGTGCTGACCCATGCCGCAACCGGCGAGGAGGGGTTCTACATGCTGCTCCTGGCGCCTCCCGCAGAGCCGGACGCCACCGTCATTCCGCGCGACCTCACGTTCGTGGTCGATGTCTCGGGGTCAATGAGCGGTGAGAAGATGGACCAGGCACGGGCGGCGCTCCTGCAGTCCCTGGGTGGACTGCGGCCCACCGACCGGTTCCGGTTGATCAGCTTCTCGAGTGGCGTGACCCGGTTCCGCCCCGGGTTCGTCGCGGCCACTCCGGAGGCGCTGCGTGCGGCGCGGGCCTTTGTCGAGGGACTCACGGCCGGTGGAGGTACCAACATCGAGGGTGCGGTGCGGGCCGTGCTGGAGTCGCCCGGGGGTGGCAGCGGGCGGCTCGGCGTGGCGGTGTTCATGACCGATGGATTGCCGACGGTCGGGGAGCAGGCGCCGGAGCAGCTGGCGGCGCTGGCGAGCGGCCGGCTGGCCGGGGTCCGGATGTTCTCGATCGGGGTCGGGCACGACGTGAACACCTACCTGCTGGATCGCCTCGCCGTCGAGGGGCGCGGGGCGGCGGAGTACGTGGCGCCCGGCGCCGACGTGGAGCTCGCCGTGGGCGGCATCCTCCGCCGGGTGTCGCACCCCGCCCTGACCGGCCTCCGGATCGTCGAGGCGCCGGTGACGCTGCACGACCCCGCGCCCGCGGTGCTGCCGGACCTCTTCTACGGTGAGGAGCTGGTGGTGATGGGTCGCTATCGCGGCGTGGGTCGTGGGACCCTGGTGATCGAGGGCGAGCGGCTCGGCCGGCGGGAACGAATCACGACCCAGGCCACCTTCCCGGCCGCCTCGGACGCCAATGCCTTCATCCCGCCGATCTGGGCGGCCCGCCGGGTCGGCGAGTTGACCCGGACCCTCCGGCTCGAGGGGCCCAGCGAGCGGATCGTGGCCGAGATTCGGCGCCTGGGGCAGCGCTACGGGATCCTCACCGAGTACACTTCCTACCTGGTGCAGGAGCCGGGGGTGATCGTTGCCCGGGACGGACGGCAGCCCGTGCCGGCACCGGCGGCGCCCTCGGCCCAGTCCGGTCGCGCCGCGTTCGAGCGCGCCGAAGCCAGCGCGGACATGGCGGCCACGGCCAACGTGGCCGGGATGTCCCGGCGTGCCGATCTCGAGGCGGCCAAGGTGGCGCAAAGCAGCGGCCGCGAGGTCCTTCGCTCGGGCAGTCGGCTGTTCGTGCGGGATGGCGAGCAGTGGACCGACGTGAACCACCACGACAGTCTCCGGGTCGTGGTGGTGGCGCCGTACAGCCCGGCGTGGTTCGCCGTGGCCCGCGCCCTGCCGGAGCTGCGCGAGGCGCTGGCCGCCTCCGACCGGGTGACCATCGCCGGGGGTCGCGCCAGCATCCAGGTCTCCCCCGAGGGGGCCACCACCCTTTCCGCGGCCGCGCTCGACCGGCTGGTCCGCGACATCCGGGGCTCATGACCGACTTCCTGGCAGGACTGTTCGCGGAATACCACGCGTCGCTCGTGCGGATGCTGTTCCGCCGCACGGGCGATCGCGACCGCGCGGAGGACCTGGCACAGGAAGTCTTCGCGCGGGCCGTGGCCGCGCCACCGCGGAACCCCCGGCCCTGGCTCTTCGCGGTGGCGCTCAACCTGGTGCGCGAGGACGGGCGCAAGGCAGTGCGCCAGGGGCGGAGACTGGAGCTGTACCGGGCCGAGCAGGCGCCCCACGCGGCGGCACCCGACGAGGGCGTCGAGCGCGACGAGTCGGTGGCCCGGGTCCGCCGCGCATTGGATACGCTGACCGACCGGGATCGGGAGGCGCTGCTGCTCAAGGCCGAGGGATTCAACTACGACGAGATTGCCGCCACGCTGGGGCTGGCCAAGGGGGCGATCGGTACGACCCTGTCGCGGGCACGCCGCCGCCTCGTGGACGCGTACCGGCAGGAGGAGGGGACCCGTCATGTCGCATCTTGAGGAAGGCGTGCTGACCGCGCTGCTCGACGGCGAGATTCCGTCGGTGGAGTTGCCGCCAATCCAGGCGCACCTGAAGGAATGCGCAGCGTGCCGCGCGCTGCTGCAGGAACTCCGCGACCTGGCAGGCGAGGCAGAGGCGATGATCACCTCGCTCGGGGACGGGAGTGCACCGGCTCCGGCAGCGGCGGTGGCCCCACTGCGGGGGAGATCCCGCACCCGCACCTACCGGCTGGTGGCCTGGGCAGCGACCGTGGCCATGGCAGCCGGGTTGGGTTGGTGGGCCCGCGGCCCCGCAGCGCTGCCGACCGCCGGGCTGGCCGAGGACGCCGTGGCGGCCCCGACCACCGGTGCGGTTGCCGATGCAGCCAACGACGTGGCACTCGCCACCGGAACCACGGAGCCCGACCCCGCGGCGACTGCAACCGCGCAGCGGAGCGCCGAGTCACCCACGGAACGCAGGGCAGTCCCGGCCGCACCGATCCCGCCACCAGCCCGGGACCAGCCTGATGCACTGGGCCGCGCCTCGGTTCGGAGCGACGCCGAGGCCGCCAAGCTCGCCGAGCGCGTGGTGCCGGATCCGGGTGCGGCCGCTCGCGGCGCCGACCTCCGGAGCGCTGCCGCCCCAGCGGCGGCCCCGCGCCCCCCCGAGGCCGCTGTCCTGCGGCAGGAGGTCTCGCTGGAATCGTTCGCGCCGATCAGCTTCCCCGACGCCGTGGCGCGAATGGGAGGCAGCCTGCGCCTGATCGAGGGCCTGGTTCCCGATCGGCTGGAGGCCTCCGACAGCCGGGTACGGGTGATCTACCCGCTACAGGCCGGCAAGCTGATCCTGGAGCAGCGGCGGGCGGGCGACAGCATCGAGGTGGCGCTGCGGGGACCAATCAGCGCGGATTCACTTGCCGCGTTGCGGAGGAGGGTGAGGTAGCAGGGAAAAGGGAGAAGGGAGAAGGAACGGGGCACCAGCAGCATCCAGGCGGGGCGGACTCGTGGTTGCGGGTGGCACGCCGGATCGATGCCCTATTCCCTGACCGGCAGCGCGATGTCGGGCCAGTCCCCTGCGACGGAGACGATCCAGAACCGGGCGCCGTCCCACCAGTAGAGCCCCTCCTGCTCCCATTCCCGGGCGAGTGCCAGCGCTTCGGGCCTGGCAACAGAGACCGCCCAGCCCGCTTCGCGGTGGCTCCCGTCGGGAGACTGCCCGTCGACGGGAACGGTGGACAGTCCGCGTCCTGCAAGCACCGCGGCAGCCGCGGCCACCCTTCGGTCATTCTCCTGCGGATCCACCACCCGACCCCTGGGATTGCACGGCGTGACCACCGCAAACGGTCCCGCCAGCCCGAGTTCGGCCAACCTGCGAGGCAGCCCTGCGTCGGCCTCCCCTCGGAGGTCGATCACCAGGTCGCTGCCCGCGAACACCAGCACCGCCCCCGTCCAGGCGACGATCAGGGGCGGCTCCGGTGCCAGGGGGCCCTGTTCCCCAGGGTCACCAACCATTGCACCTCGCTCGCGGGCCACGGTTCCGTTCCTTTTCCTGCCTCTCGCTCCCCGCCTGTTGCTTCCTGCTTCCTGCTTGCTGCTTTCTAGTTCTTGCTTCTCCCTTCTGCCTTCTCGCTCCCCTCACCCCGCCATGTTCTCGACCATGGCCTGGCCGAACTCGCTGCACTTGAGGAGGGTGGCGCCCTCCATCAGCCGGTGGAAGTCGTAGGTCACGCGCTTCTGGCCGATGGTCCGGTCCAGCGAGGAGATCACCAGGTCGGCCGCCTCGGTCCAGCCCATGTAGCGGAGCATCATCTCGCCGGAGAGGATGACCGAGCCCGGGTTCACCTTGTCCTGGTTGGCGTACTTGGGAGCGGTGCCGTGCGTCGCCTCGAAGATGGCGTGGCCGGTCTGGTAGTTGATGTTCGCGCCGGGGGCGATGCCGATCCCGCCCACCTGGGCGGCCAGGGCGTCGGAGATGTAGTCCCCGTTGAGGTTCATCGTGGCGATGACATCGTACTCGGCGGGGCGCAGGAGGATCTGCTGGAGGAAGGCGTCGGCGATCACGTCCTTGACGATCAACCCGCCCGGCAACTGGCACCACGGTCCGCCGTCGAGTTCCACCGCGCCGAATTCCGCCTTGACCAGTTCGTAGCCCCAATCCCGGAAGCCACCCTCGGTGTACTTCATGATGTTGCCCTTGTGCACCAGGGTGACGCTCTTGCGCTTGTTGGCGAGGGCGTACTCGATGGCGCTCCGGATGAGGCGCTTGCTGCCCTCCTCGGAGATCGGCTTGACGCCGAGGGCACTGGTCCCCGGGAACCGGATCGAGGTGACGCCGAGCTCTCCCTGGAGGAAGGCGAGCAGCTTCTGGACCTCGGCGGTGCCGGCCTGGAACTCGATCCCGGCGTAGATGTCCTCGGTATTCTCGCGGAAGATGACCATGTCGGTCAGGTGGGGTTCGCGGACCGGCGAGGGCACGCCCTCGAACCAGCGCACGGGGCGGAGGCAGGCATAGAGGTCGAGTTGCTGCCGCAGCGCCACGTTGAGGGAGCGCATGCCACCACCGACGGGGGTGGTGAGGGGGCCCTTGATGGCGACCAGGTAGTGGCGGATGGCCGTGAGGGTGTCCTCGGGGAGCCAGTCGCCGAACCGGGTGTGGGACTTCTCGCCGGCATAGACCTCGAACCAGGCGATGGAGCGGCGGTCACCGTAGGCCGCACGCACCGCGCCGTCGAGCACCAGGCGGCTCGCCGCCCAGATGTCGGGACCGGTGCCATCGCCCTCGATGAAGGGGATGATCGGGTGATCCGGCACGACCAGCCGGCCTGCGGACATCCGGATGCCCTCACCACGGGTCGGGGCAGCGAGGTGCTGGAAGGTGGGCGCGGTCTCAGTCATGGTCGGGGCTCAGAAGGGTTTGAGGATGGCAAGCCACGCGGCGGCCAGGCCCAGGCCCGGCAGCGCGAGGAGGACGGGCCGGGCCAGCTCCGGCCGACGGTAGGGTACGGCCACGAGGCCGGCGAGCAGCAGCCACAGCGCCAGCTTGGCCCACACCCAGCCAGGCCACCCTCCCATCAGTCCGGTCCGCGCCAGAAGCCCGAACCCGGCGACCAGCGCCAGCAGGATGCCGCCGCCGTGCAGCCCCGCGACCAGGCCGCGTCCGGTGCTCCCCGCCCGCACGCCCCCATTCATGGCGTGAAAGCAGGTGGCGCCCAGGCTGGCAAACACCCCGATGATGGCCGCGAGGTGCAGGATCTTGTAGAACTCGTAGGACATGGAATTCCAGTCGTGAAGTGTGGCACCATGAAATGGCTCGGGGTGGCCCCGAGCGACGGCTATTCCAGCAGGTCGTCCAGGAGCTTGTCGACCACCTCGACCAGCTTGCCCTGGACGATGGCGGAGAGGACGTCGACAGCCTCGTCAGGCAGGCTCCCCGGGTACCGGCGATCGCGGTCGAACCGGACGATCTGTCCCAGGAGCACAGCCGCCTGGGCTTCGTCGTCCGCCGACTCGCCGGCACGGGCGAGCCCGACCTCCCGATCATAGCTCGCCCCCGGGAGGCTGTCGGCCCACGGCTCCGCCGCGGGTTCGGCCTCGGTGGCGTCGGGCGGCATCGTCACCAGGGCGAAGAGTTGGCACTGCAGCCCCGGGGCGGCCTCGCGCACCGCCAGCACCAGCCGCACCGGGTCACGGAGCAGGGCCTGCTCCTCGATCATGGCCGCGGCCGCCGGAGGTACCGCGCAGCGGGCCACCAGGCGCTCACCGAGGTACGAGCCAAGGACGACGAGGTCGTCGCCGAGACTGGGATCGTCCGCCATGCGTTCGAGACGGACAGGGAGCGCCTCCTCGGTGGCAACAATGACACTGGCCACCGGTTCCGGCAGGCCGTCGGGTGAGATCGGGTCGTCGGGGAGTTCGGAGTCCATGCCGAAATCTAGCATGGCGGGGTGGGTGGGCTTGTCGGCACGGTGTCCCACCCGCGATACTTGCGGGCCCGTGCTTGAACCTACGCCCCCTTCCCGGCTCTCGGCACTCGTCCTGGCGCTCCTCCTGGTGACGGGCGCCCTGGCCGTCGTGGTGGCCGGCGTGCCATCGGAGTTGTTCGACCTCGACCGTCATGCGTTTCCCAAGGAACTGGCCCTCCACCTGACGGCCCTCCTCGGGGTTCCCCTCCTGGCCTGGTCCCTCCCCGCGATTCGGCTCACGATGCCGGCTTGGCTGCTGGTGGCCTGGGTGGTCTGGGGGACGCTGTCCGCAGCGTTCGCGACCAACTATTGGCAGGCGTGGCGCGCGATGGGGATCAGCCTCTCGGGGGCGGTGATCTTCTGGATGGCGCTGCGGGCGGGACGCGGGGGCCGGGCGGGGCTCGTGCTGGGGGGGCTCACCTTCGCCGCAGTGGTGGCGGCTGCCACCGGGGTGGCGCAGGCGCACGGAGTGGAGTTCCCCCTGCTGGCCGAGTCGCGGGCCCCCGGAGGCACGCTGGGGAACCGGAACTTCCTTGCCCACCTGACGGTGATCGTCCTGCCGATCCTGCTGATGCGGACGGTCCGGTCACGCGGATCGATCGGGTTCCTCCTGGGACTGGTCGGGGTGGTCGTCTCCATGACGCTGGTGGTGCTCACGCGATCTCGCGCGGCCTGGCTGGCCGGCGCGGTCAGCCTGGGCTGTCTGGCCATCGCGGCCCTCGTGGCGAGCCGGGGCCCACGGGCGGAGCCGATCCGTCGGGGCCGGATCGGGATCACCCTGCTGGCGATGACGGCGGGGATCATCGCGGCACTGGTGATCCCGAACCAGCTCGAGTGGCGGTCGGATTCGCCCTATCGCGACACCCTGGGCGGCCTGGTGAACTACCAGGATGGGTCCGGTCGCGGGCGACTGATCCAATACCGCAACACCCTGGACCTGGTCCGCCGATCACCGATCTTCGGGGTTGGGCCGGGGAACTGGGCGGTGGAATATCCGCTGGTCACGACGCCGGGCGACCCGAGTTTTGCCGCGGCCTCCCCCATCCCCACCAATCCCTGGCCCAGCAGCGACTGGGTCGCCACGCTGGCGGAACGCGGACCGGTCGGGGTGCTGCTCCTGCTCCTGATCGGATTCACCATGGCACTCAGCGCCGCCAGGCGCCTCCGGGACCCCGACGAGACCGTGGCGCATCACTCCGCCACGCTGCTGGCGGTCCTGGCCGCCACGGCCACCTGCGGGCTGTTTGACGCCGTCCTGCTGCTTGCCCCCCCAACGCTGTTCTTCTGGGCCGCCTGCGGCATCCTTGTTCCCGAGACCGGCCCGGTGCTGGAACGGCCGGTCTCACGCCGCACCGGGCTGCTGTTCTTCCCGTTGATGGTCAGCCTGATGACGGTGACCGCCTCACGAAGCACCGCACAGCTGGTGGCGCTGCTCGAGGCCGGGACGGGACGGGATCTCGCCGCGGTCCGCCAGGCCGCGTTCATCGACCCCGGCAACTTCCGGCTGCAGCTGATCCTGGCGAGCCGGCTGCGGTGCGACCAGGCGCGCCCTCATGGACGCCAGGCCCTCCTGCTCTATCCCCATCATCCCTCGGCGCGGCGGGCCGCCGCCCGGTGTGGCCGGGGGGTGAACCTCTGACCGGTGACGGACGTCATGGTTGATCCGTCAATACTTGTGATGGTATCTTCCGAGCATGACACCTGACCCCGGACTCCTCCAGCGGGAACTCAAGCAGTCCCGTCCCTTTCTGACCACGGGCGAAGAGGCGATCCTGGGCATCCTCCGGACCGGCGACCTGGTACGTCGGCATTTCGCCCAGGTGCTGGAGCCGTTCGAGGTGTCCACCCAGCAGTACAACGTGCTGCGGATCCTCCGGGGAGCCGGGGAACGGGGGCTGCCGACGCTGGAGATCGCCGAGCGGATGGTCGAGCATTCGCCGGGGATCACCCGGCTGATCGATCGCCTGGTGGCGCATGGGTGGGCGGACCGCTCGCGCTGCTCGGAGGACCGGCGGGTGGTCTACTGCCGGATCACGTCCAAGGGTCTGGCCCTGCTGGAGGAGGTTGAGGAACCGCTTCGGGTCGCGCACGACGAGGTGCTGCGGAACCTGCCCGAGGGCCAGCAGAAGGCCCTGATCGGCCTGCTGGACGCGCTCCGGGGAGGCGACACCCCGACCTGCTGAACCCGCCGGAGTTGTTCGGCCTGGCCCAGTCACCCCGTCTCGACCGCACCATCCCTTCCCCATTCGGACCAGCTGCCATCGTAGACCGCCACCGGTCCTGCCCCGGCGAGTTCCATGGCGAGCGCCAGCGAGCAGGCGGTGACCCCGCTGCCGCACAGGAGAATCGCCGGCTGGTCGGCCGCGAGTCCCGCGCTGGCCAGGAGCCGCTGGAGTTCTCGCGCCGGCAGGTAGCGTCCCGAAGTGGGATCGACCAGCTCGGTGAAGGGGAGGTTGCAGCTTCCGGGCAGGTGCCCGGCCTGCAGTCCGGGCCGCGGCTCCGGTTCGGTCCCCCGAAACCTTCCGCTGCTGCGGGCATCGCCGATCTGGGGCACGCCGCTGCCGACGGCGGCCTCGACCTGGGCCCGGCTCCGCACCAGTTCCCCCCGCCAACCGGGCTCGAACACGGCCCCGGCGACCGGGTCGGGGTCTCCCGGCTCGATGGGCCGGCCCTCGTCCCGCCAGGCCCGCATCCCGCCATCGAGCACCGCGACCTGATCGTGCCCGAAGACCCGAAGCATCCACCAGAGCCGGGGCGCGCTGAGCTGGATGCCGCTCCCGTCGTACACGACGACCCGGCTACCGGCCGAGATGCCGAGCCCGGTCATGTGGCGGGCAAAGTGCTCCGGGGTGGGGAGCATGTGGGGAAGATCGCTGCCGGGATCACTGGCCGCGTCGAGGTCGAAGAAGCGGGCACCGGGAATGTGACCGGCCCGGAACTCCGCCGCGGCATCGCGGCCCTGCTGGGGGAGGTACCAGGAGGCATCGACGACGACGAGCCCGGGCTCGCCGAGCGCGCCGGCCAGCCAGTCGGTGGAGACGAGTGGCGTGGGCAGCGCTGGCGGAGCGGGAGGGGGCACGGTCCGGTCAGCCGTTGGCGCGCTCGAACTCCCGCATGAACTCGACCAGCGCGATGACACTCGCCTCGGGGCAGGCATTGTAGATGCTGGCCCGCATTCCCCCGGCGGACCGGTGGCCCTTGAGTCCCTCCATCCCCGCCTTGGTGGCCTCAGCCACGAAGCGGGCATCGAGTTCCTCGGAGGGGCTCCGGAAGCAGACGTTCATCCGGGAGCGGCTGCCGGGGTCCACGGCGGTGGTGTAGAAGCTGCTCGCGTCGAGGGTGTCATAGAGCAGGGCGGCCTTGGCTTCGTTGCGGCGGGCCATCGCGGCGAGTCCGCCGGCCGCCTGGATCCACTTGAAGACCTGGCCCATCATGTAGATGCCGAAGGTGGGCGGCGTGTTGTAGAGCGAGTGCTCCTTGGCGTGGGTGCGGTACTGGAGGATGAGCGGGATCGTGGCGGAGGCCCGTTCGACCAGGTCCTTGCGGATGATCACCAGCACCACGCCCGAGGGTCCCAGGTTCTTCTGGGCACCGGCGTACACCAGGCCGTACCGGGTGATGTCGATCGGCCGGCTGAACATGTCGCTCGAGGTATCGGCCACCAGCGGGACGCCGGCCGGGACGGCCGGCTCGGCGGTCCACTGGGTGCCGTAGATGGTGTTGTTGGAGGTCATGTGGGCATAGACCGGTGCGGCCGACCAGGCGATCTCCGCGGCGGCGGGAATGCGGGTGAAGGCCGAGGCCTCCCCCGTCACGGCAACATGGGTCTGCCCGATCGCCTTGGCCTCCTTGAGCGCCTTCTGCGACCAGACCCCGGTCAGCAGGTAGTCCGCCGTGGTGCCCGGGGCCAGAAGGTTCATGGGGACCTGGGCGAACTGCTGTGAGGCCCCGCCCTGGAGGAAGAGCACCTCGTAGTCCTCGGGGACCCCGGCCAGCGTGCGGCAATCGGCCTCGGCCTCCTGGATGATCCGGTCGAACAGCTTGCCGCGGTGGCTGTGCTCCATGACCCCGATGCCGGACCCGCCGATGGACCAGAGGTCCTCCCGGGCCTGCTGCAGGACGGGCTCGGGCAGCACGCCGGGACCGGCGCCGAAGTTGTGGATGCGGGCAGTCATGGGGATCTCCGCTCAGCCGATGGTGGCGAGTTCAACGCTGATGATGTTGGGGTTGTCCGCCCGGATGGCGGCCATCGCCTCCGCCGACGGCTCGCGGCCGAGGTGGATCCGTGCGATCGTGGCCTGGGCGCCGTAGTAGATGATGTTCTCCACCTCCTCGACGTTGATCTCGGCGGCCGAGAGGACCGAGAAGACGTGCGCGAGGACGCCGGGCTTGTTCTGGTGGCGCACGGACAGGACGTGGGTGGCAGTGCTCCGCGCCTGCCGGTTGACGCAGTTGGGCACGGCGCCGGTCTCGATGTAGGCGCGGACGATGCGGATGACCTCGTGCGCGATCGCCACCTGGGCCTGCTCGGTGGAGGCGCCGACGTGGTGGGTGCCGTACACCCCCGGCGCCTGGACGATGGCGTTGGTGAACTCCGCGGCGGCGCCCGCCGGCTCGGGATCGAACACGTCCAGGCCGGCGCGGATCCCCTTCTCGCGGATGGCGCGTTCCAGCGCCACCTCGTCCACGACGGTGCCGCGGGAGGTGTTGATCAGGTAGGCCCCGGGCTTCATGGCGCCGAGGAACTCGGCGTTCACCAGGTGCTTGGTCTCCGCGGTGGCCGCCACGTTGATCGAGACGGCATCGGCGAGGCGGGCCACCTCGAGCGGGGTCTGGCAGTAGCCGATCCCCTGGCGCGCCGCATCCTCCACCGTCAGCTGCCGCGACCAGGCCACGATGGTCATGCCGAAGGCGCGCGCCCGGTCGACGATCTCCTGCCCGATCTGTCCCAGCCCGACCACGCCGAGGATCCGCCCGTGCAGGCCGCGCGCCTTCTGGTACTCGCCCTTCTTCCACTGGCCGGCGCGCAGGTCGGCAGTCTGGTCCGGAATCCGGCGGTCGATGGACAGCAGCAGCCCGATCACCAGCTCCGCGACGGCGATCGAGTTCTTTCCCGGGCAATTCGAGACGAACACGCCCAGCCGCGACGCGCTCGGCACGTCGATGGTGTCGATCCCGGCCCCGGCCCGGATGACCAGACTCAGGCTCCCGCCGGAACCGAGGGCCGCGGCGTCGACCTTGGTGCTGCGGACGACCAGGATCTTGGCGTCGCTCTCGCGGATCGCCGCCGGGAGATCGGCGGTGGTGAGCTCGGGGCGGAGGACCACCCGGCACCCCAGGTCGGCGAGCCCGTCGATCCCGACCTTCTCGAACTTGTCAGCTACCAGTACCGTGGTCATGCCTGCTCCGGGTGGACGTCAGTCGAGGGTGTGCACAAAGAGCCCGCTGCGCAGCTTGGGCTCGAACCAGGTGGTCTTCGGGGGCATGATCTGGCCGCTGTCGGAGACCGCGAGGAGTTGGTCCAGCGAAGTGGGGAACAGCGCAAAGGCGATGGCAGCCTCGCCCCGGTCGACCCGGCCCTGGAGTTCCTCGGTCCCGCGGATCCCCCCCACGAAGTCCAGCCGGTGATCGGTGCGCGGATCGCCCACTCCAAGGCAGGGCCCCAGCACCAGGGTGTGCAGCAACTGGGCATCGAGGGAGTCCGGGAGCTTGAGCCCGTCGATGAAATCGGGGTCCAGGGTCAGGCGGTACCACTTGCCGGCGAGGTAGACCCCGAAGGCGCCACTGGCCGGCGGCGCCGGGGTGTCGGTGGGGGCGAGGGTGCCGATGGCCGCGAGCTCCGCCAGCAACGCCTCGGGTGTCTTGCCCCCGAGGTCCTTGACCACCCGGTTATAGGGGAGGATCTGGAGGTCCGCACTCGGGAAAAGCACGGCGAGGAACCAGTTGTACTCCTCCTCGCCGGTGTGTCCCGGGTTCTGTTCGCGGCGGAGCTTCCCGGCGCGCCAGGCGCTGGCACAGCGATGATGGCCATCGGCGACATATGCGGCCGGCACCCGGCGAAAGGCATCGACCAGCGCCTCGGTGCTGGTCATCCGCCAGGTGCGGTGCCGGACCCCGTCGGCGGAGGTGAAGTCGTCGAGCGCCGGGGCCTGGCGAGCGGCCGCCATGGCGTTGCCGATGAACGCCTCGCGCCGATAGGTGAGGAAGACCGGTTCCGCGTTGGCGTTCGTGGTCAGCACGTGCCGGGTCCGATCGTCCTCCTTGTCGGGCCGGGTCTTCTCGTGCTTCTTGATGATGTCCCGTTCATAATCGTCGACGTGGACACACCCAACCACCCCGGCCTGCACCCGCCCGTCCATCGTCTGTTCGTAGAGGTAGAACGCCGGCTGGGGATCCTGCACCAGGATGCCCTGGCGCATGAATGTCTGGAGGTTCGCGCGGGCCCGCTCGTAGACCCGGTCATCGTAGGGATCGACATCGGCAGGCAGGTCGATCTCCGACCGACCGATGTGCAGGAAGCTCAGGGGGTTCCCGAGAGCAAGCGCGGAAGCTTCAGAACGGTTGACGACATCGTACGGCGGGGCGGCCACTCGGGCCGCGAGGCCGGGCGCGGGTCGCCAGGCCCGGAGCGGGCGAAATCGGATGGGATCCCCCGAATGATGGACAGTTCACGAACCACGACCGGTCGAGCCCTTGATCCTAGCGGTCCTGCCGCGAGGCCGTCAAGGGTCGGCGGGAATCAGGGGGCCGGTTCCTCCGCCACAAGGGCGATCCAGTCCCCGGCGGGGCTCACCGCCAGCCGGCTGAGCCGAGCGAGGGCCGAATCCTCAAACCGCGCCACCTGCTGCCAGCCGGGACGTCCGGGTTGCCACTCATACACCACGTTGCCCCGGGCCATGACAATGCCACCCCAGGGGGTCCAGGCGTAGTCCTGGGAGCCCTCGAGCGCCCGCACCAGGGGCCGCACCGACCGGGTCGCGGGATCAAGCTCCATGATGTACGCCGCGCCATCGGGCATCTGCTGCACGAAGGACCCGGTGCCCCGGCCCGGGACCGCGTGGAGCGATCGCCCGATGTTCCAGGCGAGGACGGCTGATTCCCCGGTGCGCCGGTCCGCCAGGTGCAGGGTCGCCGGCGAGCCGAGGACGAACAGGATCGCGAGGTCGGGAGTGAGCCAGGCGTGGTAGCCCACCGGACGGATGCGCTCGAAGACGATGCGGGGGTCGAGACCGGAGAGGTTGAAGCGGGTCAGGAACTGGGTGGTATCGCGGATGACCGTGAAGCCGGCGCCATCGGGGGTGACGGTGGGTGAGTACTCGTTCTCGGGGGTGCGGGTGACCTGCGTGGTCTCCCGGGCGCCGAGGTCGTAGCGCATGATGTCGGTCTGGCCTCCGGGGCGCGCGGAGCTGTAGAGCATTGCCCGGCCATCGGGCAGGAACGAGGGCTGGTTGTCGTACCCCGGATGGTTCACGATCCGGATCGGCGTCCCGATCGTCAGTCGCTCGGCGGAGCGCGCGAGGGGCGCCAGGAAGATGTCGGTGCCGGCCTGCCCCACCGCCGGGCTGGCCCCGGCCAGGGCCAGCGCGAACAGCATTCCGGACGCCCGCCCGCCGCGGCCCGGGCGGCGGGCCACGGGGCGGGGCCGGATCCGGGCCCGCGGATCCTTGGCGGCCTCGAGGGACTTGTGCAGCCAGATGCTGAGCTCGAACGGGCTCTCGAGCACGTCTGCCGGCAATTCGAAGTAGCGCATCGGCTTGCTCCCCTCTCCCATCGGGGTGAACGGCTCCATCCCCGCCCGCAGGTAGTCCCGGATGTTCCCGTTGTCGACCTTGAAGTACAGGGTGTCGTCGTCGATCAGTCCCACGAACCAGCCCTCGACATACAGGCCCACGCCGCCGAACATGCTGCGCGCCACCACCGGCTTCACCTGCGCGATCTGGTCGCAGACATAGGCCCGGTACCCGGCAGACACGGCCATGCGGCCCTCCCGTTTCAAGGGGTGATCGAGGGGTCCAGCGCCTCCAGCGATGCGACCGCGGCTTCCCAATCGGCGAAGGCAGCCTCGAACCGTGCCCGGGCGGCCTCGAGCTGCTGGCCCAGCTGGGAGGCGCGGCGGGTTCCCTCCGGGGTCAGGTAGAGCTCGGGGTCCTGGAGCTCGGCCTCGAGCGCGGCCATCGCCTGCTCGCCCTCCGCCACGCGCGCCTCGGCGGCCTCGACGGCGCGCCGCGCCGCCGTCCGCGGCTGGACGCCTCCGGCGGCCGGCCCACGGGCCCGCTTGCGCTCGCCCACCGCGCGCACCGCCTGCTCCTCCTGCGCCGCGACGCGCGAGGCGTGGGCGCGCTCCTCGGCGGCCACCTCCCACTCGTCAAAGCCGCCGGGGAAGTCGGTGATGTGCTCGCCGTGGAGCACCCAGGTGCGGGTCGTGAGCGCCCGGAGGAGGGCGCGGTCGTGGCTCACCAGCAGCACCGTGCCGTCGTACTCCTCGATGGCATCCTCGAGCGCCTCGATCGACTCGACATCGAGGTGGTTGGTCGGCTCGTCAAAGATGAGCAGGTTGGCCCCGGAGAGCATCATGATGGCCAGGGCCACCCGGGCCCGCTCCCCGCCGGACAGCGACTCGGGACGGCGCTGGGCCTCGTCGCCCGAGAAATCGAACCGGCCGAGATGTCCCTGCACCTGTCCCCGGGTCCAGCGGGGCCGCAGGTCGTGGATGATGTCGAAGAGGGTCTTGCCCGGCGGCACCTGGGAGAGGTCCTGCCGGTAGTGCGCCACCGCGATGGAGTCGCCGATCCGGACGCTGCCCGACTCCGGTTCGCGGTCGCCGGTGAAGACCTTGAGCAGGGTGGTCTTTCCCGCGCCGTTCGGACCGATGAACCCCACCACCTCCCCCCGCCGGATCGTGGCGGTGAAGTCCCGCAGGAGGGTGCGCTCCCCGATGGTGATCCCGACCTTGTCGGCCACCACGACCTGGTCGCCGCCGCGCTCGGCGGGCTCGAGGCGCAGCGCCATGGCACCCGCCTCGCCTGGCGGGGGCGCCAGCCGCGGCAGCCGGCTCAGCCGCCGGCGCCGCCCCTTGGCCTGGGAGCTGTTCTGCCCCGCGATGTGGCGGCGGATGAACTCCTCCTCCTTGGCCACGGTCCGGGACTGCTTCTGGAAGGCGCGCTCCTGGGTCAGGCGGCGCTCGGCACGCAGCGCCACGAAGGCGCTGTACCCGCACGAGTAGGGCACGGCGGTGCCCGCCTCGACGTGGAGGATGTGATCGGCGACCGCCTCGAGGAAGGCGCGGTCGTGGCTGACGACCATCACCGTGGCCGAGAGGGTCTTGAGGTAATCCTCAAGCCACTGCGCGGTCTCGAGGTCGAGGTGGTTGGTGGGCTCGTCGAGGAGGAGCAGGTCGGCCGGGTCCACCAGCTGGCGGGCCAGCCCGATCCGGCCCCGCTCGCCCCCGCTCAGGGACCCGAGGGGCCGCTGGCGGGCCTCGGCGGGATCGAAACCCAGTCCGTGGAGCACCGCGTCGACCCGGGGGGCGATGGTGTATCCCCCGGCGTTCTCGAACCGCTCCAGGTCGCGACTGTACCGGTCCATTGCCTCGGGGCCCAGGTCGGCGCCGGCCTGTGCCATGGCGTGTCCCTGCTCGGCCAGCGCGACCTCGAGGGCGAGCAGTTCCTTGAAGGGCCCCGCCGCCGCCTCCCAAACCGTCTCGACTCCATCGAACACCCGGTGCTGCTCGAGCAGCGAGACCCGCAGCCGGTTGGGCCGGGCGATGGTGCCACGAGTGGGTTGCATCTCGCCGGTGAGCAGGCGGAACAGCGTGGTCTTGCCGGCGCCGTTGCGGCCGAGTATCCCCCACCGGTCGCCCTCCGCCACCGTGAACCCGACCTCGCTCAACAGGGTGGTGCTGCCGAACTCGACCGACACCCCCGAGACGGAAAGGAGGGTCACTTGGCGGTCCACGCCTTCCAGGTTTCGAGGGAGGCGCCCACCGTGAGGTCGTTGCCGTTGCGCACCAGCGGCTGGGCGAGCAGGAGCGGCTCGTCCGCAAGCAGGGCGAGCCACCGTTCCTCGCCATAGGCGGCGGCCCGGAGGCCGAGTTCATCGAACCGCCGGCTGCCACGGTCGACCAGGCGGGCCACCCCGAACTTCTGGATGAAGCGCCGGAGTTCACCGGGGCTGGCCGCGCGCTCCATCAGGTCGACGAAGTGCACGGCGATGCGCCGCTCGGCAAAGAAGCGGAGCGCGGCCCGGGTGTCCGGGGACTTGCGAGTGCCGAAGACCTGGATGGGCATGCTGGACACAAAATAACCGGGGAAGCCCTACCGGCCGCGTGCCGCCGTGTCCCACCGATCCACGACCGCGCCGTCCCGGACGACCACCACCGCGTCGAAGAGGTGGGTGACAATGCAGACATGGTTGGGAATGATCCGGACCTGGTCCCCCACCCTCGGGGACCATTCGGAGCGACGCAAGTCGAGCAGGCCATGCTCCTCGGACATCGCCCGCACCACCACCTCGGGGTGCTCGAGGACCTCGCCGAACCCGAACTGGTCATCCCCACCCCTCGGTTCCCGCCCGAGGGCCTTGGTGCCGGCATCGACGACCGCCTGGCGGGGCACGGCAGTACTCACGACGGTGGCGAGGACGGTCAACGCACAATCCTCGCGGCTGGCCACCCCGGAGGCGACGGTGGCCCGGTCGTTGTACACGTAGGTGCCGGGACGGATCTCGGTGACGTGGGCGATCTCATGGCTCCGCCAGGCGGTGGGAGTCGATCCGCCGCTGACGGTCGGGGCCGGCAGCCCAGCGTCGTCGAGCGCCGCGCACACGCCGGCCAGGTCGTCCGACACCCGCTTGAGCGAGGGGGTCGCCTCGGGACCATCGCTGCGGATGTGCCCGGGGTAGAACGCGACGCCCGCGAACTGCAGCGGGGTGGAGTCGGCGATCTGCCGGGCCAGCCGGGTTGCCTCCTCAGGGGTCGCCACGCCGACCCGGCGCATGCCCAGGTCCACCTCGACCAGGACCTCCACCGTCCGCCCCGCGGCGCGGGCCGCGGAGGCGAGCCCGTCGATGGCCTCCTCGGAGTCGAGCGACACCCGGAGGGCAACCGCCTCAGCGACCGCCATGAGTCGGGCCAGGCGACGGGCGCCTACCGGGGGAAAGGCCCACAGGAGTGACCCGGACACGCCGCTCATGACCTCCAGTTCACGCGGCGTGGCGCAGGTCAGTCCCGTGGCGCCGTGGGCCACCTGGAGGGCGCCCACGCGCGGAGTCTTGTGGGTCTTGACGTGGGGACGCAGGGCCAGCCCGTGCTGGCTCGCATAGGCCGCCATCCGGGCCAGGTTCGCCTCGACCCGGTCGAGATCCACCACCGGAACCGGCGTCTCCACCTCGCCCCCCCCGTCCTGAAGGCTCACGGGAAACGCGGACTCAGGCCGCGGTCGGGGCGGGGGGCGCCCCAGAAGTACCGGGCCACCACCGAGATGGTGCTGGTCTTGAGGTCGGCCTCGTCGGCGATGCGGGAGAGGCCGAGTTCATACTGCAGGGCGACACTGGCGGCACCGATCTGGGCACCGAAGCCGGCCACGCCGCTGACCTCCGACGAGGAGAACCGGAGCGCGTCGGGGTCGTCGCCGGCGGCTTCATCGCACGGGACCGACACGGAGTTGACGCCGGCGCTGGCGGACACCGAGCAACCGATCTTCAGGCCCACCGCAGGACCGGCGAAGAAGAAGGTTCCGATCGATCCAGGGGTGGATGCGTCACTGAGGCGGGCGCGCACGAGGAGGGGCACCTGGAGATAGGTCACGGCCAGGGTGGAGCTGAAACCCTGCCCCGCCTCGATCGCGCCCTTGCGCGTCACGACCAGCCCGGGCATCAGCCCGACGACCCCGGATCCGACCCAGGCATTGGCACCCAGGCTCCAGGCAGTATAGAGATCGGTCTCGCCGGCATCGGCGCCCCGGATGTTGGCAAAGTTGAGCCCACCCTGCACCCCGAGCCGGACCGGCGACTGGGCGCCCGCCCGGGTCGAGAGGCCGGAGGCGAGGAGGACGAGGACGGCGGCGCCGAGGCGCACGGCAGGATGACCCATGACTGCTCCCTTGGATGATCGGATGACGGTGCGGCATGCCCGGCCCATGCGGTCATCCCGGAATGATACCGGACGACCCCGAGCCCTGACCAGCGCGGCGCTCAGCGCCGCACCAGGTCGACGATCAGCGGCAGGTGATCGCTGCCGAGATCCGGCCCAACCCGCGCAGCGGCGACCCGCCACCCGGTACCGCAGGTGAGGAGGTGATCGATCCGCACCGACCACTTGGGCAGGACCCTGGTATACCCCGGCCCCACTCCGCGCAGGGAGAACGCATTGCCGCAGCGGCCCCACGAGGTGCGATAGATGGCGCTCTCGGTGGGGAGGTTGAAGTCTCCTGCCACGATCACGTCGCCGGCGGGCGCCAGGACCCAGTTGGCGGTGCGACGAGACCCTACCTCGCGCACCAGGATGTTGCGCGCCAGTCCGACCAGATTCCCCCCCCACCGCAACTGTTCGATCCCGCGCCGCGGCGTCTCGAGGTGGAGATTGACCACCGCCAGGGGCTGGCTGTCCTGGCGGAGATGATACCGGACCGCCAGGCCGAACATGCCGTCCTCTCGGGTCCGGAAGACCGGATTCACCGAGGCGGAATCGAGCGGCATCCGGGTGATCGCGCACAGCGAGCCCTCGCGGTGCATGGTCCAGGCGGCCGGAACATTGCGCAGCAACTCGACCCCCTCGGTACACTCCTGGAGGAGCACGAGGTCCGGCTCCAGGGCAACCAGCTCCATTGGGACGAGGTCCGCCATGGGGTTCTGGCCGCCACGCATGTTGAAGGTGATGATCCGAAGGGTGGGCTCCTCTTCCGGGCCGAACCACCCCCGCCAGCCACTTCGATAGCCGAGCACCGGACCAATCACGACGAGGATCCCAACCCCAAGGGCCAGGACCATCCGCCGGTCGGCGACGAGGGCGGCCAGCAGCAGCAGGATGCCGGGAACCAGGAGCGGCCAGCGGGGCCCGTAGAGGAACAGCGTCCCCACCCACCAGCGGTCGCCGAGCCCCCAGAGCAGGAGCACCGCAACGCCCACGGCGGCAAGCCACCCCCCGATGAGCCAACGCAGCCCACGACGGAGGCGGGGACCGAGCCGCGCGGCGAGTGAAGCCGTCCCGGGCACCCGGTGGCGGCGACCGCAGACGCAGCGAATGGTCAGGCCCGCATGTTCGGGCCGTACCTGAAGGGTCTTCCCGCAGCGACAACTGATAGGAATCATCGGGACCGCGGTAAAAGGCCGGCTGGTGGCGAGGTCCAAGGATAGTGGCGGGCGGGAGCGGACCCAATGGCGGCCGACTCTCCCCGGTCCTTGCGCGTGTTCGTATACAAGCCTATTTTCATACAAACGTATGACTAACGATCAGAACTCCACCGCCTCCACGATCCTGACCGTCGCCCGGGAGATGTTCGCCCGGCGGGGCTACGACGGCACCTCGGTTCGGGCCATCAGTTCCCGCGCGGGGGTGAACTTGGGCGCCATCACCTACCACTTCGGCTCGAAGGCGGAGCTGTACGACGAGGTGATCCTCTCGGTGGTGGGGCCACTGCGGGCCCGCGTCGAGGCCGTCGCCGCAGGGCCTGGCGCCCCCCGCGACAAGCTCGCCGACGTCCTGGCTGCGTACTTCGACCACTTCGCCCATACCCCGGAGATGCCCAAGCTGGTGATCCAGCAGTTCTTCACGGGGCGACCGCTGAGCGAGGGACTGCGCACGTCGATGGAGGCGATCCTGGGGGCGCTGGTGGAGGTGATCCGGGCCGGCCAGGGCCGGGGCGAGTTCCGCACCGGATCTCCGCCGCTGCTGGCGCTCAGCCTGCTGTCCCAGCCGATCTATTTCAACATCATCCGCGGCCGGCTGGCGGAGGCGGGAGTGGTGGACCTCACCGAGCCGGCGCAGTACCGCGCCGTCGTGGACCACGTCACCCGCTTTGCGCTGGCGGGACTCACTCGCGACCCTGGAGCAACGGCATGACTCGCGGCGTCGGTGGGGGAGCCCAGCTCCTCCTGGCAGCGTGCCTCTCCCTCTCTCCCCTCACCGCCCAGGGCCAGGGGCCGCCGGCCTCGCTGGAGGAAGCGGTGGCGATGGCGCTCGACCTCCATCCCGCCCTCCGGATGGAACGGGCGAGAGTGGGAGCAGC
The DNA here is from genome assembly GCA_048499805.1 of Gemmatimonadales bacterium. Lineage (GTDB taxonomy): Bacteria > Gemmatimonadota > Gemmatimonadetes > Gemmatimonadales > GWC2-71-9 > JAWXBA01. The sequence goes on along the minus strand of JASNZF010000001.1, from coordinate 815,439 downwards.
CCGGCACGCGGTCTCGGAGGCTCGGGGCGGCTACCTGCCGCAGGCCAGGGTCGATGCGTTCGGGATGCGGTACCAGGAGCCGATGGTGGTTTCCCCCCTGCACGGCTTCGACCCGCAGTCCCCACCGCTCTTCGATCGCACCCTGATGCAGTTCCAGGCCTCAGTGGGGTTGACGCTCCTGGATGGCGGGCTGCGGCGGGCGACGGTCACGCGGGCCGAGGCTGGCGTGCTGGCCTCGGAGGGCCAGGCCGATGCCACCCGGGCGGAGGTCATCCAGGAAGTGGCCACGGCCTGGCTGGGAGTGGCGGCCAGCCGGGAGACGGTGGCGGCCCAGGCGGCGCGTCTCGACGCCCTCACAGCGGAGGGCGACCGGGTCCGCCAGCTGGTGGAGGTGGGAAGGGCCGCACCGCTGGAATCGCTGCGGGTGCAGGCCGCGCTGGAGGCGGCGGAGGCCGAACGCATCGCCGCGGCCGAGCAGCTGGTCGCGAGCGAGGAAGCGCTGGCCCGCCTCCTTGGGCAGCCGGTCGAGGTGATCCGTGGCGCTCCCATTCGGCCGCTCCGTGCCACCGCGCCACTGGCCACCCGGGCGGCCCTGCACGCCCAGGTGCTGGCGGCGAACCCCGAGGTCCAGGCCGCTGCCGCACGCGTGGACCAGGCCGAGGCGTTCGCCCGTGCCGCCCGCAGCAGCCGCTGGCCCGAGCTGCGGGTGGTCGGCGGCTACACCGACTACTGGAGCGGGGAGGGGCGCCTGACCGGGGAATGGCAGGGCGGGCTCCGCGCCGGGTTCCCGGTCTTCACCGGGGGCACCCGGCGTGCCGCCACGCAGCGCGCCGCCGTGGAGGTGGAGGGGAGCGCCGCGTCCCGGGAGGCGCTGCTGCTCCGGCTTGCCACCGCCCTCGATCGCGCCCTCGCTGCCGAGGCCGGGGCCGTGGCCCGGGTCGCGGCGCTGGTCACCGCCGTGGCGCGGTATGAGGAGGTGGTCCGGATCGAGCAGCTGGCCCTCGACGCCGGCGCCGGGACGCGCCGCGACTGGATCGCCGCAGTGGCCGATCTCGTGGGGACCCGCTCCGCCCTGATCGCCGCCCGTCATGCCCACGTGGTGGCCCGGCTGGACCTGGCCCGCCTGACCGGAACCTTGACGACCTCTTCCCTGCCGTCCCTGCTGGAGATCGAGCCATGACCCTGCGCCACTTCCTGGTCACTGCCGCGGTGGCCGCTGTCACCGCCTGCGGGGCTTCCGGCCCCGACGAGCCCATCGTCGCCACGGGCACGATCGAGGCGAGCGAGGCCGACCTGGCCTTCCAGCTGCCGGGCCGGATCACGGCCCTCGACGCGCGGGAAGGCGACCGGGTCGAGGCCGGCCAGCCCCTGGGCCAGATGGACACCACCGAGATCGATGCGCGTCAGCGGGCCGCCATGGCGCAGGTTGAGGCGGCCCGGGCGGTCCTGGCGGAGTTGCAGGCCGGCTTTCGGACCCAGGAGGTCAGCCAGGCACGGCTGGCGCTGGAGGCGGCGGAGCAGCGACGACTGGAGCAGGCGCGGGAGACCGCGCGCACCGTGCGGCTGGCCGAGGGCGGGGCGGTCAGCCAGGAGGCGCGGGAGCGGGCCGAGACCGCCCTGACCCTGGCCGGGGCGGAAGCCGCTCGACTGGCCGAGCAGCTGTCGCTCCTCGAAGGTGGCAGTCGGGTCGAGCGGATCCGGGCGCAGCAGGCCCAGGTGGCGCAGGCGGAGGCGACGGTCGCGCAGCTGGAGGCGCAGCGGGCGCAGCTCACGCTGGTGGCGCCGTTCGCCGGCATCATCACCCTCCGCCTGCGGGAGCCCGGCGAGGTCATTGGGGCCGGTGCCCCGGTGGTCCGCCTGATGAACCCGGCCGACCGCTGGGTCCGGATCTACGTCTCCCAGGACCGGGTCGGGGCGCTCTCCCTCGGCCAGCGCGCCACGCTGGTGACCGACGCCTTCCCCGAGCAGCGCTTCACCGGGGAGGTGGCGATGATCGCGTCGGAGGCGGAGTTCACTCCCCGGAACGTCCAGACCCGCGAGGAGCGGGTCAAGCTAGTGCACGCGGTGCGGATCCGGATCCTCGAGGATCCCGGCCTGGTGCTGAAGCCGGGCCTGGCCGCGGAGGTCGAGCTGGCACGGCCGGACGCATGAGCCCCGCCGCGCCCGAGATCAGGGTCGAGGGACTGACCCGGCGCTTCGGGGAGCTCACGGCGGTGGACGCCCTGAGCTTTGCGGTCGGTGCCGGGGAGCTGTTCGGCATCGTGGGGCCGGATGGCGCCGGCAAGACGACCACCCTCCGGATGCTGGCGGCGGTCCTGCGCCCCACGGCGGGGGATGCCTGGATCGGTGGGGCGAGCGTGCGGAGCGACCCGGAGGGGGTGAAGGCGCGGATCGCCTACATGTCGCAGCGGTTCGGGATGTACGCCGACCTGACCGTGCAGGAAAACCTGGACTTCTACGCCGACCTCTACGGGGTGCCGGCGGCCGAACGCAGCCGGCGGATCGCCCGCCTGTACGAGTTCAGCGGCCTGGGTCCATTCACGCAGCGGCTGGCGGGGCAGCTGTCCGGGGGCATGCAGCAGAAGCTCTCGCTGTCCTGTGCGCTGGTGCATGAGCCCTCGGTGCTGCTGCTGGACGAGCCGACCTTCGGCGTGGACCCGATCTCGCGCCGCGACCTCTGGTTGATCCTCCACGAGACAGTGGCCCGCGGGGTGACGGTGGTGACCTCCACGGCCTACCTCGACGAGGCGGAGCGCTGTGACCGCGTCCTGCTGCTGCAGTCGGGACGGGCGGCGGCGCTGGATGCACCAGCGGTGCTGCAGGGCCGCCTGGCGGGAACGATCCTGGCGGTGCAGGCCAGCCAGCCGCGCGAAGCGGAGGCCCTGCTCCGGCAGCAGCCGGGAGTCCGGTCGGCGTCGCTGTTCGGCGACCGGATCCACCTGACGCTGGCGGCCGGCGTTTCGTGGGACGCGGTCGCGGGGGCGCTTGCCGCGCAGGGGGTCGAGATCACTGGCGTGGAGCCGGTCTCGGCCTCGCTCGAGGACGTCTTCCTGGACCTCATGCTCGCGAGCTCCGCCGGATGAGCCACGTGATCGAGGCGCGGGAGCTGTCGCGCTCCTTTGGCGACTTCCTGGCGGTAGACCGGGTGAGCTTCGCCGTGCCTCGCGGGGAGATCTTCGGCTTCCTCGGCCCCAACGGGGCCGGCAAGACCACCACGATCCGGATGCTGACCGGGCTGCTGCAACCCACGGGCGGGAGCGGGCACGTTGCCGGACTGGAGCTTGCCAGCGCCGCGGAGGCAGTTCGGGCGCAGGTGGGGTACATGTCGCAGCGGTTCTCCCTCTACCCGGACCTGACCGTCCTGGAGAACATCACGCTGTTCGCGGGGCTCTACGGCGTGACCGGAGCGCGGTTTGCCGCGCGGCGCGAATGGGTCCTGGACATGGCCGGCCTGGCGAAGCAGCGCGACCGCCTCACCTCGGCGCTCTCGCTGGGGTGGAAGCAGCGGCTGGCGCTGGGCTGCGCGGTGCTCCACGAGCCCTCGGTGCTGTTCCTGGACGAGCCCACCTCGGGGGTGGACCCGCTCTCGCGGCGGCAGTTCTGGGAGCTGATCAACAGCCTGGCGTCGGGCGGCACCACCGTGATGGTCAGCACCCACTTCCTCGAGGAGGCCGAGTACTGCCACCGGGTGGCGCTGATGAACCGGGGCCGGTTGATCGCCCTGGACCGCCCGGCCGCACTGCGCGCCGGCATGGCGGAGCCGATCCTCACGATGGCATCGGCCGATGCGCCGAAGGCCGTCGCCGCACTCCGCGGCCAACCCGGCGTCCTGGACGTCTCCCTCTTCGGACGTGCCGTCCACGTGGTGGTCCGCGACGAGGCAGAGGCCCGGCGCGTCATTCCGGCCGCCCTCTCGGCGGCCGGCGCCCCTGGCGAGGGGTTGGAACGGGTGCCCCCGACGCTCGAGGATGTCTTCGTCGCCCTGGTGCGCCGGGAGGGTGGGGCGGTGGCCGGATGATGGCGCGCCGCCTGGCCGCCATGGCCCGGAAGGAGTGGATCCAGCTGCGGCGGGATCCCCGCAGCATGACGCTGGCGTTTGTGCTGCCGCTCTTCATGGTCGTCTTCTTCAGCTACGCGATCAGCTGGGACCTCGAGGACATCCCGATCGGGGTCATCGACGGGGACCGGACCCCCGAGAGCCGGGCACTGGTGGAGCGGTTCAGCGCCAGCGGCTACTTCACCATCGTCCCCACCCCGCCCGACGCCAGGGCTGCGGAGCGACTCCTCATCTCCGGCCGGGTTCGTGCCTTGCTCCAGATTGCCCCCGGGTTCGCCGCCGGGCTGGCGACCGGGCGACCGGTCGCGGTGCAATTCCTCCTGGACGGCAGCGACGCCAACTCCGCCACCGTGGCGCTGACCTATGCCGACGCCCTCGCCGCCGGGTTCACCGCCGGGGCATCCGCCCCTGCCCCATCGCTGACGGTGGCCTCGCGCGTCTGGTACAACGAGACGCTCCGCAGCCGCAACATGATCGTGCCCGGCCTGATCGCGGTGATCATGAGCATCATCGCGGCGATGCTCACGGCGCTGACGATTGCGCGGGAGTGGGAGCGGGGCACCATGGAACAGCTGGCGGCCACCCCGGTGGGGCGCGCGGAGGTGGTGCTCGGCAAGCTGGTCCCGTACCTGGCCATCGGCCTGTTCGACGTGGCCCTGGTGGCGGTGGTGGGCGTGGTCGTCCTCGGCGTACCCTTCCGGGGCAACCTCCTGGCGCTGTTCGGCCTGACCACCCTGTTCCTGCTTGGCGCCCTCGGGCTGGGCATCTTCATCTCGGCCACCATCAAGTCCCAGGTGCTGGCCACCCAGGTGGCGATGGTGGCCACCTACCTGCCGGCGCTCCTGCTCTCCGGGTTCATGTTTGCCATTGCCAACATGCCGCCGGGGCTGCGGGCGTTCACCTGGCTCGTCCCGGCCCGCTACTTCGTATCGGTCACCCGCTCGCTGTTCCTGAAGGGCACCGGTCCCGCCGAGCTGTGGCCCCAGGCCCTGGCGATGGTGATCTTTGCGAGCGCGGGGATCGGCCTGGCCATCCGGGCATTCCGGAAGGAGATCGGATGAACCGGGCGGGCTGGCTCCGGGTCCGCCGAATGGTGGCCAAGGAGTTCCTCCAGATCTTCCGGGATCCCCGGATGCGGCCGATGCTGTTCCTCTCGCCGATCATCCAGCTGCTGCTGTTCGGGTACGCCGTGAACACCGACGTGCGGCACACGGCGCTGTACGTGGTGGATCATGAGCGAAGCGCCACGTCGCACCAGCTGATCGAGGCGCTCACCTCGTCGGGGTTCTTCCGGGTGGTGGGGGAATCCGAGCGCGGGGGCGACCTGGTGCGAGCGCTGGACCGCGGGCAGGCGGTGCTGGGACTGGAGATCCCTCCCGGATTCGGGGCGGCACTCGCCGCGGGCCGGTCGACGGTGCAGATCCTGGTGGACGGCTCCGACTCGAACACCGGCCTGGTGGCCCAGGGCAACGCGGTGCGCCTCCTCCAGGCCTTTGCGACCCGGCACCCCGCACCGGGAGCCGCGCCCGCCGGCCGGGTGGAGCTTCGGGCCCGGGCGTGGTTCAACCCGGCCCTGGAGAGCCGGGTCTACAACGTCCCCGGGGTGATCGCGGCGCTGCTGATCCTGATGTGTCTGCTCCTGACGGCCCTGGCGGTGGTGCGGGAACGGGAAATGGGCACCCTGGAGCAACTCATGGTGACCCCGCTCCGGCCGGTGGAACTGATGCTGGGGAAGACCCTGCCGGTGGCGGTCATCGCCCTGGGGCAGCTGGCCCTGGTCACGGCGGTGTCGCTGCTCTGGTTCGGGATCCCCTTCCTGGGCAACCCGGCGGCGCTGGTGGCCGGGGCGCTGGTCTACATCCTGGCGGGCCTCTCGGTCGGGCTGCTGATCTCCTCGGCGACCCGGACCCAGCAGGAGGCCTTCATGGTCATGTTCCTGGTGCTGATGCCGCTCCTGATCCTGTCGGGGTTCATGTACCCGATCTCCAGCATGTCCGAGCCGCTCCAATGGCTGACGATGGCCAACCCGCTCCGGCACTTCCTGGTGATGGTCCGGGGGATCTTCCTCAAGGGGGAGGGGCTGGCGGAGCTGTGGCCCCAGTACCTGATCCTGCTGCTGATGTCCCTGGCCGCCCTGTGGGCCGCCACCATCCGCTTCTCCCGCAGCCTGCGCTAGGGAGATCGCCTCGCCCCGAGGCACGGAAGCTGCTACTCCCCCCACCACGTACCGGTCGACAAGGAACTGTGCCGCATTGGCGCGGACGCAGGGTGCAGTCTGCGACCACCTTGTAGGCCGCTGCACCGTCACCACATTATGTTGCAATCACGCAACAGATAGAGCGAGTACCGGGGTCCTGGGGCCGATCGGTGATCCTCTGCCCCTCGTCGGAAGGGGGCAGCCCCCGGTTCAACATGGAAGGCGGACGACGAGTGGTGCGACTCCTGGGCGGGCCCCCATCCCATGACTGAGACAGCGAGCGCCCCCCGTCGGGTGGCGCCCCTCCGGGCGGGCGACCACGTGGTGGTGATCGGCGCCGGACCCGCGGGACTGACGGCGGCATACCTCCTGACCAAGGCCGGCCACACGGTCACGGTCCTCGAGGGTGACACGGTCGTGGGCGGGATTTCCCGTACGGCACAGTACAAGGGGTTCCGGTTTGACATCGGCGGCCACCGTTTCTTCACCAAGATCCGCCCGGTCGAGGAGCTCTGGGAGGAGATCCTGGGGGAGGATTTCATCTCGGTGCCGCGGCTCTCGCGCATCCACTATGACGGGCGCTACTTCGATTATCCGCTCAAGGCGATGAACGCGCTGCGGGGCCTTGGCATCTTCAACGCGATCATGATCGTCCTCAGCTATCTCAAGGCGCACCTGCGCCCGTCGCTGGTGGAGGACAACTTCGAGCAGTGGGTCACCAACCGGTTCGGCAAGCGGCTCTACGAGATCTTCTTCAAGACCTACACGGAAAAGGTCTGGGGAATCCCCTGCACCGAGATCCGCGCCGAGTGGGCGGCCCAACGGATCCAGGGGCTCTCCCTCGCGAAGGCGATCCTCAATGCCACGGCATTGAACCGCCGGACCACCGACATCAAGACCCTGATCCACGAGTTCCGGTACCCGCGGCTCGGGCCGGGTCAGATGTGGGAGGCCTGCCGCGACCGGATCGAGGCCAAGGGCAATCGCGTCCTGATGGAGCATTACGTCACCGAGATCGTGACCGAACGCGGGCAGGCGACCCGGGTGCGCGCCAACACGCCGGCCGGTCCGGTGGAATTCGCCGCGGACCATGTCATCAGCACGACCGACGTCCGCAGCCTGGTGCGCGCCCTGTCCCCCGCCGTCCCGGACACGGTCCGGGAGGCGGGTGAGGGGCTGCGGTACCGCGACTTCCTCGTGGTGGCGCTGATGCTGGACCAGCAGGACCTCTTCCCCGACAACTGGGTCTACATCCACACCCCGGGGGTGAAGGTCGGCCGGATCCAGAACTTCAACAACTGGAGCAAGGCGATGGTGCCGGTCCCGGGCTGTACCTGCCTGGGAATGGAGTACTTCTGCTTCGAGGGCGATGGGCTCTGGACCTCGACCGACGAAGAGCTGATTGCCCTGGCGGGCCGGGAACTCGCGGAGCTCGGCCTGGCCCCCGGCGCCACGGTCCAGGATGGGACCGTCATCCGGATGCCCAAGGCCTACCCGATCTACGACGCCGAGTACCGGGGGCACCTCACCGCGGTGCGCAGCCATATCGACCCGATTGCGAACCTCCACACGGTGGGCCGCAACGGGATGCACAAGTACAACAACCAGGACCACTCGATGCTGACGGCGATGATGGCCGTCTGGAACATGCAGGGGGCGTCGCACGACATCTGGGAAGTGAACACCGACTTCGAGTACCACGAGGAGCAGCGGATCGAGCCGCCGGCGCCGGCCAGCGCCGCTGAGGCGGCGGCCTGAGCCTCCGGATCGGGGTCGACGCCACCTGCTGGGCCAACGGGCGTGGGTACGGGCGGTTCACGCGCGAGCTGGTGGGTGCGATGATCCGGGCCGCCCCCGACGACGAATTCCTCTGCCTCCTGGATGACCGGGCCGCCGCGACCTTCACCCTCGAGGCGCCCAACCTGCGCCGGGTCGTGGTTCCGCTGGGCGAGTCGCCCACCGTGGCCGCCCGCGCCGACTCCGCCCGCTCACCGCTGGACATGCTCCGGCTGACGCGGGCGGTGGCGCGCCTGGGCGTCGATGTCTTCTTCTCGCCGACGGTGTACAGCTACTTCCCGCTGCCCCCCCGCCTGCCGACGGTGATCACGATCCACGATGCGATCGCCGAGCGGTTCCCGGCGCTGACCCTGCCCAGCCGCCGGGCGCGCCTGTTCTGGAATGCCAAGGTGCGCGGCGCCCTCTGGCAGGCACGGCTGGTACTCACCGTCTCCGACTATGCCGCCGGGGAGTTGACCGAGGTCCTCGGCGTGGCGCCGGGCCGGATCCGGGTCACCTCGGAGGCGCCCGCCGGGGTCTACCGGATCCCCGCCGATCCCGCGGGGATTGCCGCGGCGGCGGCCCGGGCGGGACTGCCGGCCGGCGCCCGCTGGATCGTCTACGTCGGGGGGTTCAATCCCCACAAGCACGTGGACCTGCTGGTGCGCGCCCATGCCGCCGCCATTCGGGACCGGACAAACCCGCCCCACCTGCTCCTCGTGGGCACCACCGACGGCGACCTCTTCCACGGGTCGCTCGACACGATCCGGGACGCCATCACGGCGAGCGGGACCGCGCACCTGGTACACTGGGCGGGGTTCGTGGCCGACGAGGAGCTTCGTCACCTGCACGGCGGTGCAGTGGCCTCGGTGCTGGCCTCGGCCTCGGAGGGGTTCGGGCTCCCGGCCGTCGAGGCGGCGGCCTGCGGCACCCCGGTGGTCGCGACCACCGCGAGTCCGCTCCCCACGCTCCTCGCGGGGGGCGGGCTCTTTGTCCCCCCGGGAGATCTCGAGGCCCTCACCGCCGCCCTGGTCCAGCTCCTCGACGACGAGCCTGCGCGGGCGGCGATGGGCCGCGTGGCCCGGGAGCGGGCGATGGCGCTCAGCTGGGACGCCAGCGCCCGGGTGGCCCTGGACGCGCTCCACGAGGCCGCGGCATGAGCGGCCTGCGATTCGGGTTCCTGACCACCTTCTACCCGCCCTACAACTTCGGGGGGGACGGCATCGGGATCCAGCGGCTGGCCCGCGGCCTGGTGCGCCATGGGCATCAGGTCACCGTCATCCACGATGCCGATGCCTACCTGGCCCTCGCTCCCCGTGCGCCGGCCGCGGCGCCACCCGAACCGGCGGGACTGGAAGTGGTCGCCCTCCGGAGCGGTCTGGGCGCGCTCTCGCCGCTCCTGACCCAGCAGACCGGGCACCCGGTGGTGAACGGCCGGAAGATCCGGCGGTTGCTCGCGGAGCGTGGCTGCGACGTGTTGGTGTACCACAATGTCAGCCTCATCGGGGGCCCGGGGCTGCTGGGCTACGGCACGGGGCTCAAGGTCTACATGGCCCATGAGCACTGGCTGGTCTGCCCGACGCATGTGCTCTGGCGCCACGGCCGGGAGCGCTGCACCGGGCGCCAGTGCCTTCGCTGCCAGCTCCACTATCGCCGGCCGCCCCAGTGGTGGCGGTGGACCGGCCTCTTGGAGCGCCAGTTGCGGCACATCGACGCGTTCGTGGCGATGAGCGAGTTCAGCCGCCAGAAGCACCGGGAGTTCGGGTTCCCGCGCGAGATGGAGGTGCTGCCGTATTTCCTCCCCGCGGCGGCCAGCGCGCCGGCCCCGAGTGCGGTGGCGCCACATCCCCGGCCATATTTCCTGTTCGTGGGCCGGCTGGAACGGATCAAGGGGGTCCAGGACCTGCTGCCGGCGTTTGCCGGCGAGGGGGAAGCGGACCTGGTCATCGCGGGGGACGGGGAATACGGTGCGGCCCTCCGCACCGCGGCCAGGGGGATGCCCCGGGTGCGCTTCGTGGGCCGGGTGGGTGGACCCGAACTTGCCACATGGTACCGGCACGCGACCGCCCTGCTCGTCCCGTCGCTCTGTTTCGAGACGTTTGGCATCATCCTCCTCGAGGCGTGGCAGCAGTCGACGCCGGTCATCGCCCGGCGTCTGGGCCCCTTCCCCGAGCTGGTGGAACGGGCCGGTGGAGGCGAGCTCTTCGAGACCGAGGCCGAGCTCCGGGCGGCGATGGATCGCCTCCAATCGGACCCGGCCCGGCGCCAGCGCCTGGCCGAGTCGGGGCGCCGCGCGGTGGAGGAGCACTGGTCCGAGCACGCGGTGGTCCCGGGATTCCTGGCGCTGGTCCGTCGCCTTGCGGCGGAGCGGCGGGACACCAGGGTCCTGGCCGCCATTACCCCAGGAGTGCCTGCATGAGAGTCTTCATCACTGGCGGGGCCGGCTTCATCGGTTCGCACCTTGCCACGCGGCTGATCGAGCGCGGGGACCGGGTCCTGGTGCTCGATGACCTTTCCACCGGCAGCATGGACAACATCGCCCACCTCACGGGACACCCCGGCTTCGCCTACCGGATCGGCTCGGCCCTCGATGCCCCGCTGGTGTCGGAGTGCGTGGACCAATGCGACCTGACCGTGCACCTTGCCGCGGCGGTGGGAGTGCGGCTGATCGTCGAGCGCCCGGTCCACACCATCGAGACCAACATCAAGGCCAGTGAGGTCGTCCTGGCGGCGGCGGCCAAGAAGCAGAAGCTGGTGCTGATCGCCTCGACGTCCGAGGTGTATGGCAAGAGCACCCGGCTGCCCTTCGCGGAGGACGCGGACCTGCAGCTCGGTCCCACGACCCACTCGCGCTGGGCCTACGCCTGCTCGAAGGCGCTGGACGAGTGGCTGGGGCTGGCGTACCTGCGCGAGAAGCAGGTGCCCGTGATCATCGTGCGCTTCTTCAACACCGTGGGCCCGCGCCAGACGGGGCGCTACGGCATGGTGCTGCCCACCTTCGCAGCCCAGGCGCTCAGTGGCGAGCCGATCACCGTGTACGGGACCGGGGAGCAGGCCCGCTGCTTCGGCCATGTCCAGGACGCGGTCGAGGCGGTGCTTCGCCTGCTGGCCACGCCGGCGGCCGTCGGCGGGGTCTTCAACATCGGGTCCGACGAGGAAGTGACCATCCGCGCCCTGGCGGAGCAGGTCCGCGCGGTGGCGGAGAGCGAATCAGAGATCCGGATGATCCCCTATGACGAGGCGTATGCCGAGGGGTTCGAGGACATGCTCCGCCGGGTGCCCGACCTGACCCGGCTCGAGCGCACGATCGACTTCCGGCCCCGCACCCCGCTGGCGCAGATCATCCGCGACGTGGTCGCCGACCAGCGCGCCCGATTGCAGGCCCGGTAGGCAGTGCCGATGCGGGCGATCCTCACCTGGCACTCGATCGACCGCTCGGGGTCGCCGATTTCGGTGACCCCCGAGCAGTGGCGCCGCCAGCTTGCCTGGCTGGCCGCCAGCCAGGTGCCGGTGCTGACCATCCCCGCGCTGCTGGCCGATCCCGACGGCGGGCCGGCCGTGGCGCTCACCTTCGACGACGCCTTCGCGAACTTCGCCACCGAAGCGCTGCCGCTGCTCGAGGCGCACGGGTTTCCCGCAACGGTGTTCGTCGTCTCGGGCCATGCCGGCGGCGACAACCGCTGGAGCGGGCGGTCCAGCGCCATCGTGCCCCGGCTGCCGCTGCTCGACTGGGACGCCCTGGCCCGCCTGCCGGAGCGCCAGGTGACCATCGGCGCCCATACCCGGACGCACCCCCACCTGGACCAGGTCGCCGACCCGACCCGGATCGAGGACGAGTTGCTGGGGTGCGCCCACGACCTGGAGGCGCGGCTCGGGGAGCGGCCCTCGATCATCGCCTATCCGTACGGGGGGCTCTCACCGGCGGTCGTCCGGGTGGCGCGCCAGCATTACCAGTGGGGCTGCACCACCGACCTGCGGCCCTTGCATCCGGTCGAGGATCCAGTCCTGCTCCCGCGGGTGGACGTCTACTACCTCCGCGAGCCGGACCGGATCGGTCCCTGGGGATCGGCCCGCCTGCGCGGCTGGCTGTGGTTCCGGCGCGGGGGCCGGCAGCTCCGGGCGCTGGCGGGACGGAGCGCGGCATGAGCCCGACCCCGCGCCTCTCGGTGATCATCCCCGCCTACCAGGCCGAGGGATACCTCCCCCGTACCCTGGCGGCGGTGTGCGACAGCGACCTGCCCCGCGACCAGTACGAGCTGATCGTCGTCGACGATGCCAGCAGGGACCAGACCTCCGCGGTGGCCGCCCGCTGGGCGGACCGGGTCGTGACCCTGGCCGACCGGCCGGGCGGGCCGGCCCATGCGCGCAACCGTGGGGCGGTGCTCGCGCGGGGGGAGTGGCTGCTGTTCGTGGACGCCGACGTGGTGGTCCACCGGGACACCCTGCGCCGGGTGGACCAGGCCTTCACAGCCGCGCCCGGGCTCGTGGCCGTCTTCGGCACCTATGACGATGCGCCGCCCACCCCGGGGTTCGTGTCGCAGTTCCGCAACCTCATGCACCGCTACGTGCACCTGCAGAGCGCCGGGGTGGCCGACACCTTCTGGGCGGGATGCGGGGCCGTGCGGCGCGAGGCGTTCCTGGCCGTCGGCGGGTTCGACGCCTCGCGCTACCCGCGGCCGCAGATCGAGGACATCGAACTGGGCTACCGGCTGCGGGACGCGGGCGGCGAGATCCGGGTGGATGCCGCGATCCAGGGCGCCCACCTGAAGCGCTGGACCTTCGTCGGGGGGACTCGCACCGACCTGGTGGACCGGGGGATACCCTGGGTGCGCCTGCTGCACGAACGCGGCGGGGTGACCGCCGACAAGAACCTGAACCTGAAGGGCGGGGAGCGCTTCAAGACGAGCCTGGTCGGGTTGGGTCTGCTCCTCCTCGGGCTCGTCCCCTGGCTGGGCGCGCCGGCGGCGCTCGGGGCCCTCGCGCTGCTCGCGCTGGTGGTCGCGCTGAACTGGGCGGTGCTGCACTGGTTCGTGCGCCTCCGGGGACCGCTGTTTGCCGTGGGGGCCGCCGGGTTCCTGGTCTGGTACCACTTCATCAGCGGGGTGGCTGTCGTGCTCGGCACTCTGGCCCACTGGCGTGGCCGGCTGGGTCGCCCCGCCAGGCAGGCGGCCAAGCCCGATTCGCCACCTCGCGCATTGACCTCCGTGGAATGAGAACGGGAGCACGCTGATGTACCTTTCCCCTCGGGTCACGCCCCTCAGGATTGTCGGGGCGGATCACCACCCCAGGCAGGAGGATCCAGGATCCATGTCCCTCCCCCCGAAGTCCCCGACGCGATCGCCAGAGCTGGCGACGCTGGTGCATGCCTTCGCCCCGCTCCACAAGGCGGCCTTTGGCGTGGCCGTCGGCGCCGCGTGCGGACTCGTGGTCTTCACCATGACGGTGCTGTCGGTGGTCCGGCCTCCCGACCCGCCGGTGCCGCTGTACCTCTTCCAGCAGTACTTCACCGGCTATTCGGTGAGCTGGGTCGGCGCCTTCATCGGCGGGGCCTGGGCGGCGTTCACCGGGTTCATCTTCGGCTGGTTCATCGCGTTCTGTCGCAACCTGACCGTGGCGATCTCCCTGTTCGTGATCCGGACCCGGGCCCAGCTGGCCCAGACGCGCGACTTCCTCGACCACATCTGATCCCCCCGCCACCTCCTCGGACGGATTCAACCATGACCCAACCCAATGACGAGCAGCGCGAACTGTCGGCCGCCCTGGCCCGGCTGAACGCCCGGGCCTGGGGCATCGCCCTTGGCCTGCTTGGTGGCGGGGGGCTCTTCGCCGCGACGATGATCCTCCTGATCAAGGGCGGGCAGAACGTGGGCCAGCACCTCTCCCTGCTGCGGGCCTACTTCCCCGGCTACTCGGTGACGATCCCGGGCAGTTTCATCGGGTTCATCTACGGGTTCGTGGTCGGGTACGCCCTGGGCCGCCTGATCGGCACGGTCTACAACAAGCTCACCGTTCCCTCCGCCGGGTGACCCGCGTGATGCCGTCCACTTCCCGGTCCTCGCCGCGCAGTCGCTGACCTTGGGCCGCCCCGCCGTGCTCCGGCACCCGGCGACCTGGCTGGCCCTGCTGGTCGCTGGACAGGCCGCGACGCTGCAATGGGTGGAGGCCGGCCCCCGGGTGGCCTACCAGCACTACCTGGCGCTGCCTGCCATCGCCTCCTCTGCGCCGGGATGGAGCCTGGCGGTCGTTGTGCTGCAGGTCGGGGCCGTGCTGCTCGGCCTCGGCCGACTGCGCGCCCCCCTGGCCGCCCTGCTGGCGCCACTCGGCGCCTGGCGGCTGGTGGCCCTTGCCCTGGCCTTCGTCCTGACCAGCGCGACCCTCTCGCGGAGCCCCTCGGCGTACGCCGCGGAACTGGTCCTGGCGACCTGCATCCAGTCGCTGCACCTCGCCACCGTCCTCCTCCTGGCGGCGAGCCTGCACGGCTCGCGGCTGGCGCGGGTCGGCGGCCTGATCGACCGGATCCTCGGCCCCCGGTTGGCGGGGGCACCCGAGCCGGCGCCAGGGGGCCCGGACCGGTTCGCCTGGATCCTCGCGGGAGGCGTGGTCCTCCTCACCCTGCTGCTCGCCAACTGGTCGTACCAGCGGCACCCGCACGTTCCCGACGAGGTGGTCTACCTGCTCCACGCCAGGTACCTCGCGGCCGGGCAGCTCACAATGCCGCTCCCGCCGGTGTCCGAGGCATTCAACATCGACCTGATGATGTCCCATGCGGGCCGGTGGTTTTCGTCGGTGCCGCCCGGCTGGCCGTTCATCCTCGCGATTGGTGCCTTCTTCGGCGTGCCCTGGCTGGTCAATCCGGTCCTGGGTGGGGCGAACATCCTCCTCGCCTACCTGCTACTGCGCGAGCTGTATCCCCGGCGCACGGCACGGCTGGGCGCGATTCTGCTGGCGGCCTCGCCCTGGCACCTGTTCATGAGCATGAACCTGATGACCCATACTGCCACGCTCGCGGCGGCACTGGCGGCGAGCCTGGCGGTGGCCCGGCTGCGCCGGCGGCCGGGAGCCGGACTGGCGGTCCTCGCCGGCATCGGCATCGGGGTCGTGGGGCTGATCCGGCCGCTCGAGGGACTGGCGGTGGCGGGTGTGCTGGGCCTCTGGTCGTTGGCCGCGCGTGGGCGCCGGTTCCGGTTCGGGCCCTCGGCCGTGATGACGGCGGCGGCGATCGGCACCGGCGCTCTGGTCCTTCCCTACAACCAGGCCCTGATGGGCTCGCCGCGCACCTTCCCGATCATGGCCTACACCGACGCGGTGTTCGGGCGGGGGACCAACGCGCTGGGGTTCGGCGCCAACCGCGGCCTGCCGTGGCCGGGGCTGGATCCGATTCCCGGCCATGGTCCGCTCGACGTGCTGATCAACGCCAACTTCAACCTGTTCCAGGTGAACGTGGAACTGCTCGGCTGGGCCACGGGATCGCTGATCGTGCTGTTGCTCCTCGTGCTCGCCGGCCGGCTGCGCGGCCCGGACTGGGGCATGGTCGGCGCCATCGTCGCCGTGGCCGGCATCCACAGTCTCTACTACTTCAGCGGCGGCCCGGACTTCGGGGCGCGCTACTGGTACCTGGTGCTGGTGCCCTGCCTTGCCCTGACCGCCCGCGGCCTCGAGGCCGCCGAATCCCTCGCCGGGCAGTCCGAACCGGAGGGTGGGGCGCGGCCCCTGGTCGGCGCGGCGGCACTGATCCTGGCCAGCCTGGTGGTCTTCGTCCCCTGGCGGGCGACCGACAAGTATTTCCACTATCGCGGCATGCGCCCGGACATCCGTGCGGTCGCCGCCCAGCCGGAGATGCGCGGGTCGGTGGTCCTGATCCGGGGGCGCCGGCACCCTGACTTCGCCAGCGCCGCGATCTACAACCCGATCGACCTCTCGGCCCCCGCGCCAATCTTCGCCTGGGACCAGGGCGATGACGCCCGCCGCGCCCTGGTCGATCACTATTCCGGTCGGCGCTTCTACATCATGGAAGGCCCGACCGTCACCGGCGGAGGATTCGAGATGCGCGCCGGCCCGCTGGACGGCGCCTCCCTGCTGGCGCGGCGCGACTCGCTGATTCCATGGTGAGCGGGACAGCCGCGGAGGAGGCCTACCGCGGGCAACGGGTCCTGGTGCTCGGGGCCTCGGGATTCATCGGCCGGCGGGTCGCCGCAACGCTCAGTCGGGGGGGAGCGGAGGTGATCGGGGTGCTCCGGCCCACCCCCGGCCGACCACAGCCCGCAGGGTGGACGGCCCTGGATCTCTCGGCGCCCGGGGCGGCGGCCGCCCTGGTCGCCGAGCTCCGCCCCGCGGTGACCTTCAACCTCGCGGGATACGGCGTCAGCTCATCACAGCGGGACGCCGCGCTGGCCACCCGATTGAATGCCGTGCTGCCCGCCGAACTGGCGCACGCCTGTGCGGCGCCGGGCGCGTCGACCTGGACCGGCCTGCGCCTGGTCCATGCCGGGTCGGCGCTGGAGTATGGCACGGCATCGGGCGACCTCTCGGAGTCCACGATCGCCAGCCCAACCACCCTGTACGGGACCACCAAGCTGGCGGGCACGCACGCCGTGGCGGAGGCGTGCACCAGGGGGCGCCTGGCCGGCGCGACGGCGCGACTGTTCACCGTGTACGGCCCCGGGGAGGCACCGGGCCGCCTGCTGCCGTCGCTGCTCGAGGTGCGGGATTCCCCGCGCCACCTGCCGCTGACCGAGGGGCTCCAGCGGCGGGACTTCACCTTCGTGGACGACGTCGTGGAGGGGCTCCTGCGGCTCGGCGCCCTGCCGGCAGACGGCATCGGCACCGTCAACCTGGCGACCGGGGTCCTGACGGAGGTCCGCGAGTTCGTGCGGCGGGCGGCGAGGCAGATCGGGGTGGATGAGTCGCTGCTGGGCTTCGGAGCGCTGCCCACCCGACCCGAGGAGATGCACCATGATCCGGTCCGCCTCACCCGGCTCGAGTCGCTGACGGGCTGGAAGCCCCGCACCTCGATCGAGGCGGGAGTGAGGGCCACGCTGAAGGAGCAGCGCTCCGCAGCGCGTTGACCACCTACCGCTCCAATTCGGCCCGATACCATGCCACCGTCTCGCGGAGGCCGTCCTCGAAGGAGTAGCGCGGCTGCCAGCCAAGTCGCGCGGCAGCCTTGCGGCAGTCGAGGAACTGGCTGGGAATCTCGTGCACCGCCTGATTCAGGATTTCGGGTACCAGGTCCTCGCGTCCCATCAGCGTCAGCAGTCGCTGCACAACCTCCCGCACCGACAGCGGCTCCTGTGGCCCGAAATTGAACGCCTCACCGGTGATCCCCTCGCCGGGGAGATGCTCCGCCAGGCCGAGATACGCCTCCACGGCGTCGCGCACGTAGACATAGTCCCGGATGAACTTCCCATCGGACCGAATCACCGGTGCCTCCCCCCGCAGGACCGACCGGATCGTGCCCGGGATGAGGCGATTGAAGTTGAGGTCCCCGCCGCCGAAGAGGTTGCCGCAGCGCGTGACCGCCACCGGCACCTTCCAGGTGTGGAAATAGGAAAGGGCGATCAGGTCGCTGCACGATTTCGAGACATCGTACGGGAAGCGGCCCTGCAGGGGCATCTCCTCGGTGTATGGCAGGACGGGTTGATCGCCATACGCCTTGTCACTCGAAGCCACCACGACCCGCTCGATCAGGCGGGGGCACTGCCGGACCGCGTCCATGAGCGTCCAGGTGCCACGAACGTTCGACTCGAAGGTCGAGAGCGGGTGACGGACCGCGGTCCCGACGATCGCCTGCGCACCGAGGTGGAACACCGAGTCCACCTCGTACTCATTGAGCGCCCGGACGACGATGTCGAGATCCTCGAGGTCTCCCCGCACCACATGGCACCGATCGAGGATCCCCGCCGTGACGGCCCGGCTGTTGGGAACCCAATCGCGCACCAGGGCCACGACCTCGGCGCCCCTCTCGAGGAGTTCCTCGGTGAGCCAGGCCCCCAGGAGTCCGGTTGTTCCCGAGACGAAGACCCGCCGGCGTTGCCAGAATGTCATGCCCAGATCCTCCATGGTGCACGGCCACTGCCCCACTGGGCTTCCAGCATCTCCTTCTCACGGATGGTGTCCATCGGCTGCCAGAACCCCTCGTGCTGGTACGCCATGAGCTGCCCCTCTTCCGCCAGGCGCTCCAGCGGCCCCCGCTCCAGGATGCAGCCATCCCCATCGAGATACTGGAGCACCTCCGGCTCGAACACGAAGAACCCGCCGTTGATCCACCCTGACTCGGCCTGGCTCTTCTCGGAGAATTCCTCGACCCGGCCGTCGCGCAGCACCAGGCTGCCGAATCGGGCCGGGGGTCGCACCGCCGTCACGGTGGCCAGCTTCCCGTGTGCCCGGTGGTACGCCGTGAGCGCGCGCAGGTCGATATCCGCGAGCCCGTCGCCATAGGTGGCCATGAAGGTCGTCCCGCCGAGCCACGGGGCGAGTCGCTGGATTCGACCTCCGGTCATCGTGTCGAGCCCCGTGTCCACCACGCTGACCCGCCAATCGGGGCGCGGCCCTTCGGCCACCTCAAGCTTGCCGTGGGCCAGGTCGATGGTGAAGTCGCTCGAGAGCACCAGCAGGTTGTGGAAGTAGGACTTGATCATCTCACTCTTGTAGCCACACGCCACCACGAATTCGCGGAATCCGTGCGCCCCGTAGATCTGCATCAGGTGCCAGAGGACCGGCTTGCCCCCGATCTCCACCATCGGCTTCGGGCGAGTGGCGGATTCCTCGGAGATGCGGGTGCCGCGTCCGCCGGCAAGAATGACCGTCTGCATGTCAGAGCACCCGCGGCTCAGGAAGGGGGAGGATGAAGCGGCCGCCGCGCCGCCGGTATTCGGCCTGCTGTGCCATGATCTCGTCGGCGAAGTTCCAGGCGAGGATCAGGACGTAATCGGGCTGATCCTCCAGCAGCCGCTCCACCGGCTCCACCCGCAGGTGCTGCCCCGGGGTATAGCGACCCTGCTTGAGGGCACTCCGGTCCACCGTGTAGCCAACCATGTCGGACCCGATTCTGCAATAGTTGAGCAGCGTGTTTCCCTTGGCCGGGGCCCCGTAGGCGGCAATCCGGGCTCCCTTCCCCCGGAGTCCTGCCAGCAGTTCCACCAGCGCGGTCCTGGTCCGGGCGCTCCCCTCGGCAAACCGCCGCAGGGCCGGCATGCCCGTCAGCCCGGACGCCGCCTCGTCCTCCATCAGCACCCGGACCGGCTCGGCATGTCCGCCCACCGTCGCGGCGGGGGCGGCATAGACTCGCACCGAACCCCCGTGGACCGGAACTCGGTCAACTCGCACCAGGGCGAGGCCCGCCTGCTCCGCGATCCGGGCCAGGGCGGTGATCGAGAAATAGCACAGGTGCTCGTGATAGATCGTATCGAATTCGAGGCGCTCCAGCATCTCCCCGAGATAGGGGACCTCGACGATGACGAGTCCGTCCGAGGCCACCAGGGCGCGCGCATCCGCCAGGAACGCGACCGGATTGTCCACATGGGCCAGGACATTGTTCCCGATCACCGCGCGGGCGGCTCCATGGGCGCCGCGCAGGCCGGCGCCGATGCCAGCACCGAAGAACGCCTCCTCGGTCGGGATGCCGCGTTGGCGCGCAATCGCGGCGATGTTGCTCGCGGGCTCCACACCGAGCACCCGGACGCCCAGGTCCTGAAAACAGGTCAGGAGGCTGCCGTCGTTGCTCGCCACCTCCACCACGAGGTCATCGGGAACGAGGCCGAGCACCTCATGCACGGTGGCAGCATAGGCGCGGTTGTGGGCCGCGATCGTGTCGGAAGTTCCCGTGACATAGAGGTAGTGACCGAACAGCGCCACGGGATCGATGACGTCCGCCAACTGCGGCAGCCCACACGCGGTGCATCCGGCCAGCACGAGCGGGAATCGGGGCTCGGTGGAGAACTCGTCGGGATCGCTGAGGAGGGCGTTGGCCAGGGGCTGGGATCCCAGGTCCAGCACGGGCTCGAGCGCTGCTGCCCCGCAGGCGCGGCAGGTCGTCCGTCGCCGGTGCAGGACGGGCTCAGTGGGGATGGCGGTCATCGCTTGGATCCCAGGGCCTGGCGAAAGGGACGGCCGACATCCCGGACCCAGGGCCGCAGCAGCCCGGTAAACCGGTATCGGATCAACTCCGCGAAGAACTCCCAGCAGGTGGAGGCCCGCACGTGGGAGAGCCCGGTGCCCCGCATCCGCGCGAACACGTTCACCTCGAGGACCCGGAGGCCCATGTAATGCGCCTTGATCATCAGCTCGGGATCCAGAAACCACTGCCGGGAGGTCAGCGCCATGGCCAGGAGGGCCTCGCGGCGCATCAACTTGGGGCTGCCGTTCATGTCCAGGGTGCCGATGCCGGGCCAGAGCAGCAGGACCATGGCATTGTAGCCGATGGACACGAACTTCCGTGCAAACCCGTCCAGCCGGAACCGTCGGCGCACCTTTGCAACCACCTGTCCGTCCGTCGCCAGCGCCGCCTCGTAGAGCCGGACCACGTCCTCGGCATCCACCTGTCCATCGGCTGGAATCATCCCCACCCAGTCCGCCGTGGTGAGGGGAATCCCCTCGAGGATGCCATTGCCATATCCCTGGTTCACCGGCACCCGGTGGACGCGAAGACGTTCATGCCGCCGGGAGAGCTGCTGGAGGACCTCCCCGGTCCCGTCGGTGGACCCGTTGTCCACCGCCACGACCTCGAGCGCATACCCGGCCGCCTCAAAGGCGCCGAACAGGCGCTCGATGGTTGGCGTGACGCCCGCCGCCTCGTTGTAGGCGGGAATCACGAGGGACAGCGCGGCGGGCGTGGATCCTGCGTTCATGGGCCCTTCACCGGAGCGAGGCAGAGTTGACCGAGGGTGCCAGCGGTTGCAAGAGTCGGGCCCCTGCGGCGCCGGCAAGGACCGCTGCACCACCCGCAGCATTCGTCCGAAACCCCATTTCCCGCAAGGGATCGCCGGCTTCCACCCGGCAGCTCCGTCCGGCACCGGTGACGCCCGGCGCCACGCCGGGGATCATTGGGTGAGGGGCTCGACCGGGAGGCCGTCCGGGCCATACGCCGTCCGCCGGCGCTCGGCGGCGCGCTCCTTCCAGAGGTCGCCCAGCGTGCCCCAGGCCACGATGTACTTGGCGATCAGCACCAGGTAGCCCAGGGTGGTCAGGCTGGTGAGGACCTTCGACGGCCCCGACTTCCGGTCGTAGCGCAGCACGAAGCCATGCTCGGTGACGCGGGCGCCGAGCATCCGGCACTTGATCAGCTTCTCCACGGTGCCGGTAAAGCCCATCCCCTTGAGGTCGATGAACCGGTTCTCGAAGATCTCGAGTGCATCCTGGATCAGCGCCACCCGGTAGGCGCGGAACCCGGAGGTGTACTCCTGGATCCCCCGCATCGGGAAGCAGAGCTTCATCAGCAGGTTGGCGCAGCGCGAGATGGTCCGGCGATAGAGGTTCACGCCGATCTGCCCGCCGCCGGTGGTGTACCGGGAGGCGATCACGACTTCATAACCCGCCCGCAACTTGGCCACCATCTCGAGGATGTAGTGCGGGTCATGGGTGTCGTCGCAGTCCATGCGGACCACGACATCCCCGCGCCCCCCGACCTCGGCGACATACTCGAGGCCGTCCCGGATCGTCTCACCGAGGCCCCGGTTGAGCTTGTGGGTGATCACGTGCATGGAGTAGGTGGCGCGCAGTTCCTCGAGGATCGCCGCGGTGCCGTCCCGGCTCCCGTCGTCCACCGCCACGATCTGGTAGGCCGCCCCGGCCTCCCGCATGGCCGCGTCGATCTTCTCGGTCATCGGCCGGATCGCGGCTTCCTCGTTGTACGCGGGGAGCAGGATGTAGATCATCAGAGGTGCCTCGGTTGGAGCGGTCGCCGCCGCACTCAGGTGCTGGATGCCGGATGGACGGCGGGGCGGTCACCGCGGCCATCGATGGTGTACTGCAGGGTCACGGCCCCCGTTGTCGCAAGGTGCCGGGCCGCCTCCGCCAGCGACGGCTCGGGCAGGTCCGCCAGGTCCTGCGGGTGGTAGTACCGGGCCGAGCCCATGTGCACCGCCGTGAACGCCCGCGGCCGCCAGAGTGAGGCCACCGAGCGATCCCCCCCCGAGATGGCGTCCTCGACCACCACCCGGTCCGCCTCGAAGGAGAGCCGGCGCTCCAGCTGCAGCGGGCCAGGGCGGCGGCCGGTGATCAATCTGGCAATAATCATGCGCCGGATGCGCGCCCCCAGCCAGACGCTGCGGAACAGCGTCAGGTTGAGGCACCGCAGCAGCAGGAACGCCCCTGGCGTGAGCACCGGACGCGGCGCCAGGCCGAATCGGGCCCGGGTCGTGGCCCCGGCACCTTGCACATCGCACTCCACGGTGAGGCCCAGCAGCGCCGACGACCAGCGCCGGCCGGCGCCCCCCGACTCCGCCACATACCCCGCATCCTCGTGGACCAGCACCGCCGGGGACTTCCCCACGACCGCCAGCACGCCGCCCTTCCGGAGGCCGCAGGCCGCGTAGTAGCTGGGGGTGGAAGCAAACACCACGCCAGCGTCGGCAAAGTACCGGAGCGGCGCCTCCGCCTCGCACGGGAGGGAGACAGCCCGGGGTTCTTCGGTCCGCCGGCCGACCGCGGTGGCCGCGAGGCAGTAGGAGTGCAGCAGCAGCGGCAGGTTGTGGGCGTCCACGGTCTGGGGTGTCACGACCGGCGCCCGGACAAGGCGAGGCCGCAGGAAGTCCGCCAAGGCCCGGGCCGTCTCCGACCGCTCCGCCAGCAACTCGAGACCCGCGGGATACCACTGGCGCGTGTGCCGACTGGCCCAGCCCCCGCCCAATCCGCCGTCGGGTTGCACGCAGTGGGCCAGGAACGCCAGCGAACGATCGATCGCCCCGGAGAGCGCGGGGGCCGGGCGCTCTTCCGCAAGCTGGGCCAGGTGCTGGAGTCCGAGAGTCTCGTACCCGGGGTCCGGCCCGCCGTACTCCGCGAACCACCCGTCCGGCGACTGGTGCGCCAGGATTGCCGCGACAACCGCCTCGGCGCGGGCGCCGAGGGCCGGGTCGGAGAGCCGCTGTCCCAGGCGATGCCAGGTGAGGGCGAAGAGCGCCTGGTGGTTGGTGATGAAGGCGTAGTCCTCGGACGAGCGGGCGGCGAAGGCGGCTCCGCGCCGCAGTCCATTGGCGATGCGCTCAGCCAGCGGGCTGGGACAGTCCTCCCCGAGCAGGTCGGCGGTCGTGGCGAGGACGTAGCACTGCGCCAGGGTGACCCCGTGGTCCTGGCTGTTTGGCGCCACGGTATCGAAGGCCCCGTTGCGGTGCTGCCGATCAAGGATCGCGCCGAG
Source organism: Gemmatimonadales bacterium (assembly GCA_048499805.1). Classification (GTDB taxonomy): domain Bacteria; phylum Gemmatimonadota; class Gemmatimonadetes; order Gemmatimonadales; family GWC2-71-9; genus JAWXBA01. The sequence goes on along the minus strand of JASNZF010000001.1, from coordinate 792,060 downwards.
CGCCGCCTGGATCCACTCGTGAACGGCAGCGCGGCCGTGCCAGGGATTGTCCGGCGCCGGCGTCCGCCACCACCAGGCCAGCGGAAGCACGCCGGCCTGCAACATCGTGATGGGAAAGTCGCGGAACTTCCAGGCCCAGTGGTCCCGGTCGAAGCTGCCCCGGGTCGGTGAGAGCGACTCGCGGTCCAGGGTCCCCAGCAGCCGGGGCATCGCCTCGCGGGCGAAACCCAGGTAGACGGTCGCGCCGGCCGATCGCAGGTCGGAAATCATCGCTGGGCGCATGCGTTGGAAATGGTGGGAGCCAAGGTGGAGAACCTAACCGGCACGGCCAGGCGGCGCCACGGAGGGAGCCGGGGCGAAGCGCTTCACGTAGTAGCACATCTCGAGTCCCTGGGACCGGCCCGTTCCCGCCTCGGTCGCCCCACGGCGGCGCAGCAGCCCCTGCACCGCCGCATTGTCCGGGCGGACCGCCACATACCAGCCGTTGCAGCCGGCGGCCTGGAGGTGGGCCTCGGCGGCATCGAACAGGTCGGCGGCGACGCGCCCCCCGTGCCGCGCCTCGAATCGGCGGGTGCGGGCGTCCGGGTGCACCCCGACGACGACACACCAACCCTGGACATCGTCGAGGAAGGCCGGGGCCTCCTGGCGCATGTACCGGAGGTTGGTCAGGAAGGCGGGAAGCCGGGTGGGCCGGCGTACCAGCGAGCCCAGGGTCGCCCGCAGGAGGCCGACCGGGTGGCGGCGCAGCAGGTGCCCAAAGACCCCGGACCGTGCCGTCGCATGGACAAAGAAGCCGACCACCCGTCCGTCGGCCACGGCGACCAGCGCATGGAGGTCGGGGTTGTCGATGTTCAGCCGGTAGAAGGCGTGCTCGAGGAACCCGGTGCCGAGCGTCGCCACCGAATGGCCGTTGAAGTCGGGATCGCCAAACAGCTCGGCGTGCAGGCGGGCCGTCTCGGCCGCATCACCTGGCGCCAGGGGGCGCACCTCGAGCTTCGCCGGTGCCTGGAGCGGAACCGCCGTTTCGCCCCGGGCGGTGTCGCTCGACACCGTCCCGAGTCGCTCTTCCACCTCCCGGTACTGCTCGGCCAGTTCGCCCGGGGTCCGGAAGGCCACCCCGCTGTCCAGCTCCCGTGCCACGAAGCGCGCCAACCAGGGGCCATACTCGGGATAGAACTCCGCATTCATTCCGCGGGAGTGGTAGTCCACGACCGCGACCCCGCCGGTGGCGCGCGCGGCCTGCAGGATCCGGGCGGCGGCGCGATCCGGGTCGGCAATCCCGTTGACGGCCCGCCGCCGGCCGAAGTGGTCATCCATCCAGGCCGGTGGAACCTGGATCGTGTCCAGTTCCCGTCGCTCGCCGGGATGGAAGGGACGGAAGGGATGACAGGTCCCCCGGCGGAAGCCCGGGTAGAACTCGAGGCCAAGGGACGAGTCATACCGCAGGCCGGCCAGCTCGTGGCGACGAAGGGTCTCGTTGGGGTCGTCGGGATCGAGGTGCCAGAAATGGTGCCGGTTCCCCACCACCTCGGTGCCGGAGGCGTGGCTCACCCGCTCGGCCTCGACCCGGAGCGTCTCGGCGCTGCGGTGGGCCAAAAACGAGGCGTGGAGGCCGATCTCGCACCCCGCATCCCGCAATTCCGCGAACAGCCGCGCGAACTCCGGGCGCCGGATGTCGTAGAAGTCATCCGGCCGGCCGAGGGCGTACTGGAGGAGGCTGCCGCGCCGGGCCATGAAGTAGAAGGTGCCGCGGGCGCCGAGTCTCGCTTCCAGCTCCAGCCACTCCCGGAAGGTCCAGAAATGGCTGGCGCCGCGGAGCACGGAGAGGGCGAGTCCCGCCCCTGCCAGGCCGCGGCGGGCCAGCAGCCTCGGAGCCTCGATCCAACGGATGATCTGGGGATAGTCCACGTCGTGGGTGAAGCTGAACGCCACCTCAGTGCCGCCCCGTTCCCAGGGCATCCCGAGCGGTACCAGGCCGCGCGCGGCGAAGAGGTCCCGGATGGCTCGGCCCCAGCGGGAGACCGGCGCCTCGGGCAGGAGCCCATCCCGAACCGGAACCCAGTCCCCGGCCTGGAGGTTGTCCCACCGGTCCCTGCCCCACCGGGTCTCCCGCGCCCCGGTGAGCAGCCAGAACGTGGCAAAGACAACGTCGGCGGGCCACCGCACGGCCGTGCCACCGCCGGGCGGGTGCCAGCCTTCGCCGGGAAAGCGCAGGAAGGGGAGCTCCGCCCACCACTGGCTCCCGGTCGCATCCACCTCCGGCGCCCGGGTGAAATCCCGACCGGCGTCCGGGATGTGCAGGGTGGCCTGGCCGTCGTCCACCGCCGAGTAGGCGATGTCGACCTGCGCGACCTGGTCGCGCCAGACGAACCGGCACCCGTACCCGGCAATCCTGAGCAGGGTGCGGAGGGCGTACTTCTCCTCCCACCGCTCCCCGCGACCGCGGTCCAGCGCGACGGTAAGCGCGATCGGTGCGTCCCCACCGGCCGGTCCCGGTGCCACCTGCGGCGGGCCGCTCACGTGGGCTGCTCCCGGGCCGCCGCGGCGACGAAATCGGCACGGCCATGGACGTACAGCACCAGGCCGACCGAGGCGGGGAGCAGCATCAACAGGCGCCACCCGATCAGCGCGGCCGCGCCGCCGGTCAATCCCGCCAGGCCAAAGAGGCGGTCCATCGCCACCTCGCCCACCCCGAGCCCGCCGGGGGTGAGCGGGATGGTGTTGACCAGGAGCCCGATCGGCAGCAGCAGGACCATCATCTGAAGCGAGCCGGTGGCCCCCAGCGCGCGGGCCAGGACCAGCATGGTCACCAGCCCGAGCGTCGTGGCGACAGCCGACAGGACAAGGGCCATCGCGACCGCGCCCGGGTAGGCCCGGTAGGCGCGCAGGGCCACGCCCGCACGGGTCAATACCTCGCCAAGCGGCAGCCGGTACAGCAGGCGGACCACCCAGGCCCGACCGACCGGCCCCCACAGCGCGACGGCCACCACTGCCGAGAGGCCGGCCAGCCCGGCGGCCCACCAGAGGATCTGGACGATCTGGGGATGGAGCCGCGCCACGTCGGGAAAGGCAAGCGCGGCGACGAGCGGCACCAGCAGCATGGCCACGAGGCCCACCACCCGGTCGAAGACCAGGATCGCCGCCAGCTCGGCCCGCCGTCCCGGCTGGTCCCGGAGCACCAGGTAGAGGCGGGCGATGTCGCCACCGGCCGAGCCAGGCATGAAGACGTTGAAGCACGTGCCGATCAGCATCAGTCGCATCGAGGCGCCAAACGGCACCCGCACGCCCAGCGGCGTCGCAAGGACGCAGAGCCGCGCCGCCATGGCCACAAGGCCCGCGACCATCAGCACCACGGCGAGCCCGAGCGGGCCGGGCCGGGAGACCAGCGCCCCGACCCGGGCCCAGTCGATCACCCCGGACCGGCTCAGCCACACGAGCAGGGCAATCCCGACGGCCAGGCGCACCACCAGCCAGGCCGCGCGCATGCCGATCACCGGACGGGGAGATCCTCCGGGACGAAGACCCGGAGCGTGGTGTTCACCATGGGATAGTCCAGCGGCGGTCGCCGCACCCAAGGCAGGAGCGGTGGAGTCTCGAAGGTAGCCGCCAGGCGGTAGCCGGCGGCCCCCGAGGTCAGCGCCTCGAAGACTTCTGGTGGGCAGGCGGCGGGGAACGGCTCCCCCTCGAAGCTGCTCCAATCCGGCGAGATCAGGATGAAGCGAGGCCGGCGCTCGCGCCAGCCGGAGAGGATCGCCTCGGTGGCCGCCGCGTCCCTGGGCGGCGCCCGGAGGGGACCAAGGTTGGGCGCGGCCAGCGCGAGGTCGACGCTGGCCGGCAGGGCGGGCAGCTTGTAGGCGGAACCGAAGTACTCGACCCGGTCGCCGGGCGCCGACTGCGCCGCGAGCCATTCTGCCGCCGAATACCGCCCGTCGTGGAGCATCGCCCAGGTCAGGTCGAGGCCGCGAAGCAGGCCAAGTCCCATGACGAGGGCGGCCACGGCGACAGTCGCGCCCCGCCAGGCACGCTGGCGTGCCTCCCAGCCCAGGGCGAGCGCCCGGGCCGCGAAGAGCCCGAGCACGAACGCCGGGGGCATGAGGTAACGCAACTGCCCGGTCCGGGTGGCGAAGTACAGCAGGGCGAGGTAGCTCACCGCCGGGAGGACGAGGAGGAGCGCCCGGCGATCCTGCCGGGTGGCGAGCACCACCCCGATCCCGCTGAGCACCAACCCGGGCAGCGTAAGCACCTGCGCCGCGAACCCGGCCAGGAGTTGGGCCAGGCCGAGGTTGCCGGCCCAGGAGCGGTCGAAGGTGGGAATGAACCAGAGGACCCCGCTGCGGGCCAGCTCCATGCGTTCACTGCCGTGGGCCAGGTGGGCAAAGAAGCGGGTGGGGTCCACGAACAGCCCGCTGCCCAGCCCGAACGCCATCACCACGGTCCCCAGCGCCACCACCGGGACCTTCCAGGCCTCCCACCCGCGCTGGCCGCTCGCCCGGACGGCCTGGGCGTGGAGCACCAGGACCACCGGCGCCATGGCGATCAGCAGGCCGCCGGCCTGCTCCTTGGTGGCCATTGCGCAGCCCGCAGCGACGCCCAGGATCGCGGCCAGCCATGGGGTGGGAGGGGCGCGAAGGGTTCGGGCATAGGCCGCCAGCGCGATCGCGACGAAGGCCATCATCGGCACGTCGACGTTGCCGGTCCGGCTGTAGTAGAACATGGGATAGGACGTCATCGTGACCAGGGCGGCGAGCACGCCAGTGCGTTCATCCCACATCGCCCGGGCGGTGGCCCACGCCCCCAGCACCACGATCACCCCGAGGATCACCGACAGGAAATGCCCGATCCGCGTGAGGCCCCGGAGCGCGGCGACCGGATCGCGAAACCCGTAGGGATACTCCCCCCCGCTCGGCCCGGCCCACGCCCCGGTCAGCTTGAGCCAGCCGAGGTACGGCGCATACGCGGCCGTCACCATGAAGGAGTGCATCAGCGGGTAGCCGAGGTTCTGGACCTCCTGGGGGTGCAGGATGTTGTTGATCTGCGCGAGCGGGCCGAGGGGTGTCTCATCGTCCACCGCCCAGCCATGGATCAGCTCCGGGCCGGTGGCCTCCGGCGCACCCCACCAGAAGCCGGGGAGGTAGAGGACGAACGCCAGCAGGGCCAGGAGGAGGGGGGTGCGGCGGCGGGACCACCACGACGGCGGGACGCCGCTCACATCCCGCTCCTGGCGACCAGGGCCGGGCTGGCCTCGCCAGCGGTTCGGTCCCCTTCGCCGTCCACGAAGGCCCGGAACCAGAGCTCCAGGCAGAGCGCACCCCACAACTCCCGGCCGAACTGCCGCTCGCCGGCCAGGAGGCGGTCGAGCGCGGCAGGCTGGAAGATCCCGCGCTGGCGCGCGCGCGGACTCCGGAGGATGTCGTGGAAGAAGTCCCGCAGCGGGCCCGCGGCCCATTCCTGGAGCGGCACCGGAAAGCCCATCTTGTCCCGGCGATCGACCACCTCGGGCGGCAGGATCGGGCGCACCGCCTCGCGGAGGACCCGCTTGGTGTCGCCCCCCTGGAAGCGCATCGCGGGGCTCATCCGCGTCACCAGTTCCACCAGGCGGTGGTCGAGGAGCGGGACCCGGGACTCGAGCGAGACACTCATGCTGGTGCGGTCCTCGACCTGGAGCAGCGAGGGCAGCAGCGTCTTCAGGTCGAAGTGGGTCATCTGGTTGAAGTAGCTCTTGATCCGGGAATCATTGAAGATCCGCCCGAACGCGCCGAAGACCCGTGCGGCGCTGTCCGGGGTCCAGACGTCGCCCGAGAACAGTGCCGCCGACGACTCGTGCCGGCTCACCAGCCGGAAGTAGCGCTGGTCCATCTCCTCGAACAGCCCCTCCCGGAGGAAGGTCTGGAGGAGGGGGACGTACTCCCGCAGGCGCGGAAGGTTGGGGGCAATGCTCTCCCAGGTGACCACGTGCCGCCCCGACTCCTGGGTGCCGAAGATGATCCCCTTGAGGCACTGCTCGACGTAGGCCGCGAGATACCGGGCGTACCCACCGAACAGTTCGTCTCCACCCTGCCCGCCCAGGACGACCGTGACGTGCTCCCGGGCGAGCCGCGAGACCGCCCACTGCGGAAAGAGGCCCGGACCCGCCGCCGGCTCGTCCATCATGTACATCAGCCAGGGCATCCGGTCCGCGAACTCGGTGGCCGCCGGCCAGACCTCGTGGTGGACGGTGGCTGCCCGCTCCGCCACGGCCCGCGCAAAGCGGGTCTCGTCGTACCGCTGCCCCTCGCGAAACCCGCCGGTGAAGGTGTGAAAGTCCCCGTCGGACAGCCCGGCCGCCACCGACACGACCGTCGAGCTGTCGATCCCCCCGGAGAGGTGCGCCCCCACCGGCACGTCGCTCCGCAACTGCAGGCGGACCGAATCCTGGATGATCGCCAGGACCTCGTGGGTGTAGTACTCCTCGGTATGGTGGGTATCGAGGGTGTAGTCCAGGTCCCAGTAGGCGCGGACCTGTGGCCCCTCGTCCTGGCCCGGCCGGAACGTCAGGAGATGGCCGGGCTCGAGCTTCTGCACGCCCCGGAAGAGGGTCTGTGCCCCGAGGCAGTACTGGAAGGTGAGGTACTGCTCGAGCCCCGCGGGATCGGCTTCCGGTTCCAGCAGGCCGGCGGCGACGAAGGCCTTCGGTTCACTCGCAAAGGCCAGTAGGCCGTCCACTTGCATCCAGTAGAACGGCTTGATGCCGAGGCGGTCCCGTGCGGCGAAGAGGCGGCCCTGCCGCTGGTCCCAGATCGCGAAGGCGAACATGCCGTTGAGGCGCTCGACACAGCGCTCGCCCATTTCCTCATAGAGGTGGAGGACCACCTCGGTGTCGCTCTGGGTCCGGAAGTGGTGGTCGCCCTCCAGGTCCTTGCGCAGTTCGATGTAGTTGTACACCTCTCCATTGAGCACGATCCAGATGGAACCGTCCTCGTTGGACATCGGCTGGCGCCCGGTCTCGAGGTCGATGATGGCCAGGCGCCGAAACCCCAGGGCCGCCGGTCCGGCCGCCCAGTAGTCGGCGTCGTCGGGACCGCGGTGGGCAAGGGCCGTCATCATCCGCCGCACCGGGATCGGGTCGGCCACGCGCGTCGCGTCGCGGCAGATCACGCCGCAGATCCCGCACATCAGCCCCTCCCGCGAGAGGCGACGGGACGTCGGGACCCGATCATGCCCGGTCCCGGCACCGCTGACGCCGAAGCTCGTGCCGCCCGAGCCCCCCGCCGGTGTCCCCGCGTACGATCGCCCGCATCGACCAGGCTGACATGGGTGCCTCCACCGGCTGGGCCGGATTCTCGAATGCGACCGGTCGAGGTCGCGAAGTGGGCATGCATGGCTGCGCCGTGACCGCCGCCAAGGGCCACCCACGGCAGGCGGCCAGGAGCAGGACCGCCACCCGCGTTCACGCCGACGGAGGTTGCCCCCGCCCGGAACGCCGGGGCCTGGGGCGCAGGATCGCCATGGTTTGGGACGGTAACTGCTGCCCTGACAAGAGCAAGCGGTGTGCCGCCGGGGACGGTACAACCGAGCAATTGGCGACCAGGCACCTGGGCTCGGTTCCCCATCGCGGTGCGCGAAACGAGGGGGGTCCCCCGACCAATCTCCCATCCACCCCTGCCCGGCGGGGGAAGATCAGAAGAAACCGGGCTATGTTTAGGGTGAGATGTCGCCCGCCAGCGCGCGATCGCGTCCTCCTCGCCACAGAATGTTGCGTGCGTGCAACAATTATTGCAATACTGTGGCGCTTGTGCCGACTGGCCGTTCCACCGAACCCGAGCACGAATGTTGCGCCTGTGGCCGCGCAAATCCCCTCTGAGGCCGCGGATCCCCGCGTGGATCCGTCTTGTCCCCACCAACCCGCGGCGCCGGTAGCGCGAATGGGAGGGCGCCACGGGCGGGAACTCCCATTCCACTGGCGTCAGGAACCGACCGATGCAACGCGACGTGGCGCCACAATCGTCCGCACCACCGGTCACCGTTCACCTCGACCTGGACGGCGCCCGGGAGATCTATGAAGGACACGGGTGGGGGTATTCCCACTCGGACGACCCGATCTTTGAAAGCGGACTTCGCAATTTCCTCGAGTTCTTTGCGCACAACGGCGTGCGGGCCACGCTGTTCGTCGTCGCGCGATCAGTCCACGATCCGCACCGGCGCGCGTTGCTCGAGTCCGCGGTGGCGCAGGGACACGAGATCGCCTCGCACTCCCTCTCCCATCGCTACCTGACCCGGATCGATGCGGCCGGGCAGCGCGAGGAGATCGGGAAGAGCCGGCAGGTGCTCGAGCAGGCACTGGGTGTTCCAGTCCACGGGTTTCGGGCCCCCGGGTACCGGATCGACCGCGCCTCCCTCGCGATCGTGGCAGAGTCCGGATATCTCTATGATTCCTCGGCCTTCCCGACCCGGCACCATGCCGTCGCCCTGCAGAGCTCGGTCGCGCGGCTGCGCCACCCCCACCGTCCCGTCGCGGGTGCCGAGCTCGTGGAATGGCCGATGCCGGACCATCGGCCCTTTCCGCTGCCGTTCAACCCGAGTTACGCCCTGCTGCTGGGACAATGGTTGTTCCGGAGCGGGGTGGAGCGGTTCCGACGCGGGGGGCGCCCCCTGGCGCTGCTGTTCCACCTGATCGACCTGGCCGATCCGCTCGAGGCCCGCCGACTGGTCGGGTTCTCCTCGCGGATCTTCACCCTGTCGACGCTGTCGGCCGAGCGGAAGCGGGAGCGGTGCCAGGCGATGATGGACCAGGTGCGCGGGCGCTTTCGGGTCCTGCCGACCCTGGACGCGATCGCAGAGTGGCAGGCCACCGAGGGGTCCGCTGTCCCGGTGGGCTCCACGGCAGGCCCCGCGGTGGCGCGTGGCGTCGCCGGCTGAGGTGACGGCGCCGGTCGAGCTGCCGGCGGTCCCAGGCGCCCGTGTATGGTGGGTCTCGCTGCTCCAGGATGACGCGGCCGTCGAGCGGATGCTTGCCGGCCTCTCCGCGGCCGAGCAGCACCGCGCTGCGCTGCAGCACGGTGCGACGGCCCGGCGCCGGTTCATCGTCCGCCGGTGGATGCTGCGGCAGATCCTTGGCGACCTGGTCGGCGCCGATCCGGCGGGACTGGCGTTCGCCGCGGGTCCTGAGGGGAAGCCGATGCTGGCCGGGCCGCCCCCGGTGGCGCGCTGGGAGTTCAACCTCTCCGATGCGCGGGAGGTCGCGGTCTTCGCCGTGGCCGATCGCCGCCCGGTGGGGATCGACGTGGAGTGGATAGCGGGAAGCACCCCGACGGCACCGGTGGCCGCACGCTATTTCTCGGCCTCCGAGCAGGCGCGGCTCGACCGGGTACCGGCGGACGAGCGCCGCGCCGAGTTCTTCCGGATCTGGGTCCGGAAGGAGGCGTACCTCAAGGGGTGCGGCGCCGGCATCGCCGAGGCGATCTACACCACGGAGTTCGGGACCGGACCGGCCCCCGACGGCCTGGTGGTGGCGGGCCGGGTGCCCTGGACAATCTGGGATCTTGAGGGCCTGCCTCCCGGCTACCTGGGCAGCGTCGCCTGTGGCGACGTCGTGCCCGCGGCAGCGGTGGCGGGTCGGCAGGACATACGGGCTGGGGGAAGGTCCCAACCGGGGCTGCTCCCCACGCAGGACCACGCGGGATAACCATGGCAAGCAAGGAAACGGATTCCATGTCACCCAAGCAGCAACGTCCGGTCGTGATCATTGGCGGAGGTCCCGCGGGCACCTCGGCGGCCCTTTGCCTCCGCAAGCTTGGCCACGAGGTCAAGCTGTACGAGAAGCTCAAGTTCCCGCGGTACCGGATCGGCGAGTCCCTGCTGCCCGGGACACTCTCGATCCTGTCCCGCCTCGGCGTGGCCGACAAGGTGCACGAGGCCGGCTTCGTCCGGAAAAATGCCGCCACCTTCATCTGGGGCGGGGGACGCCCCCCGTGGTCCTTCACCTTCGGCACGCCGAAGACGGCGCCGTGGGTCTACGACCATTCGCTCCAGGTGACCCGGGCCGAGTATGACCACATCCTCCTCAAGGCCGCAGCCGAGCACGGTGCCGAGGTGCATGAGGAGTGTGAGATCACCGATGTGCAGCTCAGCGCCAATGGGGCGCCCAGCACGGTCACCTGGAAGGCCACCGAGGGCGACGCCTCGGGCACCGAGGAGACCGACTTCGTCATCGATGCCTCGGGCCTGCGGGGCTCCCTCTCGCAGAAGCTCACCAGCCGCCAGTGGGACAAGTACTACCGCAACATGGCGATCTGGTCCTACTGGAAGGGGGGGAAGCGGTACAAGGGCGACCTCGAGGGGAACATCTTCTCGGTCACCTTCAAGGAGGGGTGGTTCTGGATCATCCCCCTCAAGGACGACCTCTACAGCGTCGGCGCCGTCACCTCGATGGAGAACAACGAGAAGATCCGAGAGATGGGGCCGCAGGCGTTCTACGACCTCTGCCTGAGCCAGTGCGAGCTGGCGACCGAGATCCTCGCCACCGCCACCCAGTGCGACGAGGTCCGGATCCTCCGGGAGTGGTCCTACGAGGCGGCCGAGCTGTCGCACCACCCGGCGTTCTTCTGCGGCGACTCCGCCTGCTTCATCGACCCGCTCTTTTCCTCCGGGGTGCACCTCGCCACCTACTCCGGCATGCTGGCGGCAGCGGCGATCGACCACCTCTACCGCCACCCGGAGGACCGCGAAGAGGTGCACGCCTGGTACGACCGGTCGTACCGCGAGGCCTACCAGCGCTACCACAAGTTCGTGGCCGCCTTTTACGCCTGCAACGACGAGCCGGACTCCACCTTCTGGTCCAGCCGCAAGATCGAGGGGGCCAAGGATGCCAAGTTCGAGGGCAAGTCCTGGTTCACGGCGCTGACGGGGGAGACGGTGGACGCCGACGCCGCCGGGGTGGAGGAGGTCGAGCAGGGGGCCTCGACGCTGGCCGCCCTCTGGCAGCACGGCACCAGCGAGATCAGTGACGACTATGACGGCAGCGAGCTGGCCCATCGCCGCCTGGTCTTCGCCAACGATCTCTTCAAGCAGTTCAACAGCATGGCCTCGATCCAGTGGACCGGGAAGGAAGTGCGGCTGGAGCCCTCGTTCCGGGTGCACCCGACGACCTTCCGGCTCGAGCGGCAGCACTTCCTGGGCGACGAGTCCGGCCGGACGATGCGCGCCTACGCGCTGACCGAGGCGCACCGGGCCCTCTTCGAGGAACTTCGGCAGGCGCCCATGAGCTTCCAGACCCTCGCCGCGCGCCTCAAGGAGCTGGGTGGCGTCGGCACCCCGCTCCAGATCGTCGGGCGCCTCAACGAGGAGCACTTCATCAAGGGGTTCGACAAGCACGGGGCACACGTCAAGGTCCGGAGCGCCCTGCGCTTCGGCGGCGTGGGCTCCGAAGACGACATTTCCTAGGACGACCGGATCGAGGCGCCCGCCCGCGGCGGGGCGGACGTCCCGACCGGTGGACACGCAAGGAGCGGTTTCGTGACCAAGCAAGCAATCGTGGACCTGATGCTGGCCATGCTGCAGCAGACCCTGGACGCCCACCTGCTCGACGAGGGGGGCGCGGCTGTCGTGGCCACGCCGGACCTCGCCCTGATCGGCGAGGAGGCCGCGGTGTCTTCGATGGCGCTGGTCTCCTTCATCGCCGATGTCGAGTCGACCCTGGCGGAGGAGCACGACCTGGCCATCACGCTCGTCAGCGAGCAGGCCCTGTCGCGGAAGAAGAGCCCCTTCCGGAACGTCGACGCCCTGGCCGAGTACGTCGTGGAGCTCGCCGGCGCCACCACCGGGGTGACCCCCTGACGGGAGTCGGCGGGAGCTCCGTCGACCACGTTGCCTGGCAGCGGGACCGCTTTGCGGAGGGCGCCGACCAGGTCGCCCTGGTCTGGCGCGACCGCGAGGTCCGCTACGGGGCGCTGGCCGCGCTGCATGGCGAGTGGCACGACCGCCTCATCGCCGAGGGGGTGACCGCGGGGGACTCGGTGGCGGTCATCGGGGACTTCTCCCCCACCGCCGTGGCGGTGCTGGTCGCCCTGGTCCAGCTCCGCTGCATCCTGGTGCCGCTGGCCCGCGAGTCGCGCGACCAGCACGACCAGTTCCTCGGCATCGCCGAGGTGGACTTCGTGGTCCGGATCGACGAGGCCGACCGCGGGACCGTCACCCGCACCGACTTCAGGCGAAACCACCCGCTCCTCACCACGCTGCGGGAGCGTGACGAGGCGGGGCTGGTGCTCTTCAGCTCGGGCTCCACCGGCAAGCCGAAGGCGATCCTCCATCCCCTGCCCCAGCTGCTCGAGAAGTTCCGCAAGCCGCGGCACTGCTACCGCACCGTGACCTTCCTGTTGTTCGACCACATCGGTGGATTCAACACCCTCTTCTACACCCTGGCCAACCTCGGCTGCATCGTCGCGCCCGAGGACCGCAGCGTGAACAAGGTCTGCCGGGCGATCGAGCGGCATCGCGCCGAGCTGCTGCCCACCTCCCCCTCGTTCCTGAACCTGCTGCTGCTCGGCGATGTCTACCGGGACTATGACCTCAGCTCGCTGCGGCTGGTGACCTACGGCACCGAGGTGATGCCGGAGCGGACCCTCGAGCGTCTGGCCGAGGCGCTGCCCGGGGTCCGGTTGCAGCAGACGTACGGGCTCTCCGAGCTTGGAATCCTCCGCTCCAAGTCGGCCTCGAACCAGTCGCTCCTGGTGCAGGTGGGCGGCGAGGACTACCAGACCCGGGTGGTGGACGGGACGCTCCGGATCAAGGCCCGCTGCTCGATGCTCGGCTACCTCAATGCCCCCAGTCCCTTCGACGCCGACGGCTGGTTCGACACCGGGGACAGCGTGATCCAGGAGGGGGAGTACTATCGCATCCTCGGCCGGGTCACCGAGATCATCAATGTCGGCGGCCAGAAGGTCTATCCCGCCGAGGTGGAGAAGGTGCTGGCGGAGATCCCCGGGTTCATCGACGTGGCGGTGACGGGCGAGCCGCACCTCTTGATGGGCAATGTCGTGGTGGCCACCGTCCAGGTGGCCGAGTCGATCCCGGCCTCCGAGGCCAAGCGCCGGATCCTGGCGCACTGCCGGGGTCGGTTGCAGCCCTTCATGATTCCGGCCAAGGTCAAGGTGGTCACCGAATCGCTGGTGAACAGTCGCTTCAAGAAGGTCCGGCGCTAGCCAGCATGGGGATCACCTTCCTGGACCCCGACAATGCCGCGGACGTCGACCGGGTCGCCGCCCTCTATGAGGAGCACCTCCCCACCAGCCCGGTGGTGCGCCTCGGCCCCCGGTTCCTGCGGGAGTTCTTCTTTGCACAGCTGGTCCGCGATGGGCTGCTGGACTGCCTGGTCTGCCATGTCGAGGGCCGGGTGGTGGCGTTCCTGTCCTGGACCAACCACCCCTCCGACTTCATCGGGCGCGGGATCCGGCGCCACTTCCTTGCCCTCTCGTGGATCATGGTGCGCAGCGTGCTGGCCCGGCCCGCCTTCGTCCGGGACCTGTTCGCCACCATGCGCATGGTGGCCCGCCGATCCGGGGATGGCGGCACCTCGGGCAACCCGACCGGGGTCATCGAGGCGATCTCTCTTGTCGTCCCCCCGGAGTTCCAGCGCCATGTCCCGCCGGGCGGCAGCAGCCGGTTGACGGTACGCCTGGTGCAGACCCTGGCAGACCATGCCCGGGGCCAGGGCGTGACCCAGGTGCTGTACGTCGTACAGCCGACCAACCCGGCGTCGTGCATCTTCTTCAGCGCCATGGGTTGCGAGTTCGAGAAGCGCACCTACGCCGGGGAGACGGTCTATGTCTACCGCCACGAACTGGCGGAGACCGCACCGTGAGGAACAGCGCTGAGCCGGGGCGCCTGGTGGCTCGCCTCGGGCGGGGCGTCGTGGTGATCCTGGCCGCCGCGGCCCTGACCAGCTGGCTCCAGTTCGCCATCGTCTTCCTCTCGCGGGAGGTGCTCGGCCAGTTCTCCTGGAAGTGGTGGCTCCGCGACCAGCTCCTGCTCTCGGGGGTGGGCTACCTGCTGCTGTTCGCCCTGCTGGGCGTGGCGCCGCTTCTGTTCCACCTCCGCTGGCCCCGGCGGTATGGCCTCGCCGCCCTGGCGGGTACGATGGCGGGCCTCGGGATCTTCTGCGTGCTGCTGCTCTTCCAGCGGATCGCCTGGCCGGCATGGCTGGTGGTCGCCATCGGTGCCGGGATCCGGCTCGGCGCCGCAATGACCCGCCACCCCGAGCAGACGTGGCGCTGGAGCCGGAGGCTGGCACTCGCGGGGCACCTGGCCACGGCGGTCCTCGCCCTCTTGGTCGTGCAGGCCCGGCGCTCGGCCGAGGCCACCCTGCTCGCGAACCTGCCCGCGGCCCCACCCGGGGCGCCCAACGTCCTCCTGCTGGTGATGGACACGGAGCGCGCCGGCAGCATGAGCCTTTACGGCGCGCCGGAGCCGACCACGCCCTACCAGGATTTGTTGGCCCAGCGGGGCGTCGTGTTCGAGGCCGCCCACAGCACCGCCCCCTGGACCCTTCCGTCGCACGCCTCGATGTTCACCGGCCACTACGCCAGCGCGACCGGGGCGGACTGGTCCTCACCGATGCGCTCGGACCTGCCGACCCTGGCCGAGGCCTTCCTGGCGCATGGCTATGCCACGGGCGGCTTCGTTGCCAACCAGAGCTTTGCCGGGTATCGGTCCGGTCTGGCCCGGGGCTTTGGGCGGTACCGGACGGTGCCCTGGTCGGTCCGCCAGGCCCTGCTTGGCACCACGCCCATGCAGTCCCGTTCCGCGGTCGCGGCCTTGCTGGTGTGGGACCGGACGCGATGGGTCCGGGGGACGCTCGGCGCCCTCTGGCCGGTGGACTTCCAGCAGCCGGGGGCAAACCTCCGCGCGGCCCCCAAGACCGGTGCCGAGGTGACGGAGGAGTTCCTGGCCTGGTTGCCCGCCACCGGCGGCCGCCCCTTCTTCGCCTTCCTCAATCTGTTCGACGCCCACCGGCCCTACCTCCCGCCGGCAGGCTACCAGCCCATGTTCGACCCCGAGGCCCGCGCCCATGGCCGCTACCTGGGCGCGATCCGCTACCTCGATGACCAGGTGCGGCTCCTGCTGCAGGAACTCGAGCGGCGCGGGGCGCTGGCGACCACGATTGTCGTGATCACCTCCGACCACGGTGAGCTCTTCGGGGAGCACGGCCTCTACACGCACGGCAATGATCTGTACCGCCCCCTGCTCCACGTGCCCTTGCTGGTCGTGAATGCGCCCGGCGCGGTCCCCGGAACCCGGGTCACCCAGAGTGTCTCGCTGCGTGACCTGGGCGCGACGCTCCTTGACCTGGCCCAGGTGCCGAATGCCGCACGACTCCCCGGAACCTCGCTCCGTCCGCTGCTGGCCGGCGCCGGCCATCTGTCGACGGCGAGCCCGGTCATCGCCGAGTTGAGCGGCCATGACCTCGAGACCGACCAGGGTGGCCAGGTTCCACTCGATCTCAAGTCGCTGGTGGAGGACACCTCGCACGTCATCGTGGATGCCGCCGGAGGCTTGCGGGTCTTCAGCTACCCCGCCGACACGGCGGAGCTGCACGACCGCTCCGGAACGCCCGAGGTGCGCACCGCTGCGGCCCAGCGGCTGCGCCGGGCCCTTGCTGGGCAGGGCATCTCCTGGCCGGAGGGAGGCGCCTGATGCGCATCCCGTCCCCACCCGACGGATGGTCCGGCCGATGAGCACCCCGCCCCGGATTGTCATCATTGGCGCTGGCCCCACGGGGCTGGGAGCCGCCTGGCGGTTGCAGGAGCTTGGTCACACCAATTGGATGCTGGTGGAGGCCGCCGACCACCCGGGTGGCCTTGCCGCCAGCGTCGTGGACCCCGCCGGGTTTACATGGGACCTCGGCGGGCACGTCCTCTTTTCGCACTATCAGTACTTCGACCGGTTGATGGATGCCGCCCTCGGAGACGCCTGGGCCCACCACGAGCGCGAGGCCTGGGTCTGGATGCGGAATCGCTGGATTCCCTATCCCCTCCAGAACAACATCTGGCGGCTGCCGCCGGACGACCTCACCGCCTGCCTCGAGGGCCTCGTCGCCCTGACCCGTGAGGCCGGCACGCCGCCCGCCACCTTCCGGGACTGGCTGGAGCGGGCGTTCGGGCGGGGACTCTGCGACACCTTCATGTTCCCCTACAACTGGAAGGTCTGGGCGTACGACCCGGCGGTGCTGGATGTTGGCTGGATGGGCGAGCGGGTGGCCACCGTCGACCTGGCGCGGGTGCTGCGCAACCTGGTCCACCAGCGCGACGATGTCGGCTGGGGACCCAATGCGACCTTCCGGTTCCCGCTCCACGGGGGAACCGGCGCGATCTGGAGCAGCATCCGCGACCAGTTGCCCGCCGACCGCCTCTCCTTTGGTCGCCGGGTCGAGGCGGTGGACACCGCCGCGCGGATCGTGCGGCTCTCGGACGGCTCGGCCGAGCCGTACGACGCATTGATCACGACCATGCCGCTGGAGCTGCTGCTGCGACGGCTGACCGACCGTCCCGACCTGGCGGCCCATGCCGACCGGTTCGTGCACTCCTCGAGCCACATCGTCGGCGTGGGGCTGGCCGGCGCGGCACCCGAAGTCCTGCGCACCAAGTGCTGGATGTACTTCCCCGAACCCGAGACCCCCTTCTATCGCGCCACGGTGTTCAGCAACTACTCGCCCCACAACGTTCCCCGGCCCGGGGAGCAGTGGTCGCTGATGGCCGAGGTGAGTGAGTCGCCGGCCAAGCCGGTGGACGCCGGCCGGGTGGTGGACGAGGTGGTGCGCGGGTTTCGCAGCATCGGGCTCATCGGCCCCGACGCCGAGATCGTCACCACCTGGCATCGGCGCCTGGAGTACGGCTACCCAACGCCGTGGCTGGGGCGGGACCAGGTCCTCGATGCCATCGAGCCCCAGCTGCTCGAGCTTGGCATCCGCAGCCGGGGCCGCTTCGGCGCCTGGAAGTACGAGGTCTCGAACCAGGACCACTCGGCGATGCAGGGGGTGGAGGCAGTGGACGCGATCCTCCTCGGCCTGCCCGAGACGACCTGGGCCGGCCGCATGGACGCCGAACCTCCACCAGTTGCGGCGGAGCGCCGGTGACATGAATCCCTCCTCGCACGCGACCCAGGCGAACGAACGGTCCCGCCGCGACTGGCTCGCGGTCGCTGCCTTCGCGCTGGCGCTCCTGGCCCTCCGCCTGCTGGCGGCGGGCTATGGCATGTTCATCGAGAACGACGAGACTTCCCTGGCCGCCGGGGTGGCCACTCTGCTCCGCGACAGCGACGGGCCACTCTACCGCTACGGCCCCCAGGCCGGCTACTACCAGCTGGTGGCGGCGCTCACCCGCCTGGCAGGTGGGGAGATCCTGGCCATCCCCCTGGTCCAGGTGACCCTGTCCGCCCTGGCGGGCACGGTGGTACCGTTGCTTGGCCTCGCGGCGTTCCGGGGAGAACTCTCCCGGCAGGAGCGCTGGATCGTCGCGGCGGTACTGGCCGCCAGTCCGATCCTCTGGATGACGAGCCGGTACGGCAACAGCGCCCTCGCGGCCCTGCCCCTCGCCGTCGGAGCCCTCGTCATCCTCTCCAACCGGCCGGCACGCACCGGGGAACTGGTGGCGCTGGGACTGATGGCTGCCGCCATCCTGGTGCGGGCGGATGCGGTGCTGGCCACGCCCGGCCTTGCGGTCCTGCTCTGGCGCAATCATGGAGGGCTGCGGCCCGCCGTGCTCCGGTTTGCGGGCTTCGGCCTGGTGGTGGCGGCGATCTATGCCCTCCTGTTTGCGACCGATCCTCGGATGCACTCGCTGGCCCAGGACGTCGGGGATCACCTGGCCACCCCGTTCGAGACCCTGTTCTGGGAGTACCTCCTCTGGTCGGTCTCGCCGCTGCCGCTGATCTTCGCGGTGCTGGGGCTGCGCGAGATGCTGCCGGAGCGCCCCTGGCTGCTCGCGGTCCTGGCGGCGTGGACGCTCCCGGTGCTGGCGTTCTACTTCCCGGCCACGACCCAGCCGCGCTACTTCCTCCTGCCGGCCTTCGCCCTCGCCATCGCCACCGCGGTGGGGGTGACGAGCGTCGTCCGGGCCGCGGGCCGGCATCGCCGCCTGGCGCTGGCTGGGTCGCTGGGGCTCTGCGGGCTCCACCTGCTCGTGGGCCTCGGGCATTTCGGCACCAACGAGCGCCGTGGGTTCCTGACCGCCGCCTCCCTCGAGACCCAGACCGGTCCGCTGTGGACCGGCGCCCTGCTCTACAAGTCCTATTGGGCGCCAGGCCTCGCCAATGCCCCGGTCTGGCGCCCGCGCTTCGGCGACCAGAATCCGGTTGAGCGGAGCATCGCCCACGCTCTCGGTGCGCTCGGCTCCGGGGCATACCGAAACCGGCACGTGGTGTTGCTCTTCGCGCCCGGATATGCCAACGTCATGCACTTCTATGCCCAGGCGGCGGGAGTGACCATCGTTGCGCGGGGCACCGGCCAGCTCTTCCAGGCGGAGTTTGCCATGACCCACGGCGGTGCCCGCCTGACCACGATCGGCCTGCGGCCCCTGGCCGCCGACACCGCCGCCCGGCTCCCGGTCGCCGCGGGCGACGCCGTCTGGATCTTCGCCCGGGATGGGGCCGAGGAGGCGACCTACGCCTCGCGCCTGCCTCCGGGGCTGGCCCTGGTCGCCGGCGATCCCTGGCCGGAAGCTCCGCGCATCACCCGGCTCCAGGTCGTTCCCATCCCATGACCCGCCCCACCACCCGACCGTCCACCCTGTCCCGGGAGTGTCCGGCATGACCACGGATTCACCGGTCGCCCTGGTGACCGGCGCCCGCAAGGGCATCGGGCGCCACCTCGCCGAGCGCCTGCTGGCCGACGGCTACCGGGTGGTGGGGTGCGGGCGGGGTGCGGAATGCTGGACGGGCGAGGGCTTCGAGTACCGCCAGGCCGATGTGACCGAGGAGGCGGAGGTCCTTGGCCTGCTGCGCCACGTCTCCCGGACCCATGGCCGCCTCGATGCCCTGATCAACAATGCCGGGGTCGCGTTCATGAACCACTCCCTGCTCACGCCGGTGAGCACGGTCGAGAAGATGCTCCGCACCAATGTCGCTGGGACCTTCTTGATGAGCCGCGAGGCGGCCAAGGTGATGCGCAAGCGCCAGACCGGCCGGATCGTCAACCTCTCCTCCGCGGTGGTGCCCCTGCGCCTGGCGGGCGAGGCGGCCTACCTCGCCTCGAAGAGCGCCGTCGAGACGCTCTCCCAGGTCATGGCCCGCGAGCTGGCAGAGTACGGCATCACCGTGAACGTCGTCGGGCCCGGGCCCACGGCCACCGACATGACGCGCGGCGTCCCCACCGAGAAGATGGAGACCCTTCGCCGCCAGTTCTACACCCAGCGATACACCTCGATGGACGACATCGCCAATGTGGTCGCGTTCTTCCTGCGGCCCGAGAGCGCGGGGGTGACCGGCCAGGTCATCTACCTCAATGGCGTGGCCAACGGGTGACCCACCCGGCCCGGCCTGTGCCGCGCGCCCCGACCGGCCCATGAGCGCGCCCGGCGCCCGCCGCCTGATGGCTGCGGACATCCCCGCCCTCGTGGCGGTGGCGCGCATCGCGCTGCCCGACACCATGGCGGCCCGGCTGGGGGACCGCTTTGCCCACCGCTACTTCGTCGCCCTCCTGGGGCAGGACGAGGTGAGGGTCGATGGCTACTTCGAGGAGGAGCGCCTCCTTGGGTTCATCATCTATACCGCCGACGTCACCGCCGCCCTGCAGGCGGTCTTCCGGCGTCACGCCGCCGCCTTCACCTGGGCCCTCCTCCCCGCCCTCCTCTCGCCGACCCGGCTGGCCTATGTCGTGCGCATCGCCATCGCGGTGCTGGCCCGGGGCGGCGAGGCGGGGGACGACGTGCCAGCCGAGCTGCTCTCCATCGGGCTCCTGCCGGAGGCGCGCGGTACCCGGTCGAGCGGGGAGCCCCCCCGCTCGATCGCCCACGAGCTCGTGCGCCGGGCCTGCGATCATCTTGTCGCACAGGGTGTCACTGCCGTGAAGGTGTTCTGCAAGCCCGAGGAGATCGAGCCGATCGCCAACCGGTTCGTGCGGCGGGAGGGATTCCTGGCCCGTGGTCGAGTGACCCGGTTCGGGATCCCGGCGGTCCTGTACGTCAAGACGCTCGGCCCTGCCCCGGACGGTGCCCCGTGATGTCCTGCCCCTCCACGCTGGAACGCCACCCCCTGCCGCGGACGCTTCCATGACCCCAGCCGATTCGGCACCACGTCACCTGGACTGGCGCACCGCCCTGGTCATCGGGCTGGCCGCGCTGGTCTGGTTCCTTCCGGGTACCACCTGGGGCCTCCCGGCGGTCACCCCGACCATGCTGGCCTCCCGGTGGGGGGTGGACGAGCTCGGTCCCAATGGGGCGCTCATCGTCCTCCGGGCCCTCCTGGGCGCCGACGTCGTGCCCAGCCCGCAGTACCCCCTGGGCCATTATTTCGTGCAGGCCCTGTTCGTGTGGCCCTATCACGTCGCGGTGCTGGCCGCGGACAACCTGGGTTTCCCGCCCCAGACCGAGTCGGTGACCACCCTCGTGTTCCTGCACCGCCTGCCCAGCGTGCTGATGGCGGCCGGGACCGTGGTCCTGGCGGCGACCTTCGTCCGGCGCCTCACCGGCCATGCCGGCGCCGCGTGGTTCGCGGCGGCCGCGGTGGCCGGCATCGCTCCCCTCGCCTACTACGGCCGGACCAGCAACGTGGACGCCGGTGCGCTCTTCTGGGTCATGCTGGGCCTGCCCCTGGCGCTCGACATCGTCCGCACTGGGTTCACCCCCCGCCGTGCGGTGCTCATCGGGCTCTGTGCCGCGATCGGCATCGCCACCAAGGATCAGCAGTATGCGGTGTTCCTTGGCATCGCCGCGGTCCTCCTGTATGCCCACTTCCGGCCCCGGGCCGGGAGTGCCAACGCAGCGGGCGGCTGGCGCGGCCCGCTCACCGGACTCGCGGTCGCCATCGGCAGCTACCTGGTGGTGAGCGGCGCGGTGCTCCTGCCGCGCTGGTTCCTGGGCCATGTCGAGTTCATCCGGCATGGCAGCGCCAGCGAGTTGCCCCAGGAGATCCTCGGGCTCGTCAACACCTACTACTCCAATCCGGCCACCGTGGCCGGCTACGCGAGTCTTGCCGGGGACGTCGGTGCCCAGCTCGGTGCGGCCGTGGGCATCCCCCTCCTGCTCCTGGCGGTGCTCGGCGCCTTCCTTTTGGCTCGCCGGGAACCGCGCGCCGCGGCGCTGCTCGTCGTGCCCACGCTGATGCTGGTGGCGGGCGTCATCCTGCCGGTGCGGTTCGTGCTCCCGCGGTTCCTGCTTCCCATCGACCTCGTGGCGTGCCTCCTCGCCGGAGTGGCGGTGGCCGAGGGGCTGCGATCGACTCGCTGGCGCCGGGCCACGCAGCTGGCGGTGGTCGCCACCCTGGGATGGGGCGTCGTCCGGGGGGCCGACCTGACCTGGCAGATGACGCGCGACTCCCGATACGAGACGGCACGCTGGCTGGAGGCGAACCTCCAGCCCGGCGACACCCTGGCCTACTTCGGTGCCAGGTTCAAGTTGCCAAGGCTCCATCGCGAGCTGGTGGTCGTGCCGGCGCCGCACCAGTACCTGCCGGAGGAGGTCTACGGTCCCGAGGGACCCGTCACCGAGACGCCACCCTTCATCATTGTCGTGCCCCAGCTCGTCTCGGAAGCGGCACACGAGTGGAATCTCCCGGACTCACTCTTCGCCGCCCTCATGGATGGTTCCCTCGGCTACGACCAGGTCCTGGCCGTCCAGACCCGCGCCCTC
Source organism: Gemmatimonadales bacterium (assembly GCA_048499805.1). Classification (GTDB taxonomy): domain Bacteria; phylum Gemmatimonadota; class Gemmatimonadetes; order Gemmatimonadales; family GWC2-71-9; genus JAWXBA01. The sequence goes on along the minus strand of JASNZF010000001.1, from coordinate 770,248 downwards.
TTTCCCCGGCCGCTGCTGGTGGCTCCCGCCGTGAACCCGGCGGTGCGGGTCTTCGCCCGCCGCGACCGCGTTGCCGGGCTCCCCGGCCCGAGACGGATCGACCTGCCCGCACCCCCGCCCGGGAGGGTGCAGCCGTGAACCGCCGCCTGCTCCGGGTGGTGGGGCTTGGCCTCGTCCTGACCGGGCCGGTCATGGTGGCGCCCGCCCATGGTCAGGCGCGCGTCGTGCTGACGGGCGGCACGTTGATTGATGGCACGGGGGCCGCACCCCTGCCGGGCGCCCGGATCGTGATCGAGGCAGGACGGTTCACCTGCATCTCCGATGCGGCGGGGTGCCCGGGCCTGCCCGGCGACCGGGTGGTGGACCTGACCGGTCGCTGGGTCTCACCCGGCCTGATCGACACCCATGTGCACCTGCCCTATGGCCGCGACACCACCCGGCTCGCCCGGTTCCAGCGCCTGCGATTCGCGCTCGGCATTACCACGGTTCGCGATGCCGGCTCCCCGCATGTCGAGCCACTCCTCCGTGAACGCGCCACCAGCGATGCGCCCACCATCCCGGCGCCCCGGCTGGTGGTTTCCGCCCGGGTGCTACCGGAGTATGCAGAGCGCTACGACGTGGCGCTGGGTGCGCCGCTGGTGCGCCACCTGGCCGCGCTGGGTGCCGATGCCATCAAGCTCAAGGAGCCGTTCGACAATGAGATCTGGCGGGAGGAGATCCAGGCGGCCCGTGAATCCGGCATCCCGGTGTGGGGGCACACCGCCGGAGGCCCGCCCCCGACGGTCTTCACGCGAGAAGCGATTGCGGCGGGGATCAGCGGCATCACCCACCTGATGAACATCGCGCCGGCGGCACAGCGCCCGGGCACCCTTGGCACCCCCCCGGACTCCGCCACCGACCCCTGGGCCTGGCACAAGGCCCTGTGGGTGCGCGCCGACCAGGCACTCCTCGACTCGATCATCAGCGAGATGGTGGCGCAGGGAGTCTGGTTCGAGCCGACCATGGCCGCCGAGTACTACTGGGGGCCCCCACTTGTTGCTGCCGGGGAGCCGGCCTTCCTGGGGGACCCGCCCGGGCTGCGCCGCCTGCTGGGACTCGGATCGGACCCGCCTCCCACGCAACCCGCCTATCCCGACGCCTGGCAGCGCCAGGTGGCGTTCGTGGCGGCGTTCGTCCAGCGCGGGGGCACGGTGGTGGCCGGTTCCGACGGCATCCGTCCCGGGGTGGACTTGCACGAGGAGATCCGGCTCATCGGGGAAGCGGCGGGTTCGCCGCTGGAGGGGTTGCTCGCGGCGACCCGCAATGCGGCAAGGGCCCTCCATCGCGCGGACCTCGGCACCGTGGAGGTTGGCAAGCTGGCCGATCTCGCCATCTATGCGACGGACCCGCTCGGCGATGCCGGCGCCACGCTGCAAGTCACCGGGGTGGTCAAGGGCGGAGTGTTGCACGAGGCCGACTCGCTCACCGCCGAGTTCCGGGCCGAGTACGATCGGCGCGAGGCGGAGGCATGGCGGAAGCGGGGATGGCGCGCCCTGCGGTGGCTCGCGGCAGGTGCCGCACTGGTCCTCCTGTTCCTGGGGGCCCGGGCGCGCCTGCGGCGCTGAACATGCCTTCGCCCGACCGGCCCGTCACGCCGGCTGGGGTACTCCCCCCCTCCCACCTCACTCCCGGCAGTCGTACGCCTCCAGGAAGGGGCGCTCGGCGGTGGCGGGATGCCGGGCCACGAGCGGGCACCCCGCGATGAGCCGCTCGAAGTAGGGCCGGTCGTGCCGCATGTAGACCGAGGCGATCATCGGGGCTTCCCAGCGGAGGAGCCCCGCGCCGGTATCGCGCACCCGGCCTTCGCGAAACGGTCGAGAGTCAAGGACGATCGGGTGGGACGCCTGCGCCTCCGCGAGCACCTGCTCGGGCGGCTCCAGGGTGAACCAGAAGCCCTGGGGCGCCGGTGTGGGGTTGCGCCGCTTGAGGAAGTAGGCCCACCCGCCGGCATACCCGAACGCAAAGACCGGGCGGTTCCCACCGGGATCCAGTTCCGCGACCGTGGCGGCCGCGAACCGGTAGTCGCCCGCGGCCGTCGGGACCAGCAGGATCGGTCCCCGGGGTGTCAGGACGGTTTCGTGCCCGAGTTGTTCCCGTTGGGTCAGCGGCCCCCTGCCGGACGTCCAGAACACCTGGAGGGCCACGAGCAACAGCAGGGCCACCGCCACCTGCTGCAAGCGGGCGCGCCCCGGGCCGTGGACGGCACGCAGCGCGAGGGCATAGGCCGGCACCTCCAGCATCACCTGGAACCACTCCAGCCCCTCGAACCCCCGCCGCGCCCGCGCCGCGCAGGCCACGATTAGCATGACGCTCGCGAGTCCCCGCAGGCGGGGCTCTGCGGTGGGACGGGCCAGGTGCAGCCACACCAGTCCTGCGAAGGGGAGGAAGAGCGAGATGGCACGCGGGGGGATGTCTGCGGCCAGGACCGCGAGTCCGGAGAGCCCGAGGACCGACCAATGGGCCAGGATCGCCCCCAATGACAACGTGGCGGGAAGCAGCCACCAGCGAGCACCGCGACGATGCCCCAGCAACGGGACGAGCCAGAGTGGGATGCTGAGCGCGCCGAGCTCACCGGCGAGGAGGCGTCCCGAGGGCAATCCGCGTCCCCCGCGCTCGGAGAGATGCCCGAATCCACCCAGCATCGCCAGGAACCCATCGGGACCAAGGCGGAGCAGCAGGACCGAATACCCGACCAGGGCAGGGAGAATGGCGGCCGCCACCAGGACCCCGCGCCCCCGCGCAGGCGCATGGCGAAGGCCAAGCAGCACGGCAACGAACGCCGGCATCCAGAAATCCTGCTTGGTGAGGACCGCCAGCGAGGCGGCCGCCCCCAGCCCTGCGCAACTCCACCACCCCCCGGTCCCCTGTACCACCTGCACGAGGAACACCACGGTGACCAGCAGCAGCCCCCCGCCAACGAGTGCGGCCGGCGAGTAGCTGCCGAGCGGCAGGGGGGCGCCGGAGGTCTGGGCCCAGGCGATTGCTCCAACCAGCCCCGTGATCGCCGTCACGGCCATCAGGTCGCGAGGCACCACGAGTCGCACATACCGGACGAAGGCCAGCACCACGAGCAGGAAGATCGCACTGGTGATCAGCCACAGCTGTGTGACGTCGGTCCCCACCACGCGGGCCAGCGTTCCGACCACCCACATGGCGAATGGGGGAAAGGGCCAGGTGAAGTCGAGATAGAAGCGCTCTCCACTGGCAAAGCGATCGACCTCGTGCATCCACCGGCCTGTGTCCCCCCAGAACTCGCGGACGTGGCCCCAGGTCATCCCCGTGTGCGCCACGGCCACGAAGAGGCACAATGCGAGCAGCAGCAGCCACGACCGGCCCCCGTCCCGCGAGGTGGATGCCGGCCCATGCTCGACACCCGGGGGCGGGTGGGGTACTCCGGTTGGCGAGGACACGCGGTGACTCCTGCGAAAAATGGGGGGGGGCGGGCGACTCCCATCCGGAGCCGACAGCACGCGGTCGAGGACTTCGGCCCGTCTCCCGTGCCAGTGGCTGCGCCAAACCCATTCGTCAGGGGGCGCTGGAAGTGTTGCACCGATGCAACAATCAACATACTATCCGGTCCCAATCCCCGCTGCACCGAAAGGCCAGGGCTGGGGGAAGCCGTTCTGCTCGCGATTCTCTCTCAAGTAACGTACCAGCGGGTGGCCAGCGTGGGGGGGGGATCACGCCGGTCGGGGGAGTCCAGTTTCCGGGGTAGGAGCCCGGTTCCGGCGATCGTGGCCGGACCGCACCATGGCACAGGTTCTGCTTGATTCAGGCGCTGGTTGCACGGGCCTGCAGCGCCCGCGCTGGTCCCGTGGATCGGGGGGGGCGATCGGAGGTGCGGGACCGCCGTCCGGAGCATCGTGTCCTCCCCATCCGCCTGCGGCAGTGCATCCGTCTCGACCCAGACGGCGGGTGGTCGCCTTCGCTCGCACGACACTCATGACCCAGGAAAGTGGGCAGGAATGCACGAACCGCACTTCATCGTGCTGGGCGCCGGACCGGCGGGATGCGGGGCAGCTGCCCAGCTGCGTCGCGGGGGGCACGGCCGCGTCACCCTGGTGGAGCGGGGCCAGGTTGCCGGTGGCAACGCCGGCAGCTTCCTGCATGACGGCATCTGGCTCGACTTCGGCAGCCACCGCCTGCACTCGGCGGTCGACCCGGCGATCCTCGCCGACATCCAGGCCATGCTGGGGAGCGACCTGGGGCACTTCGACCGGCACGGACGCATCCGGCTGCGGGGCCGCTGGCTTCACTTCCCCATCAAGGCCCTGGACCTGCTGATGCACCTGAATCCCGGGTTTGCCCTCAGCATGCTGCGCGACATGATCGGCCGCACCGTGCTGCCAAGGCCGGACGAGGGGGAGACCTTCGCCTCCGTCCTGCGGGCCAACCTGGGCCCGACGATGTGCGAGCAGTTCTACTTCCCCTATGCCCGCAAGCTCTGGGGCCGGGATCCCTCCGAGCTGTCCGGGATCCAGGCGCGCAAGCGGGTCACCGCGGGGAGCTTCAAGAAGCTGCTCCAGCGGCTGGTCAAGCCACCGGGCAAGGGCAAGTTCTACTATCCCCGCGAGGGCTACGGCCAGATCAGCCGTGCCTACGCCGGCGCTGCCCGCGACCTGGGGGCCGACCTCCGGTTCAACACCTCGGTTGCGGGGCTCGAGCGCCCCACGGACGGCGGGCGGTGGCGGGTCACCCTGAGCCGGGACGGCGCCACGGAGGTGCTCGAGGCCGATCATGTCTGGTCGACCATCCCGGTGACCCAGGTGGCGCGCATGATGCAGCCCCCTGCCCCGCCGGAGGTGCTCGCGGCCACCCGGGCCATCGACTACCAGGGGATGATCCTGGTCTACCTCGTGCTGGATGTCGACCAGTGGACCACCACCGACGCGCACTACTTCCCCGAGGCCAACGTCTCGGTCACCCGGGTCTCGGAACCCAAGAACTACTTCCTCAGCACCGAACCGAAGGGGCGCACGATCCTCTGCGCCGAGGTGCCCTGCACCCCGGACGGTCCCCTCTGGCAGAAGACCGACGCGGAACTCGGGGAGTTGGTCACCGGTGACCTGGCCCGCGCCGAGGTGCCGGTCCCCCGACCGCCCGTCGAGGTGTTCACGCGGCGCCTGCGCCAGGCCTACCCGATCTACACCATGGGGTACGAACACGCCCTTGGCACCATCGATCGGTGGATCGAGGAGTTGCCGGGGTTCCTGAGTTACGGCCGCCAGGGGTTGTTCGCCCACGACAACCTCCATCATGCGCTGTACATGGCCTACAGTGCCGTGGACTGCCTGGAGGAGGGCCGGTTCAACACTGCGAAGTGGGCGGACTACCGGAAGGTCTTCGCCACCCACGTGGTCGAGGACTAGCGGGCGATGACGGCGCCACGAGGACCGCGGTCTGGTGCGCCGGGCGCCGCCACCGGCGTCCTGCTGGTCACGCTCCTCGGGTTGGTCCTGCGCGGCATCGGCGCCAACAACGGTCTCTGGATCGACGAGATCTTCTCGCTGGTCGACTCGTTCCGCCTGCCCTTCGCCGCGATCGCCACCAGCTATCCGGGCGACACCCATCACCCGCTCTATGCGCTCCTCGCCCATCTCTCGTTGACCCTCCTGGGCGAGGCGCCCTGGACGATCCGCTTGCCCTCGATCCTGGTCGGGGCCGCTTCGGTCCCCCTCCTCTACCTGCTGGGACGGGAGGTGGGCACCCGCCGGGAGGCGCTCTTTGCGGCCGCGTTCCTGGCCGTCTCGTATCACCACGTCTGGTTCTCCCAGAACGCCCGGGGCTATGTCATCCTGGCCGCCTGCGCGATGGCGGGGACCTGGTTCCTGCTTCGGCTCCTCGCCACCGGCGAGGCGCGCTTCGCCGCCGGCCACGCGGTGGTCACCGCCCTCGGCGCCTACACCCACCTCACGATGGTCTTCATCGCCGTGGGCCAGGCGGTGGCCGTGGGCCTCTACCTCCTCGCGGACCGGGGTCCCGGCCACCGCCGCCGGCTCGGATGGCTCGGCGCCGGCGCGTTCGGGGGTGCCGCGATCGGGACAATCCTGCTCTACCTGCCGGCGCTGCCAAAGGTGCTCGACCACTTCCTGCATCGGCCGTCCCAGCTGGTCGGCGTCTCCACCACGGGATGGGCGCTGGCCGAGACGGCGCGGGTGCTCGCCGCGGGGTTCGGGGCCGGCAACCCCTACCTCGGGGCGGTGGTGCTGGTCGGTGGGTTGGTGGTGGGGCTGACCGGTGTGGTCAGTCTCTGGCGGAGCCACCGGGTGGCCACGGCCCTTTTTCTCCTCCCCTTCGGGGCGATCGTGGCCGGGGCCCTGCTGGCGCGCGGGACGATGTACCCGAGGTTCTTCTTCGCGCTGGCGGGGTTTGCGATCCTGATCGGGGTCCGGGGCATCGTCGTGGCCGCCGAGTGGGTGGGGGCCCGCCTCGGCGCCCGTCCGGAGAGTCCCCTGCGCACCGGTGCCGCCGTCATGCTGCTGGTTGCCCTGGTCTCGGTCTGGAGCCTCCGGCCGAACTATCGGTATCCCAAGCAGGACTTCGTGGGCGCGCTGGCGCACATCGACGCCGCCGCTGCCCCGGGCGACATCGTGGCCGTGATCGGCGTCACCGAGTTCGCGTTCCGGCGCTACCTCGGCCGCGAGGCGGTGGCGCTCACCACTGCCGAGAGCCTGGCCGAGCTCCGCCGCAGCAGTGGCGTCTGGATTGCGTGGGCGTTCCCCCGGTATCTTGCCGCATCCGCACCCGAGATCCTGGCGACCCTGGACCGCGACTGCACCCGCGCCGCGACGTTCCGCGGGACGATCGGCGGGGGGGATGTCCACGTCTGCCGACTGGAGCCCGCGCCGTGAAGCTGATCATCCAGATCCCCTGCTACAACGAGGCCGCCACCCTGGCCCCCACCGTGGCGGCCCTGCCGCGTACCCTCCCGGGCATCACGGCGATCGAGGTGCTGGTCATCGATGACGGCAGCCGGGACGGCACCGCCGAGGTGGCCACGTCGCTGGGCGTCGACCACGTGGTCCGCCACCGCGTCAACCGGGGCCTGGCAGCGGCTTTCCGGACCGGGCTGGAGCGGGCACTGGCCCTGGGCGCGGACATCATCGTCAACACCGACGCGGACAACCAGTACAACGCCGACGACATCGCCGCGCTGGTCGAGCCGATCGTCGCGCACCGCGCCGGCCTGGTGGTCGGCGACCGCGGCGTCGGCTCGCTGCCCCATTTCCCCTGGTACAAGCGCTGGCTCCAGCGCCTCGGCAGCTGGGTGATCGGCCGCGCCTCGACCCTGCATACCCCCGATGCCACCAGCGGCTTTCGCGCCCTGAGCCGGGACACTGCGCTGCGCACCGTGGTCCTGAGCACCTATTCCTACACCCTCGAGACCCTGATCCAGGCCGGCAGCAACCGGGTCCCCGTCGAGTTCGTCCCGATCCGGGTCAACCCCCAGACCCGGCCGTCACGGTTGATGCGCAGCATCCCGCACTACATCAAGAACTCCTCGGCCGCGATCGTCCGGGCCTACGTCATGTACCGCCCGCTCCGCGTCTTCACCGTGATCGGGGTGGTGCTGATCGTGCTGGGCACCCTCCCCGGTGCGCGGTTCCTCTGGTTCTATTTCTCGGGCGACCGGACCGGGCACGTCCAATCGCTGATCCTCGCGGCGATCCTGATCATCGTGGGATTCCAGGTGATCCTCATCGGCCTCCTCGCCGACGTGCTCAACGCCAACCGCAAGATCGTCGAGGAATCGCTGTACCGGCTGCGCCGCATGGACCTGGACCGGCCGCCCAGCGGCACCGGCTCCCCCCTCGAGTGACCCCGACCGAACCCGCCCCGCCCCGGCCATCGGGACGGGGCCGCATCCTGCTCCGCCTCCTTGGGAGCGCGGTGGTGCTGGGGATCCTCCTGGCGCTGGTGCCACTCGACGAGCTCCGCGCCGCCCTGGCGCGGGTGCCACCGACGGTGTGGGCCGGCGCCCTGGGCACCTACCTGGCGCTCCACCTGATCGGGGTCGCCAAGTGGCGGCTGCTCATGAACGGCGCCGGCGCCGGCCTGTCGTTCCGGGACACCGCCCGCTGCTACTACTACGGCCTGTTCGGAAACATCTTCCTGCCCTCGATCGTCGGCGGCGATGTCGTCCGGGCCGGGCTCGCCACCCGGCTCAGCCAGTCGAAGAGCGGGGTCATCCTCGGCAGTCTGGTCGACCGCACCCTCGACACCGCCGGCCTGGCCGCGGTGGCCGGGATCGGGATGCTCCTCCTCCCCACGGCGGCCGACCCCCGTAGCCGCACCACCTTTGTCGCGGTGGTCGGGATCCTGGCGCTGGCGGGCCTCACCACGCTGGGCCTCCTGGTGCTGGTCCCATGGGTCCGCCGCGTGCCCTACCGGATCCGGCGCAAGCTCGTCCCGCCCCGCCGGGCCTACCTGGCGCTGCGCCGCGAGCCGGCTCGGCTGGTCGCGTCCCTGCTGCTGGGGATCGCGCTCCAGACCCTGCTGATCCTGCTCAACGCCTGGCTGGGACGGGTGATGGGGGTGGAGATCGCGGTGGTCGTCTGGCTCTTCGTGTGGCCGCTGGCCAAGATCGCGGCGATCGCGCCGATCACCCAGGGCGGGATTGGGGTGCGGGAGGGAGCGCTGGTGGTCTTGTTCCAGCCGTTCGGAGTACCCGCCGCCGCCGCCATGGCCACCGGCCTGGTGTTCACGGCGATCGTCATGACAGGCGGACTGGTGGGCGGGGCGATCGCCTTCCTCCTCGGCCGGGGCAGCCGCGCCTAGCGCACCCGGGCCAGCGAGTCGCCCGCCCCGAACCAGTACCCGGTCACCTCGCCCACCCCCCACGACACCACGAAGCAGGCAATCATCGGCAGCGTCGCCAGGCGACGGCCGGCGGGAACGCCCTTGCGCGCCAGGCCCTGCTCGATCCGGTACAGGAGGAGCGGTGGGAGGGCGAACGCCGCGGCGCCCATGGCGAGGCGCCGGGGCAGCGGGGCGCCCCGGACCCGGGCACCCGCGTAGGAGCGCGAGTACAGGTAGCGCTGCGACAGGTACTCGAAGAATCCGAAGTGCTTCTTGTGACCCACTACGATATCCGGTCGGCATTCAAGCAGCACTCCATCCTCCCGCATCGCGTCGTGCAGGCGGTTCTCCCACTTGCCCTCGGCAGTCACCGCCTGGTACGTCGCCAGCAGTTCGCGACGGTAGACGACGTTGTTGCCCGGCAGCCACTCTGCCGGACCCGCGGGCAACGGCGGCAGGCACGCGCTGTACTCGCACAGGAATGTGGCCCAGTCCAGTAGCCGCTCGGTGGCGGCATTCTCGATCGGGCCCCCGACCACCTCCGGCCCTTCTGCCAGCGCGTCGAGGAGCTGGCGTCCCCATCCCTCCGGGACGATCACGTGATCCTCGATGACGGCCACCGCCGAACCCCGCGCCTCCTGGAAGGCGCGATGCCGCATCTGCGGAATCGTCATGGCGGCGTCGACCGGCAGGAGCCGCACCGCGGGAAACCGTGCCCGGACGGCCTCCGCCACCTCCCCGCCGAGCCGGTCCACCACCAGCACCTCCAGGGCGACCGAGGGACGCATCCGTTCCACCGCCTCGAGGCAGCCGATCAGGTCGTGCAGGCCGTTGACCGAGGGGATGACGACAGAGAGTTCGGGAGCGGACATCAGGATGCCTGGGAGGAGGAAGTCGGGACGGCCCTGGGGCGCACCCGGTACAGGAGGGACTCGAGCGCCTGGGTGAAGCGAATCGACCAGGGGAAGGTCGACCGGGCGGGGTTCGGCAGCTTGATGCTGCGGATCCCCGCCAGGTTGGCACCCGCGACATCAGTCAGGAACTGGTCGCCCACCATCACCGCAGCAGCTGGAGGGCAGCCCAGTGCGCCGATCGCGAGCCGGACCAGCTCGGCGCTCGGCTTGCGCAGCGTGACCGCCCCCGCCGCCAGGCGGTCCTCCAGCTCGTCGGCGGTCCAGGAGTCCTGGCCCGCCTGCAACCGGCGGAGCAGGACCTCGTCGCCGAGCCGGTAGCCGCGGAACACCGGCAGGTCGGGAAACATCCCGGCCAGTTCGCGGAACCGCCACTCAGGAGCGTTGGACAGGATCGCGTGCGCCAACCCCGGGACGCCGCGCAGTGCCTCGAAGGGCGCCACCGCTTCGGGCAGGAGGGTGGTGCGATGATAGGCGGTCAGCGTCCCGTCGATGTCCCAGAGGATCCCGGTAATCCCCTCGCGAGCGACGAAGTCCGGGGTGATCCGCGCCAGCCCATCGAGGAACCAGGTCGGCTCCATGTTCCGCAGGAGCAGTGGCATCCGCCCCAGCGATTGCCGCAGGGTGGCGAGCGGGGTGTCGCCGCGCCGCGCGGCGCTCATACCGTCAGCTCCGGCATGGCGCCCCGGCGGAACTGGATCCCGCCCAGCAGGGCGAGCATGGCCACGTAGGTCAGCCCGCCGGCCCCGATGACCGCCACCAGCGGCGCCCGGGACACGAGGAGGACCACGCCGGCCATGACCCCCGCGGCCACGACGATCCGGACGAAGCGCGCCGGATGGGTCATCGGCAGGCCCAGCCGGTGCACGAAGCGGCCGGCCAGGAGCGTGCGCACCCCTTCGGTGGCGACGGTGGCCCAGGCGGCGCCGGCCATGCCCCAGCGGGGGATCAAGAGCAGGTTGAGCACCACGTTTGTCGCCGCGGCCCAGGCCACGGTCCGGAGCATCAGGTCCTGCCGGCCGCGGGCCAGCAACCCGCCCTGCGCCACGTTGCGCACATAGGCCAGCGGCAGCAGCAGCAGCAGGATCTGGAGCGGTTCCACCGCCGCGACATACCCCCCACCGAAGATCAGGCCCATGATCGGCCCCGCCACCAGGATCCCACCCACGCACACCGGCGCCACCCCGGCCAGGACCTGGGCCATGGAGCGGTCGTAGAGGCCCCGTGCGGCGGGGATGTCCTCGCGCAGCCGGGTGAGCGCCGGGATCAGGCTCATGGTGTACGCGGTGCCAAGGTTCAGGAAGAAGCTGATCAGGGTGTAGGCGGCGGCGTAGTATCCGAGGGCCGCCGAATCGCGGAGGATCCGGAGAAAGATGAAGTCGCTGTTGAAGATCGCCAGTCCCAGCAGGGCGTGCAGGACCATCGGCCACGACCGCGACAGCAGCGACTGGACCCGTGCGGGGCGTGGCCGCACCCGCCAGCGCTCCACCCCGGCGGGCAGCAGCCGCAGCAGGAGCAGCGCCCCGACCACCTCGCCCAGCAACTGGGCCAGCGGGACGCGCACGAGGTCGGCCGGGGTCCGCACGACGGCCACGATCGTCACGGCGGCGATCCCCTCGGTCACCACCCGCGCCAGCACCGCCTGCCCCGGCTGCTCCAGGCCGAGGTGCACCCAACGCGTGCCCACCCCGACCGCCAGCAGGGTCAGGGCGTAGACCGCGAGGATGCGGCCCTCCGGCTGCGGCAGCGCCACCAGCCCCACCACCACCGTGATCGCGATCAGCCCCGTGGCCACCAGGAGCCGGGCACCCAGGATCTCGGGCAGCGCGGCGAACAGCCCGGCCCGGTCGGCCGCGACATCGTGGATGCCCAGCATCTCGACGCCGCAATCGGTGATGAACGAGAGGTAGAGCAGGATCGCCGTGGCGAAGACAATCACGCCGTAGGTCGAGGCCCCCAGCGTCCTGGCCAGGTAGACGGTGGCGCCGAAGGCGATCAGTCGCGCGGCCACCTCCCCCGCACCCAGCGTCAGGAAGTTGCGGCCGACCCCCTGCGGCCCCGGCGGCGGCGGCGCGGCGGCGTCCATCCTAGCCACGCTCGGTGATGTAGCCCCAGACCTCTCCTGCGGTCCAGGCGGCCAGCAGCAGCAGCAGCACCGGCACCGCCAGCAGGAACCGGCCCGTCGCCCCCCGCCGGGCCTGGGCCCGGCCGTGACGGAGCAGGACCACGAACGGGATCGCGGGGCTGAGGAGGACCAGGGCCAGGCGGGTGACCACGCCGATGTGGCGGGCCCGGATCGCGCCAAAGAGGCGGCCCCAGTCGAATCGCTGCGGCAGCAGCGGGCCGAGGCGCAACGGCGCCAGCTGGTGGAGCACCACCAGCTCGTTGGAGAGGTGAAGCGTCTCTCCCCGCTCCTGCAGCGCCCAGTGCACCACCGGCTCCTGGTAGCGGTCCTGCCAGAGCGACCGGGTGGCCTCGAGCGCCGCGCGCTTGTAGGAGACGTTCACGTCGCTGACCCACTGGGCCGGGCCACTGGCGAAGGGGAGCCCGTAGCGCGAGAAGTCGCAGACCCAGAACGCCCAGTTGAGCAGCCCGGAGGGCACCGGCTCGATCGCGCCGCCGATCACCGCCGCCGGGAGCTCCGCGTGGAGCCGCACCACCGTGGCGGCCCAGTCGGGACGTGGCGCCCCGCGATCTTCCAGGATCGCGACCAGCTCGCCCCGCGACGCCGCCAGCCCCGCCGCGCGGCGACGGTCGTAGAGTTCGTGCTGCCCCGCCGCGGTGGTGGCCGGCCGCTCGGTGGCCACCACGCCCAGTTCCAGGAACCGGACCTCGGGAAAGGCGGCCCGCTCGGCGTCCAGCGCTCCCACGCTCGCATCGTGGGGCACCACCACCTCCAGTGGCGGCCCGCCGACCTGCGTCCGCAGCGCGCCCAGGATCCGGGTCAGCGCCCCGCCCCCCTCCACGATGGTGACCACCACCGAGAGCGTGGGTACCGCGGCGGTCCCGGCGGGCGCCCCGGCCATCAGCGCATGTCGCCGAGGACGGGCAGGTGGACCGCCTCGCGGGAGGCCGAGCTCCGCCGGACCGCGTCGGCCACCTCCACCGCGCGCAGGCCGGCGTGGCCATCCGCCAGCGCCCCGCCCCGGGTGCCACCGATCCGGGCCACGAAGTCGCGCAGCTCCTCCGCGAAGGAGAGCTGCGTCGTCGTGGTCCAGGACCGCAGCTTCTCGCGCACCATGATCTCCGGGTAGAAGTGCCGACGGGTGCGGCGGGGTCCCCCTGGCTGGTCGGGAGCGATCACCAGGTTCTGCATCGGGGCGTACGACCCGCGCACCATGCCGAGCGTGCCGTAGGCCTCGACCACCATCCCGTACCCCTTCCACTCCGTCCAGGTGGCATGGTAACTGGCGGCGATCCCCTCGGCGTTCCGGAACACCGCGACGGCGTTGTCCTCGGACCCGGGCACCTGCAGCACCCGTTCGGACATCATGCCGTACACGTCGGTGATCTCCCCGAGGAAGTACCGGGCCAGGTCGCTCAGGTGAATGCCGATGTCCATCATGGCACCGCCGCCCGATTCCGGCTGCCGGAACTGCCAGTCGGCGCGGAAGTTGTGGAGTCCGTCGTGCCCCCCGAAGAGGCGAAGGTGATCGAGCGTGCCGATCCGGCCGGAATCCAGCACCTGCCGGATCATCTGCATCGCGGGGAAGTACCGCATGTTGAACCCGACCGCCATCACCCGGTCCGCGGCCCGGGCGGCCTCCACGATCCGGCGGCAACCCTCCACGGTATTGGCCAGCGGCTTCTCGCACAGCAGATGCCGCCCGCGCTCCAGCGCCCCCAGGCACGCCTCGTCATGGAGATGCAGCGGCGAGGAGACGATCACCGCGTCCATCGGCAGATCGAGGAAACGCTCGAGCTCGGTGACAGCGGGTGCACCACCGGCGGCGGCCGCCGCGGCCTCGGGGACGATGTCACACACCGCGGCCAGCTCGGTGGCAGGATTGTCGCGAATGGTCTGGGCCCGGAGCTTTCCGATCACTCCAGCGCCGACCACCCCGATCCGAATGGGCATGCGTTGATCCGGTGTGGGTGAGAAGGGCAGAAACCCTGCAAAAGTGCACGATCCGTGCCAGCGGTGGCGCCGGATGGCGGGCGCGGCCGGGCGCTCTCGGACCGGCTACTGCCCGTACGCCCGCACCGGCGCCGGCACCGCGAGCGAGCCACCGCGGGAGAACTCGAGCCGCAGCTCCACCGTGTCCCCGGCCACCGGCAGGCGGCCCAGGTTCATGAACATCAGGTGGAGCCCGCCGGGTGCCAGGACCACCGAGTCCCGCGCCGGCAGGACGAGGCGATCCCGGTGGCGCATCCGCACCATCCCGTCCACCTCCAGGGTCTCGTGCACCCCCGCCTGCGCCGCCCAGTCGACCGAGACCGCCACCAGCGTGTCCGGCTCCGCGGCCGGGTTGTGGATCACGAGGTACCCCGATGCCTGGGCCGCCGTGAGCGGAGCGTAGACATACGCCCCGGTGGCGGTGATCTCCCCGGCGCCAGGCTCGGCACCGGGCGCATTCGGGCTGCAGGCGACCAGGATCAGGAGCATCCATCGGCCGGGGAGTCGCATGAGGGTCGCCTCAGGGTCGTGGAGGACGAGGTGCGGCGTGCGACCGGATCGCTCCGGGCCCGCCGCGCCGTCAAATATACCCCGGAAGCGCGCGGGGTTTGCGGCCGAACACCCGTACCGCCCTGCATTTCCCGGCGACTCCGCCATATTCCCGGGATGGCTCTCCCCGCGCATCACCCCGCCCTCATCGTCGGCGCCGGCCCGATCGGCCTCGCCTGCGCCATCTCCGCCCGCCGGAACGGGATCGACGCCCTCGTGGTCGATGCCGGGGCGATCACCGACTCGATCGTCCGCTACCCGATCGGGATGACCTTCTTCACCACGCCGGAACGACTGGAGATTGGCGGCCACCCCATCACTTGTGCCGGCGCCAAGACCACCCGCGAAGAGGCGCTGATGTACTATCGCGGGGTGGTGCGCGCCGAGCAGTTGCAGGTGCGTCCCTACACGCGACTGGAGACAGCGGTGCGGCGGGACGGCCGACTCCACTGCGAGCTCGTCACCCGCCGAGGCCCTGAAACCATCACCACCGACCGCCTGGTCATCGCCACGGGGTACTTCGATCATCCCAACCTCCTCGGGGTGCCCGGCGAGGAGTTGCCGCACGTCTCCCACTGGTTTGACGAACCGCACCGGACGGCGGCCCAGGACGTGGTGATCATCGGCGGGAAGAACTCGGCCATCGAGACCGCCCTGCAGTGCTTCCGCGCCGGCGCGCGGGTCACCCTGGTCTACCGGCGCCCCGAGCTCAAGCCGAGCGTCAAGTACTGGCTTCGCCCCGACTTCGAGAACCGCGTCAAGGCCGGGGAAATCGCCGCCCACCTCGGCTGCGAGGTGGTCGAGATCACCACGGCGGCCGTGGTGGTCCGCGACAGCCAGGGTGCGACTCATTCACTTCCCGCCGACCGGGTCTATGCCCTGACCGGCTACCACCCCGACTTCTCGCTGCTGCGACGGATCGGCGTGGAGCTGACCGGCCCCGACGAGCGACCCACCCACAACCCCGAAACCCTCGAGACCAACATCCCGGGGGTGCACCTGGCGGGGAGCGTCACGGCGGGCCGGGCCATCTCCGAGATCTTCATCGAGAACGGCCGGTTCGACGGCGACAAGATCTTCGGGGATCCCGCACAGCGCGCCCGGGCCGACGCGCGCTATGCCGCGCACCCGCGGCCGGTGGGAGAGTAGACGCAACCATTCCTGGGCTTCGGGAGTCAGACCTCTTGTCCCCTGACCACTGAGGCATCGTGCTGAGTCGTCTCCCCTTCCCGATCCGTCAGGCCATCCGCTCGCTGCAGCGGCGCCCCGCGTTCTCCCTGCTGGCCATCGGCATCCTGGCCCTGGGCATCGGCGCCAACGGTGCGGCATTCAGCGTCGTCGACGCGACCCTGCTCCGCCCCCTCCCATTCGCCTCCCCCGACGAGCTGGTCGATATCACCCTGACGGTGCCGGCCCGGCGCGGCGAACCGGCACGCGACGACATGGTCTGGTCATATCCCAAGTACCAGACCCTCGTCGAGTTGCAGCGCTCGTTCGCGCAGACCGCGACCCACCGAGACGGGGCCGCCACGCTGCTCACCGAATCGGGGGCGGCCCGGCTCACGATCGAGGAGGTCGGGGGCGGATACTTCTCCACGCTGGGAGTCCCCACCATGCTGGGCCGGGACTTCGACGCCTCGGAGGATCGCGGCCCCGACGCGCCTGGCGTCGTCATCCTGAGCCACGCCCTCTGGAGATCCCAGTTCGGAGGGGATCCCGCCGTCCTGGGCACCACCATCCGCCTGGGTGGGATCCCTGCCACGATCATCGGGATCGCCCCGGCCGGATTTCGGGGGCTGAGCGGCCGCGCAGAGCTCTGGCGCAATGTCGCCTCCCTCGGTGCCGAGGAACTCGGCCAGCGCTGGAGCCACAGTCACAACGTGGTGGCCCGGCTGGCCCCCGGGATCGGGTTTCCGGCCGCACTGGCGGAAGTGCGGACCCTGGCGGTGCAGATCGACGCGGCGCACCCGGCCCCGATCGCGAATCAGGAACCGATGGGTGCCACCGCACAACCACTGGCGGCGATCCGGACCGACCCGGGAGTCGCCCAGATGGTGGTGATCCTCGCCGTGGCGGTCGGGTTGGTGCTCCTGATCGCCTGCGTCAACCTGGCCAACCTTCTGCTGGCCCGGGCGTTGGGGCGCCGGCGGGAGCTGGCGGTCTGCCTGGCAGTCGGCGCCAGACGGGGTGACATCGTCAAGACGCTGCTGGCCGAGAGCGCCATCCTTGGCCTCGCGGGCGGAATCCTCGGGCTCGGACTCACCTGGCTGGGCATCAGGGGCTTGGGCACGATCTGGACCGGCGTCGGCGGGACGGTCTCGAACCTGCTCGGCGGGTTGACGGCGATGGGGCTCGCCTCGATCTCCCTCTCGCCGGGCGTGGTGGGTTTCCTGGTCGCGGTCTCCGTGCTGACCGCGGTCCTGGTCGGCCTGATCCCTGCCCTGCGGGCCAGCCGCCCCGAGCTGACCGAAGCGTTGCACGGCGCCCCCGCCGCGACGGGCGTCGGTCGGGCGCGACTCTCCCTCCGCGATGGACTGGTGGCCGCCCAGCTCGCCCTCGCTGTGACCCTGCTGGTCGGCGCCGGCCTGATGATCCGGAGCATGGGCAACCTGCTCAGCACCGATGCCGGCGTCGTCCCGGACCAGGTGGCGTCCGCCCGCATCGCCATCGCGCCGGACGGGTACGACCCCGACTCGGCGGTGGTGTTCTACGCCTCGCTGCTGGAACGGGTCCGGGCGCTTCCGGGCGTCCAGTCGGCCGCCGTCGGGAATTGTCCCCCCCTTAACGGCGGGTGCAACGGAACCATCATCTGGTTTCGTGACCGACCGGAGGTGGCCGAAGGCCAGGAACCGCTCGTCGGCGTGCACATGGTGTCCCCCGACTGGTTCCGCACGCTGGGTGTCCGGATCGTGCGGGGCCGCGACTTCTCCGATGCGGACCGCCGCGGCGGCCCGAAGGTGGTGGTGATCAACGAGACGGCCGCGCGCACCTTCTACCCCAATGAGGATCCGATCGGGAAGCCCGTCGCCGTGGGCCAGGGTGGGTTCCACATCGGCAGCGCCGAGATCGTTGGCATCGCCTCGGATGTCCGGTTTGGCACCCTGGAGGAGGAGCCGATGCCGGATGTCTTCATCCCCTACCTGCAGGCTCCCCGCGCCGCCGGGATGCTGTTCGTGCGAACCACCGGCAATCCGACCGGGATCCTGCCAGCCTTGCGCGGGGTCATCCGCGAGCTCGATCCCACGATGCCGGTCTATGACGTCCGCACCATGTCAGACCGGATGGCGCTGGCCACCTTCCAGCCGCGCTACACCACCTGGGTCCTCGGCGCCTTCGCGGCGGCGGCGCTGCTGCTGGCTGCGATTGGTGTCTATGCCCTGCTGGGATACGAGGTGGCCCAGCGCCGCCGGGAGATCGGCATTCGCATGGCACTCGGCGCCGATTCGGGACGGGTCGTGGGTGGCATCGTGCGACACGGCCTGACCCTCGCGCTGGCGGGGATCGTGGTTGGCGTCCCGATGGCGCTGGTCCTCTCCCGGTTCCTGGGCGCCCTGCTGCACGGGGTCACGCCTGGCGACCCGGCGACCTATGCCGGCATCGCCATCGTCCTGGCCGTCGTCTCGGGATTGGCCACCCTGCTCCCGGCGCGCGCCGCCACCCGGGTCAACCCGATGGAGGCGATCCGCACCGAATAGCCGCGGGCGCTCTGGCCCGGGAGCTTGCCGCCACGCCCGGGTGCCGCCACACTACTTCCGGTCTGCGCGACGGGGCGAGCCGCCTCGCCCGCGCACCGTCCTTCCAAGGGGGTAGTGTGGCACCACGCTCGATGTCGTCTCTCGCCCTGGCCCTGGTCCTTGCCGCCGCCTGTCGGACGCCCGCCCCGGACCCCGAGCCCGGGGTGGCGCTCGCCCTCGCCAACGAGCGGGCCTCCACCCTGAGCGACCTCCGCTACGACATCGCGCTCCAGATACCAGCCGCAAAGGATTCGGCGGTCACCGGAGAAGTCACCGCCACCTTCCTCCGCGCCGAGTCCGGCTCCCCCCTGGTCCTCGATTTCCGGGCACCTCCCGACCAGGTCCTCGGCGTCACCGTCAACGGCGACTCGGTGGCGTACACCACCCCGAACGGCCACATCGTCATCCCGGCCAACGCGTTTGGCGAAGGCACCCAGCGGGTGGCGGTGCGGTTCGTGAGCACCAACGACGCCCTCAATCGCCAGGACGACCTGCTCTACGCCCTGTTCGTGCCCGACCGGGCCTCGACCGCCATCCCGGTCTTCGAGCAGCCCGACCTCAAGGCGCGATTCACGCTGTCGCTGGAGATCCCGGCCGATTGGAACACCGTCAGCAATGGGGCACTGATAGCGCGAGACAGCAGCGCGGGCGACCGGCACCTGGTCCGGTTCGCGGAGACGGAGCCGCTCAGCACCTACCTGTTCACCTTTGCCGCCGGTCGCTTCGACGCGGTGGCAGCAGAGCGGAATGGCCGCACTTTCACGATGTACCACCGGGAAACCGATTCCCTCAAGCTGGCCCGGAACAGCGGCGCCATCTTCGACCTGCACGCCACCGCACTGGCATGGCTCGAGGGGTACACCGGGATTCCCTACCCGTTCCAGAAGTACGCCTTCTTCGCCGTGCCGGCCTTCCAGTTCGGGGGGATGGAGCACCCGGGAGCGGTCTGGTACCGGGCGGAATCGCTCTTCCTCGACCCGACCGCCAGCCGGAGCCAGGAGCTGGGCCGCGCCAGCCTGATCGCCCACGAGACCGCCCACATGTGGTTCGGCGACCTCGTCACGATGCAGTGGTTCAACGACGTCTGGATGAAGGAGGTCTTTGCCAACTTCATGGCCGCCAAGATCGCGGGACCGGCGTTCCCCGACCTGGACCTCGACCTCCGCTTCTTCCAGGCGCATCACCCCACTGCCTACGGGGTGGACCGGACCGCCGGCGCCAATCCGATCCGCCAGGATCTCGAGAACCTGCGCGAGGCGGGGTCGCTCTACGGCGCCATCATCTACCAGAAGGCGCCGATCGTCATGCGGCAACTGGAGATCCTGGTGGGCGAGACCGCCTTCCGCGACGGGCTGCGTCGCTACCTCGACGCCCATCGCTATGGCAACGCCACCTGGCCCGACCTGATCCTGATCCTCGATGAGCTGACCGGACAGAACCTCACCCTCTGGAGCCTGGCGTGGGTGAACGAGCCCGGGCGGCCCACCATCCACACCCACCTCCGCGACAGCGCCATCGCCGTGATCCAGTCCGACCCGATCGGCGGACGCGGCCTGCGCTGGCCGCAGCCGATTCTCATGGCCATTGGCCGGGGCGGTGACGTGGACACGCTTCGGGCGCTGGTGCGCGGCGACACCACCCTGGTGCCGCTCCCTCCTGGCCCGCCGGTGGAGTGGATCCTCGCCGGTGCCGACGGAATCGGGTACGGGCGCTTCCTGCTGACCACCGAGTCCCGGCGGGTGCTGCCGGGGATGGTGCCCGGCCTGCCGACGGCCCTTCACCGCGCCGTGGCCTGGCAGACGCTCTATGAGGAACTGCTGGACGGCACGATTCCCCCGAAGGAGTTCCTCGATGCCGGGCTCGCCGCCCTGGCCCGGGAGACCGACGAGCTGGTCACGCAGCAGCTGCTCGGGCTGATTCGCGGGGTCTACTGGCGGTTCCTCGACGATTCAACCCGCCTGGCCGTTGCCCCGGAGGTGGAGCGGGTCCTCTGGGCCGGACTGGAGCGCGCCCCCACCCCGGGCCGCAAGGGCGCGTGGTTCGGGGCCATCCAAGGGGTGACGCTGACCCCGTCCGGGGTGGCACGGCTGGAACAGATCTGGCGCCAGCGACGGCCGCCCGCAGGCCTGCCGCTGACCGAGGTGCAGTACACCTCGCTGGCGGAAGCGTTGGCGATCCGGGGCGTTTCAGGGGCGGAATCGATCCTGGACGAGCAGGAGGCCCGGATCACCAATCCCGACCGCCTGGCGCGGTTGCGGTTCATGCGGCCGGCGCTGAGCGCCGATCCGGCGCGCCGAGATTCGCTGTTCCAGGCATTTGCCAACGTGGAGAACCGGCGCCGCGAGTCCTGGGTGCTCGACGCCATGTCGGCGATGCACCATCCGCTTCGCGCCGCAAGTTCGCTGGCATCCGTCCGCGCGGCCCTCGACCTGACCCTGGAGATCCAGCAGACCGGGGACATCTTCTTCCCGCTCAGGTGGCTCAACGCGACCTTGGACGGGCACCAGTCAGCGGCGGCTGCCGACACGGTGACGCGATTCCTTCGGGAGCATCCGGACTACCCGCCCCGGTTGCGGGGCAAGCTGCTGCAGGCGGCGGATGACCTGTTCCGGAGTGCGAGGGTTGTGGCGGAGAGGCGCCCCACCATGAGCAGGGAACAGCTCAGCCGCTAGGGGCCCGCGGCCTTCACTCCAGGAGCACACCGGAGTCCGGTGCTCTGAGGCCATCGCTGCACCCTTGGCGAATCGTGACGCCTACCAATACGGTGCGACTCCGTGCCGGTCACCGATGCAGAAGTCAAGAGCCGTCCGGTCCACCGCTTTGATGACAGACCCGAGGGGAGGATCTGATTGAGCCCCTACGCTCTCCTGTCCCCACCGTACCAGACCATTCTCACTTCCCCTCGTCGAGGTGCGTCGCAACTCCAGGACGCGTGCTACCTGCCAGACGCCCCCCACCATGCGAAGCAACAATTGTCGGTCAAGCTCCTCCATCTCACGAACCGCATAGGTGAACGTCCACACCGTGGCAGAGTCGTCCCCGACGACAGGCACTCCGATCCGCACCACTAGATCGACACATGCCCCCGCGGCGCCCTCACCGCAAATCAGCTTACTGCCCAACGGGATGTGCCGTGCCTTTAGGGCGTCCACGAGCTTCTGGATGTGCCCATAGGATCGCCGTGCAGGCAGAATCGTGGTGTCCGCTGGGGATGTATCGAACGCCCGTGGAACATCCTCGAACCCGATGCGGTTGATCGGATGTAACCTCGCAAGGTAATGAGCGGCGGCGACCTCCACCGCCTCGCTGAGCGTGGACTCCGCCGCCTGCGCCGACGAATCGGAAGCAGGACACAAGAGAAGAGTACCTGCCACCACGAGGGCTCCCCGATGCGATCGTGAGGGCCAACGAATCACAGGTCCATCCCGCTCATGCAGTTCGACTCGGCAGTCTCGAAGATGCCACTGCCGTGGGTGAAGAGCGGGTACACCCGATGTACGGCCTCATGGCAAAGCGTGAGCCTCAGATTGATGAATCCGCCTTGGAGCCCCGTTTCAGAGGGGTTCCAGATGTGCAGCCGATCAGTCGGGGAGATCCATGGTTTGTAGTGCATGTCCGCGAGAATCGTTCTCCCCGATCGGTCCACCAGCTCGTTGCTCCAGACGCTGAATCGGTTGCCCTGGACGATCGCAAGCAAAGGCGCTTTGGCCCACGACGGCAGGAGATCAAGCATCATAAGTACTGCGTCCACTTCGTCTTGTCGGGCGATTCGAAGGTTGCACGGTTGGGGATTCGCGAGAATTGAGTCACATACGGAGGCCCCCTCGAGGAAGTGTTCGACCTCGAATGGGCCGCCCGGTTCCCCGCCGCCTTGTCCCCCTCCGGCCGACGGATCCCCATCACCATCCCACCCGACCCCACCCCCCGGCTCCTCCGGGCAGGCGAATCCAACCGCCGGTGCGACGACGCATCCGTTCGCGCACTCGTAGGCCGTGGCGTTCGCCAAACCATCGAGATCCGGCAGGCGCAGGGTAGCCGCTGCAAAACAGGGAACACCGTTGCAGGACAGACTGTCATCCTGCATGAACCACCAGCAGGTGATCCAATTCCCGCTGAAATCAGCCGGCGCGTCAGGCAACCATGTCCGGAGACTCGATGCACCAGGATCGGCCCTGCTCAGTTCAAGATCGACATCGAGTTCGAGCCCTGCCCGGAGCGCCTCGGTGGCGGCTGGGGTCATCGGCACCACGCAGGAGACATCGAGGACCTTCCGCTTCGAGGTCGGGTCCCATCGGATGTACTGCATGCGACCGAGAGGCGCGTTGTCATCCTCAGGTCGCCGCGATTGACCGCGGGTGAGCCCGATGTTCAGTCTTCGAGCCCCGCGCACGCGGGATCCCGACTCGACCACACTGCAGCGGTACCGGTTTTCGGAAATCAACGGGAGGGTGTCGGGGCGTTCGGCTCGCCCGCCGGCAGGTCGCGGGGACGTGGCCGTGCCCGGCACACCGGGGTCACCGAACGAACTGCGGGTCGAGGGAAGCGGCGCGGTAGGATCGTTGCTACATGCTCCAGCAAGGGAGACTACGAGAGCCAACGAGAGCCGAGAGCCGAGAGCCGAGAGCCGAGAGCCGACCATGGATGAAACCTCAGGGGAAGGAAGAGTGCAACCTGCACGCCCGCTGATCCGGGCCCCGAAGCTTGTGAGGACATTCCAAGCTACGGACCGTTCGGGAAGCTCGCAAGATCCCCTGATTCCCCCTTGCTCTGGACCGGCACTAGAAGACTGAGGCACACCGCCACGAACTCATCACCCGCCGTTCATCGATCTGTCATCCGGCGCTCAGCCGGCTGCAATCCAGGAATGTGATGTTGGGAATGCGTCCCTTTCCCCATTCCTGGAGGAGCGATGTTCGACACCCTGCTCAGCTCCAATCCGGTCCGCCGCCCCCGGGCGCTCCATGGTGGCCTCTCCCTCCTCGCCCACGTCGGCATCGTCACCGCCGCCGTCGCCGCCACCCGCGGCGCGACACCGACTCGGCCGGCGAGCCCCTCCGCAGTCCCGATGGTCTTCCCGGCCAGTCCGCCGCCCCCAACACCATCGACGCCGATGGTCGCGCCGAGCACCGGAGCCATCCCGACCGGCCCCTCGTCCGAGGTGGTGGTACCGCCGATCGACGTGCCGATCGTGATCCCTCCGATCGACCTGGGCCGACCGTTCGATCCCTCGCGGTTCACCGGCCGGGGAACCGAGGTCCCGCCCGGCACCCCGACGACATCCCAGGGACCCGGAACCAGCCAGAGCCCTCTCTTGGAGGAGCACCAGGTGGACTCCCCCGCCGAGGCGGTGCGCCATCCTCGGCCGATCTATCCGCCGGCACTGCAGCAGGCAGGGATCGAGGGGTTTGTGGAGATGCGCTTCGTGGTGGACACGACGGGGCGGGTTGAGCCGTCCTCGCTGGTGGTGATTCGCGCGTCGCACCCGCAGTTCGAGCCGTCGGTGGCAGAGGCGATCCTCTCGACGGTGTTCCGGTCGGCCCGGGTCCGTGGGGTGGCGGTGCGGCAATTGGTCCAGCAGCGGATCCGGTTCGCGATCGGCCGATGAGCCGCGCCACTGGCTCGATCCAACGCACAAGCCCCGCTGGCGCCGGGTCAGCGATTCGGTGTTGGAATTCCCACAACCCGCCCGAGCCGAAGCGGCGCAGGACACCCTCGCTGAAGCGAACGAGGGATTTGGTCCCAGAGTACCTTCGTTGCACCCCGCTTTCGGGTGGCGTAGTAGGAGGAAGCGCTCGGGTGGGTCTAGGGGGTTCGTCCAGCAATCTCAAGGTGAAACAACGGCATCTGCCATCCGCCCATTTCGGTTCGCTTCTCACCCACCGCTTGTAGACCATTCCCATCCTGACCAATGACGGCCAAGAGCGCTTGGGGAATGCGCTTCGTCGCGAGGAGCGCGCCGGCCCGCAAGTCATAGACCTCAATGATCGTATCCGAGAGAAGGTCCCGATTCACGATGTCGATACGACCTGGGCCCATGTGTGTTGCGAATGCTTCGCGGTAGCGGGGATCAGGCACGGCCACGAGAATCCAGATGAGCCCTTGCGCGTCTTCCGCAATGGCCGACAAACGTGGGCTCGGTGGCTTTTCTTCAGGCCCGAGTAATTGAGACCCGTCATGGGGAAGAAACCAGTCGACGGGACGGCTCCAGTGACCGGTCATCCTCCCCGTCACATCGTAATGCTCGAATTGGAAGCGGCTCGCGTGGGCCACCCAGACGCCACCCTGGGAGGATGGCCACAGCTTTCGCATCCCTAGAGCGGTGGCACCCGGTCGGAGGACCGGGTTCAGGGTGCCGAATGACCTGATCGCACCGCTTGTGTCCATCAGGTGCAGGGGGAATCCGATGCGTTCCGCAGTGGCAATGCTCCCATTCATCATGAGGGTGCCCGACAATAGTCGGGAGACGGCGAACGGCACGACCGGCATGCCGGGCCTTTGCCACGAGGCGGCATAGCGCCACGCTGATCCGTCATACCGCATCGCGGAGAGCCTCGCATTGATCCCATCAATGATCCATGCTGTGTCTCTCGCCACCTCCGCGATCAGCATTGTTCGAAACTCACCAGGCCCATCACCCGCTCTTCCGATCGTCCCTTGGAACCGGCCTCGAGAGTCGAATACCAAGGGACCAGTTTGTGTGGCGAACGACACGTAGTACCTGCCACGATCGTCAAGGACAACTTGCCGAGCAGGCTGAGACAGCTCCCCAGGCCCAGAGGTATCTCCAAGGACGATGAGCGGGACGACTCGGATCTCACATCTCGAGCAGTCGATCCGGCTTTGGATGATCTTCTCGGGTGCTTGCGTCTGTGCTTGCACGACCGGCAGGCTGGCGCCAATGATTGAGAGGATTGCCAAGATCCCGGCCCAGCGATGAGGTGCCATTTGTGCCCCCCCCGAGTCTAGTCGGCTATCGACTGTCGAACCGTCCAGCTGCAGGCTCCATCATATGGGCTGGTATCGAACTCGGCAACACCTCGATCCGGTCACAGGCCGGGGGACAGCAACGACTGTAGTCACCCGGCGGACTATTCCGTGAGCCATTTCGTCATTGCGTGGCGTCAACACGACTATGGCCGAAGGTTGAGGATCACTTCGGGGAATTGGGGCGTAGCGATACTCGCCCTGCGAAGAAGCGGCGACATCAAACTTGATTTTCCTGGGCGGGCGCGAACCTGCCCTGCTCCGCTAGAGCACCAGCCCGAGCGACGCCGCCACCGCGTAGAGCACGAACGCCTGCAGCGTGCGGACCTGCGCAGGAATGACCTGGGCTGTGCGCTCAGGGGCGGCGAGGAGGATCCGCGCCGCCGACACCGCCGGGACGATCGCGATCGCGCCCATCAACGCCCCGCGGGGTGCGGTGGCGAGGGGCATGAGCACCATCAGGAGCGACGCCGTCGCCACGATCGCGGCGAATCCCTGGCTGGCCCGCTGCCTGCCCAGCCGGACGACGAGGGTGCGCTTTCCGGCGGACTGGTCCGCCAGGTAGTCCGGGAACTCGTTGATCCAGAGGAACGCGCTGATGAGCAGGGCCAAGGGCAGCGAGAGCCAGAGTACCTCGCTGGCAACGGTTCCCCGCTGGACCAGGAACGCACCGGCACAGATCAGCGGGCCGTAAGCCACCGCCACCGCCAGCTCGCCCAGGCCGCGGTAGGAAAACCGAAGTGGTGGCGCGTGGTAGAAGTAGGCCAGCGCGATCCCCGCCACGCCGATCCAGAGTACGCCGGGCTCACGCTGCCAAACAATGAGCAGACCGGCCGCGATGCCGGCAAGGTATCCCACGACCGCGATCCCGATCGTCTGGCCACGCGTCAGCAGGTTGTCGACCAGGACCCGCTTCCCCCCCGAGAACGGGCTCCGATCCTCGGGGGCCACCGCCTGGTCCACCCCGCGGGCAAAGTCCACCACCTCACCCGATGCGTTCTTGGCGACCTCGATGGCGAAGATCCCCAGAACGGTGAGCGCCAACCAGCCCCAGTGGATCGGGCCCAGTCGCGCGGCAGCGGCGGTGCCCAGCAGCAGTGCTGCAAAGGACGCAAGGGAGATCTTCGGATCCGCCAGACGCCACAGGCCCTGGCCAAACGTCGCTCCAGGCATGGTGTCCCTGCTACCGGCGGGTGTCGTCCAGCGCCGAGCGCAACCGGTCGGTAATGCGGTCGGAAGAGTAGTAGGCCAGTTGCCGGAGTGCCCGGGCCACGTCCTCCACCGAGAGGCCGGCCAGGGCCGCGGCGGTTACCACGTTGCGCACCGCGCTCGGGCCGCCGAAGATCGCTGGGGCGATCGGGTCCCGGGCCCGGACGCGCGTGTCCCAGATCAGGCGCCGGGTGTCGGCATTGCGAAGCCATACCTCGGCGTCCACGAAGAACCGCGCCGCGGCATTCCAGTCCTCGGCGTCGATCCCGTAATCGCGGATCTCCACCTCGAGCAGGACGTCGGCGGCGTCGGCATCCTCGATGAGCCGGGCGCCGAGGTGGCGCGCCGACTCCTGCCCCAGCCGCTGGCCGACCAGCGCCGGCAGGTCCACCAGCGCCGCGGCGCTGTCCAGCCGCACCCGGACTTCGCGGGCCTCGAGCTCCTTGGCCAGCAGGGTGCCGACGCGGATGATGGCGTGGATCGGGTCGCGCGGGTGCCCGGGGAAGTACGGTCCCGTCAGGACCTCTGGGTACGGCGGAAAATGCGGCTCGACGGCAAGGGTCAGCCCGCGGAAGTCGTATTCCGCCAGGCGGTGCCGAGTGCCGCAGCCGCCGACCAGGATTGCCAGCACGACTGAGGCGACCGCAAGGCCCAGCACGCGTGGCTGAGAGGTAGGACCGGTATCGGTGGGCATCGTCCCTCCTGGTCTGCCTCCCAGTACTCTACCCGCATCGTCTTGAAGCGGTGGTGAAGCCCCGGTGAATGCCCGTCAGCGATAGGAAGACACCCCAAAAAGGGAGCGGCCCGCGTGTCCCTTGTAAGGACCACGACGGGCCGCCCGCATGCCGGTTACCCGGAGTCGAGGGATCACTCCCTCGTTCTTCTCCCCGTGACCACCGACGGCTGAGTTCCAGTCGGGAGGGTCGTGGGGGCTCCGGCTTCGATCCCCTGGGAGGTTGGCTCCTGCTCCCAGCTTCGCCGGCATCAGCGCTTCACGTCCGCCACCTCGCGGAGCGGCTTCGTGCACGGCACACCGGCGCGCCGGCTCGGTGTGGATGGGACACGCGAGTGGTCCCACCGTCCGGGTGAGTTGATCATCCAGGGAGGCGTGCACCTGGCCCCGTTTCCGGAGCCCTGAAACTGCACCCTGACTCACTCGGCATGAGCAACCTACCACCAACGGCATGAAGCGCCGATGAAGTCATTCGGAAAGTTGCTTTGCCCGCCGCCCTTCGTAGTGCTCCTGGCACTCCCGTTCCCGGCCGCGGACGACCCGCTTGCCGCGCAGAGGCCCGGTTCGGTCAGTAACCACGGTGCATTGCCCTTCCCGTCCTGCGCCATCGTGGTAGATCACCACCCAGTCCCGGGTCCGGTCCAGTTGGTGGGCGCGGGCAGTATTGGAGAAGAGCGCGGTGTACTGCTGGTCGCCGCGAGCGGTGTGGAGGACCGGCAGCCAGCGCGCACCGGTGGGATTGAAGCGGCGCGGCGCGATCATCGGCAACGTGCCCGCCGCCCCGCGACGTCGGTACTCCGCGTCCACCGCCAGCAGCTCTGCCACCGGTGGCGGGGCCAGCTCCGGCGCCAGGGATCGAATCCGCGCCAATCGGCCGGCGAGCGCATCCCGGATCCCCGCGATCCGCCGCTCCCCGAACCCCGGCACCCGTTCCAGGCGTCCATCGTGCGCTGCCGCCTCGAGGTCCTCCAGCGTCTCCACGCCCAGCGTGTCGTGGACTCGTTCCGCCAGGATCTCCCCCACCCCGGGCACGGTGCTGAGCATCGCCACCGGATCACTTTCCCCGCGCAAGCGATCGAGCGCAGGGAGGCGACCGGTGCGCACCATGGACTCGATCGCCCGGGCGAGACCCTCGCCGATTGCCGGGAGCGCCTCGAGCCCGCGCAAGCCCCCCTCCTCCAGGATCTGTGACACCGGCCGCCGCTGGGATCGCACCGTCGCGGCGCCGCGGCGGTAGGCGGCGGTACGGAACGGCGCACCTCCCTGCTCCTCGAGCAGGCTGGCGACCTCATCGAACCGGTTGGCGATCTCGTGGTTGGCGGCGACTCCCATGACTCCCCCGCGTATGCAGTGCCCTGTCCAAACCTCGCATGGGTACCCTGAACGCGACATGAAGCGGGGATGACTCGCCCGCCGGGGCGTCTGGCGGAGGGATCACGCCCCCTTCACGGACCCTTCACGGCGCCACCTCGATATTGGGAATGCTCCGGAGATCCGCCCGGAGCAGGGAGGAGTCATGGCAACCGGAATGTTGTGCAGCCGGATCGTCGCCACGGCGGCGCCCGGCGAGAGCGTGCGCACGGCGGCGCAGCGCATGGCGGAGCATGGCGTCGGTACCCTCGTCGTGCTCGATGGTGAACGGGGCAACGGCCTGGCCGGGGTGGTCACCGATCGCGACATTACCCTTCGGTGTACCGCGGCCGGCCTGGACCCGGAGACAACCCCCGTCATCGAGGTCATGTCGAAACCGGTGTACGCGGTCGATGAGGGCACCCCGGTCGAGGAGGCGATCGGCCGGATGGCCCGCACCGCCACCCGGCGGCTCGTCGTCACCGGCGAGGAGGGCCGCCTGGTGGGGATCTTCACCCTGGACGACGCGCTGGAGTTCCTGGCCCAGCAGGCGGGGGCGGTGGGGCAGCTGCTGGCGCGCCAGCAACCCCAGATCCCCGCCTAGCGGGGATCCCCAGGCCTCCGGGGGAGAACACCATGCGTGCGGTGCGGTGGGCCTGGGCTGAGCCGCCACCGGCGGGCACCGGGTTCGACGATCGCCTCGAGGCCGGAGCGCTGCTGGGGCGTGCGCTGGAGCGTTATCGCGGCCGGGGAGCGCTGGTCCTCGGGCTGCCACGCGGCGGCGTGCCAGTGGCCGCCGAGGTGGCCAGGCATCTCGAGGCCGAGCTCGATGTGGTGGTCGCCCGCAAGCTCGGCTCCCCGCTCTCGCCCGAGGTTGCGGTGGGTGCGGTCACCGCGGACGGAATCCTGGTCCTCAACGACGACCTCATCGCGGCCCTCGCCGTCCCGCCTGAGTACATCGAGTCCGTCCGTCAGGTGGAAATGGCGGAGGCCCACCGGCGTGAGCGGGACTTCCGCGGGGACCGGGTCGCCCGGGAGATCGCCGGTCGGGTGGTGATCGTGGTGGACGACGGGCTGGCCACCGGCTCCACGATGCGGGCGGCATTGCGGGCGGTCCGGCGGCAGGACCCGGCGTTGCTGGTGGCGGCGGTGCCGGTGGGGGCCCCGGACGCCGTGCAGGACCTGGCGGGCGAGGCCGACGAGGTGGTCTGCCTGCTGACTCCGGCCGGGTTCCGCTCGGTCGGCGAGCATTATGCCGATTTTCGGCAGGTCGCCGATGCCGAGGTCCGCAGGATCCTGCACCACGCCCCTCGTCCCCCGTAATGCCAAACCGCCCCCCGGTGGGCCGGGGGGCGGTCGTATGGGCCTGGGAGGAGTTGAACCTCCGACCTCACGCTTATCAGGCGTGCGCTCTAACCACCTGAGCTACAGGCCCGGTTATCTCGCAAGGGCGGAAAATATACCCCACCCGCCGGCGGGACGGCACCCCTGGGGGCAGCCGTCCCTCCCGGCACGACATCACCGAGCATCGTCGTCCTGGTCGAAATCGAAGCTCTCGTCGTCGAGGTCGACGTCATCGTCGGCGAACTCGTCGTCGTCGCCGTCCTCGTCGTCCTCCGACTCCTCGTCCTCTTCTTCCTCGTCGTCAAACGTGAAGCCATCGTCCTCGAACTCCTCGTCGTCGTCAAACCCCCGGCGACGCAGCTCCACTGCCTCCAGCGAGGCCTCCCAGGCCGACATGTGATCTCCTGCCTTTCGTGTGTGTGGGGTCGGTACCGTGCGCCCCTCAGGACGCGTCCGCCGCCCGGGCCGCCCGGGTGGCCTTCTTGCGATCATTGGCGTTGAGCATCCGCTTGCGGAGCCGGATGTTCAGCGGGGTCACCTCGATCAGCTCATCCTCCTCGATGTACTCGAGGCCGTACTCCAGGGTGATCTGGCGCGGCGTCTCGAGCTGGACATTCTCGTCCGACGAGGTGGTCCGCATGTTGGAGAGCTTCTTCTCCTTGGACACGTTCACGTCCATGTCGCCGGGCCGGGAGTTCTCGCCCGCGATCATCCCCTCGTACACGTGGTCCCCGGGGGAGACGAACATCTGGGCCCGCTCCTGGAGGTTGCCCAGGGCGAAGGCGACCACCGCCCCCTCGCGATCGGCCACCAGCACCCCGCGCTTCCGGCCGCTCAGCGGGCCCGCCCACGGCCCGTACTCCAGGAAGCGGTGGTGCATGATCCCCATGCCCCGGGTGTCGGTCAGGAACTCGGACCGGTAGCCGAAGAGGCCGCGCGCCGGGATCTTGAAGGTGAGACGCACCGACCCCATCCCCGGGTTGCGCATCTCGGTCATCTCCGCCCGCCGGGGCCCGAGCCGCTCCATCACCGCCCCCATATACTCCTCGGGGACGTCGATCGTCAACTCCTCGTACGGCTCCTCGCGCTCCCCGTCCGGGCCCTCCCGGGTGATGACCCGCGGCCGGGACACCTGGAACTCGTACCCCTCGCGCCGCATCGTCTCCATCAGGATGCCGAGATGGAGCTCGCCCCGTCCGGACACGGTGTGGGTGTCGGGCGAGTCGGTCGCCTCGACCCGGAGCGCCACGTTGCGCTCCAGCTCCTTGAACAGCCGGTCGCGGACCTGCCGGCTGGTCACGAACTTCCCCTCCCGGCCCGCGAACGGGGAGTTGTTCACGATGAAGTCCACCGAGATCGTCGGCTCCTCCACCGCGATCCCCTCCAACCGCTCCGGGTGCTCCGGCGCCGTCAGCGTCTTGCCGATCTCGATCCCCTCGAACCCGGCCGCCACGACGATCTCGCCGGCCCGCGCCTCCTGGACCTCGACCCGGCTCAGCCCGTCGAAGGTGTAGAGCTTGGTGATCCGGCTCCGCTCCACCGCCTCGCCCTCCGGCACCATGCCCGGGGTGCCGATCGGCAGCAGGGCGATCGAGTCGCCCACCTTGACGTGGCCCCGCTCGATCCGGCCGATCGCCATCCGCCCCAGGAAGCTGGAGAAGTCCAGGGTGGAGATCAGCATCTGGAACGGCCCCTCGGGGTCGCCCGAGGGGGGGGAGACGTGGTCCAGGATCGCCTGGAACAGCGGGGTCAGGTCGGTCCCCGGCTGCTCCAGTTCCGCCGTGGCGGTGCCGGCCCGGCTGGAGGTGTAGAAGAACGGAGCGTCGAGCTGCTCCTGGGTGGCGTCGAGGTCCATGAACAGCCCCAGGACCTCGTCGTGCACCCGCATCGGCTCGGCGTCCTGCCGGTCGATCTTGTTGATCGCCACGATCGGCCGGAGCCCCAGGGCCAGCGCCTTCCGGGTCACGAACCGCGTCTGGGGCATCGGCCCCTCGGCGGCATCCACCAGGATCAGCACCCCGTCCACCATGCGCAGGATCCGCTCCACCTCGCCACCGAAATCGGCGTGGCCCGGCGTATCCACGATGTTGATCTTGGTGTCGCCCCAGGTGATGGCGGTGTTCTTGGCCAGGATCGTGATGCCCCGTTCCCGCTCCAGCGGGTTCGAGTCCATGACCCGCTCGTCCACCTGCTGGTTGGCCCGGAACGCCCCGGCCTGCCGGAGCATCTGGTCCACGAGCGTCGTCTTGCCGTGGTCGACGTGCGCGATGATAGCGATGTTCCTGATCTTCACAAACCCGCCTTAAGTATCGCCACCGCACCAGCATTCCGACGGAACGCCGCACACCTGGCTTGACCCTTCCCCACCACCAAACGGCCTCCCGGCCCCCCTGCCCCGCCGCCCCACCGCCCATCCCCCCAACGGGCGCCATATATAGACGCCCCAAGCCCTTCCCGCAAGCACCAGCCCTAGTGGGCGTGGCCGTGGTGGTGGTGCCCGTGCGGGTCCGGGAGGCCGGCCACCGGGAAGCAGTTCTCCCCGACGCAGTCCCCCTCCACCTCGAGCTGGATGGTGGCATGGGCAATCCCGTGCGCTCGCAGCCGCTCCTGGAGCCGGGTCAGCGTCACCGGGTGGCTGGCGAGGTCGGGCACCACCACGTGGCCGCTCATCGCCACCATCCCGCTGGTGACCGTCCAGACGTGCAGGTCGTGGACCGCCTGCACCCCCGCGACCGCCAGCATCCCGGAGCGAACCTCCGCCAGGTCCACATGGGCGGGAACCGCCTCCAGGAGCACCTCCACACTCTCCCGGACCAGCCGCCAGGCGCCCACCAGGATCAGGAGGGAAAGCAGGATCGAGATGATCGGGTCGGCCGGGAGCCAACCGGTGTACCGGATGACGAGGGCCGCGGCGATCGCCCCGACCGACCCCAGGGCATCGCCGACGATGTGGAGGTAGGCCCCCCGGACGTTCAGGCTGCCCTGATGGGCGCCGTGGAGGATCCAGAGCCCCACGAGGTTGACCACCAGCCCGATCGAGGCGATCACGAGGAAGAGGTCGGCCGCCACCGGTACCGGGGTACGCAGGCGCTGGATCGCCTCCACGACCACCCACCCCGCCACCACCAGCAGGACCGCCCCGTTGACCAGCGCCGCCAGGATCTCGAGCCGGAGGTACCCGAAGGTCCGGCTGGCGGTGGCCGGCCGCCGTGCCAGGGTTGCCGTCACCAGCGAGAGCCCCAGCGCCCCGGCATCGGTGAGCATGTGGCCGGCGTCGGCAA
Source organism: Gemmatimonadales bacterium (assembly GCA_048499805.1). Lineage (GTDB taxonomy): Bacteria > Gemmatimonadota > Gemmatimonadetes > Gemmatimonadales > GWC2-71-9 > JAWXBA01. Next base: position 737,198 of record JASNZF010000001.1, on the reverse strand, counting down.
TCAGCGCCAGCGAGCCGCTGAGCCAGCCCCCGACCGCCTCCACCACCATGAAGACCAGGGTCAGCGCGAGGACGATCAGCAGCTTCCGCGGCACCCCGGCCCGCACCAATTCAGGCGCCGAGCTAGATTTCCCCTCCATGGAGCCTGCAACAGAAGGATCGATCTCGGTCATCGTCGGGCTGGTCCTCATCGTGGCGCTGGTCCTGGCCAATGCCTTCTTCGTCGCCGCGGAGTTCGCGCTCGTCGGGGCGCGCAAGACCCGTCTGGATGAGCTGTCCCGCGCTGGTGATCGCAAAGCTACCCTTGCCCGCCGGGCGGTTCAATCGCTCGACCGCTACATCTCCGCCACCCAGCTTGGGATCACGCTTTCCTCGCTGGGTCTCGGCTGGATCGGCGAGCCTGCGTTGGCCCACCTGATCGATGGGGGGTTCACCTGGCTCCCCGAGGGGGCCCAGGCGTTCGCCACCCATACCGTCTCGGTCGCCATCGCCTTCACCATCATCACCGTCCTCCACATCGTCCTGGGCGAGCTGGTCCCGAAGGCGGTCGCCCTCCTCTACCCCGAGGAGGTCAGCAGCTGGCTGGCCGCGCCGCTGATGGCCTTCACCTGGGTCATGGCCGGCCCGATCCACGTCCTCAACGGCACCGCCAATCGACTGCTCCGGATGGCCGGGGTGCGCGCGCCCGGCGCCCACGAGCGGGTCCACTCCCCCGAGGAGATCCGGATGCTGGTCGAGCAGAGCTCGGAGGGCGGCTCGTTGGAGTCCCAGGATGCGCGACTCCTCGAGGGGGTCTTCGAGTTCAGCGAGAAGAACGCCGAGGACGTGATGACCCCCCGGACGGAGATGGAGGCGATCGAGGCCGACCTGTCGGTCGAGGAAGCTGCCGACGTGGTGGCGGAGGCCCGCCGCTCGCGCTACCCGGTCTTCGTGGACTCGCTCGACGAGATCGTCGGCGTGGTCCACGCCAAGAACATCCTGACCGCCATGCGGCAGGCGCCGGGAACCAGCGTCCGGCAGATCATGCGCCCCCCCCTGTTCGTGCCGGGCACCCGCGAGGTCGAGGACGTCCTAGCCGACATGAAGCGGCTCAAGGTGCACCTGGCCATCGTGCTGGACGAGTATGGCGGCACCGCGGGGCTGGTGACGATGGAGGACCTGCTGGAGGAGATCGTCGGGGAGATCTTCGATGAGTACGATCCGGCCGAGGGCGTGACGGTGGACCCGGCCGGCGGCTCGACCCTCGAGGGGGCAATGCCGATCTCCGAGTTCAACGCCGAGTACGCCACCCAGCTCGACGACGCCGACTACACCACCCTGGGCGGGTTCCTCTTCGGGCAGCTGGGCCGCCTCCCCAAGCCCGGCGACCAGATCCCCACCGGGGAACTGACCTTCGAGATCGTCGAGATGGACGGCCGGCGGGTCAAGACGGTGCGGGTGGTGCGGGACGCCGGCTAGCGCCGCGCTGCCGCGTCTCGCCGGGTGGTGGCCAGCTCCACCGCCATCCGGACCGCCTCGATCATGCTGGAGGGGTCGGCCTTCCCGGTGCCGGCGATGTCGATCGCCGTCCCGTGATCGGGCGAGGTCCTCGGAAACGGCAGCCCGAGGGTGACGTTCACCCCCTGCCCGAACGCTGCCACCTTGATCGCGGTCATTCCCACGTCGTGATACGGCGCCAGCACCGCGTCGAACTCTCCCCGCATCGCGCGCACGAAGACGGTGTCGGCCGGCAGTGGCCCGGCGGCACCCAGCGCCGCCGCTGCCGGGGCCAGGATCCGGGACTCCTCGTCACCAAAGAGTCCCTGCTCCCCGGCGTGGGGGTTGAGGGCGCACACCGCCAGCTTGGGCTGGGCAATGCCGAACCACTCGCGCAGGCCGGTCCGGGTCACCTCGCCGGTGGCGATGATCTTCTGGGTGGTGAGCAGGACCGGGACGTCACGCAGCGCCACGTGGGTGGTCACCAGCACCACCCGGAGCCCCTTCGCGGCGAGCATCATCGCCACCGGCACGTCGCCGGCGAGGTGGGCCAGCCACTCGGTGTGGCCCGGCCAGGGGAACCCCGCCAGGTGCAGGGCGTGCTTCTCGATCGGGGCGGTCACGATCGCGTCGACCTCCCCGGCCATGGCCATCGCCACCGCGCGCTCGATCGACCGGCCGGCGATCGTCCCCGCCCGCGTGGCGCGGGCCCGTGCCTCGGCGGAGGAGAGTCCGGCCGGCTGGCCCGCCCCCTCCCGCCACGGCCCGACCGGGACCGCGTCCGTTCCGGGGTAGGCCCCCACCAACTCAGCGGCCCCGATGACCACCACCTCCGCCCCGACCGGATCGGCCAGGGCGCGCGTGGCAATCTCGGGGCCGATGCCGCGCGGGTCGCCGAGGGTGACGGCGATCCGGGGCGGGCGGGTCAAGGTTCGCGCACCTCGATGTGGGTCGCCTCGCGGAGCTTGTCGATGTACCGGCGGATCCCGATCCGGCGGGCCAGGGTCCGGCGAAGGTCGCCCTCCACGTCCTCGTAGCGGGGCTCGCCGCCGGGCGTCTTGGCGGTGACCTGGACGATGGCGTACTTGGTCCGGGTCGAGTCCTCTGCCGGGAGGGTGATCAGCGGCGCCAGCTGGCCCGCCTCGACGCTCGACATCGCGGTCTTGTAGGGGGCCGGGATGTTGGTCTCGGGGATCTGGTTGGAAACCCCCGGCGCCGTCCCGTCGTGGTGGATCCGCTGGATCGAGTCGAGCGAGGCCCCGTTGCGGAGCGCCACCATGATCCGCTCGGCCAGCGCCCGGGCACTGTCCGCCTGTGCCGGCGAGATCGTCGGCCACAGGAGGATGTGGCGGGCCTTCACCTCGGCCGGCTGGGTGCGCTGCACCTGGATGATGTGGATCCCGAACGGACTCTCGACGGGATCGGAGATGTAGCCCGGCCGGAAGGCGAAGGCCACCCGCTCGAACTCGGTCACCATCTCGCCGCGCCGGAACCAGTCCAGTTCACCGCCCTGCTGCGCCGAGCCCGGATCCTGCGAGAACCGCCGCGCCGCGGTGGCGAAGTCGGCACCAGCCCGCAGTTCTCGCACGATCGAGTCGGCCAGCGCCATGGTGATCGCCTTGGCCGCCGGGGTGGGCTTGGGAGCCACCAGGACCTGGCGGAAGCTGAACAGCGGCGGGCGCGGCTGCAGGTTGCCCTTCTCGCGCTCGAACAGCGCCCGCATCTCGGCCTCGGTCGGGGTGACCTGCTTGATCAGCCCGTCCTGGCTCCGGTTCGCCTCGAGCGACTGGATCAGCAGCGCCCTCCGCTGGTCCTGGGCCAGCCAGGCCCGGTACTCCTCCGGGGTGGCGAACCCGGCGATCTGGATCTCGGCGCGGAACGCCGCCTCGGTGGGGAACCGGGCCCGGGTGGCGCGGAAGGTCTCGTCCACCGCCGACTGGACATCCTCCGGCGTCACCCGGATGGTCGTGTCGCGCTCGGCCTCGATCACCATCAATTCGTCATCGATCAGCGATTCGAGTACCTCCCGCGCCAGCGCCCGCAACTGGGTCGAGTCGGTCGGGAGGCCCTGGGGATACCGCTGGTACAGTGCCTCCTCCACCTGGGAGGCCATGATCGCCCGGGTGCCGACCACGGCCGCCACCCGGTCCACGACCCCGCCGTTGGCGGGGCCGGCCCCCTGGGCCGCCAGCGTGCCGGCGCCGGCCACCAGCAGGCCGACGACCAGCCCGGACAGCCTCGGGAACTGCATTACGGCTGGTTCCCCGGCACCGGCGGGCCACCCGGGGCGGGGGCGACCGCTCCCGGCGGCGTCGCCCCTGCGGCCCCGGTCCCGGCGGCGGAGTCGGCGACATACTTGGCCACCGCCAGCTCAACCGACTTGGCGATCCCGGCCTGGTTGATCTTGTTCGGATAGAGGGTGCGCAGGCGAGCCGCCATCCCGGGGATGATCTGCCGGCTCTGGGCCTGCCCGGTAGCCAGGGCGTTGATGTACTCGTCGACCCGGTCCGAGGCCAGCTGGAGCCGCTGCGCCACCGTGGTGGAGCTGGTGTCGCTGAACTCCGGCCCGCCGAGGCCCAGCTCGCCCTGGAGCTGCTCGATCGAGACCCGATACGAGAACTGCATCGCCTGCCAGTTCACCTCGGGCACCGGGATCCGGGCCGAGTCGGCCTGCTCGAGCATGACCACGTTCTGGGCCAGCAGCTTGGCAAAGTTCCGGAGCGACGAATCCGACTCCTCGCGCAGGCGCTGGGGGAAGCCGGGGGGCAGGGCCATGATCCAGCGGGAGAAGTCCCCGGCGGTCATCTTGCCGCCGGTCCAGGTCGCCACCTCGCGCGAGGAGGAGAGCCCCTTGTTCAGGTCGTTCAGCGCGGCCCGGATCGCGGCCGGGGCCGAATTCGCCGCCTCGATCTTGCGTCCCTCCACCAGTTCGGCGCTGAAGACGCTGTCGGCGGTCCGCTTGGCCAGCTCCTCGAGGGCGGTCTGGAGGCGCGGCGCGGCCTCGTCGATCGGTGGCCGGCGGATGAAGTGCCAGCCGAACTGGGTCTCGACCACCCCACTGGTCTGGCCGGGGTTGAGGGTCCAGGCGACGGAGTCGAACGGCTGGACAAAGCCGCCGCGCGGGGTGGGCGGCAGGAAGCCGCCGTCGCCGCGGGTGGCATCGGTGTTGTGCTCGTCGGCGAATGCGGCAAAGCTCCGCCCGGCACGCAGCCCGGCCTCGATCTGGCGCACCGTGGCGCGGGCCCGGGTGCTGTCCGCCGCGGTCCCGCCGGGGGCGACCAGGATGTGCTGGAAGACGCGGGCATCGCCGCCGTCGTAGAACTGCTGGATCTGCTCGGGGGTGACGCTGACCCGGCGGGCCATCAGGGTGTCGTGCCACGCGCCGATCCGGGCCTGGGCCAGGTCGAACCACAGGGCATCGGCCACGGAGGCCGAATCGCTCGGGATGCCGGTGGTGACGATGGCATGCGCCATCAGCGTCAGGTCCACCCACAGCGAGCCGACGAACTCGGCGATCTCGGTGCTGGGACGCTGGCCCTGGACCTTCTCGAGCACGCTGGCCACCTCGGCCGAGGTGAGGGTCTGCCCGTTCGCCTCGGCCACGACATCGGCGTTGCCACCCAGTCCGCATCCGCCGACGCCAACCGCGCCCGCGACGATCAACAACAGTCCACGCATGCCAACTCCCAAGAGGGGGTGAGTCCTACCGTCCCGGCGCACCGACCGGGGCTCCCCTGGCCACGGCGGCCAGGGCCCGGACCAGGGCCGGGATCATTGCTTCGCCACCCAACCGTTCCAGCCGGAGCGACAGGGGGACCGTCCGCCGGACGTCGACCGCCAGCTGGACATCGTCCAGGGCGGCAGCCAGCCCGGCCATGCGGGGGGTGGCGCCGGCCCGGAAGGTCACCCGGGCCTCGTCCCCGCGCACCATGATGTGCTGGATGCCCAGCGTCCCGCCGAGCACCCGCAACCGCGCCAGGTCGAGGAGATATTCCGCCTCCTGGGGGATCGGCCCGAACCGTTCCCGCATTTCCCCGCGCAACTCATCAATTTCGCCTGTCCCGACCGCTCGCGCCAGTCGGCGGTACAGATCGAGCTTGGTCTCGTCATCCGGCACCCACTCGTCCGGCAGCTGGGCGGCCCGGTCAAAGACCACCTCCGGCGGGGCCGGGGCCTCGAGGGTGCCCCCGCCACGGAGGGCCTTCACCGTCTCCTCCAGCCATCGCAGGTAGAGGTCAAAGCCGACGGCGTGGGCGTGGCCCGACTGCTCCGCCCCCAGCAGGTTGCCCGCCCCGCGCATCTCCAGGTCCTTCAGGGCGATCCGGTACCCGGAGCCCAGTTCGGTGTGGTGCTCCAGCACCTTGAGCCGGTCCTGGGCCTCCGGGTCGATCGTGTCGGGCGCCAGGAGGTAGCAGTACGCCCGCCGGTGGCTGCGCCCCACCCGGCCCCGCAGCTGATAGAGCTGGGCCAGCCCCAGCCGGTGGGCGTCGTGCACCACCATGGTGTTGGCGTTGGGCACGTCCAGCCCAGACTCCACGATCATGGTGGAGACGAGGATGTCCACCTCACCGGCCACAAACCCCCGCATGACCTCCTCGAGCGGCTCCGCAGCCATCTGGCCATGCGCCACCCCGACCCGGGCCCGCGGCGCCAGCGCCCGGATCCGCGCCGCGATGGTGTCGATCGTCTCGATCCGGTTGTGGACGACGAAGACCTGCCCCCCGCGGTCCAGCTCGCGGGCCATCGCCTCCTCCAGCAGGCCGTCGTCCCAGGGCTCGACAAATGTCAGGATCGGGGAGCGGTCGCGCGGCGGGGTCTCGATCAGGGTCAGGTCGCGGAGCCCCGCCAGCGAGAGGTGCAGGGTCCGGGGGATCGGGGTCGCGGTCAGGGTCAGCACGTCCACCGTCAGCCGCAATTCCTTGAGCCGCTCCTTGTGCTTGACCCCGAACCGGTGCTCCTCGTCCACGATCAGCAGCCCGAGGTCCTTGAACAGGACGTCCCTGGAGAGCAGCCGGTGGGTACCGATGATGATGTCAGTGCCCCCTTCAGCCAGCCGGACCAGCGCCTGCTTCTGCTCCTTGGCGCTCCGGAATCGCGACAGCACCTCCACCTTCACCGGGAAGTCGGCGAGGCGCTCGGTGAAGGTCCGCCCGTGCTGTTCGGCCAGGATCGTCGTGGGCACGAGCACCGCCACCTGCTTGCCTCCCTGGACCGACTTGAACGCCGCGCGGACGGCGATCTCGGTCTTGCCGTATCCCACGTCGCCGACCAGCAGCCGGTCCATGGGACGCGGCCGTTCGAGGTCCTGCTTGACCTCCTCCGTGGCCCTGCGCTGGTCGGCGGTGTCCTCATACAGGAAGCTCGACTCCAGCTCACGCTGCCAGCGGGTGTCGGGCGGACTGGCATATCCCGCCGCCACCTGGCGGTGGGCGTAGAGGTCCAGGAGCTCCTGGGCCATCTGCCGGATCGCCGACCGGGTCCGGTCGCGGACCTTTTTCCAGCTGGTCCCCCCGATCCGGTGCAGCTTCGGCGGGGCCTGGTCGGCGTCGTCGGTCGCCGCCCGGTACCGCTCCAGCTGGTCGAGGCGGTAGAGCGGGACATTGAGCCGGTCCCCACCCTCGTATTCCACGATCGCCACGTCGAGGATCCCGCCCTCGACGGTGGTCGTACCGATCCCGCGGTAGATCCCGATGCCATGATCCAGGTGGACGACGTAGTCACCCTCGCTCAGTACCCCTGTCGCGGCAGAGGGAGCCGCCTGCCGGTACCGGCGTGGCCGGCGGAGTCGCCGCGCCCGGCGGAACACCTCGTGGTCGGTCAGCACCCGGAGGGTCGGCAGCACGAATCCCCCGTCGAGCGCACCCACCCGGAGGTCGGCGGCTCCGCCCATGCCCGGTCCCTCGTGCAGCAGCTCGTCGAGCCGCTCGCGCTGGCCCTCGTTGTCGCAGAGGATGACCGTCGGCGTGGGGCCGGCGAGCAGCGTGCGCAGGCGACCCAGGTCACGGTCAATCCGCTCCGGTGGCAGGAACCCGAGTTGCAGCTCCGCCGCATCCTGCGACAGCGCCAGCCGGGGGAAGCGGGCCAGCGCGGTGCCCCACTGGTCGGGCTCGAGGAAGAGATCGGCGCGGTCCGGCACCTCCTCGCCGAGCTTGCGGGCCACCTCGAGGTGGTGGGCCGCCTCCTGCCAGGCGCGGCGCACCTCCTCGGCGTCGGGCCCCTCCGACTCCTGCAGGAGGAGGGTGTCAGGGGGCAGCAGGTCGAGCAGGCTCTGCCGCATGGCCGCCTCGCCCCCACCCCCGCCCCGTCCCGCCCCGCCTCGCCCACCCGCGGCGATCGGGAGGATGGCAATCGTGGCGAGCTCCTCGCCGGATCGCTGGGTGGTCAGGTCGAAGCTGCGCACCGACAGGATCTCGTCGCCCCACCACTCGAGGCGGGCGGGCGCCGCCAGCCCGAACCCGTAGACATCCACGATCCCGCCCCGGACGGCGAACTGCCCGACCTCGGTCACCACCGGAACCCGGGCGTACCCCATGGCGGCGAGCTCGCCGGCGAACTCCCCCAGCGGGACCTGATATCCCTGGGTCGCCGTCAGGCGGCGCGCGCCCAGCGCCGCGGCGATCCGGGTCCGCTCGGCGGTGGCACGGGCTGTCGTCACCAGGAGTCGCAGTTCCCCATGCAGCAGCGCCTCGAGTGTCTCCACCCGCTCACCCGCGATCTCGAGGTGCGGTTCCTCCTCGCCCAGCGCCTCGCGCTGCGGGTAGAGGCCCACCGGAAGCGCGGTGAGGTGGGCCAGGTCCGCAATCCAGCGCTCGGCGTCCGATGGGGTGGAGGTGACGATCGTGATCAGCTGGCTCGGGCGTCGCTCGGCCAGCCACGCCACCAGCGCCGCCGCGCTCGAGCCAGGGAGGCCCCCCAGCCGCAGCCGCTGGCCACGATCGGGGAGCCGCCCCCAGAGCTCGCGCACCGACGGGCTGCGTTCGAGGGCCGCGAAGATCAGCTCGGCGCTCATCGGGTCCGTCGGCCGAGCCCGGCCAGGAGGAGTTCCGCCCCGGCGAGCAACCCGGCCAGCCAGAGCAGCGGGCCGCGCAGGTCGGCCCGGGCGGAGCGGGTGAAGGCCAGGCCGGCCGCGCGATCGGCGGTGGTGACTTCGGCGCCCGGCCAGAGGGCTGCCACCGCCTCCGGGGCCATGCGTTCCAGCAGGCTCTCGCGGGGATCGGGATGCGCCTCGACGACACCGACCGTGTCGGTGCCGCGCAGCATCCAGTGCAGCCCCGGGGTCGCCGGGCGCCAGGCACCGCCCCCCTCGACCCGCTCGACGCCGGCACCGGACGCGAGGGAGGTGACCCGGTCCGGGAGCATGACCGGGTCCCCGGTGACCGTCACCAGCCGGGCCACCTCCCCCCGCGCCAGGCGGTTGAGCAGCAGGTCCAGGAACGGCATGAACGCGGCCGAGAGCGGCAGGTCCGTCCAGGCAGGCTCGAATCGACTGGCCAGCAGGATCAGGTTGCCGCTCCGCACCATCCAGGGCGCGCCCGCGGCCGTCAGGAGGATCTCCCCTTCGGCGCCCGCGCGCTCAAGCTGGTGCCGCAGCCGCACGGGTTGGGGGTCCAGCAGGGCACTGCTGTCGGTTCGGATTCCACCCGCCACTCGCTCTCCGAACTGCCACGCCGACCCCCGTGCCAGCAGGGCACGGTTGAGCGCGCCGAGGGCGGCGGGATCGGCGGGGGGAAAGACGATCGACGCCCCCCCGCCAAGCTGGTCGAGCCAGACCTCCGCGCCGCGGGTGAGCCGGCCGTTTGCCAGCAGTACCTCGGCGCCCTCGGCCAGGTGCGAGTCATCCCGGGACCAGGTGGCGGCGGCGGGTGGCGCCACCCGTACCCCGACCTGCACGCCATCGTCCAGCCGCAGTTCATCGGGATCGATCTCGACCCCGATCGTGTGCCATCCGGCCGGGAGCGCCGCCAGCGCCGCCGTGGCAGTCCCGCCGGGTGGGACCAGCATCTGCCGGGCCGGCCGCCCCTCCACCATCACCGTCATTGCCGCGGGCTCGGGCGCGACACCGACCACCGAGGCCGAGATCCGCCCCGGTCCCCCCCAGGGCTGCGCCCCGGTCTCCACCGCGGTGATCCCGCGGTTGGCGGGTGGCGCTCCATCGGGCACGCCGACCAGCACATCCCCACCCACGGCGGCACTCATCGCACTGGCCTGGAGGTCGCTGAGCACGATCACTTCCCCGGGCAGCGGAACTGCGGCAAGCAGGTCCGCGGCGGTGCGGAGGGCGTCGCCCAGGTCGAGGCGGACGGGCAGCGCCTGCAGTTCGTCCACCTGGCGCCGGAGGAGGTCGAGGTCGCCGGTTCGGGGAACCCCGTCGGCGGTGAGCAACCAGACCCGGTCGGCCGCGCCCGCCCGAGCCAGAATCCGCTGCGCCGGGGCGCGCAGCGCCTCGAGGGTGGGGGCGCCGCCCACGATGGCCGCGGAGCTGAGGGAGTTGTCGAGCACCAGGACAAGGGCGGCCGGGGCGTGGCCGCCGGCACCACCACCCGAGGTGGTGGGACCCGCCGCCGCCAGCACCAGCGCCGCGATCAGCGCCATCCGCACCAGCAGGAGCAGCAGGTGCTGCAGGCGGAACCGGCGCTGGTGTCGCCGCGCGGTGTCCTCGAGATAGCGGACCGCCGGAAAGGAGACCACGGGGGGGTCCCGACGGGCCACCAGGTGCAACACCAGGGGAACCGCCACGGCGAGCAGCCCGCCCAGGACCCAGGGAGAGGTGAAGCCGATCACGCGAGGTGGGTCGAGCCGACCAGCGCCTGTCGCAGCGCGGTTCCGAAGGACAGGTCGGTCGTCACCCGCTCATAGGCCATCCCGTGCCGCCGGCACGCCAGGCGCCATCGCGCCACCGTGTCCAGCACCGTCTGGCGGTAGGCCGCCGACCAGTCGTCGGGCCGGAGGGTCACGGACGCACCCGACTCAGGATCCTGGAAGCGGGCCTCGGCTGCGCCCTCGAGTTCCACCTCCGCGGGGTCCATCACGTGGAGCACCAGTACCTGGTGGCCACGGTGTCGCAGGAACCGGAGGGCGGTCAGGGCCAGTTCCTGGTCGAGCAGCAGGTCGGAAATGAAGACGACGAGTCCACGCCGCCGGAGCTGGTCCACCACCCGGCGAAGCGCCGGCTCCGCAGCGGTACCCTGCCCCGCGCGGAGTCCCCCGAGGACCGCGAGCAGGTCGCGCCACTGGCTCTGCCGGGCCCGGGGCGGGGTCACGCTGCGAACGGCGTCGTCGAAGCAGATCAGGCCGGTGGCGTCGCGCTGACGGAGGAGCACCAGTGCCAGGGCGGCGGCCAGCCGCCGGGCGTAGTCGAGCTTGGTCAACCGGACGCCGGGCGCGCCGGTCCACTCCATCGACCGACTGGCATCCAGGACCAGCATGGCACGGAGGTTGGTCTCTTCCTCGAACTGCTTGACGTGCAGCCGGTCGGTCCGGCCAAGCAGCTTCCAGTCCACGTACCGCAGCTCGTCTCCGGGCTGGTACATCCGATGCTCGGCGAACTCGACCGAGAAGCCCTTCCGGGGCGATCGGTGCAACCCCGCAATGAACCCCTCCACGATGCCGTGAGTGACGACCTCCAGCCCGCCCAGCCGTGACACCTCGAGCGGGTCGAGGAGGTCGGGGCGCTGGGGGCGGTGGCGGGGAGCTGCGATCGACATGGCGGCGAAGGCTAGGCAGATGCGGGGAGCGAGTCAACGACGGGACAGCTGTCCGAGTTTCGGGACACTTCGACCGGACAGTCGTTTGGTGGCCTGCGCTATACCATTGACAGGCAAGGGGTTGGCCATGGGGGTGGTCTTGGCACGATGCTGGCAACAGGTTGGCGACCATGCGTGCCCGAGTCCTGACCCTGACGCTCGCCGCTGGCCTGGCGATGGCGGCCCTCCCCGAGGTGCCCGACGAGTTCGCGGGGTACCCGGCGGTGGTCCAGGACACCACCAGGCGGCCACCACCCAAGGCGGAGCCGCGCAAGCCGGCCGAGAAACCCAAGCCCACCGGTACCCCCGTCTTGCGCCGTCGGCCCCCTCCGCCACCCCCGCCACCGCGACCCAGTCCGCCGTCACCGATTCGACCCTGATTCGGGTAGATTGGGGCGACGCCCAACGGGCGTGGCGCGACAGTTCATCCCCCAACCGGACCCGTACCGATGAGAGCATCACCATCCCGCCTCGGACTCCTGGCCGCGATCATTGCGACCGCGGCCCCGGTGGCAGCCCAGTCCCCCGCAGCAGGCAGCTATGTCCAACCCAGCGCGGCGGTCCGCCGGGCCGCCGAGACGATCTCGGTGGACTACCTGCGCCAGGGGGTCTATACGATCGCCCACGACTCGATGCTGGGACGCGACACCCCCAGCCGGGGGCTGGACCTGACGGCGGCCTACATCGCCTCGGAGTTCCGGAAGGCCGGGCTCCGTCCGGGCGGCCCCAACGGGAGCTGGGAACAGCGGTACCCGCTCTTCCTGAGCACCACGGTCGCGGGCCAGTCGCGGCTGGAATTCACCATGATGGGTGGACCGACCCTCAGCTTCTCGTTCGCGAGCGATGTGCTGCGCCGCTTCGGCGGTGCCACGCCCGCCACGACCGGCACCGTGGTGCTGGTCGCGGGACCCGCCGACACCGTCGCGCTGGCCGGGGCGCCGATGCGCGGGAAGATCGTGGTCTGGGCGGCGGAGATGCCGACCGGGACCTATCCCGCCGGTGCCCAGGCCGCCATCCGGGCACTGTCGCGCGGCGGAGCCGCCGCGCTCGTGCTGGTGTCCAACCGCGCCGACCAGGCCGCCTTCGCCCGGTCGGTGGCCGCCCAGTCCCGCCCGTCGGTGAGCCGGGACAGCGCCACCACCGCGACCGGCGGGTTGCTGGTGCTCGAGGTGCCCGAGGCGGCGATCACGGCGCAGTTCGCCGAGGCGGGCGCCCAGCTGGCGGCAGCCCGCCAGTCCCCGGCGTTCCTCGCGCAGGAGATGCCCGAGTGGACCGGCACCGTGGAACTGCGGCGCGTGGTGACGCGCACCTCGGCCCCGAACACCGTCGGCATCCTCGAGGGCACCGACCCCGTCCTCAAGAATGAGTACGTGGTCTTCTCCGCCCACATGGACCACGTCGGATCGGGCGGCACCCCGGCCGACTCGATCTTCAATGGCGCCGACGACGACGCCTCGGGAACGATCGGCATCGTGGCCCTGGCGCGCGCCTTCGCCCAGCCGGGGGCGCGTCCCAAGCGCTCGATGATCTTCGTCACCGTCAGCGGCGAGGAGAAGGGCCTCTGGGGCTCGGCCTACTTCGCCGCCAACCCGCCGGTGCCGGTCGGCCAGATGGTCGCCAACATCAACATGGACATGATCGGCCGCAACTGGACCGACACCGTCGTGGTGATCGGCAAGGAGCACTCCGACCTCGGCCAGACCCTCAACGCGGTGACCAGCGCCCACCCCGAGCTGGGGATGGCCACGATCGACGACATCTGGCCGGAGCAGAACTTCTACGGGCGCTCCGACCACTTCAATTTCGCCCGCAAGGGCGTCCCCATCCTGTTCTTCTTCAACGGCACCCACGCCGACTACCACCGGGTCTCGGATTCGCCCGACAAGATCGACTACGAGAAGATGAGCCGGATCGCGCGGCTCGGCTTCTTCCTCGGCACCGAGATCGCCAACCGGGCGGCACGGCCCAAGTGGGTCCAGGAGAGCTACGATCGCTACGTCGAAAAGACGGTCCCGTGAGCGAGGCCACCACCACGCTCGCGGAATTCCGGGCCTTCCGCGAGCAGATGAACGAGGTCATCCTCGGTGCCGGCAACCTGACGGTCAACCGGTTCTTCGCCCTCGATGGCCGGGCCTATGAAGCCGGCGCCCTCGGCGTCAAGACCAAGGAGATGCTCGGCCTGGTGTCGTCGATGGTGCTGCGCTGCGACGACTGCATCACCTACCACGTGGTCCGGTGCAAGGAGGAGGGCGTCACCCGCGAGGAGTTCCTCGAGATCTTCTCGATCGGGCTGGTCGTGGGGGGAAGCATCGTGATCCCCCACCTGCGCCGGGCCATGGCGCGGCTCGAGGAGCTGGAGAGTGCGGGGTAGGGAGTTCGGAGCGAGAAGTGAGAAGTGAGAGGTAAGAGGTAAGAAGTAAGAGGTGAGAGGTGAGAGGTGAGAGGTGAGAGGGATCAGGTCGGGGTCGGAAAGGGAGGGGGCTCACGGGCCCCCTTTTCTATTGCACCGCTCCCAGGTGCCCCCCCTCGAGAACTGACCGCCCCCCGACCCGCTGACCCGCGGCCCCGCGGCCCCCCTGACCCGCCGACCCTCTGACCCGCCGACCCCCTGACCCGCAGCCCCCTGCCCCCCTGCCCCCTACCGCAGGCTCGCCATGTCGATCACAAACCGGTAACGGACATCGCCCCGGAGCATGCGTTCGTAGGCCAGGTTGACCTGCTGGATCGGGATCGGCTCGATCTCCGAGACAATGCCGTGACTCCCGCAGAAATCGAGCATCTCCTGGGTCTCCTGGAGGCCGCCGATCAGCGAGCCGGCCAGTCGGCGCCGGCCGAGCACCAGGCGGCGGACGCCGATGGGGGGATGTTGAGTGGGCGGGATCCCGAGCAGCACCAGGGTGCCGTCCCGGTCCAGGGTGCGCATCAGGGGATCGAGGTCGTGGGGAACGGAGACGGTGTCGAGGATGAGGTCGAGGCGATTGGCGTGGGCCCGCATCGCGTCTCGATCGGTGCTCGCGACGACCGCGCTGGCGCCGAGGCGCCGGGCGTCCGCCGCCTTGGCTCGGGAGGTCGTGAATACCGTGACCTCGGCGCCCAGTGCGGCGGCCAGCTGGACCCCCATGTGCCCCACCCCGCCCAGCCCCACCACCCCGACCCGCGTACCGGGGCCGGCGCCCCAGGTGCACAGTGGCGACCAGGTCGTGATGCCGGCGCAGAGCAGCGGGGCCGCCGCCGCGGGATCCAGGTGTGCCGGCACCCGAAGGACGAACCGCTCCTCCACGGTGATGGCCTCGGAGTACCCTCCCAAGGTCACCCCGCCGAGGTGGGGATCGGGCGAGTTGTAGGTGGCCGTCGCACCCCCGGTGCAGTACTGCTCCAGGTGCTCGCGGCAGGAGGCGCAGCGCCGGCAGGAGTCCACCAGGCACCCGACGCCAACCAGCTCTCCCACCGCGAAGCGCGTGACGTCGGGCCCGACCGCCGTCACCCGGCCGATGATCTCGTGGCCGGGCACGCAGGGGTAGGTGACCGTCCCCCACTCGCTCCGGACGGTGTGCAGGTCGGAGTGACAGACCCCGCAGTGCAGGATGGCGATGGCCACGTCGGTGGGGCCGCACTCGCGCCTCGCGATGAGGTGCGGGGCGAGGGGGGTGTCGGCCGAGAAGGCGGCCCAGGCCGCGACACGCGTGGGAGGCATCCGGCGGCCGGGCGATCCGGGGCCGTTCATGGCCGGCGCCATGCCATCAGCAGGCGGCTTCGTCTTCCCGGGCCAGGACCGGTGCCGACTGGCCCATCCGGCTCACGAAGACGCTCCCGATGATGCACGCCGCTCCCACGACCTGTAGGGTGGTCGGCCGTTCGCCCAGGGCGAGCGAGGCAATCAGCACGGCCCAGAGCGGGACCATCATGCCGAGCAGGGCGGTGCGGGCGCTGCCCACCTGCCGCACCATCGCGTTCCAGAGGATGTACGCCATCACCACCGAGAGCAGCGACGCGTAGGCCACCGCGGCCCAGAGCTCCCAGCGGAGTTCCCCCCAGGGGAGGACGCGGAGCTCGGGCAGCGCGAGCAGCAGCAGCCCGGGGACCCCCGCAGTGGCCGTGATCGCGGTCAGGCGAAGCGGGGAGATGTCGGTCTGCAGCGCGCGGATGCCGATGGTGAACACCGCCCAGCAGAGCACGGCGGCAAAGGTCAGCAGGTCGCCCAGGATCGTGGCGCCCCCGAAGTCGGCCCCGCCCCCCTTGCTGAGCACGACCAGCACCACCCCGGCGGTGCCCAGCCCCACCGCCCCCCACATCGCGCGGGTGGGGCGCTCGACCCCGAGGAGGCGGCCCAGGACGATCACCGCCATCGGCGTGCTGGCAACCAGCAGGGAGCTGTTGGTGGCGGTGGTCATCGTCAGGCCGGTCATGAACGCGACCTGGTAGATCGTGTTCCCGACGATCCCGAGGCCGACAAGCCTCCAGAGCACCGGGCGCGGCGTCCGGGCCGGCGCCTCGACCATCCGGACGATGACCCACAGGCAGATCGCGGCCAGCGTGAACCGGATGGCGCTGAACGGCAGGACCGGCAGCTGGGTCAGGGCGTACTTGCTGACCGTGAAGTTGCCGCCCCAGATCAGGGTCACCAGGAGCATGACCGGAATGGCGGGGAGGGCACGGGTGACGGCAGGGGGCGTGGTCATCAGCGGTGAAAAGATAGCGGGTCGGCGGGTCCGCGGGTCCGCGGGTCGGTAGGCCTGGGGCGAGCCGCCTCGCCCAGCGCCCCCGCGGCGTCACCGTTGCGGGGGTGCAGCCCCCTGACCCGCGGCGGCCCTGACCCGCCGACCCGCCGACCCCCCTATATTTGCGCATGCGCCAACGCTCCATCCGAAACTTCTGCATCGTCGCCCACATCGACCATGGCAAGTCCACCCTCGCCGACCGGCTGATCGAGACCACCGGGGCGGTCGAGAAACGGCAGATGCGCGAGCAGCTGCTGGACACCATGGACCTCGAGCGCGAGCGCGGGATCACCATCAAGCTCAACGCCGTCCGGATGCTCTACACCGCGGCCGACGGGGTGGAGTATGAGCTCAACCTGATCGACACGCCGGGGCACGTGGACTTCACCTACGAGGTGAGCCGCTCGCTGGCCGCCTGCGAGGGTGCCGTCCTGGTGGTCGATGCCTCCCAGGGGATCCAGGCCCAGACGCTCAGCAACCTCTTCCTGGCGCTCGACGCGGGCCTCGAGATCATCCCGGTCCTCAACAAGATCGACCTCCCGGGGGCCGAGCCCGAGCAGCGCGCCCAGGAGATCATGGACCTGATCGGTTCCAAGCGCGAGGAGATCCTCTCCGTCTCGGCCAAGGAGGGGACCGGGGTCCCCGCGCTGCTCGAGGAGATCGTGCGCCGGGTCCCCCACCCCCGGGGCCGCGACGACGCCCCGCTCCGGGCGCTGATCTTCGACACCTACTACGACCGCTACCGCGGCGCCATCCTCAGCGTCCGCGTGGTCGACGGGGCCATCCGCCCCGGGATGAAGATCGTCTTCGGCGCCCATCCCGAGGACGTCTATGACGTCGAGGAGGTGGGCTACCTCCAGCTCGGCCGGCGGGAATCCGAGGTGCTCGAGGCCGGCGAGGTCGGCTACGTCGCGGCCAACCTCCGCAACGTGCGCGACGCCCGCACCGGCGACACCGTGCTCGATGCCAACCACCGCGCCACCGAGCTGCTGCCCGGCTATCGCGACGTGACCTCGATGGTCTTCGCGGGGATCTACCCGACCACCACCGACCAGTACGAGCAGCTCCGCGACGCGCTCGAGAAGCTGCGCCTCAACGACGCCAGCCTCAACTACGAGCCCGAGTCCTCGACCGCGCTCGGCTTCGGCTTCCGGGTCGGGTTCCTGGGCCTGCTCCACCTCGAAATCGTGCAGGAGCGCCTCGAGCGCGAGTTCGACCTCGACCTGATCACCACCGTCCCCACGGTGGAGTACCATGTCTACACCACCGACGGCGAGATGGTGCTGGTCGAGAATCCCACCCGGCTGCCCGATCCGTCCGGGATCGAGCGGATCGAGGAACCCTACGTCAAGGCGCGGATCATGTCGCCCACCGACTACATCGGCGGGATCATGAGCCTGGGCCAGGAGCGGCGCGGGGTCTACCTCGGGATGCACTACATCGACACCGCCCGGGTGGAGTTCCAGTTCGAGTTCCCCCTCGGCGAGATCGTGCTCGACTTCTACGACCGGCTCAAGTCGCTCAGCAAGGGCTACGCCTCGCTCGACTACGAGCTGGCCGGCTACCGGCCCTCGGACCTCGTCAAGCTCGACATGCTGATCAACGGCGACCCCGTGGACGCCTTCAGCGTGATCATCCACAAGGACAAGGCCAACGTCTGGGGCCGGAAGGTCGCCGAGAAGCTCAAGGAACTGATCCCCCGGCAGCTCTTCCAGGTGATCCTGCAGGCGGCCATCGGCCAGAAGATCATCGCCCGCGAGACGATCTCCGCCCTCCGCAAGGACGTCCTCGCCAAGTGCTACGGCGGCGACATCACCCGGAAGCGGAAGCTCCTGGAGAAGCAGAAGGAGGGCAAGAAGCGGATGAAGCAGGTGGGCCAGGTGGAGATCCCCCAGGAGGCCTTCCTGGCGGTGCTGCAGGTCGGGGACTGACCCCATGCAGGCGGCGGTCATCATCGCCACCTACAATTGGCCCGAAGCGCTGGAACTGGCGCTGCTCGGCTTCGCGGGGCAGCGCGACACCGCGTTCCGGGTCGTCGTGGCGGACGATGGCTCGGGCCCCGAGACCGCCGAGGTGGTGGCGCGGGTGCGGGCCGAGACCGGGCTCGCCATTGCCCACGTCTGGCATCCCGATCGCGGGTTCCGGAAGAGCGAAATCCTCAACCGTGCCATCCTGGCCTGCGACGAGCCGTACCTGATCTTCACCGACGGCGACCTGATCCCCCGCGACGACTTCGTGGCCACCCACCGCCGCCTCGCCCGGCCCGGACACTACCTGGCCGGCATGACCGTCCGGCTCCCCGAGGCGGTCAGCGCCGCGATCACCCCCGCGGTGGTCCGGGCCGGACTGGCCACCGACCTGGCATGGCTCCGGCGGCAGGGCTTCCGTCCCGGCCGCCACCGCCTGCGCTTCAGCCGCCGCCCCTGGTTCAACGCCCTGATGGACCGGATCACCCCGACCCCGCCGCGCTGGCGCGGCGGCAACGCGTCGGCCTGGCGATCCGACCTCCTGGCGGTGGATGGATTCGACATGCAGATGGGCTACGGTGGCCAGGACGCGGAGATCGGCGACCGGCTCGACAACCTCGGGGTCCGTGCGGTCCGGGTCCGGTTCCGGGCGCCGACGGTGCACCTCTGGCACGAACGGCCCTGGCGGGACGAAGCGGGATTCCGGCAGAACACCGCCCACCGCCATGCGGTGCGGGCGGGGGGAATCACCCGGGCCCGCAGCGGAATCAGCGGCCTGTCCCCTGCGGCAGCGGATCAGCCCTGAGCGTCGAGGCCCACCACGGCGCGGATCCGGCCGGTGCGCTCCGTTTCCGTCCAGATCTCGCGATTGCGCCGGACGGTCTCGGCCTGGCGATACCCGCGGGGATGGTCGAGGTGCACGACAATGGCCCGGTGGCGGACCTGGAGGCCGCGGAGCCCGGCGTTGGCCAGGCGGGCGCCGAATTCCCGGTCGAGTCCGCCATGCCCCATGCGCTCGTCGAAGCCGTTGACCGCCAGGACGTCGGACCGCCAGGCCGAGGAGTTGCCCCCGTTGAAGGTGGCGCCGGTCGGGGTGAGGAGGTCGAGGAGCCGGGCCAGCCGGGGGCCGGCCCCCAGGCGCGAGAGGCGAAGGGAGGGCGGCACCCCATGCGTCCGCAACCATGCGGGCTGCCAGGCCCGGCCGCTCTCGATGTCCTCCCGGGAGATGGCAGCGCTGGTGGCGGGTGGGAGGCGGAAGGCCCCGCCCGAGAGGAACCGGCCTGGCCGAGCCAGCCGCCGGTGGACTGCCACGAAGTCGGAACGGGGGATGCAGTCGCCGTCCAGGAAGAGCAGGTAGTCGCCCCGGGCCGCACGGATGGCCTGGTTCAGGATCGCGCACTTGCCGAAGCCGGCATGTTCGCGCCATTCGTGGCGGAGCGCCCCGCCCCAGGTGTCGCGGTGCCGGTCCACCAGCTCGCGGGTGACCTGGTCGGAGCCGTCGTCGGCGATGACGACCTCGAAATCCCGGTTGCCCTGGGCGGCGAGTCCCCAGAGCACCTTCTCCAACCATGCCGGCTGGTTGTAGGTTGAAACGACCACGGAGATCAGCATTGTATCCATCGAAAGCTAACGCCCGCCGGGTGAGAGCACACCAACCCCCTCGGCCGGGCCGCGCGCCCCGCCCAGCCGGGGCGCGGCGGTGAGCGACTGGGTCCTCGGGATCGACCTCGGCGGCACCAACATCGTTGCCGGCTGCACCCGTCGCGACGGGCACGCCCTCCAGGGCTTCCGCAGCGAGCCGACCCGTCCTGAAGAGGGGCCCGACGCGGTAGTGGACCGGATCGTCGCGCTCGGACGCGCCGCCATCGCGGACACCCTGGCCGGCGATCCGGAGGGGCAGGTCCTCGGAGTCGGGATCGGCGCCCCGGGCCCGCTCGATCGCGCGGCGGGGGTGGTCCTCCTCACCCCGAACCTGGGCTGGGTGGACATGCCCCTCCGCGACCGGGTCGGGGGGCCGCTCGGCCTCGACGCCGCCCTCGACAACGACGCCAACTGCGCCGTCCTCGGCGAGTGGTGGCGCGGTGCGGCCCAGGGCACCCGCCACGCCATCGGCGTGACCCTCGGGACTGGGGTGGGCGGGGGCATCATCGTGGATGGCCGCCTCTACCACGGCGCCTCGGATGTCGCGGGGGAGGTGGGACACATCACCATCGACGCCAACGGACGCCGCTGTGCCTGCGGGAATGAGGGCTGTTTGGAGGCCTACGCCTCGGGCCCGGCCATCGCACGCCGGGCGGTGGAGGCGCTGCGGGCCGGCGCCGAGTCGACCCTCACCGCGCTCGACCCGGCGGCGATCACGGCGCAGCAGGTCTACCAGGCCGCCGCCGAGGGCGACCCCACCGCCCGGGATGTGGTGCGCGACACGGCGCGCTACCTCGGGGCCGGCGTGGCCAACCTCCTCAACATCTTCAACCCCGAGGTGGTGGTGGTCTGTGGCGGTGTCACCCTGGCCGGGGATGGCCTCTTCGGTCCGCTCCGCCAGGAGGTGGCGCGCCGCGCCTTCAAGCCCGCGGTGGCGGCGTGCCGCATCGTCCCGGGCGAGCTGGTCCACAGCGCCGGGGTCTACGGGGCCGCGCGCGCCTTCCTGGAACAGCGAGGCCTGGCCGATGCCTAGGATCGGGGTGATCGGGTCACTGGTCTGGGATGTCATCCATGGGCGCGACCCCAGCCAGGGGCCGGTGGAGGAATGGGGGGGGATCGCCTATGCCCTGGCGGGCCTCGACGCCGCGCTGCCGCCAACGTGGGAGATCGTGCCGCTCATCAAGGTCGGCACCGACATGGCCCCGCAGGCGCGCGAGTTCCTGGGCAGCCTGCGGCGGCTCACCCCGGGAGGGCGCTGCATCGAGGTCCCGGTGGCCAACAACCGCGTCGTACTGCGCTACCAATCGAGCGCGCGGCGCTGCGAGCGGATGTCCGGCGGCGTGCCCGGCTGGAACTGGACCGAGCTCGGCCCGATGGTCCGCGATCTTGACGCCCTCTATGTCAACTTCATCTCGGGCTTCGAGATGTGCCTCGGCACCGCCGGCCACCTGCGCCGCGGTTTCGACGGGCCGATCATGGCCGACCTGCACAGCCTCTTCCTGGGGATGGGCCAGGACGGGCTGCGCGTCCTGCAACCGCTGGCCGAACCCGAGCAGTGGCTCTCCTGCTTCGATGTGGTCCAGATGAACGAGGAGGAGATGCTGCAGCTCTCCAGCGATCCCCTGGCACTTTCGGCCCGCGCCCTCGGCGCCGGCGTCTCCCTGCTCGCGGTGACCCTCGGCCCGCGCGGCGCCGCGTGGGTCGCGGCGCCCGGCTTCGCGCGCCTGTCGGACCGGCATCGGCGCGCCGGGACGGCCGGCACGATCCAGACCGCCCGTGCGCCGGCGCCCACCGTCGAGGTGATCGACACGACCGGCTGCGGCGATGTCTTCGGCGCCACCCTGGCCGCCCGCCTGGTGGCGGGGGACGCGACCGCGGAGGCGCTGGCCCGGGCCAACCACGCCGCCAGCCGCAACGCCACCTTCCGGGGTGCCTCCGGGCTCGCGGCGCACCTCCGGGGCGAACTGGTGCTGGCCTGATGCACGTCGCCACGGTCCCCACCTACCTCGACGAGCGCGGGCTCGACCTGCTGGCCCAGGGCCTCGGGACGTGGCCCCCGCCGGGACGGCTGCTGGTCGATGCCCGCGCCTGCAAGTGGTCCTCGCCCTACGGATTCTGTTCCCTGCTCACCCTCGGGCAGGCCCTCGCCGAGGCGCGGCAGGAGAAGCCCCGCCTGGCGGTCCCGGACCTCGAGGCGGTCCGGACCTACTGGGCCAAGGCCGGGTTCTTCCGGTATGCCGCGGAGGTCTTCGAGCTCCACGGCAAGGTGCCGCGCAAGTCGCCGGACGAGCAATCCGACGTGCTGCTGCCGGTGACGCCGATCCGCGGCTCCGACGACGTCCACGGGGTCGTCAACGCCGTGGCCGAGAGCGCCACTCGCATCCTGACGACCGAGCTCGGCCTCGAGGCCAAGGCCACCGCCCGCTTCACCATGACCCTCTCCGAGGCGTGCCAGAACATCACCGAGCACGCGGGCACCGGGGGCTGGGTGGCGATCCATGCCTACAACTGGCGGAAGCGGCTCGGGCGGCGGGTGGTCGTGATGGCCATCAGTGACGCCGGGATCGGGTTCCGGCGCTCCCTCGAGGCCACCGAGAGCCGCAAGTTCGGCGATCGCTGGAGCGACGGGACCGCGCTCGAGACGGCGCTGATCCAGGAGATCAGCCGGTTCCGCGATCCCGGTCGCGGCCAGGGTCTCGCCATGATCAAGCGCACCCTCCGGGAATGGCAGGGGAAGGTCTCGATCCGCAGCGGGACCGCCCGGCTGGCGATCGTGCCCGGCTGGGACGACGACCAGCCATTGGCGGAGCACTTGCCTTACTTTCCGGGGTCGCAGGTCCAGATCGTCATCCCTGCCCGCGAAGGCCACACCAAGTGATCCAGACCATCCACCTCGACGCCGTGCTGCGCGAAACGGTCCCCACCCCGTTCGGGGACCTGGTGACCCGGCCCACCGGCGCCGCGGTGCGGGGCCGGATCCAGCAGGCGATCCGCGCCGCCAGCGACTGCGCCCTGACCCGGCTCGATTTCACCGCCGTGCGCCTGATCGACTTCAGCTGCGCCGACGAGGTGGTGGCCAAGCTCCTGCTCGCCGCCGACCCGGCGGTGGAGCGCTACGTTGTCCTGCACGGGCTGAGCGAGGACCAGGTCGAGGCGATCGACCATGTGCTCGCGGGGCATCGGCTGGCCGTCGCCGCGCTCCCGCTCGACCACCCTCGCCCGCTGGTCCTCGGCTGGGCCACCGGCGACGACCGGTCCGCCTTCGATGCCGTGCAGGAGAGCGGGGGCGGGGACGCCGGACAGGTGGCCCGCACCCTCGCCTGGCCCGTCGCCCGCTGCCGCGAGACCCTGATGTCCCTGGCCCGACGCCGGCTGGTCCGGCCCACCCCAACCGCGTTCCTCCCCCTGGTGCTGCCATGAACGACGACGCCCCGCGCCTCGGACGCTCCACCCTGGCCGTCCATGGGGAACCCACCGTGCACCCGACCGGCGCGCCGGTGGTGGGACCGGTCTACCAGAGCACCACCTTCGTCAACCCGGTCGGCAGCGAGGACGAGGTCCGCTACACCCGCTACGGCAACAACCCCAACCAGGAGTCGCTGGCCCGCCGCTATGCCAGCCTCGAGGGCTCCGAGAGCGCCCTCTTCGTCGCCAGCGGCATGGGGGCCACCGCCCTCGCCCACTTCGGGGTGCTCCGTCCCGGCGATCACCTCCTGTCCAGCGCCTGGATCTATGGCGGCACCCGCGCCCTCTTCGACGAGGAGTTCAGCCGGCTCGGCATCCATGTCACCTACGCCGATCCCTCCCAGCCCCGGCAGTGGCGGAAGGGGGTCCGGAAGACCACCCGCGCCATCTTCGTCGAATCGCCCACCAATCCGTTGATGCGGGTCCTGGACCTCGGCCCGATTGCCTTCGCGGCGCGGGAGTTCGGCCTGGCGCTGCTGGTCGACTCGACCTTTGCCAGCCCGATCAACTTCCGGCCGCTCGAGCACGGCGCGGACGTCGTGATCACCAGCGCCACCAAGTACCTGAACGGGCACACCGACGTGATTGCCGGCGCCGTGGCGGGGTCCGAGCCGTTCATCGAGGAGGTCACCCGCCTCATGCGGCTCTGGGGCCAGGCGATCGATCCCCACGCCGCCTGGCTGGTGGAACGGGGCATGAAGACCCTCGCGGTCCGGATGGAGCGCCACAACGCCAACGGGATGGCCGTGGCCGAGTGGGCGGCCGACCACCCGCGGGTGCGCGCGGTCCACTACCCCGGTCTGCCCAGCCACCCCGACCACGCCGTGGCCCGGGAACTGCTCGATGGGTTCGGCGGCATGGTCGGACTGGAACTCAAGGGCGGTGCCACCGCGTCGGAACGATTCTGCTCCCGGGTCAAGCTGTTTGCACACGCCCCCAGCCTCGCCGGAGTGGAAAGCCTGGTCAGCGAGCCCCGCCTCACCTCGCACAAGGCGCTGGGGCCGGAGGGACGCCGGGCCCAGGGCATCCCCGATGGCTTCGTCCGGCTCTCCTGCGGCATCGAGGACGCGGCCGACCTGATCGCCGACCTCCAGCAGGCGCTCGACAAGTAGGCACCGGCCCCCGGCTGTTCCCCCGGCCATCCAGCCGGGTCCCTCCATCGCGGAGACACCATGCCCCGGCTCCCCTTTCTCGGTACCTGCCTGGCCCTCGGCCTGGCCGTCCCCGCCTCCCTCCCTGCCCAGGCGGTGTTCCAGGGCTCCATCACGTATCGGATGACCCTCGAAGGGATGTCCGTGAGCATGACCATGGCATCGAAGGGGGCGTGGACCCGAACCGACATGGAACTCCCCGGGATGCCGGGCCAGATGTTCGTCCTCATGAATACCGACAGCATGGTGGCGCGCACCGTCATGCTCGAGATGGGGATGTACGTCGAGATGGACCTCAAGACGATGATGGGCGCGGCCGAGGAACTGATCCCCCAGTCCACCCGCGATTCCCTGGCAGCCCAGATGGCCAACGCCTCGTTCGAGTCGCTGGGCACCTCCGACGAGATCGCCGGCCACACCTGCCGCAACTACCGGTTCCGGACCGGCAGCGAGGAGATGGAGAGCTGCATTGCCACCGGGCTGGGGTCAATGGGCACCCAGATGGGATCCAACAGCCCGATGGCCGGCCTCATGCCCGGCATGCCCGACATGGCCGCCTACCTGAAGGAGTTCCCCGACGGGTTCCTCGCCCTGCGGGTCCGCCTCCTCAAGAACGGCACCTGGGAGCCGTTGATGGAAGCCACGAAGATCGACCGGACCATCCCGGGCGATGAGCTGTTCAAGCTGCCCCCGGGACTGACCCGGATGGACCCGCCCTCACGGTAGTCGCTGCGGGCCCGGCCCCCCCGGGCCCTGGTGCACCTGCCCGGACCCTGGCACCCACCACCGACACCCATTCCCCATTCCCTATTCCCTATTCCCCATTCCGCGCTCCCTCTTATCTTCCCCGGGTGATCAAGTTTCGCGACGTCTCGAAGACCTATCCCAACGGCGCCGTCGCGCTCAAGGGGGTCTCGTTCCACGTGCCGCGCGGGGAGTTCGTCTTCCTCACCGGACATTCCGGCGCCGGCAAGTCCTCGATCCTCTCCCTCATCACCGGCGCCCAGCACCCGAGCAGTGGCGAGGTTCGCGTCTCGGGCTACTCCATCGGGGCCCTGGCGCCGCGGGACGTGCCCCGGCTGCGCCGCAAGCTCGGGGTGGTCTTCCAGGACTTCCGCCTGCTCGAGCACCGCACCGCCGAGGAGAATGTGGCCTTTGCGCTGGAGGTGACCGGGGCCCGCGCCGACACGATCTCCAACAAGGCCATCAAGGTGCTCACCCGCGTCGGCCTGGCCGGCAAGGCCCGCGCCTATCCGCGCGAACTGTCGGGCGGTGAGCAGCAGCGCGTGGCCATCGCGCGCGCCCTGGTGAACGACCCGCCGATCCTGCTGGCGGACGAGCCGACGGGCAACCTCGACGAGCGCGCCACCCGGGGCGTCTTCCAGCTCCTCCAGGACATCAACGCCGGAGGCACCGTGGTCCTGATGGCCACCCACGACCTGGAACTGATTCGGCACGCCCGCTATCGCACCCTGGAGCTGCGGGGCGGCGAACTGGTCTACGACAGCGCCGAGGAGACGGTGGGGAGGCCCGAATGAGCCTGGCCACCCGCGAGGCGCTGCGCTCGTTCCGCCGGACCCCGCTGCTGAGCCTGCTGTCGGTCGCGACGATCGCCTTCTCGCTCTTCACCTTCGGGTTGTTTGCGCTGGTCGCGGTGAACTTCCGCGGCGCCCTGGCCGGACTGGCCGAGCGGGTCGAGGTGGTGGCGTTCGTCCTCCGGGGGACGCCACCGGAGACGGTCACCCTCGCCGCACAGGACATCGGCGCCTTCCCGGAAGTCCTCGCCGTGACCTACGTCAGCCAGGAGGAGGCACTCCAGCGGGCGCAGGAGGAGCTGGTCGAGTTTCGGGAGATGTACCGCGACCTCGCAACCAATCCCCTGCCGGCATCGCTCGAGGTACGGCTCAAGCCCGAGTACCGCAACGCGAGCCAGGCCCAGGTGGTGGCGGAGCGGCTCCGCAACTTCCCGTTCGTGGACGACGTCCGCTACGGGCAGGAATGGGTCGAGCGCCTGGACCGCCTGCGCAACCTGGCCGGGGCGATCGGCTCGGTGATCGGCGCGGCCTTCGCGGTGGTGGCCATGGTCATCATCGGGGTCGCGATCCGGGTCGCCGTGCTCCAGCGCGCTGACGAGATCGCCATCATGCGCCTCGTGGGAGCCACCAACGAGTTCATCCGGGCGCCGTTCCTCCTCGAGGGCGCCCTCAAGGGCCTCCTCGGCGGGATCGGTGCCGTCCTCCTCTGCTGGCTGGGCTTCACCCTGTTCCAGGCGACCGTGGGCTTCGACCTCACCGCCCTGGTCTTCTTCTCCACCGGGCAGGTCCTCCTCATTGTCCTGTTCGGCACCCTCATCGGCCTCCTCGGCAGCCTCCTCAGCGTGGGCCGCCACCTGCGGCATGTCTGAGTCCTCCCGCCCCCGTCCCGGCTTCCGCCGGCGCTGGCGCGGGCTGCTCGCGATCCTGCTCCTGGCGCTCGCCGCCGTGCCGGCCGGGGCCCAGACCTCGGAACTCGAGGAGAGTCGGCGCCGGCTGGAACAGATCCGGGCCGAGCGGGAACAACTCCGGCGGCAGCAGGAACGCCTCGAGGGCCAGGCCCGGGATGCCCAGGCCGAGCTGCGCAACATCGAGCGCCAGCGGGAATCGACCAACCGGATCGTCAACGAGATCGACCGCCAGATCGGCGGCCTCGGCACCGAGCTCGAGCGCGCCAGCGCCCAGCTGATCCTGACCGAGGACAACCTGTCGGAGCGCCGGGCGGTGCTCAACCGGCGGCTGGTGGACATCTACAAGCGCGGCCCGCTGCACACCTTCCAGGTGCTGCTCACCGCCGAGAGCTTTGGCGACCTCGTCGCCCGCTACAAGTACCTCTTCCTCACCAGCCGGCAGGACCGCTCGCTGGTGGAGGACATCGAGCAGCTCCGTGAGCGGAACTCCCGGGCCCGCAAGGACCTGCTCGACTTCCGCAACCAGCTCGACCGGACCCGCCAGGAGCGCGACGCCGAGGTGCGGAGCTTCAACCGCCTGGCGGCCGAGCGCGCGGCCTCGATCCGCACCCTCGGTCGCAGCGCCGCCAGCACCCAGCAGCGGCTGACCCAGCTCGAGCGCGACGAGGCGACCCTCAACGAGTTGATCGCCGCGATCGAGGCCCGGCGCACCGCGGCCAATCGCGGTGCCGCCACCCCGGGCACCCCTGCCCCCGGCACCTTGACCACCGCGGACCTCGGCCGCCTCGACTGGCCGGTCGAGGGCAACATCTTGTATCGCTTCGGGCGCGAGACGCGGCCCAGCGGAGCGGTGATCAACTGGCACGGCATCGGGATCGGGGCGCCGGCTGGCACCCCCGTCAAGGCCGTGGCGACCGGCCGGGTTGCGGTGGTCCAGCGCCTCAGCACCTACGGATTGACGGTGATGGTCGAGCATGGCGACAGCCACATCTCGATCTACATGCAGCTCGCCACCAATACCGTCACGGTGGGGCAGCAGGTGACCAAGGGACAGACGATTGGGACGGTGGGGGGGGCGGCGACGGAACAGGGGCCGCACCTGCACTTCGAGATCCGGCAGAGCGGCGGGTTGGCCCTGGACCCTGCCGACTGGCTCCGGGGCAGGCGCTAGCGCACCCGGTCCGGGCCGGTCAGGCGGCGACCGCCGCGCCGATCCGCCCGGTGGCCTGCCCCTTCGCCTCCTGGAGCGCGGACTCCGCCAGGGCGAAGAGGTCCTCGGTGGACAGCGCCGCCGGATGGGGATACGAGGCGATGCCGGCGCAGAGCGCCGGGAACTCCCCCTCCCCCAGGTCGCGGAACGGGTGCTGCGCAATGCGGGCGCGCACCCGCTCCACGGTACCCCGGGCCCCGTCCAGGTCGGTCTCCGGCAGCACCAGGGCAAACTCGTCGCCCGAGTACCGCGCCACGAAGTCGGGCGCCCGGATCTCGCGCTGGAGCAGGGCCCCGAGATCGGCGAGCAGGTGGTCCCCGCCCTGCTCCCCGAGCCGCTCGTTGTAGCGCCGCAGCCCATCCACGTCGAGCAGCACCAGGCTGAAGGTGAGGTCGTAGCGACGGGCCCGCTCGAACTCCTCGCGGATCCGATGGTCGAGCGCGTCGAGGGTGCCGCACCCCGTCAGCTCATCGGCGGTGCCGGCGCTCACCTGCCGCCGGTAGATCGCCGAGCGCCGCTCCTCGCTCTCGAGCACCCGCGAGGTGGCCCGCGCCAGGGCCTCCGCGAAGCTCACCTGCTCCTGGGTGATCCGGGTGTCGCCGGCCCGGGTCCGGAGCAGGACCACGCCGACCACCTTGCCCATCGAGGTCAGGGGGATCGCGGCCACGCTCTGCACCTCCACCTCGACCCCCGAGGTGCGCCAACGCTCCCGGGTCGCCTCGAACAGCGGGCTCTTCCGGAGGTCCGGCACGTAGACCGTGCGGGCCGACTGCACCGCCTCGACGATTTCGGGGTACTTTTGCAGGTCGATGACCAGGTCGCGCGCCCGGGGATCCTCGAACACGGCCACGGCGCGCCCCTGGGCCGACCCGGCCGGCGTCAGGATGCAGCTGAGGTGCCGGACGTTCAGCGTCGCCCCCAGGCGCTGCACCAGGGTCTCGATGATCTCCTCGGGACGCAGGGCGATGCAGATGTCCTGGAACGCCTCGAACAGCCGGTTGGCGTTCTCGTGGTGGATGGTGAAGTTGGCGCTCTCGACCCGGGACCGGACCCGGAGCATCAGCCGGGCGCAGAGCTCGGGCAGGTGGATCGGCGACGCCATGGCATCACTGGCGCCCAGCGACAGCGCCCGGACCACATCGTCGGGCTCTGCCGTGGCGAAGGTGACCACGCAGGATACCCCGGCCCAGTGGGCGGGATCCATCGAGGCCAGCGACTCCTTGAGGGACTCGTCGGCCTCCCGGAGGCAGAAGAGCACCACGTCGGGCAGCGTCCCGATCGGCGGGCCCGGGGGAATCACGGTGGTCTCCACGACCTGGAACCCGCCGCGCACCAGGGCGCGCTCGAGGCCGTCCGGCCGGGAGGCCGGGTCCCCCACCAGCAGCAGGCGGGGACGGGCCAGCGGGTCGGCCATGATCAGGTCGGTCCAGGCGTTCGACATCAGCGGTCCACCATCACGTGGCATTCTCCTCTGGGAGCAACGGCACCTTCATGACCATTCCCGGCGAGCGCCTCGGCGCCCACGTCTCGATTCAGGGCGGAGTTCCCACCGCCCCCCCCAGGGGGACGCAGATCGGGGCCACCGCCATCCAGGTCTTCACCAAGACCCCCAACCAGTGGCGGGAACCCGAGGTGACCCCGGAGATCGCGTCGGCGTTCCGGGCGGCGATGGCGGAATCGGCGCTGCAAGCCGTGGTTTCGCATGATTCATACCTGATCAACCTGGCCTCCCCGGATCCCGAGCTAAGTGCAAGATCCACAACGTCTTTCCGGAACGAGCTCGAACGCTGCCGGCGGCTGGGGATCCCCGGGGTGGTGTCGCATCCTGGCAATTACATCGACGAGCACGATCCCGGCCTCGAGCGCAATGCCGCCCGGATTTCCGAGGCCCTCCGCGATGTCCCCGGCGAGGTCATGGTCTACCTCGAGACGACCGCCGGGACCGGCACCGCCCTGGGCCGGTCCTTCGAGGAACTCGCCACCCTCCGCGAGCTGGTGGCCAGCGATGTCCGGGACCGGGTCGGGTTCTGCGCCGACACCTGCCATCTCTACAGCGCGGGATACGACCTCCGGACCGGGTACGATGCCGTCTGGGAGGAGTGGGACCGGGTCATCGGCCTGCAGCACCTGCGCTGCCTGCACCTCAACGACAGCAAGACCCCCTTCGGCTCGCACCGGGATCGCCACGAGTTGATCGCCGAGGGGAGCCTGGGCCCGGAACCGTTCCGGAGGATCATGGCAGACCCCCGCTTCGTCGGCATCCCCAAGCTGCTGGAGACCCCGAAGGGCGAGGACGAAGTCACCAACGACCGCAGGATGCTGCGGCGGCTCCGCACCTATGCCCGCAACGCGTCCCGGCAGGGTTCCTAGCCGTTGCGAATGACCCAGGACCCACCAATCTTTCTGAGCTATGTCCCAGTAATGCCGTTGCAATCTGCAACGCGCAAGAGGGACCCAACGGCGCCTGCGCGCCCCGACTCCCGGACCCATGACCTCCACTGCCGACGACCAGTCCTTCTCGCTTGCCTCCCACGGCCTCAGCCCGAAGCGGGTCCGGCCCAACCTCGGCACGGCAGAGCTGTACGAGCACGCCGCCCGGCGGAATGAGGGCACCCTCACCGAGCGGGGGGCAATGGCGGTGGTCACGACCCCGCACACCGGGCGCTCCCCCAAGGACAAGTTTGTCGTCGATGAGCCGGGTTCGACCGACCGGATCTGGTGGGACAAGAACGCCCGGCTGAGCGAGGCGCATTTCAACGCGCTGCATGCCGACGTGCGCGCCCACCTCGATGCCCAGTCTGAGGTCTTCGTCCAGGACCTCTACGGCGGTGCCGACGCCGCCTATCGGCAGCAGGTGCGGTTCGTGACGCCCAACGCCTGGCAGGCGCTCTTCGTCCGCAACATGTTTGTCCGCCCCCCGCGGGAGGAGCTGGCCGGCTTCACTCCGTCCTTCACGGTGCTCCATGCGCCGGAGCTGCAGGCCGATCCCGCCCGCCACGGCACCCGGAGCTCCACCTTCATCGCGCTCCACTTTGCCAAGCGCCTCGTCCTGATCGGCGGCACCCGCTACGCCGGGGAGATGAAGAAGTCGATCTTCACCGTCCTCAACTACCTGCTGCCGGCGCAGGGCGTCCTGCCGATGCACTGCTCGGCCAACGTGGGGCCCCACGGCGACACGGCGATCTTCTTCGGCCTCTCGGGCACCGGCAAGACCACCCTGTCGGCCGACCCGACCCGGAGCCTGATCGGCGATGACGAGCACGGCTGGAGCGACACCGGGGTGTTCAACTTCGAGGGTGGCTGCTACGCCAAGGTGATCCGCCTCTCGCCGGAGGGCGAGCCGGAGATCTACGCCGCGACGCGAATGTTCGGGACGGTCCTCGAGAACGTCGTGGTCGACCCGACCACGCGCCAGGTCGACCTCGACGCCGACGCCATCACCGAAAACACCCGGGCCAGCTACCCGATCCACTTCATTCCCAACCACCTGCCGAGCGGGGTTGGGGGGCACCCGAAGAACATCGTCTTCCTGACGGCCGACGCCTTCGGCGTCATGCCGCCCCTGGCCCGGCTGACCCCGGAGCAGGCGATGTACCACTTCCTCTCGGGTTATACCGCGAAGGTGGCGGGCACCGAGCGGGGGGTGACCGAGCCGAGCGCCACCTTCTCCTCCTGCTTCGGCGCACCGTTCCTGCCGCTGCACCCCGGTGTGTATGCCAAGATGCTCGGCGAGAAGCTGGCGCAGCATGGGACCCGGGTCTGGCTCGTGAACACCGGCTGGACCGGTGGTCCGCATGGGGTCGGCTCGCGGATGAAGCTGGCCCACACCCGGCGGATGGTGGCCGCGGCCCTCGCCGGGGAGTTGGACCAGGCCACCTTCCGCACCGACCCGGTCTTCGGCTTCGCGGTCCCGACCGAGGTTCCCGGGGTGCCCGCCCAGGTGCTGACCCCCCGCGCCACCTGGCCGGACGGCGCCGCCTATGATGCCCAGGCCGCCAAGCTGGCCGGGATGTTCCGCGAGAACTTCGCCGAGTTTGCCTCCCAGGTCCCGGCGGAGGTGGTGGCGGCCGGGCCCAGGGGATGAGCACGGCGGGGGGGGATCGCCACGAGTTCGAGGTGATCCGGGACCCCCTGTGGGACAATATCCGACTGGACAGCGCCGCGATCGCGGTGCTGGACACCCCGGTGGTGCAGCGGCTGCGCTACGTGCGCCAGCTCGGCCACGCCTTCCTGGTCTATCCCGGCGCCACCCATTCGCGTTTCGAGCATGCCCTCGGCGCCTACCACCTCACCCGGCTCGCCCTCGCCTCGCTGGAGGAGCGTGGGGAGTTGGCAGTGGTCCCCGAGGAGGCGCGCACCGCGGTCCGCCTGGCGGCGCTCCTCCATGACATCGGTCACTATCCCTTCTCGCACGGACTCGAGGAGGCCGGTTTTCCCTCGCACGAGGTGCTCGGAGTCGCCAAGCTGTCGCGGGGCGAACTGGGGCGGGTCCTCGAGGCGGTCGGCATCGACCGGCTGGCCGAGAAGATCGGGGCCCTGATCCGGGGCCAGAGCGACAGCCCGCTGCAGGGGCTGATCTCCGGCTCGCTGGACCTGGACAAGATCGACTACCTGAGCCGCGACGCCCGGATGTGCGGGGTCCCCTATGGTGCGGTCGATGTCGATCGCCTGCTGGCCGCGCTGACCCTGGTCGAGTCCGCTCCGGGGCACTGGGAGGTCGGGGTCCTGGAGAAGGGGATCAGCGCCCTCGAGTCGCTGCTCTTCGCGAAGTACCAGATGTACCGGAATGTCTACTGGCACCACGCCGTGCGCTCGGCCACCTGCATGTTCAAGCGGGCCGTCCGGCTGGCCGCCGGCGCGGGGCGACTCCCGGCCGCCGAGATCGGCGAGGCGAACGATGGCGGCCTGATGACCGCCCTGCTGGCCCACGACCCGACCGGACTGGCCCATGCGGTCCACACCCGGCGCCTCCACAAGCGCGCCCTCGACCTTCCCGCCAGCGATGTCGGACCCGACGAGGGCTGGACCGAGACGATGCCCGACCTGCTGGAACGGGTCGAGGACCAGCTTGCCGCCGAGGTCGGCCTCGGGCCGGGAGAACTGCTGGTCGATTACCCGGAGCGCACCAACATGCTGTCCGTCAACCTTCCCCTCCGCCTGCGGGACGGCACGGTCACCCGCCTGACCGACGAGGGGAGGCCGGGCCAGCTCGGGCTCCCCCAGGTCGCGGGACACCTGTACCGCAGCGCGCGGCGCCTCAGGGTCTTCGTGGCCAGGCCGATTGCGCGCCCGATGAACCGGGTGGCCAGCCTCGTGGTGCTGCCGGCCACCGAGGTGCGGGCCAGGCTGGACCGCGGCACCGCCCTGCTCGGCTGAGTCCTGCACCGATGACCGTTCCCGCCAGGCATGGTGTCCTGTCCCAGTTCCTCCGCGACCAGCGCGCCAAGATCGACCATCGGCTCGGGCGGACCGCGCTGCCCTGGATGAAGAGCCGGGAACTCGACATCATCAATGATGCCCTCGCCGCGCTCAACCCTGCCCGCTGCCTGGAGTGGGGCGCGGGATACAGCACCCTGTACTTTCCGGCCCGCCTCCCCGCCCTGACCAGCTGGACCTCGATCGAGCACAACCTGGCCTGGTTCGAGCAGGTCCGCGCCAGGCAGCCCGACCCCCGGGTGCAGCTCGTGGCGATCCCCCCGGACCATGGCGACTATCCCAATACGCGCAAGGAAGGCAGCTACGAGGACTTCCGGAGCTATGTGGACTATCCCGACCCCGCGGCGGGGCGCTTCGACTTCATCTTCATCGATGGCCGGGCGCGGGCGGCCTGCCTCGCGCGGGCGTACGAGCTGGTCGCGGAGCGGGGACTGGTGATCCTGCACGACGCCAATCGCGACTACTACGTGACGGCCCTTCCCCCCTTCCCTCACGTCGCCCGCTTCACCGACTATCGCCGGGGGCGCGGCGGGATCCTGCTGGCCTCGCGGGGTCGGCCCATCGAGGAGTTCATCGACGTGGAGGCCCACCGCCGGCTCTGGCGCGGGCATGACCGGTTGGCCTGGTGGCTGCGGATGCGGTAGGTGGGGGAAACCTGGGGTTGGGGGCCAGGGACCGGGGGCTAGGGGCTAGGGGCTAGGGGCTGGGGGCTAGGGGCTGGGGGCTGGGACGGGCGCACTTCTTACCTCTTACCTCTTACCTCTTACCTCTTACCTCTTACCTCTTACCTCTTACCTCTTACCTCTTACCTCTTACCTCTTACCTCTTACTTCTCGCTTCTCCCTTCTCCCTTCTTTCCCAATCACGCCCCGGCCGCGCTTGCCGCGGGCACCCGGTGTTCGCCGGTGTTGGGATCGACCTCGTCGATCCGGACGATGATGGCGGTGATGTTGTCGAGGCCGCCGCGCCGGTTGGCATCGGCGATCATTCGGTCCACCCAGCTGTCCGGACCGCCCTCGGTCCTGAGGATCTCGGCGAGGTGCTCGTCCTCGAGCATGCCGGTGAGCCCGTCCGAGGCCAGGAGGAGGATGTCCCCGGTCCGGATCCTGCCGTAGTAGATGTCGGGAACGACTTCCTCGTTGGCCCCGACGCACCGGGTGATCACGTTGCTGTAGGGATGGGTGCGGGCCTGCTCCGGGGTGAGCAGTCCGGCGTCGACCTGTTCCTGGACGTAGGAGTGGTCCTTGGTGATCTGGGTGAAGCTGCCATCGCGGAACAGGTAGGCGCGCGAGTCACCGACCTGCCCGATCAGGTACCGCTTCGCGAACAGGACCATCACCGTGACCGTGGTGCCCATGCCGCGCTTGTCCTGCTCGGCGAGGGTGCGATCGAAGATGGCGGCGTTGGCCCCCCGGATCGCCTCGCCCATCCGTTCGGAGGCGGCCGCATCGGAGAGGGAGCGGATCCCGTCCATCTCGCGCGCGATCATCCCCACCGCCATGTCGCTGGCCACCTCACCCGCGGCGTGCCCGCCCATCCCATCGGCGACGATGAAGACCCCGTGCTGGTGGTCGACCAGAAAATTGTCCTCGTTCCCGGTACGGACGACGCCGACGTCGGTGTTCCCGGCACAGGTGAATCGCATGGCGCGCGATCAGAGCTGAAAGAGGAAGAAGTAGGCGACGATGGCCACCACGATCACCCCGATCAGGAGGCGGGGCACGGGGCGACTCCCCTTCTCTGGCGGCCGTTCCGGCGCGGGAGGGGGCGGGAAGCTGCCCGGCGTCACGGCTGGCATCCCCATCATGGTCACGTTCAGGCGCTGGGCCGCCCCCGCCGCGGCGCCCGGCGCCAGGGTGATGATCTCCTGGTCCCCGATCACCAGGCGGTCACCCACGGCCAGCGGCTGGGGCGAGGCCCCGACCCGGGCACCATTGTGCAACAGGATGGCGCCGGCGTTGGCGGACCGGACCTCCGCGCTCCCGTCGGGCAGCAGGCGGACCACCGCATGGCGCGGCAGGACCCCGAGCCCCTCGACGACCAGGCCGGCCGAGGGGTCGGAGCCAATGATCAAGTCCTCGGCGGTGACGGCAACCCGACGCCCGCCAAATGCCAGCTCCATGCGAGACCGCATCCTTGCAGAAGGTAGGTCGTTCCTCCGAAACGTACGCGGCGCACCAACGACTGGCAAGCGAAGCACCGAGCCGCGTCCGGCCTCAGGGGGTTGACGGAACGGGATGATCCTGCTCAATCCCCTTGAGTCCCTGGCGGACCCAGTGCCAGAAGACCACCGATCCGGCCGCCACGGTGAAGTAGGTCTGGATCAACCGCCAGATGAGGATGTACACCGGGGTCAGTTCGCGCGGCACGTAGATCCCCATCACCAGCGCCGAGACCACCTCGGCCAGCCCGGCCCCACCGGGGGTCGGCGCGAAGTACAGCAGGAACATGATCAGGGTCTGGAGCAGGAGCACGTCGATGAAGTCGGCCTGGATCCCCAGCGCCCGGAGGGTGACGTACCCCGCCAGCAGCTTGTTGGCGTGGGAGACCCCGGTCAGCAGCGTCGCCCACAGCACTGCCAGCCAGCCCCGCCACGAGTTGAAGGCCAGCACGGCGGCCTGGGCCCGGTCCACCCCGGCCTGGAAGGCCTCCAACCGCTCCGCCACCCGGGCGCTGCGGCGCCCGATCATGCCGGAGACCCAGCGGATCAGGCGCGCCACCACCCGGGGAAAGGCGATGATGACGAGCAGGATCAGGCCCAGCGTCGCAAAGACGCTCAAGCTGCCCAGGAAGAGGTCGTAGAGGGAGAGGCCGAGCAGGTTGCCGCGGGTCATCAGGGACTTGCCGGCCCCGAGCGTGATCGCCAGGGGACCGACGACGGCAAAGAAGACGATGGTCGCAATGAAGGTCATCAGCGCCGAGGTCACCGCCACCGGCAGCGGCACTCCGTAGCGCTTCATGGTGTACAGCAGCATCGGCCCGTTGCCGCTCTGCAGCGGCGTGACATAGCCGCCCCACGCGCTCATCCCCCCCGCCATGATCAGGCCGCCCAGGGGAGGATCGGGGTGGATGACCCGGGCGGTCACCCAGAGCCGGAGTCCCCCACCGATCCAGTCCAGCGAGGCCAGGAGCAGCCCCACGGCAACCCAGCCCCACCGGATCCCGCCCAGAGAGGCCAGAAAGGCACCAAAATCGTTGCCATAGAAGAGGATCGCCCCGAAGGCGACCACCGAGGCCAGGAGAGAGAACTCGAAGCCCCGGCGAAGGACCTTGGGGGTCAGGAGGCGAGCCATTGGGCCAATGTTACCCGTCACGGAGCGGAGGCGTCAACCTGCCGGGGGGCCGCGTTGAACCGCCACCACCCCTCCGGGTATACTCTGCGCGTGTCCCATCCCGTCATTCGCATCGTCAATGCCCGCCAGCACAACCTCAAGGGGATCACCGTCGAGATCCCCCGCCGTCGGCTCGTGGTGGTCACGGGCCCGTCCGGCTCGGGCAAGAGTTCCCTGGCCTTCGACACCCTCTACGCCGAGGGCCAGCGCCGGTACATCGAGTCGCTCTCCACCTACGCCAAGCAGTTCCTGGAGCGGATGCCCAAGCCGCTGGTGGACCGGCTCGAGGGGATCGCCCCCGCGGTCGCCATCGAGCAGCGCAACCCGACCGTGTCCAGCCGGAGTACGGTCGGCACCGCCACCGAGGTCTATGACTACCTGCGGCTCCTCTGGGCTCGGATCGGCCGCCCGTTCTGCCGCAGCTGCGGGGCCCCTGTCCGGCGGGATACGGCGGGTGGTGCGGCCGACGAGACCCTGGCCCGGGTGGCGGGACGCCTGCAGGTGGCGTTCCCCGTCCCACCGACGGCGCGGATCACCCACGCGGCCCTGGTCGAGAACCTGCGGGCCCTCGGGTTTGTCCGCCTCGTGGCGGCGGGGGAGCCGGTCCACCTCGATGCACTTCCGGAGGGGCTGGACCTCGCCAGCAGCGAGGAACTGCTGGTGGTGGTGGACCGCCTGGTGGCCGCCCCGGAGATCCTCGGCCGCCTGACCGAGTCGCTGGCGATGGCCTTCGCCGAGGGCGAGGGCGTCGCCCTGGTCCTCCATGACGGTGGCCGGCTGCGCTTCACCGAGTTCCTCGCCTGCAGCGCCTGCGACACCCCGGCCGCGGCCATCACCCCGGCGCTGTTCTCCTTCAACAACCCGCGCGGCGCCTGCAATGGCTGCAACGGGTTCGGGGCCGTCCTCGAGTACGCGGAGAGCCTGGTTGTTCCCGACCCCGGCCGGAGCCTCGCCGACGGCGCCATCGACCCCTGGACCAAGCCCCGGTACGAGGCGCGCCGCAAGCTGCTGGTCGCCACCGCCCGGACCATCGGCGCCGATCCCGAGCGCCCCTGGAGCACCCTCAAGGCGGCCCACCGCCGCACCCTGCTCCACGGCAAGGAGGGGCGCTACCTCGGGATCTTCCCGTTCCTCAAGGGGCTCGAGGAGAAGCGCTACAAGCAGTACATCCGGGTCTTCCTCCGGCAGTACCAGTTGGCCCAGACGTGTCCGGCCTGCGAGGGCACCCGACTCAACCCCAACGCCCTCGCGGTGCGCATCGAGGACCGGACGATCGCCGAGGTCGCGGCGCTACCCATCGACCAGCTGCGGCTCTGGCTCGGGGGGCTGACGCTCAGCCCGACCCAGGCCGCAGCCACCCAGCTGATCCACGACGAGGTCCGGGCCAGGGTCGACTTCCTCCAGCGGGTGGGGCTGGAATACCTCACCCTCGACCGGCAGACCCGGACCCTCTCCGGCGGCGAGGCCCAGCGCATCGCCCTGGCCAATGCGCTCGGTGCCCGCCTGGTCGATGCGCTCTACGTGCTCGACGAACCCTCCATCGGCCTCCACCCGCGCGACACCGACCGCCTCCTCGGGATCCTCCGGCAGCTGCGGGACCACGGCAACACCGTCGTCGTGGTCGAGCACGAT
Source organism: Gemmatimonadales bacterium (assembly GCA_048499805.1). Lineage (GTDB taxonomy): Bacteria > Gemmatimonadota > Gemmatimonadetes > Gemmatimonadales > GWC2-71-9 > JAWXBA01. Next base: position 698,985 of record JASNZF010000001.1, on the reverse strand, counting down.
GCCGCGGCCATCCGCGAGGCCGACTTCATGGTCGAGCTGGGACCCGGCGCGGGGGAGCGGGGCGGGCACGTCGTGCACGCCGGTCCGGTGCAGGAGGCCACCCAGACCCTCACCGGTCAGTACCTCCAGGGGCGGAAGCGGATCGGCGTGCCCAGCGAGCGCCGGCCGACCGGGCCGGATTGGCTGGTGGTGGAGGGCGCCCGGCTGCACAACCTCGAGGGGGTCGATGTCCGGATACCGCTCGGCGCGCTCACGGCGGTCACCGGCGTCTCCGGCTCGGGAAAGAGTTCCCTGGTACACGACGTCCTGTATCGGCAGCTGGCGGCCCGGCTCCACGGCAGCCATGGGGCCAAGTCCCACCTCGGCGAGGCGGTGGGCGACGTCTCCCGGTTGGCCGGCTGGGAGCGGCTCAAGGAGGTCCTCCTGGTGGACCAGAGCCCGATCGGACGCTCGCCCCGGTCCAACCCGATCACCTATATCAAGGGCTACGACGAGATCCGGGAGCTCTTCGCCTCACAGCCCCTCAGCCGGCAGCGTCGCTACACCGCCGCCACCTTCTCCTTCAACCTCCCCGGTGGCCGGTGCAAGAGCTGCGACGGTGCCGGCCACGTGCAGGTGGAGATGGTCTTCCTGGCCGACGTCTACGTCCCGTGCGAGGCCTGCAACGCCACCCGGTTCCGGCCGGAGGTGCTCGACGTGCGGATTCACGGCCAGTCGATCCACGACGTGCTGCAGTGGACGGTGGACGAGGCGATCACCCGGTTCCGCCACCAGCCGAAGCTCGGGCAGGCGCTCTGGCACCTGCAGCAGGTGGGGCTCGGCTACCTCCGCCTCGGCCAGCCGGCCACCACCCTCTCCGGTGGCGAGGCCCAGCGGCTCAAGATCGCCCGCGAGCTGGCCCAGGCCGGCAAGCGCGGCGGTCGCAAGCTCTACATCCTCGATGAGCCCACGACCGGGCTGCACCTCGAGGATGTCCGGGTGCTGCTCCAGGTGCTCGATCGGCTGGTGGACGCGGGACACACCGTCCTGGTCATCGAACATCACATCGACGTGATCAAGCGCGCCGACTGGGTGATTGACCTCGGGCCGGAAGGGGGGCGCGGTGGCGGCAAGGTCGTGGCGCAGGGCACCCCCGAAGTGGTGGCCCGGGCGCCAGGGTCCCACACGGCGCGATACCTCCAGGCCGCCCTTGCCGAGGCCGACGCGGCGCTCAGGCTGCTGGAGTGACCGCGGCCTGCAACAGCTCCCACGCCTCGGCCACCGCGGCCTCGGTCGTGGCGACATGCCCCAGCGCCAGCCGGATGGCAAACCGGCCCGCCAGGGAGGCGTGGGTCAGGAAGACCCGGCCTGACGCATTCACCCGCCCGAGCACCTGCCGGTTGTGCGCGTCGAGCGCCGCGCCATCGGTCATGCCCTCGGGCCGGTGGCGGAAGCAGACCAGGCCCAGCGGTACCGGCGCCAACAGTTCCCAGCCCACAGCCCCCTCGATGCGATCCGCGAACCCCCGCGCCATCGCGATGTGGCTCCGGATCATCGCCTGGAGCCCCTCCACGCCGTAGTGCCGGATCGCAAACCAGAGCTTGAGCGCCCGGAACCGTCTCCCCAGCTGGATACCCCAATCACGATAGTTGACGACCTCGGGGTCGTGGGCGGTGCGCAGGTATTCCGGTGTGGCCGAGAACGACCGGTGCAGCGCTGCCACATCGCGCACGAAGTAGGCGGTGCAGTCGAAGTGGACCGCCAGCCACTTGTGCGGGTTCATCAGGAAGCTGTCGGCGCGCTCGACGCCGTCCAGGATCGGCCGGAGCTCGGGCAGAATCGCGGCGCTGCCGGCATAGGCCGCATCGACATGCAACCAGGCCCCGTACTCTTCCGCCAGGTCCGCAATCGGCGGCAGCGGGTCGAGGCCGGTGGAGGCGGTGGTGCCAACCGTGGCCACGATCGCGGCCGGCGTCAGACCCGCTGCGACGTCGGCTGCCAACATGGAAGCCAGTGTCGCCGGCCGCATGGCATACGCCTCGTCCACCGCCACCAGGCGGACCTGCTCCTCGCGGAAGCCGGCCAGGCGGGCCCCCTTGAGCACCGACGAGTGCGCCTCCGAGGAGGTGTAGACCGTCGCCTCCGCCACCGGCACCCGGAGCCGGTCCCGGGCGGTGATCAGCGCCACCAGCGTGGCGGTGGAGGCGGTGTCCTGGATGACGCCGGTGAAGGTGTCGGGCAGGCCAATCATCTGGCGCAGCCACTCCATCATCACCTGTTCCAGCTCGGTCGCCGCCGGGGAGGTCTGCCACGACATGCACTGGGCGCCCAGCGTGGTCGTCAGCATCTCGGCCAGCAGCGACACCGGGGTCGAACCAGTCGGGAAATACGCGAAGAACCCGGGATGCCCCCAGTGGGTCATCCCCGGCAGGATGATCCGCTCAAAGTCTGCCGTGATCCGCGACATCGGCTCGGGACCGACCGGGGGAGCTGGGGGCAGCGCCTGGCGTACCTCGCCGGGCCGTACATCCGGAATGACCGGATACCCGCCCACCTCAGCGAGGTAGTCAGCCATCCAGTCCACCATCCGGTGGGCCTCGGCCCGGAATTCATCCGGCTTCATCCACTCCTCCTCATGCCAGCCATGCGTCGAGCCGGGAATCCCACCGCTCGGCCTCCTCCCGGCCCAGCGCCAGCGTGTCGGCCACCAGGTCGGGACGGGTGTACTCCCAGCGGGAGATCTCCACCCGCCGGCCCGGCGCCAGGTACCAGCGATGGCCGCGCAGGCCGACGCGTTCGGGGGGATAGTAGCGGGTAAGCAGGACCAGCGTCTGCCGCACCGCCGGGTCGAGCTCGGCCGCAAAGGCGGGGGCGTTGTCCACCATGCCGCCATCGGCCACGCGGTGCCCCTCGACGGTGGGGACCGGAAGGAACGGCGGGGTGGCGGAGGAGGCCAGCACCAGGCTCGTCAATTCCTCGGGGGTGGCGCAGGCACGGGCATCCCGCAGGAGGGGACGAAACCCGAGTCGGCTGCCCGACACCGGGTGGAGCTTGCCGGGATCCCGGTGCTTCTCGAGGGTGTAGGCGCCAAAGCCGAGCGTCACCGCCAATCCGACCGGCGCGTGGTGGGGCAGCTCGGCCATCAGGATCCAGACCGGAAACGGCAGCGCCCGGATGCGTTCGAACCCGCCCTCCGCCAGCGCGAAGAGGGTGGTGTCTCGGTAGATCGGAAAGTGCGGGGTGGGACGCCCGCCGCGTAGCAGCCGGGACCAGGTGAAGTTCCGGGTCACCTCGGCGCGGCGGGAAAGCCAGTACGCGTGGGTGGCTTCCGCCCGCCCCGAGAGGAAGGTGATGGCCATGCTGGCCCCGGCGCTGCAGGTGGACATCGCCGCCACCCGGGGCTCCAGGCGATCCCACCACCGCTCCAGAATGGCAAGCTGGAGGAAGGCACGGTTCCCTCCTCCAGCCAGTGTCAGGCCCACATCGCGAGTTGCCACCGGCGGAACTTCAAACCCTCCCGCCGTTCCAGGCAAGGCCCTCGCTCAGGGAAAGCCGTACGAGAAGCTGCCGTTCGTGATGACCAGGCTGGTGGTGGCGGTCCCGGTCAGGCCGGGAGCCAGGGTGCCGGAAAAGGTCCCACGGATTCGGCTGGCGGATGCGCTCGTGATCGTGATCGTGCCGGCATCGAGTGACACCACCTGGCCCCCGACCAATTGGGTCTTCCCCCCCCAGCAGCAGGGGAGCCCCGCCTTGGTGCCTTGCGTGACGCGGATCGCATTGCCGAGGTTCGCCGTGCTCCCGCCGATGGTGTAGGTCCCCGGGCCGGTGTAGGGCGCCACCTGGACGGCGATCGTGCTGGACTCGTTGATGAAGATCGCGAGCAGGGTGCCGGCGCTTGGCGCGCCGCCTCCCCCCGACGCCCCGAACCAGGGCGAACCGCCGAGGGTCGCCGTCATGGAGCCAGTGTCGGATTGGGCCATCGGTGGCAGGTTGGCCGGCGCCTGGATCGGGAAGTCGAACTTCCCGTTGGTGACCGTGCGAGTGCCGGAAGCGCTGATCCCCGCGGCGGTAAACTGGAAGGTGCCCGCCGCACGGGTGGGGGTGAGGACGGAGACCGTGACCGACCCGGCAGCGCCACTCAAGGGGGTCTGCCAGATGCTGGTGCCCTCGAAGACCGACGCGATCCCGCCGGAGACCCCGCCACTCGTGCCAAGGGGGTAGGTCCCCGGGCCCGGGATACCCACCAGGTTCAACTGGATGCCCTGGCTCGAGGTGGTGGAGAGGAACTTGGCACCGTAGAGGGGGATGTGCCCCTGCTTCTGTTGCTGGGTGATCGGCTGGAGGAACTGGGCCTCGGCGACCCACGCGGCGCCATCGATCGAGGCGGACATCGTCCCCGCACCACCCCCCGACGGCCCGGTGTTGCCCCCGCCGCCGCACGCCATCGCCAGGCACCACGACCCTGCCACAAGGTACCTTCCGATCCCGCTCATCTGACCCTCCGACTCATGGTCTGTGTAGGTCTCCCACGCGCGCCTTCCCCTGCCCCGCTGCCGCATTCGCCGCGCTGCGAAGCAGCCTGCCGCTACCCTTGAGGAGCCGGCGCCCCTCGATGCCGCCCAAATACCACCCCACCACCCCCACCCCGACCAGAACCAACCCCGCAGGAGTGAGCCCTGCCACCGCCGCGGCGGCCACACCAAGGAAGAGGACCCAGGTGGGGCGGTGCAGGCGGGCAAGGGCATCATCGTTGTACCAGGTCTGCCCCGTCGTGTGGTTGCGGACCGCCACGTACGGCCCCGAACCCTGGTCGGGTCGCACCAGCCAGACGGCGGTCAACTCGTGGCCCTCCTCGGTGTGCGCTCCCCAAGCCTCCGCCGGGAGCCGATGGGTCCGCCCCCTGCCGTCGCGAAGGGTGGGCCGCCCCCCGGCGCCTGGGCCCGCCCGATCGGAGGGCCGGGAAGCGACCACCCGGCCGCGGACCGAGTAGCGCTCGTAGGCGGTTCCCCGGATCTGGATCTGTTCGGGCATGCACCACTCCGATGGCATGGGGACCGGAGCACCGGAGCCCGAGCCGGACGGTGGCGGGGTCTTCCGCCAGTCCCGCATTCGGGTATGTTCACGAGTCCCTCCTGCGGACACCGCTGACCTCCCATTGCCCTTGCGTGGACCCGCCGAGAGAACCGTCATGCCCCCGGAGCCTCCGAACACGCCATACGACCCGGCCAGCGGGGAGCCCGTCGAGGGACTGGATGCCATGTTCTCGGCGGCGTACGAAGAACTCCGGCGCCTGGCTGCGACCATCCGGCGGGACGACCCCGGCGCCACCATCACCCCCACCGCGCTGGTCAACGAGGCCTGGCTCAAGCTGCGCGCCTCCACCCACCTCGCCCCCGCCTCGCGCCTGCACTTCAAGCGGATTGCCGGCCGGGCGATGCGGCAGGTGCTGGTCGAGGCCGCTCGCCGGCGGAACGCCACCAAGCGCGGGGGCGGGGTCGCCCCGGTCACCCTCGATGAGCTCAGCCGCGAGGGAGCATCCACGCCCGAACAGGTCCTGGCCCTCGATGCCGCCCTCGAGGAGCTGGGGCGGGTCTCGCCCCGCCAGGTCGCCATGATCGAATGCCGGTTCTTTGCCGGCCTCGATGTGGCGGAGACCGCTGAGGCGCTCGGGATCTCGGAGGCCACCGTGCTGCGCGACTGGCGGGCCGCCCGGGCCTGGCTGGCGCATGCCCTCGGGGCCCCGGACTGAGGCCCGGCGATGCCCGAGGAGACCCGCCCCGACCCCACCCCCCTGGATGCCGCCCGCTGGGAGCGGATCCAGGAGCTCTTTCACGCCGCAGCCGACCTTCCCCCCCCGGAGCACCAGCGGTTCCTGGAGCGCGAGTGCGGGGCAGACGGGGCGCTGATCGCCCGGGTCCTCGAGCTGGTGGAAGCCGACCAGCGGGAGGGCGACACCCCCATCGATGGAGGCATGGCGTCGCTCGCGAGCCGCCTGTTCGAGTCGGGAGGCCCTGCCGGGATCCCGGAAGGGGCCTTCGGGCCGTACCGGATCGTCCGGGTGCTCGGCGAGGGTGGGATGGGCATCGTGTATCTGGCCGAGCGGGCCGATGTCGGCGGGCTCGTGGCGATCAAGGTCCTCCGCGACGCCTGGCTCTCCCCGGCCCGGCGCGAGCGGTTCGCGCTGGAGCAGCGGACCCTGGCGCAGCTCCACCACCCCGGCATCGCCCAGCTGCACGATGCCGGCACCCTCCCCGATGGCACGCCCTGGTTCGTGATGGAGTATGTCGAGGGGGCCTCGCTGACGGCCTGGTGCCGGGAGCATGCGACTCCGCTCGCCGAGCGCCTTCGCCTCTTCCGGTCGGTCTGCGCGGCGGTGCAGCACGCCCACGAGCACGCCGTCATCCACCGCGACCTCAAGCCGTCCAACATCCTGGTCACGGCCGAGGGGCACGTGAAGCTGCTGGATTTCGGCATCGCCAAGCAGATGGACAGCCTCGAGACCTCCGCCGAGCAGACCCGGACCGGGCATCCGTTGATGACCCCGGCATACGCGGCACCGGAGCAGGTCAGCGGGGGACGGATCGGGATCCGGACCGATGTCTACTCGCTCGGGGTGACGCTCTTTGAGCTGCTGGTCGGGCGCCTGCCCTTCGCGCTGGCCGATCGCACCCCCGCCGAGGCGGTGGCGATCCTCCTGCAGGACGACCCGGAACCGCCGAGTGTGGCCGCCCGGCGGGAGGCGGCCCGCAGCAACGACTCGAGCCGGCTGCTGACCGAGCACCGGCCGACCTGGGCCGACCTCGACGTCCTGGTCCTGACGGCAATGCACAAGGATCCGGCCCGCCGGTACGGCTCGGTGGCCGCCCTGATTCGCGACGTGGATCACTTCCTTGCGGGCCAGCCACTCGATGCCCGCCGGGATGCGTTCTCCTACCGCGTGGGCAAGTTCGTGCGCCGCAACCGCGGTCCCGTGCTGGGCGCCACGCTCGGACTCGTCGCCCTCGTGGGGATGACCACCGTCTACGCCCTCCGGATCACCGCGGCCCGGAATCGCGCGGTCACCGAGGCGGAGCGCGCGCAGCGGATCCAGCGCTTCATGCTCGACCTCTTCGAGGGGGGTGACGCCGCGGTCGGGCCCGCCGACAGCCTGCGGGTCGTGGAACTGGTGGATCGTGGCGTCCGCGAAGCCCAGAGTCTCAGTGCCGAGCCGGTGGCGCAGGCGGAGCTCTACGAGACCCTCGGATCGATTGCCCTGCAGCTGGGTCGCCTGGAGCAGGCCGACTCCCTCCTGACCAGGGCGCTGGAGCAGAGACGTGCCCTGTTCGGCCCCCGGCATGCCGATGTGGCCTCGAGCCTGATCGCCCTGGCGCTGCTGCGCATTGACCAGGCGCGCCTCGACTCCGCCCTGGTCCTGGCCCGGGAGGCGCTGGCCATTGGCGACGAGGTGCTCCCGGCCGGGCATCCACTGCGCGCCCGGGGCACCACCGCGCTCGGTCGCGTTCTCGAGGAGCAGGGGGAGTACGACGAGGCGATCGCGGTCCTCACCGAGGCCGTGGCGCTCCATCGCCTCCAGCGCACCGAGACCCCGGACCTGGCCTCGGCCCTGGGCGAGTTGGCCAACACCCACTTCTACGCCGGGAACTATGAGGCCTCCGACTCCCTCAACCAGCAGGTCCTGGCCCTGGACACCCGGTTGCACGGGGAACGCCATCCCCGGGTGGCCGATGACCTCATCAACCTCGGCGCCATTCGGTTCCAGTGGGGGCGCTACGAGGAAGCCGAGGAGTTCTACCGTCAGGGACTCGCGATCATCGAGTCATGGTATGGCCCGGTCCACTATCGCACCGCCTCGGCGCTCACCATGCTGGGCCGGGCCCTCCTCTTCAAGGGGCAACTGCCCGAAAGCGATTCCACCCTGCGCCGGTCGCTGGCCATTCAGGACCGGGTCTTCGGCCCGGAGCACCCCCGCATCGCCTCGATCCTCAATGAGTTGGGATCGATCGCGCTGCGCCAGAATCAGTACGCGGTGGCCGAGTCGCACTATCGCCGGATGGGATCGATCTATCTGGCTGCCTACGGTCCCGACCACTGGTTGAGTGCCCTCGCCAACGCCAACCTCGGCGGCGTGTACTACGAGCGGGGCGACCACCGTGCCGCAGAGCAACTGTTCCGTCAGGCGGTCGCCACCTTCTCCAGCACCCAGGGCCCCGAGCACCAGAACACCGCCATCGTCCGGATCCGCCTGGGACGAGCGCTGCTGGGCCAGGGTCGCGCCCAGGACGCGCTCGTCGAACTGGAGGCGGGGTACGCCCTCCTCCTCCCCCAGATGAGTCCCACCGGCGTGTGGCTGCAGCGCGCCCGGGTGGCGCTCGCCGACGCCAACGCGGCACTGGGACGGACCGCCGAAGCGGCGCGCTGGAAGGCGGAGATCGCCGACTCGGGGCGGAGCGCGGCGGCCGCGCGTCGATGACCTCCATTTCCCTCCACGCGCCCTTCGACCCCGCCCCTGCCCTGGCGCAAATCGCCACCGCCGACCCCACGCTGAGAACCGCCATGCGCCGTGTCGGACCGGTGATCCGCCTGGCCGAGAGCCGGTGCTCGCCGTTTGAGGTGCTGCTGCGGTCCATCACCTACCAGCAGCTCTCGGGCAAGGCCGCGGCGACCATCCATGGCCGGGTCTGTGCGCTCTACCCCCGCGCCAGGCCGACACCCGCTGGGGTCGCGGCGACCGCGCCCGAGGCGTTCCGGGCGGCGGGCCTGAGTCGCGCCAAGACCCTGGCGGTCCTGGACCTGGCCGCGAAGACGATCGACGGGACGGTCCCCGCGAGCACGGCGGGGATGCGAGGGCTGACCGAAGAGGAGATCATCGATCGCCTGACGGCGGTCCGCGGCGTGGGTCGGTGGACGGTGGAGATGTTCCTGATGTTTCGCCTGGGCCGACCTGATGTCCTCCCCGCCACCGATCTCGGGATCCAGAAGGGCTTCGCCGTGGCCTTTGGGAAGCGCTCGCTCCCCACCCCCGCCCAGGTCCTGCGCCGGGGCGAACGCTGGAGGCCGTGGCGCACGGTGGTCAGTTGGTACCTCTGGTCGCTGGCGGAGCTCGGCCCCGCCTGAACGGCCACCCTGCAATGCAGAACGGGTCGCCCGCATGGGCGACCCGTTCCGTTGCACCACTCCCGAGGAGGGACTCGAACCCCCGACCCGGTGATTAACAGTCACTGGTCCCCACCCCGGAACCCGCACCACTGCGTGGGTGCCCTCCCCCCGATGGGGTCCGAAACGGACCCGAAAGGGACCCCTCGCCCCCCGACAAGTCCCCCGACAGGTTTTCGGGTGGAAGGGGAGTCGGAATGAAGTCCCGCCGGTACGCCCGGAACCGCCGGGGCGACCTGATCAGCGAGCGCCAGGAGACCAAGCGGGACTACCGCGCCCTCTACCGGGAGGAGCACGGTCGCGACCCATCGCCCCGCCAGCTCAAGCGCTGGATCCGGCTGAAGAACCGGGCCCTCCCTGAGACCGGTGTCCTGGGCACCGGCGGGGAGGCGGCATGAGCCCATGGTGGATTCTCCTGGTGGCCAACATCGGGGTCGGGGTCGTGATGGCCTGGGACGGGCGGTTCTTCCCCGCGGCCGCTGAGGCGACACGCGAGGTGGGGATGTCCCGCGGGGCCGGCCTTGTCTGTGCGCTGGCGCTCTACCCGATCGTGGTCCTGCTGGTGTTTCCCGCCGTCGTGGGGTACTTCGGCAGCCTCGTCGTTCAGCTCGCCTTGGCGGCCCGCCGGGCTCCTCCTGAGATGCGCCGGGGCATCTGGCGTCAGCTCAAGGCCGAGTACTCTGCTGCCGTCAACGAGGGTCGGTTCACCAGGTCCCGTCGAAAGAAGGTGGCCCCATGACCCCCGACATGATGGTGCGCGACCCGATCAACTTCGCCTGGGCGACCGCTGCCGTGGCGCTCTGCTTCGTGGGCATGCTCCTGGTCTCCTGGTGGAGGCGGCGCCGGTGAGGCTCGAGACCCGAGGCACCTACCCCGCCCATTGGCCGGAACTCGCCCAAAGCGTGAAGGATGCGGCCGGCTGGCGGTGTGTCCGGTGCCGCCATTTCCATGACCCCCATGGGGTGCTCCCCTGCTTTCCCAGCTGCCGGCACGAAGGCGGGCGGGGAAAGCGGCGCGGCCTCACGGTGCACCACCTGGACGGCGACAAGGGGAATAGCCGGTGGTGGAACCTCTTGGCCTTGTGTCAGGCATGCCATCTCTCCGTCCAGGCGCGGGTCATCCCTGAACGGCAGTGGCTGCTCGAACACTCAGACTGGTTCCGGGTGTACGTCGCGGGGTTCTACGCCAGCTACTACGGCGGGATCGAGATCAGCCGCGCCGAGGCCGAGGCGTACCCGGAGAAGTACCTCCGCATGGGCCAGCCCTGGCGGGAAGGGGCCGCCTGATGGGCCACCATTTCGACGTCGGCCCGGGGCTCGGCTGTGACCTGAGCGCGTTGGTTGACTCCCGCCTCCTGGTCCAGGCCAACTCCGGTGGGGGCAAGAGCTTCCTTCTGCGGCGACTGCTGGAGCAGACCCACGGGCATGTCCAGCAGCTGGTGATCGACCCCGAAGGGGAGTTCTTCACCCTCCGCGAGCAGTTCGACTACGTCCTGGCCGCCCGCGAGGGGGGAGACACGGTGGCGGACCCACGGTCCGCCAAGCTCCTGGCCGAGCGGCTCCTCGAGCTCGGCGTCTCCGCCGTCCTGGACATCTATGAGCTCCGGGCCCAGGAGCGAATCCGCTTCGTCCGCCTCTTCCTCGAGGCCCTGGTGAACGCCCCCAAGCGCCTCTGGCATCCGGTGCTGGTCGTGGTGGATGAGGCGCACATCTTCTGTCCCCAGGTCGGGCAGGCGGAAAGTGCCGGGGCGGTGATCGACCTGGCGACTCGGGGGCGCAAGCGTGGGTTCTGCGCGGTGCTGGCCACCCAGCGCCTGAGCAAGCTGCACAAGGATGCCGCGGCGGAGTGCAACAACAAGCTGCTCGGCCGCACCGGGCTGGATGTCGACATGAAGCGCGTGGCCGATGAGCTCGGCTTCTCGGGGCGAGACGTCGTCCACTCGCTGCGCACCCTGACCCCGGGGCAGTTCTACGCCTTCGGGCCGGCCCTCTGCCCTGCCCCTGACCTGGTCCAGGTCGGGCCGATCCGGACCTCTCATCCGAAGGCAGGCGCCAGGATCGCGACAGCCCCGCCACCCCCCACCGCCAAGGTCAAGAAGCTCCTGCCCCAGCTCTCCGACCTCCCCGCCGAGGCGGCGAGCCGCCAGCGGACGCTCGAGGAGCTGGAGCGCGAGCTGGCCAAGGCCCGGCGCGAGCTGACGCTGGCCCGGAAGGGTGGCGTCACCGAGGTCCGGGAAAAGCTGGTCGAGAAGCGGGTGGAGGTGCCCGTCTTGAAGGAGGGGCAGCTCGCGCGACTGGAGACGCTCGAGGAGCGGGTGGCAGCGGCGGCACATGCCCTGGGTGAGGTCGCTCGTGCGACGCTCCAACCCGTGCTGCAGGTGATGGGCGCCAGGGGGTCCAACGCGGCCCCGGCCGTTTCACGAAGCCGCCTGCCCGTCTCACCGAAGCCGGGGATCGTTCCGGCTAGCCGGGGTTCCGTGCCGCGTCGGCCGCCCACGGAGCCCTCGCAGGGCGTCACCGTTCCCCAGCAGCGTATACTCGATGCCCTAGCCTGGCTGGAGGCGGTAGGGATCCTCCATCCGAGCCGGGCTCAGCTGGCGCTGTGGAGCGACGTGAGCCCGACGAGCGGCGGGTATTTCAATAACCTGGGTGCCCTCCGATCGGCCGGCCTGGTCGACTACCCGGCCGGCGGGGTGGTGGCCCTGACGGATGCCGGACGCCAGGCGGCACAGCCGTCGGCGCCTCCAACGGTCGAGCAGGTCCAAGCTGCCCTGTGTACCAAAGTCGGAGCGGCGAAGGCCGCCATCCTCCACCACCTCATCGCGATCTACCCTGATGAGATCAGCCGGCAGGATCTGGCTGGCGCGATCGGTGTCTCGCCCACTTCGGGCGGCTACTTCAACAACCTGGGCGCGCTGCGGACCCTGGGGGTCATCGAGTATCCCCGCCCGAACTACGTCGTGGCGCAGCCAGTGCTATTCCTGGAGAGCTCCTGATGCCCCGGCTCCCGCACGCCGCGTCGCGGCTCGTTCGCCGGAGTACGGTCCTGACCCTGGGAGAGAAGGCGGTCTGGCAGGAGCTCGCCGAGTTTCCGGACACCGGCTGCTGGCTTCGGGCCTCGGCCCTGGGGGATCGCCTCGCCTTGGCTGGCGAGGTCGTCGAGCGTGCCCGGCGGACCCTGCTCCAGGGTGGGCTGGCCAAGCATGGGATCCGGCAGCCGTCCGAGGGCCGCCGCGGGCGCCCGGCCCCCACCTGGTTCGCCGTGTTGCCCGATGCCTTCGTGCCGACCTCGAGGACCCCGACCGACGCAGACCTGTCCCGCCTCGCCGAGGTGTTCGACGCCCATCTTCGTGGCGCGCTCGGGCGAACGGAAACCCGACCGAGCGGTCGGGTAAACACGGAGAAAAAGCCGACCGAGCGGTCGGGTAATTCGGCTCTCGTGGCACGGAGTGCGCCCCGCGGGGAGGGGGGAAGGGGGGAGGGGTCTCCTTCCTCGCAACCTGTTGTGTTAACAACAGTTCCTCCTCTCTCCTTCTCTACCAACAGAGATCCCAACCCCGCGCGCGAGGCACCGACGCCGCGCAGCATGCTCGTGCCAGCGCGCTCGCGAACGCTCGCGGGAGGAGGAACAACGGAACTCGATCGAACGATCGATGGGGAGCGGGGAGCGCGGCTGACGCCGCGCGACCTGCAGCACCAACTCGACGGCTGGCTCCAGCGTGTCGCGGGCGGATCCCGATGAGCGCCGCCGCCGAGATCACCCGCTACCTGCACCGGGACATGGACCGCGACCTGGTGCAGCTGCCGTTCGTCTGCCAGGTGGTGGTGGCGCGGACTCCCGAGACCTGGTTCCTGCATGTCACGCTGGAGGGGGAGCGGCAGAAGACGATCGAGGTCCGCGCGCGGTTCGGCCCCCGGCTTCTGGACCTGCTGCTGCCCCCCGCGCACCGGATGGAGGATGTCACGTGAAACGGTCCCCGATGCCGCCGAGACGGCGGGCGATGAAGCGGAGCCGGATGCGCCGGAGTGCGAAGGCGCTCCAGGCGCGGTCGGCGCCGATCCGCACGCGCGGCAAGCGCCGGTTTCCCAAGGGGGAGGATGCGGCCTACCTGGACTGGATCCGGCAGCACCTGTGCCTCCTGGCGGGTCGGGGCTGCTCTGGCGCCGTGGTGGCCCACCATGTCCGCTCGCGGGGCGCCGGCGGCGTCGACCAGGGCAACACCGTGCCCCTCTGCGACGGACACCACCGGAAGGGCCACCAGGTGGGCTGGCGGTCGTTCGAGCGGACGTACGCGGTCGACCTGGCCGCGCACGCGGCGGCCCTCCTCCAGCGCTACGACCAGGAACACCCGGCCCCCGCGCCGGACACCCGAACCCGAGAGGGGGAGTGACAATGCAGGTGCACACATCGGACGCCCAGAAGATTCTTGACGCGCTGGACAGGGCGGCGGCGTTCTTCTCTCATCGTGACGAAATGAACGCGGCGGTACACCTCGCCACCCAGGTGCGGTATTCGCCGCTCACGTCAGAGGTCGAGGCGGCACGCGACCGGCTTCGTGCCCTGTTGCTGGAGCCCGACCAGTGACCGCCCCGCATGGGCCGAGCGAGGAACTGGTGGACCTTATGCGCGAGCTGCTTCACAATCACGGGCTTGCCCGTGCAGACGACCCCCGCAACGCAGAGGTAGGCCGAATCCTCGCCACCTGTGCCTACGCCGAGGCCCGGGTGGCGGTGGTCGCGGAGTGCGTGGCAGTCGCGCACGACGAGGAGGCCAAGCGGGGGACCGAAACCGACGCTGGAGCGTACCGAGTTGAGTGTCGTCTCCGCGCCCTGCTTCCCCCCGTGTCCGCGCCGGGGCCGACGCTGCCGGGCGAATGGACTGTGGCGACCGCCGAGAACCAAGGGCTCCCCTGCCTTGAGGCCGTGCACGATGGAGTCTGGGGTCACGCTGTTGTGCGGCTATTCGGTGGCCTTGTCGTGACGGCCAGCATCCCGTTCTCGCCCCGGATGCCGATAGCGGACCTGCAAGCCGTCCTCGCCTATCTCGCGTCCCGCGCCGAGCGGGGACCGGACGCGGGGGGTGAGGGGTGAGCGAACGTGAACGGGAGTTGGCGCTGGCCGCAGCGCGGGAGCATATCGACCAGTTCAATCGGGCAAACACCTTCTCGGAGGAGCCCGAGTTGTACGAGGTGATCGAAACGCTCGGCCACATTGTCAGGTTGTTCACCCCACCGCCCGCCGCGCCGGGCCACAGCGAGGAGGGAGAGAAGGATGGGAATGTTTGACTCGGTGTACCTGATCAAGCCGGTGCCGTGTCCGGGGTGCGGGCACCCCACCGACGACTTTCAGACCAAGGACGCGGACTGCATCCTTGCCCATCTGTCCGAGGCCGACCTGGCAGAGAAGGGGGTGGACCACTTCTACACCTCTTGCTCGAAGTGCCACGGCTGGATTGCGTATCACCGTCGCATAAAGAGGACTCCCGGCCTCGACCAGTTCGAGGTGGCATTTGAGCCAGCCGAGCCCCTTGAGGTGCCCGATGCCAAGTGACCCCACGCCCGCCGTGCCGCCGATGGATGCGGAGTTGGACGCCTTGGTGGAGCAGTACGCCCGCCTGAGCGAATATCGCACCGATGTCGCGGTGTCCGATGCCCCCGTGTCAGCGGTAGAGATGGTGGACGCCGATCTGGAGTCTGTCCGGCTTGAAATCTGGTCGTGGGTCGTGGCCTACGGCGACCGCCGCGCCGAGGAGGCGAGGGGGAAGATGGTGCGCGTGCCGTGCCCTGTCGGGTACTTCGCCCACCCCGACAACGTGGAGATACCCCGTCGCTGCCCCGCCTGTGGGTGCGATACGACGGTCGGGCATCGGTCGCTGGTGTTGCCGGCCCTGTCGTCGCCCGCGCCGGAGGGGGGCTCATGAACGCCCGCGAGCTGGATACGCTGCTGGCCGAGGGGGATTCCCTCGGCGGGTTCGAGCTCTTCGGGGACCGGCAGCCGTCCCTTCCGACAACCTCTCCGCAGACCTGGGCCAAGGCGGCCCGGGCCGCCGGGCGCGCCTGGAAGGTGGCACATCAGGACCACTACGGGGCGCTCGAGCGGCTCCAGGCCCCAATCGAACCCATGCGCAGGAATCTGGAAGCTCGGCTGATCGATCCCCGGGTGAGCGACGAGGAGGTCCTCGCGCTCCGAGCGGAGCTGGTCCGCGCCAGGGCCCGGGTAACGGAACTGGAGCAGGCGCTCAACAGCAGGCTCGAGGCGTTCATGCGTCGGTGGCGGGAAGAGAACCCGGAGCCGAAGCCAGGACCTGAGACACCACGCGCGCCCCAAGCCTCATAGCACGAAAGCGGAGAAGTTCCTAACTTGAAGCTGTCCCACCACGCAGCCCTCGCGGCTCTCGAATTCATCAGCGAGGGCTGCGTGTGTCAGTGACCCGCCTCCAGACGTTCGCCCCCACCGTCATGGCGCGCTGCCCTGCGTGCCACCGCGCCTTGGCGCCCGGCAACAGCCGGACGCACATCGAAGTGCGCCTGATCGAGGCTCACGAAGAGCCCCGGGACGGCGCCCTGGTGATGGAATGCCCGCGTCCCCGGTGCCGCCGGAAGATTGAGGTCCGGCCGGTCGTTCAGTCGGTGGCGGCATGAGCTCCAAGAAGTCGGGCAAGCGAAAGCCCCCGAAGGCGCCAGCACCCTCCTCCGCCCCCCAGAAGGCACGCCGTGCCGCGCCGCGGCGCCATCTCTTCGCCTCCGAGTACCTCAAGGATCGCAACGCCACCAAGGCGGCCGAACGCTGTGGATACAGCCCAAAGACGGCCTATTCTCAGGGCGCCCGGCTGCTGAAGGATGTTGAAATCTCCGCCGCCATCGCTGAGGCGGAAGCCGCGGCCATGGCGCGCAACGAGTTGAGCGTGGACCGGATCCTCCAGGAGCTCAAGCTGGTGGGCTTCGCCGACATGGCCCACTACCTGAAGTTCCCGGGAGAGGGAGAATCCGGGGACCCCTTCCTCGACTTCACCGCCCTGCCCGAAGGGGCCACCCGAGCGATCCAGGAGATTGTCCAGGAGGTCTATCTGGAGGGGCACGGCGAGCTCGCCAAGCAGGTCAAGCGGACCAAGTTCAAGCTCCACCCCAAGGTGCCCGCGATCGAGCTCATGATGAAGCACCTGGGCATGCTGGTGCAGCGCCGGGTCGACTTGCCGATCGACCTGTCCACCTTCACGGAGGACCAGCTCCGACGGGTCGCGGCCGGAGCGGATCCGTTGTTGATCCTGGCCGAGTCACGGGGTGCAGGCTAACCCGACGCCCTGGGCGCTCCGGGCACAGGCGGAACTCGAGCGCCGTCGGCGGAAGGCGACGGTGCCGCCCACGCTGGCCGCATGGTTGCCCCGGGTGTCGCCGGAATGGCGGTGGGACTGGCCCCACCTCCGCCGGATCCAGGACGCCCTGGAGGCGATCACCCGGGGAGAGACTCGGTTCCTGATCATCGTGGCGCCGGTTCGGCACGGGAAGAGCGAGCAGGTCACGGTTCGGTACCCGGTACACCGGTTGGTGCGCCGTCCGGCCCATCGGACGATCGTCGGGGCCTACAACCAGACGCTGGCCGAGAAGATGAGTCGGAAGGCGCGGCGGGTGGCCCGCTTGGCGGGGGTGGCCCTCTCCCCGGAGCGCACGGCCGCCAACGACTGGGAGACGCTGGCTGGTGGGGGCATTCGGGCGGTCGGGGTCGGGGCCGGCGTGGCGGGCCATGGTGCCGACCTGCTGGTGATCGACGACCCGATGAAGAACCGCCAGGAGGCCGAGTCGCTCGTCTTCCGGGACCGGGTCTGGGATTGGTACACCGACGACCTGTACACCCGGCTGGAGCCGCGGGGCGCGATCGTGGCCACCATGGCCCGGTGGCACGACGACGATCTGGTCGGTCGGCTCATGAACGGTCCAGATGCGGGGCAGTGGACCGTGCTGCACATGCCGGCCCTGTGCGATCAGCCGGAGACCGACCCCCTGGGACGGGTGGAGGGTGCGGCCCTCTGTCCGGATCGGTATGACGAGGACGCACTCGCCAAGATCCGCCTGGCGATCGGAGAGTACGGGTTCGCGTCCCTCTACCAGGGACGGCCGCAACCGAAGTCCGGGAACATGTTCCCGCGGGCCAAGGTTGAGATCGTCCGGGCCGCGCCGGCGGTGCATCGCTGGTGCCGGGCCTGGGACAAGGCCGGGTCGAAGGACGCGGGGAAGCGCACGGCGGGCGTCAAGCTCGGCATCGCGGTCGACACCGGCAAGGTCGTCGTAGCAGACAGCCGGGTCGGGCAGTGGGAGGCGGCCGACCGCGCGCGGGAGATGCTCAACACCGCCCGCTTGGATGGGACCAGCTGTTTGATCCAGCTGGAGCAGGAACCCGGGTCGGGGGGCAAGGAGAGCGCCCAGGCGTCGATCACGCACCTCCAGGGGTTCCCGGTGGAGGCGAAGCCCGCCTCCGGGGACAAGGTGACTCGCGCCGAGCCGTTCGCCTCCCAGTGGCAGGCGGGGAACGTCATCCTGGTGGAGGGGGCGTGGAATCGGGACTACCTGGACGAAATGGCCGCCGCGCCGTCCGGCAAGTTCCTGGACCAGATGGACGCGTCGGCGATGGCCTACAACCGATTGACCACGGGCAGCCGGACGTTCTCGTCCAGCCGCATCCGCACTTCCTGAGGGGGATTCGATGACGATGCCGAATGTGACCACCGCCGACGACAGCCCCGCCACCCCCTCCCCGGCCTACCAGCGGATGCGCCCCCGCTGGAAGCTCTGCCGGGATGTGCGGGGCGGCACCCCCACCGTCCGTGCCAACGCGACCGATTACCTCCCGCGGTTTGAGGCCGAGGAACACCGGGATTGGGAGGCGCGGGTCAACTTGACCACCGTCTTCGACGCCCTGGAACAGACCATCAGCACCATGGTCGGCTTGGCCGGCGGCACCGATCCGGTCCTCGAGAAGGACGTGCCGCCAAAGCTCGCCGCCATGTGGGAGGACCTCGACGGAGAGGGCACCCACGGCGCGGTCTTCGCCATGGAGTGCCTCGACAAGGCCCTCGAGGTCGGGCACAACATCATCTGGGTGGACGCCCCGGCGAAGAGCCCGGGATTGACGGTGGAACAGGAGGCCGCCAGTGGGTTCCGGCCCTACTTCATCCGGCTCGACGTCGAACAGGTCAAGAACTGGCGGGTAGCCAAGCGTGGCGGACACCGCTATCTGGCCCAGGTCACGATCGAGCAGGTCTTCAGTCGCGCGAAGGGTAACTTCGGCCACGAAACCGTCACCCAACACCGCGTCTTCCGGCAACAGTTCACGGATTCTGGCACCCCGTACGCCCAGTGGGAACTCTGGGAGACCCAGGGCGAGTCCAAGTCCGTGCAGGTGGTGCCACCGACCACGATCGACGGGCCCAAGTGGATCCCGATTGCCGTGAACTACGGCGGGGAGCGCATCGACATCCTGGAGAGCCGCCCCCCGCTCCTGGGCCTGGCCTACACCAACGTCCGCCACACCCAGGTGGAGAGCGACTTCGCCAGCTACCTGCACCTCTGCGGAAAGCCGACGCCGGTGTTCATCGGGCGGGACACGAGCACATCGCCCGATGTCGTGATGGGTCATGCGGTGGATGTCGCCCTCGGTGGCGACGCGAAGCTGCTCGAGCTGTCGGGCCACTCCCTCGACACGATGCGAGAGACGAAGAAGGACCTCGAGCTGCAGATGGTGGCCCAGGGGTTGAGCATGCTGCAGCGGGACGTGCAGACCGCCGAGACTGCCACCGCCAGCCGAATGAACAAGGTGCGCGAGGACTCCAAGCTGGCCCGCGCTGTCCGGAGCCTGCAGGACGCCCTCGAGGCGAGTCTGGGTTTTGCCGCGGCCTACCTCGGGGAGCGGGACGGCGGCAGCGTAACGATCCGCCGCGACTTCGGCACCCTGGTTCTGTCCGATGCGGAGCTGGCGCTCCTGGGCGGGATCCGCGAGCGTGGCGATCTCTCGCTGGAAACGTTCCTCGGGTTCCTGCGGAGCAAGGGGGGGGTGTTCGAGGAGCTGGATCCCGCCGAGGAGGTGGAGCGGCTCCACCGGGAGCAGGCGGTGGAGGAGGGGGCCGGCGCCCTGTGAGGAATTCCGGCCCCGCGCCACGCACCGTTCGCCTCTACCCTGAGGCGGCCTGATGCCCCCTCCCATCCCGACCCTGCTCGAGCTGGACCGCCTGCTGGCCTCCGCCGAGACCACCGCCAAGCGCCGGCTGCTGGTGGCGGTCATCCGCGTGCGCCAGGAGATCCCCCTCGGCCCGATCGAGCGGGCGATCCTGAGTGAGAACCTGGAGGAGGCGATCCGGCTGGTGGGGATCGAGCCAGTGCTCAATGCTGTCGCGGGCCTGCAAGGGGTCGCCGGACCGGTGCGGCAAGCGGGATGGTGGGACGCCCTGCGCAACCTCCCAGCCCACTTGCTCCGCCAGCCCGCCCTGCTGTTGTCCCTGGGAGCCCACGCCGAGCAATCGCCGGCAGTCATGCAGCGGATCGCCACCCAGGACCTGACCCGGATTCGCGCCGTGAGCGCCCGCACCATCGCGGCGATTCGGGAGCAGCTGACCCAGGGGTTGGCGGCGGGGACGCCCCCGCGGGAGCTGGCCCGCCAGCTGCGCCACGTGGTGGGGCTCACCAGCCGCCAGGCGGCCTCGGTGGAACGGTTCCGGGTTCGGCTCGTGGAGGAGGGGAGGCCCGAGGGTCAGGTCGACCGCATGGTCGACCGGTTCAGTCGACGCCAGCTGGTCATCCGCACGGAGAACATCGCCCGCACGGAGGTGATGAGCGCGCTCCAGGGGGGGAAGACCGCCCAGTGGGAACGCCTGGTGGCCAGCGGGACGATCAACCCTGAGGACTGGGAAGTCGAGTGGGTCACCGCAGATGACGAGCGGACCTGCCCCATCTGCGAGCCCTTACACGGTGCACGCACCGCAATCGGGGGCACCTTCGTTGGGCGCGATGGCGTCCACTCGGGTCCGGCACCGGCCCATCCGCGCTGCCGCTGCATCAATCGGCTGGTGCTGAAGGGATTCCGGCGCGGGCAATCGCCCGCCCCCGCGCGCGAGCGCATCCTGCGGGGTGCGCTCTGAGGGGGCTTGCCGAAGTCGCGTGGCCTTCCCATCTTACAGGGGAAGTCTGAGGGGAATACCCTCGATGTACCGATACGCAGCCCCCGCGGCTCGCACCAGACCCTTGGTGCGGGCCGTTTTGGCGTTGGTCCCTGATGCCGCGAGGCGGCACACCCCCATCCGCAAGGCGGAGAGGATTCGATGGCCGACGGCGACAAGACGTACACGCAGGCCGAGATGGACGCGAAGGTCGACGAGATCGTGAAGGGCCTGAAGGGCAAGAACACCGAACTGCTCGGCGAGCTCAAGGCCCTCAAGGACGCCCTCGAACCCCTGAAGGGGATCGACCCGGAGAAGGCGCGCGCCGCCCTCGCCGCGCAGGAGAAGGCGGAGGCCGAGAAGCACAAGCAAGCCGGCGACTGGGAGGCCCGGGAGAAGGCGCTTCGGGACCAGCTCGCGAAGGAACACACCAGCGTGGTGGAGCCACTCAAGGCCAAGCTGGCCGAACTGGAGAGCGGCCTCTTCAAGTCGGTGGCGGAGCGGGATGCCCTGGAAGCCATGGGCAAGCCCGAGATCAAGGGGAACTCGGCGCTGCTGCTTCCCCTGATCCAGTCCGAGCTCAAGGTGATGATGGTCGATGGCAAGCAGGTCACCGCGGTGCTCGGCCCCGACGGCAAGCCCCGCTACCGAATGACGGACAACGCCCTCCTGACGGTGGAGGACCGCCTGAAGGAGCTGCGGGCCAAGCCCGAGTACGGCGGAGCGTTCCAGGGGTCCGGTGGGAGCGGGACCGGGGCGGAGGGGCGAGGATCGGCCTCCACGACGGTGATCCCTGCCGACCAGATGCTGGACAACCTCGAGGGCGTCGCCAGCGGCAAGGTCACCGTCGCGCAGTAGTTGGGTCATCGCTGGAGCACGGCCCGCAGGGCGGGCAACGGCAGGCGCGAGGCGCTCGCCGGTTCACTCGAATCTGAGTCAACCTGCGTGCGCCGTGTGGCGCACCCACCCTGAGGGGATTCCACATGGCCAGCGTCTACACCGCCGTCCTCCAGCAGTTCATGGCGCAGTTCCTCCTGAAGGCGCGCGCCCAGGCGCTCGCGACTCGCGTCGTGAACACCACGTTCGACAAGGCCCCCGCCGAGCGCGGGGACACCATCAACGTCACCTACCCGACCAACTACGTGGCCAAGGCGGTGACGCCCGGCGCCGCACCCGTCGAGGGTGACTCCGCGGCCCCGTCCAAGGTCCCGATGGTGCTCGAAGAGCACTGGGACGTGTCCACCAACATCACCGACAAGCAGCTGGGCGAGATCCAGCAGGGCGTGTTCGGGTCCGAGCAGGACGCGATGGTGGTGGCGCTGGTCGAGAAGGTCAACGCCAGCATCTACAACGAGGCCATCCGGTTCTACAACGTGGCGGGCGCCGCGGGCACCAACCCGTTCGCCACCAACGAGGATCCGCTCCTGGCGGCGATCCAGCTGCTCGATGAGTCCCGCTGCCCCGCGAGCGGCCGCGTCGGCGTCCTCACGCCGGCCGCCAAGGCCAAGGCGCTCAAGATCGACAACATCACCCGGTATGACGCCCGGGGAGAGGGCGCCGCGAAGATCACCGGGGTGCTCGGGAATGCCTACGGCGTGGACCTGATGATGGACCAGCTGGTCCACACCCACACCTCGACCGCCCTGACCGCCGGCAACGCCACGGTCAACGGCGCCCATGCCGTCGGCGCGGGGTCGACGGACGGAGGCCGCACCGGCACCATCTCGATCGCCAAGGCCACCAACGCCGCGCCGCTGGTGAAGGGCGATGTCGTCACGTTTGCCGGGGACACCCAGAGCTACGTGGTTCTCGCGGATGTGACCCTGGCCGTGGGCAACACCACGGTGCAGATCGCGCCGGCGCTGACCACCGCCAAGGCCGGGTCCGAGCTCATGACCCTCGTCGCCACCCACAAGGCCATGCCGGTGATGCACCGGGACGCCATCTCGTTCGCGTCGCGGCCGCTCCGGGCCCTGTCGGGCATCGGGTTCATCGAGAGCCTGACCGATCCGCAGACTGGGCTCGCCATCACGGTCGAGCTGCAGCGGCAGCACTACCAGTCGAAGCTCGCGGTGTCCTGCCTCTGGGGCGTCAAGAGCTTCCGGCCGGAGTTCGGGGTCCGCCTCCTCGGCTGATCCCACGGCGCCTGAGCGGGGGTTGCTGACCCCGCTCAGGTGTCCCACCCCCTCCACGAGGAGTATGGCCATGGGCGCAGGTGACACGGTCCGGATCCAGGACCCTGACTATCCCGACGGCATCCTGATCAACGCCGCCGATTTCGACCCCGCACGGCACACCCGGTTTGCGGGTGTGGACGAGGAGGGAGGGGAAAATTCGGAGGGTCGGGATACTCGGGCCAAGGCCCTGACCAAGCTGCCCGCGGCCGAGGTCCAGGTGCTCGCCGAGGCCATCGGTGTCGAGTACACCAACAAGGGTGCGGCGATCGAGGCCATCCTCGAGGCCGAGTTCCCCGCGGACTGATCCATGGCCCTGACCCTCGTCGCCACGGTGGGCGCGTCCAACGCGAACAGCTACGCCACCGTGGCCGAGGCGCTCACGGAGGCGGAGGGGCGCCACCCACCGCCCACGGCCTTCATGGACGAAGATCCGGCCGTGCAGGCCGCGTGCCTCGTCACGGCGACCCAACTGCTCGACCAGCTGGCCTGGGTGGGCAGTCGGGTCGACACCGTCCAGGCGTTGGCCTGGCCCCGCAGTGGGGCCCGAATCCCTGATGGCTGGGGCACCTTCGCGACCACCGTGCTTCCTCCGGCCCTGGTACGGGCCGCCTGCCTGCTGGCCTTCTGGCTGGCGAGTCAGGCGGCTGAGGACGAGGACCTCGCGCTCGCCGCAGGACTCTCCTCGATCAGCCTGGGTGGGGAGGTCTCCCTGACATTCGAACCCGGCGCCACCAGCGTCACCCCGGTCCAGCGGGTGATGCAGCAGGAAATCCTCCCCGGGCTCCGGGGCCTCGTGTACGCCACGCAGTCGAGGCTGGTGCGGGGATGAACCTGGCCAAGGTGGTGCGGGCAGGCTTTCGCATGATCCCCGGCAGCGTCCGGGGGCCGGTGGTCTTCGTCGACTCGGACGGGAACCGCGCGTCAGGGGAGGCGACGGGGGTGCCGGCTCGCGGCAGCGCATCGGATGGGTTTGCCGAACGGCAGATGGTTCGGGAACGGTCCCGCGTGCTCAGTGTGACCCCGACAGGTCTCGCCTTCCCACCCCAGGACGGGATGCTGGTCGAATGGGAGGGGCTGGAGTGGCGTGTCCTCTCCGGGCCCCCGCTCAACCCCAGCGGACGCGCCGTCGCGCACTACCGGGTGGTGATCAGCCGATGAGCGGAGCCACGATCGAGCAGTTCCTGGGCGAGCTCACCCAGTGGCAGGAGCAGGTCCGGGAAAAGGCCGACCTGCTCCCGCAGGCGGTCGCGCAGACGGTGTTCAACGAGGTCTCCAGCGGGGGCAAGTACGGGCCTGGCACCCCGGTGGATACCGGGTTCGCGCGCTCAAGCTGGGACGGGGGGGTCGGGGCCATCCCGAACAACCCCGCGGCAGGCTCGCCGGAAGAGGCAGAGGCCCGGACCCTCGCCGCGATCGCGACCGCGAAGGCGGGCGACACGATCTACCTGTCGAATAACGCGCCGTACATCAAGCGCCTCGAGTACGGATTCGTGGGCGAGGACTCCCTGGGGCGGTACTACGTGGGCTTCGGTCCGAAGAGCGTCAACGGCCGGTCCTGGCAGGCGCCGAACGGGTTCGTCCGCCTCGTGCTGGCCCAGGCCCAGGCGGTCGTGGACGAGGTCGGGGCCTTCCTGTCCGGTCGGCTCCGCCGCCTGCGGGTGACGGGGCAGCTCTGATGGATGCCGCGCTCCGGACGGCGCTGTCCGCCCGGTTGGCGACGGTGTCCGGGCTGCCGGCACTGATCGCTGGTGAGAATGAGCAGGTCGAGCCGAGCCTGAGCACGATGCACCTGCGGACGCAGTTGCTCTTCGGTGGGCGGAACCGGCTCACGGCGCCGGCGGACGGGGCCTGGGTGATTGAGGAAGGACTGTTCCTCGTCGACCTCTTTGCGCCGATGCATGGCGGCCCTGATGCGGCCGACACGCTGGCGCGGGGCATTCTGACCGCGTTTCCGGACGGCCTGACGCTGGTGGCCGATGTGGAGCAGACGGTCCGGTGCACCGGCAGCCGGCGCAGTGGGGGGCGGCGCGGGGACGCGTGGTACCAGGTGCCCTGCGAGGTGCGCTGGCGGCGGGAATCGATCCAGACGTTGTGATCTAGGCGTTCACCGGGCCCCCGGGCCCAGTACCAGGAGGCAGCATGCCACTCGGGTCAGGCACACTCAAGCAGGTGCGGTTCAAGAAGCAGTCGGGCCTCGGGGTGGCCGCAGGGACGACGGGCGGCCAGGAGCTGCGCCACGTCACCTCCAGTCTCGACATCGTCAAGGACACCTACCAGGCGGCGGAGAAGGTCAGCCACCTGCAGGTCTCGGACTTCCGCCACGGCATCCAGTCGGCCCCGGGCCAGCTCAACGGCGAGCTGTCTCCCGGGACCTACGCGCTGTTGATGGCGGCCCTGCTCGGCAAGGACTTCATCACCGCCCCGACCACGGGGGCGCTGACGAATGTCACCGCGGCCGCCGGCCCTCCGGGGACCTTCACCCGCGCCGCCGGCTCCTTCATCACCGACGGGTTCCGGGTCGGCATGATCGTGCGCTGGACCGGATGGACCACCACGGGCACCGCCAACAACACCCGGAACTACCGGATCACGGCCCTCACGGCCACAGTCATGACCACCTCGGGGCTCCTGGGTGAGGTCGTCGCCGCCAAGGCGTCGGGTGACTCGGTCACCTGCACCGTGGTCGGCAAGCCGACGTACACCCCGCTCACGGGCCACACCAACGACTACTTCGGGTTCGAGCACTGGTTCCCGGACGTGAGCCTCTCGGAGCTCTACAACGACGTCAAGGTTGGTGGCATGCAGCTGGGGCTCCCCGCCACCGGACTCGCGACCGCCCAGTTCACCCTGCTGGGGCGGTCGATGACCCCCGGCAGCTCGGTCTACTTCACGAGCCCCACCGCCGCCACCACGACCGGGCTCAACGCCGCGGTCGACGGGGTCATCCGCGTTGCGGGGGCCGACGTCGCGATCCTCACCTCCGCCCAGATCACCGGGGCCCGCAACCTGAGCACCGTCCCGGTCATCGGAGCGAACGTCAGCCCCGACATCTTCAGCGGGCGGGTGGTGATCAACGGTCAGGTCACGGCGGTGCTGCAGGACGCCACGCTGCGCGACCTGTTCCTGAACGAGACCGAGACGGAGCTCTGGTTCATGCTCCGGACGAACAACACGATCACCGCCGACTTCCTGAGCTTCTACATGAGCCGGGTCAAGCTCGGCAGTGCGGGCAAGGACGACGGGGAGAAGGCGCTGGTCCAGACCCTGAACTTCCAGGCCCTGCTCAAGCCGGCCGCCACCGGTTTCGAGTCGACGACCCTGCTGATCCAGGACAGCACGCTGTAACCGCGGCGCCAGGCGCCGCACCACCCCGGGGCAAGGCCCCAGAAGGAGTGCCATGTTGGACCTGTCGACCCTGGCCCCCGTCGAGGATGGGGTGCCGATGGAAGTGCGACACCCGGAGACCGACGCCGTCCTGCGTGACGAGGCCGGACAGGCGGTCACCATTCACCTGCTGGGGCACGACTCCGCCGTCTATCGGGAGGCCGAGCAGGCGATGCTGGACCAGCGGCTGAGGAAGCGCCGCAGCCAGACGACCGCGGCGCAGATCGAAGCCGAAACCCTGGAGCTGCTCGTAGCGTGCACCGTCAGCTGGGCGGGCATCGTCTGGCAGGGCGCACCCCTGCCCTGCTCGCCGGAGCACGCCCGCAAGGTCTACGCGGCGCTCCCCTGGCTGCGGCGTCAGGTCGCCAGCTTCGTGAGTGAGACGGGAAATTTTATCAGGCGGTCAGCGACGAGCTGATCGCCTATGCGACCCACCAGTTCCACCTGAATCGGCCGCAGTCCGACGGGCAGAGCTTGCGGGTCCACCTGGAAGGTGTGGAACGACAGACCGGGCGACGTCCCGCTGAGCTGGACGGCCCAGAGTGCCCCGAGTTGCTGCAGGGCGTCTGGCGGGACTTCCTCGAGGTCTCCGGGCGCCGAGGGAGTGGCGCCCATGGACCCGCCCCGCTCACCTGGACGGACTTCGATGCCTGGGCCCGCCTGACGCGGCGAGTGGTGGCACCCCAGCTGGTCCGGCTCCTCTGTCGGCTGGATGACACCTGGCTCGCGAGCCTCCACAAGGAGAAGTCCTGATGCCTGGTGGTGTTGATCTCTCCACGCTGGCTGTTGCGATCGATTCGTCCGGGTCCAAGACCGGGGCGGATTTGGCCGTGGCCAGTGCCGAGCGGATCAAGACGGCGACCACCAGCATGCATCAGACACTGCAGCAGACCCCGGTGGTCCTGCAGAGCCTGGTGGATGGGCACCAGCGGGTGACGCAGGAGCTTGTCCGGACAGAGACCGCCACGGTCGGATTCACGGCCAAGACCGCGGCCGCGGTGGACCCCCTCGCCCGAGTTCGGGACGAGCTCCTCGCCAACATCAACGCCACGAGGTCCTACGCCGACCGCATCAAGGCCGCCTCGGAGGCGGTCCAGCAGACCGCGCCGGTGACCACCGTCGCTGCCGAGGGGTTCGGCAAGCTGCGCGCCCCGCTGCAAACGGCGACCATTGCCCTGGCCGGCCTTCCCGGCCCAGCAGGGCGGGTCGTCTCGACCCTGGGGCAGTTCGCCATCGGGAGTGGGTTGATGCTGGGCGCGACGGCCGGCGTCGCAGCGCTGTCCGCCCTGATCACCAAGCTCAAGGAGGATGCGGAGGCCGCTGACCGCCCCCTCCTCGACCTCATTGAGAAGGCGGACCGGCTCCGCGCCGCCCGGCTGGCCGAGCAAGGCACGACCCTCGGGGTGGACTTTGCGACCGCGAACCAGGCGGCGATCGAGGCAGCCGATGCCCTGGATGCGCTGCGGGCCCGCATCGAGCAGGTGCGCGCAGCCGCCGGCGCTGGGGGCCGGGACCGGGATCTCGGCGCGGTGCTCCTGGGTAACCTCGAGGCCCAGGCGCGCGCGGCCGAGGATCGCCTGCGCAGCCTCCAGGGGGCCGCCGAAGAATTCCGGCTGGTCAGGGAACGCCGAGACAAGGAGGACCAGGCGCGGAAGGATCGGGAGCACGAAGCCGAGCTCCGCCGCCTGCGTGCCGCGGCGGCCGAGCAGGACCGGATCCGCAAGCAGCAGATGGAGGATGACCAGCGGCGGCTCCGGCTGCTGCTCGAGATCAACAACCAGTTCCTCAACAACCAGCCCAGTCGGCTGGGCAGCACGCGCTTGGGGTCTGCGGCGGAAGCCGCACGCGGGGCGGACCTCGTCGCCCGGTTCACCACCCTTCCCGCCGGTCAGACCGTCGGCGGGGGGGATACCGGCATCATCGCCACCATCCGGCGTCGGCACGAAGCCTATCTCGACAGCCTCCAGGCCGTGGCCGACGAGGAAGCAGAGATCCGTGCCCGCCAGATCGCGGCGATGCGAGACACCCGCGAGGCTGCGATCGACCTGGTGGCCAGGTTGGGAGTCGTCCCCGATGCCTTCCTGGACGTGGCAGACGGCATCTCGCGGGTCATCGACGACTTGGCCCGCCGGCGGGCCAAGGACCCCACGGCCGGTCTGTCCAGCGCCAACGTGCTCGACCTGGTCGGGACGGGCGTGGGAATCGTCCAGTCCATCCTCGGAGCCCGGCGCCAGGCCGAGTTGGAGGCGGCTCGGTTCCGGGCCGCCACAGCGGATTGGGAGCGGTCCCTCACCCGGTTCGCGGACTCGATCGGGGGACAGAGCCAGCTGGTGCGGGCCCTGCAGGACCTGGAGGACCAGTTCCTGGCGTTCGCCGACCAGGCAGCCGCGCGCAACAAGATCCTCGTGGGGGGGGATGCCGCGAACTACACGACGGAATCGATCGCCGCGCGTCAGGGTGTCATCGACAGCCGGCTGCGGCGAGGGGACTTCAACCGCTCTAGCCTGGAGGACCTCCTCAAAGAGCGCCGGTTCCTCGAAGACTTGGCCCGGGCGCGCCAGCTGGAGACCAAGGCCATCGAGGAGGCTCGTCGGGCGTTCGCCCAGCAGGAGGCGTCGTACCGCGAGGAGATCGCGGCGCGACTGGCGGATGCGGAGGGGCGGAGCGACGCGGCGGCCTCCATCCGCCTCTTCGCACGGCAACAGGCGGAGCGATTGGAGGCCGAGCGCACGGGATATGATCAGGTCACCCGGGCCGCGTTGGCTCACGTGCAGGCCCTGGAGGCGGAGGCCCTCGCGCGCGAGCTGGCGATCGCGGCCACCGCGCGTGCGCGCCAGGGCGCTGGCGTCGAGCGGGACCTGCTGGGTCGCGAACTGACCCTGTCCGGCAACGCGCGGGGCGCGGCGGAGGCCGGCCTCGCGAGCCGGGCGATTCAGGAGTTCGAACGGTTGCAGGACCTCTTCCGAGACGGGATCATCAGCGAAGACGTCCTCCAGCGATTCAACGCGGTCATCGAGGGCGAGCTGGTCGCGGGGCTGCAGGCGCTTGAGGATCAGGCCCGGGCCACGGCAGAGGCGGTGGCGCAGGTCAATCGCCTGACCCAGGAGGACCTTGGGGTGCGCCGGCTGGTGGCGACGGGGCAGGCTGAGGCCGCGGCGGACTTGCGGCTCCTGCTGGACCAGGAACGCGAGCTCCGCGCGTTGCGCGAACAAGGGGCCACGGAGGAGACCCTTGCCATCCTGTTGCAGGTCCAGGAGCTCGAGCGTCTTCGGGTGGCCAGCGAGCGGCTGAGCGAGGCCGAGGCGCAGCGCCTGCGGCTCCTGGAGGATGAGCGCGAGACGCAGGAGCGCCTGGCCAAGGCGACCGAAGACCGACTCCGTGCCGAGCGGAAGCTGGGCCAGGACCTCGACGTCCGGTTCCTCGCTGCCCTTGGGCAACAGGACGCGGCGGACGAACTCCGGCGCCAGGTGCAGAACGCCCGGGAGATTGAGGAGGCCCAGAATGCGGGCTTCTCCCAGACCCTGATTGATTTTCTGCGGCAAGTGCAGGAGGCGGAACGGGTCCGCGACCTGCAGGACCGGGAGGATCGCCTGGCGGCCGCGATTGACCCGGAACGGGCGCTCCGCCCCGAACGCACCACCAGCTTTGACGGCCGGTCGATTACCTCCAGTCAGGCCGACACCATGTCGGCGTACCTGGCCACGATTGCCATCAACACGGGGCAGCTGGTGCGTCTGGCAGGCGGGCAGCCCACCACCATCACCCGGGGCGCCACCGGTGCGGGTGGGCAGGCCCTCGGGGGCAGCAGTCTCAGCATCACCATCAATCCCGCCTCCGGAGAGACCCCGGGGCAGGCGCTGGATCGGGTCCTCGCGAGCCAGGGCCAGCTGGAAGCGACGGCCTCCGGGAGCCCGCCGGCCCTGTGAGTGCCATTCAGGTCGCATCCAACGTCCTCTGTGCGCCGGGGGCCAGCCTGCTGGGGGAGATCCCGGCCTGGGAGTCCTGTGAGTACGGGGACGCCCTGGACGGGGCGGCCCTGTGTAGGCTGGTCGTCCGGCGCGAGACCCCCGGGGTCGAGCTGTTGGTGCGGAGCCGGGTGCTCCGGCTCCTCGAGGCGACCATGGCGGACACGGCGACCCCCGGAGTGCTGGAGTACCGCATCAAGAAGATCGAGGACCAGGCGACCTCGCCCACGGTGACCGTGGAGGCCGTCCCCATCCTGCATGACCTGGCCGACGTCCGGGTGAGTCTCAGCCTGGGCGGGGTGCCCACCTATGCCCTGAGCTTCGCGCTGCTGACGCCCGCGCAGGTGGTCGCCAACTACATCCTGACCAGTCTAGCCGCCAAGGGGATCACCTGGGTGGAGGCCGGCACGATCACTCCGACGCTGCCCCTCACCAAGACCTGGTCGATGCAGACCTGTCTCTGGCTGGCTCGCGAGATCGTGCGGGGCACGGACTACGAGGTCCGGCTCCGGCGCGATGGGGACACCCGTTACCTCCTGGACATCACCAGTGTCAACGCGGCGGCGCCCCAGCCGGTCAGCCTGATCGGGCCCGGGGGGAATGTCACGGCGCTGAGCCGGGTGGCCGACGGGTATCCGCAGGCCACCGGAATCATTCCTCAGGGCGCGGTGCCGGACGGTGGGACCGCCGCGACCGATGCGGGAGAATATGCCGCGCGCGTCGTCTCGACCGGGGCCGGTACGATTGTCGTCGAGGATCCAGAGGGCAATGAGGGCCCGATCTACTGGGAGGACCAGCACGCCGGGCTCTACCTCGAGAAGCTGATCCCCCACAAGTGGATCTGGCCGGAGGATCTGGGACCCGGTTCCACCCAGTATGACTCCACCCTGACGCCGCGGGATCAGTGCTATGTGAGCAGCACCGGCCTGATCTGGGTTGCCGAGGCGTCGGGGCTGGTCTTCGTGTACGACGGCGTGACCCACGCCTTCGTGGCGCGACTGGTCCAGCCGGCGGCGGTCCGGGGCATCCACTATCACGCCGGCACCGACCAGGTCTTTGTCGCGGTCTCTGGCAGCAACACGGTCCGGGTCTACAATGCGACTGCCCGGACCCTGACCACCACGATCACCGTCGGCAACGCGCCCTACTACTTCGCGCATGCCACCTCGGTGGACCGGATCTACGTCACCAACCTCACTGATCACACGGTGAGCGTCATCAATCCGAACACCAATGCGGTCACCGCCACGATCACCGGCTTCGCGACGCCCGCCGGCGCGTTCGACATCTGCTATGGCTCCGGGTGCGACCGGCTCTTCGTGACCAACCTCTCCGACGGCAACGCCTATCTGGTGAACCCGAACACCAACACGATCAGCAACACCCTGAACAACCTCTCGGTCTCCTACGGGGTGACCTACGACCCCACCCAGGGGACCCAGGGCTACTTCTACGTCACCCGGGACACCGCCGACGCCGTCACGATCTGGGACCCCAGCGGGACCCCAGCGATCGTCACCAGCCTGACCGCGGTGGAGAGCCCGAAGTTCTGCCACTTCGATGCGACGGCTGGCCAGGTCATCGTGGCCTATGACACCAATGGATTCCTGATCCTGTCGGGCACCAGTATCGTGTCGGTGACGTTCGCCGCCGCCGCACTCGCGCGGGTCGGACCCTCGATCGCTGCCCAGGGTGTCGTGCTGTTTGGCATTCCCAGCGGGCACGGGTACCTGGGGTGGTATGTCCCGGCGACGGGCGGGCTCGCCCTCCGGCGCCCCATCACCGCCAGCGCGGTGGCCTCTCAGACCGAGTCGGTGGCCACGGTGGCCCCGATCAGCGCCGGGGACCTGGTCAGCTACCGGACCTCCCTCGCGGGGGGGTGGCGGTCCGAGTTGATCCACCCGGCGGCGCTGGCCCAGTACGGTCCCCTGACCCGGCCCCTCAGTCGGCCGGATCTCCGAGGGGAGCGCAACTACGTGCTCAACCCCTGGACGGTCTTCGCCGATGCCCAGCAGGCGGACTTCACCGACTATGAGCGGGGGACCAACGGGCTGCCCCAGCTCCGATTCAACAGTCCGGACGCCTCCAGCTGGACCACGTTCGCGGCCCAGGCGGACGGGAACCAGTCGAGCGGGGCCACCGACATCTTCCTCAAGGGGATGACCCCTGGAGATGTCATTCAGGTCGGTGACTATTTCCCGACGCAGGCCCGCCATGCCGCCACCCGGGCGGTGGTGGACGGCGCCGGCAAGGCGCAGGTGCGGCTCTTCCACACCACCCTGGCCGCCGGGTTGACCAACGGTGACACGGTGGTCATCGAGCGCAGCGGCGTCAACCTCAGGCAGGACCTGTTCTACCGGGATGCCTGGCTCGCGGTGCCGCATGGCTCGGGCGGGACCATCGGCGTCGGCAAGCACTTCCCGGTGCCCTACATCCCGGGGCGCTCCACGGTCTGGGCCACGGTGGAGGTGGCGGTCTGGCGCTACTTCGGCTTCGTGCCGAACACCGACCTCAAGATCGAGCTGCGCAGCGGGGCCACGGTCCTGGCCAGCGCCACCGGGGGCGACACCGCGACCTACAGTGACAAGGCGCTGGTGGTCTACACGTTGAGCTGCCAGTACACCATGACCTCGACGGCCATGCTCTCCCTCTGGATTCGGGGCATGAACGCATCCAGCACCTTCACGATGTACCCCGTCCGGTATCAGCTCACCCTGGGGCCCGAGGCCGCCATCACCCCCGGCATGGAGTTCATGAGCCACAACGGGGAGCTCTACCACGTCAGCCAGCGAGCCCTGCGAGACCTCGCGGATCCCGTCCTCCAGTACGAGTGTGGGGTCATCGAGGACGATCCGGATCGTCCCTACGTGGTTGGTGGACGCACGGTCCTGCAGGACACCGAACGGGCACGGGCAGCCAACCCGCGCGTCGTGGCCATCCGTCGGAGCCTGCCCATGCCCACCGCGCGCGGCCCGGGCCAGCGGCCGATCATCGAGTTGGAGACCCGGACCCCGTCCCTGATCCGTTCCCTGGCCGCCGCGGGGGTGCTGTGACCGATTTCTGGATCAATGACCGGCCCAACGACGAGCTGGGGTTCATCCTCTGCGAACCGTTCCAAGGCTGGGTTCGGGTCCCGACCCTGCAGCCGGGGGCCAGCACCCCCGTGGGCTGGTACGGGCAGCGCCCGAGCGCCGTCGGTGCGACGGCCGGCAGTCGCCAGCTGACCCTGGGCGTCGTGCACGCCTCGGGGTACACCCTGGGCACGCGCCGTGCCGCTGTCGACGCCCTCCTCGCCGCCTGTCAGGGCGAGGTGCAGATCCGGATCAGCGACGCCCCAGATCGGTACGTCAAGGCCATCCTGACCGAGGGGTCGGCCCAGGCGGTCCAGCTCTCCCTGGTCTACCCGGAACTGATCATTCCTCTGCAGTTCCTGGCTTCCGACCCGCTCTACTACGCCGTGCAGCCGGAGATCGTCGCCCTCCCGCCCCAGACCGCGGTCCGGGTGCCGTGGGGCGGGGCGCCCACCGTCGGCCTGGTGCACATCATGGGGATCACGACCAGCACGATCCTCCGCACCCGGAACCGGGCCGGCGCCGTCGTCGGGGAACTGACCCTCACCGGTACGACGGGGGCCAGTGAGTACGTGGCCCTGGAGACCGAGCACCACCGCATCCAGCGGATCACGGGTTCCACGCCGACCGTGGTGGATGCCTACAGCTGGAAAGGGTCGACCGACCGGTTCCCCGTCTGGGGGGATGGTGACACGGTGGAGCTCACCGGGGCCACCACCTACGGCACCCTCTTCGCCCGAAAGGCATACCTCACATGAGGCCCTTCCCGCGCGACCTGGTGGAGGCCCGGACGAGTCTGCTGTTCGGCTATGAGGTGGCCGACCACCCCGACCGAGGACTCTACCTCACTCCGACCGGCGCCCTGACCCACTCGAGGAACAGCCTCGCCACCGCCTGGGACAGCCGGGGCGGTCTCACCCAGGTGCTCGCGCACCAGGCCCGCCTGGAGTCCTTCGGTGGGGTGGCGGGCCGACCCCTCGAGGGCGCGGCCACCAACCTCTGCCTCCGGTCCGAGAACTTCGGGACCACCTGGGCGGCGATCGGCACCCCCACCAGGGTCGCGGCGGCGAAGCGGGCGGGGATGCTGGTCCTGGATCTGCTGGGCGACGATGCCGCCGGCAACTTGGAGGGGTACAGCCAGGCCGTCACCTTCACTGCCAATGCCGTGAAGGCCGTCGCGGTCTACATCGCGCAGGGAACCAGCACCAGCAGTGTGGTGCGGCTCCGTGACACCTCCGCGGCCGCCAATCGCCTCCTGGCCACCATCACCTGGAGCGGGGGGGTGCCCAGTGTGGCCATGACCACCGGGACCCTCATCGGCGTGGAGAATGGCGGGGGAGGCGTCTTCCGGGTCCTCCTCCAGACGAGCAGTGTGACCTCGGCGAACACCAATCAGCTGGAGATCTATCCCGCCACCACCTCCGCGCTGGTGACCACCGGCACGGGGACCCTCTACGTCGGCGGGGTGCAGGCCGAGAACGCGCTCTGGCCCGGCAGCTATCTGCCGACCACCTCCGCCACGGTCGCGCGCGTGGCGGACGTCCTGACCAGCAGCCTCCTGGTCGATCCCCAGGACTGTACGGTGCTCTTCACCTCGCGGCGGCCGACTTGGGCAGACGTGTCCGGGGCGCTCGGCGCCCACCAGTATGCCCTGAGCTGGGGAGCCTCGGGCGCGCGGTTCGCCCTGTACGGCGACGCCAGCGCCCGGAACCTGGTCGCGAGCCTCCACGATGGCAGCGGGGCCCAGACCGTCAGCGCGGCCATCCCCGCGGGTGACATTGCCTGTGCGGTGCAGCTCACCGGCTTCCCGGACGCCCCGACGGTTCGCCTCGATGTGGGAGGCGGATTCAGCAGCTGGAGCACCGCCACGGCCCGGATCGCGAGCTGGGGTTCCACTCTGTTGGCCTTGGGTGACAATGCGGCCGCTGCGGGTACCCCCTGGAACGGCAGCGGGCGCATCTGGCGGGTCCTGCCGGGGCTGTTGACGCTGTCGGAAGCCCTCGGGCGCCGATAGGGGGGGCAGGTGGCGGAGTTCCGCCTCGTTCCCTAGATTGCAAGCACATCAGCGGTTCCTCTCGCAGCCCTCGCGGCTCGTTCCCACTCCGGGGACGGGCCGCGCGTCGTTTCCCAGGCTGACGAGGCGTCCATGTATCGCTGGTTCTCCCTGCTCCTCCTGGCGGCCTGTGGCTCCCCCGCCCTCCCCACCGCACCGGACCCCGGTCCCGTGGCACTGGCCATCCGGATCTCCGACTACGGCGTGACGGGGGTGGGGGACGAGACCGTCAAGGTCAATGCAGCGATTGCGGCGGCGGCGGTATTCGGTGGTGTGGTCGACTTTGAGGGCAAGGACATCACGGCGGCGATGGTGATCCCCGCCACCCCGCGCCTCAACGGCCAGGTCCGCGCAGTCCGCCTCACCAACTGCATGGGCAGCATCACGGCGCCCGCCGGCCAGCCGGTGCTCCGGGTGGCGGCGGGGCTGGACGCCTACTTCATCGAAGTCAGCTACTGCCTCCTGCTGGGGTCGGTGGACTTCTCCCGGATGTTCAACACCCGGTTCGTCGGCGTGTGGATTCTGCCCCCGGCGGGCCAGTGGGCGATGACCGCCAGCGGCGCGGCCTACTACAACACGATCGAGTCCAGCTACCTCGGCGGCCCGCTGGCCCTGCGGGCGATGCCCACGGGCGGCCCGGCGACGGGGCCGAACACCAACCGGCTCCTCGGCAGCCGGATTCAGGGCACGGTCGTGATCGGCCATCATGCCCAGAACTGGATCATCGACGGCAACGCGTTTGAAAGCTGCGGCCCGGTGTGCCTCGATCTGGCGGGGACACGGATCTCCGTTCGAGAGGGCAACCGCTTCGAGGGCGCGGTGGACGGCATCGTCCTGCGGGCTGGGTCAGACGGGTGGATCGCCCCGCAGTACTGGTCGAGCATCAGTGGGCTGCGGATCAAGTTCGACGGCGCGGACCCGCTGGCGTGGAGTATCGCGCCGCAGCCGGGGCTGCACTGACCATGATGGTCGACGCGGCGGAGGTCCTGATGGCCGCCACTCCGCGCCCGCGACGGCTGGAGCCCGCATGAGCACGGCGGGGAACGGCAACCTCACCTTCCGGTGGTTGGCCAGCATCATCGGCGCCGTCCTGCTCGGCATCCTCGGCTGGCTCGGCCGCGGGATGTTCCAGGACCTGCAGGCACAGAAGTCGGTCAATGTCACGCAGGAGTGGCGCATCGAGCGTCATGACATCCGTCTGGGACGGCAAGACACGCTGCTGGCCGAGATTCGCACCGAGCTCAAGGAGCTCAACGCCACGCTCAACCGGATGGCGCCACGCCGATGAAGCCCAGACGCAAGACCCGCCGCGAGAAGCGGAGCCCCGACCGGGACGCCCGGCGGGAGCGGGATGAGAAGCGGGCCGCGCGCATGCAGCGGCGGCACGGGCACCGGCGGGGGAGTTGATGCGCGCGAGCCTGCAGGACTTCGCCCTGGTCCGGCGGTTCGCCGCCGACGAATTCCGGCATCCGACGCGGATCGATCGAGAGTTCCTCTTCTGGCTCGATCGGGTCTGCCAAGCGGCCACCCGGATCTACGGGAAGCACCTGGCCTTCCCGGTGACCAGCGATGGCCGGACCGGGGCGGTGCCGGGGTCGTCCAAGACCTCGCTGCACCTCTTCGCGGAGGCCGACCCGCTGGATGACTTCAGCGCGATCGACCTCAAGTACCCCTGGCTGGCCGAGGTGGGCGGGAAGACCGATGGAGTGAAGCTGGCAGCCATCACGGAGGCGGTGGTCACGACCCCTCGGCCCAAGAGCCGGGGGTACGAGTTCGGCATTGAAGTGAAGGCCCCGGGCGGCCCGCACCTGCACATCGGGTTGCGCACCGTGCCGGCCAACTGGCTGTTCGCCCGGTAAGCGCACCATCACCTCGAGGAGGCCCCATGTTGTCCCGCACCCTGGATCGGTTTCCCCTGCTCCGCTTGATGGCGGCCATTCTGCTCGTGGGCCTGATCCTGGCGATCGGCCTGCCGCTGGTCCTGGTGGCCCAGGATTCGACGGTGGTCGCGGATCCCACCTTCCCGACCTCGCTGCGTGACTTCCTCACGACCTACCAGCTGCCACTGGCCACCGTCCTGGCCTCGGCCCTGATGTTCCTCATGTCCCACGTCTCGGCCTTCACGAAGCTCGGCGACTGGTCCAAGCGCCTGGCCTACCTGATCGCGGCCGTGGCCGTCACGGCCCTGGTCAAGGCGGTCGGTGGGGAGCTCTCCGGCGATCTGGCGGGGTGGATGTCCGCCGGACTCGGCGGGGCGATCGCCGCGGGGGCGGGCATGTCGGTCTTCTCCATGGCCAAGACGCAGCCGGGGCACACCTGATGCGGCGACTGCTGACCTGGGTGGCGCTGCTGCTGGCCATGGTGCTTCTGGCGCGGCCGGTGGCGGCCCAGCTGCCCCAGTGTGGCCCGACGGAAAACCCGTTCCCCCAGGCCGGGGGCGCGAACATCCGGGTCTTCGTCAATGGGCTCGTGGTCAGCAACCACAGCGCCCTCAACGCGGCGCTCGGTCGGATGTTGCTGCTCCAGGTCGCCTGGCCGGACAGCACGGTGGAGGTGGAGCAGGTGGCCCGGTATCGGATGAGCTGCTTCCCCCGGGGATTCCTGGTCCCACCGCCTCCGGCCCCTCCGCCCCCACCTCCTCCGCCCCCGCCGGGCCCGGTGGAGCCGTGGGTGCTGACCGTCGCCTCGATCGAGCTGGTGGCCAGTGATACCACCCGCGCGGTGGTGACGGTGCGTCTGGCCCGTCGGGACGGCAGTCCCGTCGCCGGAGCGACCACGGGGTGGACGTTCACCAACAGCACGGGGACCACGACCACCACTCGGACCACCGACGCCAGCGGCTCTGCAGCGCGCGGCTGGGTCGGCGCCCCGGGCGTCAACACCGTGGAGGTGGTTGCCGACAGCGCCGCCCCCCTCACCCTGACGCGAACGATCGTCGGCATCTCGGACGCGCTGCGCGTCGACGGATTCCTCCTGGTTCCCGAGTCCCCGACGGTGGTGGTGGGGCAGTCGATCGACTTCTGCGGCCTGATCGTCTTCGGGGATGGCAAGGTGGCGATGCGGACCGCGGATGCCTCGGCGACTTGTGCCAGTGAGTATGCCAAGATCCCGCCGGCCCTGCGAGCCGTGACGGCTGCGCAGCGGGCGCGGGCCGACAGCGTGTCCCTCTGCGTGGTGTCGGCTGGCGGTGGGGCGTTTGGCCCGTCGGCCTACTGCGCCGCGCCGACCGACATGGAGGGGGTACGGCTGGCCCGCCTGGCGCGGCCTCGATGGATGGGGCCGGGGTGAGGGGACCCGCCCCTGCCCTGACCGGGGAGGACCGGGCCGCATTCCTCCGGGCGGCCCAGACGATGGGAGACCATCGCCTGGCCAAGCGGTTTGGGGTATCAGTCACCACGGCGAACCGGTACCGGCGACGGTTTCTGGGCCGTCGAAAGCCCCTGCCCACGAACCCCGACCAGATGACGGCGACCGAGCGGCGGATCGTGGCTGCCTGCTGGGGGCACGTCCCGCCGGGAGACCTGGCCGAGGCCATGGGCCGGTGCCAGCGCTCGGTCAGCGAGCTGGCGCGGCACCAGCTCGGGCTGCCGGCCTGGGAGCGCCGCGCCACCAACACCAGACGGACGCCGGCCAAGGTCCAGGCGTATCTCCGGCTGGTGCGCGAGGACGGGCTGAGCCTGCAGGAGGCCGATGCCCAGTGCGGCTGGAGCGCCAAGACCGGCCACGCGGCGCGCCGAGCCCATGCGCCGGAGCTGGTGCGGACGGTGGTGACCGATCGCCGACGGGTAACGGAAAAGCCGGCCCCCGCGATGGGCCCGCGCTGGCGCTGCGCCTGTGGCAGCCAGGTCCTTGGCCTCAACCAGCCCTGCGCGTGTGGGCGCCGCCGCAGTGCATAGCACGGTCGGCACGGCCCGCGAGCGTGTCGCTTGAGCCTGCTGTTTGGGAATGCGACCTCGGACCGAGTGGACCTCGGGACCGACACGCGCCTGACGGCGCTGGCCGACCTGACCGTGTTCGGCTGGGTCTATCCCACGAGTCTTATCAACAATCGAGCATTGGGACGTAAGGGAACCGACACCAATGCCCGTGCATGGGAAGTGACGCTGAATGGGACCGGCGGAAACTTTCAGCTGATCGCCAACAGCGCCACAGGTACCGGACCGGACGCGCAGATCGCCGTCACCAGCGACACACCCTTTAGCACGACAAGCAAGTGGTACTGGGTGGCGGTGGTGATGAGCTGGGCGGTTAGTACCAGCATCTACGTTGGCGACCTGAATACGCTGGCTGTGGCCCGCACGCTGAGTGGCGGCGGCCAACTCGGCAACGGGGCGCAGGCTGGAGATACGGGCGGGCCGCTCATCATCGGCAACCGCGACAACTATGACCGAGCGTTCCCCGGCCGCATCGGAGTCTTTGGCTGTGTCCCGGCCATCCTGACGCTTAACGAGGTTCGGGTCTTGCAGGACGACCCCAATGGCCTCGGCGGGCCCCTCTACTGGCTGGGGGAGGACGGGGCCAGCGTGGTCAAGGACCGCTCCGGCGGGGGGATCGACGGCACCGTGACCGGCGCCACCGTGGCGCCCTTTGTGCCGATTGGCCGCCGCCGCGTCACCACCACTGCCCTCCAACGGGCCGCCCTCTGGTAAGGAGTCGCACCGATGAACGCTCGCCATGTAATCAACGCCCCTGCTGTCGCCCTGTCCGCCGCGACGGCGAAAACCGTGCTCATGCTCGTTGCCGGGGCGAATCAGGCCATCCGGGCCCTGACCGAGATCGCCGTCTCGATCGACGCCGGGGGGCTCGTGCTCGTCGAGCTGGTGGAATCGACGCAGGCGGGAACAGGAACCTCGACCGATGCCACCGCCAACATCAAGCAGGTTGGGGGGTTCGTCGCCGGTGACTCGACGGCGCCCGCCCAGGTGACCGCCCGCACCAACTACACCGCCGAGCCCACGACGCTGACCCGGCTCAAGGCGTGGCGATTCAATGGCCCCGGCCCGTTGCTCCTCCAGGCTCCGCTCGGTCGCGAGGTCCAGTCCCTCGTCTCCGGCGCGACGAAGTACAAGGGACTCGGGCTCCGGTTGACCGCGGCCGCCGCCTGCAACGCCGACGTCTACGCTGAGTGGGAGTAGGGTAGATGAGTCGGTTTGGTCGCGGATTCCCGATCCCCTTCCGGGGGCCCGGTGCGGGGCTGACCGTCGAGACGACGGCCACCGCGACCCTACCGTTCGGGTTCGGCCTCTCCGCGGCGGCGGTTTCCCCGATTGCCGCCGTGGCGACATTGCCCCTGACGCTGAGCCTCACCGCGACCGGGGCCAGCCCGGTGGAGGGGGCAGCCACCCCGGGCTTCGGGTTCTCCCTGCAGGCTACGGGGCAGGCGCCGGTCCAGGCGGCCGCGACGCTTTCCCTGACCCTGAACCTCACGGCGACTGGACAAGCGTCGATCCTGGGGGCGGCCGGGTTGGCATTCGGGTTCGGGGTGACCGCCAGCGGCACCGCCCCGGTCCGCGCGACGGCGGCGCCGGCGTTCGGGTTCGGCCTCTCGGCGACCGCCACTGCGCCGGTGCTGGCGTCCGCCACGTTGCCGCTGGGTTTCGCGCTGACAGCCACGGGCGTCGTGGGGGTCGTGACGACGGCCGAAGCCACCCTCCCCCTGGTCTTCGGCTCCACCTCCACGGGCGTGGCACCGATCGTCGGCACGGGGACCCTGGCCTTTGCGCTGTCGGGTACGGCCACCGCCGTGGCCCCGGTGGCAGGGGCCAGTTCCCTACCGTTCGGGTTTGCGGCTTCCGCGACCGCGGTCTCGCCAATCGTCGGTGTCGGCACGGTCGCCTTCGTACTCAGTATCTCGGCGCACGTGGGGACCCCGTTCGCGACCCACACCGCGATCCGGGCCACGGCGGTCCGGATCCTCATGCCGGGGGCGACGGGCGTGATCACCAACGCACCGCGGGCCACGGCTATCCGTTTGGCTGTTCCTCACCCCACCGACGCCACCCTGGTGGCGTCCTAGACCGGAGTTGCCGTATGACGTTCCGATCCAGCGTTGCCATCCGCAACGCCATGCTGGACCTGCTGGATACCGA
This sequence comes from Gemmatimonadales bacterium, assembly GCA_048499805.1. Taxonomy (GTDB): domain Bacteria; phylum Gemmatimonadota; class Gemmatimonadetes; order Gemmatimonadales; family GWC2-71-9; genus JAWXBA01. Next base: position 657,972 of record JASNZF010000001.1, on the reverse strand, counting down.
CTTTCCGGCGGGATCGGTACTCGAGATCCGCACCGGCTCGCAGCCCGCCGCGGTCACCGATGCCGCCACCGGCACCGTCCTGGCCACCGTGACCACACCTTCCTCCCCCTGGGCGGCAGCGTCGGGCGGCGTGAAGGCTAAGGCCAACACGTGGGAGGATCCCTCCGCCGATGCGTCGGGTACCGCCGGGTGGTTCCGGTTGCGGAACGCCGGCGACACCCTCCGGCTGGATGGCAGCATCACGGCCACTGGCGGCGGCGGGGACATGACCCTCGACAACGTCGTCCTGGCCGCGGGACAGCAGTTCACCATCACGTCGTTCTCGCCCACGATGGCGTGAACGGGAGGGGCCGATGACCGACCTGTGGCGGACGACCGTGCAGGATCCGATCGCCGAGGGCACCACGCCGACGATCGAGCTGACCCTGCGCGATGTCGGGGTGGGTGGTGCCGTCGGCCTTCCGGTGCCAGCCGCCGACATGGATTCCATCCGGCTGACCCATTACGTGCGGGGAACCGGCAGCATCATCAACAGCCGCGACGCGCAGGACGTGCTGAATGCGGGCATCGGTACCTATCACGCCACGAGTGGCCTCCTGACGCTGGCACTGGCGGCGGCGGACACGGTACTGGAGTCGGCGACCGCCCTCCGCGAAGTGCATGTGGCCCTGATCGAGTACACCTACAATGGCGGCGCCGGGGCCGGGAAGCATGAAGTGGTGTACACCGTCGCCAACCTGGCTCAGGTCCCCTGATGCCCTTCGGCTTCCGGATGGTGCTGCAGCTGCCGGGAGACTTCCCGGATCGCGACGCGGCCGCGGCGGTCGCCCGCCGGCTGCAGGCCCGGATCCCCGAGGCCACCCTGCTCCGCGTGGTCAGCGACCTCAGTGACGATCTCAGCCTCGAGGAGGGGAATGCCCGGGCCCGGAGCTCCGCGCTCCGGTTCCGTGACCTCGAGCCCGAGGAGGGACTGTGAAGGCCCGCTGGTGGGTCCTGGGCTTCGTGATCTGGTCGGTGGGCATGCTCTGGCTCGGCCGGCGGACGGTCCCGGATCGAACCGAGCAGCTCATGGCCTGGCGGGCCTCGGCGGACTCGACGCTGCGTGCCTCTCAGGCGCGGGCCGACAGCGCCAGGGCCCGGGACTCGGTCCGGATCGCCGCGGCGGATGCGCGGTACGAGCGGGAGCGGCAGCGAGTCGCCGGGGCCACGGCTCGCGCCGATCAGTCGGAAGCGGTCACCGACTCGCTCAAGGGCCGGCTGGCCGTGGTTCAGGCGTCCGCTGACTCGGCCGCCATCATCCACGTGCAGGAACAGATCATCGCCCAGCAGAGCACCACCATCCTCACCCTGCGCGCGGGGGTTGGGGACGCCCAGGAGGCGATGGCCGGCCTCCGGATGGACCTCGCCATGGTGCGGGACGACCTGGCCGAGGAACGCCGAGAGAGCGCCCGGCTCCGGGAAACGATCGCTGCCGGCCTCGAGGCGACGCAGCCCAGTCGCGGCAGGCGGCTGGGCTTCCTGGACTGCACGATTGGCGTCGGGGCTACGAGCCAGGGGCTCGACTACCGGAGCGCGACGTGCGGGGTGTCGGTCAGGGGACTGATCGGGGGGCGGTAGGAAACGAAACCGCCGCCCGGGGGCGGCGGTGGGCACTCAGATCCGAACAGTGGTGTCTCAGGCCGAGATCAGTTGGCCATCGGTGAGGCCGCCGATGGTCGCCCCTGGCTTGTCCGAAGGGTTTTGCAGGACTCCTTCCCCGAGCTTCAGGCTCACGATCTCGGTGACCTCGACGCGCCACCGATCGATGTCCTCGGGAAGCGGCGGGGTTTCCCCACGTGCCAGGTAGCTCTCGAGGAAGGCCCGCAGTGCCGGACGAAGCTCGTTGAGTACCTCATCACGAGTGGCGCCGGCCACGAAGAAATCGGGCAGTTCGCGGATCTGGATCTCCCAGTGCTCCATCCCGTCCTCAACTACCAAGCGGGGCCCCACATACCCCCATGGTAGTCCCATCAGGTCGCGATCTAGTCTGGACATGCTTCCTCCGCACGAAGAATTCTGATCGTTCGCTTCACGTACACCGGGAGCAGCGGGCCGCTCCCCGGCTCCACGAGAGGGAGACGAGCACCCTGTGGGTGGAGCCACACCCGGTGGCTCCCCCCCGACTTGCCCGCAACGAGGGTGCAGCCGGCCCGGAGGAGCCAACGCTCCAGCTCCCGGTACGAGTAACCTACGGCCTTGGACCGGAGGACCGCAAGAAGCTCGCCGCAGTCCTTGAGGGACAGGCCCAACCTACGGACTCCCAGCGACTTGGGGCTTTTCCTTGACGAACAGGGTCGTAGTTGCCTCCCGGACCCCGTTGATACGCAACTCAAAGGAGAAGGTCCCGGGCCGACCAAAGGTGGCGTCTGAGATCGTCAAGAGGAGTGGCATGGCGAGTACCTCCCCAGCTGGCACCGGTCCCGGAAGGTTACCCTGAACCCCCTGCACGCCACCGATAACATTGCCGTCTTCGTCCACGATGACCAAATCGACCGTGAACTGGGTGGGGTCGCCTGGCTCCGCCTCCAAGCGGGCAGCGTAGGTCATGCTCGGCCAGCGAAACGGGAACTCCCCGCCGACCCAGATGTGGCTGAACGCGCCGAGGATGTTCAGCTTCATGCCCTGGGCGACATTGGCTCCATCGCACAGGCAGTGAATAGTCACCCGCATCCCACCCCCTCGTTTGAGCCTGCGTTGACGGTCCGCCCTACCCTTCCCCCATGCCCCAGCCACCGATCACTTCGTCATGCCCACCACCCAGCCAGCCGCGAATCGGTTCACCCCGTGGTCCTCCAGCACCAATTCATCCAGGAAGCTGTAGGGCAACCGCAACACCGACTGGGTCCCGTCCTGACGTGGCAGAGCAAGCCGAACCTCGGCATCCAGAAGGTCGTACTCGAGCACACCCGGGTCCCGATTGGCCAGGGCTAAGGCATCCCAAACCGCCTGAATCAACCGCCCTGCCGGCGTACTCGGATCCACCTCGCACCCCATAGAGCCCTCGGCGTTGCGATTCCGTTGACATGCGACTTTGTCCTTACCGGCCGCCACAAGGAGCAGGACCCATGCCCCAGCCCCCGATCACCCCACTCGAGTGGGCCGAGGCCATGGCCTGGGCCCGGGCCGTCCGGGCCTCAGCTCCGCGGCCCCTATTCGGACCCGGGACGGTCGACGCTTTCCACGTGGAACCATCTGACCTTGTATGCAGTGCCATGGACAACGGCCCCGCCGTCAATCCGACTGCATACAGCGGGAGTCTGGGGCTCGAGATCCCACCAATCGAGGGGGCAGACGGCCCGAAGGCGATGTGTTACCTTGGACTCCATGTCCACCCCTGACCAGCTGGCGGAAGCGGACACCCGCCTCTCGGTGAGTTACGACGGCCCCGCTCTGGCCACCGGTCGCATGGACGCCAAGGTGTTGGCGGGCGCGATGGCATCCGTCGCCCAACTGGTCGACGACTCGGCCCGCCTGATCCACGGGGCGGACACCAACGTCCGGATCGAGGTGAGCGGCGACTTCCGCCGAGGATCGTTCACCTATCAGATCATCGCCACAGCCCTCTCCGACCTGACGGCCGTCCAGGTAAAGGAAATCCTGGTCTGGCTGGGCCTCATCGCGACGACCTCTGGCGGCAGCCTCATCAGCGTGCTGCGCTGGCTCAGGGGCCGCCGGGTTCGCAAGGTCTCCCGGGAGGGCAACCAGGCCACCATCACCGCCGGCAACGACTCCACCATCGTGCAGCTCCAGGTGGCCCAGCTTGTCATGAACTACCCGATCCGGACCGCCCTCGAGGGGATGACGCAGCCGCTGGCGGAGGCCGGGATCACGACCCTCCGGACCGGGGAGGACATCCAGGCGCCGGATCTGGAGATACAGTCGCCCGACAGGGAGTGGTTCCTCGCGCCCGCCGTGGAGACAGAGACCCTGCACTCGGCGGAGACCGTGGCCGTCCTGCAGATCGTCTCTCCGGTGTTCAAGATCGGGAACAAATGGCAGTTCTCCTACCCCGGGGAGCCCATGTTCTACGCTCTGATTCTTGACCGCCAATTCTTGGACCAGGCGAAGAAGCGCGAAGTCTCACTCCGCTGGGGCGACCTCGTGCGCGTGCGGCTGCGCACTTCCGTGGCCCGCACCCAAGCTGGCACCCTCTCAACGACCCGAGAGATCCTTGAGGTCATCGAGATCGTCCCCCCACCCGAGCAGTTCAACATCTTCCCCCCCGCCGACCCCGAAGACTCCGCCGAACGCTGACGCCCGACCGCCAGCCTCGGTCCCCGGTGCCACCTCGTACCAGGTGCCGGGGAGCAGCCCCGGGTAGTGGCGGGCGCCGGCCACGGTGAGCCGGGCTCGCTCGGTGGCCAGCGGTGAGGTGAGGGAGCGCATCATTCTCCCAGTTCGCTGGCGTCGAACAGGGTCGGCGACTCCTTCACCACCCGCTTCGCCGCCGGGGCCTGCTTGAAGGTGCGGTCGCCCTCGGTGAGCCTGGGGTAGTCGACGCCCTTGCCGCCGAGCGCATCAGCAACGGTGAGCAGCTGCAGCCGCGGGTACTTTCTCCCGGTGTACCCTGACTCGTAGAACCCTCCGGTGGCGGCTTCCTTCCGCATGGCCTTGGTCGGTTCGTCCAGGCTCATGAGGACTCCGATCTCAGCCTTCTCACGGTCAACCACACCTCGGAGGTCGCGGAGATCGGACAGCTTGAGCTTCCCGCCTTTGACCGAGAAGACAATCTGGCGCGTGGCGCCTTTCCCCTCGTGGAAGTAGAGCCGCCCATCGACCCCGCGATCGGGGCCCTTCTTGGCCTCGGCCCCGGTCCGGGCGCCGACCAGACCCAGGGCCCATGCCTGGAACTGGAACTTGTTGGCCTCGGCCAGGGCGACGGCGTCCTCGGCCGTGGTGGGCTCCCCGACGACTTCGTAGGCCACCTCGTCACCGAAGGTGTCCCGGAGGCGCGCCTTCATCAGGCCCACCGCCAAGTGGGTAATATCGATCCCGATCCAGTGCCGCCCGAGCTTCTGGGCCGCTGCGACCGTTGTCCCGCATCCGCAGAAGGGGTCCAGCACCACATCCCCTTCGTTGCTACTCGCAGCAATAATCCGCTCGAGCAGCGCCTCCGGCTTCTGAGTCGGGTAGCCGAGGCGCTCCTGAGCTTGGGAGTTAACCGGCGGGACATCCGTCCACACGTCATCAAGCCCACGTCCAGGCATCTCGTCCAAGTAGCGCTTGTACCTCGGGACGCTTCCTGGGCTTGGCTGGACTATGCGGCCCTCGGCAATCAGCGTTGCCATCCGGGCCTTTGAATACCGCCAGTGGCGGGTGACTCCCATCACTTCGTAGGATGGATTTCCCTTCGCCGCGCCGCCGGGTCCGGTCAGGTTATCGAGTTGGTATTGCCTTCCAGTACCTTCCTCCACATGCCGGTACTTGGCTGTCACGTATTCCTCGTCGTAGGGCACGTGAACTGTGTTCCACGTCCAGCCGGCCTCCTTCGTGTAAAACAGGATGACATCGTGAACGTGCCCATGGACCTTCCGCCCCTGCTTCCCATCCGAATGGGCGCTGCTGCGCTTCCAGATGATCTCGCTCCGAAAGTTCTGCGGCCCGAACACCCCGTCCAGCAGCAGCTTGAGATAGTGGCTCGCCGTGGGGTCGCAGTGTAGATAGAGTGAACCGGTCGGCTTGAGCACCCGGTGCAGCTCCACCAGCCGTGGAGCCATCATCGCCAGGTAGGCCAGCATGTCGCTCGCCGGCACGATCCGCTCGAACCCCAGGAGCACGTCGGCCACCGACCCGCCGGCTTCCACCGTCTCCTGGAACTGCCGGGCGGCGGCCTCATCCCAGCGCCAGGTATCCTCAAACGCCTGGATCTGGGCTGCCGCCTGGTGCCCGTCCTTCGCCGCGAAGAGGACGTTGTAATTCGCATTGGAGTTGAACGGCGGATCCAGATAGACGAGGTCGACCGAAGCGTCCGGCAGGTGCCGGCGCAGGACATCGAGATTGTCGCCGTAGTAGAGGCGGTTCACCGGTGAAGGCTCTCCTTCGGCCGGCGTGGCTTCGGCACCCAGGCCAGCGTTCCCAGCTGTGTCATTGCATAGCTGCCGTCCGGCAGGTCGGGGAACCGATCCTCGCCATCAGGCACCCAGCAGAGGACCTGCCCCCCAGGGCCCATCACCGCCCGGAGCCGGCGGAACTCCAGCTCGCGGCCATCCCACGGGCCACCAAGACAGGTGGCCCGCCAGGGAGGGATGGGGGAATTGGGTGGGGGTGGTGTCACCTTGCCTTGCCCTCCCAGCAGCGCTCGCTGTACCACTCCCGCTGCGATGGTGTGGGCGGGGGGGACGGTTCGGGGTCGGCGCTGTCGGCCTCGGGTGTCGCGGCCCAAGCCAACGAGTCCTGTGGGCGTTGAGCCAACATCCGCTCACGCAAGTCCTGCGCGTATTCCGCCCTCAGCTGGCGCCGCGCCATGCGGTACTGCTCCTGAGTGTAGTCGGTCGGGAGCCTGTCAAACAGGTCGCGGTTGAACCGCTCCTCCCTTAATGCCGCTGCCTCTGCGATGAGTTCGTCAAGCCAGATGTCCCGGCACCTCTCCTCAACAGGACGGCACCCCGCCAGAACGATGAGGACAAACCCGAACACCCACGGGCAAGCCCCCCGCCGACCGTGTAGCTGGAAGTATCGGATCATTCTACCCCCTGCTCTGGCCATGCGGCTCATTCCCCAGGAGGGCGGCTGGTCGGTCCGGGATCGGGGGGTGCCATTCGGGCCGCCCACTTCTCTCTGTCGCAGCGGTCTTGGCGGGCAGCAGCTGTGGCCAGGAGGCAAAGCCTCACTTCGCGCTCGTACACCAGCGGCGAAATCACAATCTCTGTGGGCGGGCACCCGAACCGGTGAGCCTGGTCGAGGTTCGCATGAATCCGGTCGATGGCGTTGCCAGCCTCTTGAGCTCGCACTTGCTCACGCACGGCGCTGTTGTCGGTCGGGCTGCCGTAGGTGGCAATGGCAAGGTCCTTCAGCCCCTCAATCGCCGCGGCACCCCAACGGGCGCACGGGATCTGCGCGACCGCCTCACTTGCTGGAACACCGGCGAGAACAACAAGGATGAGTACCCTTGTGCTACGATGGAGGATCGCCGGAAGGTTGAGCCGGCGTTGACGATACCACCCCATCTTGCACCCCCTAGCGGACGTCACAGGTGACCCGTATACTTGCCGAAGAAACCCCGAAGGAGGACCGCCGTGCCCCGACCCGCACCTCGCCAAGCCCTACTGGAACGGGGGGTATGGAAGGCCCCATGGGCCGGCCCGAACGGTGAACTCGTCTTTATCGTGGTGGACTCCAAACACCGACTGGTTGGAGAGCCCGTCCTGGTCCCGCATGGGAGCCACAGCATGCGCCTAGCCGACGAGATGTGGGACCGGTTGGAGGCCGCTGACCCGGTGACCGAGGGCAGCCCGGCCCACATCAGGGCCGCCCACCTCCGCGTCGTCTAACGCCATGTGTCCCATCAGGTTTCGGTACCGCCTGCGAGCGCTGTACTGATAGCGCAGGTGGTTCCGGCGCAGCGCTCTCTGAACCAAAGCCTAGCCACCCCGGGTCCACTCCCACGGCCCTCGCTATCCCCGCCACTACGTCGAGCGGCGGCTCCTGCCTCCCAGCCATCCATCGACTGACCGTCGCGGCTGAATACTCCCTCACCCCAGCCTCGGCGATCAGTCGCATGAAGTCGCCTTGGTCCAGCCGCCTTCCCTGCCCGGACTGATACGCAAGCCAGGCCGTGGTGAGTCGGTCTCCGAACGTCGATCGCCGGTCCTGGGCCAATAGCACACTCCGATTGCGTTGTCCGGCAACGACTTGCGGCAGACTCTTGCGCGTTGCGTTTGATGTAATTAGATTGTTCCCTGTGAGTGCGGTTGACCCTCGCAAGGAGTTGCCAAGTATGCCAGCCGAGTCGCGACGCCGCAAGGCGGCACTGGTGGAAGCTGGGGTGTCCCAGCAGCAGGTCGCGGAAGCGACCGGGGTGGATGCGGCCATGGTCTCCCACGTGTTGGCTGGGCGCCGGCTGCACATGCCCGAGGCCCTCAAGGTCATGGGGTACATCTCGGCGGCCACGAATCGGCCTCTCGAAGAGCTCTGGCCCTCCCAGACGCAGGCCGCCTGATGCCATCCAGAGTGGAGTCTTCGCGCCGGTTCGGCACCTCCCCAGGTCGGGACCGGGTAGTCCGTTCCTACCGGCAGCTGGTGGGCTCGGCCTCGGACGAGGCGGCGCATCAGCGGATGCGGCGCGTGGAGCGCGAGTTCCTGGACCTGGTCCGGCTCTGTGCCCGCCAGGGGGCGCTGACCCGAGTGACTCGGTGGCAGGTGCTGCTGCTGGAGGCGGTGCGTCAGGAACCCACCTGCACGACGGACGCGTGCCTGCTCGATCGCACCCTGGCGGTGCACCGGGTGGATCAGGGGGAGGACACCGCGCGATTCGTGCTGCCGATGGGGCTCACGCCGGCGGCGGAGGAGCGGTTGCTGCGGGCCACGTACGCCGAGCTCGCCGAGAAGCAGGAGCTGGCCGCGCTGCTGGAAGCCCGGAAGGCGGCGCGATGCGCACCCTGATGGTGTGGTGCCCCACCTGTGGGGACCCGTTCGACCTCGAGGTGGATGCGGACTGGAACGACGGACCGGTGGGCAGTCCCTATGGCCAGGGGTGGGTGTTCTACCTCCCGGACGCGGTCCCCTGCCCCGACTGCGAGACCGACTGTGTGGCCGAGGCCCACCGGGCGGCGGAGCGAGAGGCCGCGGGGCCGAGCGCGGAGGACCTGGCCGACATGCGGGCCGGGGTATAGGCCCGAAGCACGAACGCCACCCTGGCAGGTGGCGCTCGCGAAGTCCTGAGGAGCGGGGTGTGGCCCCGCGATGGCAATCTAACCTGAGGAGTCTGATCATGACCAGTACGACCCCGGATTCATCCCTCGCCACCTCCCTTCGGGAGCAGGCGGAGCGGACCCACCTCTGCCGGACCGTGGCGGCCGAGGCGAAGGCCCGGCTGCAGGCCGCGCAGGACGCCTTCCAGGCGGAGCACGCCGCCCTCATCGCGGAGGTGGAAGGGTTGAGCGCCGCGGCCCAGGAGTCCGAGTCGGCGCTCCGGAGCCTCGCGGTGGCGACCTACGAGGCGACGGGGGAGAAGCACCCGGCACCTGGGGTCGGAATCAGCCTGACCACCACGCTGGCCTACGACGACGTGCAGGCGCTGGCCTGGGCACGGGAGCAGGGCGCGGCTCTCCTCCTGGACCGCAAGGGGTTCGAGGCGATCGCCAAGGCGATGCCGCTGCCCTTCGTGACGAAGCATGAGATCCCCCGGGCGACGCTGGCCCGGGACCTCGGGGCCGCGTTGTCGGCAGCCCAGGCGGTGCTCTGATGGGCACCACGAGCCATGCCGCTGTGATGCTCCGCGAGCGTGAGGCGCGGGCGATGGCGGCCCTTGCCAGGGGAAGCAATACCGAGATCGAGGACCTGAGCGACGAGGAGTTCCAGGATCTGGTCGCGCGTCGAGGCCGCCGCGTGGCGCGTCTCAAGCAGCTGGTCACCAGCACATTCGTGGAAGGTCGCCACTTCGGCACCGTGCCGGGAGTGGAGAAGCCGTTCTGCTTCGAGCCGGGCGCCGACGAGATCTGTCTCCACACCGGATGGTCCGTGCGGCTGATGGCGCCACCGACCAGCGACTTCGACGGGGAGGTCCTGTCGGTCACGGCGGAAGTCGGGGTGCACGACCTCTCGGGCCGTTTGCTGATCGTGGTGCCCCGCACCTGCTCGACCCGGGAGCGCCGATTCCGGAAGAAGAACAAGACCTGGAAGTTCGAGGACCCCCGCGAGTGCGCCAACGAGTGCCAGGCGATGGCCTTCAAGCGTGGCAAGGTCGCCGGGGTGCTGAGTGCGGCGGGGCTGAAGGACCACTTTGCCAACCCGGACCAGACCGCTGAGGACGACGATAAGCTGTCCGGCGCTGGCCACGGCACCCCCTGGACGGATGCGGACAAGAGCCGGCTCTACGCTCTGGCCCCCAAGGCGGGGCTGGCCACCAAGGACGCCTGGGAGGCGTTTGTGTTGGCGACCTTGGGTCGGGGGTGGATCGACACCGGGGACGACGTCGAGGAACTCGCGAGGGCGCTCGAGGTCCTCCGCGCGGGACCGGTTGCCCAAGGGGTAGCTCCGTGACCGCCGGCGACGTGCGGGTGCTGCTCGTCTGGGTGGTCCTCTGGCTCACGGTCTATCGACTCGAGCGGTGGCTGGGGCGGCGGTCGGCCGGTCCGGCGGCCCCCTCACCGGAGGCCCTGGCCAGTCAGGCGCGGTTCCAGGAACGTCTCGACGCCCTGCGGGCCGCCGAGGCGTTGCAGGCGCTGTCGGACGAGACCGAGCGCCGCGACCGCGCGGCTCCCCCGAAGCCGGTCGGGCTCCGCCTGACCGGTACCGACGCCATGATCGTCAACCAGTTGATCGAGCTCAGCCGGCATCCGGAGCCGCGCCGGAGTGCCCGGTGACCCCCGGGGCCGAGACCGCCCTGGGCACGGTGGGGATCGTGCTGGGGACGCTGGCGCTCTTCGTGGGGATCATCGTGCTGGCGGCGCTCACGATCCGGTTCCCCGGCGGTGAGGACGATGACTACGGAGGGTTCGTATGACGACACAGGCGAAGCCTCGGACGGAGTACGAGCGGAAGCTCACGGCACTGCGGGAAGCGGGCGAGGATCCCACCGACCCGATGTATCACGCCTCGATCCGGGTCCTCAAGCGGCGGGAGTTCCTGATCAGCCGGGGGTATGCGGGAGAGGTGGCGCTCGACAAGGCGCTGGCCGAAATGAACCTGCCGGACGAGACGACGGCCGCATGAGCGGCACGCGGTCGGTCTCGATGCGGGAGCGCCGGGCCCAGGCGATTGCCCGGGCGATCGCCCCGCGCCCCCGCTGGAACCTGCGCGGTGCCTTGGATCCGGCGCGGGGGGAGGAGGGCCCGATGCTGATGCTCGGCCTGCCCCGGGGGCTGGCGGCGACCCCGGAAGACGCCCTGGCAGTGGCGCAGCGCGAGTGGCCCGACGTGATGCGGCAGTTGCCCGCGAGCCGGTGGCGCGCCTACCCGGTGCTGCACGGGGCTCCGATGCTGCCGCGGGTCCCGGGAGGCTGAGGGTGCCACGGCTGCCGCGTGCCTCGCTCCGCGAGGATCCGGAGCATCGGCCCCCGCCGCCCACGGTGGAGGAGCAGCTGGCGGGGACGATGTTCGCCCCCTGGCCCGAGTCAACCCAGGTCGCCCCGGCCGAGCAGCGCCCCCTGCTCCTCGAGGCCCAGGGGAAGGAGGACCGGGAGCCGGTGGCGGTGCGGTACGCCCGGTGGCGGGAGACGGCGGAGGGCCGGCGACTGTACGCCGAGGTGCGCCGGCGCGCGGCGCTCCAGGCGACGGGCGGGGCGAAGGTCGTCCGGGTGAAGGCGATCGCGGAGGACCTCCGGGCCGAGAAGATCAGCATCAACAACAGCTTCCTGGCCCCGATGAGTCGGGAACTGTACGACAAGGAGCCGATCCTGCGGGACCTGTTGGAGCTCCGGCAGTCGGCGGCATAGCGAAGCGGGATGCCCGGCTCCCCCGGGCGATGAGGTCACCAGTAGCTCAGGTGGGAGAGCGCCCCGTCCTTCAGGTGGACCCAACGGGGAGGTCCCGGGTTCGACTCCCGGCTGGTGCATGGACAACGACACCTGTGGCGCCGTGGGGCAGCGACCCCTCGTGGCTTGGTCGCCAGCGGCGGGCTCCTCCTGCCCGGCGGCGTCACCCCACCCGACCTGGAACCGAGAGGCCGATGACCACCGCTGCCCCGCCCATTCCCCGCGACCCGTCCCAGGAGATGGCTGACGCCATCGCCCTGGTGGGGCTCTCCGACACGGCGATCGACCTCCTGCAGGCGGTGCGGGCGGGGGTCGACATCTGGGACGACCAGGACGCGGTCGCCTGCCGGGCGCTCGAGCAGCTGGGGCTGGTGCTGATCGGCCCGGCGGAGCGGGCCCCCGCCCATGGCGCCATGCGACAGCCGTTCTTCGCCTGCATCATCAGCCACGCCGGGCGGGTGGTGCTGGAGCGGGCGCTCCAGGCGCGCCTCAGCCGGCTGGCGACGACCCCCCACCCTTCACCGCGGAGCCACGATGACCCTCGATGAGACGACCGAACTGCTGGGCTGCTCGGATGAGCATGCCAAGGACCTGGTCCGGGACGGGATCCTGGCGGGGCACTTCACCGAGACGACGGTGGTGGAGCGCCGGCGGATCCGGACGGGCCCCGATAAGGGCCGGATGCGCAACGTGCCCATCCGCCGGACCACCTGGTGGTTCTCCGGCTCCTCCGTCCGGATGTACCGGAAGCTGCGGCAGGGCGTCCGGTGACCCGGGTCCGCATCCTTCACATCGAGCTCGAGGCGGAGCCCCACGAGACGATGGCGCTGGTCCAGGCGGCCCTGCAGGGGACCACTGCCTGGCAGCCGGCAACGCTCGAAGTGCTGGCACCACCGGTGGCGGCGTTGCCGCCCGCCACGGTCGACCAGCCGGAACCGGCCGCCTCCGCACCGGCATCCCCTCGGAAGGTGACGAAGCCCCCCAAGGTGGCCCGCCCGGCCGCGCCGGCGCCGGCCCCGAAGGCGGGGCGCAAGGCCACCGATGCGCGGATCCAGCAGCTGCTCGACCAGGGGAAGACGGTCCAGGAGGTCGCCGCGGCGGTGGGACTCAGCGCGGCCACGGTCTATGCCCGGCGGAAGAAGCTGCAGGAGGCGGAGGGCACGGGGACCGCCCCCAAGGCCCGGGGCGGCAAGGCCAAGCCGGAACCGGTGAAGATCCGCTGCCAGGACTGTGGCCAGAACGGCGTCGACCCGGTCCGGTGCGAGCACTGCCTGGAGAAGCGGTGACGATGGACCGACCGCGCGTGCCACGTAGGATTGACCCAGCCGTGATCGAGCGGATCCGGACCAATCCGCCCCTGGTCATGGAGACCTGGGAGGCAGCGATCTACATGCGGCGGAGCCCCAAGCACCTCCGACGGCTTCCGGTGCCTCGGATCCAGGAGAGCCCGCGTCGATCGCTCTGGCGGCTGGTCGACCTCAACCGATATCTGGAGCAGCGCGCGGCATGACGCCCCATCTGAGCAACCAGCGCGGCACCCTGATGCTCGATCTCTGCTTCGGTGGGGTGGGCCGGATCCGACGCGCGAGTGGGACCCGCGACCTGCGCACCTTCCACGAAATCCGTGGGATGCTGAGCGCGTTCTACAGCCAGGGACGGCACGATCTCCTGGTCGAGCTGCGGGATGGCCGGGTTCGCCCGCTCACCGCCCTCACCTGGTTCCGGCAGAACCGGCTGGACAAGATCCCGGTTGGAGAGTCGCTCCGGCCATTCCTGCCGTCGTACCTCGCCTGGTCGACGCAGTATGAGGGAAGCGACGAGCACCGTCGCTCACACCGCAAGACCGCGCGCGCGCTGGGCCTGACCGACAGCACGACGATGCATGAGGTGCCTGCCATCCTGGCGAGCTACGTGGGGGCGCACCAAGCGACGGCACGGCGCAGCTGCGAACTGGCGAAGTCGAACCTGATGGCCTTTTTCCGGGATACGCTGAAGGCGAGCCACCCGCTCTACCAGGCCGTGCGGGACGTGGCCCTTCCCCGCCGTGCGCACGGCCACCGCCGGCAGCGGAAGGGGCGTCCGCTCCCCGTGAGCGAGCTGCGCGCCCTGTGTCAGCGCCTCGACCAGCGATCGCCCGGTGCGGGGGGGATGGCCTGGACCATGGCCACGACGGGCATGGGGAACCGGGAGTACTGGTCGAAGAAGCTGCCCTGGGTGGTGACTGGCGACCGGGTGCAGATCCCGGGGGAGAAGCGAGCGGGGCGGGACAGGATCGTCCCGAGCTTCACCGCGTACACCCGGCCCCTGATGGGAGAAGTCCGGTTCCGGAAGCTCCTCCGCGAGGCCAGCGGCGACCGCCCCGTCCGGATCTACGACTTCCGCCGGACCTTCTCGCGGGCGACCGAGGAAGCCGGGATCGTGGAAACGAATGCCGCGGCCTACATGGGCCACGGTCCGAAGACGATGACGCAACTCTACCGGGTGGGGGTCCTGCCTGGCCAACTGGAAGCCGACGCCCGTCGGCTGGCGGCGTACTTTGGCGAGGCGGCCCCGGCGACGGGCCTGAGGAGGGTGAAGTGAATCGAGTCCCCGACATCTCCCCCGACACCCGGAACGACGAACGGGTCACCCCGAGGGGCAACCCGTTGCATCTCTTGAACTCCCGAGGAGGGACTCGAACCCCCGACCCGGTGATTAACAGTCACCTGCTCTACCAACTGAGCTACTCGGGAAGACAAACTCGAACCACAAGCGTCAAAAATAGCCTCGCTTCGCCTCCCGGGCAACGGAGTTCCCCGTCGCCTCGTCCCCTCGCTCTGCGCCGTCGAACCTGGCCCCGGCAGCTCCCCAACCAGGCGCCAAGTCCCCCTCCGGGGATCTGACCTGCTGCGCCCTCCAACCAGTGCGCTCGGTCACATATCCGGAAAACCACATACCCACAAGCAATTGAATGCAAATGTCAGTAATTGCTCACAGAGCTATCGCGAAAGCGAGCAATCGCTCACCTTGTGGGGTGGTGACCCGGCTCACTACACCAGCACCAGACCTGCCAAAAACGACATAAGTTGTTGTGGAAAAAGATGTTACACAACTCGGCATCGCTTCAGGAGGCCCCTCTCGCTACCTTTCTTGCCATGACATTGGCGCCCTTGATCGGCCACTTGGCCGTCCGCCGGCGATTGGCTCAGGCGATCGCATCCGACCGACTTCCCCAGGTGCTCCTGGTCGTCGGTCCGGTCGGCGTTGGGCGTCAGCGGCTGGGGCTCTGGATTGCCCAGATGGTGTTCTGCGAACAGCCGGCCGAGGAGCCATGCGGCCGCTGCCGCGGATGCACCCTGATGCTCGGCCTGGGACACCCCGACTTCCATTGGCTGGTACCGATTCCACGGCCCAAGGCCGGGGATCCCGACAAGCAGGTCGAGGAGGCCGCCGCCACGCTGGCCGAGGTGATCGATGAGCGCCGCGGGAACCCGCTCTGGACTGCACCGGAGGGGATGAGCATCCATGGGGTGGCCTCGGCCCGGCTGCTGCAGCGTCGGGCGGCGATGCGCCCGGTGGAGGGCGCCAGGGCGGTCTTCCTGATCGGCGACGCGGAGCGGCTGATCCCCCAGGAGGGGAACCCCGAGGGCGCCAACACCCTCCTCAAGCTCCTCGAGGAGCCCCCGAAGGGCAGCGTGATCATCCTGACCGCGCGCGAGATGGGCTCCGTCCTCCCCACCGTCCGGTCGCGCTCGGTCCCGGTCCGGCTGGGGCAGCTGGCCGATGCCGAGGTGAGCCAGTTCCTGCGCAGCCACACCCAGCTCAACGCCGCGCAGGTCGAGGAGCGGCTGGTGGTGGCGGAGGGCTCGATTGGGCGTGCCCTGGCCGCCGGGACGGGCGAAGGGGGGGCGAAGGCCGCCACCGCCGCCATCGGGTTGGTGGACGCCATCCGCCGGGGCCCGGCGGAGGCGTACGCAATTGCGCTGAAGCAGGGACCCTGGCAGGCACGGGGCGAGTTCACCGACCTGCTCGATGCCCTCTCGGGCCTGCTGGGCGAGGCCGCCCGGAGTGCCTCGGGGGCGGCTGTCCGCCGACCGCTGCCGGCTGGCCTGCGCCCGCCGCTCCGCCTCGCCGGCGTCGTGGGGGCGGTGGAGGCGGTCCAGCGCGCCCGCAGCGCGGCCCAGGGCAACGTGAACCCGCAGCTGCTCCTGGCGGGGCTCTGCGCCGAGCTGGCGGAGGCGCTGTGAGTCTGTCCCATCTCGACGACCAGGGACGGGCCCGCATGGTGGATGTGGGCCACAAGCCGGCCACCGCCCGGACCGCGGTGGCGGAGGGGTGGGTGCGCATGTCCCCCGCGGCCTTCGCGCTGGTGGAGCAGCAGGCGGTGGCCAAGGGCGACGTGCTCCGGGTGGCGGAGCTGGCGGGAATCATGGCGGCCAAGCGCACGGCCGACCTGATCCCGCTCTGCCACCCGTTGCCGGTGGATTCGGTCGTGGTCCGCGCGGGCCTCGCGCCGGACCGGGCCGCCGTTCACATCGAGGCGACGGTCCGGACCACCGGACCGACCGGTGTGGAGATGGAGGCCCTGACAGCCGTCTCCGTGGCGTGTTTGACGGTGTACGACATGGTAAAGGCCGTGGATCGGGAGCAGCGGATCGAGGGGATCCGCCTGCTCAGCAAGACGGGGGGCAGTCGCGGCGACTTCGTGGCCGGTCCCCTGGACCCGCAACTGGAGGATGCTTGAGCAATTCCATCTGGAACACCCGGGAGCGGCGCCGGCGGCGCCTGCAGTTCGGCGAATTCATGACCGGCGGTGCCCTGCTCGTGGGCGGCGCCCTGCTGGTGGGCGCCCTGGGTTCCGGCGTGCAGCGGCTGCGCGCCGATGACACCGCCGTCCTGCTGGACGCCGAGGAGGTCAACTCCGACGTGCGCGCGCTCTCGCGCGACCTCGAGGATGTTCGCGGCCGACTGGCGCTGACCGAGGTGAAGCTGCAGCGCGCCACCGCCATCCTCGGCTATTCCAGCCGGTATCGCATCCCCGCCGACCTGGCGGCCGCGATCTACGACATTGCCCTCACCGAGGGGATCCAGCCGGCGATCGGGTTCCAGCTGGTCAAGGTCGAGAGCAGCTTCCGCCCCGACGCCCGGAGCGTCAAGGGAGCCATCGGGTATACCCAGCTCCGGCTGCCCACCGCCCGCAGCTACGACCCGACCGTCAACGCGGACGACCTCCACAATCGGGACCTGAACCTGCGGCTCGGCTTCCGCTACCTGCGCGACCTGCTGCGACGGTTCGACGGCGACCTCTCTACCGCCCTGGTGGCCTACAACCGCGGCCCGACCCTGGTCGACTCGATCCTGGTCGAGGGAGGGGACCCCCGGAACGGATACGCGGCGGCCGTCCTGCGCCAGAAGCGCGTGGTTGGAGCGGATTCCACCGGCCCGACCCCGTCGGCCCCGCCGCCCGAGCACCCCTAGGCGGGTTCCCCCATCCTGAACGCAAGCGGGCCTGACCAGATCACTCCGGTCAGGCCCGTTGCCTTGGCCCCCATCCGGGGGCGCGAGTTGGACGGCCTCAGGGGATCCGGAGCCGCTGGCCAACCTTGATCTGGTTGGGGGACGCGAGGCCGTTGGCGTCCTGGATCGCCCGGACCGACACGTTGTACCTGGCGGCCACCGCCGAGAGGGTCTGCCCGCGCGCCACGACATGGATGCGGGTCCCGCCGCCCCGGCTGCCCAGCGTCGCCACCTGCCCGCTCGTCCCCGCCGAGACCTGCAGCCGCTGCCCGACCTTGATGGTGCTCGACTGCCCGAGGTCATTCCAGCTGCGCAGCTGCGCCAGGGTCACCCCGAACCGATTGGACAGGCCACCCAGGGTTTCGCCGGCGCGGACGGTGTGCACCTGGGCGGGAGCGGCAGTCGCCCGACTCGGCGTCGCACTGGCGACCGTCGCCGTGCTCCCGGCGGCGCCCGGGACGACCAGCACCTGGCCGATGCGGAGCAGCGCCCGGGAGCCGATGCTGGGATTGGCATCGGCCAGGACGGCGGTGGCGACCCCGTACCGCCGGGCGATCGCCCCGAGGGTCTCGCCCTTGCGAACCACGTGCTCGGCCATCACCACCCGCTCGCTCGGCGGCAGCGCCGCGTAGCCGGCCAGGACGGTGGGCATGGTGCCCGCCGGCAGCCGGATGACGGCGCTCCGGCCAGGCGGGGTGGTCAGACGCAGGTACTGCGGGTTGAGTGCGCGGATCTCGGCCAGCGAGACATCGGCCAGCTTCGCCACCACATCCAGACCCGTGGCGGTGGTGACGACCAGCGAATCGAGCGGGAAGGGAGGCTCGGGGTTCTCCACCGTGAAACCGTACTTGGCCGGCTCCTTGGCGATCATCGTCGCCGCCAGAAGCTTGGGCACGTAGTCCTTCGTCTCCTGGTGGATGTGCCGGGTGTCCGACAGCTGGAAGAACGCAGCGTCCCCGACCTGGCTGCTGTTCTCCTCCACGGCGTCGTCGGCCACCAGGATGTCGATCCGGTCCAGCCCACGGCTGACCCGTCCCGGGCCGCCATTGTAGGCGGCGGCGGCCAGGAAGTGGGAGCCGAACTGCCTGGTCAGGTCGGCCAGGTACCGGGCGGCCGCATCGGTCGCCTTGACGAAGTCGCGGCGCTCGTCCACCCAGGAATCCACCCGCAAGCCGTACATCCGGCCGGTCGGCTGCATGAACTGCCACATGCCAACCGCCCGCGACCGACTCACGGCAGTGTTGGAGTACCCCGACTCGATCAGGGCCAGGTAGGCCAGGTCGCCCGGCAACCCGCGTTCCTGGAGGACCGAGCGGACCTGGGCCTCATACCGCGGGAGGCGCGCCAGCCAGATCGCCATCCGGTCCCGTGCCGGTCCCTGGAAGAACTTCAGGTAGTACTGGACCCGGTCGTGCTCCGCCCAGCGCGAGACGTCGAGGTCGAACTCCACCGGCGCCAGGGTGGCATTGTCGGGGGCCTCCACCTGTGCCAGGAGATCCAGCATCGCCGCGTCAGCGGCGGAGTCGGCCGCGACCTGCCGGTCCCGCTCGGGATCGGTGCGGACCGCCGGGGAGACGGGTGCCGGAAGTGGCGCGGAAGGCGGGGAGATGGACGGGGTGGGGGACGGTTCGAGAACGGCAGGGATCGGTACCGGCACCCCGGGATCCGGCGGCAGGGTGCAGGAGACCAATCCAAGCAAGACCAAGAGGCGCCGTACAGTCGGCATGCAAACACTCCGGTTGTCGGCGTCGGAGACGCGGGGAAGCTCACAATGTAACGCAGGGGCCGCGGGTCGGCCATTCGGGACGTCGTGCAGGTTGGATGCCTGAATCGGCCGAACCGTTTCATTGTCCCGAATCCGGACACCCCTAGGCGGGTTGCGGTCGCCTCGCGGCCAGCGAGCGGTTGGTGGCGTTGAGGACTGCAAGTGCTGCCCCCCGCGGGAGATCCGTCCCCGCGAGGTAGGAGCCGACCAGCCGGGGGCCATCGGACTGGCCGACCGCGGCGACGGAGACGATGACGACGGTGGCGTCAAAGGCCTGGACAGCCTTGACCCCCAGCAACTCGAAGGAACTCTCGCGAGTCACCGCAGCCAGGGCATTCAGACAGGCCTGGGCCGCACACTGGATTTCCCCGGAGGCAGCCCCTTCGGTCGACCGTGCCGTCCCGTGGGAGGGGGGGTGGTCTCCCCAGGTCAGGGTGACGGTCGCCTCGCATTCCCCCGTGGGCAGGTGGGCGAGGCTGAACTGCTCGAAGCGAACCCGGTCCTCCAGGCGCGACGGTCGATTCATGAGGCGTCGAAGCCGACTTCGAACTGGTCCACGGCCACCTCCTCGGGCGGCCGCACCATGTCGACCTCGAGGTAGGGATGCCCCGCGTCGTCGAGCGCGGCGGCGATCACCAGGATGCCCCCGTCGGCCAGCACGACCTTGAGCTGGCGGAGGTCGGAGCGCAGGTGGGCATCGCGCACCTCGCGTCCGGTCAGCCCCTCGAGCGAGGCGACGATGCGGCGCAGGTCATGCACGGGGATGTACAGCATGCGAGCCAGCCACGGCGAGGGGGGAGGACGATGGAGGGTGGTCGGGGGTCAATATCCCCGCCACTTCCGGGGTCGTCAAGGGCACCGGCTCACTCCCCCCGCACGAGGGCGTGGAAGCGGGCGTGGAGGTCGCGGGTGATCGGTCCCGCGCGGCCGGCGCCGATGATCCGGCCGTCGTACTGGCGGATCGGGGCCACTTCGCTCGCGGTTCCCGTGAGGAATGCCTCATCGGCGGTGTAGACGTCGTACCGATTGAGGATGGTCTCTTCCACCGGATGGCCGGCCTCGCGGGCCAGCGCAATCACCGCGTCCCGGGTCACCCCCTGGAGGATCCCGGCGGAGGGCGGCGGGGTACGGATGACGCCGTACCGCACCACGAACAGATTCTGGCCGGACCCCTCCGCCACGTGCCCCGCGGGATCGAGCATCAGGACCTCGTCGGCGCCGGCCAGGCTGCCCTCCAGCTTGGCCATCACATGGGCCAGGTAGTTGAGCGACTTGACGCGGGGGGACAGCGCCTCGCGATGGGGAATCGGGGTGGCCGCGCTGACGACGTTGAGGCCCTGCTCGTACCGCTCAGGGGGCCACACGGAGATGGTGTCCACGATCACGATGACGGTGGCCGCCGGGCATTTCCGCACGTCGAGGCCCAGGTCGCCGACCCCACGGGTGATCACCGGCCGGATGTACGCGTCGGCCAGGCCCGAACGCCGCACCGCCTCGGTGATGATCCCGGCGAACTCCTCGCGGGTGTGGGGAATGGTGAGGCGGATCGCCTGTGCCGAATCGAACAGCCGCTCCACATGCTCGACCAGGCGGAAGATCTTCCCGTCGTAGACCCGGATCCCCTCGAACACACCGTCCCCGTAGAGGAGTCCGTGGTCGTAGACGGAGATCATGGCGGTCGCACGGCTGAACCACTCACCGTTGACATAGACCGCGCCGCTCATGCGCTCCCTTTCGGAACCACGATCGCTCCCGGCTGCTTGCGGTTCCCGCGCTGGGCGGCGGCGTGGCGCGCGGCCTTTCGCGCGTTGAGGCCCAGGACCAGCAGTACCATCGCCTCGAGGGCATAGGTTGCCGCTGCCTTGAGGGTGGCCAGGTCGAACGCCGGCTTGGCCTCCTGCCGGATCTGGCCCCGGACCTGGAGGGCGTCGAGGGCAAAGGACACCGTGATCGCCAGGATGACCAGGAACAGCAGCACCGCCACGCCCCCCAGTACCCGGATCAGCCCGAGCTGGTCGAGCACGACTGCGGCCACCAGGACCAGGCAGAGCCCCAGCATCGGCAGCACGAGCGCACCCGACAGGAGCCCCGCAGCCCCGAATCGCCAGGGCACCGCCTCGGGATTCACCGAGCCCACCCCTGCGGCGAGGTCCACCAGCGGCGCCAGGCAGAGCAGCAGGCCCACGGCGTGCAGGCACCAGGCCAGTGGCCGCGCCCAGGTGGGGATGTGTTCCATGTTGGCTCCGATCAAGGGGAGGGGGGCGGCAGGTCCAGGATGCAGGTGAGGGCGGTGGGATTCGAACCCACGACCTAGCGGTTAAAAGCCGCTTGCTCTACCAACTGAGCTACACCCCCTCGCCGGGGAAAGTGGTGGCGCTGGGAGGGAAACTCAATGGTGGTGGGGGAGTGGGGAATGGGGAACTGGGAACTGGGGACTGGGGACTGGGGACTGGGAACTGGGGACCGGGGGCTGGGGTGCTGGGTGTCGGGTGTCGGGTGTCCACCATCTACACCCCCAAGCACGCCTGGAAGATCCGACCTGCTACAATCGGAGTTGACTCACGGGGGCGAAACTGCGGCGATGGTGGGGTGTCGGCCCGAGTGCATCGAGGGTGGCCAGGTGCGCGGCGGTGCCGTAGCCCATGTTCCGCTCCCATCCGTATCCCGGGTACCGACGGGCCAGCCGGAGCATGAGCGCATCACGGAGGGTCTTGGCAAGGATCCCCGCGGCGGCGATGGAAAAGCAGTCGGCGTCCCCGTCGACCAGGGCGGCGTGGGGGTGCCCGAGTTCGGGCACCGGCAGGCCATCGACCAGGACGTGGACGGGGTGCGTCCCCAGGGCGCGGAGCATCCGGTGCAGGGCACGGCGCATGGCGAGGACGGTGGCGACCCGGATGTTGAGCCGGTCGATCTCCCGGCACGAGGCCGCCCCGATCCCGACGGCGGCGGCGGCCTGGTGGAGCCGGGGGACCAGCGCGTCGCGCCGGGCGGCGCTCAGGGTCTTGCTGTCGCGCACGCCGGGCAGGAGCATGGCACCGGAGGGAAAAGCAACGGCCGCAGCCACCACTGGACCAGCCAGGGGGCCGCGGCCTGCTTCATCGATGCCAATCAGGAGCCGGCCTGCCGCCCACGAGGCCGATTCCCTGGCCAGGGTGGGGGTGCGCGGCGCCACGACCTAGACCTCGCGCCGCTCCCGGATCCGGGCGCTCTTGCCCGAGAGGGCCCGCAGGTAGTACAGCTTGGCGCGGCGCACCCGGCCCCGGCGGACCACCTCGATCGAGGCGACCAGCGGGCCGTGCAGCGGGAAGATCCGCTCCACGCCAACGCTCGCGGAGATCTTCCGCACGGTGAAGTTCTCGCTGATCCCGCCGCCACGCCGGGCGATGCAGGTGCCCTCGAACGCCTGGAGGCGCTCCTTGTCACCCTCGCGCACCCGCACCATCACCTTGATGGTGTCCCCTGCGGCGAACTCGGGGATGTCGGTGCGCAGGTTCTCCTGCGCAATCTCGGCCACTCGCTGCATCGTCGTACCCTCCGCGCCATGCGGCGCTCTGCTGAAAGCCACTGCCACCATCAGGGCTCGTGCCCCGCTGCTTCGTGTCGTGCCCAGAGGTCCGGACGCCGCTCGCGAGTCAGGCGCTCGGCCTCGGCCGCGCGCCACGCCGCGATCCGGGCATGATCCCCGGACATCAGCACCTCCGGTACTGCCAACCCCCGATACTCCGGTGGCCGGGTGTAGCTCGGCGGGCTCAGGAGCCCGTCGTAGTGCGAGTCACTGCTGGCCGACTCGTGATCGCCGAGGGCGCCCGGCAGCAGCCGGACCACCGCATCGATGATGCACAGCGCCGCCGGTTCCCCGCCGGAGAGGACGAAGTCGCCAATCGTCCACTCCTCCGCCCCCAGCCCGTCGACCACCCGTTGGTCCACGTCCTTGTAGTGCCCGCACAGGATCGTGAACCGCTCCGCCAGCGAGAGCCGCACCGCGGCGTCATGGTCGAACCGGCGTCCCCGGGCCGACATCACCAGGATCGGCCCCGGCTCCGGCAGCGACGCCACCGCCTCGAAGAACGGCTCCGGCTTGAGCACCATCCCGGCGCCGCCCCCGTAGGGATAATCGTCCACCGTCCGGTGACGATCATGGGTGAAGTCGCGCAGCTGCACCAGCCGCGTCTCCACCCGTCCGGCCACCCTGGCCCGACCCACGATGCTCGCCCCGAGCATCGGCTCGAGCGCCTCGGGAAACAGGGTCACGACGTTGATCGTCAGCACGGCCACTCCAGCGGGTCAGGGGGTCCGAGGGTCAGCGGGTCAGAACCCGACGCCCAGCAATCGCGAAACCCGAAACCCCACACCTGAAACCCCAGTCCCCAGTTCCCAGTCCCCGCCCTACTCCAGCAAGCCCTCCGGCACCACCACCACCAGGCGCCGACCGTCCCGATCCACCTCGGTCACGAACTCCTTGCGATACGGCAGCAGGAACTCGCGCTTCGGGCCCTGGATCTCCAGGGTGAGCCCGGCGGGCAGGTCCAAAGCCGCCGTCACCAGGCCGACCGCCTTCCCCTCGGAATCCACCGCCGCGAACCCGGCGAGTTCATGGACCCAGACCTCGCCCGGAGCCGGAGGTGCCACTTCGTGCTCCGGCACCGCCAGGAAGAGCCCATTCCAAGGCTCGACCGCCGCCCGATCCTCGTACCCCGCGAAGGTCACCAGCCACTGCCGGTGGTACCCCCGGCTCCGCGCGACGGTCAGGGGTCCCGCGACGGTCTCACCAGCGAGGTTCAGCAGCCAGAGGGCCCGGCCCCGGGCAAACCGGTCCTCGGGCTCCTCGGTCAGCGGGAAGACGGCACACTCCCCCTTCAGACCGTGCGGCTTGCGCAGGCGCCCCACCGCAAGGAGGCGCGCCCCGTCCCCCATCAGGCGCGAACGACCCCGGCCTTCCGGAAGATCGACTCCACCGTCTCACTCGGCGTCGCCCCCTTGCCCAGCCACTCCTGCGCCTTGGCGGTGTCGAGCTCCACCTGCTTGGCGGCCTCGGCCTTGGGGCTGTACGTCCCGATGATCTCGATGAAGCGGCCATCGCGCGGGGCGGTCTTTTCCGCCACGACGATCCGGTAGATCGGGAGCTTCTTGCGGCCGACACGCCGCAGGCGAATCCGTGTTGCCATGTTCCGTCCTGGGTTTGGGCGGGTCAGCCCGGGAAACCACGCCCGAAGGGGAGACGCTTCCCCGGCTTGCCCGCGACCTTCATCATCTTCTGCATCTGCTTGAACTGCGCCAGCAACTGGTTGACTTCCTGCACCGTCCGCCCCGACCCCCGGGCGATCCGCATCCGGCGCGACCCGTTGAGCAGGTCCGGGGCCTTGCGCTCCTTCGGGGTCATCGAGAGGACGATCGCCTCGACGTGGCGGAGGCGGTTGTCGTCGACATTGGCCGACTTGAGCATCTGGGGGCTCACCCCCGGCAGCATGCCGAGCACGTTCTTGAGCGGTCCCAGCTTCTGCATCTGCTTCATCGCCACCAGGAAATCCTGCAGGTCGAGTCCCTTCTTCGACCCCGCCTTCCGGGCCAGCGCCTTCGCCTCGTCCTCGTCGACCGTGGCCTGGGCCTTCTCCACCAGGGTCAGCACATCGCCCTGCTGAAGGATCCGGCCCGCCAGCCGCTCGGGGTGGAACGGCTCCAGTGCCTCCAGGCGCTCGCCCACGCCGACGTACTTGATCGGCGCCCTGGTGACCCCGTAGATCGACAGCGCCGCGCCGCCGCGGCTGTCGCCGTCCATCTTGGTCAGGATCACGCCGGTGATGCCGAGGGCATCGTGAAAGCCCCTGGCGATCCGGACCGCATCCTGACCGGTCATCCCATCGGCGACGAGGAGGATCTCGTGCGGCTGGATGGCCCCCTTGAGGCGTACCAGCTCGCCCATCATCTCGTCGTCGATCTGCAACCGCCCGGCGGTGTCCACGATCACCGTGCGAGCCCGCGCCTTCCCCGCCGCCTCGATCCCCCGCCGGACCAGCGCCACCACGTCCGTGGTGCCTGGCTCGGTGTGCACCCCGACCCCGACCTGCTCCGCCAGCGTCGCCAGCTGGTCGGCGGCGGCGGGACGGTACACGTCGGCGGCCACCAGGAACGGCGCCTTCTGCTCGTTCTTGAGCCGTCGGGCCAGCTTGCCCGCCGTGGTCGTCTTGCCGGAACCCTGCAGCCCCACGATCAGGATCACCGTGGGCGGCACGCTGGCGTGCTGGAGCGGCGCCTGCTTCTCGCCCAGCATCGTCACCAGCTCGTCGTACACGATCTTGACCAGCTGCTGGCCGGGCCGCACCGCCTTGATGGTGTCGAGCCCGACGGCCTTCGCCTGCACCCGTTCCAGGAAATCCCGGGTCAGCTCGAACGAAACGTCCGCCTCGAGCAGGATCCGGCGAATCTCCCGCAACCCCTCCCGGACAGCGTCCTCGGTCAGGACTCCACGGCCCGCCAACCGCTGCAGAGCGGCGGACAGCTTGGAGGAGAGCTCGTCGAACATAAGCCCTTAAATGTAGGGGAGTTGGGGGGTGGGGGCAAGGACGGGGGGGGCAGCGGGGCAGCGGGGCAGCGGGTCGGCGGGTCAGGGGGTCTGGGGCAGGTAGTCGTAGGCCTGGGCACCCCAGGGGAAGCACTGGGATCTCGAAACTTGTGGCTCCGACCCGACGTCAGCACGGGAACGCGGGCAGAAGCTCCAGACCGCAGGTGCCGCCTCGGACCCGCCGATCCCTGACCCGCCGACCCACCGACTAGCTGACCGCCCCCCTGCCCCGCCACATTACCCACCATGGACTCGCAAACCCTCATCACGGCGCTGGTTACGATCGGGGTCGGGGCCCTCTCAGGGGGCCTGACCAACGCCATCGCAGTCTGGATGCTCTTCAACCCCCACGAGGAGCGCCGGGCCGGGCCGTTCCGGTTCATCGGGGCCATTCCGAAGAACAAGCCCAGGCTGGCCAAGAGCATCGGCAAGGTGGTGGGTGAGAAGCTGGTGACGCCGGAGGACCTGGCCGAGCGGCTCAATTCTCCCGCGGTCCGGAATGCCTTTGACGAGGCGGTTGCCGGGACGATCCGCCGCCTGCTGCGGGAGGAGCACGGGCCGCTCACCGGCCGGTTGTCGGAGTCGAGCCAGGCCCACCTCGACCAGGCGATCGGCATCGCCGGCACGAAGCTGGCCGACCGGGTGGCGGCCTGGGCCGACTCGCCCGGCTTTGCCGAGACAGTCGGGACGGGCATTGCCCGGCTCCGCGCCGAGGTGGGCACCCGCCCCGTCGCCGAGCTGCTGACCACCGAGCGCCGGGAGGAACTGGCCGGCCGGCTCGACCGCTGGGCGGAGGACCTGGCCAACAGCGCCGAAGTGGAGGGGTCGCTCCGGAAGTGGATCCACGACTTCGTCCACCGGATGGAAGCGGATGACCGCCCCCTGGTGGAGCGCCTGCCCGAGGGGATCCTCCACCCGGTCGAGCAGCTCATCAGCGATGCCCTGCCGCTGCTGATCGACCGGCTGGGCCAGATCCTGGCCGACCCCCAGGCCAAGGGACAGGTGAAGCAGGCGCTGCGAGGCGCGTTCGATGCCTCCGCCCGCAAGATGCTCCTGCACGAGCGGCTCCTCGCCAAGCTCGTGGTGAGCGACAAGACGATCGAGCGCCTGGTGGACGGCTTCGAGGCCGAGGGCTTCGAGCGCTTCGCCGAGGCGCTCAACGCCCCGGAGACCCGGGCCCGCGTCTCGTCGGCGATCCAGCAGGGGCTCCATGCCCTGCTCCGCGAGCCCCTGGGGGCCCGGATCCGCCGCCTGGCGCCGGAGCGGCGGGAAGCGCTGGCCGAAACCCTGGGGGATTGGCTGGTGGCCGCCGCGCGCACCCCGAGCACGCGGACCGCCCTGCGCCACGGCCTGGAGCGCGGCCTGACCAGGGCCGGGGAGTGGACCTGGGCCGAGGTGATGGAACTGATGCCCCTCGAGGGGGTATCGCAGGTGGTCGGCTCGGCGCTCAGCTCAGACCGCGGGCGCGCCTGGGTGGCCGAATCGCTCGGCAGCGGCGCCCGTGCCCTGCTGGCCCGCCCGATCGGTCGCCCGGCCGACTGGCTCGGCGAGGAGACGGTGGAGCGGGTCGCGCGCGGCGTGAGCGACGCCGCCTGGGGGTGGGTAGAGCAGCAACTCCCCGAGGTGATCGAGAAGCTTTCCGTGCCGGAGATGGTCGAGCAGAAGGTGCTCGGCTTCAGCACCCGCCGGATGGAGGAGATCATCCGGAACGTGACCCAGAAGGAACTCGACCTGATCGTCCGCCTGGGCTACCTGCTGGGCGCGATCGTCGGCGCGGTGGCGTGGGCGATCAACCAGGCGTTTCAGTAAGAAGCAAGTAGGGAGAAGGGAGAAGGGAGGAGTGGGAAGCGGGGGCTCGCCGTCCGCACCGTCTTTTCCCTTCCCCCTTCTCGCTTCTCGCTTCCTCCTCATTTCTCCCTCAGCTGTACCCCCGGCAGCGCCTGCCACCCTCCCCAGGCCGGCGGTGCGATCACGACGCGTGCGGCGGGTCGGCCCTCGACCTGGACCGAGTCGGCGGTCAGGCGATAGCCGGCCCGTCCCCGATCGACCAGCCGGTTGGCGACATTGATCCGGAACCGCCGCGCCGAGGTCTCGGAATCCCAGACCGACCACCAGACCATCGCGGTGCCCTCGGGCGCATCGTACACCCGGTAGCGGTCCCCACCCCATCCGGCGGCGAGGGAGGTGATCACCTCCCCACCCCGCAGGCTGGTGCCCAGGATGTGGAGTTCCATCTCGCCCAGGGTGTCCTCATGCAGCGGGGTCGCGGCGCTGTCGGTGAAGGCCAGTTCCACCGGGCGGTCGCCCGCATTGTACCGCTCGGGGTGGAGGATCTGCTCCGTCGAGCTGGGCAGTTCGGCCGCCGAGGGGAGTGGGACTCCCGGATGGGCCGCGGCCCACCAGCGCATGAAGTCCGCGCCATAGAGGTAGGGGAACACCAGGCCCTCGCGCAGGACCAGGGGCGCGCGCTGGAAGACGTCCATGGTCGCCTGCGACTCCCGGATCTGCGACCGGAAGTTCTGCCAGAAGTCGGACTGGTCGATCATCCCCTCGTCGGGCACGAGCACCTTGAGCGAGGCGATCGTCGCGTGGCCCTCGAGGATGGCCTGGGCCGCGGAGGCTCGGTCGCCATTGGTGCGCTGTTTGAGGAGGGAATCAAGCGGCAGGTACTGGTCCTGCAGGGCGTGGACCAGCTCGTGGGCCACCACCAGCCGGAGCTGGGCGGGGTCCGCCCCCTCCACGGCAAAGAGGGCGCTGGAATCGGGATCGTAGAATCCCGCCACCTGCTCGGAGTAGAGGTCCAGGAGGAGGTCCTGCAGGTCCAGCGAGTCGGGAATCAGGCCGAGGAGGCGGTAGGCCTCGCTGACCCCGCGAATCCGTTCCGGGGGGAACTCCTCCCCCAGCTTGGCCAGAAGGAAGGTCCGAACCTGCTCCTTGCTCCGCAGGGCGGGTCGGGGGCGCTCCCGGAAGTGGAGGCCCGTGGCGCGTTCGACATCGGGAATGAGCGAGTCGACCAGGCTGTCCAGGTTGGCCTGGGGGTCGGGATTGGCAGCGGTGCCGCGACAGGCCGCGAGGGCGAGGAGGAGCAACAGGGCGCGATGCATCATGGAAAGGTAGTCGCGGCGAGGCACCGCACGGGATGCCGGGCGGCCCCGGGCCGAAAACAGAACCGCCGCCCCGGAGGGGGCGGCGGCTCGGACCCGGCGTCGATCTCGCCCGGGGTCGCGCGGGGTGACAGCGCGTCGCTCAGGCGGGTCGCTGGCGCCGCAGCCTGGTCATCGCCCAGAGCCCAAGGAGGCCGGTGGCCAGCAGCACCAGGCTGGCCGGTTCCGGCACGGTGGTCTCCGGCGCGACGAGATCGCCGTAAAGGCGGAACGACGCGTTCGGTGAGACGGTATTCCAGTTGGGGTTCGACAGCTCCAGGGTGGTGACCCCGTTGCTGTAGGTGAAGAGCTGGTCCACCGAGTACCCCGTGCCGGTGTAACCCAGCCACTCCACCTGCCCGAAGCCGGTGCCGAGCTGCGACCAGTCGCCGTTGATGGTGACCATCAGCCGGAAGACGATGTTCGAGATGCCGGGGGCGGCCCACCCCGACCCACCGCCGATGAAATCGAGGGTGTATCGGCCATTGTTGATCCCTGGCACGATCCAGCTCTCCGCGAAGCTGGTCCCGACCGGCGTGTCGTAGCCGTAATAGATGGTGCCCGCTCCGCCGGTGGTGGACCAGGGGGCATCGTACGTGGTGCCGGACTGGAAGGTGAGCGAGGTGCTGGCATTCCCGGTCGACCCGCTGTAGATGCCGCTGTAGAGCGTCTTTCCGGTCACGGTGTGTCCGGCCAGCCCCGTCGCCACCCCGGTTCCGGTGGACACGTCATGGGTGAACCGGTAAGCGGTGGAGGCATCCAGAAACCGCTGGAAGTCGGTGAAGGTGAGATTGTAGCTGGA
Organism: Gemmatimonadales bacterium; assembly: GCA_048499805.1. Classification (GTDB taxonomy): domain Bacteria; phylum Gemmatimonadota; class Gemmatimonadetes; order Gemmatimonadales; family GWC2-71-9; genus JAWXBA01. The sequence continues at coordinate 628,536 of JASNZF010000001.1, read as the reverse complement.
GACCCGGGATGGGCTGACGAATGGCGACTGTGCCGAGACTGACCCTGCCGGGATTGAGAGCAAGGTGCCGACGCCGAGCGTCAGGACCGCGAGACCACGGTAGCGAGACACAGAAACCTCTCCGGAAGAAGGGAGCGCTGCGCCAGCAGACCAGCCTGTGGCGCGGACGCAACACCATCCAGGGCTTGGACTTAGGTGCGTCGGCGGCGGAGAACGTACCGCCCGATTTCGGGGTCCGCAAGACCCACAGCCCGGCGGATCAGGACCAGCCACTGGCCCCGGCGGTGGGAGCGGTTATCATTGCGCTCCCACCTGAACCTCCACGAGGAACGACGATGACCCAGCATACCACCGCGTTCAACGCCACCACGCTCGGCTGCTCGCTCACCTGCAAGGAGGTGGAGAAGTCGATTGCCTTCTACCGCGACGCCGTGGGGTTCACGGTGGACATGACCTTCGAGCACGAGGGGAAGCTGGCCGGCGCGGTGATCAGCGCCGGCGAGATCCGCATCGTCCTCAACCAGGACGATGGCAAGCTTGGCTGGGACCGGATCAAGGGGCAGGGACTCTACCTGCAGATCAACGTGCAGGGTGCGGCGGATGTCGATGCCGCCGCGGCGCGCATCAAGGCCGCCGGTGGCCTCCTCCTCTCCGAACCGGAGGATCGCCCCTGGGGCGCCCGCATGTTCCAGTTCAAGGATCCAGATGGCTTCAAGCTCGGGGTGTCGACGCCGCTCAAGGGGTAGCAGGCACCGGCACCACCCTTGCTGAGCGGAACGGGCAGGGCGTACCTTCTCCCTGCCCGCTCTCGCGCGGATCTCACGACCGTTCCCGACGGCGACCCGGTGTCCCCCACCGGCCGACCGTGCGTCGCTCCCCCCGATCCCCACTGGCCCCGATCCTGATGATGCGCCCCATCCTCCCCCGCCTCGCCCGCCTGCTCGCCGCCACTGCCCTGCTGGCCCCGGTGCTCGCGGCCCAGACCCCGGCCCCGGCCGTCACCGACGGCCTCCCGTTCCGCCACATCGGTCCGGCCGCGATGAGCGGCCGGTTCGTGGACCTTGCCGTGATGGAGGCGGCGCCGCACGTGTTCTACGCGGCATCCTCGACCGGCGGACTGTGGAAGACCACGAACAACGGCGTGACCTTCACCCCCCTTTTTGATCGTGAGGGCACCCACTCGATCGGTGCGATCGCGCTGCACCAGCGGGACACCAGCCTTGTCTGGGTCGGCACCGGTGAACGGGCCAACCGCCAGAGCTCAAGCTGGGGTGACGGCGTCTACCTCTCGCGCGATGGCGGCCAGACCTGGCGGAACGTCGGGCTGCGCGAGTCGGCGCACATCGGCCGCATCGTGCTGCACCCGGAGGACACCCAGGTCGCCTACGTGGCGGCGATGGGCCAGCTCTGGGCCCCCAACGAGGAGCGCGGGCTCTACCGCACCCGGGACGGCGGCGCCACGTGGCAGCGGATCCTCCACGTGGACGCCCACACCGGAGTCGTGGACGTGGCCATGGACCCGGGGAACCCGCAGATCCTCTACGCGGCCTCGTACCAGCGGCGGCGCACCTCGTTCGGCTTCGACGGCGGCGGTCCGGGAAGCGCGCTCTGGAAGTCCACCGACGGCGGCGACACCTGGCGCAAGCTGACGGCGGGCCTGCCGGACGGCCCGCACGGCCGCATCGGGATCGCGGTCTTCCGCGCCGACCCGCGGATCGTGTACGTGAGCGTGGAGCAGGGCCTTCGCTACACCGCCTCCACCGCCTATGAAGAGCCCCTGGCCGGCCTCTACCGCTCGGAGGACCGGGGGGAGTCGTTCACCCAGCAGAGCACCTGGAATCCGCGGCCGATGTACGCGAGCCAGGTGATCCTCGACCCGGTGGATTCCTGCCGGATCTACATGATGAACTTCTTCTCCACCTCCACCGACTGCGGCCGGACCTCGCGCTCCCTGCGCCAGTCGCTGCACGGGGACGACCGCTTCATGTGGATCAACCCGGCCAACCCGTCGCACCTCATCAAGGCCGACGACGGCGGCATCGGGATCAGCTATGACCGCGCCCAGACCTGGCTGTTCGTGGCCGACCTGCCGGTGAGCCAGTTCTACCGCGTGAGCTTCGACATGCGGAAACCGTATCGCATCTACGGCGGCCTCCAGGACAATGGCTCGTGGGCCGGTCCCTCGGCCACCTACCGCAGGGAGGGGATCACCAACGCCGACTGGATCAAGACCGGCGGCGGCGACGGCTTCACGAACGTGGTGGACACGACGGACAACACCACGCTCTACCTGACCTCGCAGTTCCTCGGGCTCTCGCGCCTCAACCTGGCCACCGGCGAGGAACGCGGCATCCGGCCGGGCGACCCCACCGGCGCCATCAGCGCGCGCCGCAACTGGGACACCTACGGCGATCCGACGGCCGGGCCCCAGCGACTCGGCAACGCGATGGCGCCGGCCAACTGGGACTCGCCGATCCTCATCTCCCCGCACGACACCCGGACGCTGTACGTCGGCACGAACATTCTCTGGAAGAGCGGTGACCGGGGCGACACCTGGGTCGCGCTCGGTGACCGGACCCGGGGCATCGACCGGCGCACCCTGCCGATCATGGGCCAGATGCCGACCGCTTCGACCCGCTCGCTCGACGACGGCGTCCCCTACTGGCCAACCGTGAGCGCCATCGCCGAGTCGCCGCGGCGCCGGGGCGTGCTGTGGGTGGGCACCGATGACGGCAACGTGCAGCGCAGTGGCGACGACGGCCGCACCTGGACGGAGATGGCGGGGCGAATGCCGCAGCTGCCGCGCGGGGCCGTGATCAACGGCATCGAGCCGTCGCGACATGTGGATGGCAGGGTCTACGTGGTCGCCAACGACTACCGCAACGGCGACTTCGGCAACTACGTCTACGTGACCGACGATGACGGCAACGCGTGGCGGCGTCTCGACGGGGGCCTGCCGGCCCGGCGCGTTGCCCGGGTGCTGCGCGAGGACCTCCGGAACCCCGACCTCCTCTTCCTCGGCACCGAGCTCGGGCTCTTCTGGTCCAACGATCGCGGCGCCACATGGGCGGAGCTGCGCGGCGGCATGCCGCTGATGGCACACAACGACCTGTTCATCCATCCGCGTGAGCACGACCTCGTGCTCGGGACGCACTCCCGCGGCATCTGGATCCTCGATCACCTGGGGGCACTGCGCGAGCTGACGCCCGAGGTGGCGGCCAGGCCGGTGCACGTGTTCGCGACCCGTCCCGCCGAACAGATCCGGTATCGCGGCGAGCTGGGCCACGTGGGTGACCTGTTCTACCAGGGCGAGAACCCGGCGGAGGGGGGGCTCGTGGACTTTCACCTGCGTCGCGCGGGCGCGGCGAGCCTGACCGTCCACGCGCCGGGTGGGGTCGAGGTCGCGCGGATCGAGGTCCCGAACGCGCGTGCCGGCATCAATCGGGCCGTCTGGAACCTGCGCTATGCCGACGGGGGACCCTTCGTGCACACCGGGACCTACGAAGTGCGGGTGGCGTCCGGCGGGGAGACCGCCACCGGGACGCTCGAGGTGCGCGAGGACCCGAGAATCACGGTTTCCCCCGGTGTCCGCCGCACCTGGGTGGAGGCGATGCGGACGCTGCACACGCTCGCCCGCGACACGCGCGCGCTCGCGACCCGGGTGCGCACCCAGCGGGACGCGCTGCCCGCCGATGCACCGCGCCGCCGCGCCCTGGACGAAGCGGTCCGGGAGACGGCCGAACTCGCGTCCAGGGCGCAACGGCTCTACGGCGATGCGCAGGGCGAAGTCGCGCCACTGACGGGGTTGCAGCGGGAGCAACAGGCGTACTACGCGCGGATGCTGACCGAGCTCGGGGCGGCGGTGCGGTAGCCAGGAAGCACAGGGGGGGCCCCGGTCCGGGAGCCCCTTCTCACTTCCTACTTCTCCCTTCTCCCTCCTACCCCACCCCCAGGTACCGCCCGTACCAGTCGAAGATCGCCGGTCCAAAGAGGTAGGTGGCCACCGCGCCCATCGCGAGGAAGACGCCGAATGGTACCAGCTTCTTCTTGCCAAGGAACACCAGCGGCAGGAAGACCAGGGTGCCGATCAGCGCCCCGAGGAAGACCGTCAGCAGCACGCCCTGCCAGCCGACGAAGGCGCCGACCATCGCCATCATCTTGATGTCGCCCCCGCCCATGGCCTCTTCCTTGAAGGCCCAGGTCCCGGCGGCTCCGACCAGCCAGAGCAGTCCGAATCCGATGCCGGCGCCGAGCGCAGCAACCTGGAACGCGGCGAGGCCGCCGGCGGCGGCAAAGAGCAGGCCGAGGACCAGCCCCCCGACGCTGAACTCGTTGGGAATGATGTATTCCCGGGCGTCGGTGAAGGCGATCCCGACGAGGAGGGTGCCGAACACCGCCCCCCGGAGCCCCTCGAGGCCGAACCCGTGTCGCCAGGCCATCCAGCCCCAGAGGAGGGCCACCAGCAGTTCCACGACCGGATAGAGGGGCGAGATCGGCAACTGGCAGCCCCGGCACTTGCCGCGCAGGAGCAGCCAGGAGAGAACGGGGATGTTGTCGTACCAGGCCACCAGGAGGCCGCAGTTGGGGCACCGGGACCTGGGGCTGACCACCGACTGGTTCTTCGGCAGCCGGACAATGCAGACATTGAGGAAGCTGCCGAACAGCGCCCCGAAGGCCGCTCCCACTCCCGTCACGATCCAGTCACCCGCCACGCGATACCTCCCAGAGCAGGATCCCCGCCGCCACCCCAACGTTGAGGGATTCGGCTCCCGGCGCAAGCGGGATCCGGACCCGCCGGTCGGCCCGGACCAGCAAGTCCTCGGAGACTCCGGCCCCCTCGTTCCCGACCGCCAGCGCCAGGCGGTTGGCCCCGCCCCGTCCGGCCAGCGGCTCGCCATGCATCGTTCCGACCCACAACGCCACCCGCTCCTGGGTGAGCCAGGTGGTCAGGCGCTGGTTCGCGAGCGCCACGCACGGCAACCGGAAATAGGCGCCCATCGTGGCGCGCAGGGTCTTGGGATTGGTGAATTCCGCGGTCCCGGGAAGCGCCAGCACCGCTGCGGCGCCCAGGCCCAGCGCGGTGCGCACGATGGTGCCGACATTGCCGGGGTCCTGCAGCGCGTCGAGAACCAGCACCGTCGCCGAGGGCCCCAGGGTGACCTGGGCCAGCGACCAGACCGGCGGGGCCACCACGACCACAATGCCCTGCGGATTGTCCGTGGCGGAGAGCCGGTCGAGATCGGCCTCGCTTACCTCCTCCACCGTGACCCCGCGGACGAGCAGCGCCGCCTTGAGCGCCACGCCCCGGGGTGTACCTTCCAGCGCGGCACTGATGATCGCCCCCCGGAGCACGAGGCCCGCGGCCAGCGCCTCCTCCACCAGTCGCACCCCTTCCAGCAGCGCGAGCCCACGCCGCTCTCGACCGCTGCGGCGGTGCAGGTCCCGCACCATTGTCTGCAGGGAGCTTCCAGTCATGCGCATTGCCCTCACCATTGCGGGATCCGATTCCGGCGGGGGTGCCGGCATCCAGGCGGACCTCAAGACCTTCCAGCAGTTCGGCGTGTTCGGCACGTCCGTCGTCGTGGCGCTGACGGCCCAGAACACCCGGGGGGTGCGGGCAGTGGAGGCCGTCAGCGCCGGGATGGTGCAGGCCCAGGTGGAGGCCCTGGCCGAGGACCTTCCCCCCGACGGGGTGAAGTCGGGCATGCTCGCCACCGCCCCGCTGGTGACCCAGGTCGCCGCAGCGATCCGCCGCTACGGCTGGACGCAGTACGTCCTCGACCCGGTCATGGTGGCCACCTCCGGCGACCGGCTCCTGACGGTGGAGGCCGAGGCCGCCATCCGGCGGGAACTCCTGCCTCTCGCCGCCCTCGTCACCCCGAACCTGGAGGAGGCGGCGATCCTGGCGGAGCGGCCGGTCCCCCATGAGGCGGCCATGATCGCCGCGGGCCAGCGCCTGCTCGATCTCGGCGCCGGTGCGGCCCTCATCAAGGGCGGGCACCTGCCGGGCAACGTCCTCGTGGATGTACTGGTGACGCCAACCGGGGTGAAACGTTTCTCCCATCCCCGGATCGATACTACCTCTACGCATGGGACCGGCTGTACGCTGTCGGCCGCCATCACCGCCGGCCTGGCCCTGGGGGTCCCCCTGGAGGACGCGGTCGGCAACGCCCTGGCCTATCTTCGCCGCGCCATCGCCGCCGCACCCGGACTCGGGGGTGGCCACGGGCCGGTGCACCATGGGGTGACAGCGGAGTAGGGGGAACCGCGTCGTCGCGGCGGGGGGGGCGGGCGGGTGGGGCGGCGGCGCGCAGGCGGGATCCGGTACCACGATGGGCCCCGGGATGCGCAAGCTAGAGCGCCGCGATCACCCCTTCGATGATCGTGGCGACCCGGTCCCCGACCGCGCCGGCCACTGCCATCACCTCGGCGTGGCTCAGGAGGGCGGCGGTGGTCCCGGCAGCCGCGTTGGTCACGGTCGAGAAGCCGAGGCACCGCATGCCCCGGGCCCGGGCGGCGATCACCTCAACCGCCGTGCTCATGCCGACCGCATCGGCGCCCAGCTTTTCGTACATCCGCACTTCGGCCGGGGTCTCGTACGACGGGCCCAGCAGGGCGAGGTAGACCCCCTCCGACAGGTCGATACCGGCCTCCGCCGCCACCCGGCGTGCCAGGGCCTGGAGGCCCTTGTCGTACGCTTCGGTCATGTCGGGAAAGCGCTGCTCCCCCGGCACGACCGGCCCCTCGAGGGGGGTCCGGCCGCTCATGTTGAGGTGGTCGGTGATCAGCATGATCGTGCCGGGGCCGAACGCGCGATTGACCCCGCCGGCGGCGTTGGTCACGATGAGGGTCTCGATGCCAAGGGCATGGAAGGTGCGCACCGGCAGCACGGCGTCCTGGGCCGAGTACCCCTCATACATGTGGAAGCGGCCGCTCTGGGCGAGCACGGGGCGCCCGGCCAGCTCGCCGATGACCAGCTCCCCCTTGTGCCCCTCGACGCTCGGGGCGTGGAAGCCGGGGATCTCGCCGTACGGTATCCGGATCGCGTGGGTGATCCGGCTGGCCAGGCCACCCAGGCCCGACCCCAGGGTGATGGCGACATCCGGGGCGCGGCCGAGCAGGCGGGACCGGATCACCGCCGCGGCCTCTTCGTGGGGCATCATACCAGCATGCCCGCCAGCGAGGCCGACATGAACGCAGCCAGGTTGCCGGCGATCATCGCCCGCAGGCCGAGCTTGGCGATGTCGGCCTTGCGCTCGGGGGCCAGGCCGCCGATCCCGCCGATCTGGATGGCGATGGAGGAGAAATTGGCGAAGCCGAGCAGGGCGTAGGTCAGGATGATGGCGCTGCGCGGCTCGAGGAGCTGGCCGGCACCGAGGTCACCGGCGAACTGGGCGTAGGCGACGAATTCATTGAGCGAGGTCTTGATGCCGATCAGGCTGCCGACGTAGGCGGTGTCCTGCCAGGGCACGCCCATCACCCAGGCCAGCGGGCGCAGGATGAAGCCCAGGATCCCCTGGAGGCTCAGGTCGGGGTTGCCGACGAAGGCCCCGCCCCAGCCGAGGAGGAAGTTGACCAGCGCCACCAGGGCGACGAACGCCATCAGCATGGCGGCCACGTTGATGGCCAGCTGGACGCCGGTGGCGGCCCCCGAAGCGGCGGCCTCGATCACGTTGGCGTCGTCGGTCTTGCGACGGAACCGGAAGAGGCCGCGCAGCCCCGACTGCGGGGGCTCATCGGCGTCCCGGAGCGCGTCGGTCGGCAGGCCGCCGCGGGTGACCGGATCGCCGGTCTCGGGGCAGAGGATCTTGGCCAGCACCAGGCCGGCGGGGGCGTTCATGACGCTGGCGGCGAGGAGATGGCTCGCGATTCCCGGAAACCACCCCGACAGCATCCCCACGTACGCCGCCAGCACCCCCCCGGCCACCGTCGCGAACCCGCCGACCATGACGGTGGTGAGTTCCGACCGGGTCATCGAGCCGACGAACGGCTTGATGAGCAGGGGCGCCTCGGTCTGGCCCAGGAAGATGTTGCCCGAGGCGGAGAGGGTCTCGGCCCCCGAGGTCCCCAGGGTCTTCTGCATGACCCAGGCAAGCCCCTTGACCACCCACTGCATCACGCCGAGGTAGTAGAGCACCGACATCAGCGACGAAAAGAAGATGATCGTGGGCAGCACGTTGAAGGCGAAGAACGCCCCGGTCTGCGCCACCATCCCCGCGCTGGGATCCACCCCGGTCCCGGTCACCGGTACGGTGGACTGCACCAGGTTGCCGAACACGAACCGGGCGCCCTCCTCCTGGAACCGGAGCAGCCCGGTGATCGCGTCGCCCACCTTGGCGAAGACCGCCCGCCCGGCATCGGTCTTGAGGACGATCACCCCGAAGACCGCCTGGAGCCCCAACCCGCTGGCGACCAGCTTCCAGTTGATGGCCTTGCGGTTGTAGGACATCAGCACCGTGAGGCCCAGCATCGTCGCGATGCCGAGGATCCCGATCAGCCGCTCGCCCAGCGGGGTATTGAGCCCGGTGCGGGCCGCCTCCAGGCGCTCGGCGGCGGTCTGGAGCAGGAAGAGGGCGCTCACGCGATCGCCTCGAGCTCGAGCCAGACCCGCTCCCACAGCGCCTCGCGCTCGGGCTGCGGCAGGAAGCTGCCGGCACAGGCATTGAGGATCATCTCGTCGATCTCCTCCCGGGTGAACCCGAGCTCGCGGTGGGCCAGCCAGTACTCGTCGGTCAGGGAGACGCCACTCATCAGCCAGCTGTCGGTACAGAGCGTCACCGCCAGGCCGGCATCGAAGTACCGCCGCACCGGGTGCTCCGCGGCCCGGGCCACCGCCCGGGTCTGCAGGTTGCTGGTGACGTTGGTCTCGATCAGGATCTCGCGGTCGCGGACATAGTCCTGGAGTTCCGGCTTCTCGTACAGCCGGGTCCCGTGCCCGATCCGCTCGGCGTGGCAGCGGTGAATCGCCTCCGCGATCGAGGCCGGCCCCCAGGCCTCGCCGGCGTGGACCGTGACGTGCAGCAACCCGCGGACCGCAATGTCGAACGCCTCGCCGTGGACGCCCGGGGGGCGGCCCGCCTCGCCGCCGGCCAGGTCGAAGGCCACCACGCCGTGCGCCTTGCAGCGCACCGAATGCTCGGCGATCTGGACCGAGAGCTCCGGGTCGTAGTGCCGGAGCGAGCAGTTGATGATCCTTGCCGGGACGCCGAAGTCGGCATGGCCGCGCTGCAGCCCGCGCCACTCCGCTGCCACCACGGCATCCATGTCCAGCCCGCGCCGCGTGCTCAGCATCGGGCAGTAGCGGACCTCGAGGTAGCGGAGGTTGTCGCGGGCTGCGTCCTCCACCATCTCGTAGGCCACCCGCTCGATCGCCTCCGGGTCCTGGAGCAGGGCGATCGTCAGCTCGAACCGCGCCAGGTAGTCCTCGAGGTTGCGGGCATCGTCCACCAGCATGTGGCGGCGCAGCGCCTCGGGGTCGCGGCTCGGCAACTCCACCCCCGCCGGGCGCGCCAGGTCCACCATCGTCTCCGGCCGGAGCGAGCCATCGAGGTGCACGTGCAGTTCCGCCTTCGGGAGGCGGGCGATCAGTTCACGCGTCAGCGTCACGGGCGGTCCTGGCGGTGAGGACGCGAAGGATTGCGCCGGGCGAGAGGGTGGTCCCGGCTTCCATCCGGATGCCGCGACCGTCGGTGAGGTACGCCTCGCCGGCCCGGACCCGCTCGGCGAGGACGGGGTCGAAGGCCTCGACCGCGGCGACGGCGGGGGCCCCCGCCGGCACCAGCACGGGCACCTCGTTGACGAAGGCGCGGACCGTGCCGTTCACGGGCGCACCACCGGGTGGATCCGGATCTCGGAGGGGACGGGCAACGGCTGGGGCAGGGCGCGGAGGTAGGCCACCAGGTTGTCGACGTCGGTCTGGCCGGCGTCGGTCCAAGGCACGCGGGTCAGCATGGTGTACCCGCTGCCCCCCTGGGCGAGGAAGTCGAGCGTGGCCACCGAGTACCGCACCGCATCGCGGATGGGGCGCCCATCTGCGAGCGCGAGCGCCTGGATCCGCTGGCCCGGCGGACGGGCGAGGTCGTAGCGGAAGGTCATGCCGCTCACATGGACATTCACCCCAGCCCGTCCCTCGGCCCCGAGGCTGTGCTCCAGGGCCTCGCGCAGCAGGGCACCGGTCAGGGTCGCGCGGACCACCCGATTGCCGAAGGGGTGCACCAGGAACAGGTGCTCGTAGGTGACGGCGCCGGCGGTGAGCGGGGCCCGGATGCCGGTGGTGTTGAGGAAGGCCACCTCGGTCCGTCCGCCAACGCGCAGGGCATCGGCGGCCAGGTTGCCGAGGGCGTACTGGTCGCCTTCGCGCGGGAGTGCATCGCGGAGCTCGGCTACCCGCTGGTTGGCGAGCGCTGCAATGGCCTCGGAGTACCGGGCCACGCTCGCGGCCACGCCGGGATCGCTGGCGCCGTCAGCATAGAGGGTCTCGACCCAGACCTTCCACTCTCGGCGACCGTCGGGGTGCCGGATCAGGTCGGCCACCCCGACGGCGGTGCCGCTGCTGCGCGCCTGGACGATCGGGATCCCGTTCACCACGGTGTTCATCAGGGTGTGACTGTGTCCGGCGGCAATCAGGTCGACCGAGCCGGAATCCAGGGACGCGGCCAGCGCCATGATGGCGCCGCGACAGCTGGTCCCCTGGTCGCAGGTCCCGCCTTCATGGGCGACGATGATGGTCAGGTCGGGGCGCAGTCCATGCACCTCATCGAGGATATCCTGGATTGCGGCGCGGCCGGACCGGAAGGCCAGCCCCTGCACGAACTCCGCCTTCACGATCCCCTTCGTTCCGGGCAGCATGTAGCCGATTGCGGCGATGCGGAGGCCGCCGCGCTCCAGCATCGCGTACGGCCGGACCCAGGTCGGGCGTCGGCCGGTGGTCGAGTCGAACATGTTCGCCGCCAGCCACGGGTACCTGGCCTCCGCCATTCGTGCCCGGAGGGTGTCCTGCCCCCAATCGAGGTCGTGGTTGCCGATCACGGCCGCGTCGAGGCCGGCGGCGTTGAATGCCTCGACCACGGAACGGCCAAAGACCAGGTTGGACTGCAGGGTACCCTGCATCTGGTCGCCGCCGTCGAGTCGGAGCACGGGACAGCCGCAGGCCGCGGCGCTCGAGTCGGTCCACCCCTTGAGCGCCGCCGCCCCACCCACCGGCCGCCCCTGCGACCAGGACTGGACCCGCGGCTCCACCGCTCCGTGGAAGTCGTTGGTCGTGAAGACCCGCAGCAGGACCTCCTCGCGTGCCGGCGGCGGCTCCGCGGCCAGCACCCGGCTCCGGAGCTCGCTCGCGGCCGCCTCCGGGAGGAGTCGCCAATGCACCGCGGCGAACTCGGCGGGATCGAGGCGGCCCCGGCGGAGGAGGTCGTCCACGAGCAGGTCGCGGATGTTCTCCTCCTTGTTGTACACCTGGGGCAGGCCAGCCAGCATCCCGAACCCACCCCCACCGCTCTGGCGGTAGTTGTTGAGTGCCATCGTGAAGGTGTCGGTGGCCACCACCGGCTTGCCCCGCACCGACAGCCCGACGATCCGCTCGCCCACCGGTCGGCTCAGGTCGATGGCGTACTCCGCCCCCCAGACGATGTCGTAGTTGTAGCCGGGGATCGTGTCGCTGAGACGGACCAGCCCGGACCGGTCCACCTCGAAGTACCGGGCGCTTTGCTCGAGGTAGGCCTTGAGGCGGTCGCCCGAGATCCGGATCGCGCGGAGGGTGTTCTCGTAGGGATAGAGCTGGGCCACCTGGGCGCGGCGAATCGGCCCGGGCGGAAAGGCCGCCCGGGTGTCGAACGGCGCGGTCGAAGAGAGGTCGGCGCCGGTGAGCGAGCGCTGCACCTCATTGACCCAGTTGATAATCGGGGTCGCCTCCACCCGGGCGGTGGCGGCGCTCATCCGGCCCAGCGACTGGCCGATCGGGGCCTGGTCGTGGGTGCGGACCAGGGAGTGCGCCTCGGCCAGCGCCGCCTCAATCCGCGGCGCGACCGGCACCCCGGCCAGGTCCACCTGCTCCCCGCGCTGGCTGGCGACGCGCCAGGCGCCCCCCTCGCGGACCAGCACCACCTTCATGATGGCCAGCGTCTGGGCGTACGGGCGGGGCTGCATGAAGTGCACCCCATTGATCACCGAATCGGTCATCTGGCGGTGCGAGTGCCCCACCACCACCAGGTCCGGGCGATCGGCCAGTCCGGCGAACTGGGCCGCCACGTTTTCGCGGCCGACGCCCTCCTCGTTGAACGAGGAACTGCCGTCCATCCCGCTGTGGATCACGACCAGCGTGAAGTCGGCCCGCCGGTTGAGGTCCCGGACGATCGGTTCGGCGGCGGGGAGCACCGGAAGGACGGCCATCCGGTCCCGCACGTTCTCGCGATCCCAGACCATCACCCCCGGGGTGGTGAACCCGGTGACGCCGACCCGCACCCCGTTCCGCTCCACGACGGTGGAGGCGGGCAGCTCGAGCCGCCGGGAGGGCAGCTGGATGATGTTGCCGCTGACGTACTGGAAGCGTGCCGAGGCGATGGCCCGGCGCAGGACCCCGATGCCGAAGTTGAACTCGTGGTTGCCCGGGGTGGCCACGTCGTATCCCGCCAGGTTCATCGCCTCGATGACCGGATGGGGCGAGCGATCGTCGATCCGCCCGAAATAGGAACCGAAGGGATCGCCCTGGATCAGGTCCCCGGCGTCCACCGCCACGACCTCGCCCGGGTGCACCCGGCGCAGCGAGTCGAGGATGGTCGCCGCGCGCGCGATCCCGCCACGGTGGGGGGTGTCGGTGACGTAGTCCCAGCCGGTGGCCCGGCCATGCACATCGGTGGTGGCGACGATGACCAGGCGGGCCGTGTCCGGCACCTGGGCCGAGAGGGCGAGAAGGATCGGAAGCAGCATCGGGGAAAACTAGCGGACCGGCGAGGACGCGGACAGGCGGGGAGGCCGGGGCCGGCCACCCTAGCCCCCCCGCACCGGCGGGCCTATATTCGCCTCAACGCATATGACTGCCACGGAATCGCCGACCCAGATTCTCCTGACGATCGCGGAGCCGACCCGGCTTCGGATCCTCAACTGCCTCGTGGCGGCACCGCTGTGCGTCTCGGACCTCCAGGCGATCCTCGACCTCCCGCAACCAACAGTGTCGCGGCACCTGACCGTGCTCCGCAAGGCACGCCTGGTCCGCGACACCCCGATCGCCCAGTTCGTGCTCTACCGGCTCCGCCGCGAGGGGGGCCCCCAGGGGCGGCTGGTGCAGGCGATCCTCGACGCCCTGGGCCACGACGAGGCCATGCGCGCCGAGCGGTACCGGGCCCAGGACCGGAGCCGCAGTCACACCCGGGCCCTGTTGCCCGCCCTCCCCCGAGAAGGTTGACCCTGTCATGCGACCCGACACTTCCGTGAGCCGCCCATGAGTCATCGCATTCTGGTGGTGGACGATGAGCCCGACATCACGGCACTGGTGGCCTACCACCTGGCCAAGGCCGGCTACCGCGTCTCGACCGCGTCCCGCGGCACCGAGGCCATCACCGCCGCCCAGCGCGAGCGCCCCGACGTGGTCGTGCTGGATCTTATGCTCCCGGGTGGGAGCGGCTACGATGTGCTGCGGGAGTTGCGGGCGAAGGAGGAGACCCGGGACGTGGGCGTCATTCTCCTCACCGCCCGGCGTGAGGAGCCGGACCGGATCAAGGGCCTCTCGATGGGTGCGGACGACTACCTCACCAAGCCATTCTCGCCCCAGGAGCTGACCCTGCGGGTGGGTGCCCTGCTCCGCCGCCTGGCCGCGCCGGCGGTGGCGGCGGGCTCCTCGGTGGTGGCGGGCGCGCTCGTGATCGACCGGTCAGCCCACCGCGCCCGGGTGAACGGGGAGGAACTGCCGCTGACCCCGACCGAGTTCCGGCTGCTGGAGACGCTGGTCGAACGGCGCGGGAGGGTCCAGTCCCGGGAACGCCTCCTCCAGGACGTCTGGCAGCACCAGCCCGACATGCAGACCCGCACCGTGGACATGCACGTGCAACGGTTGCGCAGCAAGATGGGAGACCAGGCCGGCCTGATCGAGACCGTACGCGGCTTCGGCTACCGGTTCCGCGAGGCGGATCGCCCCGGCCGGTCGCGGTGAAGTTCGCCGGTCGCCTGGTGACGGGCACCGTCCTGGTCCTCGTGGCCACGATGGCGGTCGCGGTGCTGGCCGCCGATCGGGCGTTGCGTGCCGACCTGGAGGGCAGCCTCCACGCCGAGATCGAGCGGGAGGCACGCCTGGTGCGGGATGCCCTCCCCGAGGGCGACGCGAACCGGCAGGCCACAGTGGTGCGCCTGGCCCGGGCCAGCGGGCACCGCGTCACGCTCATCGATTCGACCGGCCGCGTGGTGGCCGAGAGTGAACCGCCGGCCGGCGGGATCGCCGGCATGGAAAACCACGGGGACCGTCCCGAGGTCCGGCAGGCGCTGGCGGGGCAGCCCGGGACGGCGCGGCGGGTCAGCACGACCACGGATGTACTGATGCTCTATACGGCGATTCCCGGTGGCCCGGGGGTGGTCCGGATCGCGTCGGACCTGACCGCCGTGGACGCGATGGTCCGCACCGCCCAGCGCTCCGTCCTCGGCGCCGCCCTGCTGGCCCTCCTCATCGGCATGGGATTGGCCATGCTGGCCGGCCGCTCGATTGCCCGGCCGCTGCACCAGATCACGGCGGCGGCCGAGGCGATCAGCCGGGGCACCCCGCCGCGGTTTCCCCATTCCCGCATCCCGGACGTCGAGGCGCTGGTCCTGGCACTCCGGGACATGCATGAGCAGCTGGGCGCGCGGTTCAACGAGCTCCAGCGGGAGCAGGCCGAGTCCGCCGCCTTGGTCGATGCGATGGTGGAAGGGGTGCTCGCCTCCGATCCGCGCGGCCGGATCGTGCGGGCCAACCCGGCGGCCCGCCGGCTGCTTGGCTATGGCCAGGAGCCGTTGCCGGCACTGGCCCAGCTCTTTCGCGTCAAGGCCGCCCGTGCCGTCGTGGATGCGGTGCTCGCCGGCACCCCGGTGCTCGACCGGGAGCTCGAACTGGACGACACCAGGCTCCTCGTCAACGCACGCCCCCTTCCCAACGGGGGCGCCGTGCTGGTGCTGCACGACCTGACCGCCACCCGGCGCCTCGAGAAGGTGCGGGCCGACTTCGTGGCCAATGTCTCCCACGAGCTCAAGACCCCCTTGACCTCGATCTCGGGCTACGCCGAGACCCTGCTGTCCGAGCCCACCGACCCCGCCACGACCCGGCGCTTCCTCGAGATCATCCATGGCAACGCCCGCCGGATGCAGCACCTCGTCGACGACCAGCTCGACCTCTCCCGCATCGAGTCGGGCCGGTGGCAGCCGCGCATCGCAGCGGTCGCGCTGGCGGATGCCGCCGCGGAGGCGTGGGCGGCCGGTGCGGACCGCGCCGAGGCGAAGGGGATTCGATTCCTCCCGGAGATCGCCGCGGATGCCGCCCAGCTCGAGGTCGATGCCGACGCGCTGGAGCAGATCCTCGTAAACCTCTTCGACAACGCCGTCCGGTACACCCCGTCGGGGGGAACGATCCGCCTCCGGACCCGGCGACTCGGGAAGGGGGTGGAAGTCCAGGTGGTGGATTCCGGATCGGGGATTCCGCACGAGCACCTGCCCCGCATCTTCGAGCGGTTCTACCGGGTGGACCCGTCCCGCTCCCGCGAGGAAGGCGGCACGGGGCTTGGGCTCGCCATCGTGAAGCACTTGCTGGAGGCCCACCAGGGCACCGTCCAGGCCGAGAGCACCGTGGGTGCCGGCACGACCATCACCTTCTGGCTCCCGCTCGCCGAGGCCTCCGCCGCGACCTGATCCGCCAGGCGCCGCCCCCGCCGCCGACCTTCCCCTCCCCCGCCCCACCGACCGCAGTGACAAGACCGTTACGTGGCCGTGACTCCTCGTGGAAATATCACGACTAGTCTTGTCCGGGTGACACGCGCGTGACCCATTCGTGGTGCAACCGTTGCCACGCCACCCCAGCTTGTGAGGCTGATGATGATGACCCGACCCCGCCTGGCGCTGCTCTCCGCCATCCTCGTTGCTGGCATCCCCGGCAGCGCCATGGCCCAGACCCGGCCCGAGGTTCGGGTCAGCGGGCTGTTCTTCGGCTCCTGGAGCATGGATCTCGGCCCCGGTGCCGCCAGCGCGAATGAGTTCGAGGTGGGCCGGGCCTACCTGAACTTCCGGGGCCAGACCAGCGAGCGGGTCAGCTTCCGGGTCACGACCGATGCGATTCGCGAGGACAACAAGGAGCTGGAGGTGCGCCTCAAGTACGCCTTCGTCGCGTACCAGCTCCCCGAGAGCCCGATCGCGATCCAGTTCGGGCAGACCCGGACCCCGGTTCTCGAGCTCGAGGAAGATCTCTGGGAGCATCGGATCCAGGGCTCTGTTCCAGCGGACCGGCTGGGCTACATGAAGACCTCGGACCTCGGCCTCAGCGCGACCGGTGCCTGGGGAGAAGGCGAGCGGCTGCAGCTGATGGCGGGGGTGTACAACGGCGAGAGCTGGTCGCGGGGCGAGGTCGACTCGGGCAAGGACTTCATGGCGCGGGCCACGGTACGCCTGGCCTCGAGCGGAGACGGGAGCGACCTTGGTGGCCTCCGGCTGACCGGATATGGGCAGGTCGGGAGCCCGGCGGGTGGCGGACTCCGCCAGCGGGCGCTGGGCATGCTGTCCTACCGGACCAGCCAGTTCACCGTTGCCACCCAGTACCTGGTGGCCCGGGACCGGCTCGACGCCGGCTCCGCCACGCCGGGCAACACGGTGGATGGCAGCCTGCTGAACAGCTTCGCCGTGGTCAAGGTGCCCAACACCACTGCGGTGTTCATCGGCCGCCTGGAACTGTACGATCCCGATCGGGACACCGCCGGGGACCGCCAGACCCGGATCACCGCGGGGGCCGGGGTCCGGCTGGCCCCGGAGCTGCGGCTCCTGGGCTCCCTGGAGCACCTGACCTACCAGTCCGGCGCCCCGTCGCCCGCCCTCGACGCCTCGCGCATTCGCGGCCTGTTCACCGTTGCCCTGACCTTCTGATCCCGCTACCCACGAGGACTCCTGCCATGCGTGCACCCACCCTGCTCTCCACCCTCGCCCTGTTGCTGGTGGCCGCTTGCGGCTCCGGCGGGGGCGAGGGGGCTTCGGTCACCCAGCTCACCGGCGCCGGCGCCACCTTCCCCAACCCGATCTACCAGTCGTGGTTCGACGCCTACAACCGTGCCACCGGCATCCAGGTCAACTACCAGTCGATCGGCTCGGGCGGTGGCATCCGCCAGTTCACCGAGGGCACCGTGGATTTCGGGGCCACCGACGGGCCGATGACCGAGGAGCAACTGGCCGCCGTGGGCGGCAACGTCGTCCATGTCCCGACGGTCCTCGGAGCGGTGGTGCTCACCTACAACCTCCCGGCCCTCGGTGAATATCAACTGGTGCTCGACGCCGCCACGGTGGCCGGGATCTACCTGGGCAAGATCACCAAGTGGAACGACCCGCAGATCACGGCCCTGAACCCGGGGACGACGATGCCGGACATGGACATCGTGGTCGTCCACCGGTCCGACGGCTCGGGCACCAGCTATGTCTTCACCGACTACCTCGCCAAGGTCTCCCCCGAGTGGGCGGCGGGACCCGGTCGCAGCACGTCGGTCAGCTGGCCCACCGGCCTCGGTGGCAAGGGCAACGAGGGGATCACCCAGCAGGTCAAGCAACTCACCGGGGCCATCGGGTACGTGGAAATGGTCTACGCGATCTCCAACGGGCTGCCGTTCGCACAGATCCGGAACGCCGCCGGAAATGCCGTGACCCCCACCCTGGCCTCGGTCACCGAGGCGGCCGGGAGTGCGGAGTTCCCGCCTGACACCGATTTCCGGGTCTCGATCACCAACGCGCCGGGGGCCTCGGCCTATCCGATCGCCTCGTTCACCTGGTTGCTGGTCCACCGGGATTCGCCGGATGCCGGCAAGGCCGCGGCGATCCGGGACTTCCTCGCCTGGATGGTGACGCCCGAGGCGCAGCAGGTGGCCCAGGATCTCCAGTACGCCCCGCTTCCACCCAACGTCGTGGAGCTGGTCAGTGCCCGGCTCGCGACGCTGACCGCCGGGGGAGCCCCCCTCCCCTGACCCAGGGGACGTTACCTCGCCGTTACAATTCCGTGACCGGACGGGCATGGTTCGCAGGTAGCTTCTGCGGGCCATGACCAGTCCAGCCGAGGTGGAACGCCCAGCCCCCCAGACCGCACCGATCTCTGGGGCTGGGCTCGAGGGTCGGAGCCGGGGCGATGTCGCCTTCCGGTGGCTGCTGACCGCGGCGGCCCTGTCGATTCCCGTCCTGCTGGGCTTCCTGGTGTACGAGCTCTGGACCGGGTCGCGGCTTGCCATGGAGCGGTACGGTATCGGCTTCGTGACCAGCAGTGTCTGGGATCCGGTGGCCGAGCAGTTCGGCGCCCTCCCGCTGATCACCGGGACGCTGCTCACGAGTTTCCTCGCCCTCCTGATCGCCGTGCCGCTTTCCCTCGGGGTGGCGATCTACCTCACGGAGTTCGCCTCCCCGCGGGTGGGCCGCCCGATCAGCTTCCTGATCGAGCTGCTGGCCGCCATTCCCAGCGTGGTCTACGGGCTGTGGGGGATCTTCTTCCTGATCCCGTTCCTCCGCACCACCGTCTTCCCCTTCCTGCAGGAGACGCTGGGCTTCCTGCCCTTCTTTCAGGGCGTGATCTACGGGCAGTCGGTGCTGGCGGCATCGATCATCCTGGCCATCATGGTCATGCCATATGTCATGTCGGTGTCCCGGGAGGTCCTGCAAACCGTCCCTGCCAGCCAGCGGGAGGCGGCGCTGGCGCTGGGTGCCACCCGCTGGGAGGCGGCCTGGACCGCGGTGGTCCCCTATGCCCGGAGTGGCATCCTGGGCGCGGTGATCCTGGGGCTGGGCCGGGCCCTCGGCGAGACGATGGCGGTGACGATGCTGATCGGCAACCGGCACGAACTGAGTGCCTCGCTCTTCGCCCCCGGCTACTCGATGGCCGCCGTGATCGCCAATGAATTCGCCGAGGCGGCCACCGACATCCACCTCTCGGCGCTGGTCTACGTGGCGTTCACCCTCTTCCTGGTGACCGTCCTGGTCAATGCCGCGGCGCGGCTGCTCATCTGGAAGGTCTCGCGCGGCCGGGGCCGCGGCGGGGGGGCCGGGCAGTGAACCGGCGCACCTTCCGGCGGTTCAAGAGCGGCGTCATGGTTGGCCTGATGGTGGTGGCCGTCGTGGTGGCGGTGCTCCCCCTGGTGCTGATCCTGGGGACCCTGGTGGCGAAGGGGGCGGGAAGCATCAACCTCGCCTTCTTCACCCGGACCCCGGTCCCCGTGGGTCAGTCCGGTGGCGGGGTGTCCCACGCGATCGTCGGCACGTTGCTGATCGTCGGGGCGGCGGGGCTGATCGGCCTGCCGCTCGGCATCGGCGCGGGGATCTACTCCGCCGAGTATCCCGGCTCCCGGCTCACCACCGCCAGCCGCTTCCTGGCCGACGTGATGAACGGCACCCCCTCGATCGTGGTGGGCGTCTTCGCCTGGACCTGGGTGGTCGCCAACCAGGGATATTTCAGCGGCCTGGCGGGGAGCGTGGCGCTGGCGCTGATCATGATCCCGATGGTCATGCGGACCACCGAGGAGATGATCAACCTGGTCCCCCATTCGCTCCGGGAGGCGGCGCTCGCGCTCGGCTACCCCCGGTGGCGGACCAGTCTCTCGATCGTGGTCCGCACCTGCCTGCCCGGGATCGTGACGGGCAGCCTCCTCGCGGTGGCACGCGTCGCCGGCGAGACGGCGCCACTCCTCTTCACGGCGCTGGGCAGCCAGTACATGAACCTCGACCTCAATCGGCCGATGGCGGCGCTGCCGCTCGCCGTCTTCACCTATGCCACCGGCCCCTACGCCGAGTGGCACCGGCTGGCGTGGGCCACCGCCCTGGTGCTGATCCTCCTGGTACTGGTCCTCAGCCTCGCCGCGCGCTGGGCCACCAGGGAGCGGTTCGAGTGACCGCCGCGCTGCCCACCCCGCTCCTCGAGACCGATCGCCTCACCGCGATGTACGGGAAGTTCACGGCCGTCAAGGGCGTGACCCTCGGCTTCGCCGCCAACCAGGTGCATGCCCTGATCGGCCCGTCCGGGTGCGGCAAGTCCACCTTCCTCCGCACCCTCAACCGGATGCACGAGATCACGCCCGGGGGCTGGATCACCGGACGGGTGCTGCTCGGGGGCGAGGACATCTACGCCCCGCGCGTGAACGCCATGCGGCTCCGGCGCCGGGTCGGGATGGTGTTCCAGAAGCCCACCCCGTTCCCCACGATGAGCATCTACGACAACGTGGCGGCGGGGTTGCGGGTGACCGGGCGGCCGGCCCGGGCCGAACTCGACGGACTGGTCGAGGGGGCGCTTCGGCAGGCCGCGCTCTGGGACGAGGTCAAGGACCGGCTGGACGGCAGCGCCACCGCGCTTTCCGGGGGGCAGCAGCAGCGCCTCTGCATCGCACGCACCATCGCCCCGCGCCCGGAGGTGATCCTCCTCGACGAGCCCACGGCATCGCTGGACCCGCTCGGGACCCAGCGGATCGAGGAGCTGCTCTTTGACCTCAAGGCCCATTTCACCATCGTCATCGTGACCCACAACATGCAGCAGGCCGCGCGGGTGTCGGACACCACCACCTTCTTCTACCTGGGCACGATGGTCGAGCACGGCCGGACCCGCCAGATCTTCACGGCGCCCGCCAACGAGCAGACCGAGGCCTACATCACCGGGCGGTTCGGGTGAGCGCGGGCCCGCCGCTCCCCGCCGTGGCCCCGCGCCCGGCCCTGGCGCCGCTGGGCGGCACTGCCACCCCCGACCCGGCCCCGGCGATCGCCGTCCGGGAGTTCGGCTTCGCCTATGGCGACCGGACGATCCTGCGGGACGTGACGTTCAATGTCCCCCGCCAGGCGGTGACCGCCATCATCGGCCCCTCGGGCTGCGGCAAGTCCACCTTCCTGCGCTCGATCAACCGGCTCAACGACCTCGCGCCGTCGGCGCGCTACGCCGGGGACATCCAGGTCCAGGGCGCCTCGGTGTTCGCCCCCGGCACCGACCTGGTGGCCCTCCGCCAGCGGGTGGGGATGGTGTTCCAGCGCCCGAACCCGTTCCCCAAGTCGATTTACGAGAACGTCGCCTATGGCCCGGCCCTCAATGCGCTGGTGCCCGCCCGCGACCTCCCCGACCTGGTCGAGCACTGCCTCCGCCAGGCCGCGCTCTGGGACGAGGTCAAGGACCGGCTCTCGGCGCCGGCCACCGGCCTCTCCGGCGGGCAGCAGCAGCGCCTCTGCATCGCCCGGGCGCTGGGCAACCAGCCCGAGGTCCTGCTGATGGACGAGCCCTGTTCCGCGCTGGACCCGATCGCCACCCAGCGGGTCGAGGAGCTGATGGTCGAGCTCAAGGCCGACTACACCATCGTGATCGTCACCCACAACATGCAGCAGGCCGCCCGGGTGTCCGACCAGACGGGGTTCTTCGACCGCGGCGAACTGGTGGAATTCGGCGACACGGGGCAGATTTTCACCAAGCCGGCCCGGGAGCGCACCGAGGCCTACATCACCGGGAGATTCGGATGACCGCGGACACGCACCGGCATTTCCACGACGAATTGAGCCAGGTCAAGATCCGGCTGCTGACCATGTCCGGCGAGGCCGAGGCCGCCCTGGGGCTGGCGGCGGAGGCGCTGCTCGACCGGGATCCCGCCAAGGCCCGGCGCGTCATCCAGGGCGACCGCCTGATCGACACGATGGAGGTCGAGATCGAGGAGCAGTGCATCCACCTCCTCGCGCTGCAGCAGCCGATGGCGCGCGACCTCCGGATGCTGACCTCGGCCCTCAAGATCGCCAACGACCTCGAGCGGGTCGGCGACCACGCCGTCAACATCGCCCAGTCGGCGGAGCGGCTGGCCGAGAGCCGGCCGATCGCGCCGGAGCCCGAGCTGGTCGAGATGGCGCGCCTCGCCCGGGAGATGCTGTCCGATGCCCTCGAGGCCTTCATCCGCGGGGATGCCGTCGCGGGCCGGGAGATCTGCCGGCGCGACGACAAGGTGGACAGCCTGCATCGGTCGGTCTTCCGGATCCTGCTGACCCACATGATGGAGGATCCCCACATGATCGGCGCGGGGATGGAGCTCTTCCTGGTGAGCCGCAACCTGGAGCGGGTGGCCGACCTCGCCACCAACATTGCCGAGGACGTGGTCTTCCTGGTCGAGGGGAAGTCGATCAAGCATCACGCCGAGGACCGCGGTGAGGCCCCCGGCTCGGCACCACCCGCGCCCACCGGGGCCGGGTGAAGGCGCCTGCTCCCGCCAGCGGCGCCTCCGCGGCGACCCGGCCCGCGCCTGGCGATCGCCTCGCGGCCATTGACGTCGGCTCCAATTCGATCCGGCTGGTGGTGGCGGAGTACGATCCCCAGCAGGGCTTCAGCATCATCGACGAGGTCCGGGAACAGGCCCGCCTCGCCACGGGCCTCGCGGCCACCGGCATGCTCGACGAGGCCACGATGGCGCGTGCCATCGTGGCGCTCCAGCGGATGAAGGAACTGATCACCCGGCGGGGGGTCCGGCAGTTGTCCGCCGTCGCCACCTCGGCGGTGCGGGAGGCGCGCAATGGCGCCGCCTTCGTCGCCCGGGTCCGCAAGGAAGCCGGCATCCCCCTCCGGATCATTGACGGCGAAACCGAAGCCGCACTCTCCTGGCGGTCGGTGGCGCACCACTTCCCGCTTGATCGGACCCGGGCGCTGGTGGCCGACATCGGGGGTGGCAGCCTCGAGCTGATCGGGGCGGTGAACGGCCTGGTGGAGACCACGGCGTCGCTGCCGCTCGGCGCGGTCCGGCTGACCGAGCGCCTGGCGGTGGGGGAGCGCGGCGCGGTCCGGACCGTCCGGGCGATGCGCAAGCTGGCGCGGAAGAAGCTGAAGCAGGCCACCAAGTGGAGCGCCTGGTCCGGCGCCGTGGTGATCGGCAGCGGCGGGACCTTCACCAACCTGGCCCGGATGGCCATGGAACGCCGAGGCCACACCGCCAGCGATGCGGTGCACGGCGAGGAGGTCTCGGCCGCCGAGGTCGAGCAGCTGCTGGAATGGCTCTCCACCCGGACCGCGGAGGAGCGACGGACCGTGCCAGGGCTCAACCCCGACCGTGCCGACATCATCCTTGCCGGCCTGGCAGTGACCGCGGAGCTGCTCGACCTCGCGAACGCCCCCGTCGTCCGCGTGAGCGGATTCGGGCTCCGGGAGGGGCTCCTGCTCGAGATGGTCGGGGGAACCACCGGGCCGGTTGCCGACCCGCTTCGCCCGCTGCGGGAATTCGTGGAGCGGTGCCAGGGCGACCGGCGGCACGTGGAGCAGGTGCGCACCCTGGCGCTGAGCCTCTTCGACCAGCTCGGGGATGTGCTGGGATGCGGGGCGGGCGAGCGCTTCCTGCTCGAGGCCGCCGCCCTGCTCCACGACGTCGGCCAGATGGTGAGCTATCGCCAGCACCACAAGCACAGCTACCAGTTGATCCTGCACGCCGACCGGTTGAACCTCTCGGCCCGCGACCGCGAACTGGTCGCCCTGGTCAGCCGGTACCATCGCAAGAAGGGGCCCAGCCGGAAGCACGACGAGTACATGGCCCTGTCCGATGAGGACCGCGCCGTGGTCCGCCGGCTGAGCGGACTGCTGCGGGTCGCCGATGGCCTGGACCGCGGCCACACCAGCATCGTGGAGCGGGTGCGGACCCGGCTCATGGAGCACCGCCTGTCGATCCGGGTGGTCCCGAGATTGGCGCGCGCCGACGTCTCGCTGGAATGCTGGGGCGCCCAGCGGAAGGCGGATGTCCTGGCCGCCCTCCTGGACCGCGAGGTGACCGTGGCGCCCGCCGCGATCTGATCAGGCGCCGTAGGGCACCCAGATGTTCTTGACCTGGGTCGCCTCGCGCAGGAACTCCTCCCCGGCACCCTCCGCCGGATCCGACCAGTCCCGCCCCGGGCCGTGCTCGACCCAGGTCCGCTTCATGTTGCCCGCCGAGAGGCGCTCCACCGCCGCGGCCCCTGCGGCCGCACCCCAGTACCAGATTCCGTCCACGTCGTCATGCGCCGCCAGCACCTCCGCCAGTTCGTCGCGGGGGCCAGTGACGATGTTGAGCACCCCGCCCGGCAGGTCTGAGGTGTCCAGCACCTGGTAAAAGTCGGTGGCCACCAGCGGCCATCGGTCGCTCGGGATGGCCACCACGGTGTTGCCCATCGCCACCGCGGGGAGGACGGCACTCAGGAACCCGAGCAGCGGCGGGGCCTCGGGACAGACGATTCCCATCACCCCGATCGGTTCGTTCATCGCCAGCGTCACCATTCGGTGCGGGACGTGGTGGACCCTGCCATCGTACTTGTCGGCCCGGGCCGCGTATTCAAAGATCCGGTCGAGGCACTGCGCCACCTCCCGCTCGGCCCGCTCGGCGGCCACGCCGGTCAGGGCCCGAATCCGGTCCCGGAACTCGGCCTGCCGCGCCGCGAGGTTTTCGGCAAGGTAGTAGAGCACCTGGGCCCGGGCATGGGCGGTGGTGGTGGCCCATCCCGAGGCCTTGTGCGCCGCCTCCACGGCATTGCGAATGTCCTTGCGGTTGCCGTGACCGACCTCGCCCACCAGGTGGCCGGCCGCATCGTGCACCGGGAGGCTGTAGCCGGAGTCGGGGCGGGCCTGCTTGCCCCCGATGTACAGCTTCGGAGTACGGTCAATCTGCGGAAGCGATGGGGTGCCAGGTGTCGGGTGTCGGGTGTCGGGAACTGCCGGCGCAGCCATGCCCTCGTCACCGACCCGCAGACCCGCGGACCCGCGGTCCACCCGCCGCCTCACGTACTCGAACAGCCCCTCGCGCCCGCCCTCACGCCCGTACCCGCTCTCACGGTAGCCGCCGAACCCGGCCGCGGCATCGAACATGTTGGTGCAGTTGATCCAGACCGTGCCGGCCTTGATCCGCGGCGCCAGATCAAGCGCCAGGTTGATGTTCTCGGACCAGAGACTGGCGGCCAGCCCGTACCGGGTGTTGTTCGCGATCTCCACCGCCTCGTCGTGGGTGCGGAACGTCATGAGCACCACCACCGGGCCGAAGATCTCCTCCTGGGCGATCGTCGCCGCCGGGGTGACGTCGGTGAAGAGGCTGGGCGGGTAGAAGTAGCCCTCGGTCGGGCAACTCCACGAGGGTTGCCAGAGGGTGGCCCCTTCCTGTACGCCCTGCGCCACCAGCGCCTCGATCCGGTCGAGCTGCACCGGCGCGACGATGGCGCCGATGTCAACCGCCTTGTCCAGCGGGCTGCCCACCCGGAGGGTCTCCATGCGGGCCCGGAGCTTCTCCACCAGCCGCGGGGCACAGCCCTCCTCCACCAGGATGCGCGAGCCGGCACAACAGACCTGGCCCTGGTTGAACCAGATCGCATCGACCACCCCCTCGACCACGCTGTCCAGGTCGGCGTCCTCGAACACGATGAAGGGCGACTTCCCGCCCAGCTCGAGCGAGAGCTTCTTGCCGGAGCCCGCGGTCGCGGTGCGGATGATCCGGCCCACCTCCGTGGACCCGGTGAAGGCGATCTTGTCCACGTCCGGGTGCGCCACCAGCGCCGCCCCGGTCGCCCCATCCCCGGTGATGATGTTCACCACCCCGGGGGGCAGTCCGGCCTCGAGGCAGAGTTCGCCGAACAGGAGCGCGGTCAGGGGGGTGAACTCCGCCGGCTTGAGCACCAGGGTGTTTCCCATGGCCAGCGCGGGGGCGATCTTCCACGCCAGCATCAGCAGCGGGAAGTTCCAGGGAATGATCTGCCCCACGACCCCGACCGGCCCGTAGCCGGGCAGTTCCGTGTCACGGAGCTGCGCCCACCCGGCATGGTGGTAGAAGTGCCGGGCCACGAGGGGGATGTCGATGTCCCGTGACTCCCGAATCGGCTTGCCGTTGTCGAGCGACTCCACCACGGCCAGGAGGCGGCTGTGCTTCTGGACCAGGCGGGCGAGCGCATACAGGTACCGGGCGCGCCCGTGGCCCCCGAGGGCCTCCCAGCCCGGCTGTGCGGCCCGGGCCGCCCGCACCGCCTGATCTACGACGTCGCCTGAGCCCTGGCTCACGGAGGCCAGGACCTCCCGGGTCGCCGGGTTGATCACCTCGAACCGGTCGGGCCCCGGCGCGGTACAGGCACCGTCGATGAGGTGCCCGAACTGGCGGCCATGCCGGTCGAGCCAGGCCAGCGCCGGCGCGGCGGCCTCCGGTGCTGGCCCCCACGGCATGGCTTCGTATGCTTCGCGGATGGTGGTCATGCGTGCCTCATGGTGAAGCGAGAAGGGAGAAGCGAGCAGCGAGCAGCGTGGCGGGGCGGCCCCGCGAGGCAGGCGCATCTCCCATCTCGCGTCTCGCGTCTCGCTGCTACCCCATCGGATGCCGATGCGCCGCCGAATACCGCCCGGTGACGGCATGCTCCAGCTGGCGCTCGATGTCGGTCAACAGCGCGCTGGCCCCGAACCGGAACAGGTCGGGCCGGAGCCAGCGGTCACCGAGTTCATCCTTGAGCATCGCGAGCCAGTCCAGGCTCTGCTTGGCCGTCCGGATCCCCCCGGCGGGCTTGAGCCCCACGAGGTGACCGGTGCGCGCCCGGTACTCCCGGATCTGTCGCGCCATCACCAGCCCCACCGGGAGGGTCGCATTGACGGGCTCCTTCCCGGTGCTGGTCTTGATGAAGTCGGCCCCGGCCATCATGGCCACGGCGCTCGCCCGGGCGACGTCACGGAGCGTGCCGAGTTCGCCGGTCGCCAGGATCGCCTTGAGGTGCGCAGGGCCGCACGCGGCGCGGAAGGCCCGGACCTCGTCGTACAGCGCCTGCCAGTTGCCGGTCAGGACGTGCGCCCGGGTGATGACGATGTCGATCTCCTCGGCGCCGGCGGCCACCGAGGCCTCGATCTCGGCCACACGCTGCGCGAACGGGGAGAGCCCGGCGGGAAACCCGGTCGAGACGGCGGCCACCGGGATCCCGCTTCCGCGCAGCGCCGCCACCGCCGTCTCGACGAAGACATGATAGACGCAGACCGCTGCCACCTGGATCGGCACCCCGCCCATGCCGAGGGCCTCGAGGAGGTCGGGACGCACCGGCTGCCGGGCCTTGGCACAGAGCCGGCGCACCCGGCCCGGGGTGTCGTCGCCCATCAGGGTGGTCAGGTCCATCAGGGTGACGGCACGGAGCAGCCACCCGGCCTGGTGCGCCTTCTTCACGGTCCGGCGGGTCGGGATCGTCGCTGCCCGGCGCTCCACCGCGCTCCGGTTGACGCGGATCTCCCGGATCCACCCGAGGTCGAGCGGGATGCCCGGGTTGCGACGGTCCGCCACCGGGGCCGGCCCCTCAAGGGCGGGCGTCCCCGGGCGCACGGGACGGTAGGCGGTACGCGCTGTCGTGGCCATGTCCACGCTCCTCACACGAACAGAAACCTGCGGTTGCGCCGCGCGATCAGCTGGGGATCCCGGAAGAGCGGAATGAGCAGGAGCCCGGCCAGGAAGCCTCCGGCATGGGCGGAAAACGCCACCCCGCCCTCCCCCCCCTGCGCCATCGTGGCCCCGCCCAGCTGGAGCAGGAACCAGTAGCCCAGCATCGCCCAGGCCGGGAGGCCGGCCCGGAAGAAGATGATACCCAGAAAGACGATGACCCGCACCCGGACCCGGGGATACAGCAGGACATACGCGCCCATGATCCCGCTGATGGCGCCCGAGGCGCCCACCATCGGGACCGCGCTGGCCGGATCGACTGCGACCTGGGCCGCAGCCGCGCAGAGGCCGCACAGCAGGTAGAAGACGAGGAACCGGCCATGTCCCATCGAGTCCTCGACGTTGTTCCCGAACACCCAGAGGAACCAGAGGTTGCCGAGCAGGTGGAACCACCCCCCGTGGAGGAACATCGACGTGAACCCGGTCGGCCAGGTCGGCACGGTGCCGACCACGCAGGAGAGCCCCTGCCCCGCCGGAATCCGGGTCCCCGGCTCCAGCAACCCGAGTGCCTCTCCGGGGATGAGGCCCAGGCGGCAGATCGAGGCCGAGAGGGCCGGCTCCGTGCCCAGCCCCTGGACCATCCACCAGACCAGGAGGTTGGTCGCGATGATCCCCAGCGTCAGGTAGGGGGTCAGGAGGGTCGGATTGTCATCGCGATAGGGAAACATGCCGGCAAATATGGCGGGCCAGCGGGGCGGGGCGAAGGGGAACGCGGCGCGGGGCGCCGGGCCCCGCTACGGGTTCGGGTGCAGCACGACGTGCTCTGCGTCGCCGGTCAACCCCCAGTAGGAGGTCAGGGCAGGGTCACGGGTGTAGTGGAGGAAGGCGGGCCAGCGCTGCAGCAGCTGGATGCTGAGGTTCCCCGGCACCCAGGCCGGGTTGAGGAAGCTGCGATTGAACACGCTGCGCACCAGCATGCTCCGCGGTCCGGCGGGCAGGCTGCGGACATTCTCGACGAAGCTCCCGAAGGTGCCGGACCGGAACAGGTAGAACTCCACGTTTGACAGGTAGAAGACGGAAACCGTGGTCCCGCGCTCGCGCAGGTAGTCCCCGATGGCGCGCACCGCCTTGGGGCCGGACAGGTCCCCCACCACCGGGATGACCCGGTCCTGTAGTTGGAGCTCCCGCACCACCCGGTAGCGCGCCGCGGAGGCCAGGTAGCTCCCCTGCTGGTTGTCGAGGTCGGTCGCCAGGTACAGGTCGCGGGCGGTGGGGTAGGAGCGCCGGGCGTTCCGGTTGCTGCTCCGGTACCGGATGTCCAGCCCCAAGGTCGCGAACTCGTCGTGAAACCGTCGCAGCGTGACCCGGTCCTCGGTGGTCAAGGGAATACCCATCCGGGTCACCTGCTCCATCAACCGCGCATGGGCCTTCGCGTGCCCGGCGGAATCGGGGCGCACGGCATCGATGTACAGCAGCAGCTCCTCGAGCGACCCGTCGCGCCAGCGGGCCAGGTCGGCGGCGGGAGTCGGCCGGCCGTAGAGCAGGGCCAGGTATTCCAGGCGGGTCTCGGCAGTGGTGAACATCGCCTTGAGGAGCAGGTGGAGCAGGAGGTTGTCGCGGCGGACATCCACGATGAAGGCGATCTCGGGCTGCACCTCGGCGATGTAGGAGAAGCCCTGCTCCGGCCCCACGCCGAGATAGGCCCCACCGCGCACGCCTTCGCGACGCAGCGCGCCGAGGACGTGGAGATAGGACGTTTCGTTCGACACCAGGTTGTCGCTGTCGAAGTACCCACCCGACTCGGAGAGCCGCTCCACCAGCGCCGCGAAGTCGGTGCGGGGCTGGGTTTGGGCACCGGTCAGCAGGAGCGGGAGGATGAGGGTCAGGGTACGCAGGCGCACGGCATCCTCCAGGTGCGGGACAGGGGGGTCCTGCAAGGTACAACGGGCAGCGCCCCGGGCGGGAGCGACGAGGGGCCCGGCGCATGCCGGGCCCCTCGCCAACGCCAGCCCCGCCGGGCTTACTCGATCACGAACACCCGGCCCGCAAACCCGCGCCGGTAGGTGGCCGAGTAGGGGTTGAGCTGGGATTCATTGATGCTGCAGCGCCCGGCGCCGCTCACTGCCACCGGCTTGCAGTTCTTGGCGCCGGCCGGGCACTCGCCGACGTTCATGTTGATCTTCCGGTTGGACGGCAGCGGCTGGGCCTGCCCGTTGACGATCTGCGTCGCCGTGAGCGTCACCGTGATGTCGGGCTGGTTGCCCCCGACCGCCGGGAACGGGGAGGACCCGAAATCAAAGATCACCAGACTCTCGATGCCCTTGCTGCTGTTGCTGCTGGACTGCAACCGGGCCTTGGCGGTCCGCACCTCCCCGGGGTTCCGCTCGGCACGGAGCGTGACTTCGTAGTTTTCCGATGAGCCCGGAGCACCATTGGAGGAGAGGTTCACCCCCACCGCCTGGATCACCTTGTTGCGCTCGTTCGGGAAGTTGAACCCGTACGCCGCAATGTCATCCTTCGCCCCGCCCGTCACGCAGGCGTTGGCAAGGCCGAGTGTGAAGGTCCCGGTGGCGGAGAAGGTCACCGACGAGACGCCGGCACCAATCATCGTCTCGGCCAACAGGGTGTTGCCCCCGACTCCCAGGGTCCAGGAGGTCAGCGCCGAGTTCCCGCTCCCTCCGGTCGTGGTCTGGCCATCGGCTGGCGACCCCGTCCCGAGGTTCGGATCGATCGAACCCAGGTTGGCCGACCAGGTGATCGTGGCTCCGGGAACGCCGTTGCCATACTGATCCAGGACCCGGACCTGGGGAGCCACCGGCACCATCGAATAGGCGGGCGCCGTCTGATTGTCTCCAGCCACCTTCTGGATCGCAGCGGCGGGGCCGGCGTTGGTCTGGACCAGGAAATGGGCCTCGTCGCTCAAGGCACAGCCTCCCGCAGCCGTCACCATGCAGGCAAGCGGATCGACCGTCGAGGGATCGAGGGTTGCCTTCAGGTCGGCAAATCCCGCCACCGTCCCGAAATTGAGGCATGGGACGGTCGCCAACCCATCGGCGTCAGTCGTCGCGACCAGCGCGGCCGGTGCCGGAGAGCCGCAGAACGCTGGACTACTGGCTGGCGCGTACTGCGGCTTGGTGGTCGGCTGGAGGGTGAACGTCACCGTCACGCCGGCAACAGGGGTGCCGAGGTCGGTGGTCACCTTCACATGCGGCAGGCCGGTCGTGGCCTGCTCACCGGCTGTACCGCTGGTGGTGCTGAGAACGGGCTCATAGCTCGCGGCGAGCGGGCCGCCGCCCGCGGGAGGCGCAAACTCCTCGGGGGAGCCGCTGGCGCCACCGCGCTTGAGGCCCGGGTCCACGGCGCCGAAGGTGCTGAACTCCTCCGGGGAGCCGCTGGCGCCCGAGAATCCGCGGAACATCGCGGCCGAGGCCTGCAATCGTGCGGGGAGGAGCGCCTCGACGGCCCGGCTGAGCAGCCGACCCACGCCGCGGTCACTTGCGAAGCCGAAGATCGATCCGGCGGACGACGGGGGCGTGCCGCAATAGCTCAGGGCCTGGGCCTCAAGCTCCGGGGTCAGCGCTGCCGGCGCCAGCAGCTTGAAATACCCGGGACTGCCATCGGGGTTTTCGTGCCGGTGGCCCAGCAGCGCCCGCTCCGCAGCCGCCACCGAAATGCCCGGGGCAAAGCAGGTCACCACGATCGGGCGGCTGGCTGGATCCGGGAATGCAGTGATCGGGGCGGTCTTGATCTTCACGTTGACCGGGTACTCATCGAAGCCGCTGTTCAACGGCGTCCCCACGTTCTGGATCGACACGTAGGTCAGCTGCGCGGCAATGCCCGGTGGGAAGTACACGAATGCGTCCTTGGCCGGCGCTTCGCAGAGCGTGGCCGTGGGGTCGGTGGGACTGACCTTGCAGATGTTGCCGGACAGCCCCGCATAGGCATAGATGTCAGCGATCACCTTGTCCTTGAGGGTCGCCACGGTGTACGCGCAGCCGGAGGGCCCGGTGATCAGGCAGGCATTCGGATCGCCATTCTTCGGCGGGCTCACGTACTTGCCATACTCGAGCAGGATCTTGTCGATGACGCTCTCGAGCGCACCCACGATTTCGCCGGTCCGGGCGGGATCATCGAGAACCTGCACGAGGTGCACGAATTTGCTGACCACCGACTGGTCGTTCGGCGTGAGGTCGGTCATCAGGGTCCGAATCGACTGGAGGACGGCAGCCGTGTCCGCCGCGACCACCGCCGCCGAGGGCCCGCCCGGCAGGTTTCCGGCCGGCGACTCGGTCTCCCCGGGAGCCAGGGAGTCAGTGGAGCAGCTCGCGAGGGCGAGTGCGGCGATGGCAAGGATGCCACGAAGCGATCGGATCATTGTCCCCCCCGTTCGGGATTACCCAACGACTACCCATACCCAGGATGGCGGCCCGTCG
Source organism: Gemmatimonadales bacterium (assembly GCA_048499805.1). Classification (GTDB taxonomy): domain Bacteria; phylum Gemmatimonadota; class Gemmatimonadetes; order Gemmatimonadales; family GWC2-71-9; genus JAWXBA01. Next base: position 596,579 of record JASNZF010000001.1, on the reverse strand, counting down.
GGATGAGCCCCCCCAACCCTCTGAAGGTCCTGTGATCTCGTGAATTCCGCAAGGGCATCGGCGCCAACGCACCGCGGCGGCGGCCCTGGGCTACCGGCTCCCGACCAGCTGCCGGAATCCGGGGTCCTGGGAGATCCCGCCGAACCACCACCCTGGATCATCGGCCAGTCCGGTCCCCGCCTGCGGGTTGGCGGTGATGTAGAGCTTGAGGAGGTCAACCGCCAGCGTGGTGTCCTCGAACCGGGTCGCGGCGAAGGCGCCAAAGAGCGCGAGGTCCCGCGTGGGGTTGAAGTCACCGTCGCTCAGGGAACGGCGAATGACGGCGCGGGCACTGTCCGCCAATCCGGCCCGGCCAAGGACCGCCGCCACCAGCATGTGGGAGTGGTAGGTGTAATACTGGCGCCGATTGGCGTCGGCCATGGCGATCACGCTGTCGGCCAGCGCCCACGCCCGCTCCGGGGCTGGGGATCGGCTGCTGGTGGTCAGCAGGAACAGCTCGCACCGCGGGGCGGTGAACTGTTCCGGGAACCGCCGGCGCGTCTCCTGGCACCAGCGGTCTGCGTCCGCAAACTGGCCCAGGTCGTAGGAGGCCAGCACCAACCGGGTCATGATGGTCCCGGCGTCCGCCAGGAAGGCGTCCGCCTCGAGGGCCCGCGTGGCCGCGAGCTTCACGTCCACCGCGGTCTTGGAGTAGTTGTAGAGGTGGGAGAGCGATGACCATGCCCCGGCCTGGTTGGGATTGCTGCGGGTGGCGGCTTCGAGGTCGGATTGGGCGCTGGCCAGCAGCGCTTCGGCCTTGGCGGGATCGGGCTCGAGGCGCAGCAGGTACTGCCAGTATTGGAGGTTGCCGCGCACCTCCAATGCGTCGGCGTGACCAGGGTCCACCGCCAGCGCCCGGTCCACATGAGCCATCCCGATCCGGTGCCAGTCCATGATCGCCTGCACGTCGCTTCGGGGCAGTACCCGGGTCCACCGGTACGCGATCCGGGCTCGGAAGACCTTGGGGTCCACCCACCGGGCATCGGCGGCCTCCGCCAGGGCGAGGAGCGAGTCCGCCTCGCCAAACGCCACCCGGCGAGCCGCCGTGTCGTTGGCCGCAACGGCAGTCTCCCCGCGCTTCATGGCGAGTTCAGCCCGTTGCAGCAGCGACCACGCCTCGGTGCTTCGAGTGCTGCTGCGCTGGTCCCGGAGAAGCACTTCCTGCCCGATCCGGGTCCGGATCAGGCCTGCCACCCGCTGCGCCAGGGAGTCGCGGACCGCTACCAGATCGGTGGACGCCTGTTCAAAGCTGGCACGCTCGCCCAGGTCGGCCCCGCTTGTCCCGTCGATGAGGCTGACGCTCACTCGGAGGCGATCACCGTTGGTGGTCATCGATCCCCGGACCAGCGTTCCGGCATCCAGGGCCCGGCCGATACTGTCATTCGAGATGCTCCCGGTCCGGAACGGCTCGACACCGGTGCGCGAAATGACGCTCAAACCCTGCACTTGCATCAGGGTCTGGATCAGTCCCTCGGTGAGGCCATCGGCGAGGTAATCGAGGCCCGGATCACCACTGGCGTTGTCGAAGTACAGGACCGCGACCCGTCGGGGATTCAGCCCCGCGGTGGCGGGGTCGCCCGCTCCACCAGCCCCGGTGATCCTCCACGCGCCAAACCCGCCACCAGCAAGGACGAGGGCGAGCACCGCAAGCACCCAGGGGCGGCGCCAGGCTGGAGCGCGAGCCTCCAGCATCGGCTGGCTGCGCGTCATCCCGGTCGGCAACCGCCGGGTGCTGGTGCGGCCCATCACCCGGCGGGTCGCCGTGGCCCCCAGCGGCATGCCCAGAATTTCGGCGAAATCGCCGCAGGTCGCGGGGCGATCCACCGGCGCCTTCTCGAGGGCGGCAAAGATCGCCTCCTCGACCTCGTCCGGGACCGACTGGCGAATGATCCGGATGCTCGGCACCTGCTCCATCGCATGGCGCGCCATGATCTGCACGGCGTTCTTGCCGGTGAACGGGGGCTCGCCCGCCAGCATCTCGTACAGCATGCATCCCAAACTGTAGATGTCCGATGCGGGCCCCACCTTCTCCCCCGCACCCTGCTCCGGGGACATGTAGACCGGGGTGCCGACCGCCATGCCCGTCTGGGTCAGCTTGGCGGCGCCACCTTCCTCGACCGCGCGGGCAATCCCGAAGTCGGCCACCAGGGCGTGGCCGTTCGAAATCAGGATGTTCTCGGGCTTGATGTCCCGGTGGACGATGCCCTGCTTGTGGGCGTAGCCCAGGGCGTCGGCAACCTCGAGGATGAGTTGGATCGCATCCTCGATCGGGAGCTGCCCCTCGCGGTCCAGGCGATCCCGGAGCGCCTCCCCCTCCACAAACGGCATGACGTAATAGAGCAAGCCATCGGTCTGCCCGGAGTCGTAGAGGCCGAGGATGTTGGGGTGCTGGAGCTTGGCGGCGAGCTTGATTTCCCGCTCGAACCGCTCCGCCCCGATCGTGGCCGAAAGGTCCTCGTGCAGCACCTTGATCGCCACCTTGCGGTCGTGCTTCACGTCGGTGGCGAGATAGACCGTGGCCATGCCCCCCACGCCGAGCTCACGCTCCACGTGGTAGGTACTGGCGAGTGCGGCGGTCAGGCGTTCGAGCTGAGAATCCAGGGTGCGGGCTCCGGCGGGAGTTCCGAAAGATAGACCGTCGGGCGGGTCGCGACCAGAGGGTGCGGGCCTATGACTCCGGCAGGCTGCGCGCGGCCAGGACCGTGATGTTGTCCGTTCCTCCGGCCTCGAGCGCGTCGTCCATCAGGGCCCGGCAGAGCGGCTCCGCGGCCGCGTGCTGCCGGCACCGCTCCAGGATCCGCTCGGCCGGGACGTACGAGGAGAGTCCGTCCGAGCACAGCAGCAGGAGCTCCCCCCGGACCAGGCGGTGCTGGGTCACGTCAGGGGTGGGATTCCGGCCGATCGCGCTCGACAGGATGTTGCGCAACGGGCTGCGCTCGGCATCGGAGGGCTTGAGCGCACCGCGGTCGACCAGGTCCTGGGCCATCGTCTGGTCGCGCGTCAGGAGGCGGAGGTCCCCGTTCCCGTACGCGTAGGCCCGGCTGTCGCCCACCTGCAGCACGTACAGTCGGGGCCAGACCACCAGCCCAAGGGTGAGCGTGGTGGCCATCTTGCTCAGCTCCGGGTGTGCCCTGGCCCGGGCTTCCACGTTGCTGCTCGAGGCCTGGGCTGCTGCCTGCAGGTCCGCGAGAAACGCCGCGTCGTCGGCCACGTCGGCGCGGAAGTAGCATTGCATCGCGTGGGTGGCATACAGCGCCATCGTTTCGACCGTCACCCGGCTGGCCGCCTCCCCGCCCTCGCGACCCCCGACCCCGTCGGCGACCATGAACAGCGAGGCCAGCCGCTGGCTGGGGATCTCGAGCACCTCCGGCTCGGAGAGGCTCGTCGTCACCACCCGGAGCGACTTGTGGACGGTGCAGAACAGGAAATGGTCCTGGTTTTCCTTGCGGACCTTGCCGGTGTGGGTCAGCCCGTAGACATCGAGTTCATCGTCCCGAGGGCGGGCGGTGCCGGGTGGTTGGGGCGGGGAATGCGGAGCGTTGGACATGGCCACCTCCTCCCCCGAACTTACGCCGCCACCGGGAGGGCGCAAGGCGGGCCCCGGCTACTCGTCGAATCCCGCCGGATAGCGCCGGTGCCAGCCCGTGGCCTCCTGCCAGGCCCGCGCCACCGTGCAAAGCTCGGCCTCCGCGAAGAGGTTGCCCACCAGTGAGATGCTTGAAGGGATCCCCTCCTCGGTCATCCCGTTGGGCAGCGCGATCGTCGGGTGCCCGGTGAGGTTGGTGGCGGTCAGTACCCCGAAGGTCGGCGCCAGGAAGACATCGACCTGGCGAAACACCTGCTCCAGGTGCTCCATCAGCATCGTCCGGATCCGCTGGGCCTGCAGATACTCGACCGCCGGAACGAACCGGCCGGAACGGACGAAGTTCGGCCAGCCGGATTCCCCCTGGTTGACGAGCTCCCGGAGCCCCCCGGACCGGATGATGTCGTCGTAGGCCGCCGCCGCCTCGACCCGGACAATCAGCAGGGAGTTGATCGGCAAATCCGTGGGCAGGTAGACCGGCACCGGGGAGACCCCCAGCGCGCGCAGCGCAGCCAGGCTGGCATCGTCCCGCGCCTTGCCCGCGCGGGGGGCGTCGAACGCCTCCTTGAAATACCCCACCCGGATGCCGGCCAGCCGCCGCCCCGGATCCCAGGCATAGGGGATGTCGTGCACCGTGGCATCGCGGCCGTCAGGACCGGCAATCGCCTCGAGGACGATGGCGCAATCCTCGGCGGACCGCGCCAGCACCCCAGCCTTGTCAAGGCTCCACGAGAACGACATCATCCCGTGTCGGCTGACCCGGCCAAAGGTCGGGCGCAGACCGGTTACCCCGTCCCGGGTGGCAGGGGTGATGATCGAACCCACCGTCTCCGTCCCGATCCCGAATCCCACCAGCCCGGCAGCCGTGGCTGCCGCGGACCCCGCCGAAGACCCACCCGACCCAATGGCGGGTTGCCAGGGATTCCGGGTCGTCCCCCCGAACCAGACATCGCTCTGCCCCAGCTCGCCCATGGAGAGCTTGGCCAGGAGGACCGCGCCCGCCGCGTCGAGCCGTTCCACCACCGTGGCCGTGGTCGGGAGCACCCGGTCCCGGTAGATCGCCGCCCCCCAGGTCGTCGGGTACCCGGGAACCGAGAACATGTCCTTGATCCCATAGGGGATCCCGTCGAGCGGCCCCAGTCGTCGCCCCAGCGCGGTGCGGCGATCTGACTCGACCGCCTGGTCCAGGGCGCGCTCCTCGGTGAGGGTGACGACACAGTTCAGGGTCGGATTGTGCCGGTCCAGCCGGTCCAGGTAGAGCCGGGTCAGCTCCACCGAGCTGACCTGGCGAGTCCGGAGCAGCTCGGAAAGCTCCGTCACGGTGAGGAACGCCAACCCGGCCGGGCTGTCCGGCCGGCGCAGGATGGGAGTCGACCGCGGAGGGGACGAGGCAGGCCGGACCGACCCGGGATAGCGCCGGCCGGGCAGGACCGGGGAGAAGTGCATTGCCGGCGAGACCCAGTTCGGGATCGCCACCAGGCGGATGTTCTCGTACGCCGCGAGGTTGGCCTCGAGGTTGGCGATCATCTGGTACCGCTCGGCGTCGCTGAAGCGGAGGCCGGCCAGCCCCTCGGCCGCGATGATCATCTCCCGGGTGATCTGCAGACGGCGGCTCCCGCGGGAACGCAACGGCTTGCCCGGAGGGAGTCCCTCGGCCTCCACCGCCTGCCAGAGCGCCTCCGCCATCGTGCCGGCCACCCCGGCACCGGCACAGGCCTTCAGGAACGAGCGACGATCGGTCATCAAGCAGATCCGGGCCGGAGGGGCACGCACCATCAGGAGGTGTTCCCCAGATACGGCCGGCCACGCCCACTCGTTGCCCCGCACCCCGCCGGGCATCGCTGGCCAACGCACCGCGGGCGGACACCGATCGTTCTCGGTGCCCGCCCGCGTGGTCCAGCCGTCAACTTTCCCGACGCGCGGCCTACTGCTGGGCGCGGGTCCCCGTGATCGTGCCGGTGACGGTCTCGGTGACGCCGTCCATCTTGTAGGTGGCGATCATGTTGCCCATCATCATGCCGTCGTGCATGACGGCGGCAGTCCGGACGGTCACCATGACCCCCGGGCGGAGGACGCTCTCATACTCGGCGCTCTCGCTCACGAGGGAGTCCCCGACCATCGAGACGGTCAGCGGGATGCTCTCGCGCCCCTCGAGCGTCATCGTCCAGACGCCGTCGGCGGTGCCCACCATCGTCGAGGGGACCGGATCGGCGACGCCGGTCAGCGTCGCGGAGGTGTTCCAGGTGCCGGCGAAGTCGGCGAGGGTGGGTGTCGCGGGCATGGCCGCTTCGGCCTCCATCGCCGGCTCTTCGGCGGGGGTGCAGGCGGCGACCAGGACAAGGGCAAGGGCGGCGGGGACAACGCGCATGGAATCCTCCATTCGGGGGACGAGTCTGGGACCAATTATCGTGGGAAACACCGGAAGATACGCTGCCTGCGGCGGAATTGCAACATTTTTGGTCGGACTGGCGCCCTGCTCCGGGGGTCCCTAGCTTCACCCGCTGCCCCACCGCTGCCGCCCGCAGCGCCACGCACCCTTCCCCGTGGAGCGTCTCATGCCCTCCCTGCTGGCCGTCGCCTTCCTGCTCACCACCAGTCTGGGCGGGTCGCACGCCCCGGCAGTCCCCGACCTGTCGGGCACCTGGGTGCTTCAGATTGCCGAGAGCGACTTCGGGATGGTCCCCCCGCCCGACTCCCGCGTCGATGTCTTCGACCACCAGGAACCGCGGCTCACCGTCAAGCGAACCACCAGCGCCCAGGGCACGACCACCGTGGCGGACATGAACTATGTGGTCGATGGCCAGCCGCACCGGAACATGGCGGGGTCGACCGAGCTGGTAAGCACCCTGCGGTGGGACGGCGACGTCCTGGTCATGGTCACCACGACCCAGGCCCCCCAGGGGGAGCTGGTGATCACCGACCGGTATGCCCTCAGCCCGGACGGAAGGACGCTGACCCAGGCGCGGGTCCTGGCGATCCAGGACCAGACCCTGTCCCAGACCATGATCCTCCGGAAGCAGTAGCCGTCGCCCCGCGTCGTGAAGATCGCCTTCATCGGGTCCCACGGGGTGGGCAAGACCACCCTGGGCTATGACCTGGCGGCCCGCCTCAAGCGCCAGGACCGCGGTGTCGACCTGGTCAAGGAAGTCGCTCGCAGCTGCCCCCTTCCCATCAATCGCGACACCACCCTTGAGGCGCAGGCCTGGATCCTGCACACGCAGATCGCCCACGAGATCGCGGCGGCATCCCAGAACGAGGTGGTCATCTGCGACCGCTCCGTGCTGGACAACTACGCCTACATGGTGCACCAGGCCGGCCGGCAACCGGCCTACGATGCCCTCGTGGCAATGTGGGTCGGGACGTACCACCGGCTCTTCAAGGTCCCGGTGATCGAGCCACCCAGCTTCGACGGCAAGCGGGATGTCAGCACCGAGTTCCAGCACGCGATCGACGCGACCATTGACCAGCTCGCCCGCGAACTGGGGGTCGCCTGCCATCCGCTCGATCCCGCCGACCGGGACGGGTGGGTCGACACCGTGCTGCGCGTCAGCGGCCTCCCACTCCATCCCCCCCAGATCGACCTCTTCACCACCCGCCGCTAGGGTACCGCGAGCCGGACCGCCGAGGCCCCGGCCGCGCCAAGGGACGCTGTCACCTCCACTTCCCGCGCCGGGGTCTGGAGCGCGAGCCGACCGGTGCGCCCCATGCCGATCACGCGACCGGTCATCGGGTCGCGCACCAGGAGCGCCGGCGTCCGGCTCGCATCCCAGGACAGTTCCAGCTGCTCGGCGCCAACCCGCCGGAGGACCACCGGGGCCGAGGCCTCGGTCCCCATCGGCGCCGTCGCGACCCGGCCGAAGCCATCCACCACCCGCAGCGCGGCGACCGGCACCCCGCCCGCCCGGGCGGTCGGAATCGCAAGCAGGAACTGCCGCACGCCTGGGGCGTGGTCGATCTCGGTGGGGGTGAATGCCTCCGCAAAGAGCACCCGGCCCGCCGCATCGAGGCCCTCGAGCCGGTGGCTGCCCCCGCCACCGAGGGCCACATGCGCCGCGGTCTCGAAGGCTGGCTCGAGGGAGACGCCGGCGGCCGTGGCATTGCCCCAGACCACGAAGCATGAACAGGGGACCGGTGGCGACACGGCCACCTGGGCGCTGCGAACGTTTAGCAGCCCCTCATAGGTGTAGTCGCTTGTCCACGCAGGAATGCAGTACGACATCAGGTCAAATCCGGCGGTGGGCGAGAGCACGGAAAGCCCGCCCGGCAACCCGGCCGTGTGGCTGTAGACATCCTGGCCCCAGGCGCCGATTGTCCCACCGGCATGGGGGTAGAGCGGGTCGGGGCCGGAGGGATTCCCGCACGGTGCATGGCGCCGCCCATGGTTGTGACCGAGTTCATGGGCCACGAGTTCGCGGGTCATCGACGCCCGGCTGAACCACCCCACGCCCACGACCAGCGAGCTGCGCGTCGACGGCCCGCTGGCCAGGGGGTTCGCCGGGATGTATCCCCATCCACCGTTCTGCACGAAGGTGACCCCGTTCGGCGGGCGGATCGCCCCGACGTAGTAGCGCGTCGTCCCTTCGATCACCCGGAGGGCATCCAGCTGCGGCAGGATCTGGGTCCAGGCCGCCGGCTCCCCACCCCCGAAATTCACGTCGGTGGAGAAGGTCGTGCCGATCGTCGCCGACAGCTGCGCGACCGGAAACATCTGCCGGACGGCGTGGGTGTACTCCTGCAACGATGCCTGAGTGACGATGCCGCTGGTGCCACCGACGGTGAGCAGCACCGGGACGAAATGCAGCTCCAGCGGCGCCACGCTGCGCACCGGAATGCTCGCCGGCGGCCCGGCGGCGGGCCAGAGGTTGTCGTCGAGCCGCTCCTCGGGTACCGCGCCATCGGGGTTGGCCACGACCTCGACCCGCAGATCCGGGCGAACCCACTCGGCAGGAATCACGACCTGGTGCACCGGGGTGGCTGGGTTGGCGCTCGATCCCGGCTGCCCCGTCATCGTCTGGTTGTCCTCGAACCGCAACTGGCCACCTTCGTACACGCGGACGCGGATCGAGGGGCGGGGCCCCGAGAACGCCGGCTGGACGCTCCCGAGGACATGCAGCAGCGGGGGGTGCCCCCCGATCACCAGCGGGATCGACCCATCCGCCCGCTGGGTTCCCTGAGTCAGCCACACCCCGGTGATCTCGAGATTGGGGGGGCCCAGCACCACCAGGCCCACTTGGCCCGTGACCCCGTCGACGGTGGCGGTGATGGTCGCGCCGCCAGGGGCGATCCCGGTGACCAGCCCGCTGCTGGAGACGCCGGCGACCTGGGGATGCTGGGTTGCCCAGCTGATGGGGCGCCCGCTCACCGGCAATCCGGCGCCGTCCCGGACGGTGACACCGAGTTGCAGGGTCCCACCGGTGGGCAGGGAGTTGGTGCTCGCGTGCACCGAAACACTGGCGACAGCCACCACCTTGGGCTCGGTGGTTCCGCCGCCGCAGGCGGCAAGGCCCAGCCATCCCGCCACGAGCCAACGATCGGGTGACCGCATCGAACCCACCTCCCTGACGACCTGCTGACGTCCGCGTGGTACCTTGGTAAGGATCGATCCCCGGGCCGGCCGCTTGACAGGATACCGGCCGGGGCGAATGTTCGCCAGAGGATCCGGCGTGCCCGGGCCCAACTCGTGAACCCGGAGAGGCATCCATGAACCTGCCCGACGCCGTGGTGGAGGCACTGGCCCACCGATACCGGGTCGAGCGGGAGCTCGGGTCCGGCGGCGCCGCCGTGGTCTACCTGGCGCAGGATGCCGATCTTGGCTACCCCGTGGCCCTCAAGATCCTCAAGCGCGCCGCCGGCGCGGCGATCGGGACGGAGCGGTTCCTGACCGAGATCCGGATCACCGCCGCGCTCCAGCACCCGAACATCCTTCCCCTGCTCGATTCCGGTGAGGCCGCCGGCCGGCTGTACTACGCCATGCCCTACCTGACCGACGGCTCCCTGCGCGACCGGCTGGCCGCGGGGCCGCTCACGCTGGGGGAGGCGCTGCCCCTCCTCCGGCAGGTGGCCGAGGCCCTGGCCCACGCGCACCAGGCCGGCATCATCCACCGCGACGTCAAGCCCGAGAACATCCTCCTCCAGGGCGGGGAAGCCATGGTGGCGGACTTCGGCATCGCACGCGCCAGTTCCACGTCCCTCGCCGGCCGCCGGACCACCGCCGGGATCGTCCTCGGGACCCCGGCCTACATGGCGCCAGAACAGGCCACCGGCGACGGCACCCTGGACCACCGCGCGGACCTCTACGGATTCGGCGTCCTGGCCTACGAAGTGCTCGCGGGGGAGCCCCTGTTCGCCGCGCCCAATCCCCAGGCCCTGATCGCCGCGCATGTGGCCCAGCTCCCCCCACGCCTCCACGAGGTGCGTCCCACCGTCACCCGGCCCGTGTCCGACCTGGTCAATCGGTGCCTCGAGAAGGACCCCGGCCGTCGCTGGCCCCACGCCAACGATCTGGCGCGTCGCTTGCGCCACCTGGAGCGGACGGCGGGGCAGGCGCCAGACCGGGGCGACCTGCTCGGACGGTTCCGGCACTGGCTGGGCCGCGGCGCAGACTAGGCCCGCTGCGCCCCGCGACCGCACGCCGCCTCGTCACAATCGGAAGAGGTAGCTCGCCTTGGCAAAGAACCCGTCCACCCGCCGGCGCAGCTCGCGGAACCGGAATTCGTCGGGCTCCTCGAGTGTGGAACCATACCCCAGGTAGAACAGCGTCCCCGGCGCCGGCCGGTAGCTGAACAGCCAGTCCATCCGGAACTCGTTCGTGGTCGCGCCGGTGTCGAGCCGACCATCCACCCGCACCGGACGCCCCAGCCGGTCGCGGAGGGGGCTCCGGTCGCGCGCGGTGTATTGCCCGACGATCCGGACGAAGATCGCCGGAGTGACCTGGTACTCCGTCTTGAGGCGGGGAATCGTCTCGGAACTGTAGCGGGTTCCCTCCAGCCGGCGATCGAGCGTCAAGCGGGTGGCCTGCAGCGCGACCCGGAGTCCCTGGGTGGGGCGCAGGTCGAGCACCCCCTCGAGCCGCTGGCTGCGACCCGGCGCCGCCTCGCTGAAGATCGGCACCTCGCTCCGTGCGATGCTGGCCGAGGCCGTGAACCGGCGGAAGGTCGGGGTGGTGATCCGGAGGGAGCCGCTCCACTGGTTGTCCTCGCCCTCGGCCAGCTCGAACGGAAAGACCCCCGCCGAAGTCTCCACGGCATACCCGGTGTAGGCGCGGGGATCGTAGCTGTAGAAGTTCCGGGCCACGGACCCGCTCAGCTGCCAGCCTCCCCGCAGGGTGGCGCTGGGCGAGATCGATTCGCTGCCCTCGATGGCCCCCTCCCCGAGGCCATCATAGTCCCAGATCCGGCTGAGGCCGATGAACGTCCCGGCCGTCTGGACGAGGGCCCCGGGGCGACCGTAGTACGTCAGCCGGTTGTAGGCCGTCCCGTTGACGATGCCGGTGCGGTTTACGAACCCGGTCGCCGCCTGGAACTCGGGACCGATGGCCGTTGCGGTGTAGTGGAATCCCCAGCTCCGCCCGGTGCGGTCCCAGGTCGCAGCCAGGAGCGAGCCACGCTGGCTGGGGCCAGCCCCCGCCTCGGTCCAGGAGTGGACCGCCTGCATCTCGACGTAGTACATCCGGCCGTGGTAGAGCCGCAGGTCGGCCCCGGCCAGCCGGGACGCCGCCCCGGGTTCCTCGCGCGTGGTCGCCACCACCCCGAGGCTGCCGCTGGGCCCGAGGTCACGGCGCATCCGGAGGGCCCCGAACACCGGCCGGTCGCTGCCGGTGGCGGAGTACCTGGCGTCGTCCACGGCGCCCAGCAGGGCGACGTTGGTGGGGCCGAGCTTGCCCGAGAGCTTGGCACCCACCACCGGGGCGATGATCCGCCGGGTGTAGATCAACTGGCTCGGCGTGTCGAACAACTCGATGCCATCCAGGAAGAAGGGGCGCTTCTCGGGGTAGAACAGCGCGAAGCGCTCGTTCAGGGTGACCTGGCCGACGTCTGCCTCGACCTGCGAGAAGTCGGGGTTGAAGGTCCCGTTCAGAGTCAGGTTCTGCCGGATGCCCCAGCGGACATCGCCTCCAACCTCCCCTGCCCCATCGTAGCTCCAGCCGTCCGGGACCTGGGGCGCGCCATCGAGGCGCGCCGTCACGGTCGGGGAGAGGTCCAGCACGAGGCCCCGGCGCATCTCCCGAAGCCCGGTAAGGCTGCCGGCCTGACCGAGAAAATTGGCGTCGGCCTGGATCGCGGGAGCCCAGGTGTCCTGGAAGCCTGAGTGCTGGACCTTGCGCAGGACGTGGATCCCCCAGTCCTGCACGGCGGCATCCTGGTACCGCAGGCTCTTGAACGGAATGCGGAGTTCCACCTCATAGCCACCTGGAACAAGCCGGCCGCGCGATTCAAAGGCGAAGTCGGGATTCAGGTCGACGTTGCCGTCGAGCCTGTTGAGGGCCCGGGACCCTCCCCCGGTGGCCGAGAACCCACCGGCGCCGCCCCCGAAGGCAGCGCTCCGGGTGCCGTCCTGCTGGGCGCCCAGGGGATTGACGCCGAAGACGTAGGCCAGCCGCCGGTCATTGTTGGTGTCGAGGAGCAGCTGGACGTGGTCCTCGCTCGCGATGTTGTCGCGGTTGGCGCGGGTGGCCCGGACCACGTCGCCGTGGAGCTCGCGCGCCCGGATCCCGAAGTAGATCGCATCAGCGCCGTACCAGACCAGCACCTCGGTCGGCTCGGCGGCGGGCTGCCCATCCACCGGCTGGTACTGCGAGAACCCGGTCAGGCGCGCGGCACGGGCCCAGACCGGCTCATCGAGGTTGCCATCGATCCGCACCGTGCCCTCCAGCCGCGGCAGTGGCACGGCCGTCTGGTTGGCACGGCCGTTGTAGACGAGAGTGGTGTCCTGGACGAACGCGAGAGACAGCAGGGCGGTGAGTATCATGGCCACAAAGATGGCACCGCGACCGGGGAATCGGCAGGGAATCCCTCACGAAGGGGGGCGCCGTCCGGCCCGCATCGCCTTGACCTCACCGGGTGCCGCGTCGATCCTTCGGGTTCCTCTCCCAAGGGCACCAGGTTGACCGCTCCCTACGACCGCCTCGTCGCGGCGCTCGCCGACCGCTACCGGCTCCTCCGCGAGGTGGGCGCCGGCGGCATGGCGACCGTCTACCTGGCCGAGGACCCGAAGCACGACCGGAAGGTGGCCGTCAAGGTCCTGCGCCCCGAGTTGGCGGCCGTCATCGGGGCCGAGCGGTTCCTGACCGAGATCAAGACCACCGCCAACCTCCAGCACCCGCACATCCTGCCCCTCTTCGACTCCGGCACGGTGGACGGCACCGTGTTCTACGTCATGCCCTTCGTCGAGGGGGAGTCGCTCCGCGACCGGCTCGACCGCGAGAAGCAGCTCTCGGTGACCGATGCGGTACGGATCACCTCCGAGGTCGCCAGCGCCCTCGACTACGCCCACCGGCACGGGGTGATCCACCGCGACATCAAGCCCGAGAACATCCTGCTCCACGATGGTCGCGCGCTGGTGGCCGACTTCGGCATTGCCCTGGCGGTGAGCCGGAGCGATGGCGGCACCCGGATGACCGAGACCGGCATGTCGCTCGGCACGCCGCACTACATGAGCCCGGAGCAGGCGATGGGCGAGCGCGACCTCGACGCCCGCACCGACACCTACGCCCTGGGCTGCGTCCTGTACGAGATGTTGACCGGCGAGCCGCCGTTCAACGGGCCCACCGCCCAGGCCATCGTGGCCCGGGTCATGACCGACCAGCCCCGCTCGATCACATCCCAGCGCCACTCGGTGCCGCCCAATGTCGAGGCCGCCATCCGGACGGCGCTGGAGAAGGTGCCTGCCGACCGGTTCGCCAGCGCCGCCGAGTTTGCCACGGCGCTCGGCTCACCGGGCTACGTCGGCACGACGGCCTTCACCACCGTCACCGCGGCCCCGCCTCGGCGGGCCTGGGCCGTCCCGGCGGCGGTCGGGATCGGCGCCCTGCTGCTCGGCGTCGTGGTGGGTCCCATGCTGCGACCCGCCGCTCCCCCGTCGATGGGCGTTGTCCGCATGGCGATGCGCCTGCCGGCCGGCCAGGGCATCCGGCCGATCGCGACCGTCCGTCTCGCGATTTCGCCCGATGGCAGGCGCATCGCGTACCTCGGCGGTGAGGGGACCACGACCGGAATCTGGGTCCGGGAGCTGAGCGAACTCGAAGCCCGCTACCTGCCGGGCACCGAGGGCGCCTACGCGCCGTTCTTCTCTCCAGATGGCACCCAGATCGGCTTCCTCAGCGGCCAGAATGGCGCCCTCCGGACCGTACCCGCAGCGGGAGGCCCCATCCAGACCGTCCTGCCGGACAATGTGTCCCCCTGGGGAGCCGACTGGGCCGAGGATGGCAACATCTATTTCACCGATGGCGACCTCTACATCGCCAGGGTGGCCAGCACCGGGGGCGCGGTGACCCGGCTCTCCCAGCGCGATTCCACCCAGGTCGGCGGGGCCACCGAGCACGACTTCGTCGACGTCCTCCCCAACCAGAAGGGCGCCGTCTTCCAGTTGTGGCTGGGATCCCCGAACGTCAACGAGATCGGCCTCCTGGATTTCAGCACCGGGGAGATCCGCTCGCTCCTCCCCGGATCCTACGCCAAGTACATCGACACCGGCCATCTGCTGGTCGGGACAGCCGACGGCAGGATCCAGCTGCTTCCGTTCGACCAGGAGAAGCTGGTGGCCACCGGTGCCCCAGCCGTCATTCTCGAAGGACTCCAGCGCGAGAACACCGGGGGTACGTTGCAGTTCGCGGTGTCCCGCACGGGAACGCTGGTCTACCAGGCCGGGGAAATCGGTGGGGGCGAACGCGTCGTCTGGGTCAGCCGAAACGGCCGGACCACACCGGTGGACTCCGCCTGGAAGATTGCCTTCTCCGATGGGGTCGCCCTGGCGCCCGATGAATCGCGCCTCGTCGTGACCGCGGTGGCGAGTGACGGGATCCACCTCTTCGTCAAGGCGCTCCCCAGCGGGGCTCCCACCCGGCTGACGTTCGCCGGGACGACCAACGATCGGCCAGACTGGTCCCCGGATTCGCGCCGGATCAGTTTCATCTCCACCCGACCTGAAGGGCGCCAGGCATGGGCCCAGGTGGCCGACGGCAGCAATCCCGCCGAGCTGTTGACCAGCTACCGAAACGGATTGGATGAGATGGAATGGACACCCGATGGCGGCTGGCTCGTGGGACGCACGCAGGGAAGCGGGCGGGCAACCCGGAAGCTGGTGGTCCAGCAGGTCGGCGTCGATACCACCCTGCGGGTGCTGGTGGAGGGAGACTTCGACTCCCACTCGCCGGTGGTGTCCCCGGATGGCAAGTGGCTGGCCTACACGTCGGACGAGTCGGGCACCGCGGAGGTCTATGTCCGGCCCTTTCCAGAGGTGAATCGGGCACGGTACAAGATCTCGATTGACGGGGGGGGCGAACCGGCGTGGGCCCGGTCCGGCCGGGAGCTCTTCTACCGCACCACCCGGGGAGACATGCTGGCGGTCCCGGTCACCATCGGCGCGACCTTCACCAGCGGGGTCCCGGTGGTCCTCTTCAACGATCCCACGCTGGCCACTTCTGCCTATCACCGGCAATACGATGTCGCGCGGGACGGCCGGTTCCTCATGGTGCAGACGGCCGCCGCGGCATCGCAGGAGCTGAACGTCGTCATCAACTGGTTCGACGAGATCCGGCAACGGTACGGCGGGCAGGAATAGTCGCGCCTATTCCGCCTTGATGAAGGTGCCATCCCGGAGTTCCGCAATCGCCTGTCGCAGTTCGTCCTTGGTGTTCATCACGATCGGGCCATACCACGCCACCGGCTCCTCGATGGGCCGGCCGGACACCAGCAGGAACCGCACCCCCATCTCTCCCGCCTGCACCACCACCTCGTCGCCGGTGCCAAAGACCACCAGCGACCGGTTCCCCGTCATGTCGCGGATCGCGGTGTCATCGTCGCCGGCCGTCTGCTCGGTGAGGGGCGCGAACGGCTTCGACGCGCCGCGGAAGTCGGCACTGCCCTCGAACACGTAGGCAAAGGCGTTCCGGTAGGTGTCCACCGGCAGCACCTTGCGCTGGCCGGGCGGCACGAACACGTCCAGGTATTGTGGATCGGCAGCGATGCCATCCACCGGTCCGCGCTGCCCCCAGAACTCCCCGCACACCACCCGCACCGCCGTGCCATCGTCGTCGGTGATCGTGGGGATGTCCTTGCCCTGGACATCCTGGTACCGTGGCGCCGTCATCTTCTGGGACGACGGCAGGTTGGCCCAGAGCTGGAAGCCGTGCATCCGGCCATCGGGATCGCCCTTCGGCATCTCGTGGTGCATGATCCCCCGCCCCGCCGTCATCCACTGCACGTCCCCGCCGCTCAGCACGCCGGCATTGCCGAGGCTGTCCTCGTGCCGGACCGAGCCGGCCAGCACGTAGGTGATCGTCTCGATCCCCCGGTGCGGGTGCCACGGGAAGCCGGCCAGGTAGTCCTCGGGTCGCTCGTTGCGGAAATCGTCGAACAGCAGGAAGGGGTCGGTCTCCGAGGAGTCTCCGAACCCAAACGCCCGGCGGAGGTGCACCCCGGCTCCCTCCATCGTGGGTGTGGCCTCGGCGATGCGGGAAACGGGACGGATCGACATGGTGCCTCCAGGCGACGGGGGAAGCCCCTGATACGCCGTGCCCCGGCGCGGGGTTCCCGTCGGGAAAGGTAGCCGCGTCCCGGGGACGGTTCACGCCGGTTTCATCCTGGGCTCATGAACGCCCCGATATCCTCCCCACTTCACCCACCTGGAGCAGGATGATGGGCACCCGGAGCTGGGCCGAGCCGTGGAAGATCAAGATGGTCGAGCCAATCCACATGACCACCCGGGCCGAGCGCGAGCGTGCGATTCGCGAGGCCGGCTGGAACACCTTCCTGCTCCGCTCCGAGGACGTCTACATCGACCTGTTGACCGATTCGGGGACCAGCGCCATGTCGGACCGGCAGTGGGCCGGGATGATGCTGGGGGACGAGGCCTACGCCGGGAGCCGGAACTATTACAACCTCGAGCGGGCGGTGAGGCAGTACTATGGGTTCCCGGAGCTGATCCCCACCCACCAGGGACGTGGAGCCGAGCACCTCCTCTCCCGGATCCTGATCCGGCCCGGAGACCATCTCCCTGGCAACATGTACTTCACCACCACCCGCGCCCACCAGGAGCTGGCCGGCGGCACCTTCCACGACATCGTCATCCCCGAAGCCCATGACCCGGGGTCGGAGCACCCGTTCAAGGGCAACGTGGACCTCGCCCGGCTCGACCGGCTGGTCCAGGAGGTCGGCGCCGACCGGATCCCGTACATCTCGGTCGCCGCCACCGTCAACATGGCCGGGGGGCAGCCGATCAGCCTGGCGAACCTGCGGGAGGTCCGGGCCTATGCCACGGAGCGCAGGATCCGGGTCATCCTCGACGCCACCCGCGCCGTGGAGAACGCCTGGTTCATCCAGCAGCGCGAGCCGGGCCAGCACCAGCGCAGCGTGGCCGAGATTCTCCTGGACCTCTGCGCCTGCGCCGACGGGGCCACCATGTCGGGGAAGAAGGACAGCCTCGTGAACATCGGCGGCTGGCTCGGGCTGCGCGACGCGGCGCTGGCCGAGCGGGCGCGCGACCTGGTGGTCCTCTTCGAGGGGCTGCACACCTACGGTGGGCTGGCAGGGCGGGACATGGAAGCGATGGCGATCGGCATCGCCGAGTCCGTGAACGAGGACCACATTCGCAGCCGGATCGGCCAGGTCACCTACCTCGGCGAGCGACTCGCCGCCGCCGGGATCCCGATCGTCCGGCCGATCGGGGGACACGCGGTCTTCCTCGACGCGGCGGCGATCCTCCCGCATCTCCCCCGGTCGGCCTTCCCGGCCCAGGCGCTGGCCGCCGCCCTCTACCTGGAGTCGGGGATTCGCGGCATGGAGCGCGGGGCCGTGTCCGCCGGCCGGGACCCTGCCACCAAGGAGAACCGGTACCCCGCACTGGAGCTGGTCCGGCTCACGATCCCCCGTCGGGTCTACACCCAGGCCCACATGGACGTCACGGCCGAGAGCGTGGTATCGGTCTGGGAAGGCCGCGAGACCGTTCCCGGGCTGGCCTTCACCTACGAGCCCGAGCACCTCCGCTTCTTCCAGGCCCGCTTCGAACCGCTTCCGCCGGGTTGAGTCACCGGGGCCATGCCAAGGGGAGTGGCGTCGCCACCGGCCCCTGCCAGTAGGCATCCCAGATCTGCCATTTCCTGTCACAATGGCAGGAAATCCCGGTATGCAGGTTGCACCCCGAAACTCCGGTCACCCTTTTCGAGTACGCGGCGCCAGGCGAATGATCCTGTCGCGCCACGTCTGGTTCACTGTCATCTCGGGAGTCGCACATGGCCTCAAAGATCATCGGTATCGACCTCGGCACGACCAACTCGGTCGTGGCGGTCATGGAAGGCGGCGACCCCGTCGTCATCCCCAACGCCGAGGGCGGCCGGACGACCCCCTCGGTCGTGGCCTTCACCAAGGACAACGAGCGCCTGGTGGGCCAGGTGGCCAAGCGGCAGGCGGTGACCAACCCGAAGCAGACCATCTTCTCGATCAAGCGGTTCATGGGCCGGCGGCTGGAGGAGATTCCCGAGGAGGCCGGTCGGGTGCCGTACAAGGTGGTCAACGGCCCCAACGGGCTGGCGTCGGTGGAGATCCAGGGCAAGAACTACACGCCCCCCGAGATCTCCGCCATGATCCTGCAGAAGATGAAGCAGACCGCCGAGGACTATCTCGGCACCACGGTGGACAAGGCGGTGATCACCGTCCCCGCCTACTTCAACGACGCCCAGCGCCAGGCCACCAAGGATGCCGGCAAGATCGCCGGCCTCGAGGTGCTCCGGATCATCAACGAGCCCACCGCGGCCGCGCTGGCCTATGGTCTCGACAAGAAGAAGGACGAGACGGTGGCCGTCTTCGACCTCGGCGGCGGCACCTATGACATCTCGATCCTCGAGCTCGCCGACGGCGTCTTCGAGGTCAAGAGCACCAACGGCGACACCCACCTGGGCGGCGACGACTTCGACCAGCGGCTGATCGACTGGCTGGTCGCCGAGTTCAAGAAGGACCAGGGGATCGACCTCTCCAAGGACGCGATGGCGCTGCAGCGGCTCAAGGAAGCGGCCGAGAAGGCCAAGATGGAGCTGTCGAGCACCACCCAGACCGACATCAACCTGCCCTTCATCACCGCCGATGCCTCGGGTCCCAAGCACCTCAACCTGACGCTCACCCGCGCCAAGTTCGAGCAGCTGGTGGACGACCTGATCAAGCGGACCATCCCGCCGATGGAGAAGGCGCTCCAGGACGCCGGACTCAAGACCAGCGACATCCACGAGGTCATCCTGGTCGGCGGCTCGACCCGGATCCCGAAGATCCAGGAGATCGTCAAGGACTTCTTCGGCAAGGAGCCCAACCGCTCGGTCAACCCCGACGAGGTCGTGGGCATCGGGGCGGGGATCCAGGGCGGGGTGCTGGGTGGCGAGGTCAAGGACGTGCTCCTGCTCGACGTGATCCCGCTCTCCCTCGGCATCGAGACGCTGGGTGGGGTGACCACCGTCCTGATCCCGCGGAACACGACCATCCCGACCAAGAAGTCGGAGGTCTTCTCCACCGCCGAGGACAACCAGACCACGGTGGAGATCCACGTCCTCCAGGGCGAGCGCCAACTGGCGGTGGACAACCGGACCATCGGGAAGTTCCAGTTGACCGGGATCCCGCCGGCGCCCCGCGGGATGCCGCAGGTCGAGGTGACCTTCGACATCGACGCCAACGGCATCCTGCACGTCTCGGCCAAGGACAAGACCACCGGGAAGGAGCAGAAGATCCGGATCGAGGCCTCGAGCGGGCTCTCGGATGCGGACATCGACAAGATGGTCAAGGCAGCCGAGGCCAATGCCTCCGAGGACAAGGAGCGGCGGGACCAGATCGAGTCCCGGAACCAGCTCGACGGCCTGGTCTACAAGGTCGAGAAGGACAGCAAGGAGTGGGTCGACCGGCTCGACGAGGCGTCCAAGACCCGCATGGACGCCGCCGTCGAGGCCGGCAAGGCGGCCCTCCGGGCCGGCGACCCGGCCGGGATCGCGACGGCGCTCTCCGAGCTGAACGCGGCCTACGCCGCCGCGGGGGCGTCGCTCTACCAGGCCGCCGGCCAGGGGAGCACCGAAGCGCCCCCGGCCGACGCCGGCGCCTCTGCCGGGGCGACCCCGCCGGCCGAGGATGTCGTCGAGGCCGACTACGAGATCGTGGACGAGACCAAGAAGGAGTAGGGGCCGCCCGGGGGGGACATGCGGGCCGGGGCGTGCCAATCGGCGCGCCCCGGTTCGTCTCCGGGAGGTCCGGGCCGCGACGCGGAACCGGGCCTGCGCATCCTACGTATATTGAGGAGCAACCACGGCGTCACCGCCGGAACACCTGCACCAACCCGTGAGGTTTGCCGAAATGCCCGCACGATCACTCAATTGGATCAAGTTCATCGGGATGCTGGGCCTGGCCTTCGTCCTGGGCCTGGTCTTCACCAACCTGCTCGACCTGCCCCGCAGCTCACTCGCCCAGGGCGTGACCCGGGCCGGCCTGCGGGCCGAGCCGATCGCCGCCGTGGACGCGCCGGTCATCCCCTCGGCCCGCCCCCTCGCCGACCTGAGCGAGGCCTTTGCCGCCGTGGCCGAGGCGGTCCGCCCCAGCGTGGTCTTCATCCGGTCCCAGCGGACCGAGCGCCCCTCCACCACCCGGCGGATCGTGCCGCCCGGGTTCGAGCAGTTCCTGCCGCCCGGCGTCACCACGCCACAGCAGCCGGAGATCGAGCGCGGCACCGGGTCCGGGTTCGTGGTCTCGGAGGATGGATACATCCTGACCAACCATCACGTCATCGAGAACGCCGACCAGATCCGGGTCCAGCTCCTCAACGGGACGATCCACGAGGCCAAGCTGATCGGCAGCGACGCCAACACCGACGTCGCCGTGCTCAAGATCGATGCCTCTGGCCTGACCCCGGCCGCCCTGGGC
Organism: Gemmatimonadales bacterium; assembly: GCA_048499805.1. Lineage (GTDB taxonomy): Bacteria > Gemmatimonadota > Gemmatimonadetes > Gemmatimonadales > GWC2-71-9 > JAWXBA01. The sequence goes on along the minus strand of JASNZF010000001.1, from coordinate 575,855 downwards.
ACCAGCGCCGACGCCCGGATCGGTGAATGGGTCCTGGCGATCGGCAACCCGCTCGGCGAGAACCTGACCTTCACCGTGACCTCCGGGATCATCAGCGCCAAGGGACGTGGCCTGCCGGGGCTGGCCACCAACCGGGACGGCCAGAACTACGCCATCCAGGACTTCATCCAGACCGACGCCACCATCAACCGGGGCAACTCGGGTGGCCCGCTCGTCAACGTTCGCGGCCAGGTCATCGGCATCAACTCCGCGATTGCCAGCGACAACGGGTTCAACATGGGCTATGGCTTTGCCATCCCGATGGACCTCGCCCGCAACGTGATGAACCAGCTGATCGCCACCGGCAAGGTGGAGCGCGCAGTGTTGGGCATCCAGGTCAACGAGGCCACGGCGCTCGATGCCGAGGACGTGGGCCTCGACGAGGTGCGGGGCGTCAAGATCTCCTCGTTCTCCGAGGGGAACTCCCCGGCGGAACGCGCTGGCCTCAGGCAGGGTGACGTGATCGTGGCGCTCGACGGCCAGCCGGTGCGCTACGTGGCCCAGCTCCAGCAGATCGTCGGCTTCAAGCGGCCGGGCGAGGTGGTGAAGGTGGAGGTTGCCCGGTCGGGCGGGGCCCGCCGGACCTATGACGTGCGCCTGGTGGCGGCCGAGGTCGCCAACCCCGTGGCGGCCAGCGCGGCGCCCGACGAGGAGCCGGCGGCCGATTCGGCCGGACGCACCGGACCGGCGCCGACCGCCATTGCGGGGCTCGGGCTGACGGTCGCTCCGATCACCCCCGCCGCGACCTCGGAACTGCGCCTGCCGGTTTCGCTCGTGGGCGTCATCGTCCGCGAGGTCACCATCGGCGGCCCCGCGGAGGGACAGCTCTTTGCCGGGGACGTCATCCAGAGCGTGGGCGGGACCACGATCCGGACCGAGGCCGACCTGCGGAAGGCGCTGGAGGCGGTCGGGCGGGGAAACATTGCCCTGGTCACCGTCTACTCGCCCAACCCCCAGACCGGGCTGGGCGTTCGCCGGGCAGTGCGGGTCCGGGTGGGCGGGAACGAGTAGTCGCCCCACCCTGGAATGACCACGGGCCCGGAGCGCAGTGCGCTCCGGGCCCGTGGTGCATCCGGGGGGGTCAGCTCACTCTGGCGGGGCGACCGGAATGTTGTTGGCTGTGGCCACCGAATCCCAGTAGGCCCAGCCCCAGCCGGTCAGGAGGCCATTGATGACCACCACCGGGGTCCGCTCCCGATCCGGGATCGTATCGGTGCCAGTCGGCTGTGCCCCGGGCCGGAGGTAGAGCATCGATTCGATGTACTGTCCACCGGTCAGGTAGGGGTCGATCCGGCTGGGACGTTCCCCTCCCATGGCCGTGATGGCACTGTCCTTGGAAATGCCGACGGTAAGGTTGGCCACCCGGGTGTCTTCCCCGGGACCACAGGCGGCAATCAGGACCAGCAGCGAAAGTGCAGCAATCGGGCGATGACGAGACAGACCGGACATGGGCTCCACAGGCGGTTCGGGTGATTCGCGCAGGCGTGCCTGCCGAGGATAATCTACAGCGAGCGGCCTCCTGTTCCAACGGTGCAACTTGGAACGGCCCTCGCGCCAAGCCAGCCGAGGTGATACTGTAATCTGTCATCAGAGACAATCGCGAGCGTGGCGGAACTGGCAGACGCGCAGGACTTAGGATCCTGTCCCTTCGGGGGTGCGGGTTCAACTCCCGCCGTTCGCATTGGGGGTTCCGCTCCCCGGGACCGTTGCCCTGCGGGGCAACTCCGAAGTGAGTCGTTGCATGGTTCCAATCCGGACTTCCCCGCGGCAGGCCCGCGCGCCGGGAGCCCCTCGTCACCGAGGAGGTATTCCATGGACCTCACCGTCGTCTCCACCCTGGACTCCATCAAGAACCTCGCGATAACCCTGGCGATCGGGGCGTTCGTCGTGGTCAATGGTGTGGCAGCGGTGGCCCTACTCTCGAGCCGGAGCCGGGCCCTGGTCCAGCGATGGACCTCCCCCTGGCTGGCGGCAAACCTGCTGCTCTTCGGAGTGGGGGCGGGAGTCCCCCTCCTGACGGGCATCTGCAAGTCGGTGGTGCAGGCCATTGCCCCGGCCCTGGTGGTCCGGGAAGCACCTCCCCCACCGGTCAACTGACCCTCCGCCCCACCCGCGCACGTTGCCGGGCCTCCTCGGCCCGGGGTAGATTGTGCGTCCTATGAGCGACATTACCGTCACAACCAGAGCGGAAGACCCCGCCTCCAAGTCCCTGCAGGTGACCGTGTCCGTGGACCGGGTCCGCGACGCCGAAGCCCGTGCGGTGACGACCTACGCCAAGCGTGTGCGGCTGCCGGGGTTCCGCCCCGGCAAGGCCCCGGAGGCGGTGGTCCGCAAGAAGCTGCACCAGGAGATCCGGCAGTACGTCCTGGAGGACGTGATCCGGGCTGGCTGGGAGGAGGCCCGGAGCTCCCAGGAGCTCAAGCCGCTGGGCGATCCCTCGGTCCGGAACGTCAAGTTCGAGGAGGGTCAGCCGCTCGAGTTCGAGCTCTTCGTCGAGGTCCGGCCCGAGATCACCCTGAGCCGGCCCGGCGGTTTCACCGTCACCCGGACGGTGGCGCCGGTGACCGAGGCGCAGGTGGAGGAACAGCTGCAGTCGCTGCGCGAGAAGCAGGCGGCCTGGCTGCCGGTGGAGGGCGAGAAGCCCTCGCCCGGGCAGATGGTGCGGGTGGACGTGACCTCGCTGGACGAGGGGGCGAGCGCCGAGCCCCAGCCCTACACCATGGTCCTGGGAGACGGGCGGGCCATGCCGGCGCTGGAGGAGGCGATCATGGGCCTGGTACCGGGGGAGACGGGGGAGGCCGACATTCGCTTCCCCGAGGACCACGCCGATGCGTCCAAGCGCGGCCAGACCCGGCGGGTGCGGATCGCCCTCCATGAGGTCAAGCGCCAAGAGCTGCCCCCGCTCGACGACAGCTTTGCCGCGTCGGTCGGGGAGTTCGCCGACCTGGCGGCCCTGCGGGCGGCGCTGACCGAGGACCTGGGGCGCGAGGCCCAGCGCGAGGCGGACGCGGGGGTGCGTGAGGCGCTCCTGCAGCAGATCGTGGAGGCCAACGCGGTGCCGGCCCCCGACTCGCTGGTGCACCGGCTGATGCACGGCCTGCTGCACTCGTACGGCATCCCGCACGAGCAGTATGAGGCATTCGCGGCCCAGTTCCGGCCGGTGGCCGAGACGCAGGTCCGGCGCGAGCTGGTGCTGACCGCGGTCGCCGAGGCCCAGGAGTTGCGTGCCACGGAAGCCGAGGTCGACGAGCGGGTGGCGGCGATCGCCGCCTCGCGGGGCATGCCGGTGGGGCAGGTCTACGCCTCGCTGGAGCAGGCCAAGCGGCTGCCGGAGATCGAGCGTTCCCTGACCGAGGAGAAGGCCTGGGCTTGGCTCCTCGCCCAATCCACCGTGACCGAGGCGCCATCGTGACGCTGTATCCTCCGTACATCATCGAGCGCTCGAGCCGGGGCGAGAAGACCTACGACATCTTCTCGCGGCTGCTCATGGACCGGATCGTCTTCCTCGGCGCCGGCATCAATGATGACGTGGCCAACATCATCATCGCCCAGCTCCTTTTCCTCGAGGCGGACAACGCCGAGAAGGACATCTACCTGTACATCAACTCGCCGGGCGGGGTGGTCTCGAGCGGCATGGCGATCTACGACACCATGCAGCACCTGCGGGCCCCGGTGAACACGATCTGCATGGGCATGGCGGCCTCGATGGGGTCGTTCCTGCTGGCCGCGGGCGCCCCCGGCAAGCGCAGCGCCCTGCCCCACTCCCGGATCATGATCCACCAGCCCTCCGGGGGCACTCAGGGCACCGCCTCGGACATCGAGATCCAGGCCCGTGAGATCCTGTACCTGCGCGGCAAGATGAACGAGCTCTACGCCAGGCACACTGGCCAGCCGATCGAGACGATCGAGCGCGACATGGACCGGGATCGCTTCATGAGCGCCGAGGAGGCCAAGGTGTACGGGATCATCGACACCGTGCTGGTCCCCCGCACCCCGGCGCCGGCGGCCTCTTGACGCCCCGGACCGTGCGGGCCAGCTTACCGGCATCCCCCAGCACGGGTGGTACGGCCTGATGTCGAGTGACAAGCACCTGCGGTGTTCCTTCTGCGGCAAGTCGAAGGACTCGGTCCGGAAGTTCATTTCGGGCCCGTCGGTGTACATCTGCAATGAGTGCATCACCCTGTGCAACGAGATCCTCGCCGAGGACGAAGAGCGGGATGTGGTCGACCGGATCACCCAGGTCCCGACCCCGGCGGAGATCAAGGAAGTCCTTGACCAGTACGTGATCGGCCAGGAGCGCGCCAAGCGCACCCTGGCCGTCGCCGTCTACAACCACTACAAGCGGATCAATGCCGGCGGGGTGCGTCCGGCCGGCGAAGTCGAGCTGGACAAGTCGAACATCCTGCTCCTCGGCCCCACCGGGGTCGGCAAGACCCTGCTGGCCCAGACCCTGGCCCGGATCCTCGACGTCCCCTTCACGATCGCCGACGCCACGACCCTGACCGAGGCCGGCTACGTGGGCGAGGATGTCGAGAACATCCTGGTGCGGCTGCTCCAGGCCGGCGAGTTCAACGTCGCCGAGTGCGAGCGCGGCATCGTCTACATCGACGAGATCGACAAGATCGCCCGCAAGTCGGAGAACCCCAGCATCACCCGCGACGTCTCCGGCGAGGGGGTCCAGCAGGCGCTGCTCAAGATCCTCGAGGGGACCATCGCCTCGGTCCCGCCACAGGGGGGACGGAAGCACCCGCAGCAGGAATACATCCAGATCAACACCAAGGACATCCTGTTCATCTGCGGCGGGGCGTTCGACGGGCTCGAGAAGATCATCGAGACCCGGCTGGGCAAGCAGCAGATCGGGTTCACCCCGACCTCGGCCAGCGCCGAGGCCGTCGAGACCAGTCCCGACAATCCCTACCAGCATGTCGAGCCCGACGACATGCTGCACTTCGGGCTGATCCCGGAACTGGTCGGCCGGCTGCCGGTCATGGTGCCGCTGCAGGCGCTCGACGAGGAGGCGCTGGTCCGGATCCTCCTGGAGCCGAAGAACGCGCTGACCAAGCAGTACGCCAAGCTGTTCGAGCTCGAGGAGGTCGGCCTGACCTTCGACCCGGAGGCGTTGCGGGCGGTGGCCCGCAAGGCCCTCAAGCGGTCCACCGGGGCCCGCGGCCTCCGCGCCATCCTCGAGACGGTGATGACCGACCTGATGTACGACCTGCCCGACCGCGATGACGTCCGCGAGGTCGTGATCACCGCCGACGCGATCCTCAAGGGCACCGACCCGATCGTGGTGACCGAACGGCCCCGGGCCAAGCGCGAAGCCTGACCACCTCCCCCCTTGCCGCCCTGCCGATCGAGTTCCTCGGCAGCTTTCCCGATCCCGCCCAACCACTCCACCCCGTCCGGCCCGAGATCGCCTTTGTGGGCCGGTCGAATGTCGGGAAGTCGAGCCTGCTCAACGCCCTGGTGGGCTCCCGGGGGTTGGCGCGCGTCAGCAGCACGCCCGGCAAGACCCAGCACCTCAACGTCTATGGCCTGCCAGCGTGCTACCTCGTGGACCTGCCGGGGTATGGCTGGGCCCGCGCCGCCAAGCGCGACCGCGAGAAGTACCGGGCCCTGGTGGACACCTACATCCGGCACCGCCCGACCCTGCGGGGCGTCGTCTGGCTGCTGGACGTGCGGCACCCCCCCTCCACCGACGACCGCCGCATGCAGGAGCTGCTGGTCGAGACCGGCCGGCCGGTGTTGACGGTGCTCACCAAGGTGGACAAGCTCCCGCAGGCCCGGCGCCAGGCGGCCATCCGTGAGCGGGTGGCGGACCTCGGCCTGACGCTGGACGACGTGCACCCGACCAGCAGCAGCACCGGCCAGGGCATCGCCGACCTGGGCGAGAGCATCCTCGCCGCCTGCACCGACTGAGCCGGGGTCCGCCGCGACCCTTCCCCTCGTCGCCCGATCTTCTTACTTCTTACCGTTCGCCGCTCGCTCCCCAGCCCACCCCGAGACGCCCATGCCGCTCCGTCCACTCCGCCCCGTGTCCCTCCCCACCGCCGCGGCCGAGGCCAACGACGCCTGGCTGGAGGTGCTGGACGCCGAGCTCGGCGCGGCCGGGGCCGACTGGGGAGCCATCTGCCGCCGCACCCTGGCCGCGCTCTGGTACCCGGGGCTCGCCGATCTGGACGGGATGCTCGCAGACCCAGCCACCCCCGCGGCGACCCGGGCGGCCCTGCTGGCGCTCGACCCGGCCAACATCACGCTGGAGCCCGAGTACTACGCCGAGGTCGATGCGGCGGCATTCGCCCGGGTCAAGCCGCTGCTCTGGCTCTGGTACTCGTTTGACCGGACCCCGCTGGCGGCCCAGAACGTGGACCTGGGCGTCAAGTTCCGCCGGCTGCTGGCGCCGCGGATCTTTCGGCGCTGCGGCCGCAACTTCAAGTGCTTCCAGCACACCGAGTTCTCCTTCGGCTACAACATGGAGGTGGGGGACGACGTCGTGGTCCACCGCCACGTGCTGCTGGACGACCGGGGGGGCATCGTCATGGGCGATCGCGTCAGCGTGGCCGATTACGCCAACATCTACAGCCACACGCACAGCATCGTGGACCAGAAGGACGTGACCTGCGCCCAGACGGTGCTCGAGGAGGATGTCCGGATTACCTATCACGCGACGGTGCTCGCCGGCGTGCGGGTGGGCCGCAATGGCATGGTCGGGGCCAACGCCGTCGCCACGAAGGACGTCCGCCCGTACCATGTGTATGTCGGCATTCCCGCCAAGAGCGTCCGGGTCAAGCCGAACGCCCCCCCGGAGACCTACACCACGGAGCGGCTGGGGGGCCGCGACTGACCCCCAGGACCGCCGCCCGGCCGGCCGCACCCGGGGCCGTTGTGGATTCGTGACGCCCTGCCGGGTTCGCAACGGTTCCGGCCCCGGAACCCCCGTCGTTACGGGTACCCTTCCACGCGATTGTTACCTCTCCGTTGCAGAGATGTTGGTCCTCCGATACGCCCGCCACTGATACTGAGGGGTCCTTGCAGAAGGCCGACGCGGCGCGCGCGCCGTGCCCTGTGACCCCGGAATGAGAGTGGTGCCATGATCGCGACGACTCGACGTGTACTCCTGACGATCCTGCTGGTGGCCGGCGTGCCGATGACCCTCCTGGCCCAGGCCGGCCGGGTCACGGGGCGGGTGCTGGATGCCGCAGGTGCCCTGCCGCTCGGTGGCGCCACGGTGGAGCTCGAGATTGCCGGGGTGTCCCGGACCGTCCAGACCGGCATCGACGGGCGGTTCCAGTTCCCGAATGTCCCGGCCGGTACCATGACCCTGCGCGCGCGGATGATCGGGTATACCGGCAAGACGGTGACCGGAGTGACGCTGGCAGCGGGCGCCGTGGCGAGCCAGGACATCATGCTCGCCGCCCAGACGGTGCAGCTGGAAGAGGTCGTGGTCCACGCGGCCGTGGAGCGCGGGACCGTGGCCGACGCCCTGGCGAACCAGCGCAACAACGTGAACGTCGTCAACTCGGTGACCGCCCAGGAAATTGCCCGCAGCCCAGATGGCGATGCCGCCGCGGTGGTCCAGCGGGTGAGTGGCGTGACGGTGCAGGAGGGCAAGTTCGTCTTCGTGCGCGGACTGGGCGAGCGTTACACGACCACGTCCCTCAATGGGGCCCGCATCCCGAGCCCGGAGCCGGAGCGCAAGGTCGTCCCGCTGGACCTCTTCCCCAGCGGCATCCTGCAGACCATCACGACCGCCAAGACCTTCACGCCCGACCTCTCGGGCGACTTCTCCGGCGCCCAGGTGGACATCCAGACCCGGGAGTTCCCGGCGGAACGGACCATGTCCCTGGCGATCTCGGCCGGGGCCAATTCGGCCTCGACCGGGGTGTCGATGCCGCGCGCGCCGCGCGCGGGCAGCGAGCAGTTCACCTTCGGGTCCGGCAACCGCCAGCTCCCGGCCGAGATTGCGGCGGCCGGCAACTTCGAGCCAACCCCCACCCAGAGCCAGGTCAACGCGCTGGTACGCACCTTCCGGAACAGCTGGTCGGCCCGGTCGGGCACCGGGGCGCCCAGCAGCGGCATGTCCCTGGCGCTGGGCGGCAGCGATCCGATCCTGGGGCAGCGGATCGGCTACCTGATCTCCGGCAGCTACGGCCTGAGCCAGGATATCCGTGCCAAGGAGCGCCGTGCGGTGGCGCTGGCCACCGACGACCCCGCCGTCCAGCGTGAGGTCGACCGCTATGAGGGCACCACGGGGCGGTCCTCGGCGATGCTCGGCGGGTTGGTCAACCTCAGCACGCTGGTCGGCGCCTCGTCCCGCCTGGCCCTCAACAGCACCTACTCCCGGACGGCCGACAACGATGCGCGTCGCGAGGTGGGGCAGAGCGAGAACCTCGGCGGCCAGTTCCAGATCGACCGCCTGCAGTATGTCGAACGGGTGGTCTGGAGCACCCAGTTGCTGGGCGAGCATGACCTCGGACGCCGCCACCGGTTCGACTGGTCGGCCAACTACTCGGATGTGACCCGCCGGGAGCCCGATCGTTCGGAAATCGTCTACGCGCTCGACACCGACCCCCAGGGCAACCCGTTGCCGCCCACCTGGTTCAGCGCCTCGAATGAAGGGGCCGTCCGGACCTTCGGCGACCTGACCGAGTCGAGTCACGAGCTGCTGGGAAGCTACCGCCTGAACCTGGGTGAGCCGAGCCGCGGAACCTACGTCAAGGTGGGTGGCGCCCTCCGCCGGACGGAACGGGCCAGCATCAATCGGGTCTACGGGGTCGCATCCACGTTGCCCCGGTCGGCCAGGGAACTGTCGCCGGAGGAGATCTTCGACGGCCGCTTCATGGGCGAGGGGGATGCCTGGTTCCGGATCACCCCGCTCGGTGCGGGTGGCTCGTATGATGCGGTCGAGACCATCCGGGCCGGCTACGCCATGGTCCAGCTGCCGCTCACCCGATCCCTCGAACTGGTCGGGGGCGCCCGTTATGAGCACTCGGGCACCGAGGTGAAGGCCGCCCCGACGGTCGGCGCCCCGGTCCAGGCCAAGCCCGAGTACTCGGATATCCTCCCCTCGGTGGCCCTGACGCTCCGACTGGGGGAGAACCATGTCCTGCGCGCCTCGGCGACCCAGACCCTTTCCCGGCCCGAATACCGGGAACTCGCCCCGATCCAGTATCGCGAGGTCATCGGGGGGGAGAACGTCATTGGCAATCCCGACCTGGTGCGGGCGCTGATCCAGAATTACGACCTCCGCTGGGAGTGGTACCCCCGGGCGACGGAGGTCGTGAGCATCGGGCTGTTCGCCAAGACCTTTGACCGCCCGATCGAGCGAGTCTACCTGGCCACCTCCGGGACCCGGGTGGTCACCTTCGTCAATGCCGCGTCGGCCCGCAACTATGGCGTGGAGCTTGAGCTCCGCAAGTCGCTGGACCTGGTCGGGGAAGGCCTCCGCAACTTCGGGTTCTTCGCCAATGGCACGCTGATGCACAGCGAGATCACGATCGGCGACGGTGCGGCCAGCAAGCTCAACGATCGCCGGGCGATGGTGGGCCAGGCGCCGTACGTGATCAATGCCGGACTGACCTTCACCTCGCCTTCCGGGTCGATCAGCGCCACCGCGCTCTACAACGTGGTCGGTGCCCGGATCGTGTCCGCCTCGGAAGCCCCGTTGCCCGACACGTTCGAGGAGCCCCGGCATGGCCTGGACCTGGCCCTGCGATTCCCGGTCCTCCCCGGGGTGTCCGGCAAGGCCGACCTCCGGAACCTGCTCGACAGCCCGACCCAGATCCGGCAGGGGACGGTGATCCGGGAGTCCTACTACAGCGGCCGCACCCTGAGCGTGGGCCTCAGCTGGCAGCCGGGGCGCCCGTGACCGAGGTGTGACCTGGACGAGATTGATCCGGTATGAAGCAAGGGTATTTCTCCTGCGCCGTCGGGTAAACGGATCCGGCAGGTTGGCACGACGACCCTTGACGAGGACACACCGAATCATGCGCAACGCACTCCACACCCGCTTCCCCCTTGGCGTCCTGGCGCTCATCGGCCTGGTGGGCGGCTGCTCGTCCGAGCCGAGCGGCCCGGACGATCCCACCCCGCCCGCGACCCCGGCGAATGTGGTCGCGTCGGCGGTCTCCAATTCCAGCGTGCAGGTCGTCTTCGACGCCGTGACCGGCGCCACCGGCTACCAGGTCCAGCGGGCCGATGGCGCCGCCGGAACCAACTTCGTCACGGCCGGCACGGTGGCCGCGCCGCCGTTCACGGATACCGGGCTCCAGACCAGCGCCACCTACCGCTACCAGGTCGCGGCGCTCTCCGGCACGCTCAGCTCGGCATTCAGCGCCCCGGTCAGCGTGACCACCCAGGGCACGCCGGTCGAGACGATCACCCAGAACATCACCACCAACACCGTCTGGACCAGTGACAAGGAGTACCTGCTCCAGGGCTTCATCAAGGTGACCAACGGCGCCACCCTGACCATCGAGGCGGGCACCACCATCAAGGGAGACTTCAACACCCTGGGGTCGTCGCTCTTCGTCCTGCGCGGGGCCAAGATCCAGGCCCTGGGAACCGCGGCCAATCCGATCGTCTTCACCTCGTCCCGGGCGCCAGGGCAGCGGCAGGCGGGCGATTGGGGCGGGCTGATCATCGTGGGGAACGGGGTCATCAACCGGGGACAGCCGGTGATCCTCGAGGGCACCGGGACCGGGGCGAAGAACCCCCAGGTGGACTACTCGGGCGGGACCGACAACAGCGACAACAGCGGGATCCTCCGGTACGTCCGGATCGAGTTCGCCGGGTACGCGACCGCCCCGGACGCCGAGCTCAACACCCTCACGCTGGCGGCCGTCGGCGGGGGGACCACCATCGAGTATGTCCAGGCCCTGAACGGCCTCGATGACAACTTCGAGTGGTTCGGTGGGGCGGTGGACATGAAGTACATCGTGTCCTACAACGCCGGGGATGATCACTTCGACGCCTCCGAGGGGTATGTCGGCCGCAACCAGTTCCTGATTGCCTACCAGCAGGTCGCGGTGGTGCCCCGGCCCTCGGCCGGCAATGTCTCCAGCGATCCCCAGGGCTTCGAAAACGACGGCTGCGCCGGCTCCAACTGCCTGAGCGGCCAGACCTCGCTGCCCTACACCATCCCCGTCTTTGCCAACTTCACGCTGGTCGGCCCGCCGGCTGGGGTCAACGAGGCGGGCTCCGGCCGGGTCGGCATGATGCTGCGCCGCGGCACCGGTGGCCACTATGTCAACGGTGTCGTCGCCCGCTGGGGCCGGGCCGCGATCTCGCTCCGGGACCAGACGACGCTCGACCGGATCGCCAGCAATGATCTCCAGCTCAGCAACCTGCTGCTGGCCGAGAACGGCACGATCTTCCAGCCGGCCTCGGGCAGCACGGTCCAGGGCACGGTGGACCTCGCGGCCAACAACATCGAGGACAATGCGGCCACCGCCGCCAGTCTCTTTGCAGGACTGCCTGCGGCCCCCACCACCGCCTCCCTCGATTGGACCCCCTCCGCCACCTCGCCGGCCCGCACCGGCGGCCTGGCGGTGTTCACCGGGCTCCTGGCCACCCGCTCCGGGGGCGCGGTCACCGGCACCAGCTACCGCGGCGCCGCCGATCCCAACGGCGCCAAGTGGTGGCAGGGCTGGACCAGCTACGCCACCAACTAGGATGCCTGGCACTCCCGGCCGGCCCGGTGCATCGGGCCGGCTGGGGGGCCATGGCCCTCCAGCCATGATGCACCTCGACCCCAGCCATCCCCGTCCCTCTCCATCCCCCCGGATCCTCTCATGGTTCCTGCCCCTGGTGGTGGGCCTCTCGCTGATGACCATGCTCGTCAGCACCTGTGGGTCCCGCCCCGAGGCCGAGCCGGAAGCCACCACGGTCGGGGTGGTCGACAGCACCTTCCCGATCGAGGAGGAGATCCGGCGCTTCGTGGCCACCGTCGATTCCGTGCCGACCACCCTGCGGGCCGGGGGGCAAAGCCGGGACGACCTGGTGCGACGATTCATCCGCGCGGTGGAAACCCTGGACACCCTGGAATTCGGTCGCCTCGTGCTGCAGCGAGACGAGTTCATCGGGGTCTACTACCCCCACACCCGGTTCACGGCGCCCCCCTACGAGCTCAGCCCGGCCCTGCTCTGGTTCCAGATGCAAAACCGGTCCAGCCAAGGCCTGACCCGCCTGCTGCAACGTGACGGCGGCCGATCGCTCGGCTATCAGGGGGTGCACTGCCCGCCGGAACCGCAGCGGGAAGCGGAGAACCGATTGTGGGAGGGGTGCCGGGTCGAGGTCTCGGATTCGGCGGGCGCAACGCGATCGCGGCAGCTGTTCGGGACCATACTCGAGCACGCGGGGACCTTCAAGTTCCTGACCTTCGCCAACGAGTACTGACTGGAGTCAACGGACCCGGAGCACGTCCTCGAGCGGCCCCGCCGTGCCGGCGCCGACCAGGTGCAGCGCATCGGCGATGGCCCGGGCCGACCGGGGCCAGCTGCACCGCGCCCGGGCCTCGGCGCCCCCCAGCCACGCCATGGCGTCGTGCTCCGCGCCGAGCCGAGCCTCTGCCCCAGCCGGAACCCACCCTGCGAACACGGGCACCAGCACCACCTCGTCGGGGTGGTGGAGGTAGAACCGCTCGACCCGACTGAGGTTGTAGAGCCGATCGACCAGGAGGCCCGTCTCTTCCTGGACCTCGCGCAGCGCGGCATCCACCGGTGACTCGCCCGGTTCGATGTGGCCGTGGATCGCCTCCCACGAGCCGGGACAGCGCCCGCCCGGGGCCCGGCGGAGGAGCAGCACCTCGGGGCCGCCGGGCGACGGGCGCAGCAGATAGACGTCGACCAGGCCAACCTGGACCGTGGTCATTGCGGGGGGAGGATCAGCCGCGCCGGCGGGCCCGGACCAGATCGAGCCGGGCGGAGAGCGCCCGGGCCCGGAAGGGCTTGGTGAGGAAGTCATCGGCTCCCGCCTCCAGGACCCGGACCTCGTTGTCCTCGTCGCCCTTGGCGGTCAGGACGATGATGGGGACCCCGCGGGTGGAGTCGCGGCTGCGGAGCCGGTCCAGGACCTCGTAGCCGTCGAGGCCCGGCAGGTTGAGGTCCAGGAGGATGATATCGGGCGCGTGCTGGTCGACGGCGGCCAGCGCCTCCATCCCGTCCGCGGCCTCCTGCACGGTCCAGCCGTCCCGCTCCAGCAGGTCCTTCATGACCATGCGGAGCGACTCCTCGTCGTCCACGAGCAGCACCGTGCCCTTGGGGAGGGGCTGGCCATCGTCGTCGGTCAGGATCAGTTCGTCGATCAGCTCGAAGCCGGGAAGCTCCGACGTCACCACCGCGGGAGCAGCCGGTGCGCTGGTCGCGGCGGGCGGCGGCGGGGCCGGCGCCGCCGGGGCAGCGCTCGTCGCGGCGGGCTTGCTGACCGTCCGCACGGTGGGCACGTCGGTCACCCGGAGCAGCTCGTCGACCGAGGTGACCCCCTCGAGGACATGCTGGAGTCCGCTCTCGAAGAGTGAGCGCATGCCGCCGCGCCGGGCCTCTTCGGCGATCCGGTCAGCCGTCGCGCCCCCGCCGATCAGTTGCTCGAGCTCGGGGGTCATCACCAGGATCTCGACGATGCTGAAGCGGCCGCGATAGCCGGTCTCGGCGCACTCGCTGCAGCCGGCAGCCTTGAACAGCCGGGTGCCGGCGGGAATCCACGGCGCCATTGCCCGGCCCGTCGGGGCCTCATCCGGCACCCGGCAATGGGTGCAGAGGCGCCGGAGCAGGCGCTGGGCGACCACGCCGCGCAGCGCAGAGGCGATCTTGTACGACTCCATCCCGATGTCCACCAGCCGGGTCACGGCGTTGGGCGCATCGTTGGTGTGGAGGGTCGAGAGGACGAGGTGGCCCGTCAGCGAGGCCTGCACCGCGATCTGTGCGGTCTCGACGTCGCGGATTTCGCCGATCAGGACGACGTCCGGGTCCTGGCGCAGGATCGAGCGCAGTGCGGAGGCGAAGGTCAGTCCCGCCTTGTCGTTGGTCTGGACCTGCACGATGTTGGCCCCGAGCCGGTACTCCACCGGGTCCTCGACCGTGACGATGTTGACCCCGGTGTTCTGCACCAGCCGCAACGCCGCATAGAGCGTGGTCGTCTTGCCGGACCCGGTGGGCCCGGTGACCAGGACGATCCCCTCCTTGTGCCGGACCAGCTGCTCGATGGTCTCCCGTTCGTCGGGGAGCATGCCGAGGGCATTGAGGGTCAGGACCGTGCCCTTCTGGTCCAGGATCCGGATCACGACCTTCTCGCCGTGCGAGGCCGGGAGGCTCGAGACGCGGAGGTCCACCGGATTCCCGTTCACCGCCACCCGGGCCCGCCCGTCCTGGGGCCGGAGCCGGTCGGCGATGTCCATCCCGGACATGATCTTCATCCGGGAGATCAACGGGATGCCCGCCTTGCGCGGGATCTTCATGATCTCCCGCAGCACGCCGTCGATGCGGTACCGGACGATGATCCCCGCATCGGTCGGCTCGACGTGGATGTCGCTCGCGCGGCTGGTGATCCCGTCCGCGATGAGGGTGTCCACCAGCTTGATGATCGGGCGTGCCGCGGCCTCTTCCGCGCTGGCCGAGAGGTCCTCGGGCTCGTCCACCAGCTGGGTGATCTCGTTGTCCGCCATCCCGGTCAGGAGCTTGGCGACCACGTCATTGGCGCGGTAGACCTCGTCCAGCTTGTCGCGGATCTTCCGGGGAGACGCGAGCACCATCCGCACCTCCCGCCCCGTGGCGAAGGCGAGCATCTTCTCGGCATCGATGTCGAACGGGTTGGCGCTGGCGACCTCCAGCAGCGAATCGGTCATCCGCAGCGGGAGCACGTTGTACTTGCGGACCAGCTGTTCGGGCACCGCTTCGTGGGTGTGCGGATCCGCGCCGGAGAGGTCGGCGAGGGGGAGCCGGAATCGGGTGGAGATCGCGGCCAGGATCTCGGCATCCGTCAGGCGCCGCTTCGCGACGAGCGTCTCCCAGAGCGAGCCGGGCGTGTTGCCCGCCTCGGCCCGGATCGCCTCCATTTCCGATTCCGGCACCAACGCGGTCAGCGTGGGAACCAGCCACTCGTCCTTGAAGTGCATGTGCCCCCTTCACCGCACCGGGGATGGATGGGCCTTGCGCGGCGACTAGCTAATTTAGGGGCACCCCCCCAAAAATCGTAGTCCAATCAACGATTCTGGCCCGTGAAGATCCGCTCACAATACCCCCCACCAGGAGGAGGCGAGGTCCCCCTGCAGCCCGAATCGCCCCCCCCGCAGGTCCCAGCCCGCCTCGAGTCGCAGCAGCCCGAAGATCCCCTCCGCCGCGATCCCGGCAACCGGCCTGATCCCGCCCGATCCCGGCCACGGGGTTTCCGCCAGCGGTGCGGCGGTGATCCCGGCAGCGATGAACGGACCCAGCAGCAGTTCCGACTGGACCGGTGGGAAGCTCCCCAGGGTGATTCCCGGGATCCGCATCCGGGCAAGCCACTCCACCCGCGCCAGGGCAAAGCGCCGGCCCCCGAACCCCCGGAAGGGAGTCCCCGGCAGGGTGCCCCAGCCACCGAGGACGAAACCCCGGGTACTCGGCAGCCCGCCACTCCCCCAGCCCCCGCTTCCCGCGAGGCGGAGGCTCCCGGCCTCATGGGTCCAGCGCGCCTCGCCCCGGGCCAGCACCCGCAGGTACCGGCGCGATCCCAGACCGTGCTCCACCGCCACGTCCCACCCGGCGGCCGAGGGCGCATCAAGGGGGGCCTGCCGCGCGGTGCGGGCCCGCACGCTCCATTGGGGCGGGTCCTCGAATGCGGGGTTGGCACGGAAGCTCCCGGTGGCGGGACGGGTGGCAACCCCGAGCGGGCGCCAGTCCTCCCGGGTGAGGCTGGCCTGGATCCGGGTGCCGCCGGGTGATGCGTGGGTCAGTTCGATCGAGGCCGCGCCGCGCTCCCCCCAGTCCCCGCGATCGGCCCCGAACTCCTGGGCCAGCATCGAGTTGAGCACCGGCGAGATGACCGGGGCATGGCCCACGTCCACGGCCGCTCGCTCCCAGCCCAGGCGAACCGAGGTGTGCGTTGCCAGGGGCATGCCGAGCGAGAGCCTCCCGCTGGTGCGGCCAGTGGCGAGGGCGACACCCAGCCATGGCTCGGCCGTCAGGTCACCCACCGGGAGGCGCAACTCGGCCCCGGCTCCGACGCGCAATCCCTCCACCCGGTTGAAGCGCACCACCTCGGACACCGATCCGAACGCCGGCTGCACGGGCGGGGCGATCCGGCGGAACCGCTCGTCGAGTTCGCGCCAGAGCTCCTGGCGAAGCGACTCGAAATCGCCGCGATCCCGCGAGTGGAGCACCCCGTCGAGGTGGTCCTCCAAGGCCCCCTCCCAGGCGTCTGGTGCGCCCCCAGGGGCCCGGAGCCCTCCGATCTCCGCCGCGATCGCCGGGGCCGCTGCAGCATCGGCACCCAGTCGATGCTCCGAGAGTTCCCAATGTCCGCGAATGATCCCGCGCACCGGCAGGTCCACGAAGCTGGTCCCTCGCCGGATCTCGATCTCCTGCCGCCAGGGAAGCCAGTACCCGCCGGCCTGGAGCGCGTTCTCCAGGACCACGGTGATGTCCTCCAGGGCCGCCTCCCGGTAGGCCGAGGCGGTGAACGAGAACTGGAACCGGACCAGCGCCGCCGATTCCCGGTCGAGGTAGAGCGTGCCGACCACCCCCGGCAACACCGGGTCGCGCGGCCGGACGCGCACCGCAAAGACCTGCCACTCCCGGTCGCCACTGGTGACGGTGACTGAATCCACCAGCGCGAAGTGGTAGGTGGGTCGACCCTCTGCCGAGAGCGGATGGGGGACATCGCGGACTTCGTCGCCTTCGCCGATCCGGATCCGCGGGCCGAAGTCGTTTGCCACGATGCCGAGGTGGTCGCGATGGTACCGAATGTCGGTGGGGAGCCAGGTGCGGTCGCGCCACGCCACGATCGTCTGCTTGCTCCGGCCCGGTGCCTCCCAATACACTTCGACGGCCAGTTCATCGGCCTTGACGAGCCGTGGCGCCGAGGCGGCATCGCCGACCTGGGTCAGGAAGAGGACCATCCCGCGGGCGGTGGCCTGCCAGCGCTGGAGTCCCTCCGAGGCCTCGGCCCGGGCACGCCGGGCGGTGGCCCGGGCGACCAGCGAGGTCACCCGGGGGGAGTCCCATTCCTGCGCCGGCAGGGCGCCCGGCAGCAGGGCCTGCCAGGCGCCAGGGAGCAGCAGCAATCCGAGGAGTCGCATCTGGTCGCAATATTCAGGCAGCCACCCCTGTGGGCAACCGTCCTCGCCCTCGCCCTCGCGGGGTGCGGCGGGCGCGCCGCCCCGCCCCGAGACCCTGCGGTCGCAACCCGGACGGTTCCGGCGCCCGTCCCGCTCGCGCGCGTCCTCGTGCTCGAGTCGTGGGGGGTGCCACCCGAGGACACCGTGGTGACCTTCTCGGCAATCGAGCCACGGGTCATCCTCCTGCGGCGGGGCGCGCCGGACAATTCGGTCTTTGCCGAGCTTCGCCTCCCCCCCGGCACCCTCGTGCCGCCCGCAGGCCGCCAGACTTCGACCCTGACGATCCGGTCGCGGCTCGGAGCGTTCGGGCTCGACCTCGAACTGGAGCAGGGTTCGCGGATGCTCCCGGGCGCGCAGCTCACCTTCAGCTATGGGGTCCACTTCGTGATGCCCCAGGGGGCACGCGAGCGTTACGGGTCCCCGATCAACTTCGAGCGCGGGCTGTACCTGGCCCAGGTCGGCGGTGACAGCCTCGTCACCTTCCTGCCGAGCCACCGCCCGGCCTCGGACCACCTCTCCGCCATGCTCACCGGCCCGGGCCGGTATATCGTCGCGGCGCCACGATGACCACGCGGCCGCTCCGGCTCGAGGGGCTGACCGGCCATGGCAGCCACCAGCTCCCGGCCGGCCGGCCGCTCCTGATCGGTCGCGGGGCGAGCGCCGACCTGACGATCGCCGATGCCGCAGTCTCCCGTCACCACGCCGAGGTCGAGGTCACCGCCGGCGGGCTCCGGGTGCGCGACCTCGGCAGCGCCAATGGCACCTTCATCAATGGGGCGAGGATCTCCGAGGGCCACCTGCGCCCCGGTGACACCCTGACCATCGGGCGGCCGGCATTCCGGCTCGTCGACCCGGAGTCCCCGGAGGAGGGGGACTCGTCGGGCCGCCTGCGCACCCCAGCCCTGGCGAGCGCCCCCCTTGACCAGCCCGAACTGCTGCAGCAGTTGCTTCGGCTGGCCCGCACCCTCTCGGGCAGCTTCGAGCTGGACACCCTGTGCACCGATGTCGTCGATCTCACCTTCGAGGTGGTCGCGGCCGACCGGGTGGCGCTGCTCATGCCCC
This sequence comes from Gemmatimonadales bacterium, assembly GCA_048499805.1. Lineage (GTDB taxonomy): Bacteria > Gemmatimonadota > Gemmatimonadetes > Gemmatimonadales > GWC2-71-9 > JAWXBA01. The sequence continues at coordinate 557,446 of JASNZF010000001.1, read as the reverse complement.
GGGGCCCCGATGGTGCCCTCATCCCGGTGCGGAGCCGCAGCCGGGTCGGCGAGGATGCCGCCGTGCGGGTGCCCCGTGCAATCGCGGGCCGCGCCGCCCGGGACCGCCTCCCCGTCCTCACCGATAGCGCCCTGGACGATGCCGCGCTGCGCAGTGGATCGGTCGAACTGGCGCGGGTTCGGAGCGCCGTGGCCGTTCCCCTCCTGGGCGAGGACTCGGCCGTGGTGGGGGTGCTCTACGCCGACCGGATTGCCAGGGTGGAGCCGTTTGCCGATGCCGACGCCCAGGCGATCCTGGCCTTTGCCGGGCTCGCGGCCGTCAGTCTGGCCAAGCTGGAGTTGCTTGAGGCCCTCGCCCGCCGGCGGGAGACCCAGCGCAACCTGGAGCGGTTCCTCGCACCCGAGGTGGCGGCGGCGATTGCGACGAGCGAGGGGCCAGTCACCGCCGGCGGAGAGCGCCGCCTGGTGACCGTGCTGTTCAGTGACATCCGGGAGTTCACCGGCCGGGCCGAGCGGCTCCCACCGGAGGAATTGGCGGCGCTCCTCAACGAGTACTTCACGGCGATGGCGGAGGTGGTGTTCGCCCACGGGGGCACCCTCGACAAGTTCCTCGGGGACGGCCTCCTGGCAGTGTGGGGGGCACCGCTCGCGCTGCCGGAGGCCAACCCCCGGGCCCTCGCCGCGGCCCGTGCAATGCGCCTGGAGGTGGAGCGCCTCAATCGCTCGTGGGCGGTGCGCGGTACACCCCCGCTGGAGGTCGGGTACGGCATGGCGCGCGGCGAGGTCTTTGCCGGCCGGATCGGCAGCGACCACCGGCTCGACTACACCGTGATCGGTGACGTGGTCAACGTGGCGGCGCGCCTCTGCAAGGTGGCCCGGGGCGGGGAGATCCTGGTCACGGCAGAGGTCCGCACCGCGCTCCCCGACCCCGAGGGATTCGCGCCGCACCCCGCCGCCACCGTGCAGGGCCGGAGCGGACCGGTCGAGGTCTGGCGTGGATAGGAGGGGCTGAGATGCGGGTCGTGCTGCAGCGTGTCTCCCGGGCGGCGGTCTCGGTCGAGGGGGCCGTGGTGGGGTCCATCGGGGTGGGGTACTGCCTGCTGGTCGGGTTTGCGCAGGCGGACACCACCACCCAGGTGGAGTGGATGGCCGACAAGGTGGCGGGGCTGCGGCTCTTTGCGGATGCCGAGGGGAAGATGAACCTCGGACTGGCCGAGGTCAGCGGGGCCGTGCTGGTGGTCTCCCAGTTCACCCTCTACGGCGATGCCTCGCGGGGGCGGCGCCCCTCGTTCATCGACGCCGCCCCTCCCGCCGTGGCGGTGCCGCTCTACGAGGCGTTCGTGGAAGGGCTGCGTTCCCGGGGCCTGGCGGTGGCCACCGGCGAGTTCGGCGCCATGATGCAGGTGGAACTTGTCAACGATGGACCGGTGACCCTCATCCTGGAGCGCACCTGACCCCCTCGCACCCCCTGGTCCTCGCCTCGGCCTCGCCGCGGCGCCGCCAGCTCCTCGAGATGCTCGGCATCCCCTTCCGCGCCGAGGCGGCCGCGGTGCAGGAGATCCGGCTGCCGCGCGAGACGCCGCTCGCCTATGCCCGGCGCCTGGCCCGGGACAAGGCCCGTGCGGTCCCTGGCGCCCTGGTCCTCGGGGCCGATACCATCGTGGTGCTCGGCGACGAGGTGCTCGAGAAGCCCACCGACCCCGCGGACGCGGTGCGGATGCTGCTCCGGCTCCAGGGCCGCCAGCACCAGGTGATCACCGCCATCTGCCTGCTCGCGGACGGGACCGCCCACGAGGCGGTGGACCGGACCCTGGTCACCTTCCGCCCGGCCACCGAGGCCTTCCTGGCAGCATACGTGGCGACGGGGGAACCGATGGACAAGGCGGGGGCGTACGGGATCCAGGGATATGGCGCAGCGCTGGTGGAGCGGATCGAGGGGGACTTCTTCGGGGTGATGGGACTGCCGGTGCGGCTGGTGCTCGAACTGATGGAGCGGGCGGGGGTGGCGTACGAGTTTGGACGAGGTAAGAGGTAAGAGGTAAGAGGTAAGAGGTAAGAGGTAAGAGGTAAGAGGTAAGAGGTGCCGGGCATTGGGGCGGGCCCTCCCCTCACCTCTCACCTCTCACCTCTCACCTCTCACCGCAGTCACTCCACCGTCACCGACTTGGCGAGGTTCCGGGGCTGGTCGACATTGCAGCCGCGCAGTACCGCCACGTGGTAGGAGAAGAGCTGCAGGGGCACGACGGCGAGCACCGGGCTGAGCAGGTCGAGCGTCTCGGGAATCTCGAACGTGCTGTCGGCGAGCCGGCGGATCTCGGTGTCGCCCTCGCTCACGATCGCGATCACCTTCCCCTTGCGTGCCTTCACCTCCTCGATGTTGCTCACGATCTTCGAGTGGACCCCGTCGCGCGGGGCCACGAAGACCACCGGCATGTTCTCGTCGATCAGGGCAATCGGGCCGTGCTTCATCTCGGCGGCCGGATACCCCTCCGCATGGATGTACGAGATCTCCTTGAGCTTGAGCGCCCCCTCCAGTGCCGTCGGGAAGTTCACCCCGCGGCCGAGGTAGAGGGCGTTCTGGGCCTGGGCAAACTGCTGCGCCAGCGCCTCGAGGGAATCGGCACGCTTGAGAATGGCCGCGATCTGGTCCGGCAGCGCCTGCAGGGCATGGATGAACTGCCGCCCCTGGAGGACGCTCATGTGCCGAAGCCGGGCCAGGCGCAGCGCCACCATCGCCAGGGCGGCCACCTGGCTCGAGAAGGCCTTGGTGCTCGCCACCCCGACCTCCGGGCCCGCCCGCAGGTAGAGGCCCCCGCCCACCTCGCGGGCGATGGTGCTCCCGACCACGTTGACCAGGCCGACGGTGGCGGCGCCGCGCTGCTTGGCCTCGCGGATGGCGGCCAGGGTGTCGGCCGTCTCGCCGGACTGCGAGATGGCGATGAGCAGGGTGCGCTCGTCGACGATCGGGTTGCGGTAACGGAATTCCGAGGCGTACTCCACCTCGACCGGGATCCTGGCCAGCTCCTCGATCATGTACTCGCCGATCAGGCCGGCATGCCACGAGGTGCCGCAGGCGGTGATGACGATCCGGTCGAAGGCCATCAGCTCCTTGTCGGAGAGGTTGAGCCCCTTGAGCCGGCTCGTTCCCTCCTCCTCGAGGAGGTGCCCGCGCATCGTGTTGCGGAGGCTCTCCGGCTGCTCGAAGATCTCCTTCAGCATGAAGTGGTCGAAGCCACCGCGCTCGATCGTGGCCAGGTCCCACTCGATCTGGTTGACCGGCTTCTCGATGTTGCGCACCGACAGGTTCCGGACCCGGTAGCCATTGCGGGTCAGGACGACCATCTCGCCGTCGTCGAGGTACACCACCGAGCGGGTGTGCTCGAGGATCGCCGAGGCATCCGAGGCGACGAACCACTCGTCGGTCCCGACGCCCACCAGCAGGGGGGACCCGTTCCGGGCCGCCACCAGGACGTCCGGCTGGTCCTCCGAGATGACCGCGATGCCGTAGGCCCCGTCCACGTCCCGCAGCGCGGCCGCAACCGCCTCCTCGAGGTCCCCGCGATAGAACTCGCCGATCAGGTGCGCCAGCACCTCGGTGTCGGTCTCGGAGCTGAAGGTGTGCCCGAGCTTGGTGAGGGCCTTCTTGATGGTGGCGGCGTTCTCGATGATGCCGTTGTGGATGACCGCGATGCGGCCCTGCTGGTCCAGATGGGGATGGGCGTTCGGGGTCGTCGGGGCGCCATGGGTGGCCCACCGGGTGTGGCCGATGCCGATCGTCCCGGTCGGGGTGTCCTGTTCCAGCTGGCTCGCCAGCACCGACAGCTTGCCGGCGGCCTTGCGGACCTTGAGGCCGGTACCATTGATGACCGCCACCCCGGCGGAGTCATAGCCGCGGTATTCCATCCGACGCAGGCCGTCCACCAGGATCGGGGCGGCCTGTCGCGGCCCGACATATCCAACGATACCGCACATGGCGTTGTGTTCCTCGGCTCAGGAAAGGGCTGCGCGGCAGGCGTCCACGAGCCCGCGTGCCGCAACGTCGTCCGGCGCCTCGGCGATGAACCGGATGATCGGCTCGGTACCGGAAGGCCGGACGTGTACCCAGCGGTCCGCCCACGCCAGCCGGAGGCCATCCCGATCGTCCGCGTCCGCCTCCGGAAACCGGGCCCGGAGAGCCGCATAGATCACGGCGAGGTCCGCGCCGCGGGGCACCTTGTCCTTCACGATCCGGTACCGGGGCGCCGCCGCCACCACCTGCGCGACGGTGGTCCCCAGATCGGCCAGATATTGCAAGATAAGGGCCACGCCGAGGGGGGCGTCCCGACCGATGTGCAGGGCCGGCAGGATCACCCCGCCATTCCCCTCCCCGCCGATCAGGGCGCCCTCCCGCCGGATCATCGCGGCGACATTCGCCTCCCCCACCGGGGCACGGAGGAAGCGCGCCCCGCCAGCCACTGCCGCATCCTCCACCACCCGGCTGGTGGAGAGGTTGGCGACCACGGTGGGGGTCGGCGCCCCGGCGGGGAGGCGGTGGAGCACGGCACGCACCGCCAGGGCCAGGGTGTAGTCCTCGCCGATCGGGGTGCCGGTGTCGTCCACGATCGCCAGCCGGTCGACATCGGGATCCACCGCGAAGCCGATGTCCGCACCGCTCCGGCGCACCAGGTCGCCGAGTTCGCCGAGGTGTTCGGGGATCGGCTCCGGCTCACGAGGGAAGCGTCCGTCCACCTCCAGGTGGATGGCGTCGAGGTGGCACCCGAGGCGCTCGAACAGCTGCGGCATGGTGGTGCCGCCGGCGCCGCGGACGCAGTCCAGCGCCACCCGGAACCCGGCCGCACGGATCTGGTCCACGTCCACCTGGGGGAGGTCGAGAATCGCCTCGAGGTGCCGGTCGATCGCGTCGGCGTCGCGTCGCACCCGGCCGAGGCCGTCCCAGCCACCCCGGGGCGGTCCGGCCTCGGCCAGGGCCCGCACCGCGGTCCCGGCGGCCTCGTCGAGGAAGACGCCATCCGGCCCGACGAACTTGAGTGCATTCCACGCCACCGGGTTGTGGCTGGCCGTGATGATCAGGCCGCCGCCGGCACGGTGGTGCTCGACCGCCATCTGGACGGTGGGCGTCGGGGCGATGCCCACGTCCACCACCTCGACCCCAACCGAGAGGAGCCCGGCGATGGCGGCGTGGGTGAACATCTCGCCACTGGTGCGCGCGTCGCGGCCGAGGACCACGACCGGCTTGCCGGCCGCGGCAGCCCAGGCGCCGAGGGCGGCGGCGTGGCGGGCCACGAGTTCGGGGGTCAGGTCGCTGCCGACGATGCCGCGCATGCCGGAAACGCTGATCATCAGGGTGCTGGACATCGCGGAAAGCTAACGGACCCGCGATCCGGTGGCAGGCAGGTGGCTAGCCCAGTTCGGGATGGGTGGCCCGGAACGCCTCGACGACCCGCGGGTCGAACTGGCGGCCGGCCCAGGTAACGAGTTCCTGCATGGCGTGTTCCCGGGTGTGGGACGCGCGGTAGGCACGGGTGGTGGTCATGGCGTCGAAGGCGTCCACCACGCAGACGATCCGCGCGGCCTCCGGGATGGCGTCGCCGCTCAGGCCGTCGGGAAACCCGGAGCCGTCGAGCCGCTCATGGTGCCAGCGCACGATCTGGAGGACGATGGGGTGCTCCCGCCGGATCGGCTCGAGGATCTCCTCGCCGGCGACGGTGTGCTGCTTGATCTCCTCGAACTCCTCGGCGGTGAGGGGACCGGGCTTGTTCAGGACGGCGTCGCGGGTGCCGATCTTGCCGATGTCGTGCAGCTCGCCGCCGAGCTGGAACTCGTCCAGCATGGTGCCGGTATAGCCCATCTTGGTGGCCGTCCGGACGGCGTAGGCCGCCACCCGGCTCGAGTGGCCGCGGGTGTACACGTCCTTCTTCTCCAGCATCCGCACCGCCATCTGGATCTGGCCGACGAACTGCTCCTTGCCGCGCAGGTCCAGCTCGCGCACCTGGGCCTCCAGGCGCTCCTGGTAGCTCTGCTGCAGGAACCGGTTCTCGATGATGAGGCCGCGCCGGTCCAGCGCCTGCTGGGCCCGGGCCCGCAGTTCATCGACCAGGATCGGCTTGGAGAGGTAGTCCACCGCCCCCTGCCGGAGGCTCTCGACCGCGCTGGTCACATCGGTGACCCCCGTGAGCATGATCACCGCGGTGTCGGCGTACCGGCGGCGCACCTCCCGCAGGAAGGTGATGCCGTCCATCTCGGGCATCTGGATGTCGGAGACGATCAGGGCGGCCTCGCCGTGCTCCTCGAGCAGGTCCAGCGCCTGGCGCCCGGAGCCGGCCTCGCGACAGACCAGACCCAGTCCCCCGAGGATGCGGGCCAGAGTCTGGCGGACCATGGGATCGTCGTCGACGACCAGACACGCGGAGCCGGTACCGGGAGGCTGCGCGGAGCGGAGCGAGGGAATGGCCACGGGTTTCAAAGTATGTCGAGCCCGGCGATTCCTCAACGCCCGGAAGCGCCGGCCCGCTTGCCGCGACCCCGCCGCCCGCCTAACCTTCGGCCCTCACCCCACCCGACACCGATGGGACCGATGACCCGCATCCTGCCGACCGACCTCGATCACGCGCTGGCCACCCGCGCCGTCCATGCCGGCCAGGTGGCGGACCCGCTTTCGGGCGCGATCATGCCGCCGATTTACCAGACCAGCACCTATCGGCAGGACGGCCTCAATGCGCCGCACCACGGGTACGAGTACGCCCGGACCGCCAATCCCACCCGGGAGGCCCTCGAGCGCAACGTCGCCGCGCTCGAAGGCGCCCAGTTCGGCTTCGCCTTCGGGTCGGGCCTCGCCGCCCTCGACACCGTGCTCAAGCTCCTCAAGCAGGGCGACCACGTCGTCTGCGGCGACAACATGTACGGGGGCAGCCACCGGCTCATGGAGCGGGTCTACCGGCCCCTCGGCCTCGACTTCACCTATGTCGACATGCGGGACGCTGCCAACGTCGCCGCGGCCATCACGCCGAAGACCCGGATGCTCTACTGCGAGACCCCGACCAACCCGATGATGTTCCTGGTGGACCTCTCGGCCGTCGGCGACATCGCCGCCGCCCGCGGGCTCCTCATGGTGGTGGACAACACCTTCGCCACCCCGGTCTTCCAGCGCCCGCTCGAGTTCGGCGCCGACATCGTCCTCCACAGCACCACCAAGTTCCTCAACGGCCACAGCGACATGGTCGGCGGGATGCTGGTCACCAGCCGCGACGACCTGGCCGAGCGCCTGGGCTTCCTCCAGAACGCGGCCGGCGGCGTCCCGGGCCCGATGGACTGCTTCCTCGCGCTCCGCGGCACCAAGACCCTGCCCCTGCGCATGCGCCAGCACGATGCCAACGGCCGCAAGGTGGCGGAGTGGCTCACCACCCGGTCCGACGTACCGAAGCTCTACTACCCCGGGCTTCCCTCCCACCCGCAGCATGCCCTGGCCGCCAGGCAGATGAGCGGCTTCGGTGGGATGCTTTCCTTCGATGTCGGCGACGTTGCCCGCGCCAAGAAGGTGATCGAGCGCTTCCAGATCTTTGCCCTCGCCGAGTCGCTGGGCGGGGTCGAGAGCCTGGTCGGGCACCCCGCCTCGATGACCCACGCCTCGGTCCCCCTCCCGATGCGCCAGGCGATGGGGCTCACCGATTCGCTGATCCGGCTGAGCTGCGGCGTGGAAGAGGCGGACGACCTGATCGGGGATATCGAGCAGGCGTTGGGGGGGTGAGGAGGGACTGGTGGTTAGGGAATTGGGACTAGGGACTAGGGACTGGGGGATAGTTGGTGTCGAAGAGCTATCTCCCTCGATGGGACTCCCTAGCCCCTAGCCCCTAGCCCCTGGCTCCCTGCCCCGTTTCTTCCTGAAACAACCCCCTCCCCATTACCGTACAGGACACATCCCCAGCCCATGAGCCCTGTATGACGACCAGCGTTCCCGCCCCCCGCCCCCGCACGGCCTTCCCGCAGATCGACGCGGTGTCCTGGGAGCACCCGGCCGACCGGGCTGCCCTGCAGGCGCTCAGGGCCGTTCCCGGGTTCGATACCGTGGTCCGGAAAGTCATCGCCTTCCTGGGGGGCGAGCGTGGCATCCGGCTCCTCTTCCAGGGCAACGCCGTCCGGTGCGGGCCGCAACAGTACGCCCGCTGCCACCAGATCCACGTCGAAGTGTGCAGCACCTTCGATTGGCCCAAGGTGCCCGAGCTGTACGTCTCCCAGACCCCGGTCTTCAACGCCGGCGCCTACGGGGTGGATGACCCCTTCATCGTGCTCCACTCGGCCGCCGTCGAGCTGCTCGACGACCACGAACTGCGGGTACTGATCGCCCACGAAATGGGGCACGTCGTCAGCGGGCATTCGCTCTACCGCACCATCGCCGAAATCCTGCTGAATGTCAGCCTGGGCACCCTGCCGTTCCTGGCCGGGATTGCGCTGCTCCCCATCAAGCTTGCCATCCTCGAGTGGTCGCGGAAGAGCGAGCTCTCCTCCGATCGCGCTGGCCTCCTGGGCAGCCAAGACGTCCTCGGCAGCCAGCAGTTGTTCATGAAGATGGCCGGGGCGTATCCCGGCTCCCTGGAGGCAGGTCACATGTCGCTCGACCCGTTCATGACCCAGGCCGCCGAGTACGCCGGGAGCAACGAGGGGTTCGACATCGTCTACAAGATCCTCAACACGCTGGCGCTGACCCATCCGATGCACACCGTCCGCGCCGCCGAGCTCCAGAAGTGGATTGCCGCCGGTGAGTACGATCGGATTCTCCGCGGCGAGTACACCCATCGCGGTGCCGAGGCGAAGTCGCGCCCGCTGGGTGAGGAGTTCTCGGCGGCCAAGGATCACTACGCCAGCGAGTTCCGTGACGCGGCCAGCTCCGTCAAGAACGCCGCCCGACAGGCGGCAGAACGGGCGCGCGACGCGTTCCGGGACGCCCAGAGCAAGTGAGGCTGCTGGTCGTCGGCGGCGGAGGCCGCGAGCACGCCATCTGTGCCGCCCTCCGCCGCGAAAACCCCGATGCGGCCATCTACTGCGCACCGGGCAATCCCGGGACCGAACCACTCGCCACCAACCTGCGCATTCCCGCCGACGCGATCGACCAGATCGCGGCGGCGGTGCGCCATCATGCCATCGACCTGACCATCGTCGGCCCCGAGCAGCCGCTGGCGCTGGGTCTGGCGGACCGGCTCATCGCGGATGGCCACCGGGTCTTTGGCCCTACCGCCGCCGCCGCCCAGATCGAGGCGTCCAAGGCCTTCGCCAAGGACGTCATGGCGTCCGCTGGGGTGCCCACCGCCTCCAGCCGCACCTTCACCACCGAGGCCCCGGCCCTGGAGTGGGTGTCCGTGCACGCTGAGCCACTGGTAGTCAAGGCATCGGGGCTCGCGGCGGGCAAGGGCGCGGTGGTCTGCGCCACCCGCGCCGAGGCCGCCGACGCTGTGAGGGCAATGTTCAGCGGCTCACTCGGCGAGGCGGGGCACGAGGTGCTGGTGGAGTCGTTCCTGGTCGGCGAGGAGCTCTCGGTCTTTGCCATCTGCAATGGCACCGACCTGGTGCTGCTGCCCTCGGCGCAGGACCACAAGCGGATCTTCGAGGGCGACCAGGGACCCAACACCGGTGGGATGGGGGCATACTCACCGGTTGCGCTGGCAACCGAGGAGCTGCTCGATCGGGCCCGACGGGAAGTGCTGCTTCCGACGCTTGTAGAGTTGGCCCGACGGGGTGCCCCATTCAAGGGGATCCTCTACGCCGGGCTGATGATCGCGCCGGATGGTGCCCTGAGCGTGGTGGAGTTCAACTGCCGGCTGGGTGATCCGGAAACCCAGGTGGTGCTGCCATTGCTGGAGGGGGGATTCACGGGGGCGTGTTCCGCGGCAGCCGATGGTGCCGCACTCACTGCGCCGTCCGTTGGCCGGAGCGCGGCCGTGACCACGGTATTGGCGGCACGAGGGTATCCCGACTCACCAGAGAAGGGGGCCGAGATCACCCTGCCGGAGACGTTGGATGCGAGGGTGACAGTCTATCACGCAGGGACTCGCAGGGATGCGGATGGCACGCTTCGCGTCAACGGCGGTCGCGTGCTGACGGTGACGGCGGTGGCGGAGAGCTTTACAGAGGCCCAGCGGTTGAGTCGGGAAGCGGCGGAGCAGATTCATTTCGCCGGGAAGCAGTACCGAAGGGACATCGGCTGGCGCGAGGCGGCACGGCTGAACAGCTGAGTCGGCTTGGAGGAACTGCCACGGATTGCACGGAGGACACGGATTGATTGGTGCTGCTGGCAGGATCCGTTCAGTGGCTGGCTCCCATCGTTCTTGATGTGAACTGCACTTCCGAGTGGCGCCGCGCTCCTGGCAGCCGTGGAAGCGGGAGCCCTTGGTGAAGGGAGTGCGCGTTCATGTGGGCGACTCGTTGGAGGAGACCTACGGCCCCCTTCGAGACCAGAGGAGAATGACCCCGCATGCCGCGTTGGCCCCTCCGTACTCCGTGGGCACTCCTGCGGAGCTCTTGTATATCTCGGCCGCGGCAAGGGTGTGGATTGGAATCTCGCGTGTATCGACCACCCCTCTCGGGATGCCATCCAGATAGGTGAACATGGGGCATGGAGGATTCATCCGGTAATTGTAGATGATCCCTCCACCATAGGTCGTTGGTGGGACATAAAGCCCGACTTGATTCCGCGCCATGTCGCCCAGCGAACGGTGATCATTGCGTCGCAGGTCCGTTGAGTCGAAGAAAATCCCCAACCCGAGCCTTCGACGCTCCTCAAAGGCCTCCACGCCGACGCCAACCCCACGGCCGCGCTCCGGATTCCCCGTAACAATGACGGGATTCAACACCACCGCACTCTGAATCATCATCACATTGGCGCGGGTGGTGTCACCGGCTCGTAGGAGGACATCCGTACGGACGGGAAGGTGACCCACTAGGCGGTAGATCGCTTGGCGGGCTCCAGACGGAAGGCCAGGAAGGAAGTACCGCCCCTCGGCGTTCGTTTCGGTGCGGTATGGGGTCCCGTTAATCAGCACTTCGACTCCGGCGAGCGGAGCTCCGGTAGAATCGTTGCGGACGATACCGGTCAGCACCGCCTGGGCATGGAGTGGCACTGCCAGCAGCAGCGCGAGGAAGGGCATGGCGCTGCTCATGTTGAGACGTGTCACACCAGAACACTCGATTGCCATACAGCCCTCCATCCAGCCGGCCTTTGAGAGCGACGCGCGGACCCACTCAGGCTCGTGAAAAGGCTCCCCGTTCCTAGGCTTGCGAGGGGCCCTTGACTAAGCTACCCCCCCCCCCCTAAGTTGTCGAGTACTGGTACTCCGCCTTGGCTCAAGGGTAGTCCAATCGAAACGCTTAGCTAGGAGGAAAGATGCGAGTCAGCCTTACCGCAAGAGCTCTTCTCGTTTGTAGCCTCGGACTGCTCTCGCTCGGAACAGCACCAGACGTTGAGGGTGCCGACGCCTTCCTACCATGCGGAATCGGGTGTGTGGGGAGCTGCCCAGGAGATGTAGAATCGTGGTGTGCTGGCGTTCGCCCCGAGTGTGCAGGACCGTTTCTCTGCAATGACACGAACTGTGGCGGCGTACCGTGTGGAACCGATCAAGGATGCCCGACGGGGTACTACTACCTGAGCTGCGGGGATGATGAGATCTAGCCATACCAAACCGTCGCATGTCACGACCGCGGCGCATGGCTGAGGGGCGGTCACCGCATAGCGCACCGGGGTCCGAATGACGACCAGACTAGAACGATTTCTATCCACTACTCTCACCATCGCAGCTGTCCTTATTGCAGCTGCGATGGTGCGTCGCGAATTCTTCCCGGCCAACCGTCCCGTAGTGCTCGGCGGCCCTGGTGGGCCCCTCGAGTTTGATCGGGAGTGGCGAAGTCTCCTGGCTCACAGCATCCCGGAGGCCCCGCCCGCCGCACCTGTCGTTCTCATCGAGTTCGTGGACCTCGAGTGCCCTGCCTGTCGCGGGTTTCACCTGAACAGCCTGAAGGCAGCCCGCGAGGCGTTCGGAGCCCAACTCGACATTCGCTTCGTTCACTGGCCCCTCTCGAACCACCGCTTCGCTCGCCCGGCCGCCGAAGCCGCCGAGTGTGCGGGGAGGCAAGGTCGATTCGTGGAATTCCTCGATGCCGTGTTTGGCCGACAGGACTCACTCGGGCTCAAGACATGGGCCGCCTATGCGCGAGACGCCGGGGTGCCCGACGCTGTTGGATTTCAGTCTTGTGTTGAGATTCCGACGTCGATAGCCGCTCGAATCGACTCTGGCGTTGCAACCGCCGAACGGATGCGGTTCTTTGGCACACCAACAATTCTGGTGAATGGCTGGCGTTTCCCAGCCCCACCATCTCCCGCCCGGTTGAACGAAGTCATTGGCGACCTTGTGGCCGGACGCGAGCCGAAACCATAGCTGCGCCTCCATGGCAAGTCGGACTTGGAGAGTCGGTCCAATCGGCAGGTGGGCCCTGGCGCTCCTGGGCTTGGCTATCGCCAAACCCACTGCCGCCCAATCCTCCGGCGCCGTTAAGGATGTCCAGCCCATCCCGAGGTGGGCCGCTCCCGGGGCACTGAGCCTGATCGGCAATGTTCGTGAACTCCGCGATGGCCGAGTGCTGGTTGTCGACGCGGGGAACCGGATGGTTTACCTCATCCGTCCAGTCACTGGCACCACCTCCCCCGTGGGCCGTCACGGTTCTGGTCCTGGTGAGTACCTCCTCCCTTCCCTTCTGCTCCCTCTGGCAGCCGGCGAGACCGGCATCCTCGATCCACCGAATGCCAGGATCCTGGTGCTCAGCCCGAACGGAATTCCAAGTCGGGTGATTCCGGAACGAGCACCGCGGCCCCAGGGGGGACGTGCGAGCCTCGAGCCTGCCAGGGTCAGTGCATCGGATACACTTGGCCGGCTGTACGCCCGCGCCCAGCCAGCCGCCTTGGCTGCTGGAGGGCGCATCGAGGTAACCGATACTGCGGCAATCGAGCGATGGACGCCAGGAGCGCAACGGAGAGATACCGCCGGATTCATCCCTGTCTTCCGGCCCCCCGATGCAGTGGTGGTCCAAGGGCTGATTGTTGCTCGGTCTGGAGTACCCGAAGCGTTCCCGGCATCAGCGCTGTGGACTGCCGGGGCGGAGGGGCGACTGGCCATAGTGTACTCCAACCCCTACCGGGTAGTCCTCCTCCTGCCCGGCGGTCGGCGGGTGGAAGGCCCCATCATCCAATACTCCCCTATCAGGCTTACCGAGGCAGAAAAGCGGGTTTGGCGAGAGGCAAGCACCCTACCCAGTTTTCAAACAGTCTACCCCGGCAATGGCAGTCCGCCCATCATCCGCAAGGTGGTCGGGAGACCCCAGGAACCCAAGTGGCCCGAATTCCTTCCTGCGATCACTGGTGCCCAACTCCTCTTCGACGAGCTCGGCCGATTGTGGGTGGCTCGAAGCGGCGAAGCCCATGCCCCCCAGCTTTTCGACGTCTTCGGGCGCACGGGGGTCAGGGTGGGGCAGGTCAGGTTGCCCGCGAGCACGCGCCTCCTCGGATTCGGACCTTCAGGCCTGTACGTGGCGAGGAGGGATCGCGACGACCTTGAATCTCTGCAGCTACACGAGATGCCGGAGTTGCCCATGCCCTGACAGCCCGGACTCGACGGCAAGCAGTACCGGCGGGACATCGGCTGGCGCGAGGCGGCGCGACTGGTCACGTGAGTTCGCCTGACACCTCTGCCACGGATTGCACGGATGACACGGATTGATTGGTGCTTCTGGCAGGATCCACGCCGTGGTTGGTTTTCATCGTTCTTGATGTGAACCGCATCTCCGTGGGGCGGAGCCGTTCGGTGAATGAAGTTCACCAAGTATCAACCGAAACCACCCTTGCTTGGATGCCACCCCCAGGGATCGACGCGATCTGCGGCATCCGTGGATTCCGTTGTCCGGCCTGGCCCACATCGGCCCTGCCTGCCTCCAGACAATCCGTGTCATCCGTGCAATCCGTGGCTCCTGCTAACTTTCCCCGGTGCCCGAACTCCCTGAGGTCGAGACGCTGGTCCGCCAGCTGCGCCCCCGCCTGGTCGGGCGCACCATCCGCTCGGCGAAGCTAAGCCACGACAACCTCCTCGACGGTGTCTCCCAGCGGGTCCTGCTCCGCGACCTGGTCGGCCGCCAGATCGTGGCCGTCGAGCGCCGCGCCAAGCACGCGATGCTCCACACCGACACCCGGATCCTCGACATCCAGCCTGGGATGACCGGCTCCCTGCAGGTCCACGACGAGCCCCTGACCGGCACCGACGCCAAGTACGCCGTGCTCCGCTGCCGGCTCGACGATGGCGGCCTGCTGGTCTACCACGACGTCCGCCGGATCGGCACCATCCGTTGGCTCACCCCCGCCGGCTGGGAACGCTACCAGGCCCGACTCGGCCCCGAGCCTCTGGACCCGGAGTTGACCGCCGAGCAGTTTGGCACCCGACTGGGGGCCTCCAGGGCCGCGATCAAGAAGGTCCTGATGGACCAGAAGTACGTGGTCGGGGTCGGGAACATCTACGCCAACGAGGCGCTGTTCCTGGCCGGGATCGACCCTTCCAAGGAGGCGCGGAAGGTCTCGCCGGCCCAGTATGCCCTGCTCTGGGCCGAGGTGCGCCGGGTCCTGGCTGCCGCGATCGAGGCGGAAGGGACCACCTTCCGGGACTATCGCACCGGCACCGGGGAACCGGGTAACTTCCAACTGGAGTTGCTGGTGTACGGTCGGGAGGGGGAGCCGTGCCGCCGGTGCGGCACCACCCTGGCCGCCACGCATGCCATTGACGCCCGGATCACCGTCTTCTGCCATCGCTGCCAGGCCTGATGCCCGCTGCCGCCCTCCTCCTGCCGATGACCGACCTGCCCGCCCTGCGGGAGCGGGTCCGGGCCTTGGCCGAGGACCGCCCCGGGGTGTACCGGATGCTGGACCAGTCCGGCCGGGTGCTCTACGTCGGCAAGGCCAAGAAGCTGCGCACCCGGCTCCTGTCGTACTTCCGGGCCAGCTATCCCGAGGACAAGGGCGCCCGGATCCTCCACGCATCCAGCGACATCGTTTGGGATGTCGTCCCCAGCGAGTTCGCCGCCCACCTGACCGAGCTCCGCCAGATCCGCCAGTCCCGCCCTGCCTACAACGTCCAGATGAACCGGCGTCGCAACGTGGCCTTTGCGGTGGTCTCGGGCGGCGCCGCCCCGCGGATCACGGTCGGGAGCGGCAGCGACTCGGAGGAGGTGCGCTGCTACGGGCCGATGCTCTCCCCGGGCCGCCTGCGCGAGGCACTCCGGGTCCTCAACGACCTGCTCGGCCTCCGCGACTGTGCCTCCCGGATGCCGATGGTCTTCGCCGGCCAGGGCGACCTCTTCGGGGAGCCGCTGAGCGCGGCCTGCATGCGCCACGACTTCGGCACCTGCAGCGGCCCCTGCGCCGGCTTCGTGACCGAGGAGGAATACCGCCGGAGGGTCGAGTCGGGGGTGGCATTCCTGGAGGGGCGGGCCATCGCACCGGTGGACCGGGTGATAGCGGCGATGGCCCATCAGGCCGAGCAGGGGGAGTTTGAGGCGGCAACCCGGTGGCGCGAGAAGTTCGAGCACCTGGAGTGGCTGCTGGGCGCCACCACGCGCGCCCGCGCCGGGATCGAGTTCCTCACCTTTGTCTATCGCGACCCCGGCAGCCACGGCGACGACCGGGCCTACCTGATCCGGAACGGGACGGTCCGCGCCACCTTCCCCTGGCCTGCGACCCCCATCGAACGCGAGGCGTTCCAGGCAGTGGTCCGCGACGAACTGGCTCGACCGGCCACCGTGGCGGGACCGGTCCCCGCCGGCAACATCGACGAGATGCTCCTGATCATGTCATGGTTCCGGCGGCACCCCGAGGCGCTCCGACGTACCACGACACTGGAAAGCTGGGTGGACGGGTAGGGACCGGGGGATGGGGCTCACGCGCCCTCCCCCCGATCCCCTTTTGCACTACACCCTATTGGGATGCCTTGACCCGAACCCGGATCCCAGCGAATCGGTTCTGCTCCCGGGTGATCCGCGCCTGGATCGACGACTCGAGGATCGAGGAGCACCCCGCCGGCACCAGCAGGATCCGGTACTCGCTGCCGGCATCCTGCACCTGGTCCACCCCGGTCCCGGTCGGTCCCGAGAAGGTCTTGGAGTACATCGTGCCGTACACCCCGTCCGGATCGTTGAACTGGTCGGCCACGAGCTGGTAGCTGGTGGCTCCGGCCACCTTGGGTGCATAGACGTAGACGTTGACGCAGGCCGGCAGCCCCGCGTTGGTCCGTTCCACCGCGAAGCGCCCGGAGTGCCAGGGATCCACCTCCACCTCCACCGAGCCAGTCGCGATCGTTTCCAGCTCCACCCCGGCCACCACCGAGACGACCTCGACGATGACCGTCTGCATGCCGCCGGGGGCCCAGGTATCGGCGGTAAGCGTCACCTGGGGGGAGGTCACCCGTGTGCCGGCCGCATGATTGATGGTGCCCTGCCCGCCGGACGTGCTGTACTTGTACTCCAGTCCGGGGCCGGTGTACGCCGGGTTGATCGTGACCGACAGGTTGGTGGACTCCCCGCGCCGGATCAGGGACGATTGCGGGGTGAGGGTGGCCTCGTACTGCACCTCGACCTCGATGAAACCCTTGGCGCGGCCCCGCTCGGGCCGGGTGGTATGGGTGGTGTCATACATGTTGATGAAGCCGCCCAGGGGGGCCGGAATCGCGGTCCGGATGACGTGCTGGACGACCTCGAACGCCACCGCCTCCACGTCGTCAACCCGGGGCGGGGCACTCTGGAAGGTGGTCATGGCGGTGTAGGTCACGTCCAGGACCCGGTTGCCCAGCCCGGAAGGGATCGACCCGTGATTGGCGCTGGAATTCCACTCGATCTCGTAGGCATTGGGGAGGGTGATCTCGTTCCCCTGTTGGTCGCGGATCAGGAAATGAAGGTCCTTGGTGTCTCCCGGCCCGATGGTGGAGAACTGCGGCGTGATGTCGTAGGTGACCCGGAGGTCGGCGTCGATCACCGCCTCGGCGGTGATGATTCGCGGCGGTCCCAGGGAGGGATCGGCCAGCACCTCCGGGTTGAGGAGGACCTCCACCGTGACCCGGTCGATCTCCCCGCTCATCTGGGAGAGCTGGGGCGCCGTCGCCGTGTACTGCATGTCGATCAGGTCGGTCCAGGTCGAGGGCCCGGGTCCACTCAGCCCGCCGTTCTGGCCGGTGGTGCTCCAGCGGTACTTGAGCAGGCTGGCGGCGGGCAACGGAATCCCCTGCCCGCGCGGGGCCAGCACCGCCGTGAAGATGGCCACACGCTGCTGGGCGTTGAGGCTGACGGAGCCCGGAGTGAGCGATACCGTCGGGTCCAGCACCCCGACGGCCACCTGTGCCCCGCCGCCCGGGGTCGCCATGGGCCCATCGGCACCGGCCAACGCCGGGGGCGCGACGGCGAAACTCGCCGCCTTGCCTGAGATCGTCCCGGCCGCCACGTTGACGGCGACATCCGAGAGGCCGGACCAGGCCCCGGTCCCCCGCTGGAGGACTGCCAGGTCGCCACTCATGGCAAACGAGGGAAGCTTGCCCGGGTCATACTTGAGGGTCACGGTGACCGGCTGGGCAAAGGTGACCCCAACGGGCCCCAGTCGGTACACCTTCCCTGTTATCTGGTAGCCCGCGGGAGCCGCCGGGGGCGGATCGGTATCCTCGACGACGGTCATCGCCACCGGGGAGGACACTGCCCCGGCCGGCACCGCCAGGGTGACCGCGCCATTCTGGAAGGTGAAGGTGCCACCCTGAGTGGTCACCGTCGCTCCCTGGACCACCGACAGCTGGGCGATCCCGCTCTGTCCCTCGCTGGTGGCGGTGATCGTGGCGTTGCCAAGCGCGTGGGCAGTCACCAGGCCGCTGGCGCTGACCGTGGCGACCGTCTGGGCACTCGTCGTCCAGGTGATGGTGCGCCCTGCGAGGGTGTTGCCCTGGGCGTCACGCGGGCTGGCGGTGAGTTGCAGGGTTCCCTGCGGCACCATGACCGGTGCGGTCTCGGAGAGCACGACCGAGGCGACGGGAGCCGGTGGGGGCGGCGGGGGCGGGGGCGGGGGGGGAGCCGGCGGCGCGGGCTGGGTCGGGTCGCCCCCGCCACAGGCGGCGAGACCGACAAGGACCACCAACAGCCCGGCACGCCGCCACAGCGGCCAACGAGAGAATGGCATGGTACCCCCCGGAAATGGTCTACCCTGAAAGGCGGAAAAACCGGGGACCAGGGCTCATGGGGGGCTGGCGGGGGGAGGCCTGGCCTTCTCCAATTCCGGGGCCAGGTTCTGGGGGTGGGTGATGGGGCCGGGGTCTACTCCTCGTCGGCCGCAGTGAGGGCCACGAGCCGGGCCCGGGGCGGGATCCCCGGCTCCAGCTCCATGATTCCCACCGAGGCGGGCAGGTCGAACCGCCGGGCCCCTGCCCCGCCCGGATTCATCACCGTCACCACGATGTCCACCGTCTCGAGCAGCGGCATGTGGGTGTGACCGTAGATGATCACCTCGGCCTTGGGATGCGCCGCCACCAGCCTGGCCGGGTTCGGTGAGCCGAACTGGTGACCGTGGAGGATGACAAAGTCGGTCCCCTCGATCCGGGTCTCGAGGACCTCGGGGACGATGGCGCGGATGTCGAACCCATCGGTGTTGCCCCAGACCGCCTTGACCGGGGCGATCGCCTCGAGCTCGGTGAGGATGCTTGGTGACCCGATGTCCCCGGCGTGGAGGATCATGTCGACGCCCTCGAAGGCCTCGAAGACCTCCGGGCGCAGCATCCCATGGGTGTCGGAGATGATGCCGAGTCGCATCAGCCCTGCCACCGGGGCGCGAGCTCGATCGACAGGTCGAGCTGGTCGAGGATCCGCTGCACCAGGAAATCGACCAGGTCGCTGATCGCCTTCGGTTTGTGGTAGAAGCCGGGCGCCGCCGGAATGACCACGGCGCCGGCCTCGGTCGCGGCGGTGAGGTTGCGGAGGTGCACCAGCGAGAGCGGTGTCTCGCGGGGCACCAGGATCAGCTTGCGCCGCTCCTTGAGGGTGACATCGGCGGCGCGCTCGATCAGCGATCGACTGGAGCCTTGGGCGATGGCGGAGACCGTTCCCATCGAGCAGGGACAGACCACCATCCCACGGGTCTTCTGGGAGCCGCTGGCCGGCTTGGCGCCGCGGTCGGTGTCCGGAAAGAGGGTGACGGTGGACCAGTCCCCGCCGGTCGCAGCCTGGAGCGCCTCCGGTGAGGCGATCCCGCACTCTTCCTGCAGCAGTCGCCAGCCGTGGCCGGAAACGAGCAGCCAGACGGGCACCCTGGCGCGGGCCATCGCATCGAGGAGGCGCACCGCGTAGGGGGCTCCCGAGGCGCCGGTGATCGCCAGGACGACGGGCAGGTCGGTCAACGGCCCCTCCGATTCGGTGTCGGCGAGCGGACCGGATGCTTCGGCGGACCCTTCGGCACCGGGCGCTTTGGGGCCTTTGGCTTCAGCTCCCGGGACGCCGGAGGGGGGTGCCGAGACGCATTAGACTTGTCGCGTTCAATCACTCGCATAGCCTCTCTAGATCCGGCTGGGACACCTTGTGAACATCACGCCACGGATTTCACGGAATGGCACGGAGTAGTCACTTCTTTGGTCGGCCCCCTGCCACCAGGCGACCCGAGGAACAGCGTGGGGGGTGAAGTGAACACTATAGCAATTCACCCTCGGAGGGTACACGCCCTCATCCCGCTGGGCCATGGCGCATCACTACCAGAATGGAAGGCTTGGCAACTGAAGCCAGAACAATCCGCGTCAATCCGTGAAATCCGTGGCCAAGGGTTTCCCTACCGCGCCACCCGATCCAGAAGCGCGAACAGGAACACCGTCACGCTCATCACCCCGTTCATGGTGAAGAACGCCGCGTCCAGCCGACTCAGGTCTCCCGGCTTCACCAGCTGGTGCTCGTAGACCAGGATCGCCGCCGCAGCGAGCACCCCGCCAAAGTACCAGTATCCGAACCCGGCCGCCGCCCCGAAGGCCAGCAGCGCCGGGATCGTCACCCCGTGGAGCAGCTTGGCCAACAGGATCGCCCGCCGTTCGCCGAGGGCCACGACCGCGCTGCGCAGGCCGGCCTGGCGGTCGAACCCCTCATCGGGGAGGGCGTAGAAGATGTCGAACCCCGCCACCCAGGTCATGACGGCCACCGCGATGGCGATCAGCATCCACCACGGGTCGCTCCACGAGCCGGTCACCGCCAGGTACCCGCCTACTGGGGCGATCGCCAGGGAGACGCCGAGCCAGAGGTGGGGCCACCAGGTGAACCGCTTGGCCAGGCTGTAGCCCAGGATCCAGGCCAGCGCCACCGGGCTCAGCAGGAAGCAGAGCGGATTGATGAGCCAGGCGGTGGCGATGAAGACCGCCGCGGCCACCAGGACCGAGATCCAGGCCTGGCGGACGGTGATCACCCCGCGCGGGATCTCGCGGTTGGCGGTGCGGGGGTTGGCGGCGTCGTAGGCCCGGTCCACGATCCGGTTGAACCCCATCGCCGCCCAGCGCGCCGAGGAGAAGGCCACCACGACCAGGCCCACGAGCGGCCACCCGACCGGCCAGGTGAACGAGGCGGCAAGGACGCCGAGGAGTGCGAAGGGGAGGGCAAAAAGGGTATGGGGCAGCTTGACGAAGCTGGCATATCGGGCCAGCAGCGAGCCACCCTCGAACGTCTGCCCCTCGCGGTTAGCGGGGTCACCCAGCCCCGAGCCCCCAGTCCCCAGCCCCTGTGCGCCTGTCATGCACCCGCCCGCACGCCAACATGCACCGCACAGATCCCACCCATCAGCAGGGTGTACCGCACCCCGGAGAAGCCGGCCTGCTCCATCCGGGCGGCCAGGTCGTCCGGCTCCGGGAAGTTCAGGACTGACTCTGGCAGCCAGGTGTACGCCGTCCTATGTTTCGACACGATACGCCCGACCAGGGGCAGGATCCTGCGAAAATAGAAGGAGTAGAGCCCGCGCATCGGCTGGCGGGGTGGGGTGGTGAATTCCAGTACCACGAACCGGGCGCCGGGTCGGAGCACCCGGGCGGCCTCCCGGAGGCCCCGGTCCAGGTCCACCAGGTTCCGGACCCCGAAGCCGACGGTGGCGCCATCGAAAGTGGCATCGGCAAACGGCAATTCCAGGGCATCGGCGTTGAGCGGGGCCACCCGCTCCGCCTTTCCCTGGCCACGCACCAGCATCGGGAGGACGAAATCTGCCCCAACCACCGCGCCCCTGAACCCTTCCCGGGTGGCCAGTTCGGCCGCCAGGTCCAGGGTTCCCGCGCAGAGGTCCAGGTACCGGCCTCCGGGCGCAGCGGCCCATCCCAGTTCGTCGACCGCCCGGCGGCGCCACCGCTTGTCGATGTTGAGGCTCAGCAGGTGGTTGAGCAGGTCGTAGCGGGGCGCGATATCGGTGAAGATCTCGCGCACGTAGGCCCGCTTCTCGCTCCCGCCGGCGAGCGGTAACTCACTGTCCGTGGCTAACATAGCGGCGCAATGTAGCCCTCACGGACGGCCCCCGGCAAGCGCAGGGGGGGCCGGTGGCTGACGCCCAGGTGCCGCTGAGAGAGGCCACCGACCAGGAGGTCGTCGAGCTGGCCAAGGCCGGCCGCGAGGCGGCCTACCGCGAGCTGGTCCGCCGCTACGAGCGCCCGGTCTTCTCCCTGGTCTACCGGATGGTCCGGAACCGGGAGCAGGCCGAGGACCTGTCGCAGGAGACCTTCGTCAAGGTCCTCAACGCCATCGAGAGCTACAAGCCCGAGTACAAGTTCTCGTCCTGGGTCTTCAAGATCGCCAACAACGCCGCCATCGATCACCTCCGGCGGCGCGAGCTGGACACCCTCTCCCTCGACGGGTCGCCCCACGCCGAGACCCCTGAGATGATCGAGGCCACCGCGCTCCAGATCGGCTCCCCGGGGGAGTCCGCCCTGGACGAGGTCCTGGCCCGCGAGCTCGGTGGGTCCATCGAGGACGGCATCCGACAGCTCCGCCCCGAGTATCGGACCTGCATCCTGCTGCGCCATGTCGAGGGGCGCTCCTATGAGGAAATTGCGGAAATCCTCAACCTGCCCCTTGGCACCGTGAAGACATATATCCACCGCGCCCGTAATGAGCTGCGGATCTCCCTGGCCCATCTCAAGGAGTGAAACCTTTGCCAAAACCCCGCCGTAAAGGGGGTCACGTATGAGTGGCCTGCCCTCGGTGCATCTCACCGCCGACGACCTCGATGCCTTCCTGATCGATTCCCCCTCCCAAGCAGCTCGGGAGCACGTTGCATTTTGTGACGCCTGCCGTTCCGTCGTGCAGGCCGACCGCGTCCTGGTTGCCGCCCTCCACGGGCTCCCCGCCCTGGCCCCAGCCGACGGCTTCGCCGAGCGGGTGATGGCCCAGGTCCGGATCGCGGTCCCCGCCCCGGTCGTGGCCCCGCTGCCGTGGCCCCGCCGGATCCTGTCGAACCGCCGGGTGATGGCGAGCGCCGCGACCGCCCTGGGCGTCTGGGCCAGCGCGGTCTGGACCGCCAGCAACTCGGCGTTGTTCGATCGGTGGACCCAGCAGGCGTGGCAGACGGGGACCCAGTGGGTCACCCAGTCACTGCAGACCTTGGCATCGATGGTGACCCAGCAGTCCTGGTACGGCACCGTCGAGGCGCTGACCTCGACCCCGGCCCGGGCGGTCCTGGTGGTCGGCGCGCTGGTGGCCACCTGGGCGGTCGGGGTCCTCGTCCTGCGGCGGTTGGTGATGCTTCCGGCGGAGCCAGCGGCCGATGCAGCTTGGTAGCCGCCGGCTCGCGCTGGTCGCTGCTGTTGGACTGATCTGTCAGGGGAGTCTTGCGGTCTCGGTGGCGCACGCTGCCACCGGCGCGGGGAAGCTCCAGCAGGTTGTCCAGCGGTTGCCGGCCGCCCTCGTTCCGCAGTTCCTCCTGCCCGTCACGCAGCCGGCCGCACAGGCCGACGCCGGCGCGATTCCCGCCGAGCCTTCGTGGCTCACCCGGTTCGGGACGCGGGCGGCGGGCCTCTCCGGTGTATTCCTGACGCTGACGCTGCTGGGCTTTCTCCTGGTCGCATTTGCGCACCCCAATCTCGAGATCGTCTCCGACACGGTGGCCCATTCCTTTGGGCGCTCGTTCGTTGTGGGGATGCTGGGGCAGGTGCTGCTGCTGCCAACCTTCGGAATGCTCGTCGTGGGGCTGATCCTGAGCGTGGTCGGGGCGCTGCTGGTGCCGTTCGTGGTGATCGTCTACGCCCTGCTGGCCATCCTGGGGATCGTGGGTGGCTTCCTGGCGGTGGCGCATTCGATGGGCGAGAAGCAGACTCGCCGCCGGATGGCGCAGGGGCTCAAGGCGAGCCCAAACAGCTTCCGCTACATGTTGATCGGGCTGGCGACGGTGCTGTCGGTCTGGCTGGCGTGGCTGGTCTTTGGCTGGGTACCGGTGGCAGGGACAATCGTCTGGGCGTCAGCGATCCTGGTCACCTGGATCATCGGGACGGTGGGGTTCGGCGCTGCGATCCTGAGCCGTGCGGGGGTCAAGCCGCAGTTCGCCGGTCGGTACATCCCGGCGGAGACGATGACCGACGAGTACCTCTGGGCCACGCCACAGTTCGGGGTGAGCGCGGTGAAGCGGCCGGAAGGGCACGAGCGGAAGAAGTAGGGGCGCCCCATTGGGGCGCCCCGTTGGGGCGCACCCCTGTGCGCCCCCTCCGATAGGATTGGGATGATGGTCAACGGGGCGCCCGATCGGGCGCCCCGTTGTGATTTCGAACCAAGCGCTATCCGGGCGTCGTCGCGATTTCCCACCGGCTTGTGCCGGACGGTTTATTGGATGAGGTGGAGGCGGATGCCAGCCGTGAGCCATCCATGGCTGCTCGCCTCAGGATGGGAGAACATCCTGTTGACACGAATCAGCCGAGCCTCGGCAAACGGCCGGGCAGTCCCGCGCCCAACCTCAATTCCCAAGCCAAACCCTGTCCCTCTCTCATCTCGAGTGGTTACCGCGGCGCTTTCGCTTACCCAGCCGATCCCGAGGAAAAGAGATGGTCTGACCTCACCTGACCAAGGTGTAAACCTGATGGTCGCATCCCACAGGTTTGCCTTTTCAGCAGGCTCGAGGCCAAGAACCTGAACGCCGGTGATGCCCAGGTGCACTCCCTTGGCAAGGCGAACAGCCGCCTGCACGCCGACAACCGCATGAGAACCGCTATTAATCCCTCCGTGGGCGGCCAGCTGCAGACGACCGTCCTGGGCGCTGAGCGCGCCGGGGAGCAGTATCGAGGACAGGATCAGTCCGATCGCACAACGCCGCATTTGAGTCTCGCGTGGATCAGGGCCCTACTCCGATAGTCCTGCGGACCAGGAACGGATCCATGCACCGGATATGGCATGGTTCGGTCAATGCCCCGGCAAGCTCGCTGGCTGAGCGACGAAGTCCGGTTTGCGAGGCAGTCTACCGGGTAGCACGCATCATGGGAAGTGAAGTTCACGGTCGCTTCAGCGACCCGCCTGGCCGAGTCGCGGCTCCAGCCGCGAGACCGACGGGCCGGTCCACGCAAAGGCAGGCAAGATCCCTCGCCTGCGGCTCGGGATGACACCCTCCACACGCAAACAGGGGCGCCCACACCGGGCGCCCCTGCTGGCAACTGAGGCGATAGCGTCCGCTACGAAATGATCTTCATCATCTGCCGCACCTTCGTCATGTACTTCTCGAAGAAGTGCTTCTGGATGTCGTTCATGTCGAGCTCGCGCCCCTGGATGTACGCCTGCAGGATGTCGCTCTTGGTGTCGATCGGCGTCCCGGTCGTAATCAGGAGCGTCGCCTGCTTGCCGACCTCGAGCGAGCCGAGCCGGTCGGACAACCCCATCAGCTCGGCGGCGTTCAGGGTCACCGCCTTGATCGCCTCCTCCTCCGGCAGGCCGAACGCGACCGCGACCCCGGCCTCGTAGGGGAGCCGGTCGGTGTACAGCGACCCGGCGCCGCCGGAAATGGCGAACTTGACGCCCGCCTTGTGCAGCTGGGCGGCCCGGCTGTAGGCGGCATCGTAGCCCTCGTGCGCCCGGTTCGGCGCGTCCATCGTCGAGGTGAGGATGACCGGGATGTTCTCGGCGCGCAGCCGGTCGGCCACATGAATGGCGTCGTCGCCGCCGCGGATGACGAGCCGGAGGTTTTCCTGCTTGGCCCAGGTGATGGCGTCATTGATCTGCGAGGTGCCATTGGCAGACACCACCACCGGGATCTCGCGGTTGAGCGCCGGGATCATCGCCATGTAACGGGCATCGGTGCGGACCTTCTCGCCCGCGGCCACCGCATCCCGGTAGGCGCGCGCCTCCGCGAAGTAGTCCTTGAGCTGCTGCACCCGCTGCTCGTAGGTCACGCGGTTGCCACCCTGCCCGCCGCCGAACCCGCCCCCACCGCCGCCACCGAAGCGGCCGCCGCGCTGGTTGGGTTCCGGCCAGTTCACGTTGAGGGCCGCGGCCGACTCGAGGGACATCTCCTCCCAGCTCCAGCCCTCGAGCGCCATCGCCGAGGACATCCCGGAGATGAGCCCGCCGCCTGGGGTCGTGATCGTGGTCAGGACGCCCTGCGAGCGCGACGTGCCGATGTGACGGCTTTCCGCATTCACGGCAACGTCGGTTCGGACGTTCGGGTTGAAGTCCCCCACCTCGTTGACGTCGTTCGACATGTCGACCGAGCCGATCTCGGCGATGCCGACCGTCGAGTAGGCGTCGATCATGCCCGGGTAGATGTGCTTGCCGGAGACGTCGACGATCCGGGTGCCGGTCGGGATGGGGATGTTGGCCCCCACCGCCGTGATCCTGCCGGCCTCGAAGATGATCGTGCCGTTCTCGATGACGCCGTTGGTCACCGTGTGGATCGTGGCCCCCCGCAGGGCGATCGGCTCGCTCTGCTTCGGGACGGTCATGCGCACCTGCGCCGACAGCGCGAGCGGTGCGGTCATGGCCACCCCCATCACCACGGCGGCAATCCGGCGGCCGAACCGCCGCCCGGTGGGAGTCGTGCTGGCCCGAAGGCTGGTGGCGTGCATGTTCAATTCCTCCCGCCGGTGGCGGCGCGTGTGGGGCTTCCCGATGCGGACAGGACCGCCTGGATCAGTTGCCGGCGCTCCGCGTCGACGGTGGCGCGCCGGGCAGCGTCCTCCTCCAGCGAGAAGTAGCGCCGGCCGTCGACCCAGGTCTGTTCGGCCCGGGTGAACTGCGAGAGCGGGTCGCCGCTCCAGACCACGAAGTCAGCATCCTTGCCCGGCTCGAGCGAGCCAACGCGGCTGTCGATCGCGAGCAGCTTGGCCGCGTTGAGCGTGACGGTGGTGAGCGCCTGCTCCTCGGTCAGGCCGGTTCGCAGCAGCTTGCCCGCCTCCCAGTTCATGCGGCTGGCGATCTGCGCGTCATCCGAGTGGAGGGATACCGTCACCCCCGCCTCCATCAGGATGCGCACATTGTACTTGGTGGCGTCGTACGCCTCCATCTTGAACGCACCCCAGTCGCTCCAGACCGCCGCGGCCACCCCCGACGCCGCGAGCTCGGAGGCGATCTTGTACGCCTCCACCCCGTGCTGGATCGCCTGGACCTTGAAGCCGAACTCCTCGGCGAGGCGAATGAGGGCAAGGTACTCGTCGGCGCGATAGCCGTGGGACGAGATCAGGAGCTTCTGGTCGAGGATGTCGAGGATCGCCTCCATGCGGAGGTCGCGGCGCGGCGGCAGGCCCTGTTTCGTCGCCTCCCACTCCTGCCACTCCCGCCGGTAGTCGCGCGCCGCCAGGAAGTGGTCGCGGATGATCTCCTGCGTGCCCATGCGGGTATTGGGGTACCGCCCCTCATAGCAGCAGCGCTTGGGGTTCTCGCCCAGGGCGAACTTCACCGTGCGGGTCCCGCCCTCGAACTTGAGGTCCTCCGGCAGGCTGCCCCACCGCATCTTGACGATGACGTTCTCGCCGCCGATCGGGTTGGCGGAGCCGTGCTTGATCATCGCCGTGGTCAGGCCACCGGCGAGCTGCCGATACATGGCGATGTTGTTGTGGGTGATCACATCGCCCATGTAGACCTCGGGCACGATCGTGGCACCGGTCTCATTGGTGCCGTTGGTGCCCGAGTGGATGTGTGGATCGATCAGGCCGGGGGTGACATGCTTGCCGGTGCCGTCGATGACGACGGCGCCGCCGGGCGCGCTCAGCCCCGTCCCCACCTGGGCGATCTTCCCGGCGCGGATCAGGACGTCGGCGCCTTCGAGGCGGCCCTGCGGCCCCTGGGTCCACACCGTCGCGTTCCGCACCAGGACGGCCGCGGGCTGTTGCGGCGGCGCCGGCACGCCGAAGTCCATCATCGGGCGGATGAACGGCAGGTCGAGCCGGGGCACGTTGTTGGCCACGGTGCCGACGGCGTCGCCCTGGAACGGCGCGGTTCGGGTGCCGCGGAAGGCCGGGCTCGCCCCGTTCGGGAGCGACGTCCACCCGAAGAACTGGTCCCCTGCCACGGAACCCGCCAGCAGGGCGCTCCCCTCGTAGCCGAGCCGCTCGCCATTGAACCGGACCTCGAGCCGGCCGGTCTCGGCGACCACCGTGGCAGACGCGAGGTCGATCCGGGCGCCCTGGGCGATGGCGCGGCCGGGCGCCACCTCGAGGTGCCCGCGCAGCCGGTTGAGCGTCCCCTCCAGCACCAGCTCGGCCTCGAAGCCCCACTGATCGTCCGACTGGACAGTCCAGGTGCCGCGGGGGTCGATCTGCGCGGGGCGGGTGACCCCGTACACCACGCCGTGCACCCAGACATCGCGAATGGCGGATTCCCGGGTGAACAGGTCGCCGTTGGTGACCACCAGGTTGGCGACCTTGCCGGCGGCAATCGTGCCATGGGTGGGCTCGATCCCCAGATAGCGGGCCGGCGTGGTGGTCAGCGCCGCCAGCGCGGCGTCGCTCGAGAGCCCCCGGGCCACCGCGATCCGCAGGTTCGGCAGGAAGTCATTCAACGAGGTGAGGCCATCGGTGGTGATGCTGAACTCGATCCCGGCGTTGGCCAGCTGGCCGGCGTTGGTCGGCGCCAGGTACCAGTGGCGGAGCTCGCCCAGGGAGGCATTCATCGCCGCTTCCGGGTCGCCCACGCTGGGCGCATCCGGGAAATTGAGCGGGATGAAGAGCGGCTCGGTGCGGCCCCGCAGCACGTCAATGAGCCGGTACTCCTCGCCGCTGCCGCGGTACCAGGCGTTCAGCGTGAACTGCTTCGCGAGCGCCTGGCCCCGGAGGAGTTCCTCCTCGCTGCGGGTCTCGAAGATGACCGGCTGCGTGCCAGCGGCCGCGGCCTCGAGCGCCTTGAGCGCCTCGCTGGTCTCCGGCGGCAGGAAAGCGCGACCGCTCGATTCGTACGCGGCCCAGGCGCGCTTGTACCAGTCGGCGTCCATGAAGGCCTGCTTCATCGTCGCGATCACTCCCATCGGGGAGTTGGGGTAGCGTCCCCCCAGCTCGAAGGAGCTCTGGAAGCCGATTGACTGGGCAATGTCAGGGCGGAGGACGCGTTCGCGGGCGCCGGCGTCACCGAGGCTCACGACCGCGGCGCTGCCGCGGAAGATGCCGCGCTTGGGGACGACCAGCGCCGCGCCGAAGCCCTGCGAGCGGAGCGCGCGCCGCCGACTGGCATCATCCTGCAGGTTGGTGGTGGCGCTGAACCAGGCGCGCACCTGGGGATTCCAGTGGGTCGGCCCCACGTCGCCACCCCGGGGCACGCTGTCCCGGCCCAGGTCGGCGTGGGCGTCGATGAATCCCGGGTAGACCGTGTGCCCGGAGAGGTCCCAGACCCGGGCGCCGGCCGGCGGCCGCCCGCCCGCCTGGACCGACTGGATCAGGCCGTTCCGGATGACGATGGTCGCGTTGTCCAGCGTCCGCCCGGGCGCGGTCACGACGCGAGCCCCGACCAGGGCATGGTATCCGGTCCCGTTGTCGCGGATCCCCTCGACCGGCTCGGTGCGGGTGGCTTGTTGGGCGCTCGCACTCGCGGTCAACAGCAAGCCAAGGCTCAGTGATGCAAGGAAGGGCTTCACGGCAGTCCCCTGGATGGGTTGGAGTCCCCCGCGCGTTGCGTTCCCCGGCGGGTCACGAAGGTTAGCATTTTCGGGGCGCCAGCGTAACCACTCCCCGAACGGCCCGAAGGCCGCAGTCCAGCGCGCCAGGCGGGATGGCTCCCACCCCGGCGACTACATCATCCCCCCCCGTTCCCCATTCCCCATTCCCCGCCCCCTACCCCCGCATGATCGGCATCACCACGCCGACTTCGCCGGCGCGCTGGATCAGGGCCTCGGTGGCGCGCTGGAGCGCCTGCCCCGCCGGGCTCATCGGGTCGGCGACCATGATCGGCTCGCCCACATCGGCGTGATCCGCCAGCTTCGGTTGGAGCGGCACCTCGGCCATGAGCGGCACCGCCAGTTCTTCGGCGAGGCGCCGGCCGCCGCCCTCGCCGAAGAAGCTGACGGTGGCCCCGCTGGCCGGGTCGGTGAATGGACTCATGTTCTCTACGACGCCGAGCACCGGGACGTTGACCTTCTCGAACATCTTGGCCCCGCGCAGCGCGTCACCCACCGCCACTTCCTGCGGGGTGGTGACGATGACCGCTCCCGAGACGGCGATCGACTGCACCAGCGAGAGCTGGGCGTCGCCAGTGCCCGGGGGCATGTCCACCAGGAAGTAGTCGAGCTCCCCCCACTGCACGTCGCGCAGGAACTGGTTGATGATCTTCATGATGATTGGGCCACGCCAGATGGCCGGCGCGTCGCGATCGATCAGGAAGCCGATCGACATCAGCTTGACCCCGTGCGCCTCGAGCGGGATGATCTTCCCTTCAACCACTGGCGGCTTCTCGAACACCCCGAACATCCGCGGAATGTTGGGGCCATAGACGTCGGCATCCATGATCCCCACCCGATAGCCGGCCTGGGCCAGCGCCACCGCCAGGTTCGCGGCGACGGTGCTCTTCCCCACCCCGCCCTTGCCGGACGATATCGCGATGACCTTGCCGAGCCCCGGCATGTCGGTCGGGGTCTGGGCGGGGACGTTGGCGGCCACCGACTGGGGCGGCCCGTGGGTGGTCTTGGCCGGGCCGGCGGGATCGGTCACGCTGATCTTGACCCCGTCGGCGCGGACGCCCTCGAGGGCGCTGACCGCCTTGCGGGCCTCGCGCACCAGGGTGCCCGGATCTTCCCGTCCCAGGAGGAAGGTGAAGCTGACGGCCCCGTCCTCCGAGACCTTGAGGTCGCGGATCATCCCGGCGGAAAAGAGGTCGTTCTCGAGGCGGGGGTTCTGGATCCTGGAGAGTGCCGCGATGACGCGGCCCTCGAGTGTATTCGTCACGTTAGTCCTCTACGGTCATGCATGGTTTGTGTCACTGTGCTCTATGGAGTGCGCGCGTTCAAGGAATTCGCCACGGATTGCACGGATTGGCGCGGATCGGTCGTTGCCGCTTCGGCATCGCGGCTCAGAGTGGCGCACGTGATTCAGGTGGTAGACAGCAGCATCCGGTTGAAAATACCAATCGCGGCTCCAGCGAACAGAATCCAAAGGGTGGAAGCGTTCACCATCAAGGCAGGAGTCTTGCCTGGGCCTCAACCCCCGGCTGGATGGGGAGCTTCGATCCGTGTCAATCCGCGCAATCCGTGGCTCCGCCAGCCCCGCCAAATGCACGGTGCCCGCTAGACCGACATCACCGCCCGTACCTCCGGCACATGCTCGCGCATGCGGACTTCGATCCCCTGCTTCAGGGTGATCGTGCTGGCCGCGCAGCCCTGGCAGGTCCCGCCGAGTCGCAGCAGCAGTGTCCCGTCGCTCTCGTCGAAATCGATGATCTCCACCGACCCCCGGTGGGAGGCGATGTAGGGACGCAGGGTGTCCAGCGTCGCCTCAATCCGGTCCAGCACATTCACTTGCGTCGTCACGGTCCATCCTGATGCCGAGGGAGCGCCGGGCGAGGGAGGCAGCAGCCCTCCTCACCATGGCCCTAATCCTACCAATATAGTCGGGATGCCGGGGTGCGCGGGGTCAGCTTCCGATCGCCGCCGCCATCAGGTATTCCCGCGCGGCGGCCAGGACCTGCTGCTGCACCTCGGCCAGGCTCCCTTCGAGCGACACCCCGGCGGCCTTGGTGTGCCCACCACCGCCAAACTGCCTGGCAAACGCCGCTACGTCCACGTTCCCCACCGACCGGAGCGACACCTTGACCCGGCCCTGGTGGATCTCGCGGAACAGCATCGCCATCCGCATCCCGGCGATCGAGCGCGGGAACTCCACGATCCCCTCGAGGTCGTCGGCGGTCACCCCGTGCCGTTCCACCGCGCCGGGCGGCACCGTCACCCACGCCAGGCCGGCGTCCTCCTCGACCACCAGGGTCAGCAGCGCCTCGGCCAGGAGCCGCGGCCGTCCCGCGGGCGCGTTGGCATACACGTCGAGGTAGACCGACTCGGGCTCGATGCCGGTCTCCAGGAGGTCGGCGGCGATCCGAAGGGTGCGCGGGTGGGTATTGGAGAAGCGGAACCCCCCGGTATCGGTCAGCAGGGCCACGTAGAGGGCCCGGGCGGCCTCGCTGGAGATCGTCCAGTCGCACGCCTTGGCGATCTCATAGATCAGCTCACCGGTCGCGGCGGCGGTGGCATCGACGTACCGGGGCCCGTCGGGCAGGGTGCCGGGACTGACATGGTGGTCGACGCAGGCCACCGGCACGCCGGCATCGCGGACGGTGCCGCCAAGCATGCCCAGGCGCCCCAGGTCGGCAATGTCCAGCACGACGATGGCATCGGCCCGCCGCAGCACCTTGACCGCATCGGCGGTGCGGTCGAGCCCGGGGTGGTCGCGGAAGAGGAACTCGAACCGGGGTGGTGTCGGGGTCGGATTGGCAATCACGACGTCCACCCCCCGGGCGCGGAGGCAGAGCGCGAGACCGACCTCGCTGCCGAGGCCGTCGCCATCGGGATTGACATGGGTGGTCAGGACGATCCGGCGGCCGGGCACCAGCAGGGCACTGACCGCCTGGGCTGCGAGGATCTTTTCGGCGGGGAGGGAAATGCTCATGACAGAAGATAAGGGAGAAGCGAGGAGGGAGAAGGGAGCAGCGTGGAGCGACCACGAAGACCTGGGACCGGTGGAAAACCGGCAACGGAGAGGGCCCGAACGACCGCAATGCGGTGTCGCCCGGGCCCCTCGCTGTCATCACAACCCGTGGATTCCTATCCACTTCGTGCTGCTCGCTTCTCCCTGCTCACTTCACTTGTACACCTTGAACTCGCCGGCCTTGTACCGGTTCCAGTAGTCGTCCAGGTCGCGCCGGACCTTGCCGCTCAGGATGTAGAGGCCGAGCAGGTTGGGGAAGGCCAGGCCGAGGATCATCAGGTCGCCGAAGTCGAGCACGTTCTGGGATGAAATGATCGAGCCGAGAAAGGTGAAGATCACGAACAGGATCTGGAACACCCGCGAGGAGCCATCGCCGAAGAGGTAGCTCCAGCACCGCTCGCCGTAGTAGGACCACGAGATCATGGTCGAGAAGGCGAAGAGGAGCACGCAGACCGACAGGATGTAGGGGAACCAGGCGAGGTGCTCGCCCATGGCGCGGGAGGTGAGCGCCGCGCCCTGGCTGCCGGCGATGATGTCGGCATAGGCGGGGTTGTTGTAGGCCCCGGTCACGACGATGACCAGCGCGGTCATGGTGCAGACCACGACGGTGTCAATGAACGGCTCGAGCAGGGCCACCAGGCCCTCGCGGATCGGATAGGGGGTCCGGGCCGCCGAGTGGGCGATGGCGGCCGAGCCGGCGCCGGCCTCGTTGGAGAATGCCGCCCGGCGGAAGCCCATCACCAGCACGCCGATGAAGCCACCGTAGCCGGCCTCGGGGGTGAAGGCGCCGCTGACGATGGTGCCGAACGCGGCGGGCACCGCCCCGAAGTTGCTGAAAATGATGTACAGCGCGGCCAGGACGTAGATCCCGACCATGGCGGGAACGATCTTCTCGGCCACCTGGGCAATCCGCTTGATGCCACCGATGATGACGATGCCCACCAAGGTCGCCATGACCAGGCCGTAGGCCCAGGGCTGGGCCAGCAGCCAGGGCATCGTCTCCTGCACGGCGTTCATCGACTGGTTGACCTGGAAGGTGTTCCCGCCGCCCAGGGAGCCACCGATGCAGAGCACCGCGAAGATCACCGCCAGGACGCGGCCGAGCCTCGGCATCCCCATCTCGCCAAGGCCCTTGGAGAGGTAGAACATGGCGCCGCCCATGACCCGGCCGTCGGGGCGGAACTCCCGGTATTTCTGGCCGAGCGTCACCTCGGTGAACTTGGCGCTCATGCCGATCAGGCCGGCGATGATCATCCAGAAGGTGGCGCCGGGCCCGCCGATGCTGACCGCGATGGCCACGCCGGCGATGTTGCCGAGGCCGACGGTCGCGGAGAGGGCGGCCGCGAGCGCCTGGAAGTGGCTCACCTCGCCGGCATCGGAGGGATCGCTGTACTTGCCGCGGGTGATGTTGACGGCGTGCTTGAACGCCCGGAGGTTGATGAAGCCCATCCGGAAGGTCAGGAAGATCGAGCCAACCACCAGCCAGAGGACCACCAGCGGCAGGGCGTGCTCGGCGTCCCAGAACATCACATCATAGAAGAAGACCGAGCTCAGCGCATTGACCACCACGCCGGCGCCGGCATCGACCATGCCCATGAAGCCACCCTCCTGGGCGGCGGCGGCGCGCCATGGCAGCAGGGCCAGCAGCGGCAAGGCGACGCAGAGCCGTCGGAGATGGAGCGTCAGGTGGGAGAAAGGCTTCATCGTATCGGGCTTCCCGGGGAAAGAGGGAGGAAGGGGGCTGTCCGGCCGGGCCGCTCAGGGCGCCGAGCCGGGAGGCGGCAATTTCTCGTCCTGGGGGGTGCTCAACAGCTTCCAGTACGACCAGCCGACCAGGGCCAGGACGAAGGTCCAGGCCCCGGCCATGAAGATCAGCGCAGTGGTGCTCATGGGTCACGCCTTTCCGGCCAGGGCACGACGGGCCCAGGCACGATTGATGAGCCACAGCTGGAACAGGAGGATCACCACCATCAGGCCCCGCGAGGCCCAGCGGACCACCTGCCGCTCGGGCGTCTCGCCCTCCATCATCAAGGTGGGAATGGCATCCTGCACCGTCCACCAGATCATCATGACGAGGAGGAAGAGGGGCGTCACATAGGTCATCACAAACTTGTAGAACCGCGGGATCCGGATCGTGGCACCCTCGTGCAGCTCGTTCCACATCCGGTCGGGACCCAGGACCCAGACGAAGAGGATCGTCTCGATCAGCGCCACGACCACCAGCCCAAAGGTCCCGGCCCAGTAGTCCCACTCGTCGAGGAAGCCCCGGGTGTTGTACACGATGTGGAGCACGCCCATCGCCAGGACGAGGCCCCCCAGGGCCAGGACCGTCTTCTGGCGCCGCCAGCCGAAGTTCTCCTCGACAAATGACAGCGCCGGGGTGGCCATGGCCACCGAGGACGTGATCCCGGCGAAGAACAGCAGCCCAAACCACATCAGGCCGGCTCCGGTGGCCATCATGGCCCCGCCGGGAAGCTGGTTGAAGACCAGGGGCATCGCAATGAAGCCCAGGTCGAAGCTCCCCTGCCGGGCGATCATCACCGCGCCGGTCACCCCGAAGAACGCCACGATGGCGGGGATGGCGAGGGAACCGCCGAGCACGACCTCGGCCGCCTCATTGGTGGAGGCGGTGGCGATGCCGGAGAGTGCCAGGTCGTCCTTCTTGGTCAGGTAGGAGGCATAGGCCTGCAGCGAGCCCATCCCGACCGAGAGCGTGAAGAAGATCTGCCCGGTGGCGGCGAGCCAGACCTTGGGCTCGGCGAGCTTTGACCAGTCCGGGGAATACATGAAATTGAGGCCCTGGAGCGGATTGGTGACGGTGGCCACCCCGTCAATCATGACCGTCTGGTCGCCCAGCGTCAGCACCCGGACCACCAGGATCGCGGCGAAGACGAAGAGGATCGGCATGCCGATCTTGGCCAGCTTCTCGATCCCGGCCGTGAGCCCCTTGCTCATGACCCAGAAGTTCACCGCGATGGTGATGAAGAAGAACAGGAACGGGGTCCAGAAGCCGTGGACGGAGCCGTTCTCCAGGTTCACGTAGCTGCCGAAGAACGCCTGCATCCCCGCCTGGTCGAGCCCGGCGGTCCGGCCCGTCGCCGAAAAGAAGGTCCAGGCCAGGGTCCACGATTCGATGTAGCAGTAGTAGGTCAGCACCACCAGCGGGAGGAAGAGGCCGAGCACGCCGAGGTACTTGGACACCGGATGGTCCCAGATGCTGTGGAACATCCCGGGGAGGGAGCCGTGACCCCGCTGCCCCCCGTGGCGCCCCACCCCCCACTCGATCCACATCAGCGGGATGCCGACCAGGAGGAAGGCGATGAAGTAGGGAATCATGAACGTCCCGCCGCCGTTTTCGACGGCCTGGCGGGGGAACCGCAGGAAATTGCCCAATCCGACGGCGTTGCCGGCCATGGCCAGGATCAAGCCGATGCGCGAGCCCCATTGTTCCCGGGGTGCGGCGGTCTCGCTCACAGGTCCTCCGTCCGGGAGACCGGACAGGTTGAGGGGAGTCGAATGCCCGATGCCTTGGTGATCCGGGCCGGAGGTGCCGACCCGTCAGAACCCTACGGAATTGCCTGCCGCCGTGTTGCGCCCCTGCCCCCGCCCCCCCACCCTCTCACCCTCTTACCTCTTACCTCTTACCTCTCCCTTCTCCCTTCTCCCTTCTCGCTTCTCGCTTCTCATCGCTCACGTACTGTAATTCGGCGCCTCACGGGTGATCGTCACGTCGTGCGGGTGCGACTCGCGCAGCCCCGCCGCCGTGATCTGGACGAACTCGGTCTCGGACTGGAGCCCGGGAATGTCGGCCACGCCGCAGTAGCCCATGCCGCTCCGCAGTCCGCCCACCATCTGGAAGAGGACATCGCCCACCGGGCCGCGGTAGGGCACCCGTCCCTCGATTCCCTCGGGGACCATCTTCGACGGCGACAGCTCGCCGTCCTGGAAGTAGCGGTCGGCGGAGCCGTCCTGCATGGCGGCGAGGCTGCCCATGCCGCGGATCATCTTGAAGCGGCGCCCTTCGGCCAGGATCGACTCGCCCGGACTCTCCTCGGTGCCGGCCAGCATCGAGCCCATCATCACCGAGGCCGCGCCCGCCGCGAGCGCCTTCACCACGTCGCCCGAGTACTTGACGCCGCCATCGGCAATGACCGGCACGTCGCCGGCACCGCGGACCGCATCCTGGATGGCGGTGATCTGGGGGACCCCGACGCCGGTCACGACGCGGGTGGTGCAGATGCTGCCCGGACCGATCCCCACCTTGATCGCGTCGACACCGCGCCGGACCATTTCCCGGGCCCCCTCCTCGGTGGCGATGTTGCCACCGATCAGCTGGGTGTCCGGAAACGCCTCGCGCAGCATGTCCAGCGTCTTGAGGACCCCGTCGGAATGCCCGTGGGCGGAATCGACGACCAGGACGTCGGCACCGGCCGCGAGCAGGGCCTTGGCGCGGTCGCGGGTGTCGGGACCGGCGCCCAGCGCCCCGGCGACCCGGAGCCGGCCGTGCTGGTCCTTGTTGGCGTTGGGGTGCTGCTGGCGCTTGAAGATGTCCTTGACGGTGATCAGCCCCTTGAGGACCCCCTCGCCGTCGACCACCGGCAGCTTCTCGATCCGGTGCCGGGCCAGGATCCGCTCGGCCTCGTCGAGGTCGGTGCCCACGGGGGCGGTGACCAGCTTGTCCTTGGTCATCGCCTGCGAGATCGGCTGGTCGAGGTTGCGCTCGAACTGGAGGTCGCGGTTGGTGATGATCCCGATCAGCCGACCCTGGCCGTCCACGATCGGTACCCCGCTGATCCGGAACCGCCGCATGAGGGCATGCGCCTCGCGCACCGGCCGGTCGGGACCCAGGGTGATCGGGTTGAGGATCATCCCGCTCTCGCTCCGCTTGACCCGGTCGATCTCGGCGGCCTGGCGGTCGATCGCCATGTTCTTGTGGATGACCCCGATCCCGCCGGAGCGGGCCATGGCGATGGCCATCTCGGACTCGGTCACCGTGTCCATGGCGGCCGAAATCAGGGGGATCTGGAGTGGAATCTGGCGCGTGAGGAAGCTGGCGGTGGACACGTCCCGGGGATGGACGGTCGAATGGCGGGGAACCAGGAGGACATCGTCAAATGTCAGTCCCGCGCCCGAACGTAGTACAGACATCCTTGATTCTAGACGCCGCGCCGAACGGACGCAAGCAGGGCCGGTCAGCCGGGTGGCGGGTCCACCGGGGGCGGGGGGGTCTTGGTCCCCGGCTTCGGGGCCGGGGAGGAGGCGACCTTGACCGCCTCGTCGACGACCGACCCGGCGGCGGCGGCCACCCCGCGCATCACCTTGGCGGCACTGTCCACCAGGCCGGTGGTCGTCCGGATCGCGGTGATGGGCACCTTGGCGGCGCGCATGGTGTCCTCGATCCCCTCGGAGATGGTGGCCAGGATTCCCGTCGGGGCGGCCCGCTGGGCGTACTTGCTCTCGAGAAACTCCACGTAATCCAGGATCTGGTACCCGCGCTCGTCGCTGAGCGCCTCGAGGCGGCGCTGGATCCGCTCGCGCAGCTGATCGTTCATGGCCGTGTCCTGCTTTACGGGTTGCCCTGCAGCTCGATTACCGGATTGGGAAGATAGCGAGTCCTGGGGGCCCGGATGATCGCCCGGGCCTCGAACTCGTCGAGGGGGGACATCTGCCGGAACCGCTCCGCCTGGGCCGCGGTGACGATGACGTAGACGAACCCCGCCTCGGGGAGCGGGCCCCGGGTGAGCAGGAACGGCGCCCCCGGGGGCAGCTCAGGCCGCAGCTCGTCGGCCACCAGGACCGCCAGGAACTGGAGCCGCCAGTCCACGGTCTGGCCCACGAACCGATCCGGGTTGAGCCGGAGGTCCTCCGCGGTGATCCGCGGGACGTCGGCATCGCGCGGATTGGCCAGGTCAGCGGCCCGGACCCATCCCTCCAGGCGCACCCGCACCCAGTCCCCCTGGCGCCCGATCACCCGCCCGTCGGCCGGAGCGGTGAACTCGGCGAACCGTTCGCCCCCGGGCACCACGGAGATGCCGGTGCCCCGGACCAGGCCGGTCACGGGGTTGGGATCATCGGACGGGGCGGAGGGCCGTCGCGGGCCGCTGTCGACAGCGGTGGGCGCCGGGCGGGTTGGGGTCGCGGCCGGCGGGGGTGGGGGCGGGGGCGGCCGCGGTGCGGTGACTGCGGCGGGGAGGGCGGAGGCTGCCACCCAGCCGGTGCGCCGCACCCTGGTCCACCCTCCCTCGGCCCGGACCCGGTCGAACAGCGCCCCGAACACGGCACGACCGATGATCTGGCCGTCGGGCTGGGCCCGGACATTCTCGCCGGATTCGGCGGTGACGGCGAGGTTGAACCCGTCGCGGGTGGTACCGCCGAGGGACCGGGACCAGATCCACCCCTCGATCGTCACCTCGGCCCAGTCGTTCCGGGTGCGCACCACGGTGACCTGGGTATTGCGGTTCAGGGTGACCAGCCGCACCCCGCCCGGATCCTTGTGAAAGGTGGTCTCGGCGGTGAGTCGTGCGGTGGTCTGGGCGACGCTCTCGGACCCGCCCAGCAGGGCCACCGCCGCCAGCAGCAAGGCTGGTAGCCGACCTGTCGCGGGACTAGATTGCGGCACGGAAGTCATTGTGCGGCATAGTAGAACACGTGGGGGAGCATGTCAAACGGCAGCCGTCGGGGGTCGCCAGTCGCGCTGATCGTCCTCGACGGCTGGGGACACCGCGCCGAGCGCGAGGGAAACGCAATCGCCCTGGGCGACACCCCGAACTGGCAGCGTCTCTGGTCACTCCCCACCAGGACCCTGCTCGAGGCGAGCGGGCTGGCCGTGGGCCTCCCCGAGGGCCAGATGGGCAACTCGGAGGTCGGGCACCTGAACCTCGGGGCCGGCCGGGTGGTTCCGCAGGACCTGGTGCGCATCTCCCAGAGCGTCCGCTCCGGGGCGTTCTTCGACCTGGCCCCGCTGGTCGAGCTGACCGAACACCTGCGCCGGACGGGCGGAACCCTTCACCTGGTGGGGCTCCTGGGTCCGGGCGGGGTCCACGCGATTGACGAGCACCTGGTCGCCGCGATCGAGCTCGGGGTCCGCCGCGAGGTGCCACGAATCGCGGTTCAGGGGTTCCTGGACGGCCGCGACACCCTCCCCCGGATCGGCGATCAGGTCGTCGCCAAGCTGCAGGCCGACCTCGAACGGCTGGCCGGCCCACGGGGAGTGATCGGCTCCCTTACCGGGCGGTATTTCGCGATGGATCGCGACCGCCGCTGGGAGCGCACCCGGCTGGCCTACGATGCACTGGTGCACGGGGTGGGAATCGCGGCAGCGGACCCCGTGGCGGCGGTGCGGGAGGCCTTCGCACGGGGTGAGACCGATGAGTTCGTCAAGCCGATCGTGCTCCAGCGCGACGGCGCGCCGGTGGCGCCGCTGCGTGCAGGCGACGGGATCTTCTTCGTCAACTATCGCAGCGACCGGATGCGGCAGATCGTGCGGGCGCTGGCGATCGCCGGGTTCGACGGCTTCGCGGTACCGGACCGCCCGGCCCTGCGCTGCGTCACCATGACGCAGTACGACCAGACCTTCCCGATCCCGGTGGCGTTCCCGCCGTTCAGCATGGCGCGGATCATGGCGGAGGTGCTCCAGGACGCGGACCGGACCCAGTTCCGGACCGCCGAGACGGAGAAGTACCCGCACGTGACCTATTTCTTCAACGGCGGTCACGAGCCCCCGTACCGGGGCGAGGAGCGGTGCCTGATCCCCTCCCAGAAGGTGGCGACCTACGACCTGGCGCCGGAGATGAGCGCAGACGGGATTGCCAACGCCCTGGTCCGCGCGATGCAGGCCCGGGAACATGATTTCCTGCTCTGCAACTTCGCCAACGCCGACATGGTCGGGCATACCGGCGTGTTCCCGGCAGTGCTCGAGGCGGTGGCGACGGTGGACCGGTGCCTGGGGCGGATCCTGGCCGCGGCCGAAGCCAGCGGTACCCGTCTCCTGATCACGGCGGACCACGGCAATGCGGAGATGATGCTCGATCCCAGGACCGGTGGACCCCACACCGCCCACACCACGAACCCGGTGCCGCTGGTTGGGGTGGGCGACGGCATTGGGCCGCTCCGGCGCGGCGGCGCGCTGTGCGACGTGGCTCCAACGGTACTCGGGCTGCTGGGCCTGCCCCAGCCGGCTGAAATGACTGGAACGACGCTGGCCGCCACGACCGGCGCCCACTGACACGTGACCTTCCACTTCCGGATTCCCATGCGCGGTTCCCTTCCCCTGCTGGTCGCCCTGCTGGTCCTGCCCCTTGCCACCACCGGCGCCCAGGTGGGGCACGACCCCAGTTCCTCGCCCTATCGCGACCTGAAGCACGGCTCCCTCCTGGTGCCACAGGCGAGCTTCTTCCGGGGCGGCGGCGGCAACCTCGGCATCGTGCCGAACTCGGGCACCCTCTACGGTTTCCGGGCGGAGATCGGCGCGCGCGGTCCCCTGCTGTTCGGTATGGAATTCGGCGCCGGCACCCTCCAGCGGCTAATCGTCGATGCCGACGCGCCGGTCGCCACCCGGGTGACCGGGCCGGTGGACCAGAGCTTTGCGACCCTGGGGATCAACCTCCTGCTCAACCTGACCGGTGGGAAGACCTGGCACGGCCTGGCGCCGTACCTCGGCGGCGCCACCGGACTCGACCTGGCCGGCAAGGTTCCCGCCGACACCAGCGGTTGGAACTACGGCAAGCGCATCTACCTGGCGCCGACGATCGGGTTCCGGCTCCACCTCGGCGAAAACCTGTTCATCCGGGCCGAGGCCCGGAGTCACTTCGTCAAGGTGACCTACCCGGAGAGCTACCGCGAGGAGCCGGCGCTCGACCCCGGCACCAACGAGAACCCCAATGCGGTGCTGGCGGGCCAGCGGGTCAAGCAGTGGGTGGCGACGGGGGTGTACACCCTCGGCGTCGGCTTCCCGTTCCCCTGGCCCTGACCCCGTGCCGGTATCGCTGACGCGCTCCGTCACCTTCCACGCCCGGCATCGCTACTGGGTGCCGGCGTGGACGGCGGAGGCCAACCGCGAGCGATTCGGCTGGACCAGCGCGGAGCCCGCGCACGGGCACGCCTATCACTGCCAGGTGGCGATCTCCGGGCCGCTCGATCCCACCACCACCATGATCATGGACCTGCCGGCCCTGGACGCCATCCTCGCCGAGGAGGTCCTCGCCCTGGATGGCCAGGAACTGAACGTCGCGGTGCCCGCCTTCGCCGACGGTTCCCAGCAGCCGAGTTGCGAGGCCCTCGCGGTGCTGTTCTTCCAGCGCATCGCCGTCCGGCTCCCCGCGGGGGTGCGACTGGACCGGGTCCGCGTTTCCGAGGATGCCACCCTCCATGCCGACTGCACCGGACTCCCCTGACCCCGTCCGCCCCGCCAAGCGCGGCGGGCGGATGGCCGACGGCGCCGCCGTCGAGGAGGTGCCGGTCTGGCTCGAGATCAACCACCAGCCAGCGGTGACCTGGATGTGCACCCCCGACCAGCTCGAGGAACTCGCCCTCGGCTGGCTGGCGGGCGAGGGATACATCGAGCGCGTGGAGGATGTCCGGCTCCGTCCCTGCGCCACCGACCTCGGGTTCTGGGCGGAGCTCGACGCGGAGCGGGTTGCCGCGATCAACGCCAGCGGGCGCCAGCAGGTGCTGGCGTCAGGGTGCGGAGCGGTGGGGATCTGGCTCAGCGATGAGTCGCTCAACCCCCTCCCGCACGCGGCGCGCCGGGGGGAGCCCCTGCCATCCGACGCGCCGGCGGCCGAGGCGCTCCGGGCCCGGTTCAAAGAGCTCTTCGCCCTGGGGGAACGCTACCGCGACACCGGGGGCATCCACGCGGCGGCCCTGACCGATGGTCAGGCCCTGCTGACGCACGCGGAGGACATCGGTCGGCACAATGCGGTGGACAAGGTGATCGGCGCCGCGCTGCTGGCGCGGCGCCCGGTCGAGGGGCTGGGACTCCTCGTCACCGGGCGGATCTCGGCGGAGCTGGCCGCGAAGTCGGCGCGGGCCCGCCTGGGTTGGGTAGCCACCCCATCGGTGCCGAGCACCCTGGCCGTCGAGATCGCGCGGCGGGCCGGGATGATCCTGATCGGGAGGGCGGTGAGCGGCACCCCGCATGTCCATTGCGCGGAGTGATCCTGGCGGGCGGAGCCTCCTCCCGGTTCGGCGGACGCCCGAAGGGGCTGGAACGCGTTGGGGGGGTGCGGATCCTGGATCGGCTGGTGGCTGAGTTCGAGGTGGCGTTCGGCTCGGCACCCCTGCTGGTGGCGAATGATGCTGGGGCGGGCGGCTGGCGCACCGGGTTGGAGGTCGTCGCCGATACGGCACCCGGGCTCGGAGCGCTCGGCGGGATCTGGACGGCGGTGCGTCGGGGCCCCGCCCCGGTCGTGGTGACCGCGTGGGACATGCCGTTCGTGACCGCGGCCCTGCTCAGGGCCCTGGCGTCGGGGCTTGCGGACGCCGACGCCTGCCTGCCGACAAGCGCTGGCCCCCGCGGGGTCGAACCGCTCTGTGCCGCCTATGGGCCGGCCTGTGAGCCGGCAATCGCGGCGGCGGTGGCGCGGGGCGACCCGCGGGCGATCGGATTCCATCGCGACGTCTGCGTGCACATACTTCCTGCCCCGACGATCGCCGCCCTCGGCGACCCGGCGCGGCTCTTCTTCAACGTCAACACCCCGGCAGATCTCACCCTCGCCAACGAGCAGGCCTGATGCGCATCTTCTCCGTCGTGGGCCGGAAGAACGCCGGCAAGACCACCCTCCTCGTGGCGATGGCGCGCGAGTTCCGGCGCCAGGGCAAGCGGGTCATGACGATCAAGCACGCCTCCCACCCCGCCGATGCCGACCGGGAGGGCACCGACACCTGGCGGCACTTCCACGAGGGCAACGCCGAGCGGGTGCTCATTGCCTCGCCCGAGCTGCGGGTCGTCTTCGAGCGATCCCCCGACACCGAGGACCCCGAGACACTGGCCCGGCGCTACTTCGCCGGGGCCGACATCGTCCTGGTCGAGGGGTTCAAGCAGGCGGCCATCCCGCGGGTCGAGGTCTACCGCAGCGAGACCGCCGCCACCCCGCTGTATGACGAGGCGGCCGCGAACGCCGGGCTCTGGGTGGCGATCGTGACCGACAGCCGCGAGCTGCGGGCCAAGTGCCGGGTGCTGCGGTTCTCGGACACGATGTGGCTCAACCTGCTCACCTCGCTGGCCTGGGAGCACGCCAAGGTCCTCGAGGCGTGAACGCGCCGCTGGCCGCGGGCGAGGCCGGGCGGCGGATCCTCGCCGCCATCGCCCTTCAGCCCGCCCTCCGGGTCCCGCTCGACGATGCCCTCGGCAGCGTGCTCGCCGAGCCGGTCGTCAGCCCGCTCAACATTCCCCCGTGGACCAACTCCGCCATGGACGGCTACGCCGCGCGCGCGGCTGACGTGCGCGGGGCCAGGGCCGACGCACCCATCACCCTCCGGGTCGTGGA
Source organism: Gemmatimonadales bacterium (assembly GCA_048499805.1). GTDB lineage: Bacteria > Gemmatimonadota > Gemmatimonadetes > Gemmatimonadales > GWC2-71-9 > JAWXBA01. The sequence goes on along the minus strand of JASNZF010000001.1, from coordinate 513,829 downwards.
GCAGATCGCCGCGGGGCAGTTTCCCACCCGCGTGATCGGGTCGGGCGAGTGCGCCCGGATCTTCACCGGCGCCCCGCTGCCCGACGGCGCGGACTCGGTGATCCGGCAGGAGGACACCGACCATGGCGCCGAGGTGGTGGTGATCCGGTCCGACCGCGACGCCGGGGTCAACATCCGGCAGGCCGGCGAGGACATCACCCAGGGCACCGAGGTGCTCCGGGCGGGGGAGGAGGTCACCCCGGCGCGGCTCGGCGTCCTCGCCTCGATGGCGGTGGCGCACCCAGTGGTCCATCGCCGTCCCAGGGTGGCGATCCTCGGCAGCGGCGACGAGATCGTTGACGTCGACCAGCCCGAGGAGATCATCGCGGGACGGAAGATCGCCAGCTCCAACACCCACACCCTGGTGGCACTGGTCCGGCAGGCCGGCGGGATCCCGGTCAACCTGGGGATCGCGGCCGACACCATCGAGAGCCTGCGCCGGCACCTCGAGCGGGCGGCGGACTGCGACCTGCTGGTCACGACGGCGGGTATCTCGGTCGGGGAGCACGACCATCTCCGTGCGGCCCTGGCGGAGCTGGACACCGAGATGGGATTCTGGAAGCTGCGGATGCGTCCCGGGGCACCGGTGGGGTTTGGGATGGTCGGGGGGGCAGGGGGGCAGGGGGGCCGCGGGGCCGGGGGGCCGGGGGGCCGCGGGGCCGAGACCGCAGGGTTGGCTCCGAGTCGTCAGGTGAGGGATGCGGGAGGCGCACCGGAAAGTTCGGCCCCCCTGCCCCCCTGCCCCCCCGCCCCGCTCCCGTGGATCGGCCTCCCCGGCAACCCGGTCAGCACCATGGTGACCTTCGAGCTCTTCGTGCGGCCGGCGATCCGGAAGATGATGGGGCACCGGCTGCCGTTCCGGCGGACGGTCCCGGTACGGGTCATGGAGCGGATCAAGGTCGGCCCGACGCTCCAGCACTTCCTCCGCGCGGTGGTGACCCCCGCAGCGGACGGCTCCCTGGAGGCTCGACTCACCGGTCCCCAGGGCTCCGGCATCCTGACCTCGATGGTGGCCGCCAACGCGCTGTTGATCATCCCAGAGGGACAGCCGGAGACCATGGCTGGCACCACCGTGCGGGCGCTGGTACTCGACGATCCGCGCCATGTGGCGGAAGGGCCGTGGTGAAGCAGCGAGAAGGGAGAAGGGTGAAGGGTGAAGAGGGGCGGATGGACAGGAAGGTCGGTACAGGGCGTGGGGGAGCCCCCCTATCGCAGGAGCCCCCCCGTTGAAGTCGCAGATACAGCTTCGTGCTTCTTGCTTCTTGCTTCTCCCTCCAGACTCTATCTCGGCATCCTGTCGATCTCCCTGAACACCCGCCAGATCGTCTCGACCGCCCCGACATAGAACGCCGGGGTGATCGCCTCGGCATCATCGGTGGGCTTGTGGTAGCCCGGGTGGTCCTCGACGCCGAAATAGAGGAACGGGATGCCGGCGCGGTGAAACGCCCCCTGGTCCGACTGTCCAGTCCAGTTGTTGGACGGGCCGTCGGCATCGGTATCGTGGCCAAGCTTGAGGGTCACGCCCGCGGCCGGGGTCACGGCCTCGAGGATCGGCCGGAACTGCGGGTAGGGAGCGGCGCCAGCGGCCCAGAGGACGCCGTCCTCGCTGCGGCTGATCATGTCCATGTTGAGGTTCATGGCGATCGCCTCCCTGGGTACCGGCGGATTCGCGACGAACGCCACCGCACCCCGCAACCCCGACTCCTCCGCATCGAAGAAGGCCAGGATCACCGAGTGCCGGGGCGGGTTGTCGCGGAGCCGCCGGGCCAGCTCCAGCAGCGCCGCGGTGCCCGAGGCGTTGTCGTCGGCACCGTTGTAGGTCTCACCACCCCGTACCCCGACATGGTCGTAATGCGCGGAGATGACGAGGTAACGCTCCGGCTCGGCCGTGCCGCGCACCTGGGCCAGCAGGTTGACACCGCGGACGGCGGCACCCTGCCGGGAGGTGAACTCGAACGGGTGCTCGAACCCCGTCCCAACCGGCGCCACCCCGATCTCCGCCAACTGGGCCAGCAGGAACCGGCGGGCCCGCTCGGAGCCCGGTGTCCCGACCGCCCGCCCCTCCATCGAGTCGGCGGCCAGGACATACAGGGCGTCGAGCATGGGATGGCTGCGGGCCGCCGGCGGGGCGGCGACCTGGGCCGAGGCCGCGGTCGCCGCCAGGAGGAGGGGGACGGCGAGTCCCGCCTCCCGGAGGCGGATCCTCACGGACGGACCGTGAACGGAATGGAACCCTCGGTCCGGGCCCAGCGGATCTTCAGGACCCCGCCGCTGCCCTGCGGTGTCACGGCGATCTCCATCATCTCCACCGGGGCGGCAGTCTGGGAGACGGTCATGTCCAGCCGGGCAAGGTCCTCACCCTCCGGGTAGGGAATGCCCCAGATGTCGATCTTCTTGCTGATGACGAGCTTCCAGGCGGTGGCACTGATCGGCAGGACATGCAGCGTGTAGGTGCCGGCCGGCACGGTGGTGCTCCCGAAGGCCAGCGCCTTGTCGGTCGTGAAGTGGGTGGCCCGATTGGCGCCGGCCCGCCAGACCTGGCCATACGGCACCAGCCCGCCGAAGATCTCCCGACCCCGCATCGAGGGACGGCCGTAATCGATGTGCAGGTTGGCGCCGGCAATCGTGACCTTGACGCTGTCGCGAGGGGAGGCCTGCTGGGCCTCGGCGGGAGCGGTGACGGCGGCAGCCAGGGCAAGGCCGGCCAGCGAGTGACGGATCAGGGTCGAGACGGACATGGGGCTCCTCGGGAACGGTGAGAGGTCAGCAACTCCTGCAGGCGACGATGGCTGGAGGGAAATCTACACACCCCCGGGTGCCCTTGTTGCCCCATGGGGTGCCCACTAGATTTGGTCCCTTGGAAGGGGAGTAGCCGAGTCGCACCAAGCGGCCGGTGGAATCGTCAACACTGTCGGCGTGCCGGCACGGTTCCACCTTCAACGGCGAGACCTTCGTCTGACGGCCCGCGGGGCGTCGGCGAGGTCTCGCCGTTCGTCGTATGGGCCACCTGAGCGGGTTCCGACCCGCAGGAGCAGACATGCACCACCTGAAGACGTTCACCCTCATGGCGGGGCTGATGCTGCTGTTCCTGGCGGCCGGCCAGGCGATCGGCGGGACCAACGGACTGGTGATGGCCCTGGTCCTCGGCAGCGCCATGAACTTCATCATGTACTTCTTCTCCGACCGCATGGTGCTCAAGATGTACCGGGCCCAGGTGGTCACCGCGAAGGAGGCGCCGGAGCTCTACGCCATGGTGGATCGCCTCCGCCAGCGGGCCGGGTTGCCGATGCCGGTCGTGGCGGTCGCCCCGCACGACCAGCCGAATGCCTTCGCCACCGGACGCAGCCCGGAGAAGGCGGTGGTGGCGGTCACCACCGGAATCCTCAAGTACATGCCCCAGGAGGAGCTCGAGGGGGTGATCGCCCACGAGCTGGCCCACATCAAGAACCGCGACATGCTGATCACCACGATCGCGGCCGGCATCGCCGGGGCGATCGGTTACCTGCCATACCTCATGTTGTTCGGCGGGGGGCGCCGTGACGGCGAGGGCGGGCACCCTGTGGTGCAGCTGGTGATCGTCCTGCTCGGCCCGATCGCGGCCATGATCATCCAGATGGCGGTCTCCCGGCAGCGCGAGTTCGCGGCCGACCGGACCGCCGCCGAGATCATGGGCACCGCCCGGCCGATGGTGAACGCGCTGCGGCGCCTCGAGCAGATGTCGCACCAGATCCCGATGGACGTGGCGCCGGCGGCCGCGCCGCTGGCCCAGGTGAACCCGCTGGCGATGCAGGGCGGCGGGTTCTCGAAGCTGTTCTCCACCCACCCGCCGACCGCCGAGCGGATCGCGGCACTCGAGGGCTGGAGCACGGGGCGCTGATTGCCCGAACATTCCGCCGGAGTCTGGCTGGGCTTCACCGCCCTCGTGGCCACCCTGCTGATCCTGGACCTGGGAGTGCTCAACCGGCGCTCCCATGTCCTCTCGATGCGCGAGGCCGGGGCGTGGAGCGGCACCCTGGTGCTGATCGCGGGCCTGTTCGGGGCCTTCCTCTGGCAGCGTGAGGGGGCCCAGACCGCGATCGAGTTCTACACCGGCTACCTGGTCGAGCTGAGCCTCAGCGTCGACAACCTCTTTGTCTTCATCCTGATCTTCCAGTACTTCGCGGTCCCCCCTGCGCTCCAGCCCCGGGTGCTCAAGTGGGGCATCCTCGGGGCGATCGTGATGCGCGCGATCATGATCGCGCTGGGCACGGTGCTGCTCACCAAGTTCCACTGGATCATCTACGTCTTCGGCGCCATCCTGATTGCGACCGGCGTCCGGATGCTCCGCGCCGGCGACGAGAAGATCGAGCCGGAGCGGAACCCGCTGGTGCGGCTGGCCCGGCGGTTCCTGCCGATGTCCCCGACCTACGAGGGGCAGGCGTTCCTGGTGCGCCCCGCCGGGAAGCTGCTCTTCACGCCGCTCTTCCTGGTGCTGCTGGTGGTCGAATGGAGCGACGTGGTGTTCGCGATCGACAGCATCCCCGCGATCTTCGCGATCACCCGGGACCCGTTCATCGTCTACAGCTCGAACGTCTTCGCGATCGTCGGCCTGCGGGCGCTGTTCTTCGTGCTGGCCGGTGCGATGAACGCCTTCGCCTACCTCAAGCCGGGGGTGGCCGCGATCCTGGTCTTCGTCGGGACCAAGATGACCCTCGCCGCCTGGTTCCACATCCCGGCGCTGGTGTCGCTCGCCGTCATCCTGCTCACGCTCACGGTGGCGATCGTGGCCTCGATCTGGAAGAACCGCCGGGCGCCGACCCCCGCCTGAGGCATGCGCGCGGAGTGGCGGGGGTTGCCGCCCCTCGCGGGCTCGCCTAGGTTCGTGCACAGCAGCCACCCTGTTTCCGAGTGTGCCCGATGCCCCGACCCAAGCCGATGAAGTGCGACGGGATCAAGAAGTCCGGGCGCGGGGCGCCTCGACGGGGATAGCCGCACACACCACCCTTTCGGAGCCCCGCCGCGCGAACCGCCCGGCGGGGCATTGTGTTCATGGACCCTGTGGCACTGACCAAGGCCCTCGTGGCACTCGACACCCCGACCGGGGCAGAGGCCGCGGCCACCGACCTGATGGACCGGACCCTGCGCGAGCTGGGATGGCAGGTCCACCGGCAGGCGGTGGAGCCGGGCCGCGACAACCTCTATGCCTGGCGCGAGCCGCCCGAGCTGGTCTTCACCACCCATCTGGACTGCGTGCCGCCCTACGTCCCGCTCCGGGAGGACGCCGAGCGGATCTGGGGACGCGGCAGTTGCGATGCCAAGGGGATCGCCGCCGCCATGGTGGCGGCGGCCGAGCGGCTGGCCGCCCTGGGCGAGCGACGGATCGGGCTGCTCTTCGTCGTCGGCGAGGAGGACGGCTCCGAGGGTGCGCTCGCCGCCGCCGCGCTCGAGCCGAAGGGCCGTTTCCTCATCAACGGCGAGCCGACGGAGGGGCGGCTCGTGGTGGGCCAGAAGGGCGCCCTCCGGGTCACCGTGCGCGCCGCCGGCCGGGCCGCCCATTCCGGCTATCCGGAGGAGGGGGCCTCGGCCCTCCTCCCCCTGCTGGACACCCTCGAGCGGATCCGGCACCTTCCCCTCCCGGTGGACCCGGTACTGGGAGCTGCGACCCTCAACATTGGCACACTTCAGGCCGGTTCCGCCCCCAATGTGATCCCCGCGAATGCCTACGCCCAGCTCCTGGTCCGAACCGTGGGACCCGCCGGCCCGCTGCAGGAGGCCATCGCGGCCTGTGCCGCACCCGGCGTCGAGATTGCCTTCCCCCTCGAGATTCCCTCCTACCGGGCGGCGGGGACGATCCCGGACGGCTGGGAGGCCACCGTCGTCAGCTACGGCAGCGACCTGCCGTTCCTGGTCGACTGGGGGCTGGGCTTCCAGCTCGGCCCGGGCACCATCCGGGTTGCCCACACCGACCAGGAGCACATCGCCAAGGCCGACCTGATGCGCGGAGTCGACCAGTACGTGGCGCTGGCCCGGGCGCTGCTGGCGCCCCCCACCGCGGCGGGCGCATGACCGGCGGACGCCTCCCCGTCGCCATCCTCGGTGCCACCGGTACCGTCGGCCAGAAGTTCATCCGGTTGCTCGAGGAGCACCCGTGGTTCGAGGTGGCCGCCCTCGCCGCCTCCGAGCGCAGTGCCGGGCGGCCGTATGGCGAGGTGGTGCGCTGGCGGGAGCCGACGCCCCTGCCCGACCGGATCGCCGCGATGTCGGTGGCGCCCTGCGTCCCCCCGCTCCCGGGCGTGATCGCCTTCTCGGCGGTCGAGGCCGAACTGGCGCCCCGGATCGAGCAGGACTTCGCCCGGGCCGGGGTGTTCGTGGTGACCAACACCAAGAGTCACCGGATGGTGCCCGATGTTCCCCTGGTCATTCCCGAAGTGAATGCCGACCACCTCTCGCTCCTCGAGGCCCAGCAGCGCGACCGGGGCTGGACCGGCGGGATCGTGGCAAACCCCAACTGCTCCACCGCGGGGCTGGTCCTCGCGCTGGCGCCGCTCCACGCCGCCTTCGGCGTCGAGAAGGTGTTCGTCAGCACGATGCAGGCGGTGAGCGGCGCGGGGTACCCGGGAGTTCCCTCCCTCGACATCCTCGGCAATGTCATCCCCCACATCGGCGGGGAGGAGGAGAAGATCGAGGAGGAGACCCGGAAGATCCTCGGCACTGCGACCAGCGAGGCCCCGGTCGTGGTCAGTGCCCACACCAGCCGGGTGCCCACCGTGGACGGGCACCTCGAGGTGGCCTCGATTGGGTTCGGGCGCCGCGTCACGCCGGAGGAAGCGATCGCATCCCTGGCTGGATACCGGGCCGGGCCACTCGTGGCTGGCCTCCCATCGAGCCCCGAGCGGCCGATCGAGGTGGACCTGCGGCCCGACCGCCCCCAGACCCGATTCGACCTCGACCGGGGGGCCGGCATGACGGTCACCGTCGGCCGGGTGCGTCCCTGCCCCCTCCTCGACCTGCGCCTCGTGCTGCTCTCCCACAACACCGTGCGGGGCGCGGCCGGCGCAGCGATCCAGAACGCGGAGCTGCTGGTGGCCACCGGCCGCGTCCCCAGGGCGGGTGCGTGATCGTCGCCAAGTTCGGCGGCACCTCGGTGGGCGACGCGACGGCGATTCGCCGCCTCGTGGAGATCATCCGGCAGCGGTTGGACCGGCTGCCCCTCGTGGTGGTCTCGGCGATGGCCGGGGTGACGGATGGGCTCCTCGAGCTCGTGCCCCGGGCAGTCCGGGACGATCAGCAGCAGCTTCAGGCGCAAGTCGAGGCACTGGAATCCCGCCATCGAACGGTGTCGGACCAGCTTTCCGGAACTGGCGGGGCGATGGCGGCCATTGCCGACGAGCTGGCCGCCCTGGGACGATTCCTGGCCGCCACGGCCGGCAGGCCCCTCGAGGCAGCTGAGATCGATCGGGTGGTGGCGCACGGCGAGATCTGGAGCTCCCGGATCGTGTCCGCGGCCCTTGCCAATGCGGGGATCCGCTCCACCTGCGTCCTGGCCCCGGAGTTCATGCGCACCGACAGCCGGTTCGGGCGTGCCCGCCCGGACCGGCCTGCCATCGAGCGGCTGGCTCCGGCGGTACTGCTCCCTCCGCTCCGCGAGGGCATCGTCCTCGTCACGCAAGGGTTCATTGGCGCGACGGCCGAGGGGGCGATCACCACGCTGGGGCGCGGCGGATCGGACTTCAGCGCCGCCCTGCTCGGCGCGGCACTCTCCGCCGAGTGCGTGGAGATCTGGACCGACGTGAGCGGCCTGATGACCGCCGACCCGCGGATCGTCCCCGCCGCCACCACCCTGGCCGAGGCGAGCTATGAGGAGGCCGCCGAGCTGGCGACCTTCGGGGCCAAGGTGCTGCACCCTGCGACCCAGGCTCCGCTGGTGGAGCGCGGGATCCCAATCCGGATCCTCAACTCGCTCGACCCATCGCACCCCGGCACCCTGATCGGGCCCGAGGCCCGGCTCGAGCGCCTGGGCGACTCGCCGATCCGCTCGATCTCGTACAAGAAGGGGATCACGGCGCTGAGCATCCGGGCGCCGCGGATGCTGGGCGCGTTTGGCTTCCTGCGGGCGCTGTTCGAGGTGTTCGAGCGGCATGAGGTGGTGGTGGACGTGGTGGCGACCAGCGAGGTGAGCGTTTCGCTGACCATCGAGGACCCGTCGCGCCTGTCCGATGTCCGCCGCGACCTCGAGGCGGTCGGGGAGCTGCGGGTGGACGAGGGGCGCTGCATCGTGGCCGTGGTGGGCATCGGGCTGCGGGACACCGCCGGGGTGGCGGCCCGTGTCTTCCGGGCCACCCAGCCGGCCAATGTCGAGATCATCTCGCAGGGGGCCTCGGCGATCAACATCACCTTCGTGACGCGAGAAGCGGAAGGCCCGGAGATCGTCCGGCGCCTCCACCGCGAGTTCTTCGGCACCTGAACAGGAGGGCACGGCGGATGCGGATCGCCATCGTGGGCGGAGGACGCATGGGGCAGGCGGTGGTGGAGCTGGCCACCGCCCGCCACCATGACATCACCACCATCGTCCGGGGCGCCGAGAATGCCGACGGCCGGGCCTTGACCGCCGACCGCCTGGGCGGGGCGGACGTCGTGGTCGAGTTCTCCCGGCCGGATGCCGTGGTGACCAACCTCGAGCGCCTCGTGGACCTCGGGCTTCCGGTCGTGACCGGGACCACGGGGTGGGCGGCGGAGCTCCCCCGCATCACCGAGCGGGTCAATGCGGTGGGTGGCTCCCTGCTGCACGCGCCCAACTTCTCGACGGGGGTGGCGCTGCTGCTCCGGGCCGCGACTGACCTGGCGGCGCGGTTCGCCGGACGGGACGGGTTTGACGAGCTGGTGGTGGATGAGCATCATGGGGCGAAGCGCGATGCCCCATCGGGAACGGCGCTGGCGCTCCAGGCCGCGCTGCGCGCCGGCGACCCGGCACGTGCCTTCCCCATCGCATCGATCCGGGGCGGCCACCACCCCGGGCGCCATCGGGTGACCTGGGACGGCCCGTTCGAGTCCATCCACCTCGAGCATGCCGCGCGCGACCGCCGGGTCTTTGCGGAGGGGGCGGTCCTTGCCGCCGAGTGGCTGCCGGGCCGCACCGGGGTGTTCACCTTTGACCAGATGCTGTTCGGGAGGGAACCATGAAGAGCTTGCGGGGATGCGGCACCGCCATCGTGACGCCCTTCCAGGACGACGGCGCCCTCGACCTGCCGGCCCTGCGCGCACTGGTCGCGTGGCAGGTTGCGGAGGGGATCGACTCGATCGTGGCGTGCGGTTCCACCGGCGAGGCCCAGACCCTGGCCCCCGACGAGCGTGAGACGGTGGTGGCGACGGTGGTGGAGGTCGTCGGCGGGAGGATTCCGGTCATGGCGGGCGCCACCGACAACGACACCCGGCGCGCCGTGGAGGAAACGCGGCGGATGTGCGCCCTGGGTGTGGACTTCATCCTGACCGCCGGCCCCTACTACAACAAGCCCACCCAGGACGGGTTGTTCCGCCACTTCACGGCGATCGCGGACGCCGCCACGGTGCCGGTCTGTCTGTACAATGTGCCGGGCCGGTCGGCGGTGAACCTCCTCCCGCCGACGGTGCTGCGGCTGGCGGGGCACGCCAACATCGTGGCGATCAAGGAGGCGTCTGGCAGCGTGGAACAGGCGATGCAGATCATCCGCGGCCGGCCCGAGGGGTTCCTCGTCCTGAGCGGCGAGGATGCCCTGACCGTGGCGCTGATCGCGGTGGGAGCGGACGGCCTCGTCTCGGTCGCCTCCAACGAGATACCCGCCCTGATGCAGCAGATGGTGGGGTCCGCGCTCGACGGGAGGTTCCGGGAGTCCACCGGCCTCCTCTATCGGCTCCTGCCCCTCCTGGACGCCAACTTCATCGAGACCAATCCCGCCCCGGTCAAGGCGGCGCTGGCCGCCATGGGCCGGATCCGCAATGTCCTGCGGCTTCCGCTGGTGCCGCTCTCGGAGGCCAGCCGTCCCCCGCTGCTCGCCACGCTGCGCCAAGCCGGCGTCGAGGTACCCTCCGCATGAGCCAGGATCCCGCCGCCCTCCGCAGCACCATCGAGCGGTTCACCACGGGGGTGCCCACCGGACAGGAGGCCGAGGCCCACGACGCCTTCCTGCAGTTCCGGGCGATGCTCTCGCGCGGCGAGCTTCGCGCCGCCGAGCGGGGCGCCGACGGCCATTGGCGCGCCAACGCGTGGGTCAAGGCCGGCATCCTCCTGGGGTTTCGCCTCGGCCGGGTGGTGGAGACGCTCCAGGAATCGGCCTTCCCCTTCTTCGACAAGGACACCTGGCCGCTGCGCGACATGCCGGCAGGCCACGGCGTGCGGATCGTACCGGGCGGCTCCGCGATCCGCGAGGGCACCTACGTGGCGCCGGGGGTGGTCTGCATGCCACCGATGTACATCAACGTCGGCGCGTACGTGGACGAGGGAACGATGGTCGATTCCCACGCCCTGGTGGGCTCCTGCGCCCAGATCGGGAAGCGGGTCCACCTGAGCGCCGCGGCCCAGATCGGTGGGGTGCTCGAACCAGCGGGTGCCCTCCCGGTGGTCATCGAGGACGAGGTCCTGGTGGGAGGCAACTGCGGGGTCTACGAGGGGACGGTGGTGCGCGAGCGGGCGGTCCTGGCGCCGGGCACGATCCTGACCGGCGGGACGGTGATCTTCGACCTCGTTCACGACCGCACCATCCGGCGGGAGGGGGACACCCCGCTGGAGGTGCCGGCCGGCGCGGTCGTGGTGCCCGGGAGCCGACCGGTCACCACCGAGGTGGGGCGGCGGCACGGGATCGCGCTCTATGCCCCCGTGATCGTGAAGTACCGCGACGAGAAGACCGACGCCTCGGTGCGGCTGGAGGATCTCCTCCGCTGAGCCTGCCCCGTGTCACTCCGACACGGGAGTGTCCGGATATCCGGACACGGCCTTCCCCAGCGGCCTCCGCTCCAATCGGCATCCCCTTGACGGACCTGCACTTGGGTTGGGGTTCGGAACGGCATGGCTCATGCGATGGGTGCAAACTGGTCATCCAACCGGAGCCACCCCATGCCTTCCCGATCGTTCGGACGCGCTGTCCTCTTCCTCCTGATCGGCCTGGCCGGTTGCACCTCCACCGGCCCCTCGGACCTTCGCCTCCTCGATGCAGCCCGGACCCGCTGGGCCGAAAGCGGACTCGACCTGCACTACCAGGCGGAGCTGACGCGATCCTGCTTCTGCGGGTTCCCGGACGCCTTCCCCCGTACCCGGATCGAGGTGGTGGACGGTGAACTGGTCGGCGCGTGGGACGTGGCGTCGGGAAATGCAGTGCCTCGCGGATTCCTCAATCGATTCCCCAGCGTCACCGAGCTCTTCGACCTGATCCAATTCGAGATCGCCGCCAAGTCGGCGGAAGTCCGGGTCGAGTACCACCCCGAGCACGGCGCACCGATGCAGATCTACATCGACCGGATCCGGAACGCGATCGATGACGAGGTCGCGATCACCATTCACCTCCTCGATGACGGAGTGCTCGATGCCACGCCTGCGCGCCTGCGGTAGCGGCCTCGCGCTGGCGCTCCTGGCCGCCTGTGGCGGCGAGGGCACCGGTCCATCCTCCGAGCCGCCCCCCCTGCTCACGGCGCTGCCCCGCCCCCTCACGGCGGCGGAGTCCGTGCTGGCCAGCGCCTCCAACCGGTTCGCCTTCGACCTGCTCGCCCAGGCCCGGGCGGCCGATCCTGCGGCGACGGTGTTCCTCTCCCCCTTGAGCGCCAGCATGGCCCTCGGGATGACGCTGAACGGAGCAGGCGGCACCACCTTCGACGCCATGCGGACGACCCTGGGGTTCGGGGCGCTGCCACAGGCGGAGATCAACGCCGGCTATCGGGGGCTCCTGGACCTGCTGGTGGGGCTCGACAGCAGCACCGACATGCGGGTGGCCAATTCGATCTGGGCCGAGACCGGCTTCCCCTTCCTGCCGACGTTCATTGCGGCAGGCAGGGACTGGTTCGACGCGGAGGTTCGCAACGTCGCCTTTGCCGACCCTGCCACCCTCGATGCGGTGAATGGGTGGGTGCGCGACCGGACCGGCAACAAGATCCCGAAGCTGCTCGACCGGTTTGATCCCCAGACGGTGATGACGCTGCTCAACGCCGTCTACTTCAAGGGTTCCTGGCGGACGGCGTTCAAGCCCTCGGACACCCGCCCCGAGAGCTTTTCGGCTTCTGGCGGCACCCAGTCCGTGGCGATGATGCACCGGGAGGGGGCGATCCAGTACGCCGAGGCCCCGGGGTACCAGGCAGTGGACCTGCTCTATGGCAACGGGGGGTTCGCCATGACCGTGGTCCTGCCGCGTCCGGGAATATCCCTGGCCGCCGTGCTCGGGGAGGATGCCACTGCCGGCTGGGATGCCCTGGTGGCTGGCCTGGCGGAACGCACCGTCGACCTGGCGATGCCGCGCTTCCGACTCGAGTACCGCCGTGATCTCTCCCCTGACCTGCGTTCGCTCGGCATGGCGATCGCCTTCGACGACCAGCAGGCGGACTTCAGCCGGATGGCCGCCCCGCCAATCCAGTTGTTCCTCTCCTCCGTGCTGCAGAAGACCTTCGTGGACGTGAACGAGGAGGGGACCGAGGCGGCAGCAGCGACGGCGGTCCAGGTCGGGGTGACATCCCTGCCACTGACCTTCGAGATGCGGGTGGACCGTCCGTTCCTCGTGGCGATCCGGGAGCGGTTCTCCGGAACGCTGCTCTTCCTGGGGCAGGTGACTGCGATTCCGTGAGCCCCGGTCCGGTCGCCTAGGAGCGCAGCACCTGCCTGGCGTAGCGCCCGGGTGGCACGCCGACCACCTGCTTGAACCGCCTCGTGAAATGGCTCTGGTCGCCGAAGCCCGTCTGGGCCGCGGTGTCGGCGAGCCCCACGCCGTCCGCCAGCAGTTCCTTCGCCCGGGCCACCCGGAGGTGCTCCAGGTACATGTAGGGAGGCAGTCCCACCCGCGAGCGAAAGAGCCGGATCAGGTGAAAGCCGCTGAGCTGGGCCACGGCAGACAAGTCCGCGATGGTGACCGGTGCAGCGAAGTGGGCGTGGAGGTACTCGCGGACCCGAGAGATCCGCGGATTGAGGCCCCGAAGCGGCACCAGGCGGGGAGTGCCCTCCGGGCCTCGGCTGAGCAGTGCCTCCAGGAAGCCGACAAACAGGCACTCCGCCGCGAGCGGATCTGCGCCCACCGCCATCTCCCGCAACATCACGTCGGCCCGGGCAGCGAGCCGAGGATCGCGGAGGGCGGGCGCGGGGAGCACCGGCGCCGGGCCCCGGCGCCGGCGAAGGGCATTGGCGGCGCCCTGGAGCGCTTCCACGCCGGGATAGATCATCCGATAGGTCCAGCCCTCGGAGCTATCGGGCTCCCCGGTGTGCATCTCACCGGGGTTCATGAGGAGGAGGTCGCCGGGGCCCATGACGTGGCGTTTCCCGCGGTGTCGCACCGCCACCCGGCCAGCGGAGCAGACCCCGATGGCATAGGTCTCGTGGGCGTGCGGCGCAAACCGGTGCGAGACGAAGTGGGCCTGGAGGAGGTCGAACGGCTGCAGGGCGCGCACCCTGCGCATGCTGGCGTGTTCCAGCGTAGTGGAACGTCCAGACGCGGCGCGGAGAAGAGTCGGCATTCCATCACTACCGACCGGGATGCGGCCGAGTTTCAGCCGATGGTCACGATGTGATCACATCGCGCGGTAGCGGGGTCCGCTCCCTCCCTCCCGCGGGGTCCAGCGCGGCCCGAGGACGTCGGTGGCCTTGCAGTCGACGCAGTTCGGGGGGTTGACGCGCAACTCGTCCCCGACCCGTTCATAGACCCCGGCGGGGCAGAGGTGGGAGTAGAAGTCGGCAAGTTCCGGGGTGATGTCCCGGCCCACCACGAGGTGGGAGGGAATGGTATCCCGGGTGGCGTTGCCGGACTTGAAGACCGCATCGAGCTTGCTGAAGGTCCGGGTGCCATCGGGCTGGAAGGCGGGGAAGCTCCCGGGAGTCCGGGGCGCCTCCGCGTCGGCGTGCATGTCGATCCGCCCGCCCGGGAACCGCCCGCCGGTGAGGGTCATCAGTCCCGCCTTCGCGGCGCCCCGCACGAAGCCATCCTTGAAGGCCAACCGCATGTTGCGGGTCCGGTGCAGGTCGCCGGCGATGTAGCTCGACCGGACCATCGTGTCGTACTCGCCAAGGACGGCGGCGGAAGTGTCGCCGCGCTTGAGTGCCGCGAAGATCGCCCGGGCGGCGTAGATGCCGGATTGCATGGCGTAGTGGATTCCCTTGAGGGACGGCACGTCCACGAACCCGACACAATCCCCGGCCATCAGGAGGCCGTCGCCGCTGAATCGCTCCGGCAGGGCGTGGTACCCGCCCTCCGGAATCGTCTTGGCCCCCCACTCGAGCAGGGTGCCGCCCTCGAGGTACCTGGCGAACAACGGGTGGAGCTTCATCCGCTGGAGCAGTTCATGGACGTCGAGGTTGGCCTGCCGGTAGTCCAGTCCCACCACCAGCCCCAGGGACACCTGGGTGGGACCCTGCGGATACAACCAGGACCCCCCGAAGGCATCCCGGGGAAGCGGCCAGCCCATGGTGTGAATGACCGTGTCGAGCGGCACCTTGGTTTCCCAGACCTCCTTGACCCCGAGCGCGAAGATCTGGGGATTCGCGGAGCCAACGCCCTGCCACTGCGTCCACGCCTGGGCGAGCGGGCCGCGGGTCCCCTCGGCGAGGACCGTCACCCGAGCCGAGAGGTCGGTGGGCGGGGTGAAGTCGGCGCCCGGCTCCCCTTGGCGGGTGAGTCCGGTGGGCGTGGTGCGCACCCCGACGACCCGGTGCGCCTCCACCAGGAGCGCCTCGACCGGGAATCCGGTGAACACGTTGACCCCAAGGGCCTCGGCCTTCTCGCCCAGCCAGCGCACGATCTCGCAGATCGAAGCCGACCAGTTGCCGGTGTTGTGCATCGTGGGTGGCGTCGGGATCCGGGTCGCGCCGCCCTCGGTCATGAAATAGACCGCTTCGCTGTCCACCCGCTGGCGGAACGGGAAGTCGGCCTCGGTCAGGTCGGGGAAGAGCTCCTGGAAGGCCCGGGGATTCACCACCGCCCCGGAGAGGTTGTGCTCGCCGAGACTCTCGGCCTTCTCGAGGACGCCAATGCCGATCTCGCCGAGGGTGCCGTCCTCCTGGACGAGGCGAGCAAGCTCGATCGCGCCGGCCAACCCCGCGGGCCCCGCTCCGACGAAGAGCACGTCCATCTCCACCGCCTCGGATCCGGGTGACTCCGCCCGGATGAAGCGGTCCTGGGGCAGCGGGGCCTGGTGGCGCAGGGGGAGGATGGTGCTCATCCGGCGGCCTTCCTCGCGCGGATCTCCTCGATCAGGCGGGGGACCACCTCGAACAGGTCACCGACGATGCCATAGTCGGCCACCTTGAAGATCGGGGCATCCTTGTCACGGTTGATGGCCACGATGACCCGGGAGGTGCGCATCCCGGCCAGGTGCTGGACCGCACCGGAGATCCCCACGGCGACATAGAGATCGGGGCTCACCAGGCGCCCGGTCTGGCCGATCTGGTCGGCCGGGTCACGCCAGCCGTCGTCGGTGACGGCCCGGGTCGCGCCGACGGCGGCGTTCCCGAAGGCGTCGGCCAGCTGCTCCATCAGCGCGAAATGCTCGGCCGCCCGGAGCCCCCGGCCCCCGGCCACGATGACGGGCGCCTCGCCGAGGTCCAGCTTGGCCGCACCGCGCGCGCCAACCTCGGTCACGCGCACCCGGGTTGTCGTGGGATCCACGGCCGGGGCCAGGGTCACCACCTCACCCTTGCCGGGCTGCTCCACTGGCGAATAGGCCCCTGGACGGATCGACAGCAGGGCCGGGGTGCCCGTCAGGCGCAGGGTCGCGATCGCCTTGCCGGTGTAGACCGGATGGGTGGCGCGCAGGTGATCGGGCTCGATCGCAAAGGTGGTGACATCGGCCGCCAACCCGGCCTGGAGCTGGGCGGCGACGCGCGGCGCCAGGTCCCGACCCTCGACGCTGGCGCTGAAGAGCACCACCCGCGCCCCGGTGGAACGGGCCAGCGCGGTGGCCGTGGCGGCAACCGCCTCGGCGTTGTACTCGGCCAGCGCGTCATGCTCCACCAGGTGAATGCGGTCGGCGCCATGCCGACCGAGCGCCTCGGCGACGGTCCCCGTCCCCGGCCCCCCACACACCAGCACATGGACGGCACCACCGGCGGCATCGGCCGCCTGGCGGGCCGCGCTCACCACCTCGAGCGCCACCTTCCGGAGGGCGCCCGCGCGGGTCTCTGCGACAACAAGGAGGTCAGCCATCAGATAGCCTTCGCTTCGTCGTGGAGGAGGCGGACCAGCTCGGGAACAGCGTCAGGGCCCTCGCCCACGATCCGGCCCGCCTGGCGCTCCGGCGGAAGGGCCAGGCGGTCCACCACCACCGTGACCGGACCCAGCGACGCGGGACGCACGTCCATCGGTTTCTTCTTGGCGGCCATGATCCCCTTGAGCCCGGCGATGCGCGGGCGGGCGATCCCCTCGTCGATGGTCAGCACCGCGGGAAGGGAGAAGGCGACCGTGGCGGTGGCACCCTCCAGCTCGCGACGAGCAGTGCCCTCACTCCCCTGGATCTCGAGGTGGGAGACGGCCGTGACACATGGAAGACCCAGCAGTTCGGCCGTCATCGAGCCGACAGCACCGGTACCGGTGTCGGTGGCGTTGCGACCGAACAGGATCAGGTCGAACCCGCCATCCTTGAGCTCGGCGGCAAGCGCAGTGGCGATCGCCAGGGCATCGAAGGGCGGTTCGTCGACGGTCAGGTGCATGGCGCGGTCGGCGCCCATCGCCAGGGCCCGGCGGAGCTGCTCGCCCAGTGCGTCGGGGCCGAGACCCACCACGGTCACCTCGCCGGGCGGATGGGCTTCGTTGAGCTGGAGTGCGGCCTCGACCGCGTACTCATCGAAGGTGCTGATCTCGAACTTGAGCCCGGTCGCGTCCACGGACTTGCCGTCCGGGGCGATGCCGAACCGCATCTCGGTATCAGGGACACGCTTGAGGCAAACGGCGATCTTCACGTGGAGCTCCGGTGGAGTGCGGAGGGGTGTCGGGTGTCGGGTGTCGGGTGTCGGGTGTCGGGTGTCGGGTGTCGGGTGTCGGGTGTCGGTCCGGAAGGTGCGAAACGGCCGGTAACAGTCAATCGCTCGATTCCACATCGGGGCCGCCGAAACCCGGCACCCGGCACCCGACACCGGTCTAGAAGGCGCTCAGCCCCGTCACCTCGTGCCCGAGGATCAGGGAATGCATGTCGTGGGTGCCCTCGTAGGTGTAGACCGACTCGAGGTTGGCCATGTGCCGCATCGAGTGATACTCGGCCAGGATTCCATTGGCACCCAGCAACCGGCGCGCCTCGCGCGCCGCCTCGCAGGCCATGTTCACGTTGTTGCGCTTGGCGAGGGACACCTGCGCCGGGGTCATGGTGCCGGCATCCTTCAGGCGGCCCAGCTGCAGGGTGAGCAGCTGCGCCTTGGTGATCTCGGTGAGCATGTCGGCCAGGCGGACCTGCTGGATCTGGGTCTGGGCGATCGGGCGGTTGAACATCACCCGGTTGCCGGCGTAGCGGAGCGCCTCGTCGTAACAGGCCATCGCGGCCCCGATCCCGCCCCAGGCGATGCCATAGCGGGCCTGGGTCAGGCACATCAGCGGGCTCTTGATCCCCCCGGAGTTCGGCAGGATCGCATCCTTGGGGAGGTGGACGTCCTGCAGGTGCAGCTCGCTGGTGTCGGAGGCCCGGAGCGAGAGCTTCCCCTTCTGGTCCTTGCCCGTGAATCCCGGGGTGTCGGTCGGGACGATGAACCCCCGGATCGACTTGGGATCGTCGAGTTCACCGGTCTTGGCCCAGACCACCGCGACCGTCGCCTGGGAGCCGTTGGTGATCCACATCTTCGTGCCGTTGAGCACCCAGCCGTCGGCAGTTTCCCGGGCGGTGGTGATCATCCCCGCGGGGTTGGAGCCGTAGTCCGGTTCGGTCAGCCCGAAGCAGCCGATCTCGGTCCCGGCCGCCAGCTTGGGGAGCCAGGCCTTGCGCTGGTCCTCCGACCCGAAGGCATGGATCGGGTACATCACCAGGGCACCCTGCACCGAGGCGAAGGAGCGGATCCCGCTGTCGCCCCGTTCCAGTTCCTGCATGATCAGCCCATAGGCCACGTTGTTCAGGCCGGCACAGCCGTACTCCTCGGGCAGGTTCGCCCCGAAGAGGCCCAGCTCGGCCATGCCCGGGATCAGCTCCTTCGGGAACCGGCCCTCGACGTAACAGGCACCAATGACCGGCATCAGCCGCTCATCCACCCACGCGCGGACGCTGTCCCGGACCGCGCGCTCCTCTTCGCTGAGCAGGGAGTCGAGGTCGTAGAAGTCCACACCGGTGAATTGGGCGCTGCTGACGCCGACAGCCATGACTCCCCCGAATAAAGGCCAAACCAACCAAGTTCCGGCCTGAAATCTAGCCGGAAATCGGTCGTTTTGCTTGGCAGGCGGGCAGGCGGGCAGGCGGGAAGGTGGGCAGGCGGGAAGGTGGGCAGGCGGGAAGGCGTGGCCGGAGCCTTCGCCCATGGAAGGCCCCGGCCACCCGTGCAAATGACTACCAGATCACCTGGAGGGTGTAGGTCAGCACCACCTCGCCCCGGGCGGGCACCCGCACCCGGAACCGTGCCCGGGTCGCGGACGGGCGCTCGGCGGTGACGGAGGACTGGACCACCCGCCACTCGCCGCCCCGATCCTCGAGCACATCGACCGTCACCATTGAGTCCTTCGCATTCGCCACCGTGACCCGGTATGCCGCCGTGGCGGTGGTTCGGGTGGAATCGCGCCGGGTCGCATAGCTGGTCTGCACCCGGCGAGCGGTGAGGTCGAAGGCCGTCCCGGCGTTGACCCGGAGGTCCTGTCCCGCCGCGGTGTGCCCGACCGCTGCCTCACCGACCAGCTGCGGGCGCCCGGCCTCGTCCGCCTGGTAGAGCCGGACCACGCCGCCGGGAATCGGCAGGTCCCCGAAGGGGGTCCGGGGGGCGCGCCGCAGGACGTAGGTCACCGCGACGGGCATCTCACCCTCATCGCCGGTCTGGCCGATGGGGCCGCGGTAGGGAAGGTTGGAGGTCACGGTGAAGGTCCGTTCCACCGGCGCCGTGGTCGGTTCAAACAGTCCGGCGGTGGTCACCACCCCGGGGCGCAGCGTCAGCCGCCCGGGGATCGAGTAGAGGTACGCCTCGCCCACCTGCTCGGAGCCTGCCATGGCCATGGGGGCGGCGGCGACCATCATCTCACTGGCGCGGCCCGCGAAGTCGCGAAACGCGGGCCGCTGGGCGTTGCCGACCGACCCTGCCAGCAGCTGGACCTCCGCCGAATCGGCGGACAGGTTCCCACCCTGGATGGCGGCGTGGCCGGCGATCCGTGCCGAGCCACCGCGCAGCATCACGCTGTAGTGGGCATCCCACGAGGCGCCGCTGGTGAACCAGCCGAGCGCGAGCGACGGCCGGGCGGTGGCGGCGCGGAGGGCCAGGGTCAGGGTTGGCTCGAGCAGCACCAGCTCCGCCGGGTACATCGGCTGGCCCGGGCGGCCGAAGGTGACGGTGCCATCGGCCAGCTGGAAGCGCTCGGGATCGGTGCCCAGGACCAGCGCGCTGACGGTGTCCCTGGGAGCGGCCACCCGGAAGAGGATCCGCCGACCGACCGCCCGGCGCATGGTGTTCTGGTCGTCGACGGCGCCATCGAACTGGGCGCCGGTCACCGTGAGGGTCGAGTCCAGGATGAACACCGATCCCGGATCGAGTGGGCCCAGTGCCAGCCGGTGCTGGCTGGCACCCGCGGGGACCCGGACGGGGAGGGTGCGGCGAGCCAGGACCCGGCCGTCGTTGTAGATCGTGAAGCTGGACTGGGCCTTGAGCGGTGTGGCACCGGCCACGAGGAGGAGGCTGGCCAGCAGGACGGGGAGGCGAGAGTCGGTCACGGGAAGCTCCTGGAGCGGGGGCCGGACACCGCCGGCGCCTATCGGGGCAGGTATTCCATCGCCAGGACGTGGACGATCCGCCGGACGATCACGTAGGTGGCCAGGACCGCGATGCCACCGTAGACCCGGGCAGCGGGGTCGTCGGGGACCCGCAGGAACACCCAGGCCGCCATGAGGAGTGCTGCCGGTAGGGAGATGCGTTGGGAGAGCCGACTTGCACGCCCCCGGCGTTCCTTGTGACAATCGGCGCAGAGGTCGCCCCACCCGAGCCCGCGTACCCGGCGCTCGCATCGGGCGCAGGGCACCTCCGGGAGGGGAATGCCCGGGTATTCACCCAACCCGGGCTGCGACAGCACTCCCGAATTCCGCGGTGGTGGCGGTTCCGCCCAGGTCGCGGGTCCGGATCCCGTCGGTGACGATGGTGTCCTCGACCGCGGCCCGGATCCGGTCGGCGGCCGGCACCTCGCCGAGGTAGTCGAGCATCATGGCGGCGGCGAGGATCAGCGCGCTCGGGTTGGCGATCCCCTGCCCCGCGATGTCGGGCGCGCTGCCGTGTACCGCCTCGAAGATCGCGGCGCCGGTCCCGATGTTGCCGCCGGGGGCGAGGCCCAGCCCCCCGATCAGGCCGGAGGCGAGGTCGGAGAGGATATCGCCGAACATGTTGGTGGTGACCACGACGTCGAACTGCTCGGGCCGGATCACCATCTGCATCGCGGCGTTGTCGACGATCAGGTCATTCCACTCGATCCGCCCCTCATAGTCCCTGGCCACATCCCGGCCCACCTCGAGGAAGAGGCCGCCGACCATCTTCAGGATGTTGGCCTTGTGCACCACCGTGACCTTGCGGCGCCCCCGGCTCACCGCGTACTCGAAGGCAAACCGGATGATTCGTTCGCACCCGCCCCGGGTCACGATCGCCATCGACTCCGCGACGGCGCGCGGATCCCCGGCCACCGGAACGAAGTGCTCGACCCCCACGTAGAGCCCCTCGACATTCTCGCGCACGATGACCAGGTCGACATCGCTGAACCGGCCGCCGGGCACGATCGTCCGGGCCGGCCGGAGGTTGGCATAGAGCTCGAATTCCTTGCGGAGCGCCACGTTGACCGAGCGGAACCCGCCGCCCACCGGCGTCGTCAGGGGCCCCTTGAGCGCCAGCCGGTTGCGCCGGATGCTTTCGAGGGTGGCCTCCGGCATTGGCGTCCCGGCCGATTCCACCGAGGCCATCCCGGCCAGTTGCCGGTCCCAGTTGAAGGAGAGTCCCGTGGCAGCGAGGACCTTCAGGGTGGCGTCGGTGATTTCCGGACCGATGCCGTCCCCGGGAATGAGGGTTACGTCGTGAGTGGTCATGAGCCTGCGGTCACAAGACGGGGAAGATCTGGGCAAATGCCGCCGCGAGCGCCGCACCCGGGGTGGGACCGCTGGCGGCGGCGGTGGTCCGCCAGAGAATGGCGCCGCTCCGGCCATCGGCGAGAACCACGGCGACGCGCACCGCCACCTCGCCGGGCACCTCGCCACCGGACCAGACGACCGCCGCGGGCACGAAGGCGTGACGCCCCCCGCCGGCCAGGGCCATCAGGTTGCGGAGGTAGCCCCGGAGCGGGTCGGGTACGGTGCGGAGGGACTCCTGGCGCAGCACCGCCTGGCCCATCTGGTCGGGATCGGGCACCACGCCTGGGGCCCGGCTGGCCACCCGACGCAGCTCCGGGGGAAGCACCCAGCGGACCTCGGGGGCCCGCTCCAACAGCAGCGCCCCGACCAGGGAGTCAGCCCAGGCGACCAGCGCGGTGCGGTCGGCGGGCAGGATCCCACTTGGCATCCCGGGATCGGCCAGGACCATGGTGAGCGGGGGGACGATCACCGGAGCACCGGCCAGGGCAGCGGTCATCAGGGGCTCCGCCACCGGCACCTTCTGGGCCGGTGCCCTGCCGGCACAGGCGCCAAGCGCCACGGCCAGCAGCAGGTGCCGGATCGGTGAACGGGGGGAGGACATGGGCCGAAACTAATCGCGCCCGTCGGGGAATCCAATCGACGGGCACGCGATTTCCGGCTTGATTCTGGGCTATTCGAGCGACAGGCCGCCGTCGACCACCAGCACCTGGCCGGTGACATGCCGGGCGTCCTCCGAGCAGAGGAAGGCCACCACCCGCGCCACGTCGTCGGGGTCGGCCAGGCGCCCGAGCGCCGCCCGCTTCTTGGCCCGGTCGACCACCTCGCCGGGGAGCTGGTCGAGGCGCTCGGTGCGGATGAATCCGGGTGCCACGGCGTTGACGTTTACGTTGGCCGGACCGAGTTCAACCGCCGCGGCCCGGGTCAGCCCCTCCAACCCCGCCTTGCTGGCGCTGAACGAGGTGACGCCGAAGCCGGGCCGTCCGGCCTGGTGGGAACTGATGCTGACGACCTTGCCACCCCGCTGCTCACGGAAGATCGGGGCGACGGCCTGGATCATGTTGAACGCGCCGGTCAGGTTGGTGTCGATGACCTCGCGCCAATCTTCGGGCGAGAGCCGCCACAGGGCGCCGTCATGGGCAATCCCGGCATTGTTCACGAGGTAGTGCACCGCCCCGAACCGTTCCCGGACCTCGTCGACGAAGCGGCCGACCGCGTTCCGGTCCCGAACATCACAGGTGGTGGCGAGAACCGGGGTCCCCATCGCGCTGAGGGTGGTCTCGGTGAGGAGCGCCATCTCCCGCACGTCCCGGCCGGGAAGGTTCACGAAGCAGAAGGCCACGTTGCAGCCGCGACGGCCGAAATCGATGGCGATGGCCCGGCCCAGCCCGGTGGCCCCACCCGTCACGATCACCGTCCGGCCGGCGAAACCCTCCGGCTCCACCCGCGCGGGCTTGGGCTCCACCAGTCCCACCCCCGTCGTGGACGGGGCGTCGCCAGGCCAGGCGCCGGGGGAACCGCTGCTGGGTGTAGGCATTCGGGGCAGAAGGTACGGGTTGCACACCGGGGTGGCAAGGTGGACCAGGCCCGCGGTCCTACCTGCCGGCTGCGCGGCCGCCCCACCCCAGGGCGATCACCGCCACCATCCCCGCCGAGCCCAGCAAGGCCATCTCGGGCCCCTGCCACTGGTAGACGCTCCCGAAGAGGAGCCCCGCGGGCAGCGCCGCGATCCCACTGATCGCCTGCACGGTCCCGAAGCCGCTCCCGGTCCGCACCGGCGCCAACGCAGCCACCAGGGCCCGCTCCGCCGGCTCGATCATCCCGGTCACCAGCCCCAGGGCCAGGAACACCCCGGTGGCGCCCACGGCAGAGTCCTGCATGGCAAGCACGGCGACCAGCGCGGCGTACAGCAGCGAGCCGAGGCGGAGCGCGGCGCGCGGTCCCAGGCGATCCGCCACGATGCCGCCGGGATAAGCTGCCACCGTCCGGACGACGTGCAGCCCGGCCCAGACCAGCGGTACGATCGCGATGGCAAGCCTGGCATCGAGCAGGAACAGCAGCAGCAGCGCCTCGGGGAGCCGGAAGACCGTCAGGCCGGACAGCGCGGCGACCGGAAGCCAGAAGCGCCGCCCGGTGGCATCCTCGGCGGGCGCCATTCCGGCCTGGGCAGGTTCGGGGGATCGGGACGGGAGGGAGGGACCGGGCCGGACCCCGCGCAGCACCCATGCGAGCACCAGGAAAGCGACGACGCCAGGGACCACGCTCCACCCGATCACTTCCCGGACCTCCACCTGGCCTTGGAGCAGAATCCAGGCGATCAGCGACCCCGCCACCGCCCCTGCGTGATCCGCCGCGCGGTGGAACCCGAACGAGCGTCCCCGCGCACTGGCGGGGGTCAAGGCGGCGATCATCGCATCCCGGGCTGGCGACCGGAGCCCCTTCCCCACCCGATCCACCACCCGGAAGCCGACGACCTGCCAGGCGGAGGTGGCGAAGGAGATGATCGGCCTGACCAGGACGGCGGTGAGGTAGCCCGCCAGGATGAGCGGCTTGCGCCAGCCTGGCCGGTCGGCGAGGCGCCCGCTGAACCAGCGGAGGACCGCCGACGTCAGGTCGGCGGCTCCATCAAGTGCTCCGAGGATGGCGGCGCCGCCGCCCAGCCCTCCGGTGATGAACGCCGGCAGCAGTGGGTACACCATCTCGCTGGCGAAGTCGTTGAAGAACGACACCGCGGCGAGTCCCTTGACGTGACGAGGGACGGCAGGAGTGGAGGGAGGCGTAGGCAGTGAGCAGTGAGCAGTGAGAAGTGAGAAGTGAGAAGTGAGAAGGCAGGAGTGAAAGGGGAGCGCGTTGGAGCAGGGGACGATGCCTCAGCGACGGTCGAGGGGCAGTCACAGGTCCAGGGACACCTACCCGAGCACCTTCCGGACCAGGCCCCCCTTCAGTCCAGCCCCATCCCCCAGCGAACCAGCGCCGGCGGGATCCGCCCGTACGCCAGCACCGCCTCATGGAACTCATGCAACGGGGTGCCTGGTGCCGTCGCCCGCCACGCCCGCCGCAGGTCGAGAAATTCGCGGCGCCCCAGCGCATAGGCCGATGCCAGGCCGGGGGCGGCACAGATCCGTCGCACCTCTGCGAGCGCCGCGTGACGATCCATCGGCATCCGCGTCATCAGCAGGTCGAGCGCGGCCGCGGGGGTCAGGTGCCCGGTGTGGATGCCCGCATCCACCACCACCCGGAGCGCCCGCACCAGGAGCAGCACCTGCTGCGAGAAAAGATCCTCCGGAGCCGCCAGCCCGCCCTCCTCGACCACCAACTCCTCGGCATAGCATCCCCAGCCGGCCGTCGAGATCGGCGAGGCCAGCCAGCGGCGGACCTCCGACCCCGCGCCTCGTGCCGCCAGGGCCTGGGCATGCCGACCGGGCCAACCATCGTGGGCCGCCAGCACGGCGAGTCGGTGGCGGTCGAGTTCGCCGCGCCGCCACGCCACCGCGTCGGGTTCGAGCGCTCCCCCGGGCGCCACCAGGTAGAGGAGACCGACCGGGTCGGGCGCGGTCGGCACCGGGGGGACGTACTCGGTGAACGGCACCACGGTCGCCAGCCACGCCGGGGCCTCCCGCACCTCGACCTCGCCCTCGCGATGGCGGAACCACCCGGCGTGCCGGCTGCGCTCCCGGGCGTGCGCGAGGGCCAGGGCACCCGCCTCCAGCAGGTCCCCGGAGACCAGCGCCGCCGCACGGACCTCCTCGAAGGTGTCCTGCCACCCCTGGCCCGGGGCGATCTCCGCCGCCAGCGCCTCCACCCGTCCCTCGACTTCATCCGCCAGGGTCTGGCCCCAGCGCCACACCTCGCCAGCCGAAGCCCGGAGCATGCAGGAGTGATGGAGGATCCAGGTGAACCGCTCCTCGCCCACCGCCGCGGCATGCGGCGCCTCGTCCCGGCCCAGCTCGCTGACCAGGGACATCCGGAGGCGGACCAGCGCACTCTCGGCCTCGGTGGCGGCCGCCGCGAGTTCACCGGGCTGGTCGAGGAGCAGCGGGTCGCATTGCTCAACCAGCTCGTGGATCCCTTCCACGAGGGCGGGAACCATGGCGATGGCGGCGTCGGCCAGGACTGCCGGCGGCTTCCGGATCGTTTCGCGGGCGGTGGCCAGGAACTGGGGCACGGCGCGGAGGCGGGCGAGGACCGCCTCGGCCCGCCCGGCGAGCACCGCCGGATCCGCCGAAAGCGGGGCCAGCGGAAGCAGGGCCCGGCCGAGGTGATCGAGCCAGAATCCCGGGTGGCGCAGGTGCGGTTGGTCCCGCTCAAAGCGGGCGACCCGACTGCGGACCGCAGCCAGGAGCGCGGTGCGGTCGATCTCCTCCCCTACCTCGTCGAGGGCGAGGTCCTCCACCGCACTCGCGATCGCCCGGCACGCGGCGAGGTGCTCCCGGACGCTCGCGGCATCGAACGCGCCGAGCCGGGAGGCGGCGCCGGCGGCCCCGGCCCCCGGGCCGGTCGCCGGATCGAAGTGCCCGAGCAGGTCCAGCCAGGATCGGCAGAGGTCGTCAGTGGTTGCCATGGGGGTGGCAGCGTGCCCGGATCAGGGGGAGCCGAGGACCACGGAGTGGTCGCCGATGCTGGCGGTGCCGCGGAAGTCGGCGATCTCGACCTCCCGCCCCAGCATGGAGTGATCCAGCGCGACCCGGTGCAGCCGGGCGCCCGGCCCGACGATGCAGTGGGCGAGGGTGCTGTCCCGGATGACCGTCCCGGTCTCGATCGAGACGTTGGGTCCGATCGTGCTGCGCTCGATCGTCACCCCATCCTCGATGTACACCGGTTCGTGGATCGTGACGCCCGGCAGGGCGGGATGCCGAGCCGCGCCCTTCCGGAGCAACGTCTCGTTGCTCTCGAGGAGGGTCTCCAGCTTGCCACAGTCGAGCCAGTCCCCCACCTCGGCGGTGAGGATCTTCCGTCCCTGCTCGATCATGTGCTGGAAGGCATCGGTGAGGAAGTACTCCCCGCGGTTGGCTGGCGCGGCGAGGGCGTGGTCGATCCCCTGCCAGAGGGCGGCGGTGTCACGGATGTAGTACAGCCCGATGTTGGCGAGCTTGGAGATCGGCTCCGAGGGCTTCTCGATGATGCGGGTCATGAACCCGGCGCGGTCGGTGACCACCACCCCGTAGCGCTGGTAGTCCTCCACCTCCTTGGCCCAGATGATCCCGTCGGCGTTGGTGCGGGGAATGATCGAGAGGTCGGCCTCGAAGACGGTGTCCACGAAGATGATGAGGATCGGTTCGTGGATGTGGGGCCGCGCGAGGTTGACCGCGCCGGCGGTGCCGTCCTGGGTGACCTGCTCGATGTAGCGGCAGGGATGGCCGTAGCGGCCGGAGGAGTAGGCCTCGACCTGCTCCTTGAGGTGGCCGGTGATGAAGATCAGCTCCGAGACCGGCAGTCCCGACAGGCGATCCATGACCCAGTCCATGACGGGGCGCCCCGCCACCTTGAGCATCGGCTTGGGCACGACGTGGGTGTGGGGCCGGAGTCGCGTGCCCTTGCCGGCCAGCGGGATGATCACCTGCATCGATCAGCTCCTTCCATAGCGATCGGTGAGCCGGACGAGGTCGTCCAGTTCCGGGGTGGAGGCCTCGAGGACATCGCTGTCGGTCACCGCTTCCATCTGGTGGATCAGGCGCGGGGGGATGTGCACCGTCTCGCCGGCGCGGAGTGGCCGGGCCTGCAGCGGCTCGGACTCCGAGGCCGCGGTCCGGAGGATCAGCTCGCCCGACAGGACGTGCATCGTCTCGTCCTTCCGGTTGTGGTACTGGCAGGAGAGCACGTGCCCCGCCTTCACGTGCAGGATCTTCCCGACGTACCGGTCGGTCACGGCCCAGATGAGTTCATGGCCCCAGGGCTTCTCGACCCGGTATGGGACGTCAGGCATCACCGCTCCAACGGTTGAAGTTGCATCGAGGAGGGGTAGGTGATGCAAGCGCGGACACACACGCCGCAGCCCACGCACCCCTCCCGCTTGAGGACCGGATGCCCCCCGGCGTCCATGCTGAGCGCGGCCTCCCCGACCGGGCAGGCGTCGGCGCAGGCCCGGCAGGACGTCCCCACGAAGGTAACGCATCGCTCCGGGACGAGTTCGAGCACCCCGAGCCGGTGACCGGCCCACCCGCGGGGCGGCACCTGCAGCGCCTCGGTCGGACAGGCCCGGGCGCACGGCATGTCGGGGCAGACCGTGCATCCCTGGATCGCGGGATCGATGTACGGGGTGCCCGCCGCGAGCCCGCCGGCGGTGGACACCTTCTGGATCGCACCCGGCGGGCACACCGGAAGGCACTCGCCGCACCGGGTGCAGGCGGCCAGGAAGCCCACCTCAGGGAGGGCGCCGGGAGGCCGCAGGTAGCGCTTCTGGACCACCCGGTCCTCGGCCGCCTCCACCAGGCCATCGACCCAGCGGCCGATGCTGTCGCGGAAGAAGGCCCGGCGGTCGCCGGGCCCCCCGGGGGCTTCAGCCCGGCCCATGCCGCCCCCGCCGCAAGGTCACGGCCTCCCGCTCGTGACCCGGGCGGGTGCCCCCGGGGCCAGCCAGTGCGAGAACCACTGCCGAAGCCGCCCCAGCCGATCGACCAGGAGCCAGGGCTCGCCCGTCCGGCTGAGGTCGTGGGTCGAACGGGGATAGCGGACGAATTCCGCCGGCACGCCATGCTGCTTGAGCCCCAGGAACCACTGCTCGGCATCGGTCATCGGCGTCCGGTGGTCCTCCTCCGACTGCACCAGGAGCGAGGGAGTCTTCACCTTGGGCAGGTACCGGATCGGCGAGAGCGAGTCGTACATCGCCGGGTTGTCCCACGGCTTGCCGTAGAACTCGAACTCGGTCAGCCCCTGGGCATCGGAGGTCCCGTACCACGACCACCAGTTGCTGATCATCCGGTCGAGCTGCGCGGCCCGGAACCGATCGGTCTTGACGGTCACCCAGGCGGTCATGACGCCGCCGTAGGAACCGCCGGAGACCCCCATCCGGGTCGAATCGACGTCCGGCCGCCGGGCCGCGATGTCCACCGCCCGCATGAGGTCCTCGTAGTCCTCGGCAAACCACCGTCCCCGGGTCGAATACGTGAAGTCCGCCCCGTAGCCGCTCGACCCGCGCGGGTTGGTGTACAGCACGAACATCCCGGCGCCGGCGAGGTTCTGGAACTCGTCGAACCAGTTCTCGCCGTAGGCGGAGTGGGGCCCGCCGTGGATGTAGAGCACCAGGGGATACTTCCTGCCCGGCTCGTACCCATGGGGCTTCATCAACCAGCCCTCGATCTCGAGCCCGCCCACGGACGGATAGGTGAAGACCTCGGAGTCGGACCAGGCGATCTCGGCGTTCAGCTTGTCGTTGAACCGGGTCAGCTGGCGCTCGCCGCTGCCGTCGGCATTGGCCAGGAACAGCTCGGTGGGCCGGGTCGTGCTGGTGGCGATGTAGGCGACCCGGGTGCCCCGGGTGTCCCACGAGAAGCCGCTCATCCGCCGGCGGCCCCCGAGGACCTCCTTCATCTGCCGGGTCCGCGGATCGACCTGGAAGAGCCCCGACCGACCGCCCACCTCGGCGCTCATCGCGATCATCCCGTTGGGCAGCCAGTCGAAGCTCCCCGGTTCATAGCGCCAGCCCGCGGTGAGGTTCACAGGCTCGCCCCCGGTGACCGGGACCACGTACAGCCCCGACTGGCTAGTGCGCGACTCCCGGCGGGTGAACGCGATCATCCGGCTGTCCGGCGACCAGGCCAGGCTACCCTCGGTGCCCATCCACTCGCCGAGCTTGCGCGGCGCGCCACCGGAGGTGGCCACGATGTAGATGTCGCTGTCGTTGGTGGGCGCCTCGTCGCGAGCGGCATCGTACGGGAGGCGGGCGCGCGCCTCCGCCTCGGCGGTCACCACCGAATCGGCCCGCAACTTGGCATCGGCCACGAACGCAATCCAACGCCCGTCCGGGGAGACGATCGCGCTGCGCGGCGACCAGGCGGCGTCGATGAGGGTCCGCTTCTCGGCGCCGTCGACCTGGATCATCAGCTGGGCGGGCCGGGTGACCCGCTCCTGCCGCGGCCCGGCCAGGAAGCCCTGGCCATTGGCCTTGATCCGCTGCTGGGTGAACTGCATCCCATCGAACCGCGCGGGGTCCACCGGCTTGGTGATGGCATCGTACGGCGGGCGCGCCGTCGGCGCCATCTTGCTGTAGGGGTCCGCTGCGCCGCGCTCGGCCGGGGCCGGGGTCGCCTGGCCCTGGCCCCCGCCAAACCCACCGCCCCCGCCGCCGCCACCCTCGGTCCAGACCACCGTCTTGCCGTCGGCGGTGCGCGACCCGGCCTGCGGGGCCTCGTAGGGGAAGGCCTCGCCACCGGGCTGATCCATCCGCAGCGCCCAGGGACTGCGCCCCCCCGGCCGGGTCGAGTTGAAGATCAGCCGGGTGCCATCGTCGCTCCAGCGGGGGCTGGTGCTCTCGTAGCCAGGTGCGGTGTACCGCACCGGCTCCCCGCCGGCGGTGTGCACGACCCAGACCTCGCTGTGCCGCTTGTTGTCCG
The DNA here is from genome assembly GCA_048499805.1 of Gemmatimonadales bacterium. Taxonomy (GTDB): domain Bacteria; phylum Gemmatimonadota; class Gemmatimonadetes; order Gemmatimonadales; family GWC2-71-9; genus JAWXBA01. The sequence continues at coordinate 483,839 of JASNZF010000001.1, read as the reverse complement.
CTTCGACCACCGTGGTCACGACAAAGGCCACCTTGCTGCCATCGGGCGACATCGCCGGGGAGCTGAGGGTGGTCACCTTGTGCCAGTCATTCGGCTGGAAGGCCCGTCCCTGGGCATGGAGCCCACCTGGGGCAAGCAGGAGCAGGAGGGTCACCGCTCCCATCAGGATGGCACGGGGGGGTGCGAGACGGCGCATGGTTCTCCCTCGGGGCTGGAGATCAGGTGCAGATGTGGGGGACAGTGTCGCGGTTTCCGGCAACGCTGGACCCGGGAAGATAATCCCGGTCCACCGGACATGGCCGGGCGGGGGACCAATGCCAAGCGCCCACCCCGGACGGGGTGGGCGCTGGTCGTCGGCCGGGCTGTCCCAGGCTAGCGGGAGAGCAGTTGCCGGCGCAGGCGGGTCATCCGGCGGCGCACGGTGCCGTCGTACACCCGATCGTTGATCCGCACCAGGACACCACCGAGCAGGTCGGCGTCGACCACGAACTCGGCCAGCACCTCCTTGCCCACGACGGCGGAGAGCGCCTCGGTCAGCGACTCTCGCAGTCCGGGGTCCGGCTCCCGGGCCACGGAAACGGTGGCCCGGACGCGGTTGAACTTGCTGTCCACGAGGTCCCGGTAGGCCAGGGCGATCTCGGGAAACAGGTTCTGGCGGCTGCGCTTCACCACGGCCTGGAGGAACAGCACGAACTCCCGCGGCGCACCGGGCAGGGCCCGGGACAGGATCTCGGACTTGGCCGCCTTGGTGACCTTGGGCGACAGCAGGACGGCCCGGGCCAGCGGCAGGTCCTGGATCGCATCCGCCACCGCCGTGATCAGTCCGGCATACTGCTCGGTCTGGCCGGACCGCTCGCCGAGGCTGAACAGCGCCTCGGCGTAGTTGGCGGCGATCGAGACTGCCCTCACGCCTTCCTCGCCAGCGTGGCGAGGTACTCCTCGACCAGCTTCCGGTCGCTGGGACCGTCCAACCGCTCCCCGATCAGCTTCGAGGCGGCGGCCAGCGAAAGGTCGACGGCCTCCTGGCGCAGGGCGAGGAGCGCCCGCTCCTTCTCGGCCGAGATCTCGCGACGGGCCCGGTCGAGGAGCGCGTCCTGCTCATGCTGCGCCTTCTCGAGGGTGGCGGCGCGCTCCTTCTCCGCCGCCGAACGGGCGTCGGCCAGCATGGCCTGGGCCTGCCCCCGCGCCTCGGCGCTCAGCTTCTGCTGCTCGGCGAGCAGCGTCCGGGCCTCCGCGTTCAGCCGCTCGGCCTCGGAGAGCTGGTCGGCAATCCGCTTCTCGCGCTCCTCGGTGGCCCCCAGGATCGCCGGATAGGCGAACTTGTAGAGCACATAGAGCAGGACCCCGAAAACAAGCCAGGTCCAGAAGAACAGCCCGAACTCCACCTCGAAGGGGGAGGTCGGGCCACCCTCGGCGGCCCGGAGCAGCGCCAGCATCGGCATGCTCATCGCGGCCATCGGTTACGCGATCAGCTTGAACAGCAGGGCGAACACGAGCGCGATGATCGTGGCGCCTTCGAGGAGCACCGCGATGAGCAGCGCCGCGCCACGGATCTCGCCGGCAGCCTCGGGCTGGCGGGCGATCGCCTCGGCGGCCTGGCCACCGATGCGCCCGAGGCCGATGCCGGCGCCGAGGATCGCGAGCCCGATGCCGATGCCGGCGCCGAGCAGGGCGTTCATGTTCTTGGCCGCTTCGGCCGTCAGGGCCATGTCCTGGAGCATCGCGAGCATGTTCAGCATGTGGTCGTCCCTTGTGTCGTCATGGAAGATTCATGGGTGTTGCGCCACCCGATGGATCGGCCGTCTCTTCCGGAACGGCGCCCGATCGGTCATCCGCCCACGGCCCAGGGGCCAGCGGATCTCCCCGGCCATTCGGCCAGGTACGCGGCGCTCCGGGATTGGTCGCATGCCCGGCCGCCGTACTCCAAGGGAGAAGGGAGAAGGGAGAAGTTACCGCGCGCCTGGTAGCTACCCGACTCACCCCGACTCTCTGCATCCTCCCACCTACCTCCTCTTACCTCTTACCTCTTACTTCTTACTTCTTACTTCTTACTTCTCGCTTCTCACTTCTCACTCGCCTAGTGCTCGTGCTGCATCAATCCGATGAACACCGCACTGAGCAGCGCAAAGACGTACGCCTGCAGGAACGCGACGATCAGTTCCAGCAGCATGATGCCCACCACCAGCCCGGCAGTGGTGAAGCCGATGGCATAGTTCCAGACCGGCAGGCTGCCGAACAGGAAGATGATTCCGAACAGCGACAGGATCACGAAGTGGCCGGCGGTCATGTTGCCGAAGAGACGGACGGCCAGTGCGAACGGCTTGACGAGCTTGCCGAGGATCTCGATCGGGGCCATCGCCACGGTCATGATGGTGCCGCCGACCCCGGTCATGCCGGGGACATGGGGGAAGATCGTCCCCATGTAGCCCTTGAAGCCGAGCTTCCGCATCCCGCCGATCTCGATGACCAGGAAGACCATCACCGCCAGCGCGCCGGTCACCGCCAGGTTGCCGGTGGCGGCGGAGCCCCACGGCATGAGGCCGATGATGTTGGCGTAGAGGATGAAGAAGAACAGTGTGAGGATCAGCGGCACGAACTTGGCGCCGTCATGCCCGATGTTGGCGATCGCGATGTCGTTGCGGACGAAGAGGACCAGCGCTTCCATCGCGTTGGCGAACCCGCGCGGCGCCTTGCCGGTGGCCCGCTGCCGGGTGAGCGCATTGCCGGCCAGCTTGAGCGAGAGGAAGACCAGCACCGCCGTGATCACCATGAAGATCACGTGCTTGGTGGGCGTGAGGTTGATCGCCATCCCGCCGAGGTGCACCACCAGCAGGTCGCTGGGCCAGGTGACATGCCAGAAGGGCTCCATCCCGATGCCATAGGCATCGGCGGTGTGATGGAGGACCATCTCACCGATGTTCAGCGGGCCTTCGGTGTCCGCAGCCATCATCGTGCCAGTCTCGTCTCGAAGAAGAGCAGGGGAATCAGCACCCCCAGGAACCCGATCGCGCTCGGCAGGGGCAGGAAGAGCCCGGGCTTCGCGATGATCGCCGTCATCAGCACCACCACCCCGAGGAGCCTGAGCCCCATCCCCATCCCGTACCGCTTGAGGAACGCACTGTAGGGCAGCGCCGTGGCCCCCCGCATCGCCTGCCCCGCCCCGGCCTGGATCGCGGTGGCGAGGGCGCCGAGGAGCAGCGCCGGTACCACCGCCCCGGAGCCGAAGCCGGCGAACAGGAGGGTCGCCAGCACCACGGTCAGCGCCAAGCCCAGGAACACCGTTTGCTTCACCGATCCGGCCGCTTTCCCCGGTCGTTCTGGCGGGCCCGTGCCTCGTCCGCCAGCAGCTCCCGGTAGACGCTGAGGAAGCTCAGGACCGCCCCCAGCAGGGTACCCACCACCGTGCCGAACGGCGTCCACCCCAGCCAACGGTCCAGCCCCAGGCCGGCCAGCATGAAGAGAATGACCCCGCCCGCGAACCGCAGCCCCATGCCGAGGTACTTGTGCCCCAGGCCAAACCCGGCCGCGGGGCCATTTTGGGGTGCCATTTCGGGCCAAAAGTACCCGCTTGTGAAAAAAATCGCAAGCAAGGCAACTTCCCCGTCCCGATGCTCGTATGTCTATATTGGTCAGTCGAATGGGTGTCAGGTGCCAGGTGTCGGGCCTGGGCCATCGGAGCGGTGTTTCTCCGATGCGCCCACCCCGCCTGGAGAAAGCCGGAACCCCGAAACCTGAAACCCGAAACCCGGCCCCCATCCATGACCGCCTCCGCCCCACCAACCGACGACCTGCAGCAACTGGAACGGCTCGCCCTGGCGGTGCGCTCCCTCCGAACCCAGGTGGGACAGCGCATCGTGGGCCAGGATGAGGTCGTCGAGGGGATCGTCACCGCCATCCTCGCCGGCGGGCACGCGCTCCTGGTCGGGGTACCGGGGCTGGCCAAGACCTTGATGGTCTCGACGGTGGCCGAGGCGCTGGCGTTGTCGTTCAACCGGATCCAGTTCACCCCGGACCTGATGCCGGGCGACATCACCGGCACCGAGCTGGTGGAGGAGGACCCGGCCACCGGGCGGCGGACCTTCCGGTTCGTCCACGGCCCGGTCTTCGCGAACGTCGTGCTGGCCGATGAGATCAACCGGACTCCGCCCAAGACCCAGGCGGCGCTGCTCCAGGCGATGCAGGAGCACACCGTGACGGCTGCGGGCCACACCTACCCGCTGCCGGCGCCGTTCTTCGTGCTGGCCACCCAGAACCCGATCGAGCAGGAGGGGACCTACCCGCTGCCCGAGGCGCAGCTGGACCGGTTCATGCTGGAGCTGCGGGTGGGCTATCCCAGCCGCACCGAGGAGGAAACGATCGTCGAGCGGACCACCGGGCAATCGGTGTCCGAGTTGTCGGCGGTCCTCGATGCCGAGGCGCTGGCGGGAATGCAGCGGCTGGTCCGCCGGATCGGGGTGAGCAAGGGGCTGATCCGGGCGGCGGTCCTCCTGGCGCGGATGACCCGGCCCGGCGATGCCGACGCCCCGGCCATGGTGCGCGAATTCGTGGACTGGGGCGCGGGGCCGCGCGCCAGCCAGTACCTGGTGCTGGGCGCCAAGGCGCGGGCGGCGATGGAGGGCAGGCCGATGGCCGACCTCGACGATGTCCGGGCGGTGGCGCCCGCGGTGCTCCGGCACCGGGTGATGACCAACTTCGCCGCCGAGGCGGCGGGGCGCTCGAGCGAGGACGTGGTGCTGGAGCTGGTGGGTGGGGGGGCGTGGGGGAAGTAGGGTCGGCGGGTCGGGGGGTCGGCGGGTCGGCGGGTCGGCGGGACAGCGGGTCGGCGGGTCGGCGGGTCGGCGGGCCGGATGGTCTGGGGCAGCGGGGCGAGATGATGGTGCGGGCTGGGCCGGCTGGCCGGCCCGGGTTCCCTTCCTGAGTACACTCACCACGGCGCATCTCCTGGCGTAGATTCTCTCCGGCCCCCCGAGGGTCGGGGAGTTTGAGTCCTGGTTGACCCTCCCTCGACAGGCTTCGGGCACCCCCCAGCGGACTCGGTCGTGACGGGAACCTTCTACCTCAAGTGCATGGGCCTGCCGGAACTGCGGGCGCCGAACGGTCGTGTGGTCCGGATGCGGGGCCGCAAGCACCTGGCGCTGCTCATCTTCTTGGCCGTGGAACGGCGCACCCAGTATGCCCGCGATGAACTGGCCCACCTCCTCTGGGCGGGTGCGCCGATGGCGGAGGCCCGGCATTCCCTGGCGACCGCCGCCTCGGCGATCCGGCGGGCGCTGGGACCGGCGGCGCTGGAGGGCAATCGGGAAGTGCTGCGGCTGCGCCACACCCTGGTGCGCCTGGATCTGGATCGCCTCGAGTCGGGCGAGCTGTTCCCGACCCCGGAGTTGCCCGCCATCGAGGTGGACACCTTCCTGCACGGCTTCGACATCCGCGACTCCCAGGAGTACACCCTCTGGCAGGATCGCCAGCACGCCCAGTGGCTGCCGGCGATCCACGCGGCGCTGCTCCGGCTGATCGACCACGGGCGCCGGACCGGCGCGAGTCGGGTGATCGGGACCCTGGCCGACCGGCTGCTGACCATCGACCCCCTCTCGGAGGATGGGATCCGGGCCAAGATGGAGGCCCTCGCGTTCGCGGGAGACCGGATCGCGGCGCTGCGGGTGTTCGAGGAGTGGCGCGACCGGCTGCAGGTGGAGCTGGAGGCGGCGCCCTCGCCGCTGGTGGAGGAGATGGCCCGTCGCCTCCGGCGGCGGGGGTTGGAGCGTCCGGTGGGGGACAGCGCGCCGTCGGTGCAGACCGACCCCTGGCGGGACCGGCCGTTCGTGGGACGGGCGGCCGAGTACCGGCAGCTCTACGAGTCGTGGGAGTCGGCGGTGCGACAGTCGCCGCGCCACGTGCTGGTGGAGGGGGAGAGCGGCATCGGCAAGAGCACGCTGGTGGAGCGGTTTTCGACCGCCGCGGCCCTGGAGGGGGCGAGCGTCACCCGGGCGCAGTGCTATGAGCTGGAGCGGGCGATCCCGTTCGCCGCGGTGGCGACCCTGGTCGCGGGGCTGGTGGACAAACCGGGCGCCTCGAGCACCGATCCGGCGGCCCTCGCGGAGGTAGCGCGGGTGGTGCCGCGGGTCCGGGAGCGGTTCCCGGGGTTGCCGGCGCCCCGGGAGAGCCAGGGCGAGACGGCCCGGCTGCACTTCGCGGAGGGGGTGCTGGCGCTGCTGGAGGCGGTGATGGAGGAGCACCCGGTGGTGATGGTGGTGGACGACTTCCACCTGGCGGACGAGGCCAGCCTGACGGTGCTGCACCTGCTGATCCGGCGGCTCGAGGGGGTGCGCCTGATCGTGCTGCTGACGATGCGCACCTCGGAACTGCAGGCCTCGTCGGGGGCGGCGCGGATCCATGGCGGCGGGGAGTACCTGCGGATGTCGCACCTCCGGCTGCCGCCCCTGAGCGAGGCGGAGAGCTCGGAACTGCTGTCCGGGCTGGTGCCCAAGGACCACGACCCCCCGACCCCGTCGGAGCGGCACATCCTCCTGCACGCGGCGCGCGGGGTACCGATGGTGCTGCAGCTGCTGGTACAGGACTGGCTCCGGCACGGCAGCGAGAGCCTGGCGCTGTCGGTGCGGTCGATGACGGAACGTCCTGACCCAGATCGCTTCGCCCCAGCAGAGGGCGCTTACCGCAATCTGGTCGAACGTATCTTGGGTGAGCTGTCGCCGACGACAACACTAGTCCTGCAAGCATCCACGGTCCTCGGCTCGCGCATCGGGGACCTCCAACTCTACCAAGTGGCAGACCTCACTACGTCTCAGGTCATGATCGGCATGACAGAGCTGACACAGCGGCATATCCTACGAGACTCCTCAAGCGGCATGGACTTTACGAACGAGCTCGTAAGAGGGCACGCATACGCGCAGATCCCAAGCACCCTCAGGCAGTCCTTGCACTCAGCAGTAGCAAGCCGCCTGATCGCCCGCCTTGTTGCGGGCGAGGAATCACCGCGAGGGCTCGAGACCGCGTGGCACCTCGTGCGAGGTGGCCGCAAGTCAGAGGCAGCCCCCCATCTCCTGCAGGGCGCCCACGATGCGATCTGCAGCGGCGCACCGCACGAGGCGGAACTGGCGCTGGGAACAGCGCTTGCTGCGAGTGGCGTACTAAGTGGCGCCTCCCGCGTCCAGGCACTACTTCTCCATGCTGAAATCTCCCAAGAACTTTCGTTGTGGAGGCGTTCCCTGACAATTCTGGGCACAATCCCAGACCAGATCGCAGCGCATCACATTGAACAACGTGACTACCTCACGATCGTTGCCCGCCATCACACCGGCGAAAACCACCCCACCTCCACGGAGGCAGCCCTAGGGGTCCTGCTACGGCTTTCGGCGCAGTCAGGGAGCACAGCGCTTCGCGCCCGCGCCGTAGCGGCCGCTGCACGGATTGCAGAGGAGTGCCAAGCCTTGACGCACGTCGAGGCACTCTGGCAAGCGCTGACGCCAATTGAGTGCGCCTCGACAAACGCAGAAGAGCTCGCCCACGTGATGATTACCAAAGCGACTCTCCACTACAGCACCCGAAACCTGGCCGCCTGCATCGCTGCCGCGAATGAGGGGCTGGAGCTTCTTAAGGAGGCGGGATACTACAACACCACATATGTGAATCTGGTCAACAGCCTTAGCGCGGCCCATTGTGCCGTGGGCGAGTACGAGCAGGCCGAGGCGCTCGCACGCGAGGCGCATCGGCTAGCTTGGCGCCTCGACAACCTCTATTTGGCGCGAAAGGCGAGCGTGAACATCAGCGTGTCAGCCGGCCGGCAGGGGAGGTACAGGGAGCAAGAGGAGTGGGGTAGGCGCACCGTTGACATCGCACGCGGATCTGAGGACTACGCACTCTACATCAGAGCTGCCACCTACGTGGGTGAAGCGCGCGCGATGCAGAACGAAGGCGATGCGCTGGACCGATACCACGACATTCTCGCCAGGGCACCCGCGACGAACAGCGATTGGAGCGCACAAGCCCTTCTGCTAAACGAGGCGGACATTCACCTACTAATGGGGAAGGCGAGCCGTGCCCTCGAGTACGGTCGAAGAGGAACGACAGGGGCCTATTCGCGGATCCTGAATCGGGGCTGGACCGGAAAGTTCGCACGCTGGGTGACACTGGCAGCGCTGGACTCCGGCCGACTGGAGGATGCACGGGATCTCTTGAACCAACTCATGCGAGAAATCACGCGCCAGGATGCAATTGACCGAGTAGAGATCGCTAGCTGCTACCTGCTGCTCCACGGTCAGTGGTCCGCACAACAGCACACTGTCCGGGAACAAGCACTAACTTGGCTGGCCCAGCTGCCACCAACCGTTTGCGATTGGCTGGAGCGGCTCAGGGTACTCGGCCCGATCGTCGACGGTCAATTTCGAGGACACCCAGCGTAGCTCAATTGGCGAATCCAGCCTATCCGGAAGTCTTTGTTCCCTCCCAGAACGAGCTCTGGGACCGCAGCGGCCCCTTTGCAAAAATCTTGGACGACGGCCCTTCAGATTGTTCCGTCCTAAACTCGGGTTCTGAGACGAACCGCCGAATCGTCATCGAACTGATAGCTGCGTCGACGAGGGCCGGATCGAACTGGATCCCCTTGTACTTCAGAAGCTCCGCAACAACAACATCAAAACCGAGAGCCTTTCTATAGGGACGGTCGGTCGTCATGGCATCGATCGTATCAGAGATCATGATGATGCGGGAGCCGATCGGGATAGCCTCACCAGCAACGCCGTCGGGATACCCCTTGCCGTCCCACCGCTCGTGATGGGATCGGATCATCCTCTCCACATCCCCCCGAAAGGGTGAAAACAACCATACAAGTTCAGCACTTTTCACGGGATGGGTCTTCATGATCTCCCATTCATCAGGACTTAGCCGACTGTCCTTTGCGATGAGCGGTGCGAATTCCGCATGGATCTTTCCAATGTCGTGGAGCAAAGCCGCGTTTTCTACCTTCTCAATCTCCTCCGGCGGGAGCCCAAACTCGATCGCGATCGCTTTGGACATCGCACCCACTCGGCGGCTATGCCCTGAGGTGTAGGGGTCGCGGGCTTCAATCGACTTCACCATCAACGCCAGGACATCACGCACGTTCTGCTCAAGCTGGGCCAACGCCCTATTACGTTGATCGCTCAGGGTTTGGACGAGATTGAGTTTTACATAGATGTGGCGGATAAACGCCAACCCCGCGATCACTACCAGGAACCAAATACGGTCTAGCGGATTTGGTGTGCTGAATTTGAGATAGAGGTAGCAAACGATCAGTGCAGGAACGGTGGCTACGAGGTCATACGCTAGCACCCAAAGCGTGTTCGTGCGCCAAACATCCCATGGCTTGCGACTCGTCGTAAGCGCTACAACAAAGCTCACCGCGACTGAATTGACGCCAATATAGACGAGAACGCCGACCAGAAGGGCAAGCAACTGCGCGACAACATATGCAGTGTCACGAGCAGCACCTGGCATCAGGTACCCAGGCTGCACCTCACCACCAAGCAGAGCATAGACAGAAAAAGCGGCGAGCATCGCAAGGACATGCTGACATACGTTGAACACAACTTTGATCGGGGGGTTCCGCTTTGCGATTTGACCCAGCGAAGTAGAGAGCACCACGACCGGAATCGCCCAAAAGCCACCGAACAGAACACCCGCAGAGATGTGAATGACGAAAGCGATTGAGCCATCAGCATCGCCCCCCCGCAGGCGGATACTGGACGCCTCGAGCAACAGCCCTGCAAGCACCAGCACGACCACCCCAGAGAGAGCGGGGGGGGCGAATCCACTCAAAGTCTCTTGCTGCCACGCCAGACCGACACCTACCACGGCCAGCAAGGCTACAAGCGCCACATAGCGATAGACTTTCGTTGAGGCTCTCATGGATTGAGTTGAGTAGGAGAGGAGCACCGGCTTCGCTACTTACCAGCTCTGCCCTTCAGACATGAGGAACACATGTCCGAAGAAGTCAAGCACGGCTGCGAGCCAATCCATCATTGAGCGTCACCTCCCTTCGCGTCCAACATACCCGCTGGAAGTGGCAAGCCCCGCTATGGCTCACCTGACGCTCCGCTCTGTTGTAAGCCGCTCAGTCTCCGCTACCTGCTGCTGAAGACCGGGGCCCCCTCCCGTTGTGTCCTTTCCGCTTGTTCAGGGTCGTCCCACCCCCGGAACCCACTGCGAGGCCGCGCCCGCGCGGCCCCAAACCTGTCCGAGCTAGCGCCGCGCCTCGACCCACCGGTTGGTGGCGTCCAGCACGGCGAACACCGCCGCACGCTCGGCACTCTCCCGCACCTCGGCCGTGCCGGTCAGGAGCATCGAGTCGCGCCCCCCCAGCCCCCGGACCATGACGAACACCACCGTCTTCCCCGCCGCCTCCACCAGCCGAACGCCCTCGAGCGCCACCGAATGCTTGGCCAGGAGCCGGTCCAGCACGTGCAGCGCCGCCCGGGCCGCCGCCTCCACCCGTCCCACCGGGGTGTCCGCCGTCTCCTCGGTACCCGATTCCAGGCGCCCACCGTGCGACAGCGACACGGTGATCGCCACCCGCTGGGGCCGCCCTCCCGCCGCCGTGGTCAGGTCCTCGAACAGGACCCCGCGCTGCATCGCCCGCTCGCGCACGGCGGACTTCTCCAGCGTCTCGAGCGGACGGACGTCCGCGGTCTGGGCAATGCTGATCTTGCGATGATCGACCTTGAGGCCCAGCTGGGCCAGCAGCGCCGACTCGATGTTGCGCACCAGCTGCTTGGGGACCAGCCCGGCCTGCGCCAGGACGTGGATCTCGCTGACCTCGCCGAGGGGCGTGGTCACCACCCGCGCGGAGAGGATCCCCTCCAGCGACGTGAGCAGGTTCTCGGCGCGCCGGACCCCCCAGGGGTCGGGCATCGCCTCGTGACCCCCGCTGATGCGGGGGCCCGAAGATTCCTGCGGGCGCACGGGCGTGGGTCCGGTCACGTCGCCTGGTCCTTTGGATTGGGGTTCGTCCACCGCATGCTCAGATCACCGTGTTCCGGCCGCTCGCCTTGGCCGCGTAAAGGGCACGATCCGCCCGTTCCAGCACATCGCTCTCGGATGGCGACCCCGGGGAATACTCCGCGATCCCGATGCTCACCGTCACCAGCCCGGCCTGGTGGCCCAACCGCTGGCCCACCTGCTCGATCCCGGCCCGCAGCGCCTCGCCGACCCGCTCCGCCCCCGCCCGCTCGGTCCGGGTCAGGATCACCACGAACTCGTCGCCGCCATAGCGGGCCGCCAGGTCCGAGGCACGCACCGCCCGCCGGATCTCCTGGGCCACCGCCCGCAACACCTCATTGCCGGCCTCGTGCCCATAGCGGTCGTTGATCTCCTTGAGCTTGTCCAGGTCCAGGAAGAGCACCGTGAACCGCTCGCCACTGCGCTTGCTGCGCTCGATCTCGTGCTGCAACCGGTCCTGCATCACCCGGAAGGTGGCGAGGCCGGTCAGCAGGTCGGTGGCCGCCTCGCGCCGCGACTCCTCCGCGGACCGCGCCAGCCACGGGACACACTGCCGCAGCGAAGCCCGTCCCGCCACCGCCGCCTCGGCGAACTGGCGGCAGGTGTCATACCCGCACGCCCGGCAATCCCACGCCCGCCCATTCGGCCCCAGCCCGACCTCGTCGAGCACCCCCTGCACCGCCATCGGGTCGGGAGCGATCGGCAGCGGACGGATCTGGAACACCGCCCCCACGCTCGCGACGACCCCCGATTCCACCACCGGATGATGGCTCCGCGGCGGCTCCGAGCTCTGCACGACCTGCCGTCGCCACCAGACCTGGTCCGACGGCCCCGCCAGCGGGTGGTCGAGGCTCCCCTCCCACGAGAGGATGTCCACGAACCCCAGGTCGAGCCGCTCCACCGCCACCGCATGCGCCAGCTTCGGGAGCTCGTCCAGGCCCCGCAGCTTCCGGAACCGCACCGAGGTGTGGGGCGCCTCCTGGAGCAGCTCGAGCGGCATCCCACCCGCCGCGCTCAGGTGCCGGCGCCGCTCCTGCGGGACCCGGCTGAAGTACTCCGGCTGGTCGGCCACTGAGATCCCCTTGAGCCGGAAGAGCTCCTGGAGGTCCCGGAAGGTGATCGCAGCGTCGATCTCCGGATGCTCCCCCGGCAGGACGACTCCCGCATAGACCAGCCGCAGCTCCATCGCCAGGAGGCTCCGCAGGTAGCGCGCCTCGGCGATCGCCGGCACCGCCACCGGTGCCAGGTACGGGATCAACTCCGGGTACCGGTGCCGGATCGTCTCCACCACCACCGGGTCGGTGGACCGGATCAGGGTCCCCCAGCCGCCCTCGCGCCACAGCCGCAGGTACTCGGCCGCCACCAGCTCGTCGCCGATCACACCCCGGCTCACCACCCGGAACCCCGCCGCATAGCAGGCGTTGACCACCTGCTCCGGCGAGGCCGGGAAGAAGTGCGCGGCCGACTCCGTGCCCAGGATCAGGGCGGCATTCCCGCCCGAGATCAGCGCCAGGGTACGCGCGACGTCCCCCGCCGCATCGATCGCGTCGTGCGGGCACGACGGCACGCACAGCCCGCACTGGATGCAGGCCTCGTCCACGATCTGGACGGCGGTGTCGTCGGGTGGCACCGCCACCGCGTTGACCGGGCAGACCCGGACGCACGCGAGGCAGGCGACGCACCGCTCGGCGTCGATCACAAATTTCACGGTGCCGGTCACGTCGCTCCAACGTGAGAATACAATATCGGGCTTCGACTTAGCGACTGTCAAGCAGAATCAGTGCCAGATCACCGTCGCGTTTCGCGACAGTCACGAGAGGCCAAACTCCCTGATCTTACGGTACAGGGTGCGCTCCCCGATCCCCAGGGCTGAGGCGGCCTGGCGGCGGTTGCCGCCGCATTCATGCAACACCGCCTCGATTGTGGCCCGCTCCACGTCCGCCATCCGCATCCCGGAGCGGTAGACCACCGGGGTTTCTTCGCCCCCCATCCCGTCCTCCTCGGACCCCATCCCCAGGGGTCCAGACTCCGGGACCTCGATGACCTGGACCCGCCCTCCCGACCGGTCATCGAGCCGCCGGCGGAGCTCCTCGACCTGCATCCGCAGGTCCATCAGCCCCCGGAGGATGAACTCCAGCTCCTGGTTGCCCGGCCCCCGCCCGACCCCCCCGGCGTCGCGCGCCAGCACGGGAAGGAGGGTGGGGGCCCCCGCCAGGATGTCCGGGGGGATATCCGACGCCCGGATCTCTGTCCCCGGCGCCAGCACCACCATCGATTCCACGAGGTTGCGCAGCTGCCGGACGTTACCGGGCCAGGAGGCACCCACCAGCCGCTGCATCGCCTCGGCGGTGATCCCCCGGAAGGGGCGGTCGTGTTGCCGGGCGATCTCGCGAATGAACCGGCGGACCAGGAGCGGGATGTCCTCGGGACGTTCCCGCAGCGGGGGAATGTAGATGTTGAGGACACTCAGGCGGTAGAAGAGGTCATCGCGGAACTCGCCGAGGCCGACCTGCTCGCGGAGGTTCCGGTTGGTGGCGGCGATGACCCGGACGTCCACCTTGATGGCCTGGGTCCCCCCCACCCGGAAGAAGGAGCGGCTTTCCAGCACCCGGAGCAGCTTGACCTGGATGCTCTGGGGCACCTCCCCGATCTCGTCGAGGAAGAGGGTACCCCCGTCGGCCAGCTCGAACCGCCCGAGCCGGCGTTCCGCCGCCCCCGTGAAGGCCCCCTTCTCGTGCCCGAAGAGTTCCGATTCGAGGAGGGTCTCGGGAAGGGCGGCGCAGTTGATGGCGATGAACGGCTTGCCACGCCGGGGGGAGAGGTCGTGGAGCCCCTTGGCGACGAGCTCCTTGCCGCTGCCCGACTCTCCCTGGATCAGGACGGTGCTGGAGACCGGCGCCATCTGCTCGATCTTGACCAGGACCTCCTGGATCGCCGAACTCTGTCCACTGATCCCCGTGTGCTGCTGGAGGCGCCGGCGATCGACGAGGCGCCCGATCGTCGCGACGAGGTCGTCGGCGGGCACCGGCTTGACGACGGTCATGGTGACCCCGACCCGGCCGCGCGAGTCGGAGGGGTCGGGGTCAGTCGGCTCGAGCAGGGCGAGGGTGAGGATTTCGAGGTCCCGGGCCTGGTGCGCCAGCTGCAGTGCGGCGGGCTCGTGGACCGAGCCGGAAAGCACCACCACGTCGGGGCCCTCGCGGCGAAGTGCGGCGCGGGCATCATCCACCGGCGAGACCAGGGCGGTGGTGAATCCGGCGCGTTCCAGCGCCGCATTCAGCGGGACGGCGGTCTCGAGGTCGGCGAGGGTGAGGAGGATCTGGGCGGACATGGTCAGTCGTGCCGGGTGTCTTCGCCCCGGACGAGCGCCACGGCGTGGTCCACCGTCCGGTCAAGGACGACGAGGCCATCGGCGACGCCCCCGGGGCTGCCGGGGAGGTTGATGATGAGGGTGCGGCCACGGATGCCCGCGATCCCGCGCGAAAGCGCCGCGCGCGGGAACCGCGGCAGCGCCTCGGCGCGGAGGGCCTCGGCCAGCCCCGGGGCCTCCCGCTCGAGGACCGCCCGGGTGGCCTCCGGCGTCAGGTCGCGCGGAGTGAGCCCCGTGCCGCCCGTGGTCAGGATCAGGTCCACTTCCCCACTGTCACTCCAGGTGCAGAGGCGCATGGCGATCGCGCCGGTGTCGTCGGGCACCAGTTCCCGGCGGGCGAGGTGGGCGCCGCGCGCCTGGACCCAGGCGGCGATGCGGTCCCCGGACTCGTCAGCGCGCTGCCCCCGGGACCCCGCATCGGAGACCGTCAGGACGCCGACCCGGACGGCAGCGTTGCTCACGCCTTCTTCACCGACCCTTGCGTCCAGAACGGCTTCCGCACCACCTCGGCCGGGATCCGCTCGCCCCGGCACTCCACCTCGAACAGGGTGCCCGGCGCGGTGGAGCCGGCAGGCAGCATGGTCGTGCCGATCGGGATGCCCAGGGAGGGGCTCTGCCCGCCGCTGCGGACCACGTCCACCTGCTTGCCACCGATCCAGACCGGATAGCCGGGACGGGCGATGCCCCGCCCGAGCAGCTTGAAGCCGACCGACCGTCGCATCACGCCGCGCTCCTTCTGCGCGCGCAGCGCCTTGTCGCCGGTGAACGGGCACCCCTTGTCGAGCTTCACGATCCAGCCGAGCCCCGCCTCGTATGGCGTGATGGTGGCGTCGATCTCCTGGCCGTAGAGGGCGTAGCCCATCTCGAGGCGGAGCGAGTCCCGGGCGCCGAGCCCGATCGGCACCGCTCCCGCCTCGGTCACCGCCTTCCACAATGCCTCGGTGTCTCGGGCCCGGCAGTAGAGCTCGAAGCCATCCTCGCCGGTATAGCCGGTCCGGGAGATGAAGCAGTCCATCCCGGCGATCCGGCCACTCTTGACCCGGTAGTACCCGAGTCCGGACAGCGTGATCGACGAGAGCGGCTGCATTGCGGACTGCGCCTTCGGGCCCTGCACCGCGAGGAGGCCGACATCATCCGAGATGTCCTTGAGCCGGATGTTGGCTCCCCCCTTCTGGGCCACGAGGTGCTCCCAGGCGGCGGCGCGGTTGGCCGCATTCACCACGATCATGATCTTGTCATCGAACCGGTAGACGGTGCAATCGTCGACAAAGGTCCCCTCGGCATTGAGGATCGCCGAGTACTGGACCCCGCCCGGCTCGAGGGCGGCGACGTCGTTGGTGGTGACCCGGTTGACGAAGGCGTTGCGGTCGGGACCGGTGACCTCGAACTCACCCATGTGGGAGACGTCGAACACGCCCAGCCCGGTCCGCACCGCCTGGTGCTCCGCCATGATGCCGGTGGGGTACTGCACCGGCATCGCGTACCCGGCGAAGGGGACCATCTTCCCGCCCAGGGCGACGTGCAGGTGGTGGATCGGGGTGTGCTTCAGGGTGGTCGCGTCCGTCATGATGAGTTCCCGGGCGTCAGCCCATCAGGGTGGCGAGCAGCGCCTTCTGGGCGTGAAGCCGGTTCTCGGCCTCATCCCAGACGCGCGACTGGGGTCCTTCCAGCACCGCCTCCGTCACTTCCTCGCCACGGTGGGCGGGGAGGCAGTGGAGAAAGATGGCGGATTGGTCCGCCAGATGCATCAGCTCCTCGTCCACCGTGTAGCCGGCGAAGGCGAGGTGCCGGGCCTCGGCCTCGGCCTCGTGGCCCATCGAGGCCCAGACATCGGTGGTGACTACGTGGGCGCCGGCGACCGCTTCCTCCGGGTCCTCCGTCACCAGCACCCGGGTCGCGGCGGCGGCACGCTCGAAGGTGACGCGATCGGGCTCGTAGCCCTCGGGACAGGCGATCCGGAGATCGAGCCCCAGCAGGGCCGCCGCATCGAGCCAGGCGTTGGCCATGTTGTTGCCATCTCCAACCCAGGCCACCCGGCGTCCCTCGAGGCTCCCGAACGCCTCCCGCATCGTCAGCAAGTCGGCCAGGACCTGGCAGGGATGGGTCAGGTCGGTCAGCCCGTTGATTACCGGAACGGTGGCGTAGCGGGCGAACTCCTCGAGTCCACTGTGCTCATGCCACCGGATCACCAGCGCGTCGAGGTACCGGCTCAGCACCCGGGCCGTATCGCTGATCGGCTCGCCGCGGCCCACTTGGACATCCCGGGGCGAGAGGAACAACGAGTGTCCCCCGAGCTGGCCCACCCCCACCTCGAACGAGACCCGGGTCCGGGTCGAGCTTTTGGCGAACAGCAGGCCCACCGTCCGGCCGGCGAGGGGGGTGGCGTGCCATGCGCCCTGCTTCATGGCCAGCCCCATCGTCAGGAGCGCGTCGAGCTCCGGGCGGGTCAGGTCGGCGAGAGTCAGGAAATGGCGTGGGGGCATGTAGGGAGCAGGGAGAAGGGAGAAGGGAGCAGGGAGAAGGGGTGAAGGGGCAGGGCGACGCTGGCCCACCGGCGCGCCTGCCCGCCTGCCCGCCTGCCCGCCTACAGAATATACCGCCGCAGGTCGTCGTCGTTCACCACGCGCGCCAGGCGCTCCCGCACCGCCTCGCCGTCCATGACGGTCCGGCCGGAGGCCCGGTCCGGCAGGTCGTACAGCAGGTCCTCCATCAGGCTGGCCATGACGGTGTGGAGCCGCCGGGCGCCGATGTTCTCCATCCGGTCGTTGGCCAGGGCGGCGATCCTGGCCACCTCGGCAATCCCCTCGGGGGTGAACTCGAGCTCGGCGCCCTCGGCGGCCACCAGGGCCTGGTACTGCTTGGTGAGCGCATTCTCCGGCTCGGTCATGATTCGGATGAAGTCCGCCTCGGAGAGCGGGGTCAGCTCGACCCGGATCGGGAACCGGCCCTGCAATTCGGGGATCAGGTCCGAGGGCTTGGCAGCGTGGAACGCCCCGGCCGCGATGAAAAGGATGTGCTCGGTGCGGATGTAGCCGTAGCGCGTCTGGACCGTGGAGCCCTCGACAATCGGCAGCAGGTCGCGCTGGACCCCCTCGCGCGAGACATCCGGACCGGTGGTCGCCCGCTCCCCGGCGATCTTGTCGATCTCGTCGATGAAGATGATGCCGTGGTTCTCGACCCGGTCCATCGCCTCGTCCACCACGTCGTCCATGTCCACCATGTTCCGGAGTTCCTCGTCCAGCAGGATCCGCCGGGCATCAGGCACGCGCAGCAGCCGTCGCTTGCGGCGCTTGGGCATCATGTCCCGCAACCATTCCCCGAAGTTCATTTCGGGCCCCTCCATGCCGGCGGGAGGCTGCACCATGTCCAGGCCGGGATAGCTGGGTGGCGTCACCTCGATCTCGACCTCCCGGTCGTCCATCGAGCCGTCAGCCAGCATGGCCCGGAGCTTCTCGCGGGACCGGGCGCGCTGCTCGGCCTCGGGCGTGGCGGCGGCCGCCTGACCGCTGGTCGAGACGACGAAGACCGGGGCCGACGCCTCGGTGCCCGCCGGCGGCGGGGGCGGGGCGGGCAGGAGGATGTCGAGCAGCTTCTCGTCGGCGCGGCGGGCCGCCTCGTCGTAGACCTCATCCTCGCGCTCGGAGCGGACCAGGGTGATCGCGGCGTCCACCAGGTCGCGCACCATCGACTCGGCGTCGCGGCCGACGTAGCCCACCTCCGTGAACTTGGACGCCTCCACCTTCACGAACGGCGCGCCGGCCAGGCGCGCCAAACGACGGGCCACCTCGGTCTTCCCGACCCCCGTGGGTCCGATCAGGATGATGTTGGAGGGAGTGATCTCCTCCCGCAGCGGGTCGGGGGCCTGGGCTCGGCGCCACCGATTCCTCACCGCGATGGCGATGGCCTTCTTGGCGGCGTCCTGTCCGATGATGTAGCGGTCGAGCTCCGCCACGATCTGGCGGGGCGGAAGCTCCTCCAGCCAGGGGGTGGCCGGAGGCGGGACAGGGGGTTCGGGGGTGGTCATGCCGAAAGGTAAGCGCAACCGCGGGACCGCGGGGCCGCGGGAGGACCACCAGCCCCGGCCAGGCAGGCGGGAACCGCGCGCCGAAGCGAATCCGCAGCGCGGCGGCGTCGCGGACCCCGCCCTAGAGCTCGAGGATGGTCAGGTTCCGGTTCGTGAACACGCAGATCTCGGCGGCGATCGCCAGGGAGCGTTCCACCACCTCCCGGGCCGAAAGCGCCGGGTCGGGCAGGAGGGCACGGGCGGCCGCCAGGGCGTAGCTGCCCCCGGACCCCACCGCGACGATCCCGTCGTCCGGCTCGATCAGCTCCCCTGCCCCGCTGAGCAGGAAGCTGTGCTCGGCATCCGCCACCACCAGGAGCGCCTCGAGCCGGCGGAGGACGCGGTCGCTGCGCCAGTCCTTGGCCAGTTCCACCGAGGCCCGTGGCAGGTTGCCAGGATAGCGGTCCAGCTTCTCCTCAAATTTCTCGTAAAGATTCAGCGCGTCGGCGACCGAGCCCGCGAATCCGGCCAGTACCTTGCCCCCCTTGAGGGTGCGCACCTTGACGGAACGCGACTTGACCACGGTGTCGCCGATGCTGACCTGGCCGTCACCGCCGAGGGCCACGTGGCCATTCTTGCGGACGGTGATGATGGTGGTGCCGTGCATGGTGGACATCCGTTCCGGCCTGGTTGTGGTGGTCTGTGGGAAGCGGGAAGGGAGCAGTGAGAGGCACGCGCCCTCCGGGCACCCGCCTCATCGCCCTGGCAGGCACGCCACTTCTCCCTCCTCGCTTCTCCCCTCTCGCTTACTTCGCCCGCGGGTGCGCCTTGGCGTACACTTCCTTCAGCCGCTCCACGCTGGTGTGGGTATACACCTGGGTGGTCCGGAGCGAGGCATGCCCCAGCAGTTCCTGCACCGCCCGCAGGTCGGCCCCGGCATCCATGAGGTGGGTCGCGAAGGTGTGCCGCAGCGAGTGCACCCGCTGGCCCTCGACCCCAATGCCCTCGAAGAGCCGGTGCATCCTCCGCTGGATGGACCCCGCCCCGAGCCGGCGCCCCCGTTGGCTCAGGAAGACCGCTTCCCGATCCGACCCGGCCCGTTGGGCCACCACCTCCCGACTCGCAAAGTAGCGTCGCAGGGCCCGGACCGCCCGTGAGCCCACCGGAACGATCCGTTCCTTTCGCCCCTTGCCTCGAACCTTGACCTGGTCTGCCAGGAGGTCGAGGTCGCGGAGGTTCATCCCCTGGAGCTCCGACAGGCGGATGCCGCAAGAGTAGAAGAGCTCGAGCATGGCCAGGTCCCGCAGCGCGGTGAAGTCATCGCCCTCGGCCAGGGTCTCGGCCAGCTCGAACAATCGTCCCGTCTCCTCCTGCCGGAGATAGGTCGGGAGCCGCTTCTCGAGCCGGGGCATCCGGGTTCCGCGGGTGACGGCGTTCTCCAGCCCATGGTGCACCTGCAGCCACTTGTAGAAGCTGCGCAGGGCAGAGAGGGCCCGCGCGGCCGAGCGGCGGGAGGAGCCGCGCCGCTCGTACTCGGCGAGGAACCCGCGCAACCCCAGGCGGTCCACCGTTTCCCACTGCCAGTCGCCGCCGTAGTACCCGTCAGCAAACTCCCGGAACCGCTGCAGGTCGCGTCCGTAGGCCTTGACGGTGTGGGGGGACTGATCGAGCTCCTTGGTGAGGTGCTCCAGGAATTCCGCAATCCGGTCGCGGCTCACAGGCGGGCGACCCAGCTCTCGAAGTCCGTCACCGCGCGGGAGGCGAGCGCCGCCCGCTTGTCGGCCTTCCTGACCCGCCCCTCGAGCGGCTCGAGCAGGCCGAAGTTGGCGTTCATCGGCTGGAAGTGGTCCGGGTCCGCCTCGCGGAGGTAGCGCAGCAGCCCCCCGAGCATCGTGGTCGGCGGTGGGGTCTCGGGGGGGAGTCCCTGGAGGTGGCGCGCCAGGTTGATCCCGGCCAGGATCCCGGTCCCCAGGGACTCGGTATACCCCTCGACCCCGGTGAGCTGACCTGCGAAGAAGACCGGCGGGCCCTCCCGGGTGGCCAGTCCCGGCCCGAGGCTGCGCGGGCTGTTGATGTAGGAGTTGCGGTGGATCGAGCCGTACCGCAGGAACTCCGCCTCGGCCAGGCCGGGGATGGTCCGGAAGACCCGCTGCTGTTCCGGGATCCGCAGCCGGGTCTGGAAGCCGACCAGGTTCCACATCTGCCCCGCGCGGTCCTCGCGGCGGAACTGGACCACGGCCCACGGCTCCCGGCCAGTGCGCGGATCGGGGAGGCCGACCGGCTTCATCGGGCCAAAGCGGAGTGTCTCCGGGCCGCGGGCAGCCATTTCCTCGACCGGGAGGCACCCCTCGAAATAGGGGACCGCGTCGAAGGCGTGGCCGGCATACTGGTCGGCCGCCGTCAGCGCCGCGATGAAGGCCTCGTACTCGGCCCGCTCCATCGGCGCGTTCAGGTAGTCATCCCCGTCCCCCTTGCCGTACCGCGACAGCCGGTAGAGCCGGTCGTGATCGAGGGAATCGTCGGCCACGATGGGGGCGATCGCGTCGTAGAAGGCGAGCCCCGCCGTTCCCAGCCGGCTGGAAATGGCCTCGGCCAGCGCGGTGGAGGTGAGGGGGCCGGTGGCGACGATGCCAGGGGAGGGCAGGTCGCGGACCTCACCGGAAACGATCGTGATGCGAGGGTGCGCGCGCACCCTGGCATCGACCGCGGCGGAGAACAGCTCCCGATCCACCACCAGCGCCGTCCCACCCGGCACCCGGGCGTCGTCGGCTGCGGCGAGGAGGATGCTCCCCATCCGGCGGAGCTCCGACTTGAGGAGCCCATGGGCGTTGGTGGTGTCCACCGACTTGAACGAGTTGCTGCACACCAGTTCGGCCAGCCGGCCAGTCTGGTGTGCCTCGGTGGGTGTCTCCGGGCGCATCTCGTGCAGCCGGACGGGGATCCCGCGCTCGGCCAGGGCCCAGGCGGCCTCGCACCCGGCCAGGCCGCCTCCCACCACCGAAACCGGGGTGGTGGTCATGCCGGGGCCCGCGAGGCGCCGGGGCGCCGCATCGCCATCTGGACCACCTGAGCGGCCACCTCTTCAGGCGCCGCTTCCGCATCCACCACGCACTCCGCCTTGGCGTACCAGGGCTCGCGGGCGTGGAGCAAGGCTGTGAGCCGTTCCTGCAGGTCGCCGGAAGCGAGCAATGGGCGATCGGTCGAACCGGCCAGCCGGCGGGCCGCCGTTTCCGCACTCACCCGCAGGTAGACGGCCCGGACCGTTTCCCCGGCCGCGGCCAAGTTGCCTGGCTGGGCGGCCCACCCGCCCCCGGCAGCCACCACCGCCGGCACTCCGGCCAGCACCGCCAGCATCTCGCGCTGCTCGCGCTGCCGGAAGACCGCCTCGCCCTCGCGGGCAAAGAGCTCAGCGACACGGCACCCTGCCGAGGCCTCGATTCGCTGGTCCAGGTCATGAAAGGGCATGCCGAGGGCCCGGGCCACGAGGAGCCCGACAGTGGTCTTGCCGGCGCCCGAAAGGCCGACCAGGACCAGGTGCTGGCGCATCAGGCACCCGATTCCGGCCGGGCGCGGACCTCGGCCCAGCGTCGCCCTGCGGCGGCGAGGTAGCCCTCCACGTTTCGGCGCATCTCGGACAGGGAGTCGCCGCCGAACTTCTCGACCATCGCATCGGCGAGCACGAAGGCGACCAGCGCCTCGGCGATCACCCCCATGGCGGGGACGGCGGTGACATCGGAGCGCTCGCTCTGGGCGGCGGCCACCTGGCCCGAGGTCAGGTCCACGGTCGGGAGCGGGGACATCAGGGTCGAGATCGGCTTCATCGCCACCCGCACGACCAGCGGCTCGCCGGTGGTCATCCCACCTTCCAGTCCGCCGGCGTTGTTGGTGACGCGCCGGAAGCCGCCGCGGGCGTCCAGCGGTTCGCCGGCCTCGATCGGGTCGTGGACCTGGGAGCCGGGCCGCCGCGCGGCCTCGAACCCCATCCCGATTTCGACCCCCTTCACGGCGGGGATCGACATCAGCATCGAGGCCAGTCGGCCATCCAGCTTGCGGTCCCAACTGACATGGCTGCCCAGGCCGACCGGCAGCCCGCGCGCCACGACTTCCACCTCGCCCCCCAGGGTATCGCCGGCCTTCTTGGCCTGGTCGATCCGGGCGATGATCTCCGCCTCCACGCTCCGGTCCAGCACCCGCACCTCCGAGGCGTCGGCGGCGGGGTTCAGGGGTACGGGCAGCGGTGCCTCGGGCGCCCGGATCCCGCCGAGCGAGACGACGTGGCTGCCGACCTCCACCCCGAACTCCTCGAGGAGCCGACGTGCCAGCGCGCCAGAAGCCACCCGGGCGGTTGTCTCCCGTGCGCTGGCCCGCTCCAGGATGTCGCGGGCGTCGACCCGATCGTACTTGAGGACGCCCACGAGGTCGGCGTGGCCGGGCCGCGGCCGTGACACGCGCCGGCGACGGAGTTCGCCGGGCTCGCCCTCGGCGGCCATGACGTCCTCCCAATTCTTCCAGTCCCGGTTGGCGATGAGCATGGCCACCGGTGAGCCGAGGGTCTCGCCGGCGCGGACGCCGGACAGCCACTCGATCCGGTCGCGCTCGATCTTCATCCGGGCGCCGCGCCCGTACCCCATCATCCGGCGCGCCAGGTCGCGGTCCACCGCCTCGGCGGAGATCGGCAATCCCGCCGGAAGGCCTTCGACGATGGCCACCAGCGCCTTGCCATGGGATTCGCCGGCGGTGGTGAAGTGCAGGGACACGAGGGAGGACTCCAGGTTGGGTTGGCCAGAAAATAACCCCCTGACCGCCGCGGGCGCGGCTGGCCGGGGCACAACGCGAACGGGCGCGCCTCGCGGCGCGCCCGTTCGGAGACCAGCGAGGCCCGGAATCAGGGAACGGTGCTGCCGTCCTCGATGATCCGCGGGGTTACCATGATGATCAGGTCCTTCCGGTTCTCGGTGACCTGGTTGAACGAGAACAGCGGGCCCAGGAACGGCAGGCTGGAGAGCAGCGGGATGCCGGAGCGGGTCCGGGTGACCGTGGTCACCGTGAGGCCGCCGATCACTGCCGTCTCGCCATCGGCGACGAGCAGCTGGTTGGAGGCCTTCTGCTGGTTGATCGTGTAGCCGAGGTCGGCCGCCGCCAGCAGCTGGAGGGCCGAGCGCTCCACGCCGAGGGTCATGAGGACCTGGCGGTTGTTGGTGACCGAGGGGGTGACGGAGAGCCGGATGCCGGTTTCCTTGAACTGCACCGTGGCCCGGGGGGCCTGGCCGGCCGCCTGGGCCGAGCTGTAGTCGATGATCCGGACCGGGATTTCCTCGCCGACCAGGATGTCGGCCTTCTGGTTGTCGAGGGTCTGGATTAGCGGTTCGGCCTGCACGTCGGAGAGCTCCACCCGCTCCAGCGCGCTGAGGAAGCTGGTCAGGCTGAAGCCGCCGATGGCGGTGCTGAAGATCAGGTCGAGCGCCGGGTTGGTGATGAGCGCCTCGGCGTTGCCGACGGCGGCGACCGAGTTGCCGCCGAGATCAACGACGTTGACGCCGGGAATGTACGGCTGTCCCGCCTGGAGCGGATTGGGGCGCTGGATGATCCGGTTGAAGAACTGGTCCCGGGTGCCGAGGTCGTAGCGCAGGCCGAGGGCTTCCAGGTCGGTCCGGTCCACGAAGATCAGCTTGGCCTGGATCGAGACGCTGGCGGTGCGGACGTCGAGGCTCCGCACGAAGCTTTCGAGGTCCGGCAGGCGGGACTGGGTCTCGGTGATGAACAGGGAGTTGGTCGACGAGTCGGCGTAGACCTTGCCGCGCCCGCCGGAGAGCGCCGATTCGACCGCTCCCTGCAGGGCGCCGGCCTTGGCGTAGTTGATCCGGATGACCTTGGTCTGGAGCGGCTCGAGGGAGTCGAGTTCGGCCAGGGCCCGGGGCGAGTCGACCCGGAGGATTCCGCCCGGCAGTTCCTGGACCGAGAGGCCGTAGGCGCCGAGAATGGCACTGAACGCCTGGGGCCAGGGCTGGTCCTTGATCGTGTTGGTGATCCGGATCTGGTCGACGTCCTTGCCGACGATGATGGTCCGGCCGCTGATCTCGCTGAAGCCGTCCACCACCTCGATGATGCTGGCGTTGTTCCAGGAGACGGTGATCCGGGGCTCCTGGCGCGCCTGCGCCACCACCAGCGCGGGCGCCACCGGCGACACCTCCGGAAGCGGCCGTGCGGGCGCCGGCTCGGGGGTCGGGGCGGCCAATGCGGCGGTGCCGCTGGTTGCCGTCGACCAGGCGGTGAACTGCTGGTCGGTGCCAAACGAGAGGCGCACGGCTTCACCGGTCTGCTCGACGCGGTAGCTCGGCATCTGG
The DNA here is from genome assembly GCA_048499805.1 of Gemmatimonadales bacterium. GTDB lineage: Bacteria > Gemmatimonadota > Gemmatimonadetes > Gemmatimonadales > GWC2-71-9 > JAWXBA01. Next base: position 459,133 of record JASNZF010000001.1, on the reverse strand, counting down.
TCGAGGTCGAGCACGACGCGAACGATGTCGGCCTCGTACTGGCGGATCCGCACGTTGCGGATGCCGGCGCGATTGACGCCGTCGTACGCGGCCTCGGCGCCGGGCGCCAGGCTGGCGCCGTGGAGGTCGAGCACCAGGCGCAGCGGATTGCTGAGCGTCAGTTCGCGCACGGTGACATCCCCGCGCAGGCTGATGACCAGGTCGGCGCGGCCCGGTCCCGGGCGCAGGCTGACGGCGGTCACCTCGCCACTGCGAACCGGCGGTGCGGCGTGGGACGGGGCGGCGGCCGACAGCAGGAGCGCCGTCATGGCCAGACGGGAGAGCACTCTCATCGGATCTCATCCTCCTGCTTGCGAAGCGTCAGCGATTCACGCCGCTGCACACCAAAGTCGTCGATGGTGAACCAGATATCCTGCTCGGTGATCGATCCCACGTAGAGCCTGCCGATGCGCTGCCCGGTGCGCACCGTGTGGCGGCGCCCGCTCACCCGTTCGCGGAGCACCGCGGTGGTGAGACCGGGGTTCCCGGCCACGTAATAGATCGCGGCCAGTTCCAGGTCCGAGACGGCAGGCCCGGTCGAAGTGGTGCCCACCAGCGACAGGAACGGGTCCCGGGACGCGCCGGTATAGCTGAAGACCTCGCGGAGGATCGTGGTGTCCACCTCGGCGAGCACCTCGGCCGGCAGCGGCCGGGGGGCGGCGGGCGCGGGGGCTGGCGCCGCGGCGGCCACCGGGTTGCCCTCCTCGTCGAGCGCCACCTCGGTGGCGGGATCCTCCGCGCCCCCGGCGCAGGCGAGCAGCAGGAGCGCGAGGAGTGCGGGCGCGACCACTCGGTCAATTGCCACCGGTCACCCCCGCGCTGGAGCTCGACTTGACGTAGGTGCGAATCGTGAACCTGGCCTCGAGCAGGGCCCGGGAGGTGTCCCCGATGACGGCCCCGGCCCCGGCCGGCGCGCTGGCCAGCGAGAGGTTCTCGGGCACGATGATCCGGCGCAGGCTGGCCACGTCGGAGAGGAACTCCCCGACCTGATCGTACCGGCCGATCACGGCCATCTGGTAGGTGTGGGTTTCATACGGCACCGGCCCTTCCACGACCGGCATCGGCGTCAGGGCGGCAAAGGTCACCCCACGGATCTTGCCGCGGGTGGTGATCGCGTCGATCAGGTCCGGCACCTCGCTGCCCGAGGGCACGAACTGCCGCAGCAGGGTCAGCGACCCCCGGTACGACTCGACCCGGGCCCGCAGTTCCTCGACGCGCCCGCTCGCCACCAGCGACTTGACGCTGTCGGTCTGGGCCCGGAGGCTGGCGATCGAATCCTGCATCGCCTGGACCGTGGCGCGCCGGGACTTGATCCCCTCCATGCCGAGGAAGTTGAGGCCGTCGCCCGACCAGGCGCCGTACCCGATCACCAGCGAGAGGAGAATCGCATAGATCGGAATCATCTTGGGATTCATCTAGTTGCCCCCCCCGCTGCCGACCAGGGACTGCGCCACGGGCACCCGGCGGACGTATACGGAGTCGGCCTCGACGAAATCGGCCCGGAGGACGAAGGCGGTGACCGCCCGGTTCGCCTCCACCACGTTGGTCGCGGAAATGGCCGTGACATCGGCCAGCCACGGCGAATCTTCCAGCTGCCGCATGAACCGGGTGAACCCCTGGATGTCCATGGTGCGGCCGGTGATCTCGACGGCAAGCGGCGGTCGCCCGATGTTGCCCAGCGAGTCCACCATGATCCCGGCATCGCCGGCCGCGATCGGGGCAATCCCGACCAGCCAGGTCCCGGGGGAGAGCGCCTGGGTCACGTCCTGGAGGATGTGGGGCCACACGAAGCGATCCTGGTCGACCTGGCGCAGGGTCAGCAGCTCGGTGACGACGGAATCGCGGATCCGCTCTTCCCGGCGGATCTGCCCGAGCAGCACCCGGAACTGCTGGAACTCCTGCTGGGCCCCCTCGAGCTCCGGACGAAGCCGTCCCTCCTGGACTCCGGTGCTGATGAAGCCCCAGAGGACGCCCACGACCACCACGAGCCCGAGCCCGAGGGCGGCGGCCCGCATCGGATCCTTGACACTGCTCCCGAGGCCCTTGAGGCGCTCGCCCAGTCCGGCCATGGACGGACCGGTCGGGGCGCGCTTGGCTCCGGGCCGAAGGTTGATGGAAATCATGCGCGTCCGTGCCTGTGGCGGTTAAGCGGCGGTTCGCAGAGCGAGGCCGACCGGCAGCATGAGGAGCGGCGATACATCATCGATGCTCATGGTGTCGAACACTCCGTCGGCCACCCGGAGCCGCTCGACAGGGTTGGCAAGCTGGACGGGAAGCCGGAGCCGGTCGCCCAGGATGCGGGAGAGCCCGGGGATCCGGGACCCGCCACCCGAGAGGAACAGCCGGGAGATCCCCGCCGCGGAGCGACTGGACGTCTGCAGGAACGCAGCCGCCCGCTCGATCCCCACGGCCAGTTCCTCGCCGCGCGTCTCCAGGAAGGGCGCAAGGGCGTCCCCGCCATCGAGGCCCTGGAGCAGGCGATCGGCCTCCGCGGCCGAGATCCCCCGCTCGCGCTGGAGGTCCTCGCGGAACCGCCGGGTGCCGATCGGCAGGTCGCGGGTCAGGACCGGCACCCCATCCTCGAGGACGTTCACGTTCGACATCTCGTGGCCGATGTTCACCAGCCCGATGACACCCCGCATGGCGTCCGGATAGTTCAGCTCGAAGGCATTGTGCAGCGCGAAGCTGTCGACATCCACGATGGAGGGCTGCACCCCGACGTCACCGAGCAGGGCGAGCTTGGTTTCGATCAGCTCCCGCTTGGCCGCCACGAGCAGCACGGTCATCTGGAGCCCATCGCCCTCGGGATCGAGGATCTGGAAGTCGAGCTCGACATTGTCCATGTCGAAGGGAACATGCTGCTCGGCCTCCCACCGGATCACCTCGCGGGCTTCCGCTTCCTTCATGCGATCCATGGCGATCTTCTTGATGATCACGTCCCGGCCACCGACCGCCGTCACGACGTTCTTCGGCTTGATCCCGACGGTGTCGAAGAGGCCGCGCACCGCGTCCGCGACCAGGCCCGGGTCCATGACCTCACCCTCGACGATCGCGTCGTCGGCCACAGCGGTGAAGGCCACCTTCGTCAGCACCGGTTCACCCGACCCGTGATTGATCACGACCAGCTTGATCAATCCGCTTCCGATATCGAGGCCCACCGTGGTCTTGGACCGACCAAACAGTGCCATATATGCCCGGCTGGAGAGAGGAAGATTTCAGCTACGCTAGTATTTCCAAACACCTTTGTCAAGCTTCGAAGCTGCTTGAGGTGATGGGCTCAAGTAGTTATCAAACTGCAACTTAGTGCCGGTGATTCCGATCGAAAATGGCCCGGCTCGCGGCCCGCGAGCGATCCCAATTGCCACCCTCGGGATGGAGTTACGGGCAACCGCTATGCCACGGCCTGCAGGGGTAGGGTTAATGCCATGTACGGCAGTAACTTAGGCAAGTCGATGGAGTTTCGCTGGGTCGCCTTGGGAAAGCAACCTGCGGGTGCTTTCGCAAATTCTCCCTCAGTCTGCGGGAGTGGAGGCGGCAGAGCCGGTGAGCGCATCGTCCCCCCACCGGGACGCGCATCCCGCCGGTTCCCGAAGGGAAGGCAATCAACGCTCGGGTGCAACTAGTCGTGCCGGATCTCGATCCACCCGGAGAGGGTCGGCACTGGAGACCCGGCTCCCGGACTGGAGTCGGGAACAACTCCGAACGCGGCGACCTCAAGGACCGCGGCCGCCGGGACGGTCGCGCGCCCCGTGCTCCGGAAGAGGAGCAGGCCGGGAGCGATGGTGTCGGTGGTCGCCCACCATGAGGCCCCGCCCGACAGCGCCCCCGACGTTCCCAGGCCCCCCGCGGCGCCGTGCAACCCCGCGGCGGCTGCCTCGCGGGCACGCAGGGCGGCGAGTCCGCCGCGGGCGGTCCGCAGGACATCCACCGCCAGCCGGTGGAAGGTGGCGACGGCAATCGCGGCGACGAGGAGAGCCACGAGGGTCGCCAGAAGGATGCTGCCGCGGCGATCCATCCTACCCCCGGAGCCGGATGAGGACGCGCCGAGTGGCGCCCCGGGGGGAGGATGCGCCGAGGTCGACCTGGAGTAACCGCACCGCGTGGGCGACTGTGGTGGGTTGGCCGTTGGCATCGTACCCGGTGAACACCACGCCGGCGGTGCCGAACGGCCCGGCAACTGGCTCGATGGAGGTCCCGAGCCCCAGGTGAAGCACCCCGAGCCAGGTGGCCCCCGCACTGTTGTAGCCGGCGAGCTCCACGACCTCCTCCACTTGCACCACGTCGCCGACCAGAAGCGCCGTGGGAACGGGGTCCAGCGGCAGGCGCAGACCGCCCGCCCCACCCGGACAGGTCGCGGCGGAGGGTGGTGCGGTCAGCCCCAGCCGGAGCAGGCGCATCCCCGCAGGTCTCGAGCTGTCTGCGACCACCACCACCGCGGAGTCCCGCCCGGCCACCGGAAGACGGCTGGCCGCCCACTGTCCGGGAACGGTGGGGACGACCACACCGATGGAATCGAGAATGCACCAGCGCCCCATTGCCCGGCGGGCACGAACCCGGATCCGCGCGGCGGTGATGCCCAGCAGGCCATCCCCCACGGCCAGCGGGGCAACTTCGGCCTCGAGCATCGCCGCCGCGACCTCCTGGCCCAACTCCGATCCTGCGATTTCCGCCGCCTGCACGGCCTCGCGAGCCGCCCGCACCGCCAGGGTGCTGGCGACAAGTGCCACCGGCAGGATCAGGAACACCGTCACGGCGAGTTCCACGAGCGTGAAACCACCCCGGCGGGACACCGCGGGGCTCACGGGAGGCACGGCCGCACGGTGGCAAGGGACTCCGGCGGGAATCGACCGGCCCGGTCCCGAATGCGCGCCACGAACCGGAGCCCGCCGGTGGCCGGGGCGGCCACCCAATCCACCGTGGCGAATCGCCCCAGGTCCTGGCCACTCCCGCCGGCTCCGCACTGTTCGGAGGCGGTCGGCACGATGATCGCCAGTCGCTGGCCGACGAGCGCCGTTCCCTCAAGCAGGGAGCGACCGCGCGTCAGGATCCGGGCCACTTGGGTCACCACCGGGGCGGCCGCGACCAGCGCACCCCCGACCAGGCCCAGGGCGAGGAGGAGTTCCAGCAAGGCGGCACCGGTGCGAGAAGGACAGCGCATGGGCCCAAGCTCGCAGGTCCAGGATGGGACAGGTAACCAGAATGCGGCGGGGGACTGCCGGGAAAACGCGTAACGGGGAGCTACCGATGGAGGATGGTCACCACGGAGCGGGGGGGCGGCGGGATTACTGGCAGGTGATGACGCCGCTCACGGTCGCTGGGCTGAGCGGGGCGGCGGTGCCGACAAAGAGGGCACAACTCGCGCTCGGCACGCTCGGGGAGCTCGCCGAGGCCGACCAGCCGCCGGCATCGGCCGCCGAGATCGTGATGTTGATGCTGGGCGAGGGGTTGTAGAGCAGCAGGGCGCTCGGCACCGAACCGTTGTAGTAGGTCTGGAATTCCGACCAGTACGACTCCTGGGCGGTGGCCAGGTTCCGGAGGTCCCCGCGCATCGAGGCCATGTGGGCCTTGTCCTTCGTCGCCGCAAACTTCGGAATCGCGATGGCGGCCAACAGGCCGATGATCACCACCACAATCAGCAGTTCGATCAGCGTGAAGCCGTCCGTGCGCGGTGCGCGAGGCATGGGAGCACTCTCTCTCAGTGCCAGGGGGATCAGGCGAAGGGGCGGAGATTCCACGGAACCGCCGCCCCCCCAGACCCAATCGGAGTGATGTTCAGATCCCCGAGGTGATCAGCTGCAGATGATCTTGCCGTCGACGGTCGAGGCCGCACCGGCGCCGACTTCCACCTGGCAGGTCTTCTTGCCGGCGGTGATCGAGCTGTTGCTCAGCGTGGCGGTGTAGCCACTGGCCACGGCCGTCCCGGAGCCGGTGTTGCCGGACGAGACCTGGATCAGGCCGGCGGTGATCAGGGCCGCCAGGGTGCCGTAGGTCGCGTTGTCGGCGAAGTAGGCCTCCTGCGCGGTGATCACGTTCCGCAGGTCGGTCTGGATCGAGGCCAGCTTGGCCTTATCCTTGGTAGCAGCGAACTTCGGAATCGCGATCGCCGCCAGAATGCCGATGATCACAACCACGATCAGCAGCTCGATGAGGGTGAAGCCCTTGCGATTGAACATGCCATCCTCCAGTTGGGTTGTACTGCATTGAAACAGGTTGCCTGCCAAGTGCTGCGCGGAGCGACGCGAGTGCGAATCGCGCTCGGGATGGGATAGAGCAACACCGGTGCCACTCGGACAAGCCGACCCTATCTATAAGAAAGACAACAACTTGAGCGAACCTACCGAAACCCAGGCGACCGCCAGCCCAACCGTTTCGCCTTGGAGTTTGCAAGGGCGGGGGTGGCTGGGGTGGCTCCCTGCCCTGCTGGTGGCCCTGGTGGCACTGGCCGGTTCCGGGTCCGGCATCCGGAACGATTTCGCCCAGGATGACGTCCCCCTGGTCTTCGAGGATCCCCGGGTGCATTCCCTGGGCCAGGTGGGGGAGATCTTCACCAGCTCGTACTGGCCCGCCCCGTTCCACCGGGATCTCTACCGGCCCTTCGCCACCCTGTCGTTCGCCGTCCAGTGGGCCATCGCCGACGGGGCGCCGATGGTCTACCGGATCGTCAGTTACCTGTTGTACATCGCGGTGTCCCTGGCATTCCTCGGCCTGGCGAGGCGGCTGCTGCCCCCCGCGGTGGCGCTGGGGGTGGCGCTCCTCTTTGCCGCCCACCCCGTTCACGTGGAGGCGGTGGCGCTTGCGGTCAACCAGGGAGAGCAGTGGGTCGGGCTGATCAGTATCCTGGCGCTGACCCGCTACCTCGACCTGCGTCGCGCCGGGTGGCTCTCGGTCCGGGATTGGACCGGATTGGCGTTGATCTACCTGGTTGCCTGCCTCTTCAAGGAGCATGCGGTGGTCCTGCCGGGCTTCCTGCTCGCAGTGGAAATGACCCTGCTCCCCCGGGAGGGCCGGTTCGCCGCCCTCCGCCGATTGTTCCCCGGCTTCGCGGCACTGGCGGCGGTCGGGGTGGCCTACCTCTGGGTCCGGTCGGCGATCCTGGGCAACTTCGTCGGCAGCTTCACCGCCGAGGCCCTGGAGGGCCAGGACCGCTGGGGCCGGCTGCTGACGATGCTGCAGGTGGTACCGGAGTGGATCCGGCTGCTGGTCTGGCCGGCCCACTTGCAGGGGGATTACTCCCCCTCCGTGATCAACCAGGCTACCTCGTGGGGGCTGGCGCAGACCTTGGGCGCCGGCATCCTGCTCGGGGCCGCCCTGATCACCTGGCTGCTCCGGCGCCATGTCCCCGCAGCCGCCTTCGGGTTGCTGTGGGCCGGGGTCGCGCTCGTGCCGGTGAGCAACATCCTCGTCGCCAGCGGGATCGTGATGGCCGAGCGCACCCTGTACCTGCCCAGCGCCGGTTTCCTCCTGGCGCTCGGCGGCATCGCCACCGCCCTGCTGCTTCCGGAAAGCGGGGAACGGCGTCCCCGGCTGGCCCTTGCCACGGCGACCGCCGTGGCGCTGCTGACCGCCGCGGGAGTGGTCCGGTCGGCCATCCGGCATCCCGACTGGCGCAGCCAGGTCTACTACTGGGCCAAGACGGTGGAGGACGCCCCGCTGAGCTATCGGGCCCATCACGCCCACGCGCAGCTGCTCTACGGCCTGGGATATGAGGGCGCCTCGGTGGCGGCGTTCCACACGGCCATGGCGCTTTTCCCGCCCTCCTGGTGGATCCGGAACGAGCTGGCCAACCGCTTCCGGCTCAAGGGCAACTGCTACCCTGCCCTGGAGCTGTACGCGGAAAGTCTGCGCATCGAGCGCGACCAGCCGGCCGTGCGCGCATCCCGGATCGCCTGTTTCCTGCACCTGGGACGCTATGAGGAGGCGATCGCGGAGGCAGACCTCGCCATGGAGGACGGTGGCCCCCCCGCCGACTTCCTCGCGTATCGGGCTGTGGCCGACAGCGCCCGCCGGGTCGGCGCCCCGCCCGGGACGGTGCGCCTCAAGATCGCCGATCCCGACGAGCGGTGGTGACCGCCCTGCGGCGTCCGGCAATCGCCGGACTGGCGGTGGTGGTGGCCGTTGCGGCGGTCGCCACCCTGCCCGCACTCGGCAACGGCTTTGCCTACGACGACATCCCCATCATCGTCGAGAACACCGCCCTCCACGCGCCCGGCACCCTCCCCGGACGGCTGCTGGAGCCCTACTGGCCAGGCGGACTCTACCGACCGATCACCCTGGCGCTCCTTGGCCTCGAATGGCAGGCCGGAGGTGGCTCTCCGGTCCTCTTCCATGCCGTGAGCATCGTGGTGTACGCCGCGCTGGCCGGGATGCTGGTCATCCTGGCGCTGGAGCTGGGGGCTCCGCTCGTCGCCGCGGTGGCGGGCGGCCTCGTCTTCGCCGTCCACCCCGTCCACAGCGAAGTGACAGCCAATGTGGTGGGCCAGGCCGAGTTGGTCTCGGCGTTCTGGGTCCTGGCGATGCTGCTGCTGTATGTCCGAGCCCGGAGGCGCGGAGGCCCCAATGGACGGGATACCGCCGGCATTCTCGGTTGCTTCCTGTTGGCGCTCCATGCCAAGGAGAGCGGCTATGTGGCGGCAGGACTGCTCGTCGCGGTGGAGTTCCTCGTCGTCCCCCATCTGGTCGCCCCGCCGCTCGATCGTTCCCGTCTCCGCGCGCCGGCGTTGCTGCTCCTTGCGACATCGCTGGCAGCGCTGGCCGTGCGGGCCCTGGTCCTGGGCGCGGTGGGCGGTGAGACCCCGCACCTCTCCTGGGAGGGCATGGGTGCGGGGGCCCGGGCGCTGGCGATGCTGGCGGTGGTGCCCGAGTGGGCCCGCCTGCTCCTCTGGCCAGCGCGCCTCCAGGCCGAGTATGGCCCCCCGGCCCTGGTGCCGAATCCGGCTGTTGGGGCTCAGCACCTGACGGGGATCCTTCTCATCGGAGCGACCGTCGGCCTCGCGGCGTGGGCATGGCGGCATTCCCGGGTGGCGGCGTTCGGGCTCGCGTGGATGATCCTGGCATTGGGTCCCGTGGCGAATGTCGTCTTCCCCACCGGGATCATCCTCGCGGAGCGGACCCTGTTCCTGCCGAGCGCGGGACTGGCCCTGGCCGTGGCCGGGCTCACCGACTGGGGCTCGCGCCGCCTCGTGCACCCCGCGGCGCGAGGCGTTGCCCTGTTCCTCGGGGCGATCGTGCTGGGGATCGGTGCCACCCGGCTCGCAAGCCGGCAGGACGCCTGGCAGGACTCCTACACCATCCTGTCCCGGACCGTGCACGATGCCCCGGAGGTGTACCGGGCCCACTTGATGCTTGGGAAGGAGCTCCTGCGCGGGGGCGATCGCGATGCGGCCCGGGAGGCGTTCGCTCAGGCGGGAGCGCTCTGGGATCGCGATCCCCGCCCGTTTGAGGAACTGGGACAGCTGCTCCGCGCCGACGGGCAGTGCACCGAGGCCATCCCGGTGCTGCGCCGAGGGGTGCTCGCGGACTCCACCTCGGATACGGCGCGCAGCCGGCTGGTGGAATGCCTGCTGGTGGAGCGACGCTGGGACGAGGCCGAGGTCGAGGTGCGGCGCGGCCTCGCGCAGGGGGTCATCGCCTATCGCAACGCCCTGCAGCGCATCGAGACCGGGCGAGCAGCGGGGAAGGCACCCAACGGGCCGCAAGGTTCCAACCCGGGGAATTGAGCGATCCCCTCAGGGTCTGGGCACCAACCCCGGCACGAGAGACTCCAGCAGCACCGAGTCCCGGACCCGGGCGAGGCTGATCCAGTCCCGATAGTGGTAGGAGGCCACGTGCACGCCGGTACGGATCGGCAGCGGGCCGCACGACTGGACCGAGTTGATCAGCCCGGCGCGCGAGAGCCCGGTGGTCAGTCGGGTGGCGGCCTCCTGGCAGCTGATGTCCACCACGGGCGGGACCGATGTCGCCGGCACGCCGAGGGCGATGGCGTAACGATGCAGTTCGGGACCGGTCACCGGCCACCGCCGCGCCCCCGCGCCGGCACTCACGACGAACAGCGAGTCCACCCCGGGCCAACCGGGGAGTGCCCCGACGAGTTGCTCGGCGAGGTCGGCATGAGCCTGGCGCTCCTTGAGGGCGCGGTCCATCGCGATCGCCGCGAAGAGCGAGCTTCCCGCCAGGAGCACGAGCGCTGCGAGTCGACCAGCGCGGGACCGCCGCGCCATCACCGAACCAGCCGCGACCAGCAGCGCGAGGCCACCGAGCCAGAAGGGAAGGCCGTAGAAGGGTGCATACCGTGGCCAGGGCGCATACACCATGGCGCCGAAGACCGGCAGCACCCCGAGCAGGACCAGCGCCGGCACCCCTCGTCGACGCTCGCGCCACCAGGTAGCGGTTCCCGCCAGGAGCAGGATCGCGGCGGTGAGGTTGGCCGGATAGAGGATCGCCCCGGCGCCGCTCTCTGCATACCAGGTGGGCAGGAGCATGGTCAGGACCAGCCGCGCTGCCCGGCCCGCGCCCAACCCGGCACTCCCGTAGTCGCTGGCGTAGCCATTGGCGCCAAGGTCGGCCAGCGCGGGCAGCAGGAGGCTGAGTTCCGCAACCAGCGCCAGCGCCATGGCGATCCCCAGCCAGCGGGTTCGGGCATCCCACCGCGGCCAACGGAGCGTGCCGTCCGCGTCCCGACAGAGGGCGAGGGCGACCATCGAAGGGATGCAGAGGCCGAGGACCTCCTTGGTCTGCATGACAGCCAGGGCCAGGAGCCCGAGGGCCACCGCCCTCCCCCGCCATCGCGGCGCATCCCGATAGCCGACGGCGAGGAGCAGCATGCCGAGCAGGAGGATCGCGGCGAGCGGCTCCCCCATGAGAAGGCTCCAACCCTCCATCGCGGAGGCTCCGACCGTCGCCAGCAGGCCACCCAGCCCGGCCGCAGTTGCGGTGGCACCCATCCGCCGCCCGGCGAGCACGACGCCGACTCCCATCCCGACCATCAGGATCGCGCGCTGGAGTTGCCACCCGACCGGGGCGTCCCCGGCGAATTCCCAGGTCGCGGCGATCTGTAGGTACGTCAGGTAGTTGGCGCGCCCATCCGACCTATAGTATTCTGCTAGCGCCTTCACCGTGCCGACGAGACCATCACCCTCGCGGAGGAGCGGCAGCAGTTCCCCGAAGTCCCAGACCGCGAAGGCATGGTGGGTCCATGGGGTGACCAGGCACGCGGCGAGGGCCGGGACCGCGCACGCGATCCCCCAGGCCATCCGGGTGGAGATACCGAACTGCGGCGGCGTCCCGGGCGAGCGTCGTGCGATGGGTCTTGGATTCATGGCACCATCCCTGTCCTGAAAGGCGATCCCGTCCGCTTGACCATTCCCGTGGTTCCCACCACCGCCCCGGACTCCCTGTCGTGCCGGCTCTGCGGTTCCCGCGACACCCGCCCCCAATTTCCCCGCGGACAGTTCACGATCCGTGCCTGCCACTCCTGCGGCCTCCGCTTCCTCGACCCCCATCCCACGGCGGAGGAACTCGACGCGCTCTACGGCGAGGCCTACTTCACCGGCACGACCCCCGGCGCTCCCGGGTATGACCGCTATCTCGAGGAGATCGACAATCACCGGCGCACGTTTGCCGAGCGCCTTCGGTACCTCCCCACCCCGGTCCCCGGCTCGCGCTTGCTGGATGTCGGGGCCTCGATCGGGGTGTTCGTGGAACAGGCACGCCGGCTCGGCTGGGAGGCCGAGGGCATCGAACCCAGCGCCTGGGCGGCCACGCACGCTCGCGAGGTCCTCGGTCAGCCGGTCCAGACCGGGCTCATCGGCGGTGAGCCGACCCTCCCGGGGCCCTACGCGGTCGTCACCATGTGGGAGGTCATCGAGCACCTGCCCGACCCGGCGGCGGTCCTGGCAGAGCTGCGCAACCGCCTGGCTCCCGGCGGCTTCCTGGCCCTCTCCACGCCCGACGCCCGCGCGCCGGTGGCCCGGTTGCTCGGACGGCGCTGGCCCGGCTGGAAGAAGGTGCCGGAGCACCTCTTCTTCTTCGACCGTCCCACCCTGGACCGCCTGCTTCGAGCAGCAGGGTTCACGCCCCATGCCTGGCGATACGTGAGCCTCACCGTCAGCCGCCGCTACCTCTGGGACCGGCTCGCCCAGGTGATCCCGATGCCTCCCTCCCGCTGGGCCCCGGCGGGGTGGCTGGAGCAATCCATCCGGGTCAACCCCGGGTACGACCTGATGGTCCTGGCGCGGGTCACGCCGTGACCAGACTGCCCGCCCTTTCGGTCGTCCTGCCGGTGTACGGGGCTGGGGATCTGGCCCGCTGCTCGGCGACCACCCTGGCCGACTATCTCGATCGCCTCCCCGACACGTGGGAGATCCTCGTGGTCGACGACGGTGGCAACGATTTCGCACAGGCGCCCTTGCCGGACCACCCCGGGATCCAGCTCATCCAGCACCCGAGGAATCTCGGCAAGGGTGCCGCCGTGCGAACCGGGATGCTCGCGGCGCGAGGGGAGGTCCGGCTGTACACCGACGTCGACCTCCCGTACGACCTGCACCTCATCCCCACCCTCGCCGGCCACGTCCGGAGCGGGTTCCACCTTGCCGTCGGCGACCGGACCCTGCCCGGGTCCACCTACGTCGCCCCGCGCTCGCCGGTCCGCCGGGCGCTCTCGGCCGTCGCTTCCCAGTTCATCGGCTCGCTGGTCACCGGGGGATTCCATGACACCCAGTGCGGAATCAAGGCCTTTCGAGCCGACGTTGCGGAGGAGCTCTTTCGGCTGGCCACCATTCCCGGCTTCTCGTTCGACGTCGAGGTGATCTACATCGCCCTCAAGCATCGTCTCGACATCAAGCGGGTGCCGGTCCAGCTGCGCCGCAACGACTCTTCGTCGGTCCGCGTCGTCCGCGACTCGCTGCGCAGCGCCACCGACCTGCTCGGGATCAAGGTGCGGCAACTGCGAGGCCGGTACCACAGCGACGTCCTGGAGGCCCTCCTTGTCCGGGAAGCCGATGCGGCCGCCATCCGCCATGCCCGGCTCGACGGCTGAGGCAGGCCCGCCGGCCGGGACAAGGTTCAGCGGGCGGGGAGCTCGTGGAATTCGGGCATCCGCCCCACCTGCGGCCCAGGGGGCTTCAGCAGGTAGACCGGACGCCCCTCCGCCATCTTGGCGACCTGCGCCTCGCGTCCGAACAGGTCGCGGACGTACCGGTTGCCATCCGCTCCCGCGAGCAGGAACGGCGCAAACAGGCTGAAGCCCTCCGCGTCCTGCCGCAGTCGCGCCAGGCAGGACGGGGGATAGGTCGCCCCGGGAAGCATCCGCTCGGTGAAGTCGGGCGAGAGCGTGCTGCTCTGGACCCGCGCGGAATCGGCCAGCAGCGGTTGCAGCCGCTCGACTGCAGCACTGCCCTGCACCCCCTCCGCCTCGATGGCCCCCAGCGCCTGGTCGAGGAGGCAGGTGTCGATCCGGCGGTAGAGCTGTTCCGACTCCCCGCGCGAGATCCCCGCCGCCCACATCCGTACCATCACCTCCGCTCCCCAGCTTTCGCGGACGAGTATCAAGGCGTTCGTGATGCCCTGGTCCCGCGCGGCGGCATCAGCGTCGAAGCGCATCGTCTGCAGGCCACTCGCATACTGCGCCGCACGAATCTGGACGACTTGCTGCACGGCCAGCGGCACCGCCGCCAGGGCGGCGAAGCACCACACCCGGTAGCCCATCCCGGCGGCCGTGATTCGCTTGACGGCAGGCTGTGACCGGGCGGTCCACAATGCCAGCAGCGGCAGCAGGGGGTACATGAACCGAGGCCCCAGGAAGAATCCGTCGTGCCAGTAGGCGAAGTAGAGCCCGACCAGGAGTCCCCCCGACACCAGGAGATAGCGGTCGAACCCGCGGAGGTGCGGCCCCGCCGCGAGCGCGATGGCGGCGGGGACGAGCGCGGGGAACGGGGCCTCGAGGAAGTACTGCTGCAAGCGGAGAAAGTAGAGACTGACCAGCTCGAGCCCGGCGCGCGGGCTGTGCAACTCCCCCCACGGGGTGGCGTGGAAGCCCAGATCGTGGGCGTCGCCCCACAGGACGGTGTAGGCAAAGCGGAGCGGGTGACCGGTGGTCGCGGCATTGGCGGCCAGCAGGAGCGCCACCGGCAACGCGACCCCGAGCCCGGAGGCGAGCAGCGGACCAACGCGCCGCGTGGTCCAGGCCCGGTGCAGCAGCCACAGTCCCCCCGGGAGCGCGAACGCCAGTGCGTCCACCGGGCGAATCGTGGCGGCCATCCCGAAGCCGAGTCCCGTCACGAAGCCCGCCGTCACGCCCCCACCCTGGGTCGTGCGCACCAGGGCGAGCATCGCCACCAGCAACCAGGTCAGGGTCGTCACGTGGTTCATGTGCGAGCCCGCCAGGAACACCGTGAACGGCGCCGCCATGAAGAGGAGGGTCCCGCCGAGCGCCACCCCGTCGCTCTCCGCGACCCGGCGCAGGATGCCCCAGACCAGGACGACGCTCGCCGCGGCGAAGACCGGCCCCACCAGCCACTCCGCTCCGGCCAGGGTGCCCAGGGCGAGCATTGCTGGCCCACCCATGGGGAACTGCCCGAAGCGCCGGCCCTCGTGGTCGACCAGGTGCATCGCGGTGCTGAACTCGGGGAACTCGGGTACCGGCACCGAGAGCCGCCCGGAGGCCAGGAGGCGGCCCTGCCAGACCTGGATGATTTCGTCGATGAGCAGGGGCTTGGCGCTGAGCACCTGGTGAGCGACCACAGCGTACAGCACCACCGCGATCCCGCCGAGGACGAGGGCGGTCCGGAGCGGGGCCCCCGCCGCCCTGCTGATGAGCCCGTCCAACCACCCCGGCCGCCACAGCCCCCGCACCCGGCGCGAGAGGATGGCCAGCAGCCCCCCGACGCCAATGATGAGGATGCCATCCCGGAGCCAATCCCCGGCCTGCACGCCAAACCCGGGGGCCTCGTGCCCGCCCGGGATCCAGTTGACGATTGGGAGGAACCCGAAGACGAGGAGCACCGCCGCCGCGAGCCCCCGGACCAGCCGGTCGGCCGGCCCCCCCGGATCAGTCACCCGCGGAGCGGGGCGGCAGGAGGTTGTAGCGAATGATGTGGCCAAACGCCGCGACCCCGTCGCGCCAGCCGATCTTCTTCCCTTCGGCATAGGTCCGGCCGCTGTACGAGATCGGCAACTCCCAGATCCGGGCCCGGGCCTTGGCCAGCTGGGCGGTGATCTCCGGCTCGAAGCCGAACCGGTTGCTGGTGAGTACCAGCGACTTCATCAGCGGGGCGCGGACCAGCTTGTAGCAGGTCTCCATGTCGGTCAGGTTGATGTTCGTCAGGATGTTGGACAGCATCGTGAGGATCTTGTTGCCGACCGAGTGCCAGAAGTACAGCACGCGGCCGCCACCGCCCAGGAACCGGGAGCCGAAGACCGCATCGGCCTTGTCGTCCAGAATCGGCTGGATCAGCCGGGGGTACTCGGCGGGATCGTACTCAAGGTCGGCATCCTGCACCACGATGATGTCGCCACTGGCCTCGCGGATCCCGGCCCGGATCGCCGCGCCCTTGCCGCGATTGACCGACTGGAGCAGGACCCGGTCGATCGCGCCGGAGGCGCGGAGTTCCTCGAGGATCTGCCGGCTGCCATCGGTCGAGCAGTCGTCGATGCAGATCACTTCCATCGGCAACGGGACGTCCCGGATGCGGCCAATGATCGTGCGCAGCGTCCGTTCCTCGTTGTACACCGGGACCAGCACCGAGAGTTTCACGTCCGTCATGGGAGATCTCGTCGAAGGGAATCGGGCTGGGCCGCCCAGAGGGACGACGCCAGCATGAGGGTCCGGGCGTTGTCCGGGCTGCGCAGGGATCGGGCCCGGAGCAGGTCGAAGGCGGCACGGGCCTCCACGACGGCCCCAGCCTCGAGCAGCGCCAGGACCGCGCCGTCGAGCAGGTCGTCGACTGGAATCCACTGGTCCCCGCGACGAGCGGCGTCCACCAGGACCCGGGTGGGTTCCACCGCCGCAGCCAGATCCCGGGCAGTCATCGCCCGCAGGAAGGCGACCGCCGCCCGTGGCTCCTGCGGGGCGCGGGTCTGGTCCAGGAAGCGGTCCAGCCGTCCAAAGAAGGCGGTGTCGGTCCAGCGCCGCGTGCCGGCGTGCAGTTCGGTCGAGACCAGCGCCATGGTGGCGGTCCACTGCCCCCAGCTCGAGGGCGGGGTGCCAAGTTCCAACCCCTGCCGGAACCCGATGTGCCGAAACCGGGTGCCCTCGTCCCACGGCACGGGGGAGGGTCCCGACGCCTCGGGACCCCACGCAAACCGCCGGAGCCAGGCCGCCACCACCCGGTCGACCGGTCCAGTGACCCCCGCGAGGGCCGTCACCACGTTCGTGTCCGGTCCCAGCGTCGGCCCACCGTTGGCCACCGCAAGCGACACGACGCCGGCATTCAGCGCCATGACACCGCTGGCCGCCCGCTGGCCAAAGCGCGCCCGCTCGGCACCGAGGTCCAGCACCGGGTAGAAATCGGAGTTGGCGGTGCTGGCGGTGCCCAGCATCGGGGCGAGCCCCCCCTTGTCCGCGACCAGCGACGCTTCCAGGTCGGCGGGACGCAGGCGGTGGAAGTGGCAGAGGTCCGCCTCGAGCGCTGGCAGCTCCAGCACGCTCCAGTCCGGGTCCGGGACCCGGCCCTCGGGGGACGCCACCACCAGGAGATCGTGGGTGGAGACGGCATAGATCCGGTAGTCGGCGAACTGCCGGTCCAGCGCCGCCAGGACGCTCAGGACCAGCCCGTCGCTGAGCTCGTAGGCGTGGAGCCACTGCCCGAAGATCCCCCCCGGGGCGAGATAGGGCGTGACCCGGGCGTAGAACTCCTCGGTGAACAGCCCGCTGACACCGCTGACCCACGGATTGGACGGCTCCGACAGGATCACATCGTACCGATGGCCGGCGGCGGCGAAGTGGGACTTGGCGTCGTCGAAGACATGCCGGGACCGCGGATCCTCGAAGACCCGGCGGTTGGCGGGCTCGAAGATGCGGCTCCCGTCCACCATCCGCGGCTCGATCTCGATGGTGGTCAGCGCCTCGAGGCCGGGGCTGGCGAGCATGAAGTGTGAGGTCATCCCGGTCCCGTGCCCGATCACCGCCGCCGTCCGGGCCTCGGGCTGGAACGCCAGGGGAATCAGCCCCAGCAGCATCTGGGTGACATCGTCCCCGTTGATCGGCTGGCGCACCGCGCCCGGTGAGCAGGCGGTGAACCAGACTGGTCCCAGGGAGCCATCGGGCTTGCCGTTGGTCGAGATCACCTTGGGGCCGCCCTGGGTGGACTGGAACCCGTGGACCGTGGCGGTCCGGCCGTCCGCCTGGTACAGCATGACCCGGTCCCGGTCCAGGGCCGACAGCCCCTGTCGGAAGACCGCACTCGCCATCCGGTTGGGATCGAGCTCGGTTCCCAGGCCGACGCCCAGCACCGCGATGAGGGTGGCCACCATCGCGACGGCGACCCGCCGGGCGTCAGCCGCCGCCGGCCGTGCCGACGCCAGGACCGCCAGGATGACCACCCCCAGCGCCATGTCGAGCAGCCCCCCGAGGATCAGGAGGAACTTCAGGCCGAGCAGCGGGAGCAGCACCAGCCCCGCCAGGGCAATGCCCACGATCGACCCGAAGGTGTTCACGCCGTACACGGTCCCGATGGACGCCTCGCCCTGGCCGTCGGCCAGGAGGACCCGGGTGATCAGGGGCAGAGTGATCCCGGCACAGAAGGTGGCGGGGAGCATGATCGCCAGGCAGATCGCGTACTTGGCGAGGGAAAAGAGGACATAGCCCTCATCGGTCCGGGCCACGGCGGCCAGCAGGGTGCCCGTCCAGGAGAAGGACGCGGAGTAGAGGACCAGGCTCAGCAGCGCCAGGGCACCCATCCAGAGCTGGACCATGGCCAGCGTGCGCAGCGGGTGCCGGAACCGGTCGGCCCGGCGGCGCACCCAGAGCGCCCCAAGCGCCAATCCGAGGATGAACGCCGAGAGCATCAGCTCGAACGAGTGCGTGGCGCTGCCGATCACCAGCGAGAGCATCCGGATCCATGCGATCTCGTAGATGAAGCTGGCGACGGCGGTCCCCGCGCTGATGCCCAGGAGCAACACCACCAGGCGGCGCCCGGTCAGCGGGACCTCCGGGGCCGGGAACCGCCCCGGCTCCGCGGGCGGTGCCGCTTCCTCCGCCAGCGCCCCGATCGGCCGGAGCCGCGAGATCAGGATGCAGACCAGCGCCACGAGGAGATTCAGGATGCCCGCCGCCTGCAGGGTGCCCGGCAGCCCCACCGCCTTGAACAGGACGAACCCGGCGATGAGCCCGCCGGCGGCGGCCCCGAAGCTGTTGGCGAAATAGAGCGAGCCCAGGACGCGGCCCGGCTCCGCGGGAACCCGGCGGAGGACGCCGGCGCTCATCAGGGGAAAGGTCGCCCCAAGCAAAATCGACTGGGGCAGGATCAGGGCCCCGGCAATGCCCCACTTCACCACGGTGAGCGTTGCCCCGCCGGCCAGGCTCGGGAACACGGAGGCGTAGGCCCACCCGGTCACCGGGAGGTAGAGGCCGTCGTGGAAGAACATCCCGACCAGGCCGATCACCAGCTCGACCAGGGCATAGGCATAGAGCGGGTCGCGAATCCGGGCGGTCCGCCGGCTGACCGCCAGCGCGCCCAGCGACATCCCCCCGAGAAAGAGCACGAGGGTGATGACCTGGGCGTACGCCGAGTGCCCGACGAAGAGGCTCAGGTACCGACTCCAGACCGACTCGTAGAAGAGTCCGGCGGCCCCGGACATCATGAAGACCAGCAGCAGGAGGCGGGTCATCCGAAATCAGCCGGCCGCCGACGAGTCTTCATACCGGGAGAGCTTGCGATAGAGCGTGGAGGGGTCGATCCCGAGCACTTCGGCGGCGCGGGTCTTGTTGCCCCCCTCCGCCTGGAGGACCCACATGATGTAGGCCCGCTCGACCACGTCCAGGGAGGGGTTGGCCGACGGCCGGTCGGCCACCAGCGGCTCCTTGCGCCGCTGGGTCAGCCGGGTCGGCAGCGCGGCCGGCTCGATGACGCTGCCGCGGGTCAGGACGACGGCGTGTTCCAGCGCGTTCTGGAGTTCCCGGACGTTGCCGGGCCAGTCGTACACCATCACCGCGTCCAGCGCGTCGGCGCTGAGCGCCTTGGGGTCATCCCCGCGGTCGTCGGCCATCTCCTGCAGGAAGGCGTCGATGAGCAGGACCAGGTCGTCCCGGCGCTCCCGCAGCGGCGGCAGGTCCATGGCGATGACATTGAGCCGGTAGAAGAGGTCCGAACGGAAGTTGCCCCGCCGCACCTCTTCCTCGACGTCGCGGTTCGTGGCCGCCACGATGCGGACGTCCACCGGAATCGTCTCGGTGGCGCCGACCGGGATGACCTCGCGCTCCTGGAGGACCCGGAGCAGCTTGATCTGGAGCGAGGGGGGCATCTCGCCCACCTCGTCGAGGAAGAACGTCCCGCCACGCGCCGCCGCGAACAGCCCCTGCTTGTCCCGCACCGCGCCGGTGAAGCTGCCCTTCACGTGACCGAACAGTTCGCTCTCGAGCAGGTTCTCCGGCAGGGCCCCGCAGTTGATCGAGAGGAAGGGGCCGTCACTCCGGTGCGAGAGGTTGTGGAGGTAGCGCGCCAGCACCTCCTTGCCGGTGCCGCTCTCCCCCTGGATCAGGACCGTCGAATCGGTCGGGGCCACCAGCTCCGCCAGCTTGAGCACTTCCAGGAAGCGCCGGGACTTGCCCAGGGGACGCGAGACCGTCGGTCGCTCGCGGCGACGGATGTCCTGCTTGAGCTGCTTGTTCTCCACCCGGATCTGCCGGAACTCGCAGGCCCGGCGGAGGATGACCAGGAGCTCGTCGTTGGAGAACGGCTTCTGGATGTAGTAGAAGGCGCCGGCATTCACCGCCGAGATCGCGGTCTGGAGGGATGCCTGGGCCGTCATCAGGATCACGGGCGTGACGGCGTCCTGCTCCTTGGCCGCCTGCAGGATGTCGAGGCCGGTCACCTGCGGCATCCGGACGTCGGTCAGCACGATGTCGTGACTGCCGCTCCGGATCTGCTCGAGGCCCGCCTTCCCCCCCTGGGCGGTGGTCACCTCGAACCCCTCCTTGCGCAGGAGGATCCGGAGGGTGTCGAGGATCCCGGACTCGTCGTCCACGATGAGGATCGACGGTTGCTGGCTCATGGCGTCTCCTGGGGTGGTCGCATCGCGTGCAGGTAGATGGTGAAGGTTGTGCCGGCGCCGGGCGAGGAATCGACGAAGACGAGGCCGTCATGCGCCTCCACGGCGCGCTGGACGATCGCCAGGCCGAGCCCGCTGCCGCCCGGCCGTCCCGATACGAAGGGCGCAAAGATCCGCTCGGCCAGGTCGACATCGATGCCCGGGCCATCGTCGGTGACCCGCAGGCGCACCGGATCCGAGAAGTCCCGGCCGAGGAGCAGCCCCTCCGACGGCGGACGATCTACCCCGACCCGGACCCGGCCGCCGGCCCCCGAGCCGACGATCGCCTGGGCCGCGTTCAGGATGAGGTTGACCAGCACCCGATGCAGCAGGTCGCTGTCCCCCTCGAGCACCGTCGGCGCTCCCGCCACCTCGATCCCGATCCGGGCGCTGCAGTCCGGATGCTCGCGCACGACCTGGGCCGCCTCCCGCGCCAGGGCGTACAGGTCCACCGGCTCGAAGACCGCCGCCCGTACCCGCGAGAAATCCAGGAACTCGGTGAGGAGCCGGCTGAGCCGGTCGCTCTCGCGGATGATCAGCTGGCCCAGGAAGCGGTCGTCGGCGTCGGCCTGGACCGAGCGCGACAGCTGTTCCACCGAGCTGCGGATCGAGGCGAGCGGGTTGCGGATCTCGTGCGCCAGCGAGGCGCTCAGCTCCGCCACCGCCTCGAGGCGCTCCGCCCGCTGGTGCAGCCCCTGGAGCCGCTGGAGGTCGGAGATGTCGCTGAAGATCGCCGTCACCGCCGGCAGCAGCCCCTGGGGTCGGGAAAACGTCGTCGTGCTCAGCCCGATCGGGAACTCCCGTCCCCCCGGGAGCACCACCGTGCCCTCGGCCCGCGTCAGTCGCCGGCCCTGCGCCATCCCGGCCTCGATCGCCACCAGCAGTTCCCGCGACCGCTGCCCCAGCACCTCGCGCACGTCCCGCCCCAGCCAGTCCGTGCCGTCGAGGGCCAGCAGCTCCTCCGCGGTCGGGTTGATGAACCCGAGTCGCCCCACCCCGTCGACCGTGAGGACCCCCGCCGAGATGTGCTGCAGGATCTCCTCGGCCTCGAGCCGCACCCGGCGCAGTTCGGTTTCCAGCGCCGATTGCCCGGCCTCCGCCGTCAGCAGCAGGCGACGCAGGTAGGTCACCGTCCCGAAGACCGCCGCGAAGACGACCACCTGGCCCAGGAACGCCGCGTCGATCGCATCGCGCTGGTAGACCACCACCGAGGCGGCGAAGCCCACGACCCCGCCGGCCAGCATCACGAGTCCCGGCAGGAACGGGAGCACCAGCGCGTACACCGCGATGACCAGCACGAACAACGCCACCACCAGGGGCTGGTCGGGACCCTCGTACTGGCCCAGCACCCCGATCAGCGCCAGGTCGGTGAACGCCTGGGCCAGCAGGAAACCGGTGCCGGCCGGCAGCTTGCGCACGAACGTGCGCCATCCGCCGTACGCCGCCATCATCAGCGCCAGCAGGACGGTGCTCACCAGGAGGAAGGCGTATTCCGGACGATCGATCCAGCCGAGGCTGGCCAGCAGGACGGCCACGAGGGCGACGAGGACCCGGCCACCCAGGAGCCCGGCCAGGAGTTGACCAGAGGGGGCAGGAAGGGGGACGCCGGGTTGGTTCCCCAGGGGCACCGCGGGGTCCCCCAGGGGATGAGGGGCGTCGTCGCCGGGCATGCGGTCCTTGGACAGGGTCCACTACGATGACGGCCGGATTCGCAGGATGCAAGTTAATATGGAGTATGGCCAAACGGGGACGTGGAGCGCAGGAGGACAGCGGCGATGGCGACGAGACCCTGCGGCTCGATCGCTGGCTCTGGGCCGCCCGGTTCTTCAAGACCCGGGGGCTCGCCTCCGAGGCGATCGCCGGCGGCAAGGTCACCCTCAACGATGATCGCCCGAAGCGGAGCCGCGCCGTGCAGGTCGGTGACCGGATCCGGGTCCAGCTCGGCCCCTACGAGCACCACATCACCGTGCGCGGCGTGCGTCAGCGCCGCGGACCGGCAGCCGAGGCGGCGCTGCTCTACGAGGAGGACCCCGCCAGCGTGCTGCGGCGCACCGAGGTGGCGGCACGCCTCAAGGCCGAGGCGGCGCTCTTCGCGCGGGGCGCCGGGAAGCCCGGCAAGAAGGAACGGCGCGAGCTCGGCAAGCTCCGGCGTCGGGAGTGAGACGAAGCTACTGCCGGTTGTAGGCCAGCCCCCGCCCCTGGGCTTTCTCGATCGCGATGACCATCGCCGGCACGACGACCACGCCGGGCAGCAGGTTGGCCCGGATGTCGGCCCCGACCGTTGCGGCATCGAGCTGCCGCGCCTCGGCGATCAGGTCGTAGAAGAAGGTCAAAGCGTTGTTGCAGGCGATGAACAACACGCCACGGCGCTGCAGGGCCTCGATGCTCGCCGCCGGCAGGGCCAATCCTTCGGCGTGGACCACTGCCCGCCACGGGTTGCGCGTCCAGGGCCGACCCTCGGGGTCAGTTTCGTTGAGGAGTTCCCCGAGGCGATACTTGGCCCACATGGCGTCGTTGGCGGCCAGCAGGGTCGTCCCGCCATAGAAGGTGCCGACCACGTTGATGTCGGCATCCGGAACCCCATAGGCGGTGTTGTAGGTGTTCAGGTAGTTGAGCATGTGCACCGCGGGAAGGCCGCCCGCAAAGTTCGGGAAGTCGAACAGGGTGCGGTGGCTTGCCCGCAGGCCGTCCAGCCAGCGATCCTGCCCGGCCTGTTGCGCGTGGAGCGCCTTCGAGGCGACCAGCCGCGGGGCGGCAGCCAATGCGAGGACGGCCGCCACGGCCCGGCCCAGGAATCCGCGCCGGGGAACGGGACCGACGGAATGGCTCATGGCGATCTCCTTGTTGTGTTTGCCCGCGTGGGGTACGCCACATCCGGTGGCGGGTTCCCGGCCGGCCAGTCCAGTTCCTTCCCCGCGAAGTCGGGGCGCGGCTGGCCGTTGACGTAGGCCGCGATGTCGTAGGCCTGCTGGTCGGTGAGCGATCCCGGAAGGTCGTACGGCATGTTGGTCCGCAGGAACGCCGCCAGCGTGCGGAGCCGGGCCATGCCGGCGCCGATGTTGTACGACGAATCCCCCCAGACCGGCGGGGCGATCACCGTCCCCTCCCCCCCCGGACCATGGCAACGCGCACAGGTCTCGGCATAGAGCGTGGCCCCGGCTGCTAGATCCGGCTCGAGCGGCGGCACCGGCGGCATCCCGGCCCCTGGAGCGGTGGTGCCCACCGGGACGCCGCGGGAGATCCACCCAAACCACGCCACGATGTCCCGCATGTCCTTCCCCTCGACATCCAGCGCCCGGCCGTTCATGCTTCGGCGGAAGCAGTCGTTGACCCGGTCCTCCATTCGCTCGACGACATTGCTGCGGGTCCGGTACTGCGGGAACCGGGCGTAGACCCCCACCAGGGACATGGCGTCCGGGCGCACCCCGCCATCGAGGTGACAACTGGTGCAGCGCAGCTTGTTGCCAACGTGGTCCGGCAGGCTGTCCCGGGTCTGCAGCACCAGGGCCCGGCCGCGGCGGATCGAGGCGCCCTCGATCCCGGCGGGGAGCAGACTGTCGTGGGGCACCGCGTACCGGGTGGGAGCGGCAGCCGCGCGCACCGGGGGCCGCTCCACCACCTGGCAGGCGGGCAGGAGGGCGGCCAGAGTCAGGAGGGCGGGAAGCAGGGGGCGGCAGGGCATGGACAACGACCAGAGTTCGAGGATGACGGCACGTGAGCCAACAGGTACCATCCCATAATATCGGGGCAACCGCCCCCGCGCCGCAAAACGGCCCCCACCCGGGTCGGACCGCGCCGCCCCTCCTGGTCTGGCGCGCCCTCCGGCGCCGCTGTCCCCGGTGCGGGGCCGGCGGGATCTTCCGGCGCTGGGTCCAGATGCTCCCTCGCTGCCCCCGCTGCGACCTGGACTTCGAGCAGGGCGAGCAGGGCTACATCGTGGGCGCCTACATGCTGAACATCGTGGCGGCGGAACTGATCTTCATGGTGCTCTTCCTCGGCGTTCTGGTCCTGACCTGGCCCACCCCACCGTGGACGGCGATCCAGTGGCTGGGGGCACCACTGGTGGTCATCGCACCGATCGTGACCTACCCGCTTTCCAAGACCCTCTTTCTCGCGATGCACCTCGCCGTCTTCCCCGAGCAGGGCGAGACCTCCCCCGGGAGCATGGTGTGAGCCCCGGGGTCCGGACCGGACTCCTCGCGGCGGGAACCCTGGTCTTCGCGGGCATCCTCTGGGCGGTCGGCCTCGACACCCTCATCGACAACCTTCGACAGGCGGGCTGGATCCTCCTTCCGGTACTTGGCGTGTACGTGATCGTCTACGCCTGCTACAACGCCGCCTGGATGGTGCTGCTCCTGGACGAACCCAGGCGTCCCGGGTTCTGGGCCAGCTTCGCGATCACCACCTCGGCGTTCGGCATCAACTACATCACCCCGGTCGTCAATGCCGGGGGCGAGCCGTACCGCGCCGCTGCGACCGCGGCCTGGACCGGAACCAGCCGAGCCACCGGTGCCACGGTCCTCTACTACCTGCTCCACGCCCTCAGTTCTTTTGCGCTCTGGCTCGCCGCGCTGGTCGCCGGGTTGATCGTCCTGCCGCGCACCGCCTGGCACCTCTCGGGTATTGCCATCCTGGCCGTCGCCATCCTTGGCCTGGCGGCGCTGGTGCTCTCCGCCCACCGGCGCGGCGTCCTCGAGGCGCTCCTCAATCTGCTCACCCGGATCCCGGGGCTCCGGCGGCTGGGCGGCGCCCTGGAGCGGCATCGCGGCAGCCTGGTGGAGATGGATGTCCAGATCCGGCAATTCTGGCACGAGCGGCCGGGCAGGTTCGCCGCGGCGTTCGGACTGGAGTGCGCCGGCCGGGGAGCACAGGTCCTCGAGTTCTGGCTGATCTGCCGGGGGGTCGGGGTGCCGATCAGCTATGCGGAGGCGCTCTGCATCGGCGGCCTCGCGGCGCTGGCGCTCAACGCCTTCTTCTTCATGCCCTTCGAGCTGGGCTCCAAGGAGGGCTCGCTGATCGGGATCTTCCTGGCCCTCGGGTACTCCGCCCCGCTGGCGGTGTATGCCAGTGTCGTCAGCCGGCTCCGAGAATTCACCTGGATCGGCATCGGGCTGGCGCTGATGTGGGCCCGGGGGGCGGCGCCGGTGCCAGCGGGGGCTGTCCTGACCCTGCGGCAGGAGGGAGCGGACCCTGTGTCCAGCCCGCTTCCCGGCGCCCGGCCGGCCCCACCGCCACCCTAGCTTGCCCCCGGTCCGCCGCGCCGCGAGATTTGAGGCTTCTCCTCGCGGCGCGTCCCCTGTCGCCGAAGGGTCCTCGCTGCGGAGCCTGGCGTGACCGTTGTATTGCGGACACTGGAAACACGTCCTGGCTCCTGGCACACTCCTGCCGACGGGAAGCTGGCCCCCCTCGACCAGATCACCCTGGTCTATGCCATCTGTTCTGCGCTCGTCCTCGCCACCGTGTACCTGACCGGCGATCCCAGGATCAGCCTGCAGGAACTCGGCTACCTGATGACCGCCCACGCGCTGCTCCTGGTCCTCGTGGGACTCGCCCCCGCAGCCCGGAAGGAACCCGGGGCCTTCGGCCGGCTGCTGGCGGAATGGTATCCGCTGGTCGTGCTGCTGGCGGTCTACGGGTCGATCGGCCTCGTCAATGCCCCGCGCTCCTGGCTCGGCAACTCATTCGACCCCCAGATTCTCCAGTGGGAGGGTCGGTTGGCGGGGACCCGGTTCCTGATGCAGTACACCGGGTACACCGGGACTCCGGTCCTCAGTTGGCTCCTCGGCTTCTCCTACCTGGCCTTCTTCCCGATGGTAATCGCCTCGCCCATGGTCCTCTGGGCGATGGGTCGCCGCGAGCATGCGCGCCGGGCGATCTTCGGGATCACCCTGACCTTCCTGACCTGCTACCTGTTGTTCCTGCTCTTTCCCGTGGCCGGTCCGGCGTATGTCTGGGGGTGGCCCGACTCGCAGACCGATGCCGACCTGCCGGTCCGGCTGGTGCGGCAGCTCAACGACCGCCACGACTCCTGGGGATCCGCGTTTCCCTCGAGCCACGTCGCGGCCTCCTCCATCGCCGTATTCCTCGGCTTCAGCGGCTGCCGACGCCTGGGCGCCCTGATTGCGCCGGTGGCCATCGGCATCATGGCCGCGGTGATCTACTTCCGGGTGCACTATGTACTCGATGCGGTGGTGGGACTGGGAATCGCGGTGCTGATCGGGTGCCTGGTCCTGAAGATCTGGCCGGTCGAGGTGAAGCAGGTCTGACCGGTCGGAAGGCTCGAACGCAAGGAAGCCCGGCATCGCGATGCGATGCCGGGCTTCCCATTGCCCCTCCTGGGATCGAACCAGGACTCTCCTGATCCAGAGTCAGGCGTGTTGCCAGTTACACCAAGGGGCAGCGGTACATGGAGCTGAGGGGGATCGAACCCCTGACCTCTGCATTGCGAACGCAGCGCTCTCCCAGCTGAGCTACAGCCCCGGAGGCCAAGACCTGCACGGCCATCAAAACTAGGGCTGCAAGCCGCCCCGGTCAACTTCCCTCCCCAGCCCGACCGCTGATTGGGGTGATTCTGGTCCACTTTGCCGGGTTTTGGTTGCCGCCCCACCCCACCCCGGCCCCATCGTGGCTCCACCCGCACCGGAGCCACCATGCCCCACCAGCCCCTGCCGGCGGCCTCGCGCCCACGGTCCAACACCCCCCCGCCGGAACGCCTGCGCCTCCTGCTCCGCGTTCACCCCGATCGCATTGTCCTGCGGTCGCTTGCCAGGTGCGCCCGCCAGGCCTGGCTCAACCTGCCCCTCGAATACCCGGAGTTCAGCTTCGAACGGCTGACCCTCGACGACCACCAGGTGGTGTTGGAGGTGCTCGGTCCACCACAGCAGGGATCCCACCCGCCGATCCGGGGTGTCCTGGCGCACTACAAGGCCATGGTCACCCGGCTGGCGGGACTTGGCCGATCGGTATGGCAGCCCGGCTGCACCGTCGAGCCGATGGCCTGCGAGTGGCCGGGCACTCTCGGCGCAAGGCCAATCGGGACGATCGGTCCCGCCTATCTCCAGGTGCTCGCCGCAGACCGCGAGAAGTAGAGCAATCCACCGCTCCGGTTCCCGACGACGAGGTCCAGGCGGCCGTCACCATCGAGGTCGGCCGCCGCCGGTGCGCTCTGTGGGTACACCGGCAACTGGAATCCCGGGTCCAGGGTCATCACCGGCGCCTGGCGGGTCCCGGTGTTCCGCAGGAGCCGGAGCCCCGCGTCATCCGTGCCGACCAGCAGGTCGAGCAGCCCGTCGCCGTCGAAGTCCACCAGCAACGGCGACGACCGCCGGCCGACCCGCTGCCCCAGCCATTCGTCGCTGACCAGGGTGTAGACCGGCGTGGTCCGGGTGCCGGTGTTCCGGTAGTAATTGAACGCCCCGGACGCTTCTCCGATCACGAGGTCCAGCAGGCCATCACCGTCGAGGTCCCCGAGCGTCGGGACGGTGTTGCTGCCTCGGGTAATCGTGACGAGCGCCGAGTCCACGAGCGTGAACGTTGGTCCCCCGGGACCGGTGGCAACCCGGTACCATGCCACGTTCGCCCCGAAGCTGCCGAGCAGCAGGTCCAGCTGGCCGTCGCCATCGATGTCGCCAAAGGCCGGCGCGAAGTGGTACTTCCCCTCGATCGGGAGGGCGCCACGCATTGCAAGGCTCGGTGCCGCCCGGCTCCCGGTGTTCTCGAACCAGAACATCCGGGAGGTGCCCCGGGCCTCCGGCTCGATCTTGTTGGCGACCACGAGATCCAGGTCGCCATCGCCGTCGAGGTCCGCCAGCGCCGGGATCGACTCGTTGCCCACGTCGATCATCGGCAGGAGGTGCGCCGTCCGGTGGCGGTACTGCCCCCGAGGCAGTGCCTCCAGGAAGTGGAGGTTGTCGATCGAGGTCTTGATGGGGTCGTACGCCCCGCCCAGCACGCCGACGACCAGGTCCTGGCGCCCCTGCCCCATCAGGTCGCCGAAGGCCGGGGCATTGTAGCCACTGGTCACCAGCGGGTTGCCGACCGGGAACCGGGTCCCCTCCCGGCGGAGCTGCGGCTCGGCGCAGGTCCCGATGTTCTCGAACAGCAGCAGCCCCGCCTCGAAGAAGTCCCCCCAGAAGAGGTCAAGGTCGCCGTCGGCGTCGTGGTCCACGAATGCCATGGTGTTGGCACCATGCAGGGAGCCGTTCCCCGTCACGATCTCCAGCCCCTGGAACTCCGCGGTCACCAGGCGGAACCGTGGTGCCGCCGCCTTCGGGTCCACCACCTCATAGTGGAGGATGTGTCCCGAAAGCCGCCCGATCATCAGGTCCGGCTTGCCGTTGCAGTTGATGTCCACCAGTTGGGGGATGTTCTGCCGGTCGGAAAAGAGCGCCGTGCCCGCATCATCACGGAGCGAGTCGACCGCCAGCCGGAACGACGGCGTCCGGGCATCGCCCTGGTTGCGCAGCAGCGTGATGTAGCTGAACGGCAGCTCGGCGAGCAGGTCGACGAGGCCGTCGCCGTCGAGGTCCGCGAACCGGGACCACTCGCCGATGTCGAGGCCGCCAAGCTGCCACTCCACCAGCCGGAACCGGGGCAGCCCGTCGGGACCGGAACCCTCGCGGCGGAGGTGGAGCATCCTCCCGTTGTACTCCTGGATCACGAGATCGAGGTGGCCGTCGCCGTCGAGGTCGGCCAGCTGGGGCCGGGGGTGGTTGAGCCCTCCGAGGAACGCCAGGTCGAGCGGCGCGCCGGTGGAATCGCGCACCGGAAACGGCGCGACGACCCGCTGGTATCCCAGCGAGCCGTCGTCAGGGGTGGGAGCAGCCGGCGTGGACACCGACCCGCAACCGGCGACGAGCAGGGCCAGCCAGACGGGACCCGCCGCGCGCCGCGCGACGGGGCTCAGTCGCATCCGGTCGGCGTGCGAGGGAGTACCGCGGGGTGCGGCGTGGAGATGCCGGCGGCGTAGTTCCCCACCGCGACGACCTTCTCCCGCGCGCCGGTCGGGATGCAGAGCACCGTCAGCGTCCCGGTCGCCGTGGCATTCATGCCCGCGTGGTCGTGGGCCCCGCCACTCTGGTGCCGGCTGCTCACGTAGACGAACCGACCATCCGGGCTCAGCGCCAGCCCGTGCGGCTGCATGAAGCTCGAGTCGCGCACGACAGCGTTGACGCGCCAGCCGTCCGGATCGAGTACCGTCACCGCGTTGGCACGCAGGTTGGTGACGAACACCCTGCGGCCGTCCCAGGAAAAGATCGACTCGAACGGCCCCGCCTCCATCGGCACGCCCTGCACGAATCGCGGCCTGGCCGGGTCGGCCAGGTCGAAGACCAGGAGCAGGTTGCTGGTTTCGCCGGTGGCCAGCAGCCAGCGACCGTCGGGCGACACCGAGAACGCCGTCAGCGTGTGGTACGGTCCCGCCACGTCCACCAGCTGCAGGGAGCCGTCTTCCAGGTCGAGGCTGGCGAGCTGGTTCACGCCCAGGGAACCGACATAGGCGTGCCGCCCTTTCGGGTGCATCACCAGTGCGTGCGGCCGGGGGAAGAAGCTGTCATACTCGTCGATCACGGTCATGTCCGACCGCCGGATCACCACCACGCGGGCCGGCGGGTTCACCGCGCTCATCGAGCGGGCCACCACCATGCGGTCGGCCCCGGGGTCGAGCGCCATCAGCCCCGGCACCTCGGTGCTGACCGAGCCGACGATCCGGTTCTCGCGGTCGAGCTTGAGCACCCGCCCGGCGCCGATCAGGGTGACATACCAGAACGCACCATCGGGCTCGACCTGGGTATGGTGGGGCCTGGCGGTCGCCGAGAAGCCCAGTTGCTGGAAGTCCACGGTGGCCACCAGCGTGCTCGTGGCGACGTCGATCACCGAGACCGTCGCGTCGTCCTGGTTGGCGACGTAGACCCGCGGGGCGAGCGCCGCGCCGGGCGCGGCCGACACCTGCAGCAGGGCCAGCAGTTGGAGGATCATGGCACCAGGGGGCGTGGACGGTGGCGGAGCACGAAGAACCCCTCCCGCATGCTCGAGACCACGATCGTCCCGCTCGGGAAGTAGGGGTAGTTGCTCCAGGAGCCGGCGAAGCCCGGGGTGTCGTCGCCCCAGGGCACGGTGTCGAAATAGCCGGTTTCGCGCGGGTTGGCGGGGTCGGAAATGTCCAGCACCCGCATGCCCGCCACGTAGTTCGACTGGAACATGTAGTTGCCGCGGACATACATGTTGTGGTCCGACGCGCTGGTGGTGCCGAGGAACTCGTTGACCAGCACCGGCTCATCGAGCTTCTGGACATCCCAGACCAGCGTCCGGGTCTTGCCGACGGTGCCCGCCACCTCGTCCAGCTCGTCGTTCAGGTAGTAGTACCGGTGGTCCTCGCTCACCCACCCCTGGTGGGCGTAGCCGACGTTCGGGTACGCCCCGACGCCCACCGCCCTGGGGTTGGCCTTGTCGGTCACGTCGGCAATCCCCACGGCCGTCTCGGAGGCGTTGAAGCAGATCTCCCGCCCGCTGAAGCGGGTGTCGGGACCCTTGTAGGTCACGCACTGGTTGTCATGGGTGTAGCCGGTGCGGGCCCGGCCGGTGGCCGGATCGCCGAAGCAGCCGGCAAAGACCGGCGCCTTCGGCTGCCGGATGTCAATCATGTGGAGCGCGCCGCCGCAGGTCTCGCCGCCGGCGCTGGCCCCGATGGCGTAGGCGAACCCGGTCTCCTCGTTGATCGCGATGTTGTGGGCGCTGGCGATCCGGTCGTAGTGGGCGTCCTCAGTGAAGAGCGCCGGGGCATTGTCCACCCGCAGCAGCCGGGTCAGGTCGAAGACCTGCATCCCGTGCGGGCCGGCGCCATCGGAGACGATGAACGCATGGTCCTTGTAGACCTTGATGTCGCGCCAGAGGTTGGGCCGCGCCCCGGCGTGCAGCGGGAGGTTGCCCAGGTAGCGCGGGTTGCTCGGATCGGTCACCTCGATGAACGAGGTGCCGTCGGTCCGGCCCATGATCGCAAACTCGCGCGCCGATGCCGGGTCGGTCCAGCCCCAGATGTCATTGGCCATCACGCCCCGCTCGCCACCCACGTCGCGCAGCGGCAGGAACGCCTCCAGGTCGACCTCGGCGCAGCTGAACTCGCCGATCTTGCCGCCCTCGCAACGCCGCTCCGAGCCGGTGATCGCCTGGAGCCGGGTGCTGCGATCGACCACCGCGCCCATCGGCTGCCATTCCCCGCTCGACGCGTTCCGGGTGTAGGCAAACCCGCTCCCCTCGAACAGCTCTCCCATCGGGGCGCCAATGACCGCCGAGTTCCCCTCGACGGCAAGCGCCAACCCGAAGAGCACCCCCAGGCCAGAGGGCCCGACCGAGAGCTGCTGGGTCGCTTCCCAACCGCCGGCGGTGGCACGGTAGATGTGGACGGCGCCCACGCCACCGCGAGTCATCGGGGCCCCGATGAACAGGTGCCCATCCCCCCGCGCCAACCCGAGGCCGAACCCCGAGCCAGGCTGGGCGGGGGCGGGATCGACCCGTCCGGCCGGGAGCCAGGTCATCCCCTGGCGCCGATAGGCATGCACGGCGCCGACGCCCCGGCGGCTCGAGGGGGCACCCACGAACGCCTCGTCGTTGTCCAACAGGATCGCAGCCCCGAATGCGGCCACCGAATCCTCCCCGGTGGCCAGGGTTCCCGCCTGCGTCCAGCCCGTGGGCGTCGCGGTGAACACCAGCGTCCGTCCGGTGGGCGGCTGGCCCGCGACGGCCCCGGCGCCAGGAGCCCCGACCATTGCGATGGTCCCCGAGACCGCGACGGCGGTGCCCACCCCTTCACCCGGGGTGGCCCCCTCGGCCACGAGCACCAGCGGCGACCACCGCCCCCCCGCGTTGCGCGAGGCGTACGCGGCCCCGGCGGTGCCATTGCGCCCCGGCGCGCCCACCAGCAGCTGCCCGTTGTCCAGCGCGACCGTCGCGCCGAGCATGGTCGAGTCGGTCAGGCCGGGCACCGCCAGGCGGGCGGCCTGTCGCCAGGCGCCGTCGCGACGCTCGAACAGGTAGACCGCGCCCCCCGTGCCCTGGAAGGGCGCGCCCACCGCCATCCAGTTCCCCTGCACCGCCACCGATCGCCCGAAGGTGTCGCCGATCGTCGCATCCTCGGCGTGGATCTCGCCGGCCTGCGTCCAGGCGCCGTCGGGACCCCTCCGGTAGTGGATCACCGACCCGGCCTCCGAGGGCGGCATCGGGTAGGGATAACCCACGACGCGGGCCGATCGCCCGACGTAGAGGTCGCCACCACTCATGACCACGGCGACGCCGAAGCTTCGCATCACCGGACCGGACTCGCCCGGCATCGACTGGGCGGCGACGGGTGCCGCGAGCAGCGCCAGGGCCACGCACCCAAGGTATCTCCGCATGAACAAGGCCTCTTTCCTCACTCAGGGAACCAGCGGCATCTGGCGGTGGCGCAGGACGAACAGGCCCTCCCCGATGCTGGTGACCACGATCGTGCCGCTCTTGAAGTACGGGTAGTTGCTCCAGGACCCGGCGAACCCGGCGCCGTTCTCGCCCCACGGCACGGTATCGAAGAAGCCGACCTCCTTCGGATTGACCGGGTCGGAGATGTCGATCACCCGGAGTCCCGCGACATAGTTCGACTGGTACATGTAGTTGCCGCGGATGTACATGTTGTGGTCGATGGCGCCGGTCTCGCCGAGGAACTCCTTGACCAGCACCGGCTCGTCGAGCCTGGACATGTCCCAGATGATGGTGCGGGTCCGGTCCACCACCCCGGCGCCCTCGTCCCCCTCGTCGTTGAGGTAGAAGTAGCGCTGGTCCTCGCTGAGCCACCCCTGGTGCGCATACTGGGTGTTGGGGTACGACGCCACCGCGATCGCCTTGGGATTGGCCTTGTCGGTCACGTCGGCAATTCCGACCGCGGTCTCCGAGGCGTTGAAGCAGATCTCCCGCCCGGTGTACCGGGTGTCCGGGCCGTGATAGACCACGCACTGGTTGTCGTGGGTGTAGCCGGTGCGCTGGTTGCCGGTGGTCACGTCGGCGAAGCAACCGGCGAACTTCGGCACCTTGGGCTCGCGGATGTCGATCATGTGGAGCGCACCGCCGCAGGTCTCCCCGCCCCCGCCGCTGCCGATCACGTAGGCATAGCCGGTCGCCTCGTTGATGGCGATGTTGTGCGCGCTCGCGATCCGGGCGTAGGTGGTGTCCGCGGTGAAGGTGGTCGCGGTCCGCCCCGGGTTGCGCAGCCGGGTCAGGTCGAAGACCTGCATCCCGTGCTGGCCGGAGGCGTCGGCCACGATGAAGGCGTGGTCCTTGTAGACCTTGATGTCGCGCCAGGACGAGGGGCGGGCGCCGGCGGTCAGCGGCAGGTCGCCGACGAACACCGGATTGGCGGGATCGGTCACGTCCACGAATGCGGTCCCGTTGGTGCGGCCCACGAGGGCGTATTCGCGGTTGGACTGCGGGTCGGTCCAGCCCCAGATGTCGTTGAGCTGCACGCTGCGGTCGCCCCCGATCGTGGCGATCGGCATGAAGCTGAGCAGGTCCACCTCGTTGCAGGCGAACCCGGCCGCCTGGCTCGCGGTGCTGTCGCAACGGACCATCCCGCCGGAGATGGCCGGCAGGTCGGCCGAGGTGTCGACGAGGTGGGTCCCCTCGCGCCATCCGCCGGCCGCCTCACGGGTGTAGACCACCCCGCCATTGGCACCCGGCGCCCCGATCACGGCAACCGAGGGGCCAAACGCCATCGAGGTCCCGAGCCGGGCATTGGCGCCCATGTCCCCCGCCAGGATCGTCTGGCCCTGGACCCAGTTGTCGCCCTGGCGGCTGAACGTGAAGACACCGCCGGCAAGCTGGGCCATGCCCGGGGCACCCACCATCAGGGTGCCGCTCCCCCCGGCGAGCACGGTACCGAACCGCGCGTTGGGCTCGGGGGTGGACGGCACGATCCGCGACGCCTCGCTCCAGGTGGCCCCCGAAGCCCGGTATTCATAGACCGTCCCGGCGTTGCGGGCCACCGTGGGCACTCCGACAAAGGCGCGCGATTCGGTCAGGAGGACGGTGGCGCCGAAGCCGCGCACGCTGTCGGCGGCCGGCGGCTCGAGCCGCCCCGCCTCGGTCCAGCTGCCGCCGTTCCGGCGGAACACCACCACGCTGCCGCTTCGCGGCGCGACATTGAACCTGGCGGGCAGGTTGGTCGGCGGGCCGGGCATGCCGACCAACGCCATGTTCCCGGCCAGGGCCAGCGCCGTGCCGGCCCGATCCCAGAACGCCGTGCCCGTGCCCATTGCGGTGGGCGCCGACCACACGCCGCGGGCGTCCCGCTCAAAGGCGTAGACCGTGCCGGTCAACGAGTCCCGGCCGGGCGCGCCGACCAGGAGCGTGGAGCCATCCAGCGCCAGCGAGGTGCCGAAGGCATCGGCCGGGGTCGTCCCCGGCACGACCAGCTTGGCCACCTGGGCGTAGCCGGTCCCGCGGCGCTCGAACACGAATACCGCGCCCTCACCGTGGGCCGGGGCGCTCACCGCCACCAGGTTGCCCGACGCAGCCAGCGCCGTCCCGAACCCCTCGCCGGACTTGGTCCCCTCCCCGGCGAAGGTGCCGGCCTCGCGCCAGCTTCCGTCGCCCGCTCGCCGATAGACATGGACCGCACCCGCCGGCGAGAACGCGGAACCGCGCCGCCCGACCAGGAGGTCGTCACCACTCACGGCAAGACTCGAGGCAAAGCCGGAGCTCTGGGCCATGGCGGCCGCAGGAAGGAGCAGGAGCACCAGCAAGGGGACTGCGCAGCGGAGGAATTTCACGTCGGATCACTCGCGGCTAAGGTCAAGGGAATCGGGCCGGCGGCGGCCCCGGGGTCCGAGGACACAGGGGGGACGTCATCGGCCGGGTGAGCTTCACACCGCCGGGGCGGTCGCATCCACGAAAGGTACATCCACCAACAGACCATCCCGGGCCACGAGGGTATCCGGGAACTCCTCGCGGGCCTCGGCGAGCAGCTCTGGGGCCTCCCGGGTGTACCGGGCACTCAGGTGGGTCAGCGCGAGGCGGCGGACCCCCGCCTCCCGGGCCAACCGGGCCGCCTCCCGCGCGGTCGAGTGCCCCGTTTCCCGCGCCCGGTCTCCCTCCTGGTCGCCGAAGGTGGCGTCGTGCACCAGCAGGTCGGCCCCCCGGGCCACCTCCCGGACCGGATCGCAGGGCCGGGTGTCCCCGGTCAAGACCACCGTCCGCCCGGGCCGCGCCGGCCCGACCAGCTCGGCGGGCTCCACCGACCGGCCATCGGGCAGGGTGACCGGTTGTCCCTTGTGGATCCGGCCCCAGAGTGGTCCCTCCGGGATCCCGAGGGCGCGGGCCCGCTCGGGGTCGAAGCGGCCGAGGCGGTCGTGCTCGCGCAGGGCATAGCCCACACTCCCCGCCCGATGGTCGGTCGGGAAGACGACGAGGTCATACTCCGGGCGATCCAGGACATCGCCCTCCTGAATCTCGACGATTTCAACCGGGAACTTGTTTCGCTCCACCCCGACCCTGAGGAGGTCACCCAGGATCCGCCGGCCGCCCTTGGGGGCATAGACCGTGACCGGCTCGGTCCGGTCGAGCAGGCCCATCGTGCGGACCAGCCCGGGAAGGCCGAGGATATGGTCGCTGTGGAAATGGGTGATGAACAGCTCACGGAAGGAAAAGCCCACCCCGTAGCGCATCATCTGGCGCTGGGTCCCCTCGCCGCAGTCGAACAGGAGGACCTCGCCCTCGCGGTGGAGGGCCTGGGCAGTGACGTTCCGGTCCACCGTCGGGCAGGCGGCCCCGGTACCGAGGAAGGTGAGTGTGAGCACGCCGGAAAGGTAAGGGAGGAGGGAGGAGGGAGAAGGGAGCAGCAAGAGGTGTCGGACGACCGGCCCGTGGGGGTACCAGGGCACCTGGCGCCCCCCCACCACTCCTTCTCCCTTCTCCCTTCTCGCTTCCCGCTTCTCCCTCCCCTAGAACACCCGCACCTGGATCGTGATCTTCCCGGGGTTCTTCTTGATCTCGTCGAGCAGCTGCTGGAAGGCCTGGGTGGCAGCCCGGATGTCGTCGTACAGCGCCCCGTCGGTCATCGCCTTGCCGATCGTTCCCTCGCCGTTGTTGATCCGAGCCAGGAGGGAGTCGAGCCGGGCGCCGGTGGTGGTGAACTGGGAGGTCATCCCGACCAGGCGCCCGGAGAGGGTGTCCACGTTGGCCAGCGAGCGCTGGAGGGCCTGGCTGCCGAGGGTCGAGTCGACCCGGGCGGTGAGGCTCCGCAGGGCGGCGAGGGTGGTGGAGAGTTCAGCCGCCGGACCGGCCTTGGCGTCGCCGAAGGTCGTCAGGACCCGCTGGAGCCCGCGCAGGGTCGCCTGCATCTCGGTGACCAGCTCCGGGTCGAGCATCACGTTGAGGTTGTCGAGCATCGTCCCGGCCCGTTCGGCGAGCTCGGTGCCGATCTCCATCAACCCCCGGCTCACCTGCCCGGGGATCACCTGGCCTGGCGGGAGCGGGTCCGGGGCGGTGCCGGGCACGAGTTCCACTGCCACGTCACCCGCGAGTCCGACCGACACCACCGAGGCGATGGCATCCATCTTCGGCACGATCGACCGGTCCAGGGAGACCGTCAGGTGGACCTTGCCATACTCGACCAGTTCGATTGACTCGACCCGCCCGACCGACATTCCTGAGACCCGCACCGGCGAGCCACGCTTCATCCCGGCGGCGTCGGCGAACTCGATCACCGCCCGCTGGCCCGGCCCCACGCCGCGGCCGCTCAGCCACGAGGTGAGGACCACGAACAGCGCCACCCCCAGGAGGACCAGCGCGCCAACCGTCACTTCACGTTTGTAGTGCAGGTCCATGTGTCCTCACGCAGCGAAGGTGCTGTTCTCAAAGTCGCGTTCGAGGAAGGCCTTGACCTCGGGTACCGTCGAGGCCAGGAACTCCTCCTGGGTGCCATGCAGGACCACCGTGCCGTGCATCAGCAGGGCCAGGCGGTCGGCCACCCGGAACGCGCCACGAACGTCGTGGGTCACCATGATCGAGGTGACGCCCAGCTCGTCGTCCAGCCGCTTGACCAGGTCGTCGATGATGTCGGCGTTGACCGGGTCGAGGCCGCTGGTCGGCTCGTCGTACAACAGGTACTTGGGCGCGCCAGCGATGGCCCGGGCGATCCCCACCCGCTTGCGCATCCCTCCCGAGAGTTGGGAGGGGAACTTCTTCTCGGTCTCCGCGGCGAGGTTGACGAGCGCCAGGCACTGGGCGACCCGCTCGTGGACATAGTCCAGGTCGGCGTACTGCTTCGGGTCGGTCAGGCCGAGGCGGATGTTCTCGAACACCGTCATCGAGTCGAACAGGGCCCCGTTCTGGAAGACATACCCGATCTGCCGCCGCAGCCGGGCCAGCTCGTCCCGGCGCAGCGCGCCGACATCCTGCCCGTCCACCAGCACCTGACCCTCGTCGGGGCGAATCAGCCCGATGATGTGCTTGAGCAGGACGCTCTTGCCGGTGCCGGAGGGACCGAGGAGGGCGACCGTCTCGCCTTCCCGCACCTCGAAATCCACCCCATCGAGGACGACCTGCTCGCCAAACCGCTTGCGAATGCCGATGAGCTGGATCATGTCAGGTGTTCAGCAGGAGCTTGGCAAGGAGCACGTCGAGCAGGAGGATCAGCACCGAGGCGTTGACCACGGCAGCCGTCGTCGATCGCCCGACCCCCTCCGCGCCGCCCTGGGTGTTGAACCCGACATAACACGGGATCAGGGTAATCGCCCCGCCAAAGCAGAACGCCTTGATCACGGAGTACCAGCCGTCAAAGTCCCGCCAGTAGTACTGCATCCCGTACACGAAGTCGGCGTCGGTGATCGGCAGGACCTGCTTGACGAGGTACCACCCCGCCAAACACGCCATCACGTTGGCGAAGACGGTCAGCACCGGCACCATGATGAGCCCCGAGAGGACTCGCGGGATGATCAGGTGCGAAGCGGGGGACCGCCCGAGGCTCTCCAGCGCATCGATCTGCTCGGTCACCCGCATCGTCCCGAGCTCGGCGGCATAGCGCGCACCGATCCGGCCCGCGAGCACCAGTGCGGTGAGCACCGGGCCAAGCTCCAGCACGATCGAGGACACGATCAAGGTGCCCAGGACGTACATCGGCAGGCTCGACTGCCACTGGTACCCGGCCTGGAGCGCCGTGACACCGCCGGCGAACCCGGAGATGAGCAGCACGATGAACAGGCTCCCCACTCCGACGTTGTACGCTTCGGTGATCGTTCGGGGGAGCCAGATCCGCCACTCCAGCAACCCGCGCCCAAGTTCCACGACCAGGAGGCTGAACCGGCCGACGTGCGCCAGGGCGCCGATGACCAGCCGGCCAAGGAAACGCGGAGCCTGCAGGGCAAGGGAAGACATGTCG
Organism: Gemmatimonadales bacterium; assembly: GCA_048499805.1. Taxonomy (GTDB): domain Bacteria; phylum Gemmatimonadota; class Gemmatimonadetes; order Gemmatimonadales; family GWC2-71-9; genus JAWXBA01. Next base: position 420,456 of record JASNZF010000001.1, on the reverse strand, counting down.
CTGTATCTTCGTGGCAGATGCCGAGGAAGTCCATCCCTCAACCGGTGGAGATCACCGCGTTCCGCCGACGGCTCATGGCCTGGTTCCGCCGCCACGGCCGGGATCTCCCGTGGCGGCGGACCCGGGATCCGTACCAGGTCCTGGTCTCCGAGGTGATGCTGCAGCAGACCCAGGTGGTGCGGGTCGCCGAGTACTTCCCCGACTTCCTCTCGACCTTCCCGACCCTGCACCACCTCGCGGCCGCCTCCCCTCGCCAGGTCCGCGAACGCTGGGCCGGACTCGGCTACTACCGGCGCGCCGCCAACCTCCATCGCCTGGCCCGGGACGTTGTGCGCCACCACGCCGGCGAGCTCCCGGACGACCCCGACACCTTGCGCGCCCTGCCGGGCATCGGACCCTATACCGCGGGCGCCGTGCTGTCCTTCGCCTTCGAGCGGCCCCACGCCGCAGTGGACACCAATGTCAGTCGGGTGATCCGTCGGGTCTTTCACCCGCGGCTGGGGCGGGGCGGGAAGCATGAACGGCGGGTCTGGGAAACGGCGCAGCGGCTGGTGCCGCGCGCCGGAGCGGCGGCCTGGACCTTCAACCAGGGGATCATGGAACTCGGGGCGCTGGTCTGCACCGCCCGCGTCAAGCGCTGTGGCGTGTGCCCGGTGGCCAAGGGGTGCCGGTCGGTGGAGACCAGCACCAGGACTGGGGACTAGGGACTGGGGACTAGCGGCTGAGGACTAGGGGTTGGAGACCAGGGGTGTGAACTGAGGATGGGGCGGCCGTGCATCCCTGAGTCCCCAGTCCCTAGTCCCTGGTCCCTAGCCCCTGGTCACTGCTCCCCACCATCCTCAACTACCTCCCCAGCGTCCCCGTCGCGATCGCCACCGTCCCCATCACCAGGACCAGCAGGTCGGTCAGCCGCAACCGCCGGTCGAGCTGGCGGTGGAGGGTGGCCGACGGGCCCACCGGCTCGAGCCGGGAGAGCCGTGAGGCGGTGGGCACCGACACCACCAGCGAGATCATCGCCGCGACGAGGCCGAGCCCCTGCATCGCCATGAGTCCACCGCCCAGGCCATCGCCACTGGCCTCGCCATACAGGCGCAGGGTCAGCATCAGGCCGGTCACCACCGTCAGCATCGCCCCGGGTCCCACCAGCGCCCGGTAGACCGGCGAGAGGTCCGTCACGGCGCCCGGCTCGCGGGCGGCGCCGCCCCGCAGCACGAGGATCGCGAGGAGTCCGCCGAGCCAGGCGGCGAAGCCGGCAAAGTGGAGCGTGGCCCAGAGTGGGGTCATGGTCGTGGTTCCGTGCATGGGGAGCGAGTGGGCGTCCCCCACGCGGAGGGACGGGGTCGTGGCGAGCGCGTCATCGGGGCAATGCCAGCGCCTGCTGCGTGGCAAGGTAGCCTTGCTCGAGATAGTAGTCGGCCTGGGACAGGTCGAAGGTGGCGCCGTGCCGCACCCGGGGCCGGACGTACAGGAGCGGCGGAAGGTCGGACGTGGCCCGCCAGAGCGCCAGCTGCAGGCGGGTCGTGTCGGCCATCAGGACCCACTGCGCCTCGTTGTGGACCCGGATCGCCGGCGGCGGCCCCTTCCCCGGGGTGCGCGCCTCCATGTCGAACCCCGGCCCGACGTCGATCGCCACGACCAGCCGTGCCTGGACATCGCGCGCCACCTCCAGCGCCACCACCCCCCGAAGGCCGCCGTCCGCGAGGCGCCGCCCCCCGATCCGTGCGGCGGGATAGAGCAGCGGCAGGGCGCACGAGGCATAGACGGCGTCCACCAGGGGCGCGTCGATGCCACCCGTGCCGAACCGGACCAGGTCGCCGGTGTCGAGATCGGCCGCCGTCACCGTGAGCGGATGGGCCAGGTCGGCAAAGCGCCGGGCCGGAAGCAGCCGATCGAGCGACTCGCGCAGCGGCTCCTCCTTCAGGATGGCCCTGGTGTAGAGCCCCTTGGCCAGGGCCACTGGACTCACCGCCGCCACGTCTCGCCGGCGAATGGCCCGCAGCCGCCGCTCGATTTCGTCCGGGGCCATGTCGGCCGCAAATCCCGCCGCAACCGCCGCACCCATCGAGGTACCGATGAAATGGGTTGGCGCCAGGCCGGCCTCCCCCAGCGCCCGCATGGCACCGACGTGAGCTATCGCCTTCACCCCCCCACCGCTCAGCACGGCGACCACCGGAAGGGTGCTCACCGGGCGCGCCGCTCCGCCCGGTAGGCCTCGGCGGCTGCATATCGGGCCCGCTCCTCGTCGGTCTCGGGAATCAGCCGCGGCACCCGCACCGCCTTGCGGTTGGCATCGATCGCCACGAAGACCACATGGGCCGTGTGGGTGTGCCGCTTCTCCCCGCTGCGGATGTTCTCGGCGTAGACCTCCACGGTGATGTCCATCGAGGAGTTCCCCACGAAGTCAACCGCCGCCTCGCAGGTCACCAGTTCCCCGACCGCGATCGGCTCGCGGAAGTCCACCCGGTCGATGCTCGCCGTCACCGCCTGGCAGCCGGCGTGCCGGATCGCCGCCACGGCGGCGGCCTGGTCGACCAGCGACATGAGATTGCCGCCGAAGAGGTCGCCGAGGCCGTTCTGCATGTGCGGCATCACGAAGGTCGTGATGGTGCCGCGCGAGAAGGACATGGGGCGGGAGGGAGGGGTCATGAGGGCGGGGAATGGGGAATGGGGAATGGGGAACCGTGAGCGGATTCCGGAACGACCGCTGGAGCGGCAGCCGCTGGCCGAGAGCTCGCGTCTTGGCACCAAGTGCAGCTCCCCATTCCCCATTCCCCATTCCCTGTTGGCATCAATAGTCCACCGGCCGCAGGTAGTACTCACCGATCGCCGTCTGGCTGAGCATGGCGACCGTGGGCAGCTTGCGTTTCCAGTGGGTGGAATCCAGCCGCCGGCGCACCAGGGCGACCTCCTCGGCCGAGAAGCCGGCCTGTTCGACCGCCTCGGCCGGGTAGCCCGACAGCAACCAGTGGAGGATGGCATCGGCCCGGGCGTAGCTGATCCCGAAGTCGCCCTCGTCCGTCTGCCCGGCGACGAGATCGGCGGTGGCGGGCTTGTCGACGATCTCAGCGGGAACCCCCAGGTGGCGCGCGAGCGCCCAGACCTGGGTCTTGAAGAGGTCGCCGATCGGGTTCACGGGCGGGGCATCGTCGGCATGCCACGTGAAGTACCCGAAGAGCCGCTCGGTCTTGTTCCCGGTGCCGAGGGGGAGTGCCTGGAGCGCCGCCGAACGGTCGAAGAGGGCGATCATCCGGGTGCGCGCCATGATGTTGCCAAGCCGAGCGGGGCCGGGTTGGTCGCCGATCGCCGCGGCAAGCCCATCCACGGCAGCCGTGATCTCGATCGTTTCGGCGCCGATCCCCAGTGCGTCAATGACCAGCTGGGCATGCGCCAGACTGTCCAGGCTCGAACGCTGGTGCGGCAGGCGGATCGCCGTGACCTGGCCCGGCCCCAGTGCCTCGGCGGCCAGGTAGGCGACCAGGGCGCTGTCCACCCCACCTGACAACGCCACCACCGCCCGCTCGAACCCCCGGCGCCGCTGGACCTCGTCGCGGAGGAACTCGACCAGCCAGCGGCGGGTCAGCTCCGGGTCGATCGCGAGGGGAGAAGGGTCGGCCGGGAGCCGGGTGGGGCGCGCGGGGCGCGGGCCGCGTCGGGCCGGCTCCGCCGCCCGGCCGCCAGGGGATCGAGCCAGCTGCCCCAGCTGGTCGGCCAGGAACGGCAGCCGCATCTCCAGGTCGCTGAGCATCGGCGACCCAGCCCGTACCCGGGTGATCTCGGCGAGGTCCACCTCGGCCCGCAGCACCGCCTCCTCGAACAGCGGTGCACCCGCCACCTGGGCACCGGTCGGGCCGATCACCAGGGATCCTCCCTGGAATCCCTTGCCCCCCTCGAACCCGGCCAGGTGCGCCATCACCACGAAGAGGCCATGCTCGGTGGCCACCTGCTGGGCGATCGCGTCCCACCGACGCACGCTGGTGGGACGCATCGTCGGCTGCGCGTCGGGCGATGGCGCCAGCCCCCGCGCCGGGCTGGCACTGACTACGACCAGGATCTGGGCGCCATCCAACGCGGCGATCGCGGGCAGGATCGAGTGCCAGGCATCCTCGCAGACCAGCACGGCGCACCGGCCCCACCCGGTGTCGAAGGCGCGCACCTCGCGCCCCGGATCGACGAACCGCTCCTCGTCGAACACGCCATAGGTTGGCAGGAACACCTTCCGGTGCACGTGCCGGATGCCGGCGTCGGGCCCGCCGAGGCGGGCAGCAAGGGCCGCATTGTAGAGGCGGGTCTCGAACAGTTCGTAGAAGCCGATGACGATGTCCATCGGCGGCGCCCCGGCAGCGGCGTGACAGGCCGCCAGGGCGGTGAAGAGCTGCTCGGCAGTCCGCGCTTCCTCCCGGACCCCTCCCTCGAGGAAGTAGCCGGTGAGGGCCGCCTCCGGGAAGACGACCAGTTCCGGAGGGACCGGATCGGAGGCCCACTCGCGAAAGAGCGTCTCCACTCGGGCGAGGTTCGCCTCCCACGACGCCTTGCGGGGACGGAACTGGGCGACGGCAATCGGAAGCATCGGGGAAAGATACAGGAATCTCCGCCCCGCGTGACCTCGCGAGCGCCCGGCGCACGATGGGCCGACTCGCCCACGCCCTGCTATCTTGCCACCCATCCCGGCGACGACGGCCATGCCCGGTCGCCACCTGGCCGAAGCCAGCACACCCGAACCCCGGCCCTCCCTGCCATGCCAACCGTGCTCGAAGCCCTTGGACGCACCCCCAACGCCACCCAGGCCCTGCCCCACCTCGTCACCGGGGGCCAGCCCGGCGAGGAGGAGTTCCGGGCCCTTCGCGAGGCAGGAGTCGAGGTGATCCTCGACATCCGCGACCCGATGGAACCGCGCCCATTCGACGAGGCCCAGCTGGCGGGGGACCTCGGCATGCGCTACTACAACGTTCCCGTGGTCGCGGGTCGCCTGGACGATGGCATCATGGCCGCAGTCCTGGAGATCCTCCGCAAGGAGAAGGACGTGCCGACGCTGTTCCACTGTGCCAGCGGCAACCGGGTCGGCGGCGCCCTGATCCCCTACCTGATCCAGGATGCGGGAATGACCGAGGACGATGCCATCGCGATGGCGATGCGAGTGGGAATGCGAAGCAGTGAACTGCTCGAGTGGGGGATCGACTACGCCCGGCGGACCACAGCCGGGTAGGCCCCGGGAGGAGCCAGGAAACAACGCGGGGCCGGCAGATGCCGGCCCCGCTGTGCTTCAGTTGCGAACCCGGCCGCTGCTTCGGGCCGGTGGTGCCTTGCTCGCGCCGGGCTTCGGAGGAGGCGCGCTCCGCGGAGCGGCCCGGGCGGGGGCGGGGGCGCTCCTGGCCGGCGACGCCGAGGAGGATGTGACCCTGCGGGTGGGCGCCGGGGCTGCGGCACGGACCGGCTCCGACCGATTCGGGGTGGCAGCCGGCCGGCTTCGCCCGGTGCTCCGGTCGGGCGCCGCGGCAGGAGCCACCCGGGAGCTGGTGCTGCTGGCCCGGGTGTCGGCACCGTCGTCGCCCTGGGGCGGGCGGGTCCGGGCGCGAGTTGGCGGATTGGCGCTGCTCGGCCGGCTGCTGGTCGGCGCCCGCTGCGTGCTGGGACGCTCCGCGGCGGGACGGGTGTCGGGCCGGGTGGCGCCACCGGTCGCGGGACGGGCCCGCCCGGGGGCACCATCGGCACTCCGGTCGACTGCGGGACGGCCACGCGACTCTGGCTCGGCACTCGGCCGGGTAGTGGGACGGGCCCGGACATCGGTCTCGGGGCGCGAGCGATAGTCATCGCCGTCGGCAAAGACCGGACGGCCCGAAGCGGCGGTGTTGCGGAAGCCGTCGGAGCGGCCCCGGGTCCCGACCACGTAGTCCCGCGACCGACCGGCCAGGTAGGTCCCGTTGTAGCCCGGGCGATAGGTCGGTCCCGTCACGATCCACGGCCGATAGTAGGTGTAGTAGCTCGAGCCCCGGCCATAGGAGTAGGGCCGGTAGTAGTAGCCATACCGGCTCGGCCAGTACCACGAGGGGCCATACCCGATCGACCACCAGTCGTTGCCGTAGTACCGGCCATAGCTCACGAGGACGCCGGTGCGGGCGCCGCAGTACCATCCGCTGGACCAGTACGGATCGCAGGTCGGGTCGAAGGTGTAGACGCCCGGTCCACTGAAGTAGGTCGGCTGGTATTCGTAGCGGACAATTTCGACGTCGTCGACGAAGTACTCGAGGAGGTCGTAGTCGAAGCCCCGCGCAGACGAGGCCCCTTCCACCAGGCGGGTGAGGTCGCGTTCCGGATCGGTGGACTGGGCCTCGATCCAGATCCGGTCATAGTCCCAGGCATTGCCGCGGGCCCAGTCGCGCAGCCGCCAGGGATCGGGGGCAAGCGCCACGTAGACGAAGCCGGACCCCGGGGCACCGGCATTGAAGCTGTTGCGTTCCCGGTCGGTGCGGACCTCATAGCGGCGCCCACCCCGGACGAAACCGTCATCGGACGGATCCAGGGGGAAGAGCACCCGAACCCGACCCTCGGTATCGAAATTGAGGACCAGGAGGTAGCCGTCGTCCCGGGCCTCGACCTGGACCCGGGCCCCGTCGCCGGGCTCGAAGCGCCGGTCGCCGTTGAGCCAGATCCGAACCGGCGGTTCGGTGGCGCCAAGTGTCGAGGTGCCGACCACCAGACGGTCCGACGGGGAAACAACGGCAAGAGCGAACAGAAGCGGTGTGAACATGCGGACCTCCAGACCCGGGCACGGACAGACGGTTCAACAGACAGGAACCACTATCACAACCCCATTCCAGAACCGTGCCATTCCAACGATACAACGCAAGTACTTGTGTGTCAACATCTTACAAATCACACCGGAGCCAGGTGTCCGCCAGAATGTCCTAGTTCCGGACACCAGTGTCCGGTGGCAGCACCTCGCGGTGCCAGTACATGCGCATCTCCGTGATGGCAGCCCCGTCTGTTTCGCAGAAGATGGCCCCGCGGGCCTGCACCCAGTCGCCGGTCCGGCGGCGGCGGAAGACCGCCTTGAACTCGGTCGAGAACCACGGACCGGCGACGTAGATCTCTCCGGTGGTGACGGTAATCTCCGACTGGTAGTAGGGTACGTCGGCCCACCAGCGGCGGATCGCCGCCGTCCCCACCAAGGGGGCAGCAGAGGGCGCCTCGATGAAGACGGCTTCATCGGCAAAGACGGCCAGGATGGCGTCGAGGTCCGGCTTGGACCACCCCTTGGCAAAGGCATCGATCAGCGAGCGTCCGAGCGCGGCGGTAGACATGCTGGATAGTACCGGCTTGGCCCGAGCCGGAGAAGTCCCGCGGAACGAGACTTGACACCTCCCGGCAGACCCCGTCTGTTCCACGGAATCGCACCTCGCCCCTCCAGACAACTGGCCCCGTCCATGTCCACGCCGACGTCCCCGTCCCTGCCCGAGCTGCTCGACCGCCTGGAGCTTTCCGGCCACCAGTTCCTGGCCACCTTCCACGGGGTTGCCGACGCTACCTGGCGACGGAAGCCCGCCGAAGGTGCCTGGTCGATGGAGGAGGTTGCCGAGCACCTGGCGATCGTCGAGGCGCAGGTCCGCAAGCTGATCCTCGAGCGGATCCTCGAATCCCCCGCGGCGCCAGAGGTCTTGGCGGGGTGCGTGGGGAAGGAGAAGACGATCGACCGCCAGATGTCGGATCCGACCCGGCGGCCAGCGCCGGAAGCGACGCTGCCCAAGGGCCGGTGGGCGACACCTGCGGAACTTGGGGAGAGTTTTCGGCAGAACCGCCAGCGTGTGCTGGATTTCCTGCGCACCACCCCGGTGGATGTCGATGCCCATGCCTGGGAGCATCCGGCATTCGGACCCCTCACCCTGCGGCAGTGGCTCTTCTTCCAGGTGCGCCACGTGGAGCGGCACACAGCCCAGATCCGGCGCCTGACCGGGGAGTTGCCGTGACCTGGCGGGAGGGAGGTGGCGGGATGAGGGGGAGGAATGAAGGTTTTTTACCATGAAACTCACGAGAATCGAGTTGCGTACCAGCTAGACTCGCACCATTGTGCGAGGTGGTGCGCACGACCCGGGCGCATCCGGCAGGGACTTTCCGGGGCACTTCTCATTCTTGGAGGTACCAGCATGCGGCAGATCAAGTTGGCGGCGGCGATGGCGGCGGCGATGATGGCGCTGGCCGCAGCGCCGAGCGCCGAGGCCCAGACCGGGGTGGCGTTCGGGATCGGCCCTTCCGTCGCCGTTCCGACCGGTGACTTCGGGGAGTTCGCCAAGATGGGCATCGGTGGCGGAGCCGGCATCGTCATCCGCCCGAACGGGAGCCAGCTCGGCGTCCGGGCCACGGTGGGGTACCACCAGTTCAGTGAGGACGGTGGTGCGGACGGTGCCCCGAAGGCGACCAATGTCACCCCGATGGCAGGGCTCACCTATTCGCTGACCAGCTCCGGATCGGTCACGCCCTACGTGCATGGTAGCGCCGGCCTCATGATGCAGAGCTACGACGGGGACAGCGAGTCGGCATTCGGCTTCGGGGGCGGCGCAGGACTCGTCTTCGGAACCGGCAGCACCCGCGTCTTCGTCGAGGCGGCCTATGTGACCGCCTCGAAGAATGGCGGCACGACCTCCTACATGCCGGTGACCGCAGGTGTCACGCTGCGACTGAAGTAGCACCCGGCAGGCAGCACGCCGTCACCGGAATGGCGAGGGGCGGTCGCACCAGCGACCGCCCCTCGCGCATCTGTCCCCGCCGCCCAGTCGCGGGCACGTTCCTGCTAGATTTGCCCGAGTCCGCCTTTCCAGAAGAGGGCCCCTCTCCCGACTCGCCGGAGCAGGCATGACAGATACGGCCAAACCGCTGGTGGCGGTAATCGGCGCGGGGGGCATCGGCCGGGGCTGGGCCACGCTGGCCGTCTCGCACGGCTGGCAGGTGACGCTGTTCGACCCGAGTGCAAGCCTCTCCGACGACGCCCGCACCGAGGTGATTGGCCGGGTCCGCCAGCTGCAGCTCCGGGGCATGGCGACCGGGGAGGTCGTGGAGGCGGGGCTGGCCGCGTTCACCTGTGGCCGTAGCCTGCTGCAGACCGTCACCGACGCGGACTGGATCATCGAGACAGGCCCGGAGGACCTGGGCCAGCGCCAGAGGCTGCTGGAGCAGGTCGAGCAGGTCTGCCGCCTGGCTGCCATTCTCACCAGCTCGAGCCTCCGATACCATGCCAGCGCCCTCTGCGCCCGGCTCCGGCGGCCGGAGCGGTTGCTCTGCGTCAATCCCTGGTCGCCCGTGGAGTACATGCCGATCGTCGAGGTCATTCCCAGCCCCCTCACCGAGCCGGCGTGCGTGGCCACCGTCCGGTTCTGGCTCCAGCGCCTCGACCGGATGCCGGTCGTCCTGCAGGCGGAAGTGCCGGGGAACGTCAGCGGCCGGGTGGCGGCGGCGGTGTGGCGGGAGTGCATCGACCTGGTGCTCGACGGGGTCATCTCGGTCCGGGACCTTGACCGGGTGGTGTCGGATGGACCGGCCGCCGCGTGGGTCGCGGTGGGCCCCCACCTGCGCCAGGTCCTTGCCGCCGGCGCGCGCGACCTCACGGTGTCGTTGAGCGGGCAACTCGGCACGTACGAGGGGTGGTGGCGGGCGTTGAGCCAGCGGACCAGCCTCGACAGCGAGGAGCTGTACCGCTTGACGCGCGCGCTCGAGACCGCCTATCCCGGCGACAGCCAGCCGGTCCGGGAGGAACGGGACCGGCGTCTGGCGGCCTTGATCACCCTGCGCCAGGGCACCCCATGACCCGACTGTCCCTGGCCGTGCTCCTGGCCAGTGGTTGGCTGCTGTCCCCCGCGACGGCAGGGGCCCTCCAGGCCGACTCCGCCACCGTGCGGGTGCTGGTCGTCACCGAGGGGATCCCGCTGGCCGAGGCCCGGGTGCAGGCCGGGGGCGCCAGCCAGTTGACCGACGCCTCCGGCCGGGCCCGGCTCCGGGTGCGGGCCGGAGACGTGGTCGTCACCGCCTCACGCATCGGGTACTTCCCGGCCATGCTCACCCTGCGGCTTGCCGCCGGCGGTGATACCCTGCTGACCGTGGAGCTGTCCCGCGGGGAGGTGGAGCTCGAGGAACTGGTCGTCAACGTCACCCGATCCAACCGGCGCCTCGAGGACCAACCCCTGCGCATCGAGGTGCTGGGCCAGGAGGAGATCGACGAGAAGGTCCTGATGACCCCCGGCGACATCGCCATGATGCTGAACGAGACCGGTGGCCTCCGGATCCAGAACACCTCCCCCTCCCTCGGCGGTGCCAACATCCGCGTTCAGGGTCTGCGCGGCCGCTACACCCTGCTGTTGAGTGACGGCCTCCCCCTCCATGGCGACCAGGCGAGCGGGCCGGGACTTCTCCAGGTACCGCCAATGGACCTGGGCCAGGTGGAGGTGCTGAAGGGCGCCGCTTCGGCGCTGCACGGGAGCGCCGCACTGGGTGGGGTGATCAACCTCCTCTCCCGTCGGCCCACGGGGGAGCGCGAGGCGCTGTTCAACCTGACCTCCCTCGGCGGCTCCGATGTGGCCACCTGGGTCTCCGGGGTGGCCACCCCGGAATGGGGGTGGTCGGTCTTCGGGGGATGGCACCGGCAGGATCGCACCGACCGGGACGCCGACGGCTGGACCGATGTGCCGGGGTATCGCCGCGGGGTGGTGCGTCCGCGCGTCTACTACGAGGACGGGCGGGGCCAGTCCTTCTTCGCAACCGTCGGGGCCACCATCGAGGAACGCTCGGGCGGCACCCTGCCCGGGCGACTCGCACCGGACGGCCTCCCCTGGCGAGAGACAACCGGGACCCGGCGCCTCGATGCCGGGCTGGTCGGACGGATGACGCTCGGCCCCTCGCGCTTCCTGGCAGTCCGCGCCTCGGGGATGTCCCAGTCCCACGACCATGGTTTCGGACCGGCGACGGAGAGTGATCGCCACCTCACCGGCTTCCTCGAGGCTGCCGTGGTGGGACATGCGGATCGCGTCACCTGGGTGGCCGGGGCCGCGTGGCAGGCCGACCAGTATCGGTCGGAGCAGGTCTCGCGCTTCGACTTCGACTACAGCATTCCCGCGCTCTTTGGCCAGCTCGAATGGGATCCAGCCCGGCAGCTCGGCCTCGCGGCCAGCGCCCGCCTGGACCACCACAACCGCTACGGGACGTTCCTCAGTCCCCGGCTTTCCATGGTCCTCCGTCCGCGGGATGGGTGGACGCTCCGTGCGTCAGGGGGAAGCGGTTACTTCGGGCCGACTGCCCTGGTGGAGGCCACCGAGGTCACCGGCCTCGGCGGAGTGGAGCAACCGGCGGCGCTGGAGGCCGAGCGTGCGGCCGGCGGGATGGTGGACGTTGGGTACCACGTCGGCGACTTCGAGTTCAATGCGACGGTGTTCGGATCCCGCATCCGCCATCCAGTCGCGGTGGTGGATCTCCGGAGCGTCGATGGCCACGACCAGGTGCTCCTCAACCAGGACGGGCCGGTCCGGACGTGGGGGGGGGAGTTCCTGGCCCGGATGCACCGTGAGGGCATCCACCTGACTGCGAGCTACACCTACCTCCGGGCACGCGAGCCGTTGCCGGACTCCCCGGTGGGACGGCGCGAGGTCGCCCTGAACGCCCGCCACGCCCTTGGGGTGGTGGGGATGTACGAGTGGGAGGGCAGCGGGCGGATCGGGATCGAGCTGTACCACACTGGGCGGCAGGCGCTGGAGGACGATCCCTACCGCAGCGAGAGCCCGGCGTACACCATCCTCGGGGCGCTGGTGGAGCGCCAGGTGGGCTGGGCGCGACTGTTCATCAACTTCGAAAACCTCACCAGTGTCAGGCAGACGACCACCGACCCCCTGGTCCGGCCGACGGCCGGACCGGGTGGCCGCTGGACGACCGACGCCTGGGCGCCGCTCGAGGGACGGGTGGTGAACGGGGGGATGAAGGTGCGCTGGTAGCCGCCACCCCGCTCAGAAGTAGGTGGCGAAGCCGAGCTGGAAGCCGGCCGTCTTCACCGGTGGGTTGCCCTGCAGGTCGCGGTGGGACTCGCGCCGATAGTTGAGGCGGAAGACCGTGCCGGGCACCGGCCGGAGACTGGCCGCGAGGGTGACCGCGCTGGTCTCATCCCCGATGGAGGCCCCGGTGGAGGTGAAGGTTCCGACATTGTAGTCCACCCGCTCCAGCCGGAGGCCGAGACTCACCACCGGATCCTCCAACGCCGCGATGCGCGGGTGCCAGACCGGCAGCACGGCATCGAGGTGGAAGCCCCACTGGGTGCCACCCAGCATCTCGCGGAGGTCGGCCGGGAGGTTCACGGCCGCCCGGGCCACCTCACCGCGCAGGTCGAGCGCGCCGATGGTGGTGGCGAGATCCAGCGCCACGAGCGACAGCCAGCGCGGCTCGTCCACCCGCTCCCCCTCGATCCGGTAGCGATTGTAGATCCCGCCATACACCGAGAGCCCGACCTCGCCGAGGTCCCGCCGCTGCGCCCCGATCCGGGCCGAGAGGGCCGGGGATCCGTTGTTGTCCTCGGCGAACCGTTCCTCCCCCTTGCCGCTGGCCAGCCGGGTCCGTCCGCTCTCGTTGAGGAGCACCCCCTCGTCGAGGCCGTTGGTCAGGTAGGCGTCGTAGGAGAGGCTGAACCCGGGCGGCGCCAGGCGGCCGTGCACCCCGATACCGGGCTCGGAGAGGGTGGCCGGGATGACCTCGGTGGAGACCAGCGGCCGGTCCACGAAATCGTACCGCGGCGCGTCGTGGTTGACGTTGAACGCGCCGACCGGCGGCAGGAGGATGCCGCCACGGAGGATCAGCGACGGCGTGATGGTGAAGTCCACCAGGGCGGTCTCGAGCGCGATCTCCTCGGTGCCATGCTCGAACTCCAGCTCGGAGATGAACCGGAGCCGGCGGCCCGCCGAGCTGAAGAGGAAGATGTTGAATCGGCGCAGCTCGAGGCCGGCACCCTCCCCCACCCCATCGGTGCGGAACCACGAGGCACCGCCCTCGGCGTAGCCCCCCACCGCCGTCCGCCCCTCGGAGACGAGGAAGGGCCGTTGGTAGATGCCACCCTGCACCATGGTGGTGTCCTGCGCCATGGCGGCGGAGGCCACCGCGACCGCGCCGGCGAGTCCGAGCCATCCGCCGCGCCTCACCATCCGCTCCGGTCCTCGGGCAGCTCGATCAGCACCCGGTCGCCGTCCTCCACGGCGGTGAGTGCACGGAGCGGGCGCTGGGTCGGGCCCTTGAGCACCTCGCCGGTGTTGCTGTACTCGCTGCCATGGCAGGGGCAGACCAGGTGCCCGTCCGCGGGCTCCACCTGGCAGCCCCGGTGCATGCACCGGGTGGAGACGGCCGACCAGGACCCGTCATCCCGCCGGAAGAGGTAAAGCGGCAGCGCCAGGCCGGGGGCGTCGAGGAGGGCGAAGTGCCGGTCGCCCAGGTCCTCGAGCCGGACCACCAGCCGGTTGTTGGCGACCGAGGTAGAGACGTAGTGGAACCCGATGCACCCGCCGAGCGGCAGGGTGAGCCCCGAGGCCGCGGCGGCGATCGGGAGGCACTCGGCCCTGGCCAGGAACTCGCGGCGGTTCACAGCGACCTCAGGAAGGCGAGCAGCAGTTCCTGCTCGGCGGGAGATAGGGCGCGGAAGGCGGCGCGCGCGGCGGCGCCCTCGCCACCGTGAAACTCGATCGCGGCGCGGAGTGACGTGGCACGCCCGTCATGCAGGTAGAAGGCGCGGCCGCCCTGGGCCTGCTCGGCGAGGCCAATGCCCCAGAGCGGCGGGGTGCGCCACTCGGCGGTGGTGGCGCTGCCCTCGGTGTAGCCGTCGTCCAGCTCGGGACCCATGTCGTGGAGCAGCAGGTCCGTGTAGGGGTGGAACGTCACCCGATCGAGCGGGACGATCCGGCTCGGGCCGGTGGTGAGGGTCGGGCGGTGACAGCTGGCGCAGCCGGTCTGGGCAAAGAGCTGTTCCCCGGCCACCACGGCAGGATCGGCCGCTCCACGGCGCGGCGGCGGCCGGAGCGTTTTGAGGTAGAAGACGACATTGCCGACGGTGCTGGACGGCACCTCGGGGTCGGGCACCTGGTCGGCCGCTCCGCCCCCGACCAGCGGATTGACCGGATCATCCGGGATCAGGTCGGTGGTGAGCCCCATGTCCTCGCGGTACGCAGTGACGGTCTGGTGCAGCAGGTTGATGGCGGCGGCCTTCTTGCCGAACCGGCCGACGAACTTCCCGTCCACCGGCAGGTTCCGCCCCGGCTCCGCATCCAGGAGGAGGTCGAGTCGGGCCACGTCAGCGATGAACTCCGAGGCGTCGATCAACTGCACGCGGCCGGAGATCCCGTCGCCGTCCAGGTCGTCAGGATCGGCCATGGCGAAGAGGGCCGCATCCGGCACCGCCTCGAGCAGTCCGAGGCCGGTCACGGCCGGCGCGGTGAACACCGAGACACCGGTCACGCCGTGGGGCACCACCTCGGCCACGTAGTTGAGGATGGCCCGGTTCTGCACCTGCGGCCCGCCATGCTCGCGCATCGGGTCGAAGCCCGTCGGCGTGCTCCGACCGAACCGGGTCAGGTTGAAGACCGGGTGGCCCTTGCCGTCACCGACGTGGCAGCTCTCGCACGAGGCGGCGACGAAGATCGGGCCAAGCCCCTCGGCGACGCTGAACCGGCGGCTGAACTCCGCGTCCCCCGCCAGGAAGGCTGCCAGCTGGGGACCGCTGAGCCCCGCGATCGGGCCCTCGAGCAGGGTGGCATCGTCCGGGGCCGAAGGCAGGATCGCGCTGCACCCCCCGACTAGGATCGTCAGGAGAATCCAGCGCGCCGCGACGCCGATCGCCCTAGGCATCGTCCCCCCTGACACAGAGGAGCAGCAGCGCCAGGTCGTGGGCCACCACCTGCTCGCCGCCATCGACGTGAATGGTGACGGGTCCCTCGAACGGCTGGCGCGACACCACATTCACCAGCGCTCCCGGCTGGAGACCCAGCTCCGCGATGTAGCGGAGCCGGCCGGGATGACTGGTGCCTACCCGGCGGAGCACCGCGGCCTCGCCCGGCTCGAGCAGCGCCAGCGGCACGTAGTCAGGTTCTTCAATGGCGCCGTCGGGTCCGGGGATCGGGTCGCCGTGCGGGTCCACGGTGGGGTGTCCCAGGGCCGCGGCCATCCGCTCGATCAGGACGTCCGACACGGCATGCTCGAGCCGCTCGGCCTCGGCATGGACATTGTCCCACTGGTATCCCAGGTACTCGACCAGGTACGCCTCGATCAGGCGGTGACGCCGGAGCATCCGCAACGCAACCGTCCGGCCCGCGTCGGTCAGCAGCACCCCGCGATACGGCTCATGATCGAGGAGACCCTGGTCCGACAGGCGACGGATCATGCCACTGACCGAGGCGGGGGCAAGCTCGAGCCGCTGGGCGATCTGGGAGGTGGAGGCCGGGGCGTCCCCCGAGAGGGTGTAGATCGCCTTGAGGTAGTCCTCGGCGGAGTGGGTCAGCGGCTCGGTGCCGGGCTCGCGGGTCATCATCATGATTGGATCCTCAGGCCGCGAGGAGGCGCCAGACCTGCGCCACCAGGAAGCAGACAACGACGCCGAGCCCGACGGGGAGCAGGGTGGCCATGGTCGTCCAGCGGACGCTGCGCGTTTCCTTGTAGATGGTGTAGATCGTGGTGGAGCAGGGATTGTGGAGGAGGCTGAAGAGCATCAGGTTCACGCCGGTCAGCGTCGTCCAGCCATGGTCCCGCAGCAGGGCGCCCACGGTATCGGCGCTCTCGAGCTCGAACATCACCCCATCGCCGGCGCCGACGCCGACGACCCGGCCCACCAGCACGGTCAGCATCAGGATCGTGGGGATCACGATCTCGTTGGCCGGGATCGCCACCACGTAGGCGAGCAGGATCACCCCATTGAGGCCCAGGAGGATCCCGACTGGATTGAGCCAGGTGACGGCGTACGCGGCGAGACTGGCGCCACCGACCTGGATGTTCGAGATCAGCCAGATCACCGCGCCGGCGGGCAGGGCAAAGACGACGGCACGCCAGAGGACGATCGCGGTCCGGTCAATCAGCGAGGTGTACATCGTCTGGAAGAACCGCGGCGGCCGGTAGGGCGGCAGTTCCAGCGAGAAGGTGGTGGCCTCGCCCTTGAGCACCGTGCGGGTCAGCGCCCACGACACCCCGAGCATGAAGAGCACCCCGAGCAGGGCGATCCCCACCACCGCTGCCGCCGAGACGATTCCGGCCAGGTGGGCGGGCACCAGGGTGCCGAGGAAGATGCTGGCGATCAGGATCTGGGTGGGCCAGCGCCCGTTGCAGAGCGAGAAGTTGTTGGTGATGATCGCCACCAGGCGCTCGCGCGGCGAGTCGATGACCCGGGTGGCGACCACCCCCGCCGCATTGCAGCCGAACCCCATGCACATCGTCAGTGCCTGCTTGCCGTGGGCGCCCACCCGCTGGAACATCCGGTCCATGTTGAAGGCCACCCGCGGCAGGTAACCGAAGTCCTCGAGCAGGGTGAAGAGCGGAAAGAAGATCGCCATCGGCGGCAGCATGACGGCGATAACCCAGGCGGTCGCGAGGTACATCCCGTCGAAGAGCAGGCCATTGAGCCACACCGGCAGGCCGAGGGTTGCCCCGAAGCCCTGGAGGACGGGGTGGAAGTTGTCGATCAGCAGGGTGGCCAGCAGCGCGGAGGGCACATTGGCGCCCGCGATGGTGATCCAGAAGACCAGCGCCAGCAGCAGGATCATCAGCGGGAACCCGGTCCACCGGTTGGTGAGCAACCGGTCGAGCTGCTTGTCGAGGTCCACCCGCATTCGGCGCAGCCCGGTCACCTGCACCGCGGCGGTGATCCGCTCCGCCTCGGCGAAGAGCCCCGCCGTCAACTTGTCATGGAAGTCGGGCGAGAGGCGCCAGCGGGTATCGACCAGGGCGTCGAGCAGGGCGGTGACCGCCGGCTCGCCGTCGCGGCCCCCGCCTCCACCCACGCCCACGAGGGCCGGGGCGGCGGGCGCCTCGGCCCCGGTCGGGACAAGGGCCGCCAGCTCACCGGTTCGCACCGCCTGGAGCACCCGCTCGTCGGCATTCAGGAGGCGCAGCGCCACCCAGCGTGCGTTCGGGAGCCCGGGATAGGCGGCCGCGATCGCGGGCACCACCTCCGCGATGGCCCGCTCAACGTCCTCCGGGTGCTCGGCGATCCGCCTGGGGCGCGGCTGGATCGCACCCGTCGCCACGGCCAGGATGGCATCCCGCAGCTCAGGAACGCCGGTACCCTGGCGGGCCGCCGCCGGGATCACCGGCACGCCGAGCTCGCGCTCCAGTGCCTTTGGGTCGACCCCGATGCCGTGGCGGCGGGCTTCGTCCATCAGGTTGAGGAGCACCACGACGCGGTCGGTCACCTCCAGCACCTGGAGGGTCAGGTTGAGGTTGCGCTCGAGGCGGGTGGCGTCGACCACAACCACCGTCACATCGGGTTGTCCGAAAAGCAGGAAATCACGGGCCACTTCCTCGTCGGTGCTTCCCGCCTGCAGCGAGTACGTGCCGGGGAGGTCGACCACCTTGACCGTCTGCTGGGCGTGCTTGAAGGTCCCCTCGGCGCGGGTGACGGTCTTGCCGGGCCAGTTCCCGGTGTGCTGTCGCAACCCGGTGAGGGCATTGAAGACCGTGCTCTTGCCGGTATTGGGATTGCCGGCCAGCGCCACCAGGATGTCCCAGTTGCCGGGCGTCACCCCCAGCTGGACCAGGCTCTCCTCGCGATTGCCGCAGCCGCGGCAGTTGGCGGCGGGAGGGGCCGGGATCATGCCGCCGCCTCGCGGTCGCGCCGCCGGATCAGGATGTCATCGGCCTGGGAACGGCGCAGGGCGATCACGGCGCCGCGGATCCGGTAGGCCATCGGATCGCCCGAGACACTGGAAAGCTCGGCCCGGATGACCGTTCCCGGCACCACGCCGAGATCGAGGAGGCGGCGCCGCTGGGCGCCCTGCACCGCCCCAGCCAGCCGGACGACCACCCCTTCCTCGCCGGGGCGAAGCGCGTCGAGTCGCTCGACGCCCATGTCGGCCTCGGTCTCGGGCATCAACTCGACCGTGAGGTTCCGGGCCGCGAGGGGCTCGAGCCGCAACGGAGTGCCTTCGACGGTCAGGTGGACCTGGGTCGGCTCCAGAGCATCCAGCCGCAGCAGGGTCCCGGGATGGATGCCCGCACGGCGGATCGTCCGGTAGACCTCCTCAGGCTCGTCCTCCACGTGGACCACCCGCGCCGCCTGGCCGGGCGCAACTGCGGTCAGGGGAATACCACGGGCCGGGGGCAGAATCCCGCCGGATGTCGGGATCGGGTCGCCATGCGGATCGTACAGCGGAAACCCCATGCTGGCAGCGAGATCCTCCACCTGGTCCTCGGTCAGGCCGTGCTCGAGCCGTTCGGCCTGGCTGTGCCACTCCACCGGGGCGGTTCCGGTACGATCGGCCAGGTAGCGCTCCCAGAGGCGGTGGGTGCGGACGATGCGGAGCGCGTATGCTCGGCCCTCGTCGGTGAGGACGATGTTGTCGGTCTCGAGGCGGATCAGGTCGGACTCTTCCAGCCGGCGCACAATCGCCACCGCTCGGCCCCGGCTGGCGCCGAGTGCCCCGGCCAGGCTGTCCACGGACGACGGCATTCCCGCCGCCTCGAAGGTGTACAGGTGCTTGAGGCCGTCCTCGAGGCGGACCCGTTCCGAGAGTTCACCCGCCCGGCTGAGGCGCGCGGCGATCCCCCACCCTGGCCACGCCACCACGGCCACGAGCACCCCCCCGGCCAGGAACAGCAGCAGGGCGACAAGGGGATCGGGGGCGATCGGCACAATTTCGGGCATATTACCTGAATTAATGAGATGTACGAGAGATTAAATTAGTATGTACGAAATGTCAAGCCCACCAAGACCCCACAACAGCTCCCCCCGGTCTCCGTCATGTGGGAGCTACTCCAAAGCACCTCCGCGAGCAGCGAGCGAAAGCAGCGGGGTCAGGATCCGTTCGGTCATCCCCCAGACGACATCGCCACCCAGATGGTACCCAGGCCGGGTGATGCGAACTCCGCGGTGCTCGAAGCTGTACGGTCGGTAGACCGCCGGCCGTCGCAGTTCCTCCAGCGAGGCCCACCGGACGTACTGGACCTCACCGGACAGCTCAAGCCGGGTGGGTAGGGTGTCCAGCAGGAACACATGGGGACGCACGATGATCGGTGGGAGGAGCGGCGTGGTCGGCGCCTGGTCGTCCAGTGCCCCCAGCAACTCGGCCCGCGAGAGGTCCAGTCCCACCTCCTCTTCCGTCTCCCGGATGGCGGTGGCCAGAAGGTCGGCATCTCGTGGTTCCCTCCGCCCACCTGGTAGTCCCATCTGCCCGCTCCACGGATCGCGCGAGTGCTCGGCGCGCCGGATCAGCATGAGCTGATCCACCCCGGGCACCAGGATCACCGCCACCGCCGCCTCGGAACGCGCGGGATCGACGACGGTCCTCGGGATCCTGGTGCCGAGCGCGCGGGCGAGATCCGGGATGCCGCTCATGCGAGGTGCCGTGAGAGATGCGACACCGTTGCGTCGAAGAGGCGGGAGAGGTCGGGCGTCAATCCGGTGAACGGATGCACCCCACCGAATCCGTGGGTCGCGCCCTCCAGCCACATTGTCTCTGCCCGCCCCCCGGACGCCGCCGCGAGCGACTCCCCTTCCGCGAACGCCACCGTCTCGTCCGCGGTACCATGGGCCAGGAGCCAGGGAATCGCGATTCGGCCCGCCGCCGCGCGGAGGTCGAACTCCTCCGCGTGCTGCTCGACATCGTCCAGCAGGTCGGTGTGGAGCGGCAGCTCCTGGCCGGTGCGGGCGTTCAGGACGGTGGTCACGCCCTGGTCGCGCCAGGCGGCCGCCTCCTCCGGCGTCCAGCGCATCATCGACCCGACCGCTGCCCAGGTCACGAGGGCGGCAATTCTCGGGGTACGCTCCGCGAAGAGCAGCCCGACGCCGCCACCCCGCGAATGCCCGACGAGCCCCACGGAGCTGGGTGCCGGGACCCCGAGACCGCCGGCATCCAGCACGCCGAGGACGCTGCGGAGGTCCGACAGTTCATGGGAGATGGTGTTGTGGCCAAACCGATCCAGGCGGGTAAACTCACCCGCCGGATCGACCCCGCAGCCGCTGACACTGATGGCAATCGAGGTGAAACCCGCCCGGGCGAGACGCTCGCCGAGGGGAGGAAACGGCCCGAAGTCCTTGAACCCCTTGAAGCCAGGGAGGATCAGGACCGCGGGACGCGTGGAGCGACGATCCCCGGTCCGGACATCGAGCAGGATCTCGCCAAGGGCGCCGGGTACCTGGTGCAGGGTGGTGATTGGGGTGGCCATTGCCGCCGGGGCTGGAGTGGAGCTGGTGAAATTGCCGAACCTGTTGCCAATGCACAAGATAGCCGATGTGGACAGAATTGTGACATGGATCACCGATTGACCTCCCCCGAGGGGAGAGTATGATTCCCGCGCCCCCCTGTCCCGGAGACTGTCCTGCGCGCCTCCCAACCAACTCTCCTCGCTGCCTCGAAAGCGATCGCCGCGTCCCGGGACTCGATGGTCCAGCGGTGGGCCGACTGGCTTCGGGACCGGACCGCCTCGTCCAAGGTGATCCCCCGGGAAATGGTGGAGCGGGAGCTGGCCCTGCTGGTGGACACCCTGGGCGGACTGATCGGCCCGCTGCGGCGCGAGGTCCGTCCGGTCTGGCGGAAGATCACCGAGCATTACGGGCGCGTCGGTGCCGCGCGCGGCCTGGCGGCCGGCGAGATCGTGGAGGAAATGCAGTACCTGCGGGAACTGCTGATCCGGCACCTGGCCCCGGTGCTGGCCGCGATGCGCCCCCGCCAGGGGATGGCCCTGTTTCTCCGCCTCAACCGGCTGGTCGACACCGGCGTGGCCATGGCCGTGGTCGGCTATACCGACGCCCTCGCGGCGACGCTGCTCACCAGCGAGGATTCCGATGCCAACGGGATGGACGTCGATCCCGACGACGTGGGCCGCCAGATCGAGGCATTCGAAGGCGAGCTCGGCCGGCTGGCCGCACGGGCGGCGTAGGCGTCCGCCCCGAGGACGCCGGCTCCGCGTTGGAACCTGCCTGTTGTCATTGATTTCGGTTACCACCCCCCTGCCATAGTCGCCTAGCGTGGTGCTCCCACTCACCGGGAGCATCACGCGATGTCGGCACCGCTACCCCTGGGCGAGGTCCACGCCCTCCATGACCTGCCGCGCCTGTTTGCCGCGCTTGGCTACGAGCCGCTCTGGCGCGAGCTGCCCGAGGGTGCCCTGGTAGCCCGGAACGGAGAGTTCATCTGGACCGCCTGGGAGCGAGTTCCCGGCGACGAGCGTCCCGCCGCGCGGGCGGGACGCCTGGCCAGGGGCGGGCGATTGGCCGGCGTGGTGGCCTTTGATCCGGTCGCCCGGACCCTGGAGTTCTCGGTGGGCTTCCACGGCGACCCGGTCCACACCGTGGCGCTCGACCGGCTCTCCCCGGTGGACCTTGGGGTGCTCGCGCGGCTTCGGCCCGGGTCCACCCACGACCCCGCCCTGGCCACGGCGGCCCGCGTTGCGGATGCCCTGGCGGGCGAGGCGGCGGGCCGGCGGTTCTTCCGGGAGTTCCGCCGCACCTTGCTGGCGGTCCGCGACGCCCTGCCGCCGGAGATTCCCGGCGACGATCGGCATGCCCTGGCCTTGCTCCAGCTCACCCGGATCCTGGTGCTCTACTTCGTCCAGGCCAAGGGCTGGCTGGATGGACGGGACCGCTTCCTGCGCGACGAGGTGGATCGCTGCCTGGCACGAGGTCGCTCCATCCACCGGGACCTGCTGCGCCCCCTCTTCTTTGGCACGCTCAATCGTCCGCTGGCGAGCCGCTCGGTGGCGGTGGGCCGCCTGGGACGCATCCCATTCCTGAACGGTGGGCTGTTCGAGCCGCACCCGCTGGAGCGACACTGGCGAGTCGACCTCCCGAGCGGTGCATGGCTCGCGGCGTTCGATGACCTCTTCGAGCGATTTCACTTCGTCACCCGGGCCGATGGCGGTGCGGGGATCGCACCGGACATGCTGGGCCAGGTGTTCGAGCGGGTGATGGAACCCGAAGTGCGCCTGGAAAGCGGGACCTACTACACCCCCGCCGAACTGGTCCATTCCGTGATACGCGAGGGGCTGACGGCGCACCTCGCCCACCAGCTCCGGTTGCCCAGCTCCCAAGCGGCCCGGCTCGTCGACGACCCCAGTCCCTCGGCCCGTGCGCTGCTCCAGCGCGTCACGATCCTCGACCCGGCGGTGGGCTCGGGCGCCTTCCTGCTGGGCGCGCTCGAACTGCTCGCCGCGCCCTGGCGCGGCCACCCCGGTACCCTCGCCGTGCGCAAGCGCGAGATCATCAGCCACAACCTGTTCGGGGTTGACCTGAATGCCAACGCCGTCCGGCTGGCCGAACTGCGGCTGTGGCTGGAGGTCATTGCTGCCGACCCGGGCGAGCGTCCGGAGAGCGTTGCTCCCCTGCCCAACCTCGACGCCCTCCTGCGCCAGGGGGACAGCCTTGCCGACCTTCCCGGGGTGGGGGGCGCCGGGTCGAGCGCCCCTTCGGCGGCGCTGGGCGCGCTGCGGCGGGAGCTCGCCACCGCCACTGGCGGGGCCAAGCGCACGCTGATCCGGTCGCTGCGGGTCGCGGAGCACGGGGCATTCGTCGCGGCGCTGCGCCACGCCGAGCAGGGGGTGGGACACCGGATCGCCGAACGGATCGCCGCCGCACGTTCCCCGACGCTGTTCGGGCAGCCGGGCGGCCTGGACCGCGAGGCCCGTCGCGAACTGGCCGAGCTTCGACGGATGCGTGCGCGGTACCGTACCCTGCTGCGGCGTGCACGCCACGACGAGGCATTGCCGTGGTTCCACTACCAGAGCCACTACGCTGATGTCTTTGCCACGCGGGGCGGATTCGACCTCGTGGTGGGAAATCCGCCGTGGGTGCGTTCCGAGCGCCTGGATCCCGCCCGGCGTGCAGCCCTCGCGGCGCGCTACCGCTGGTGGAGGAGCAGCCGCGGCGGGGGCCGCGGCTACGGTCACCCCGCCGACCTGTCGGTGGCGTTCCTGGAACGGGCCATGGAGTTGGCAGCACCCGGGGGCGTGGTCGCCCTGCTGGTACCAGCCAAGCTGGCCACCGCGAACTACGCCAGCCACGCGCGGGGACACCTGGCCGCGCGAGCGACCCTTCGCGCGATTGCCGACCTGTCCCGCTCCGCTGGCGGGGCCTTCGACGCCACCGTCTACCCCATGGCGCTCGTGATCCAGAAGGCCCCCCCGCCAGCCGGGCACCAGGTTCGGGCCGGGTTGGGCCAGGGGCATCGGATCCCTCAGTCGGCTCTCGATGAGGGTCCCTGGGTGCTGTCCCCCGATCCGGTCAGGGAGGCGCTGGAGCAGGTGCGTGCGGAACACCCCCTGGTTGCTGCGGCGGCCCAGTGTCAGCTCGGGATCAAGACCGGCTGCAACCGGGTCTTTCTCGATCCCCAGGGCGACATCGAGCCCGGGCTCCTGCGTTGGGCGGTGCGGGGTCGCGACCTCTCCCCCTTCCAGGTCTCGGCCCGCCATCGCCTCCTCTGGACCCATGCCGACAATGGGGACCCGCTCCCCGCGCTCCCCCCCCGCGCCCAGGCGTGGATCGCCCGGCACGCGCAGGCACTGGCGGCCCGGCGCGACTACACCGGTGGCCCACTGTGGACGGTCTTTCGCACTGGGCCGGCGACTGCCACGCACCGCGTCGTCTGGGCCGACCTGTCCCAGCGGCTCGAGGCGGTGGCGCTGAACGCCCCGGGACACCGGGACTACCTGCCCCTCAACAGCTGCTACCTCCTCCACACCCGGTCGGCCGCCGAGGCGCTTCGGATCACGGCCTGGCTCAACTCGACCTGGCTCCGGGTGGCGGCACGCGCCGAGGCGGACCCCGCCGCCAATGGATTCGCCCGGTTCAACGCCCGCGTGGTTGGCGGACTCCCCCTTCCCCCCACGGTCCTTCGCGACCCCGACCTCGCGGCGCTGGCCCAGGCCGGTTCCGACGGCCGGCTGAACCAGGAGGACCTCGATGACGTTGCGGCGCGACACCTCGCGCTGGGGCCGGCCCATCGCCGAGCACTGGCTGGCAACCTGGGCGCACGAGCCGGTGCTCGTCGCTGAATCCCTGCATTGCCTGCCCGACCCGCTCGAGCCCGTGCTCGCACCCCGGCTCCGGACAACGGCGTCCGAGGTCCTGGTGGCGATCGGCCGGGCACTGGCGCCTGGCCTGGCGGACGACCCCGCCCCCGCGTGGCTCCGCCCGGACCAGGTCCGGGCCTTCCGGAGGGTGGTCGCCGCGATCCGGCAGCACGGCGGTGCCCTGTTGGCAGAACCGGTTGGCACCGGCAAGTCCTGGATCGCGCTCGCTGCCGCCGGTGCGCTGACCCGGCAGCCGATCGTGGTGCTCGCCCCCGCGGCGCTCGTTCCCCAATGGGTCGCGACCACCAGCCGGCTTGGTGTCGACGCGGTGGTCCATTCCCACGAGACCCTGTCCCGTGGCCGGCTTCCCGTCGCACGCGCCGGGTTCGTCATCGTCGACGAGTCCCACGGATTCCGGGAGCCGGCCAGCCGCCGGTACCGGGTGCTGGCACCCTGGATCTCGGGCCGGCCATGCCTCCTGGTGAGCGCCACCCCGGTGGTGAACCGGATCGCCGACCTGGGCCACCAGCTCCGGCTCTGCCTGAAGGACGATGCCCTCGCCGCGGCCGGGCTTCCGTCGCTGCGGAGGATGTCCCCCGCGGAGGGCGGGATCGAGGGACTGGGCGAGGTGGTAATTGCCGGGCTCACGAGCGGTGGCGATCGCCCGCGGCTCCGACAGACTGCCACCCGATTGCGGAACGATCCAGACCTGGGGCGTGTTCTCCGCGAGCTGGACCGACTGGGCTTGTCGACGGATCCGGGGGTGGCGGCGTTGGTGCGGACGAGTCTCTGGGGCGCCGCGGCCTCGAGCCCCGCGGCGCTGGCGGCGGCCCTGCTCCGGTACCAGGCGCTCCTCGAGCACGCCCGGGACGCGGCCCGGTCCGGACAGCGGCTAAGCCGGGAGGCCTTGCGACGGTTCATTGCCGCCGATCCGGCCCAGCTGGTCCTGTGGGAGCTCCTTCCCGTCGAGGAGACGATTGGCGACCTCGCGCTCGGCGACCAGGACTCGGTGACCCGGCTCCGCGCCGAAGCCGTGCGGATGGCCGAGACTCCGGACCCCAAGCTGATCGAGCTGCAGCGCGTCGTGTCCGACGGTCGCCGCACCCTGGTGTTCACCGGGAGCGTCGCGACGGTGGGATACCTCTGCCGGCACCTCGGCCCGGCACCGGTCGCGTGGTGCACGGGGGCGCGGGCCGGCATCGGCGCGACGACCCTGCCGCGCGACGCAGTCCTGGCGTGGTTCGCGCCGGCCGGTGCCCAGCCGAGGTCCGCCGGCCTGGCAACCCCGCGGATCCTGGTCACCACCGATGTGGCGGCCGAGGGGCTGGACTTGCAGGGTGCCGAGCGGGTGGTTCACTACGACATCCCGTGGACGGCGGTCCGCACCGACCAGCGCACCGGCCGGGTCCATCGCCTGGGGTCCGCGCATGCCACGGTCGATGCGCACTGGATCCTCCCCTCGCGCGCCCTCGCCGGGCGGCTGGGGATCGAGCGCGTTGTCGCGCAGAAGCGGCGAGTTCCGGGCCTGGTCGGAATCGGTGAGGCCGCATCCGCGTGGTGGCGCCAGCGCCAGGAGGTCCAGCGGGAACTCCCCGAGGGCGCGGGTGGCGAGGGCTGTGCCCAGCTGGCGGACGCAGCGGGGGATGCGACCGGTGGGGACGCCGTCGCCTGCATCCGAATCGAGAGCGGACCGGGTCGCGGGGTGACGCGGCTCCTGGTGCACCGGCCCGGAATCGGTTGGAGACCCGACGAGGAGGCGGGCCTCGCGCTGCTGCGGCGCGCCGTGCGGGCGCCGGGAGCCCGCTCACCGGACCCCGGCGCCGTCCAGGTCCTGGTCGAGCGCCTGGCCGAGCCGGTGCGCAGTGTGCTCAGGATGGCAGCTGGACGCCACTGGGAGCCGGGCCCGGTGCGCCCGGTGGTGGCACGCCTGCTTCGCCGACTGCGGCACTGGTCACGGATCGCAGCCCGTGCCAGGGACGCCCGATTGCTGGAGCAACTTGATCACGCGATCCGTGGGCTGGGGGGCGGGCTGACTGCCGGCGAGGAGTTCGCGCTGGCTCGGCTGGCCACGCGGGATGATGCCTCGCTGCACGAGCACCTCGCGGCGCTCCCCCGGAGGGCCCCTGCGCTGGCGCTCCCGAGCGTGCGGCTGGTGGGGTTGGTGGCGTTCGGTACCGCCAGGGACCAGACAGTGCCCCAGTAGCCCTACAACTCGATCTGCGCGCCGAGCTCGACCACCCGGTTGGGTGGCAGGCGGAAAAAGGCGCTGGCCGAGAGCGCATTGCGGTTCATGACCCGAAAGAGTGCCACCCTCCAGCGCGCCATGCGGTGGGTGCGGGAGCGGACGATCGTTTCTCGTCCCAGGAAATAGGTGGTGTTCATCGGCTTCAGTTCCACGCCGATGGCGGCCTTCCGGAGGTCGGCGGGCACATCCGGCTCCTCCATGAAGCCGTACCGGAGCACGACCTGTTGCAGCCCGCCGCCGAGGGCGGTGACGTGGGCCCGAAGCTGGGCGGGCACCGTCGGTCGGTCCTCCGTCGCCACCGACACGAGCAGGACGTGCTCGTGGAGGACGCGATTGTGCTTCAGGTTGTGGAGCAGCGCCGGCGGTGTGGCACCGGAATGCGAGTACAAAAACACCGCGATGCCGGGCACGCGATTGGGGGGGTGAAGCTCGATCTGCCCCACGAAGTCTGCCGCCGGGATGACCGCGGACTTGACCCGCTCAGTCAGGATGGCGCGACCGCGCCGCCACGTGGTCATGACCGTCATCAGGAGGCCCCCGACAACGAGGGGGAACCAGCCCCCGTGGGGGATCTTCAGGAGGTTGGCCGCCCAGAAGGCCAGGTCCACGACCAGGAATGCCCCCGTGATCCCGCCCACCACCCATCGGCTCCACCGCCACCGTTCCCTGGCCACGACCGCGAACAGCAACGTGGTGATGACCATTGTGGTGGTCACGGCCACCCCGTAGGCCGCCGCCAGGTTGCTCGAACTCCCGAAGCCGACGACCAGGGCGATGCACGCCACCATGAGTGCCCAGTTGACGACCGGGATGTAGATCTGTCCAAACATGCTGGCCGAGGTGTGCTCGATGGTCACCCTGGGGATGCACCCCAGCTGGGTCGCCTGCATGGTCAGGGAGAACGCGCCCGAGATCAGGGCCTGCGAGGCGATCACCGTGGCGGCGGTGGCGATGCCCACCACCGGATAGAGCGCCCAACCCGGCGTCATCTGGTAGAATGGGTTGGTGGCAGCGGCGGGGTCGTGAATCAGCAAGGCGCCCTGGCCGAAGTAGTTCAGCAGCAGTGCCGGCAGGACGATGGCGAACCACGCCAACCGAATCGGCCGGCGCCCGAAGTGGCCCAGGTCGGCGTAGAGTGCCTCGCCCCCCGTCACCACCAGGAACACCGACCCCAGGACCAGGAAGGCATGGAACCCGTGGTCCATGAAGAGGCGGACCGCGTGGCGAGGATCCACCGCCGCAAGGACGGACGGCTCCCGGATGAGCTGGGCCGTCCCGAGCACCGCCAGGGTGCCGAACCAGAGCAGGGTGACCGGCCCGAACGCACGGCCGACCAGGGCGGTGCCGAACCGTTGGGAGGCAAAGAGCACCACCAGAATGGCGATGGTGATTGGCAGCACGAAGGGGGCGAAGATCGGGGTGGCCACTTCGAGTCCCTCGATCGCGCTCAGCACGGAGATCGCCGGGGTGATCGCCCCGTCGCCATAGAGCAGGGCAGTGCCAAAGAGGCCCAGCGCCACCAGCCAAGGGTGGCTGTTGGCCGCGCCTTGTCCCATCGCTGTGGCGCGCGCCGCCAGTGCCAGGATGCCTCCCTCGCCGTGATTGTCGGCGCGCAGGATGAAACCCAGGTACTTGACCGAGATCACCAGGATCAGCGACCAGAGCACCAGCGACAGTACCCCCAGCACGGTCTCGGTCGCCACCGGCACCCCGTGCTCTGCCAGGAAGGATTCGCGGATCGCGTACAGGGGACTCGTCCCGATGTCGCCGTAGACGATTCCGAGGGCGGTCAGGGAGAGGAGGCCGAGCGCCTTCCCCGACGGTGGAGATTGCCTGGCGGGGCCGCCCGCCACCGACCGGGACGCGTCGGTATCCGTCGATCCGGCGATGGCGGCTGGTGGTGACGTGGAATCAGGCATCCGTGGGTGCCATCCGTGGAGAGGGGGTGGGCAAGCCTGGTCGAAAGTGCCTGCCCGGCTCGGCGTTGTCAGGCCCAGGCGCAAAACCTTGATGGAATCTTGATGCCGCCTGGGAGTACCTTCCCACGCGGACTCGTCGTCCACGGAGACACTTGGTGCGCTTCGCCCTGCCGACCAACCGACTGCTTCCCCCTCCCGAGCCACTCCCCCTGGCGAGGCAGTATCGAGCCGCAATCCTCTGGGTCGGCACCGCCGCCGCGCTGCTCCTGCCCATTCGAGACTGGCTGAACACGATCGACGTCGCGATGGTGTTCCTGCTGGCCGTGGTCGCGGTCGCGGTCCGGAGCAGCCGGGGCCCCGCGATCGGGGCATCGATCCTTGCCATCGTGGCGTTTGATATCCTCTTCGTCCCCCCGTACTATCGACTCGCCGTGGAGGATGGCGACTTCCTGCTGACCTTCCTGGTGATGCTGGTCGTGGCATTGCTCATGAGCCACCTCGGGACCCGGGTGCGGGCGCAGGCCACCGAAGCGGGGCTCCTCGAGCAGGAGTCGCGCATCCGATTCGAGCTCAACGAGGAGTTCGCCGCCGCCGAGACGCCGGCGGTGCTGCTGGACCTGCTAACGGCCCGGATTGGGGCCCTGCTGGGGAGCGCCGGTCGCTGGGTGGCAGCACCGTCCCGCGAAGGCGGTCCAGCCCTTCCAACCTGGCCGGATGATGGGGTCTTCGCGGACCCGGAAGTGAGGATGGCAGCCTCATTGAGCTGGCAGGACCAGACGCCCGTGGGGCGAGGCACGGCACGCGGTGCGGAAGTGGGTGCCTTGTTGCTCCCCGTGAGCATCGAGGGGCGACCGGAGGGCGTCCTTGCGTTTGCCATGCCGGCGGGGCGAATCCCGAGCGCCCGGGAATTGAGGCTGGCGCTGGCCATGCTGTCGCAGGGATGCGATGCCCTGGCGAAGGCCCGAGCGGTGGAGGCCCAGGAGAAGGGGCGGCTGGAGGTGGCCGCCGAGCAATTGCGCACCGCCCTGCTGAGCTCGTTGTCCCATGACCTGCGGACACCACTCGCCAACATCGAGGGGGCAGCCAGTACCCTGGTGGAGGACGGCACCCGGCTCCCCACCGAGGTCCGGGGCGAGCTGGCCCGTGGCATCCTGGCGGAGTCGCGCCGGATGCATCAGTTGATCGCGAATCTCCTGGACATGGTCCGCGTGGAGAGCGGGACGCTGGCCGTCCATCGGGAGTGGCAGCCGCTGGAGGAGGCCCTGGGCGTGGCCTACCTGCGGCTCGAGGAGCGCCTGCAGGGTCGCGACGTGAGCCTGGACCTGCCCAAGGACTTGCCGCTGGTCTGGATCGATGAGTTGCTCGTGGAGCAGGTGTTCATCAACCTCCTGGAGAATGCGATCCGGCACACTCCGGAACATTCGCCGATCACCGTCACCGCCTGGCCCGACGCCGGTGACGTGGTCGTCGAGGTGGCCGACCGCGGGCCGGGTGTTCCTCACGAGGCGTCGGACCAGGTGTTCGAGAAGTTCGTCCGGGTGGGCACGTCCCCGCTCTACGGCCCCCCGCACGGCGCCGGCCTGGGCCTCAGCATCTGTCGCGGGATCATCACCGCCCACGGCGGCCGGATCTGGGTGGAACCGCGCCCGGGCGGGGGCGCCGCGTTCCGCTTCACGCTCCCGCTGGCGGGATCGCTCCCGCGGCCGGCGCGGGAGGCCTCGGAATGAGGCGAAGCCGCTGATGGCGACGACCGCCCCCCTCCTGCTGATCATCGAGGACGACGAGGAGACCCGGCGCATCCTGCGGGCCACGCTGCGGGCGCATGACTTTGTGGTGGTCGAGGCCACGACCGCCCGGGAGGGGCTGGCCCAGCTGGCGGGTCGCAATCCGGACCTCGTGCTCCTGGACCTTGGGCTCCCCGACGCCGAGGGGATGAGCGTCGTTGCCGCGGTGCGGGCCACCCATCCGACTCCCCTGATCGTGGTGTCGGCGCGCGGCCGCGAGCAGGACAAGGTGGCAGCCCTGGACCTCGGTGCCGACGACTACCTGACGAAGCCCTTCGGGGTGCAGGAACTGCTCGCGCGGATCCGTGCCGCATTGCGGCGGGTGGCTGTTGCCCAGGGAACGCTTGCCGAGCCCGTGTTCCAAGCCCGGGGGGTAACGGTGGATCTCCTCCGGAGAGAGGTGCGGCGGGGGTCGTCGCCGATCCACCTGACCCCTACCGAATACAAGCTGCTGACCGCGTTGATCCACCAGGCCGGGCGCGTGGTCACCCACCGGCAGCTACTGCGCACCGTCTGGGGGCCCAATGCGGTGGAGCACCCCCACTACCTCCGCGTCTACATGGCCCAACTTCGGCACAAGCTGGAATGGGACCCGACCCGGCCTCGACTGCTGACCACGGAACCGGGGGTAGGATACCGGCTGCAGCCCGGAGAATGAGCCTGGGCAGCCCCCGGCGGGTACTTCACTTCCGTTAGATTGGTGCCATGCCCCCCATCTCCACCGTACTCTTCGACCTCGATGGCACCCTGATCGACTCCATCCGGCTGATCATCGACAGCTATCACCACACCCTGGCGACCCACGGCATCGCCCCCAGGACGGACGCCGAATGGCTGGCAGGGATCGGGACACCGCTCTGGGTCCAGTTCGCCGAGTGGGCGCACGACCCCGCGACCATGGACGCGATGGTCGCCACCTATCGGGACTACAACCTGGCGCACCACGACAGCCGGGTGACGGCGTATCCAGGCGTGGTGGGGATGATTCAGGCGCTGCGCGCCCGCAAGGTCCGCCTGGGCCTGGTCACCAGCAAGAACAACTCCGGGGCCCGGCGTGGCCTGCGGCTGATCGGCATCGAGGAGACCATGGAGGTTGTCATCGGGGCGGACGATGTCCAGAACCCGAAGCCCCACCCCGAGCCCATCCACGTGGCGATGGACCGTCTCGGCGTCACCGCCGATCGGACCATCTATGTGGGAGACAGCCTCCACGACATGCATTCCGGGCGAGCAGCCGGAGTGCGAACCGGTGCGGTGCTCTGGGGACCGTTCGGTCGGGAGCACCTGACACCAGGCCAGCCGGACCATTGGCTGGAACGGCCGGAAGACCTGCTGGTGATGGTGGAGGGGTAAGGGGCAGCGGGGCAGCGGGGCAGCGGGGCAGCATGTAGCGAGCGCGCAGGACCACGCAAGCCGGTGCCACCCCTACTTCTCGCTTCTCCCTTCTCCCTTCTGGACTGGGGCGGCAGGCTTCGAACCTGCAACCTTCCGGTTAACAGCCGGACGCTCTGCCAATTGAGCTACACCCCACTGCGGCCGGGTAGAATAATCGAACCGGCCCATCAGGAACAGGACGCCGGAGGGGACTGCCGCTGACACACCCTGAGCAGGTCCCGGAGTGTTGCGCGATCATGCTGGCAGCGGGCCAGGCCACCCGGTTTGGTGGTCCGAAGCTGCTGGCCGACTTCCGCGGCCGCCCGCTGCTGTCCCATCCACTCGAGGTGCTCGCCCAGGCCCAACGCGCCGGGTTGATCAGCAAGGTCGTCGTGGTGCTCCCTGCTGGCGGGCGGGAGTTGGCCGCGCTGTCCCAGGACCTCGGGGCAGAACCGGTGCACCACACGGACCCTTTGCCCAGCCTCAACAGTTCGATCCGGCTGGGCCTCCGTGCGGCCACGGGGTACGACGCTGCGTTGCTGGTGCTCGGCGACCAGCCGCTTCTCCGGATCGACGCAGTCGAACGCATCCTCCATGCCGCAGGGCGATACCCGGATGCGGTCGTGCGGGCTTCCTATGCGTCGGACCCGGCGGTGCCCGGGCACCCGGTCGTGGTTCCGGCCCAGTGGTGGCACCTGGCCGAATCCGGCCAGGGGTTTCGAAACGTGGCGCACCTTGGCGTCCCCATGGTGGATGTGCCGATGGCCGGTGACAACCCCGATGTCGACACACCGGAGGACCTCGGGTCACTGAGGGATCGCCCCGACTAGATTTGTTCCATGCGAGACCTGCTGTACGAGTACGACCGACTCCAGGCGAATGGCCCCATTGGGCGCGCGGTGGTCACCGGCGTCTGGGGCTCGGCGCCCCGCGGACCCGGCGCCTGCCTGGTGGCCACGGCCTCCGGAGCGATGGCCGGCTCGGTCTCCGGGGGGTGCGTAGAGGGTGCCACCGTGGAGGCGATTGTCGAGGCGGTTCGCACCCAGGCACCCCGCACGATCACGTGGACGGTCTCCCACGAGCAGGCCTGGGAGGTCGGGCTGGCCTGTGGCGGCACGATCCAGGTCCTGGTGGAGCCGAAGGTGCGTCCAGAGTGGCTGGACGCCGCGCGTACCGAGGCGGGACACGTCCTCGCCACGGTCATCGCCGGACCCGGCCTGGGCTCGGCGCTGCTCATCGGGGAGGACGGGACCGCGCGGCCGCTCGACGGCTTCCCCATGGGGATCATGACCGAGGCCCGGGAGGCCGCCCTGGCCGCGCTCGGTGCCCTGCAGAGCCGGACCACCAGCATCGGCACGGGCACGGAGGCCCGCGAGATCTTCCTTGAGGTGCTGCCCCGCCGGCCCGTGCTCTTCCTGATCGGGGGAGTGCACATCGCGGCCGAGTTGACGCGCCTGGCCCGCCCGCTCGGGTATCGCATTGTCGTCGCCGATGGGCGGGAGGGATTCCTCACCCGCGAGCGTTTTCCCGACGCGGACACGCTGTTGCTCGACTGGCCAGCCGAGGCCTTCGCCAAGGTCGAGGTGACCGGGGCCACCGCGATCTGCGTCCTCTCGCATGACCCCAAGTTTGATGAACCGGCGCTGGAGCTCGCGCTGCGGTCGCCGGCGGGGTACATCGGGGCGATCGGCAGCAGGAAGACCCAGGCGGAGCGGCGGGCCCGATTGCTCCGCGAGGGGTTCTCCGCGGAAGAGGTGGCGCGCCTGCACGGACCGATCGGCCTGGACCTTGGGGGAAGGGAGCCCGCGGAGATCGCCCTCGCGATCCTGGCCGAGATCACCGCTGTACGCTACGGCCGTCCCCTCGGCCCCGCGGCGCGCTGAGCCACTGACCCCAACGCCCCCCAACGGCAGGGCGCTGCTGCCCGCTGGCTGCCGGCCCGTCGATCACCTCGCATTGCGGGCTGGCACCCGGATCACGGCATGGTGAGGACCTCGACCACCGTGGAGGCGGACCCACCCGCCCGAATGCCCCCACCTGCCACCCAGATTGAGGAGCCGTACCTGAGCGGAAAGATCCCATGGCGAGGAGTCGGCATCCGGGGGCCCGCCCGCCATTGGTTGGCCACGGGGTCATAGATGTCGACTCGAGAGTACACCCTGCCGGCCTCTGCACCATCGCCATCGAGGGTCTCCCCACCCAGCACATAGAACTCGCCGTTGGCATAGACCGCCTTGCCCATTCCGCCCCGCGCCTGGGGGAGCGGCAACGGAGCCCCTTCCCCGATGCCGCTCACGGTCCAGCTGTCGGTCTCGGGATCGTAGACCTGCACCTCGGCGAAACCATTGGCCACCTGGTTCGCGTCTCCGCTGCCCGGGCCCCGCCCGCCAAACAGGTACCATCGCCGGCCATCGGTGGCCGACGCCACGTGATTCCTGGCAAGGGGCATCGGTGCAATCGGGCTCCAGGTACCGGCGATCGGATCGAGGCGGGCCGCCTGGCGAGTGGTCGTGTCATCTACCACCCCGCCCGCGACGTAGATGTACGACCCGATCACGGCGGATGCCGCCGACCCGGTTGGAAACGGCATCGGCGGTCCCAGGCGCCAGCGATTGGTGATGGGGGAGTAGACCTGGACGTAGTCGAGGCTTCGGGCGCGGAGGCCACCGAGGAGGTACCACTCGCCCCCGAACACCTCGGCGGCGTGGTGGTGTCCGGCCACCGGGCGCTGGGTGGCCTCGCCCACGGGCCGCCAGGATCCCTGCACGAGGTCCAGCACCAGGGTGGCGTTCGACCCCTGCCCCACCAGGTACAGGCGGTCCCCGATCACGCCGCCGGCCACCTCACCCACCGGTACCGGGAGGTCGACGATCCGTCGCCACGGTTCCTGCAGGGGTGCCGCCCAACTCTGGTGGTTGCGGGGATTGGTCCCCTCCTCCCCACCCATGGCCAGGAACAGCTCCCCCCGGACGACGGTTGCCACTGGCGCGAAGAGCCCTCGCGGCATGCCCAGGGGCCGGGTCCACACATCCGACCCGGGGTCATATTCCCAGACATCCGGGGTGCCCCACTGCCCGGTGGGAATCGATCGCCCGCCGACCACGTACAGCCTCCCCCCGAACTCGAAGGTGCCCGGCTCCGTGTGGGACAGCGGCAGGGGAAGGGCGCGCACCTCTTCCCAAGTGTCGGTCCGGGGATCATACCGGTGCACCGCGTCCACATCCTCGGGGTTGGGGTCGTGCCGAACCGTTCCGCCCACCGCGTAGAGGTGGCCCGCTACGGTCGCTGTGCCCATGTGCCCGCGCGGCATGGGGAGGGGCGCGACCGCGGTCCAAGTCGAGTCGCCCGGGCCAAGCCGCCAATGATCCGGAGAATCGGTCCGGCGATCGGGGAGCCAGCCACCGTAGTAGTGGAGGGCCCCATCCGGCGCCAGCGCCAACCCGCCCCCGCCGCGGGGCTCTGGCAGGGGAGGACCCGGGTGCCAACGATCCGCGCCGGGGTCATAGCGCCACGCCTGGTCGGTCGCCGGCCCCGGATGGTCTCCGACGAACCCCCCGACGATCCAGATCTCCCCGGCCCGCACGACGGCGTTGGCATGGGTGAGGGGGACCGGCATGTCGCCGAGGCGTTGCCAGCGATTGGCGGCGGCGTCATACACATCCACGCGCGCCGTGCCCTGGAGTTCCGCGTTGTGAAAGCCACCGAACACGAACACGCGATCACCCAGCGTGGCGGTGATCGCCTCGGAGCGCGGCGTCTCGACCCGGGCGCGGAACTGCCACGGATCGATCGGCCGCAGGGTGAGCGAGAAGCGCTCGAGGAAGCGCTCCGCGGCCACCAGCGGCCACCGGCGGGTGACCTCGGCACCGATCCACGCCCCGCCGCTGGCCGCCACCAGCACCAACGCGAGCCACGGCCAGCGCGCAGCCCGCGGCGAAGTGCCTGTTGGTACGCGATCGCGACGCATGCCTGCTCCCGTACACTAGGTGAACCCTCGATCGCTCATCCAACGCCTACCGGGGGAGGGCAAAGGCCTGCAACCGGATCCCCGCGCCGGCGCCGACCGCAACAACCACGACCTGGTGTCCCGCCGCCGTCTGGTAGGTCATGGGATTCGAGAGCGCCCTCGCCCCAAGGTCCCAGCTCCAGGCCACCGCACCATCCCGGCTGTTCATCGCATACAGGGTGCTGCCGCCCCCGGTAATGAAGACCAGCCCGCCCGCCGTCACCATCCCTCCTGCCGGCCCCGCCGTCCCGACCGGGCCGCGATCGGGGTACCCTCGGGGACGGAGCTGGCTGATCGCCGGTTCGTCGCCCAGGGGGACCTGCCAGCGATGCTCCCCGGAGTTCAGGTCGATCGCCGTCAGCGTGCCATACGGAGGTTTGAGGACCGGAAGGTAGACCGGACGGCGACGAAACGGTGGCAGCCAGGAGCGGGGCCCGGGTGCGACGATCTCCAGGCGCGGGCGATCGGGATCCAGCACAAAGGTGGATGGGCTGCCCGACGCGTCGGGAGCCCGGGGCACGAGACGGCCAAGGGTTGGCAGGTTGCTCGCCTTGACATAGATGACCTGGGCCTCGGGATCGACCGCCCCGCCCCCCCACCCCGCCCCACCGCGCCACCCCGGCATCACGATGGTTCCCTCCAGGGAGGGAGGCGTGAAGATCGGCCCGAACCGGTATCCGCTGGTGGCCGCGGTGGCCAGGGCACGGATCTCGGGGGTGAAGTCGACCAGGTCATCGGGGGTGACCCCCTGCCGGGAGAATGGCGGTGGCCAGGCGGGGAAGGGCTGGGTCGGGGCCGCCTGCTCCCCGGGGACATCGCTCGCGGGAACCGGCCGTTCCTCCAGGGGCCACACCGGCTCACCACTTACCCGGTCGAAGACGTACAGGAAGCCGGTCTTTCCCGGTAGCACCACCACATCGCGCTGGCGTCCGTCCTGCTGGATGGTCACCAGGTTGGGGGGAGCTGGCGGGTCGTAGTCCCAGAGGCCGTGGTGGACCAACTGCCGATACCACACCATCCGTCCGGTGCGGGCATCGAGGCAGACGAGCGACTCCGCGAAGAGGTTGTCCCCCGGCCGCTGTCCGCCATACCAGTCGTTGCTCGGCGTGCTGACGGGGAGGTAGACCAGTCCTCGCGCCGTGTCGACGGTCATCGGGGTCCAGACATTGAGGTGGCCGGTATTCTCGCGCCCGGTGGAGTCCCAGGTCTCCGCACCCAGCTGCCCCGCTCGCGGCACCGGCTCCCACCGCCAGAGGAGGCGCCCGGTCCTCACATCGAAGGCTCGGACATCTCCCGGGGGATCCCGCGGGTGGATCAGGGCGTCCGACACCGCGCTCCCCACGATCACGATGTCCTGAAAGACGGTCGGGGGGGAGGTGTTGAAGAGATGGCGGGGATTGACTGGCCAGCGAAGGTCGATGGAAAGATCCACGATCCCGTCGACACCGAATCCCGGTACGGGCCGCCCCGTGGCGGCGTCGAGGGCAACCAGCCGCCACCGGCTCGGCAGCAGCAGGCGACGGCCCGTCTCCCCGGTCCAGACCGCCAGGCCGCGGTGGACGAAGTTGAGCGTCCCGCCCGGCTCCCCCCAGCGCCAGGCCTCGGACTCGTAGCGCCAGATCTCCGCGCCGGAGTGGGCATCCACCGCGACGGCACCGACGAAGGGGGTCGTGAAGTAGAGGGTGTCGCCGAGCATGACCGGGGTCGTCTCGAAGGCCCCCTGGGCCACCGGTTCACCGGCGTCGGTGAGCCTGGGTCCGGTGTCGCCAGGTCGCCACTCCCAGAGGGGGCGAAGCGAACCGACATTGCCCGGAGTGATCTGCCGGGCCGGCGAGTATTTCAGGCCCCCGGCATCACCACCATAGGAGGGCCACTCGACGCGACCACCCGCACCGCCCTCCAGGGCCTGGCGGGCCGGTTGGCATCCCGACAGGCCGACCAGAAGGAGGGCCGCCACGCCGGGGGTCGATGTCCGGCGACAGGACCAGGGCGCCATGGAGACCTGGGTGTGGGGTGAAGGTCAGGCGACTCCTGGTCGGCAGGAGGAGGTGAGATCGCCTGGGAATGGTCTGGGACAGGCACGGCATCGCACCGGCGATGACGCTTCGGGAAGCTGCGCGGGGCTTGGCCCCAAGTCAAACGGGGTCGGCGCCCACCAGCCGCCGCAGTTCACAGGCGAGGCGCTGCTGGGCGCCGCGATTCCGGACCGCGAGGAAGATGGTGTCATCGCCGGCGATGGTGCCGAGCAGGTCGGGCCAGGCCAGGCGGTCCAACGCGACCCCGACCCGGTTGGCCTCGCCGGGGGGGGTGTGGAGCACGATCAACGCCTCGCCCGCGGTCTCCACCGTGAGGACTCCCTCGGCGATCCGCAGTTCGTCGGGCGAGACGTCTGTCGGGGCGACGGGAACCGCGCGCTGGTAGGCGCCATCCACCTTGACCAGCCGCAGCGCCGCGACGTCACGGCTCACCGAGGACTGGGTCACCTCCCAGCCCTCGCGGGCCAGCGCGTCCGCCAACTCCTCCTGGGTCTGGATCCGATGGGTCGAGATCATCTCCAAGATCTTGAGTTGCCGCTGTCGGCGATCCCCCTTCATGCGGTGCCCCGACCGGCCAGGCGTGCCATGGCTGCGTTGAAGCGCCCCGCCACACGGTGCTGCCAGGCGCGAGCTGCCCGGAGCCTCCCCCGCACCGTGGGCAGGCCGAGGTTGCCGACACCACCGGCGGAGCGTCGCCGGGCCAGCAGCGCCGCGACACCCGGGTCGGGAAAGCTGGCGCCCGCCTTGTACTCCGCCGCGACGGCGCGGTAGGCCGCGCGGAACGGCTCCCCCATCTCGACCCGGCGCAGCGCCTCGTCGGTGACCAGGGCGTCCCCCGAGAGGGCCGCGCGACAGCGGTCGGCATCGACGCCGAGCCGCGGAACGGCGAGCGCAAGCATTGCCAGCATGGCCCGGGTGGAGGCAACGCCGCGGAAGAGGGGCTCCTTGAGGAGCTGGAAGTCACGGTGATACCCCCCCGTCAGCTTGGCCTTCAGGGCCAGGACGGTGGCCAGGTCCCCCTCGAGCGCGGCGGCCCGGGCCCGGGTGAGCTCGAACAGGTCGGGATTGCGCTTCTGGGGCATGATACTGGAGCCGGTGGCCAGGTCGGCGGGCAGCACCAGGTACCCATACTCGTCCGCACTGAAGAGGATCGCGTCGGCGGAGAGCCGGCCGATCTCATGCGCCAGCTCGGTGCACCAGAACAGGGTCGCCGCCTCGAGCTTGCCCCGCCCGTTCTGCACCGTCGCCACGTTGTGGTCGATCCCCCCAAAGCCAAGCGCCTTGGCGGTTGCCTCGCGGTCGAGGGGGAGCGGCACGCCGTAGCCGGCGGCGCTGCCAAGCGGCGAGCGATCGATCCGGGCCCAGAGCCCGGGGAGCGACTCCATCCCGTCGAGGAGCCCCTCCGCGTACGCCGCCGCCCAGAGCCCCATCGAGGACGGCATCGCTCGGCGGGTGTGGGTGTATCCGGGCAGGAGCACGCGCCGATGGGTCGCAGCGAACCCCAGCAGTGCCTCGACCACCGCACCAGCGGCGGCGTGGAGCGCCAGGGTGCGGTCCTTGAGCCAGAGCCGCAGGTCCACCGTGACCTGGTCGTTGCGCGACCGTCCGGTGTGCAGCTTCTGGCCCACCGTGCCCACGCGTTCGGTCAGCCACATCTCCACCGCACTGTGGGCATCCTCGTGCTGCGGGCCGATCTGCAGGGTCCCGTCCTGGACCGCGCGCCACGCCGCCCGCAGGCCGGACCGGAGCCGGCGATGCTCGCCATCCGAGAGCAGGCCCGAGCGATGGAGCCCCTCGACGTGGCCGAGGCTGCCGAGCACGTCCCAGGGTAGGAGTTCGCGGTCGACCTCGCGGTCGTTGCCGACGGTGTAGGCCAGCATCGCCGCATCGACGGGAACGGACGGGCTCCAGAGCGTATCGGGTCGGCGGGGACTCATCGCAGGTACTCCAGCGCCAGGGCGGCATAGAAGGGCCGGGCGGCGACCACTTCGTCCAGGTCCACCGCCTCGTCGGGGGTGTGCGACCGGCGGCTGGTGCCCGGGCCGACCTTGATGGCATCAAGGTGCCGCACGAAGACCCAGTCGCTGCAGGTGGGGCTGCCGAAGGTGGCCAGCGTCGGCCGGGCGACCCGGGCGGCGGCCAGGACCGCGGACTCCGCCGGCGTCTCGCACGGGACCAGCCGCTTCGAGGTCACCACCACCTCGGAGTCGAGCCGCGCGGCAAGCTGCTCCTCGAGTTCCTCGTGCGTCCAGGCCGGGGTGCTCCGGATGTCGAGGACGGTGCGCGCCACCGGCGGGGTCACGTTGCGGCTCACCCCGGCGGTGATCATCGTCGGGGTGACGGTGGTGACCCCAAGGACCGGGTGGGTCCGCTCGGCCACCAGGCCGTCGAGCCGGACCAGGTCGGCAGCCATGGCGGTGATTGCATTGGTGAACTCCCCGTCCTGGGCGGCGTAGCCGGCGTGACGCTGGTCGCCGCGGGCGACCAGGTCGGCCATCATCAGGCCACGCTGCGCCACCGCAACATCGAGGTTGGTGGGCTCGCCCACCACCGCGCCGTCGATGGCGCCCACCGACTCGACCGCCCGCCCCATGGTGGTGTCCTTGGTCTCCTCCCCATACCCCAGGAGGACCAGGAGGCGCCCCCCAAAGGCGTCCCGCCGGGCGGCAAGGTCGCGGGCGGCGAGCAGCATCGTCGCCACCGATGCCTTGGCATCGCCGGACCCGCGGCCGTACAGCTTGCCCCCCTCGATGACCGGCAGGAACGGATCGCGGGTCCAGCCGTCCCCGGGGGGGACGACA
This sequence comes from Gemmatimonadales bacterium, assembly GCA_048499805.1. GTDB lineage: Bacteria > Gemmatimonadota > Gemmatimonadetes > Gemmatimonadales > GWC2-71-9 > JAWXBA01. The sequence continues at coordinate 380,084 of JASNZF010000001.1, read as the reverse complement.
TCGAGGTGCGACAGCAGGGCCAGGGTGCGGCCGGGCCGGGTCCCGGTGACCGTGACCTTGACCCCAGTGTCGTCGCGGACGACGTCCAGGCCCCAGCTCCGGACTCGCTCCTCGACGAAGCGGGCCACCGGCTCCTCGTTCCCGCTGATCGAGGCAATCGCCACCAGCTCCCGGAGGAGCTCGACTTCAGTCGGCCAGGTCGACGCCAAGGTAGGTCGCCTTTTCCTTTCGTCCCACGATCATCGTGCCGGTGCCGGACCCGGTGAAGACCTCGAGGAGCAGGGCGTCCGGCGCCCGGCCGTCGATGATGTGGGTCCGCTCGACCCCGCTGGTGGCGGCCCGGATGCAGGCCTCCACCTTGGGACGCATCCCCCCGGCGAGGGCCCCGCTGGCCATCAGTTCCTGGAGGTCGTCGGGATCGGCGAAGGTCACCAGCGAGGAGGGATCATTGCGGTCGCGGAGCACCCCGGGGACGCCGGTCATGTAGATCAGCTTGTGCGCCTTGAGGGCAACGGCGATCGCCTCGGCCACGGTGTCGGCATTGACATTGTAGATGTTGCCCTCGGCGTCCCCGGCAAGGCTGGCCACCACCGGCACGAACCGACCATCGAGCAGGGTGTTCAGCACCCGGGGATCGACCGCCTCGATGTCGCCGACGTGGCCGAAGTCCACCAGCTCCGTGGTGCCCGCGTCGGTCTTGACCTCCACCGGCGGGCGCCGGCGGGCCTGCACGAGGTCGCCGTCGACCCCGGTCAGCCCGACCGCCTGGATCTCGTTCTCGCGCAGCGCGCTCACCACGTCGGTGTTGAGGACCCCGGCGTAGACCATCTTGACGACCTCGAGCGCGTCGGTGTCGGTCACCCGGCGACCGGCCACCATGCGCGGCTCCTGGCCGAGCCGCCGGCTGAGGGCCGAGGCCTGCGGGCCGCCGCCGTGCACCACGACGATGCGGATGCCGAGGGAGGAGAGCAGCGAGAGCTGGGCGGCGACCTGGTCGAGGACGTCGACATCGGCCTGGATGTCGCCCCCCATCTTCACGACGAAGACATGGTCACGATAGGCCCGGACATAGCGCAGGGCGCCCTTGAGGCCAGCGATACCGCGGGTGGGGTCAATGGTCATGCGGGAGGCTCGGGTAATGGGAAACAGGGATCGGGGGCTCGGGGCTAGGGGCTAGGAACAGGTGCGTAGGCGGGGATTGGGGTGGGTGCGATTGCGTGCAGTTCCCCAATCCCCAGCCCCTAGCCCCCAGCTCCGATCATTTCCAGCAACAGCGCCCGCTGCGCATGCAGGCGGTTCTCGGCCTGGTCGTAGACCGCGCTCCATGGGCCGTCGAGCACGGCGTCGTCCACCTCCACGTTCCGGCGCACCGGGAGGCAGTGCATCGCGATTCCGGCACCGCCGGCGGTCTGCCGCATCGCGTCGGCGGTGAGCCGCCAGTGGCGCAGCCCGGCCCGGTGGTGGCGCTCCTCCTCCGGGCGTCCGAAGAACGGCAGGGCGCCCCAGGACTTGGGGTACACCGCATGCGCCCCCTCGAGCGCCTCGTCGAGGTGCTCGGTCAGATGGACCGACCCGCCATGCCGTTCGGCCTGCCGATGGAGCAGCGAGAGGTCCTCGGGATCGAGGTCATACCCCTCGGGGCGGGCGATCACGACCTCCATCCCGAGGTGGGCGGCGGCGATCGCCGCGCTGGCCGGCACCGCCGTCGGGAGGGGCTTCGGGTGCCAGGCCCACTGGAGCACGAACTTCTTGCCGCGGGGATCCCCCAGCTTCTCCTGGAGGGTCAGGGCGTCCGCCAGCCCCTGGCAGGGGTGGCGGCGGGACGACTCGAGGTTGATGACCGGCTTTTCGCAGTAGGCCGCGAAGTTCCGGATCGTCCGGTCGAGCCGCTCGACCGCCCAGTCGGTGCCCTTGGGGAAGGTGCGCACCGCCAGCGCGTCGGCATAGCGACCGAGGACCCGGGCCGCATCCACCAGGTGCTCGACGGTGGCGCCCTCCATGACCGCGCCCACCTCGGTCTCGATCGCCCAGCTGCCACGTCCCGGCTCCAGGATCACCGCGTGGCCGCCGTGCAGGAACATCGCCGTCTCGAAGCTGCTCCGGGTGCGGAGGCTGGGGTCGAGGAAGACCATGGCGAGTACCTTCCGCTCGAGCCCCCCGCTTACCTCGCCCCGCTTGACCCGGGCGGCGAGCGCCAGCACCGCGTCGATGGCCTCGGGCTCCCACTCCTCCATCGCCAGGAAGTCGCGCTTGGTCATGCCAGCGCCTCGCGCAGCGCGGCCAGGACCAGGTCCGCCTCGGCGCGACTCATGGTCAGCGGGGGCATCAGCCGCAGGACCATCGGGTCGCCCGAGGTCCCCGCGAGGATCCGCCGATCGAACAGGGCCCGCTGGACCTCGGCGGCCGGCCGCGACAGCCGGAATCCGATCAGGAGCCCCCGGCCCTGCACGGCCACGACACCGGGGATCGTGGCGGCCTCCGTCATCAGGTGCCCGCCCACCGCCACCGCGTTCGCGATCAGGCCGTCCCGCTCGATCACGTCGAGTGTCGCCAGCGCCGCGGCGCAGGGCACCGGCCCCCCGCCGAAGGTGCTGCCGAGATCGCCGAGGGAAAGGCGCGCCGAGACCGCCTCGGTGGTGACCAGGGCCGCGATCGGCAACCCGCTGGCGAGCCCCTTGGCCAGGGTCAGCAAGTCCGGCACGATCCCGTAGGCCTCGGCCGCGGTGAAGGCGGCGCAGCGCCCCACGCCGCACTGGATCTCGTCGAAGATCAGCAGCGCCCCCGTGGCGTCGCACGCCTCGCGCGCCGCCTGGAGGAAGGCGGGATCGCAGTCGCGTGCCCCGGTCAGCCCCTGGACCGGCTCGACGATCACTGCCGCGACGGTGTCGTCCACCGCCGCGCGCATGGCGGCGGCATCGTTGAACGGCACCTTGCGGGATACCGGCAGCCCGGCCAGGCGGGCGGTCTCCTCGTAGCGGGGGCCGTCGGTGACCGCCTGCACCGCCGCCGTCCGGCCATGCCAACCGCCGCGCACCGACACCACGGTGCTGCGGCCGGTGTGGCGCCGCGCCAGGCCGATCGCGTTCTCGTTGGCCTCGGCGCCCGAGTTGCAGAAGAAGATCCGGCCCAGCGGGTCGGGGCAGAGCGCGGCGATCCGATCCGCCAGCATCTCGCGGGCATGGTGCGGGATGGCGGTGGAGTAGAAGAGAAGGGTGGCGGCCTGCTCCGCGATGGCGCGCACCACGTCCGGATGGGAGTGCCCGGTCGAGGCAACGGCATGCCCCCCGTAGGCGTCGAGCCATTCCTGGCCCCGGTCGTCGGTGAGCCAGCAGCCGCGGCCGGAGACGGCCCGGAGCGGCATGGCGGCGTAGACGGGAAGCAGGGCGGCGCCCGGGACGGCGGTGTCAGGCATGGGGATCAGACCGGAAAGAGGGATCCGGCGCGCAGGCCGGCGGTTTCATCAAGGCCGAGGGCAAGGTTCATCGCCTGGATCGCCTGCCCCCCGGCCCCCTTGATCAGGTTGTCGATGGCGACCATCACCTGGACCTCGCGTCCATCGGGCGAGGGAACCGCATGGATCAGGGCATTGTTGGTGCCGACGACATGGGTCAGCTCCGGCGGCCCGGCCGTGACGCGCACGAACGGGCGCCCCCCATAGCTGCCGGCCAGGAGCGCGGCGACCGCGGGCGCATCAAGCGGGTCGGCGTCGGGCGCGAGATTGGCGTGAAGGGTCAGGTAGATGCCTCGCACGAACGGGCCCGAGTGGGTCATCAGCCTGGCGGTCGCGCCGGCATCGCCGGTCCACGCGCGCCACTGCTCCAGAACCTCGCCCTCGTGGCGGTGCCCCATCGCCGAGTAGGCGAAGACATTGTGGGCGCGGGCGGGGTGGTGGGTCGTCGGGCGGGCATGGACCCCGGCCCCGCTCGATCCGGTGATGCCGAACAGCGCCGGCGAGCCGGCGATCGCCAGCCCGCGCAGGGGGTAGAGCGCCAGCTGGGCCGCACTGGCAAAGCACCCCGGCGCGGCGATGGCGGTGGCACCACGCAGCTCGTCGCCCAGCACGTCGGCCAGTCCGTAGCGGAACCGGTGCACCAGCTCCGGGGCGGGGTGGGTCCCGTAGTAGCGCTCGTGGATCCGTGGCGCGGTGATCCGGAAGTCGGCGGCGAGGTCCACCACCAGCCCGGGACCGGCGTCGAAGATCTCGCCGGCGAGCTTGGACGACTCGCCATGCTCCAGGGCGAGGAACACCACGTCGGCGCCGGTGGCGGCCTCGCCGGGGGCCAGTCCGGCGAACCGGGCGTCGGTCAGCTCGGCCACGCCGGGATGGATGTCGGCGATCGGCTTCCCCGCCTGGCTGCGGCTGGTGGCGACACAATCGGTGACGGCGGGGTGCTGGAGGAGCAGCCGCAGCAGCTCCCCGCCGACATATCCCGCCGCCCCGATGACCGCGACCCGCATCGCCTCAGACCCCTTCCGGCGCGCGCCGGTGCTCGAGGGCATGCCGCACCACCTCGCCCAGGCCCACGGGGTCGCGCAGCGCATTGAAGGACTGGAGCCCCAGCTTGCCGCTGATGTACTCGCGGCCGACCTCATTGTCCGTGACCGGCCCGGTCACCACCGTGATCGGCAGGTGGAACTCGTTGCGGAAGAGCTGGTCGGCGCCCCAGGCAGCCACCGGGTCCGGCGCCGCCATTACCCAGGCCGCGCCGAGGCTGGCGAGCCCCGGATCATGGAGGATCTCCTGGACCCCGTACTCCCCCAGGATGCCGTCGCCCAGCTCGGCCACGATCACGTCCGGGCGGCTGCCCTTTCCGGAGGCGAGCCGGTTGAAGATCCCCCGGGCCACCCCGACGGTCACCCCGGGATGGGTCGTCGCCACTCCGGCATCGTTGAAGGTCAGCGCGGCCACCGCCCCGGCGTCCATCATCGAGAGGGTGTCCCGCATCAGCGAGACGCCGGTCAACTTGCAGGCGGCCACCCGGTAGCCGGCCCGGGTCAGCGCCCGGACCAGTTCGGTGGCCGCCACCGTCTTCCCCGAGTTCATGCAGGTGCCGGCGACGTAGATCACCGGGACCGAGCACTCCAGGGTGGCGGCGGGTGCCACCGCGCCCTGCCGAATGTCCGCCGGGCGACCCACCCGGTCGCCCAGCTCCGGAAACGCCAGCACCGCCCCCAGCACCTCGGCCTGGAACGGTGGTCCGATGTCGGGGTTGGCCGAGGTGCAGCGGCCCAGGATCCCGCCGAGGTTGAGGACCTCGATCGTGTCGCCCACCGCGATCGTCTCCGGCACCACGCCGGCGTAGCCACGCAGGGCCCGCCGAATGCCCAGGGTGCCAGCCATCACGTCGCCGGAGTGGACCTTGACGAGCCGGCCGGCGAGATCCTCGACGGTGTCGTACTTGGACTTGTCGGTCAGGATGCGGACCGCCAGGACATAGCCCTCCTGCGCGATGATCTCATCACCCACGATCACCTCGGGCGAAAGGCGCGCATTGCGGGTCGAACTGGCGATCCGGTCCAGCCGGAGCCGGGTGGTGCGGACCATGGCTACCTCGGCCCGGCGGCGCGCGCCGCCAGCAGGGAGGGGATCGCCGCGACCCGGGCGAAGTCCCGCGCCTCGTCCCCGGTCCAGAGCCGGTTCTCCTCGCCATAGGTGGCGACGGCGGGGTCCATCATCGAGTACGGACTGCGGGTCCCGGTCACCATGAACCGTCCCGGCGCCAGGTGGACCCGGGTCTCCCCGGTCACCCGCGCCTGCGAACTCTCCAGCAGCGCCTCGATGTCGCGGAGCGCAGGATCGAAATAGTGCCCCTCGTGCAGGCGGTCGCCATAGAAGCGCCCCAGCTGGTCCTTCCAGAAGGCCTGCCACTTGGTGAGCACCAGCTTCTCGAGCTCGCGGTGGGCGCCGATCAGCAGGAGCGCGGCGCCGGCCTCGAAGCCGATCCGGCCCTTAATGCCGAGGGCGGTCTCGCCGACGTGGATGTTGCGCCCGATCCCGAACCGGTCGGCGGTGGCGGACAGGGTCGCCACCAAGTCGGGCCCGGTCATCGGCTGCCCGTCGAGCGCCACCGGGACTCCCCGCTCCCACGTCAGCACCAAGTCCTCGCCCGCCGGTGCGTCGGCCGGCGGGGCGGCCAGCTCCTCCGGCGGACCGGCCCAGGTGTCGTGGGTCCAGCCGCCGCCCCAGGTGGTGCCCCAGAGCCCCTTGTTGATCGAGTAGGACGACGCCTTGGCGGGGACCGGCAATCCGCGCTCGGTCAGGTAGGCGATGGCCCGATCCCGGGTGAGCAACTCCTCCCGGATCGGGGTGATGATCTCGAGTTCAGGGGCGAGCACCCGAAAGGCGATGTCGAACCGGATCTGGTCGTTCCCGGCGCCGGTGCTGCCGTGGGCGATGGCCACAGCACCCACCGCGCGGGCCACCTCGATGGCGCTGATCGCCTGCTGGGTGCGCTCTGCCGCCACGCTGAGCGGGTAGACCTCGCCGCGGAGGACATTGCCCTGGATCAGGACCCGGACGAAACGCGCAAAGACGGCGTCCCGGGCATCCACCTCGTGGTGGCGTGCCGCGCCAACCGCCGCGGCCTGGGCGGCGATCGCCTGGCACTCGGCCGGGGTGGCCCCGCCGGTATTGACGAAGGCGGTATGGACCTCGAACCCCCGCTCGGCCAGCCGGGGGACGCAGTAGGAGGTGTCGAGGCCGCCGCTGAAGGCGAGCACCACGATGGGCTTTTGCATAATGCATAAATATGCAACGAGTGTCGCTGCCAGGCAATGGGAGGGGAACTGCACCTGACTCCACCCATGGAGCGATGGCGAACGAGACGATCAAATGATATATTTGCCATATACTTAGACACGCGACGTTTCACCGGTCGTTGACCGGAATGTTGGCGATTCCATCCTCAGGAGCAGATCTATGCGGAAAGTCCTCACAGCCCTGGCAGTCTTCGGACTGCTCGGAAGCCCTTCGGCGGCCCAGCAAGCGGGGTCGTTCGAACTCGGTGCGTTCGGCCGATACAACAAGTTTGGCGATTTCGGCGGTGGCGAAATCTCCAGCAAGGCCCGGAATTCCTGGGGATTTGGGGGGCGGCTTGGCTATTTCGTCTCCGATCGCTGGGAACTCGAGCTGGATGGCTCGCACAATCCCACCGACCTGGACAACTACGTTCTCGGCCAGCGCAGCAACGGGGTCTACATCAACCCGTTCCACCTGCGGCTGAACTACAACATCCCCATTGGGGATCGAGCCCAGTTCATCCTTGGGGCCGGCCCGGGCATCACCCGGTACAACAAGATCATTGATGGCAACAACCTGAACGTTGGCGGGCTGGTCGGCATTCGGGCCAAGATCGCCGGCCCGATCCACTTCCGAGCCGATGGAACGGTGGATTACGAGCCGAACGGGCTGAACCGCGACGGCCTCGACGAGGAGGCCCGCACCACCCTCGCCGCCCAGCTCGGCCTGAGCATCGTCACCGGCGGCGGCTGCAACCGCGTGGACTCCGTGACGATCTCCCCGACCAGCGTGACCCTCCGCCCGGGCCAGCGCCAGAGCTTCACCGGGACGACCTGGAACTGCGACCGTCCGCTCCCGGCGAGCTCGATGGTGGCCTCCGGCGGTGGGACGATGAGCGGCAATGAATTCGTGGCCGGCAATACCCCGGGCACCTATTACGTGACTGCGGCGGATGCCAAGAGCGGGATGACCGGCCGGTCCACCGTGACGGTCCAGGCGCCGCCGCCGCCTCCCCCGCCGCCGGCCCCGCAGCCGCCGCCGCCACCGCCGCCGGCACCGCCGCGGGCGATCATCGTGCTGCAGGGCGTGAACTTCATGTTCGACAGTTCCAGCCTGACCCGCGTGGCGCAGGACACCCTGAGCCGGGTGGCCCGGGACCTCGTGGCCAACCCCTCGGTCACCGTCGAGGTGGTCGGCCACACCGACTGGATCGGCTCCAATGAGTACAACATGCGCCTCTCGCGCGCCCGGGCCGAGTCGGTCAAGAGTTTCCTGATCACCCAGGGCGTGGCCGCCGACCGGATCGCCACTGCCTGGTTTGGCGAGGAACGCCCGGTTGCCACGAACAACACGGCTGCAGGAAGGGCCGCCAACCGACGGGTCGAGATCAATCGGACCAACGAGGATCGCGACAGATAGCTCCCGTCCCCCAGCATGGACGAACGCCGCCGGAGTCCTCGACTCCGGCGGCGTTCGTCGTTCCGCCCCCTCGGGTGGGTCAGGCCGGCTCGGGTTCGGGCGTGGGTGCGGGGGGGTCCGGCGCAGGTGGGGGCCCGGGGGGTGGCGCCTGCGTCGGCGTCACGTATTCGTCGCGGTACATCCGGAGCAGCTCGAAGAAGTAGGACAGCGCCAGGGGCCCCAGGAGGAGTCCCAGCAGGCCGAAGTAGCTTACGCCGGCGATGGCGCCAACCAGGGTGACCAGCGGATGAACCTGGGCGTACTTCTTGTAGACCAGCGGGCGGATGACATTGTCCACGTTCGCCACCACGAGGGTGCCCCAGGCGGCAAGGAAGATGGCGGCCCCCATCCGTTCGGCCATCACCAGTCCAATCACCGCCGGCACGTAGATGGCGCCGCTGCCGATCACCGGCAGGATCGCGAAGACCACCGTCACCACGCCCCAGAACCATGCGTTGGGGATCCCGACCCACATGAAGCCGAGCGCGATGAGCAGGCCCTGCGCGGCGGCGGCGAGGCCTGTCCCGATCAGGGTGGACATGGTGACCGCCTCGAACCGCTCCTGCAGCCGGTTGGCATTCGCGTCGGAGAACGGGATGTAGGGCCGCAGCGACTGCCAGGCCGAGGCCGGGGCCTGCACCAGGAAGTAGAGCCCGAAGAGGGCGAAGGTCAGGTTGAGGATCGTGTAGGTGACCCCGCCAAGGAGCGAGATGGCGTTGCTGGCGATCCACCGCAGCAACTGCGCTCCCGCCTGTTCCAACTGCATGCCCACGTCGAAGCCACCGACGTGGAGGGTCCGCAGCTTGCCCAGGAACGGGCTCTGGAGCAGCGAGTTGACCATCCCCGGCGTCTCGTTGGCGGTAAGCATGATGACGCCGACCAGCGGCACCACGATCACCAGGACCCCGACGAGCACCACCAGCACTGCCGAAATTCTCGGGCGGAACCAGCGAGTGAACACCCGATAGACCGGCGCCAGGGCCACATAGAGGACCGGGGCCCCGACCAGTCCGGTGACGAACGGCGCCAGCGCAATGGTCACCCCGATGCCGAGGAGGATGACCAGGACGCCAGCGCGCAGGTGGGGCGAATCGAAGTAGTTCATCTGGCCCGAAAGGTTAGCCGGGGGCCTTGGGGAACGCCAGCAGACTGGAGCGTGGCGGGGTAGATCGTCGGCACGGGATCCCTCCTCCCCGCCCTCCCCTGCCGACGGCATGCGTCGCGAATAGCGCCTGCCGACCCCCGGCGCTATTTTGCGAGGATGGGGAATTCCGCCTTCCAGCCCTGGCGCCACCGGCCAGCGACGTGGGTCCTCCTCGCCCTCGTGGCGGGATGCGGCTCCGTGGCGACCGACGGGTTGGCGCCCGGCAGCGCCTCGCTGGCGGTGGTGCCCGAGTACCCCGCGAATTTCGAGGCCGGCAGCCTGAACCTGGTCATCGACCGGGTCCGGGTGCGAGTCGTGCGCCCCCCCTCGGAGTGGATCGCCGACACCTCCGCGGTCTTCCCGGCGGGTGCGGGAAGCATCACGATGCGGCTGTCGCTGCCGCTCAAGGCCCGCCAGGAGCAGCTTGGCGTGGTCCTGGAGTTGTGGGCCGGGCCGCTGATGCTCTTCTCCGGCGCCCGGACCCTCGAGGTCACCGAGGGCCTGCCGGTGGGCGAGCCGCCCCGGATCCTCCTAACCTATCGGGGCCCGGGCGCCGAGGCCCGGACGATCCGGATCACCCCACGCGACACGGTCCTCCGCCCCGGCCAGACGCTGCCGTTCCGGGTCGAGGCCGACAACGGAGCCGGGGTGCCGGTCGGGGATGTCTACGTGAACTGGTCGGTCTCCGGCACCGGCGCGACGGTGACGCCAAGCGGCGTCCTGTCGGGACCTGCCCAGCGGGGCTCGGTCCTGCTCAGGGCCTCGGCCGCCACCGGGGCTCGGGACTCCACCCGGATCTGGTTCGCCCCGGCGCCCACGGCGATCCTGCCGGTCAGCGGCGCCGGCCAGTCCGGGGTGGTGGGAACCGCCCTCCCCGCGCCGCTGGTGGCCCGGGTGATGGCGGCCGACGGCCTGGGCGTGCCGGGCATCCCGGTGCAGTTCTACTCCGCGGCGGCAGGGGCGGTGGTGGCGACGACTCCCGTGATCACGGACGCGGACGGAGTCGCCCGGACCCCCGTCCAGCTCGGGACGGTGGCCGGAAGCCAGGGGTTCGTGGCCTACGTTGCCGGCCTTGGGGCAGTCCAGTTCGGTGCCACCGCGGCGGTGGGAGCTGCCAGCATCATCCAGGTGGTGCGCGGGGGTGACCAGGTGGCCGCCCCCGGGAGTCAGCTGCCGGTGCCGCTCGAGATCTCGGTGCGCGACCAGTATGGCAACCCGGTGGGCAACGCCCTGGTGCGATGGAGCGTGGTGCAGGGGGGCGGGGAACTCGGCCTGGCCGAGACCCTGACCGATGGCACCGGGGTGGCGCTCTCGGCCTACCAGATGGGCCCGGCTGCGGGCACCAACGTGGTGCGCGCCACCCTGGCCTCGACCGGCACGTCGGTCCTCTTCGTCCTCCGCACGCCCTGAAGGCGCTGGCGCCTAGCGCGCCCCCTGTACCGCCTCGAGCACCACTCCCCAGACCAGTTCCGCGATCCGCCGGTGCCCCTCCGGGGTCGGGTGGATCCCATCCGATTGGTTCAGCTCCTCCACCCCGGCCACCCCTTCGAGCAGGAAGGGCACCAGCGCCGCGCCGTTGGCTGCGGCCGCCTCGGGAAAAACGGCGCGAAAGCGGGCGGTGTACTCGGCCCCCAGGTTTGGTGGGGCCTCCATGCCGGCCAGGATCAGCCTCGGCGGCGGCTCCTGTCGCCGGGCCCGGGCCAGGATGGCATCGATGTTCGCACGCAGCGTGTCGGGATCCTGGCCGCGCAGGCCATCATTCGCCCCCGTCTCGAGGAACAGGACTGCCACGTCACCCTGCTCCATGACCCAGTCGATGCGCCTCCGGGCACCCGCGCTGGTCTCGCCGCTGATCCCTGCGTTGACGACGCGGTACTCCAGCCCGGCCGAGTCCAGCCGCTGCTGGATCAGGGCGGGGTAGGCCAGCGAGGGGTCACGGAGGCCCTGCCCCGCGGTCAAGCTGGTGCCGATGAACACCACCAGCGGCCGGGTGTCGGGCGAGGCGGCTTCGGGCACCCCGGACGCGGCAGGAGCCTCGACCGGCTCGGCCTCGGGCGGGGAGCCACACGCCGCGAGGCAGGAAACGAAAAGGGCGGCAACGGCGTATCGGTGTATCATTCTCGCGCTTCCAATCGACTCGGGGACCGAATGCTGTCGTGCCACAACCTGACCCAGACTTATCTCTCCGGCGGCCGGTCGCTCACGGTCCTGAACGATATCACCTTCTCGCTCGAGCAGGGTGGTTTCCTGGCGATCGTCGGCCCCTCGGGCAGCGGCAAGACCACGCTGCTGGGTCTCCTGGCCGGCCTCGACCGGCCGAGCGGGGGGCGGGTGATCCTCGATGGCGAGGATCTCGGCGGGATGAGCGAGGACCAGCGCGCCCGGATGCGGGCCGAGAAGGTCGGATTCGTGTTCCAGTCGTTCCAGCTGATTCCCACCCTGACCGCCCAGGAAAACGTCCAGGTCCCCCTCGAGCTGCGCGGGGAACCGGCGGAGGCGCGCGCCAGCGAATTGCTGGGGCGGGTGGGGCTCGGGGAGCGGGGACACCACTACCCCGCCCAGCTCTCGGGGGGCGAGCAGCAGCGCGTGGCGCTGGCCCGCGCCTTCAGCACCCGGCCGCGGATCCTCTTTGCCGATGAGCCGACCGGCAACCTCGACGCCCGAACCGGCGAGACGGTGATCGCCTTGATGCGCGCGCTCAACGAGGAATTGGGCACCACCCTGGTGCTGGTGACCCATGACCCGAGCCTCGCCATGGTGGCGCATCGGGTCATCCGCCTGGCCGATGGCCGGGTGGTGGAGGATACCACCCGGTGATCGGCCCGCGGTTCGTGCTCCGGATGGCGTGGCGCGAGGGTCGCGCCGCACGGCGGCGCCTCGCCCTGCTGACCGGCGCAGTGGCGGCAGGCGTCGCAGCGTTGGTGGCGATCAACTCCTTCACCGTCAACCTGACCGAGTCGGTGGCGGGCCAGGCGCGGGAACTCCTGGGCGCCGACCTCTCCATCTCCAGTCGCCGCGCCTTCCCGGAGCGCACCGCGGCCCTGATCGATTCGCTGGAGACGACCGACCAGGTGGCGGAGATGGTGAGCTTTGCCGGGATGGCGTACGTCCCGAGGACCACCGGGGTGCAGCTGGTGCAGGTGCGGGCGCTCGAACCCGCCTATCCGTTCTACGGGCAGATCCTGACCGACCCGGCCGGCCTCTGGTCGCAGCTTGGCGAGGGCGGCATCGTCCTGGTGGATCCAACCCTGCTGCCGGCCCTCAACGCCCGGGTCGGCGACACCCTCTCGCTCGGCGAGGCGACGTTCACGATCGGCGGGGTGGTCCTCAACTTCCCGGGCACCGTGGCGGTGGCCTCGGCCTTCGGCCCGCGGGTCTTCATCAGCCGGGGCGACCTGGACGCCACGGGGCTGGTCCAGTTCGGCGCACGCGTGGAGTACGAGGCCTACGTGCGGCTCGCCGACCCCCAGCAGGCCACCACCCTCGACGATGCCTACCGGCAGGAGCTGCGCGCCGAGCGCTCCGGCATTCGCACCGTGGAGGAGGACCGGGATGACCTGACCGAGGCGCTCCAGCGCCTGGGCGACTACCTCGGCCTGGTGGCGCTGGTGGCCCTGCTCCTAGGCGGCCTCGGCGTGGCCAGCGCGGTGCACGTGTTCATCCGCCAGAAGCTTGATGTCATCGCCGTCCTGCGCTGCCTCGGCGCCACCACCCCGGAGGTCTTCGCCGTCTACCTCCTCCAGGCAGTGGCCATGGGAGGCATCGGCAGCATCCTCGGCGCCGCCATCGGCATCGGGGTGCAGCAGGGGATGCCCCTGCTCTTCGTGGACCTCCTGCCGGTCGATGTCCGGGTGCTCCCGTCGCCCCGCGCGATCCTGATCGGGATCGGGCTGGGCTTCTGGGTCTCGGCGATCTTCGCCATGCTCCCGCTCCTGGGGATCCGGCACATCTCCCCGCTCATGACCCTGCGGCGCGACTACGAGGCACCGCGTCGCAAGCGGGATCCAGTGCGCCTGGTGGCGGCACTCCTGCTGGTCGTCAGCGTCGTCCTCCTCTCTGCAGTCCAGGTGCGCGACCTCCAGCAGGGGGCGATCTTCGCGGCCTCCGCGGGGGTCGTGCTGTTCGGGCTCTGGTTGGCGGCGCTGGCGCTGATCAAGGGGGTGCGGCGCTGGTTTCCCAAGCGGTGGCCGTACCTGATCCGGCAGGGGATGGCGAACCTGTACCGGCCCGCCAACCAGACGGTGACGGTGGTGCTCAGCCTGGGCTTCGGCGCCTTCCTGCTGAGCACGCTGTTCCTGGTGCAGCACAACCTGCTGCGCGAGTTCCGGATCGAGGGCGCGGGGGGCACCCGACCCAACCTGATGTTCTTCGAGATCCAGCCCGATCAGGCCGAGGGCGTGGCCCAGATCATGGCCGATGCCGGATTCCCCGGCCAGACACCGGTTCCGATCGTGCCGATGCGCATCCGGTCGGTGAAGGGGGTGCCGGTCAGGGGGGCAGGGGGGCAGGGGGGCAGCGAGGGCGGGTCGGCGGGTCAGGAGGTCGGTGGGGACAGTACCAGCGTGGATTCGGTCGGGGGGCCGGGCAACCAGCAGCGAGGTGGATGGGGCCGGCGCCGAGAGTATCGCTCCACCTACCGGGATTCCCTGACAGGTGGCGAGACGCTGGTGGCGGGCCGGATGTGGGGGACGGAGGCTCGGGCGCCGGGGGAACCGGTGCCGGTCTCGATCGAGGTGAGCATCGCCGAGGAACTGGATGTCACCATTGGCGATGAGATCGAGTGGGACGTGCTCGGCGCCTCGGTCCGGAGCCAGGTGTGGAGCGTGCGCGAGGTGGACTGGGGCCGGTTCGAGACCAACTTCTTCGTGGTCTTCGCGAGTGGGGCCCTGGAGCGGGCGCCGCAGATGCTGGTGACGCTGACCCGGGTGGAGGACCCGACCCTGCGGGGCGGGCTGCAGCGCACCATGGCGGAACGCTACCCGAATGTCACCGCGATCGACCTGTCACAGGTGCAGCAGGCCATCGAGGGCGTGCTCGACAAGGCCACCCTGGCGGTGCGGTTCATGGCGCTGTTCAGCCTGGTGACCGGCGCCATCGTCCTGATCGGCGCCGTGGCCACCAGTCGATACCAGCGGATCCGCGAGGGTGTCCTGCTCAAGACCCTGGGCGCCACCCGGCGGCAGGTGCTCCGGGTCATCATCACCGAGTACCTGGCATTGGGCATCCTGGCCGCGATGGCCTCGGTGGTGCTGGCATCGGTCGCGGGCTGGGCCCTGGCCAAGTGGGTGTTCGACCAGCCGTTTGCCCTGCCGATGCTCCCGCTGGGCGGGCTGGCAGGTGCCCTGGTGTTCGTGACGGTGACGGTGGGTCTCTGGAACAGCTCGGAGATCCTCAACCGGACGCCGCTCGAGGTGCTCCGGGCGGACTGAGGTCGGACTGCGCCAGGGGGCTCACGCGGAGGCGCGGAGACGAAATGCTGAGACGCGGAGTGGTTTCATCCATTCGCGCAGGATTGTCGCCTAGCAGTGAATCCAGGGAATGTGATCGGATGACCCTCGTCGGCGAGCGTTGGCGCTCCCCGCGATGCTGATCGGGCTGTTCACCCCCAATGGTTCGGTCCCAAGCGGGGCGCGAGGCCCCTCCTGTCGCTGGAGTCCCTCTGCGTCTCCCTTTCCTCCGCGCCTCCGCGTGACCCCTTGGCCACCGACCCGAACCCCCATCCTCGCCCCGGATCCGATATCTTTCCCGGGTTGATTCCATTTCAGCGCCAGGACACCACAGGGAGTCGCGATGCTGCCAATTGACCTGACAGGGAAGCGTGCCTTTGTCGCGGGAGTCGCCGACGACGGTGGTTTCGGGTTCGCCATCGCGAAGGCACTCGCGGAGGCCGGTGCCAGTGTCTGTGTCGGCACCTGGCCCCCCGCGATGGGCATCTTCGAGAAACTGCTGGAGCGCGGCAAGATGTCGGAGTCGATGACCCTCTCCAATGGCCAGCCGATGACCTTTGAGCGGATCTATCCGCTCGATGCCGCCTATGACCGGATGGAGGACGTCCCCGAGGACATTCGGGAGAACAAGCGCTACAAGGAGCGGGGCGACTTCACGATCGCCGGGGTGGCGGCGCGGATCGCGGCCGACTTCGGACCCCAGGCGCTGGACATCGTGGTCCACAGCCTGGCCAACGGAGCCGAGGTCAAGTCGGCGCTGGTGGACACGACGCGCAACGGCTATCTCGGCGCCGTGAGCGTCTCGGCATACAGCAACATCTCGCTGGTACGAACCCTCGCGCCACTGATGCGGCCGGGCGGCAACTTCCTCTCGCTCACCTACATGGCCAGCGAGCGCGCCATCCCAGGCTACGGCGGCGGGATGAGCTCGGCCAAGGCGGCCCTGGAAGCCGACACCCGCACCCTGGCGTTCGAGGCGGGGCGGCGCTGGGGGGTACGGATCAACACCATCTCGGCGGGGCCGTACGCCAGCCGGGCGGCGAGTGCCATCGGGATCATTGAGCGGATGGTCGAGTACTGCAGGGCGAACTCGCCACTCACCCGCGACCTCGAGGCGATGGACGTGGGGCACACGGCGGCGTTCCTGGCGAGCCCGATGGCCGCGGCGATCACTGGCAGCACGGTGTACGTGGACAACGGCTACCATGCGATGGGGATGGCGGTGGTCGGGGGGGGCGGCAGCGGGGCAGGAGAGGTGAGCTGAGGCGGGGCAGCGGGGCAGCGGGGCAGCGGGGCAGCGGGGCAGCGGCGAAGGTAGCATCCTGGTGGGGGATGGCAAGATGAATGCACTGGCGAGGCAGTGGGCAATGCTCGGGGCGCTATCGGCGGGAATCGCGGTGGCGGCCGGGGCGTTCGGCGCCCACGCGCTGCGTGCCCGGGTGGAGCCGCGATTGCTCGAGGTCTTCGAGACCGGGGCACGCTACCAGATGTACCATGCCCTGGCGCTGCTGTTCGTGGCATGGCTGGCCGAGCGGACCGGCGGCACCCCGGTGCAAGTGGCAGGGTGGGCGTTCGTGGCGGGCACGGTGCTCTTCTCGGGCAGTCTTTACGCCATGACCCTGACCGGCAAGACCTGGCTTGGCGCCGTCACCCCGCTGGGCGGGGTGGCGTTCCTGGTGGGGTGGTTGGCGGTGGTGTGGGGGGTGCGGAGCGCCTGATGCGATGACCCGATACCTCCCCCTGCTGGAACAACTCGACGCCTGGCAGGACACCGCCCGCGCCGCGCACCCCGGTGTCATCCCCTGCCGGCCCGGCTGCTCGGCCTGCTGCCACGGCCCCTTCGACATCTCCGTCGCCGACGCCGATGTCGTGGCCACCGCGGTGGCCGCGCTCCCGGAGGCGGTGCGCCGCCCGATAGTTGTTCTGGCAACCGCCCAGCTGGAGCAGATGCGCGAACTTGCCCCCACCCTCGCGGCACCGTGGGATGTCTCGTCCCTCGGCGACGAGGCGTTTGACGACCTCTGCGAGGCCCTGGCCGAGGAACGCTGCCCCGCCCTCGACCCGACGGGGAGTTGTTCGATTTACGCTGCCCGCCCGCTGGTCTGCCGGATCATGGGACTCGGGCTCCAGAGCAGCGGGGGAGGCGAGATCCCCAACGCCTGCCCGATCCAGGATGACTTCCCGGAATACGCATCGCTCCCGGCCCAGCCGTTCGACCTCCCCGCCTGGGAAGACCACGAGGAGGAAGCGCTCCGCGAGGCCGCCACCCGCCGGCTCGGCAACCCCGTCCGCACCCGGTTCGAAACCACGGTGGCCGGGGCGATACTCCTCGCCTCCCACCGACCCAACCCATCACCCGACAGCTGACACCCGACACCCGGCACCCAATTCCCACCCAGCGGTGACGCTTTGCCCGGCCCGCGCGTATCATGTAGATGGGCACGAAACGCCCGGTTCCACCCCCAGGTCCCCAGCCCCCAACCAGGATCGTTCCATGCGCCTCAAGCTCCGCCATGCCCTTCCCGCACTGGCCCTTTTGGCCATTGCCCCACTGCCGGCCCGGGCGCAGGAGCGGGTCGATGCCGCGGTGGTCCAGCGGATTCGTGATGAAGCCTTTAACCGCTCGCAGGTGATGCACATCGCCAGCATGCTGACCGACATGTACGGCCCGCGCCTGACCGGTTCGCCGACGATGAAGGCCGGCGGCGAGTGGGTCATCTCGGCGCTCCGCGGCTGGGGCATTCCGACCGGACGAATGGAGCCGTGGGGGCCGTTCGGGCGCGGCTGGACCAACGAGCGGATGGTGGCGCAGGTGACCGCTCCGACCCCGTTCCCGGTGATCGCCTACCCGGCCGCCTGGACGCCGGGCACCACGGGACCGCTGCAGGCCGAGGTGGTGATGGTGGCGGCCGACAGCGTGGCCGACCTGGCGAAGTACCGCGGCACGCTGGGCGGCAAGATCGTCATGGTCACGCCGATGCGGGCAGTGGAACCCAACTGGCAGCCCAACGCCAGGCGTTTCTCCGACGCCGACCTGGAGCGGATGGCCAACGCGCCGCCCCCACCCCCGCCCGGCGCGGGCCCCGGTGGTCCCGTCCAGGCAGCCAACGCCCCGACCAGCTTCCAGGCGGCCCAGGCGCTGAACGCCGCCCGCACCGAACTGTTCAAGAGCGAAGGCGTGGCGGCGATCCTGCAGCCCGGTCGCGGCGATGGCGGCACCGTCTTCACCGGCGGTGCGGGGAGCCGGGATCCGGCCAATCCGGCGCCCCTCCCGATTGCCATCGTGGCGATCGAGCATTATGGCCGGATCGCGCGGCTGCTGGAGCTGGGCCAGGCGGTCCGGATGGAGCTCGACATCCGCAACACCTTCCACGACGCCGACCTGAACTCCTTCAACGTGATGGCCGACATCCCCGGCACCGACCGCGCCGACGAGATCGTGATGCTGGGCGCCCACTTTGACACCTGGCACGCCGGCACCGGCGCCACCGACAACTCGTCGGGGTCGGCGGTGATGATCGAGGCGATGCGAATCCTCAAGGCGCTCAACCTGCCGCTCCGGCGCACGGTGCGCCTGGGCCTCTGGACCGGCGAGGAGCAGGGGCTGATCGGGTCGCGGATGTACGTGGAGCAGCAGTTCGGCAATGCGCAGGGCGAGCGGAAGCCGGCCCATGGCAAGATCAGCGCCTACTACAACATGGACAACGGCACCGGGGCGTTCCGCGGGGTGTACCTGCAGGGCAACGCCGCGGTGGGCCCGATCTTCAAGGCGTGGATGGCCCCGTTTGCCGACAAGGGCGTCACCACGGTCACGATCAGCAACACCGGCGGCACCGACCACCAGTCGTTCGACCGGGTGGGGATCCCCGGCTTCCAGTTCATCCAGGACCCGATGGAGTACAGTACCCGGACCCACCACAGCAGCCAGGACGTCTATGAGCGGCTGTCGCCCGACGACCTCAAGCTCAACGCGGCGGTAGTGGCGGCGTTCGTGTACTTCACGGCCAACCGGGAGGGGTTGCTGCCGCGGAAGCAGTGAGAGGCGGGCCAGAAGCTAGGGTCTGGGGACTAGGGACTGGGGGTTCAAGAAGAGGGTTCGGTGAAATGAGTGAGGCGGGGCTCCGAGTGGAGTCCCGCCCCATTTCATTTCCCAATCTGGACCGGGCAACCGTAGTCCCTAGTCCCTAGACCCTAATCCCTAGTCCCCGCCCTAGTGCATCACTTCCCAGTACTCCATCAGCACGATCAGCATCACGATGATCACCGCGGCGATGATGATCGGGAAGACAAAGAGGCTGGTGAGCAGCTTGCCGTCGCCCTTGAGGTGCATGTAGAACATCGCCACGAGCGCGAACTTGGCCGCGGAGAGGACGATCAGGACGGGGACGAGGGTGGCCTCCATGAGGGTATGGAGCGGCATGGTGGGCCGGTGGGCCATCTCGTAGGCGAGCACCTCGAGCGCGGTCAGGGCGAAGAGGATGACCGCAATCTTGACGTAGGTGCCCGAGCTGGGGTGGGCATGGCCCTCGGCGTGGGCGCTGGGAGCACTCATCCACTCACCTCATCAGGTAGACAACGGGGAAGATCACGATCCAGACCACGTCGACGAAGTGCCAATAGAGGGCGGCGATCTCGAGGTTGAGCGCCTTCTCGGGGGGCACCCGGCCCCGGATCGCCTCGACCAGCACGGTCGAGAGCCAGATCACGCCGAGGGTCACGTGGGTCCCGTGAAAGCCGGTCAGGACGTAGAAGCTCGAGCCAAAGAGGTTGGTCCCGAGCCCCAGCCCCTTGTGGTAGAAGTGCTGGAACTCGTAGACCTGCATCCCGACGAAGAAGAGCCCGCACAGCACCGTCAGGCTGAGCCACATGATCAGCTTCTTCCGGTCGCCCCGCTGGGCGCCGTTCAGCGCCAGCACGACGAAGAAGGAGCTGAACAGCAGCACCGCCGTGCCGAAGGTGACCAGGGGAATCTCGAAGATGTCGGCGGGCAGGGGCCCGGTGACGCTCTTCCCCTTGTACACCAGGTAGGTCGAGATCAGGGTGGCAAAGAACAGGCACTCCGACCCGATGAACGCCCAGATGGCCAGCTTCCGGCTGTCAATGCCGGTGGTGGTCTCGGGATGTGCCGCATGCGCCGCAGTGGACACGAATCAGTCTCCGTCTCGAGGTCAGCCGGCCGGCTCGAAGGCCCAGCTGAAGATGCCGTAGAGCATGACGGCCAGCCCGGTGAGCGTCATCGCCCACCACGGCCAGTCGGCGTGGGTGAACATGATGGAGATCATCAGGATGCTCATCCCGACCGCGGCGATCAGCGGCTTGATCGACGGGTTCGGCATGTGGATCCCCTTGCCGTCGTGGAACGCCGGTTCGGGCAGGTGGCCGCCCGCGGCGCGGCGCGCATCCCACACCGGCACCGAGCTGGCCACCGTCGGCACCTCGGCGAAGTTGAACTCTGGCGGGGGCGACGGGATCGACCATTCCAGGGTGGCGCCGTGCCAGGGGTCCGCCGGCGCGGCGGGGCCGCGGCGCGACTTCACCATGTTGTAGAGGAAGACCAGCATGGAGAGCGCGATGATGAAGGACCCCACCGTCTCGACCATGTTCCAGAACTCGAAGCCGAGCCCGGCGGGATAGGTGTAGGTCCGGCGGGGCATGCCGTTGAGCCCGAGGACGTGCATCGGCGCGAAGGTCAGGTTGAAGCCGATGAACATCAGCCAGAAGTGCACCTTGCCGATGGTCTCGTCCAGCATCCGCCCGAACATCTTGGGCCACCAGTAGTAGGCGCCGGCGGTCAGGGCGAAGATGCTGCCCCCGAAGAGCACATAGTGAAAGTGCGCCACGATGAAGTAGGTGTCGGTCTGCTGCAGGTCCGCCGGCGGCGAGGCGTGCATGACGCCCGACAGCCCGCCGATGATGAACATCGCGATGAAGCCCAGGGCGAAGTACATCGGGGTGCGGAACTGGATCGAGCCGCCCCAGATCGTCCCGATCCAGTTGAAGATCTTGACGCCGGTCGGGATGGCGATGAGCATCGTGGTCAGCGAGAAGAAGGCGTCGCCGTACGGGCCCATGCCGGTCGCGAACATGTGGTGGCTCCACACGCCGAAGCCGAGGAAGGCGATGAACGCCCCCGAGAAGACCATGGCGGTGTAGCCGAACAGCGGCTTCCGGGAGAAGACCGGCAGGACCTCGGAGACCACCCCGAAGGCCGGCAGGATCAGGATGTAGACCTCCGGATGGCCGAAGATCCAGAAGAGGTGCTGCCAGAGCACCGGGTCGCCACCGCCCGAGGGAATGAAGAAGTGGGTCCCGAAGTGGCGGTCGAACATCAGGTAGAAGAGCGCCACGGTGATGACGGGGAAGGCCAGCAGCAGCAGGATCTGGGTGATGAAGCTCATCCAGACGAACATCGGCATCCGGAGCAGGGTCATCCCCGGCGCCCGCATGTTGACGATGGTGGTGAAGAAGTTGACGGCCGCGGCGATCGAGGCGACGCCCAGGATCTGGAGGCCGAGGAACCAGAAGTCGGTGTTCGGCCCCGGGCTGTACTGGGGCGAGGTCAGGTTGGCATACCCGAACCAGCCGGCGTTCGGGGCGGCATTGAACAGGAAGCTGGTGTTGATGAAGATGCCGCCGAGCAGGAAGACCCAGTAGCTGAAGGCGTTGAGCCGGGGAAAGGCGACGTCCCGGGCCCCGATCTGCAGCGGGATGAAGTAGTTGAAGAACATCGCGGACAACGGCATGACCGCCAGGAAGATCATGCTGGTGCCGTGCATCGTGAACAGCTGGTTGTAGAAGTCCGGGCTGACCAGGGCGTTCTCGGGCTTCATCAGCTGGAGCCGGATGACCAGCGCCTCCAGGCCGCCGAGCAGGAAGAAGAAAAAGGCCGTGGCGCCGTAGAGGATGCCGATCCGCTTGTGGTCCACGGTCGTGATCCAGCTCCACAGGCCGGTCTTCTCCCCGGCCGGGGTGTGGGCGTGATCGAGTACCGATGTGGTCATGTGTCTGGTATCCCGGTTACTGGTGCGCCCGCAGGTATGCCACCAGCGTGGTGATTTCGTCCTCGGTCAGCGGTCGCGGCAGGACCATCAGCGACCCTTCCTTCATCCCCTGGGGATCCCGGAGCCAGTTGGCGAGGTTCTCGGGGGTGTTGGCGTACATGTTGGCGCCGATGGTGCGCCGGCTGCCGACATGGGAGAGGTTCGGGCCCATGAGCGACGTGGTCCCCGCCAGCGGGGTGCCGACCATGGCGTGGCAGGCGATGCAGCCCGCGGCCTGGAAGGTCTGGGCGCCGACGGCCATCAGGCTGTCCGGGGGCAGCGGGGTGCCGGCGCTGTCGGTGGCGGGCGGCACGACCCCGCCGTTGACGAGCGGCGAGCCGATCCGCTGCTGGGCCACCCACGCATCGAACTCCGCCTCGGTCTGGACGATGACGCGGAGCCCCATGCGGGCATGCTGGATCCCGCAGAACTCGGCGCACTGGCCGCTGAAGTCGCCGGTGGTGTCGGCCTTGAACCAGAGCGGGTTGATCTTCTGGAAGCGCGGTCCCTGCGGGAAGACGTCCCGCTTGGCCGCCAGCTGCGGGCTCCAGAAGCTGTGGAGCACGTCGGCGCTCCACATCTTGAGGGAGATCGTCTTGCCGACCGGCACGTGCAGCTCGTTGGCGGTGACGACGCCAAGGGCCGGGTACCGGTACTCCCACCACCACTGGTGCCCGATGACCTCGATCTCGATGTCGGGGGCGGTGGGACTGGCGGAGGTCTGGAAGATCGTCCGGACGGTGGGCACCGCGATGGCCACCAGGATCAGGGTCGGGATCGCGGTCCAGACCAGCTCGAGGAGGACGTTGCCGTGGACCTGCTTCGGCTCGGCGTCGCCGGGCTTGCCCCGGAACTTCCAGATCGCGAAGAGCAGCGCGCTCTCGACCAGGACGAAGACCAGCACTGCCCAGAAGAAGGTGGTCTGCAAGAGGTCGTCCACCATCCTGGTGAAGTCGCTCTTGGGGGCGAGGGTGGTCTGGGGATAGGTGGCCTCGTTGGTGGTGCACCCGACGAGAACCAGCAGGGCGAGCGTCAGCGCACCGGCCAGATAGGGCCGGAAGCGCCGGAGCAAACCGGTGCTCAGTGCCATGAGGCAGACATCCCGTGCGCAAGAAACCAGCGATGGGCGGGAACGGCCCGCAAAATACCGGGCGGATTGTACCATGTCCCCCCAATGCAGTCAAGGAAAATCCGGTCGGCTGGTCGGGGCGGCGCGCCCCCCCACCCTCTTCCCCGCACCCGGTCGCCGCCCCATATTCCACGGAGGATCCCCACCGGCCCGGCGAGCGACCTCGCCGGGCGGACCTTTTTTTGTGGATGGCGTCGATGATCCAGGAAATGCGCGAGAAGCTGGGCAAGGAGATCGAGGCCCTGAGCCATGAGCTCACTGTCACCCTGCCCCAGGCGATCGCCACGGCGGTCGAAATGGGCGACCTGCGCGAGAACAGCGAGTACAAGGCGGCCCTCGAGCGCCAGCAGCTCGTCCAGGCCCGGCTGGGGCAGCTCCACCAGCGGCTGAGCCAGTTGAGCCAGCTGGCCGGTACCGAGGCCCCCCTGGACCGGGTCGGCCTGGGTTCCCGGGTTACGGTGACCGACCTGGCCACTGGAGAGCAGGACACGTACATGCTGGTGCTCCCCGAGATGATGGACATCGACGAGGGCCACATCAGCCTGGCGTCGCCGCTGGGGCGGGCCCTGCGCAACGGCAAGGTCGGCGACGAGGTCGAGCTCCAGCTCCCCAACGGCCGCCGCAGCCTGCGGATCCTCGAGCTCGTCACCGTGCACGGCGGCACCTGACCCCCATGGACGCCTTCCCGCCCAAGCGGCTCCTGGTCGTCGGCGACCGGGTCCTGGTGACCCCCGAGGACGGCGAGGAGCGCACCAAGGTCGGCCTCTACCTGCCGGCCTCCGCCATTGACACCCAGGCGGTGCAGAGCGGCCTGATCGTCGCCACCGGGCCGGGGGACCCGATTCCCGACCCCGGTACCAGCGAGGACGAGCCCTGGAAGCTCGAGTACCGGTCCTCCGGACCCCGCTACCGTCCCATGCAGGCCAAGGTGGGCGACCAGGCGCTGTTCTTCCGCAAGGCCGCCGTCGAGGTCAAGTTCGAGGAGAAGACCTACCTCGTCGTGCCGCTGGCGGCGATCCTTCTACTGATCCGGGATGATTTGCCGATCTGAAGCGAGAAGCGAGAAGTGAGAAGCGAGAAGTGAGAAGTGTGCAGTGCGAAGCAAGCAGTGAGCGGTGGGCAATGGGCAGGAGAAGGGGCGCACGGGCAGTCCTGCGGAACTCCATCCGAGGTGGCGACGATGCGACGAACGCTGTGGCGCGCGGCGATGTGGCTGCTGGTGGGCCTGGCCACCTACTGGCTGGTGGTGACGCTCCGGGCCGTCCAGGCGGGCGAGCGCGACGGGCTGGCCTCGGGGCTGGTCTGGGCCGGGACCTGCCTGGCGCTGGCGGGGTGGATCGGCATCCGAAACGTGCGCGAACGGACCCAGGCCCAGGAATCGAGCACCGGTTCGGCCGCCCAGATGCTGCTCCTGGCCGAGCTGGGCCGGCAGGACGACGCCACCCTCGAGCGCATGGCTCGCGCTCCGGGCCCGGCCAGCGAGGCCGCCCGCATGATCCTCCAGGGCCGCCACCTGGGCAATCCAGGCGGCACCCAACGACACCCCCCTCCGGAGTCCCGATGAAGCGCTCGTCCCGATGGGCGGCCACCGCCTGCACCGCCGCCCTCCTCCTGCCGACCGCCATGGTCGCCCAGGCCCCCACCCCCTCGTACGTGCCGCATCGCGTCATCCTGACCAAGAAGCAGCGCGTGGAGGACTTCGAGGCGATGGCCGCCGAGCTGGCGCAGGCGGATGTGGTCTTCTTCGGCGAGCAGCATGACGATCCCGCCACGCACCGGATGCAGCTGGCCCTCCTCGAGGCGATCGGCCGGCGGCGGGACCAGGTCGTCCTGTCGCTCGAGATGTTCGAGCGGGACGTCCAGCCACAGGTGACCGCCTATGCCGCGGGGCAGCTCGGCGAGGAGGAGTTCCTGGCCGGCAGCCGGCCCTGGCCTCGCTACGCCACCGACTACCGCGGGCTGGTGGAACTGGCCAAGGCCCGCGGGTGGCCGGTGGTCGCGGCCAACGTGCCCCGGCCGATGGCCTCGGCGGTGTCGCGGGCCGGCCTGGCCTACCTGGACACCATCCCGGCCGACCGGCGGGCCCACGCCGCGAGCCAGCTCTCCTGCCCGGAGAACGACGACTACGCCAAGCGGTTCCTGGCGACCATGGCGGGGATGCCCACCAATCATGGTGGGGGCCCCGAAGACCCGGAGGCGGCCCGCCAGACGCTGCTCAGGATCTACCAGGCCCAGTGCGTCAAGGACGAGACGATGGCCGAGTCGATCGCCGCGGCGTGGTCCCCCGGTACCCTGGTCGTTCACATGAATGGCGCCTTCCACAGTGACTTCCACCTCGGCACCGTGAGCCGGGTCAAGTCCCGGCTGCCCAAGGGCAGCCGGATCGCGGTCGTGACCGGGATGCCGGTGGCAGACCTGGATGCGGTGGACCGCAAGGCCGAGAAGAAGCGGGGCGACTGGCTGGTGTATGTCCTGAAGCCCACCCCCCCGGCGCCATGACCGGCGTGACGCGGTGGTGCCGCCTGCGCCGCCTCCTGCCACTCGTGGCGGTCGCGGCCTGCGGGGGGGAGGAGCGGTCGCCCCAGGCGGCCACGCGCGCCGCCACGGTGGCCGACAGCGCGGTGGACCTCTCGCGCGGCACCCATGTGGTCCTTCTGGGCACCGGCAACCCCAACCCCGACACGGCCCGGTTCGGGCCGGCGGTGGCGATCGTGGTCAACGGTGAGCCCTATCTGGTGGACGCCGGTGCCGGCGTGGTCCGGCGGGCCGTTGCCGCCGGGATCCCAGTCACCAAGCTCCGGCGGGTATTCCTGACCCACCTGCACAGCGACCACACCATCGGGATGGCCGACCTCCTCCTGACGCCCTGGGTGCTCGAGCGAACCGAGCCGCTCGAAGTCTACGGTCCCACCGGCGCCGATGCCCTGATGTCGCACCTGACGATGGCCTACGACGCAGACATCCGGAACCGGGTTGACGGGCTCCAGCCCCAGAACGCTACCGGCTGGCGGAGCGAGGTGCACCGGGTGCAGGCGGGTGTGGTGTACCAGGACTCGCTGGTGACGGTGACCGCGGTCCCGGTGCCCCACGCCGACTGGGCCGAGGCGTGGGGGTACCGGTTCGAGACCGCCGACCGGGTCATCGTGGTCTCCGGTGACACCCGCTACAGCGAGGCGTTGATTGCCGCCTGCAACGGCTGCGACGTCCTGGTGCACGAGGTGTATTCTGACACCGGGTTCGCCAAGCGCACCCCGGAGTGGCAGGCCTATCACGGCCTGGCGCACACCGGGGCCGCCGATCTCGGACGGCTGGCCACCGAGGCCCGGCCCACCCTGCTCCTCCTCTATCACCAGTTGCACATGGGAACGTCCGACGACGCGCTTCTCCAGGAAGTGCGGGGGACCTTCAGCGGCCGGGTGGTGTCGGGGCGGGACCTGGGAGTGTATTAGAAGGGAGAAGCGAGGAGGGAGAAGCGAGAAGCTGGGGCCTGCACCACGGCCTGACTTCTCGCTTCTCGCTTCCAACTTCTCACCTCGGGGCCAGGCTCGCCTCCCGCCGGGCCCGGAACTCATTGCCGGGCGCCCACTGGGGAAAGGTGGCCGCCTGCGCCACCCGGTATCCCACCGTGAAGAACAGCGCCAGGTCCTGGATCGCCCCGTCGGGGGACCAGGACGGCTGGATCTCGTCGCTCGGCTTGTGATAACGCTGGGTGTTGTACTCCGCACGGGTCCGTTCACCGTAGTCCGCGGGCTGGCCTGGGAAGGTGACGCCGACGTTGGTATAGAGCGCCGGCACACCGACCTTGGCGAAGTTGAAGTGATCGGAGCGATAGTAGAACCCCTTCTCGGGCTCCGGATCAGGCCGGAGGGTGCGACCCTGATCGGCCGCGGCCTCCCGGAGGTAGTCGTCCAGTTCCGAGGCGCCCAGTCCGATGACGACGATATCGGAGGTCGCGCCATCCATGTTCAGTTCATCCATGTTGATGTTTGCCAGCGTACTGGACAGCGGGTAGAGGGGGGTGCGGGCGTAGTACTCCGACCCCAGCAGCCCCTGTTCCTCGGCGGTGACCGCAAGGAACAGGATGCTCCGCTTCGGCTTGACCTCGAGCGACTGGAAGGCGCGGGCCAGCTCCAGCAGCCCCGCGGTGCCGGAGGCATTGTCGAAGGCGCCGTTGTAGATCGAATCGCCGTCCACCGGCTCCCCGACGCCGAAGTGATCCCAGTGGGCGTCATAGATGATGTACTCGTCCTTCAGCACCGGGTCGCTGCCCTCGACCTTGGCCACCACATTGCGGGAATCCACGGTACGCAGCGTGTTCCGGATGGTGATGGACGCGGCGAGTCCCAGCGGAACCGGCGCAAAGTCACGGGTCAGGGCCCTGGCCTTGAGGCTGTCAAAGTCCTGCCCTGCGCGGGCGAAGAGCTGGCGAGCCACGTCGAGGTGGATCCATCCCTCCATGGACGCCCGCCCGAGATTGCGGTCGGGGGTCACCAGGTCGAACTTCTCGCCCCCCATTCCCTGCACCACCGCCCACGGGTATCCGGCCGGCCCTTCCTCGTGCACGATCAGCATGCCGGCGGCGCCCAGTTCGGCGGCCTTCTCGAACTTGTAGGTCCAGCGGCCATAGTAGGTCATCGCCCGCCCACCGAACTGGGTCGTGTCGGCCAGGGGAGGATCGTTGACCAGCACCACGAGGGTCTTGCCCTTGAGGTCGGTCCCCTTGATGTCATCCCAGTTGAACTCGGGCGCCTGGGCGCCGTAGCCGATGAACACCAGTTCCGAGTTCTCGAGTTGAACCGAATCGGCGACGTGGCGGGTCCACGCCACGAACCCCTGGCGATAGAGATAGATCGACGGGAGTGGAGCGCCGCCCCCCGCGATGGATAGCGCCATTCCGGGATCTGCCGTGATCCCGACCAACGGCACGTTCTGGATGTAGGTGCCGTCCGGGTTGCCGGGCTGCAGCCCCATGGCGCGAAACTCCCGCTCCAGGTACTCCACCGTCCGGTCCTCGCCGATGCTGCCGGGCGCCCGGCCCAGGAATGAGTCCGAGGCGAGCATGGCGATATCGGCCATGAGGCGGGCGCCGTCCAGCGCGGGGACCGGGGTGGTCTCAGTGCGGGCGCAGGCCGACGCGAGGACGATACCGGCGGCGAACAGCAGGGTGGTGCGCATTGCCATCTCCGGGGAGGGGTGCAGGGGACGAATCCCCCCCAAGATAAGCCTTCCCGTCCCGGGTATGAGGTGGACACGACCGCTCGTGGAACCTTGCGCGGCGTTGGCCCCGTAGGGGGATCAGCACCCCGCCTCGCCTTTCTCACCCGCTCGGGGAATGACATGGGCCTGTCCATCCCGCACCAGATCACCCGCACGGCACTCCTCCTGCTCACGGTCACCCCTGGCCTGGCCGGCGGTCAGGCCATCCGACCTCTCGCCGAGCCGGACGCCGTCGTTTCCGTGGAGTTCTCGCAGGTCAGGGGCGTGAGGGAACTCTCCGACGGGCGCGTGCTGGTGACCGATTGGATCGAGGAACGGTTGGTGATGATCGATGCCGGGTTCCGTCGAGCCACCCCTCTGGGACGGACGGGATCAGGTCCCCAGGAATACCGCCTCCCCGCCGCACTCTGGCCGATGGCGGGGGATTCGACCCTGCTCGCCGATGTCGGCAATGGGCGGCTGACCGTCGTGGGGCCAGACGGTCGATTCGCACGCACCATTTCAACCGAGACGCCGGGACTGGGCTCGGTGGGCGGTGTCGATGAACGAGGCAGGCTCTACTACGTCATGCCGGCGTGGGCGCGTGGCGCCAGTCCCCTGCCGGCGGATTCCCTCGAAATCTTCCGCTTGGACCTCGTCACGGCGCGATCCGAACGCGTCGCCATCGTCAAGGGCAGCACCCCGCCGGTGCATCGAGGGCCGCGGATGACACCCGGGTTCTCCATGATCGCGCTCGCGCCCCAGGATGCCTGGCGGGTCCTGCCCTCGGGGGGGGTGCTGATCGTCCGCGCCGGCGACTACCACCTCGAACGCACCGGCCCGGCCGGCGTCACGGCTGGGCCGTCATATCGATACCAGCCGGAGCCGACCCGCCCGGCCGACCGCACGGCGTGGGTCCGCGAATTCGTCACTCGCTCCCCGACCAGCGGTCGGGGGCCCGACGGGGGGATGGGTCATTCGCCGCCGATGACCGAGGCGCAGATCGCGCAGATGGTGGAGACCAACGAGTTTGCCACGACGCTGCCCCCCTTCGAGCGCCTGCTGATCGCGCCGGGGGGCGAGGCGTGGGTGTTGCGGGGACGGCATGCGGGCGCCGATGCCATCTACGACCGGTTCAGCCCCGCCGGGACCCGGATCGGCCAGGTGAGGTTGCCGGCCGGCGCGGAGGTTGTTGCCCTGGGG
Organism: Gemmatimonadales bacterium; assembly: GCA_048499805.1. Classification (GTDB taxonomy): domain Bacteria; phylum Gemmatimonadota; class Gemmatimonadetes; order Gemmatimonadales; family GWC2-71-9; genus JAWXBA01. The sequence goes on along the minus strand of JASNZF010000001.1, from coordinate 350,728 downwards.
CAGAGGCATGCCTATGTCGTCACCCGGGATGCGGACGACCTGCAGCACCTGGCGCGCCACCCGCGACCGTAGGAGCGGGCCAGGCATCCCTGCTTGTGAGTCGCCGATCAGGTCCACCCCCTGTGTCGTCCGGTCGGCGAGCGGCGTCTCTGTTGGAGACGCCGCCGCCTCCACCCCGAGGGCTGACATGTCCCCCCGTGTCCGCAAGTCGATCCCCCTGACGCTCTGCCTGCTGGCGTCTGCCGCCGCCTGCACCGACAGCGCCGGACCCAATGCCTCGCCGCTCGATGGGCTGGTCCAGTATGGCAGCACGGACAGCACGGGCACCCCGCCACCGCCCCCCGTGGGGACACCGGCCCCGGGTTTCTTCCAGGGGACAGTCGTGGGGCCCTCCGCCCCGGGGGCGGGCAACGATAGCCTCACCACCGCCCCCCGCATCGCCGGGGTCACGGTGGCCGCCTACACCCAACTCGACATTCCACCGGTGGCGTCGGTCGTGACACGCGCCGACGGCCGCTTCGTGCTGCCCATGATGCCCGGTGGGCATTATGTGGTGACCTTCACACCCCCGCCCGGATCGCCCTACGGCGGGGTGTGGGCCAGTGCACCGGTGCACGCTACCAGCAGCGACCACCACTGGTGGGTCGTGCTCTGGAAGCGGTAGCGTCGATCGCCATCGAAGGCGACCGACCAACATGTGAGGTGCCAATGGCGTAGATTGGAGAGACCACCCTCCAATCCGGAACGCCGCCATGTCCCAGCTCCGCCTCCTCACCCTCGGTGCCCTCGTGCTGTGCGCCGCGCCGCTTCCCGGCCGGGCCCAGGCCCCCCGGGCCGCCGCTACGAGCACCGTCGACCCTGCCCTGTTTTCCAGCCTGCGCTACCGGATGATCGGCCCCGCCCGCGGTGGCCGGGTGACCGCCGTCACCGGCGTCATCCAGGAGCCACACACCTTCTATTTCGGCTCGACCGGCGGCGGGGTCTGGAAGACGACCGACGCCGGCGCGAGCTGGAACAACGTCACCGACGGCTTCCTGGACCTTGGCTCGATCGGCTCCCTGGACGTCGCCGATTCCGACCCGCGCATCGTCTGGGTCGGCACCGGCTCCGAGGGACTCCGCAGCAATGTCTCGATCGGGCGCGGCATCTGGAAGTCGGTCGATGCCGGCGCCACCTGGACTGCGATGGGGCTCCGCGAGACCGGGCAGCTCGGTGCAGTGATCATCCATCCCACCAATCCCGAGATCGTGCTCGCCGCCGCGGTGGGCAACCCCTTTGCGCCCAACCCGGAGCGCGGCGTCTACCGGACCCAGGATGGCGGCCGCACCTGGAGCCGGACGCTCTTCATCTCGGACAGCACCGGGGTGGTGGACCTCGAGTTCCATCCCGGCGACCCGAACACCGTCTATGCCGCGGCCTGGCGCGCTGAGCGCAAGCCGTGGACGATCATCAGCGGGGCGCACGAGGGCGGGCTGTACCGCAGCCGCGATGGGGGCCTGACCTGGACCAAGATGACTGCCGGGCTGCCTTCCGGACTGGTCGGCAAGCCCGACCTGGCCGTTTCCGCCGCCGCACCCAACCGGGTGTACGCCCTGATCGAGGCCCTGCCGAACCCGGGGCTCTACCGCTCCGACAACAGCGGCGACAGCTGGCAGTTCGTGAGCAATCAGTCGGGGCTCCTCAACCGCCCATTCTACTACACCAACCTCGACGCCGACCCGACCAATGCCGACCGGCTCTTCGCCGGGGCGGAAGGGTTCTACCAGTCCACCGACGGGGGCCGCACCTTCCGCACCGTGCGGACGCCCCACGGCGACAACCACGACCTCTGGATCAACCCGCGCAACCCGGCGATCTGGATCCAGGCCAACGACGGCGGAGCCAACATCACCCTGAACGATGGGGCGACCTGGTCCACCCAGTACAATCAGCCGACCGCCGAGATCTACCAGGTGGCGGTGGACAACCAGTACCCGTACCGGGTCTACGGAGCGCAGCAGGACAACAGCACCCTGATCCTGCCCAGCCTGCCGCCGGCATCCAGCAGTCCCGACGACCCGATCCAGCTCTGGCGCCAGGGTCCGGGATGCGAGACCGGCCCGATCATGCCTCATCCGGTGCATCCCGACACCGTCTACGGCAGCTGCAAGGGGCAGTACAGCCGGATGAGCCTCCGCACCGGGCAGGAGAAGCAGTACTGGGTGGGCGCCCAGTCGCTCTACGGCAACCCGGGGACGGCGATGATCTACCGGTTCCAGCGGGTCAGCCCGATGGAGATCTCGCCGCACGACCCCGGCACGCTCTACTACGGGTCGCAGCACGTCCACCGGACCCGGGACGAGGGGGCCACCTGGGAGACGATCAGCCCCGACCTGACCGAGTTCGACCTGACCAAGCAGGCCCCGTCGGGCGTGCCGATCACCCTCGACGTGACCGGCGAGGAGTACTACAGCACCCTCTACCAGATCCGCGAGTCGGCGCTGGAACCCGGCGTCATCTGGACCGGCGCCAACGACGGGCCGATCCACCTGACCCGCGACGGCGGCAAGACCTGGACGAAGGTCACTCCACCGGCGCTGCCCGGCGGTGGCCGGGTGCAGACGATCGAGCCCTCGCCGCACCGCCGTGGCTCGGCCTACGTGGCGGTCCTCCGCTACCTCCTCGGCGACTTCCGCCCCTGGATCTTCCGCACCGACGACTACGGCGCCACCTGGACCCTGCTCACCACCGGCACCAACGGGATCCCGGCCGACGAACCCACCCGCGTGGTGCGGGAGGATCCCGACCGCGAAGGACTGCTCTACGCGGGGACCGAGTTCGGCATGTTCGTCTCGTTCGACAACGGCGGGCGCTGGCAGCCGCTGCAGCTCAACCTCCCCCGCACCCCGGTGACCGACCTCCGGATCCATCGCAAGGACCTGGTGCTCTCCACCCAAGGGCGTTCGTTCTGGATCCTGGACAACCTTTCGGTCCTGCACCAGGTCACCCCGGCGGTGCTCGGGGCCCCGGCCCATCTCTTCACCCCGCGTGAGGACATCCGGTACCGCTACAGCGGCGGCTTCGGGGGCGCCGAGGGCGCCCGGGCGCCAGCGGCCGATCAACCCGAGTTTCCCCCGATGGGTGCCGCGATCGAGTACTGGCTTGGCGCCGCCCCCCAGGGCGCCCTGACGCTCGAGATCCGCGACAGCCGCGGGACCGTGGTCCGGCGGTTCTCGAGTGAAGGGCCCGGCGAGGTGGCGCGAGACCCGGCCGAGCCCGGGATGCGCCGGCCGGTGCAGGAGATCGAGGGAACGCCCCGGCTCCCGGCCAGGCCCGGGGTGAATCGCTTCGTGTGGGACTACCGGTGGCCCGGCGCCTGGGCGGCCAATGCCGGCGCCAGTGGCCGGAACGGACCGATGGCGGTCCCGGGACGCTACACCGTGCGCCTGGCGATGGGCAGCTGGAGCGCCGAGGTGCCGCTGGTGATCCGCGCCGATCCGCGGGTGACCCAGGATGGGGTGACGCAGGCGGTGCTGGAGGACCAGTTGGCACACAACCTCCGGGCCCGCGACCTGGTGAGTGACGTGAACCACCTGGTGGATCGAGTGCGGACCGCCCGGCAGCGCGCCGCCTCGGCGCCGACGCCGGATCGAACCCTCCTTGCCGAGCTGGAGGAAGTCGAGCAGAAGCTGATCACCCCGCCGGTGCGCTACAGCCAGCCGGGGCTGCAGGCCCACATCAGCTACCTGTACGGCATGGACACCCGGGCCGACCAGCAGGTGGGGAAGGACTCCAAGGACCGCCTGATGGTCCTCCGTGCCGAGCTGGATGCGCTGGTGGCCACGGTCAACCGATTGACCGGGACCCGCCGGTGACGACCGCAACAGGGGAGGCCTGATCTCCCCGGACGCCGAGTTTCCGCAGCCCGGCGACCCGGCGTGGCTGCGCCTGGTCGCCGCGCACCTGGAAGGCGGCGGCGCCGGCGTGCGGCCCGTCCCCCCATCGGGCCCGGTCGTGGAGGCGGGCTACCGGGCCCTGACCTCGGTGGCCGAGGACGCCATCCTGGTGGTCGATGCCGCGCTCCGGATCACCAGCGCCAACGCTGCCCTTGCGGAAATGTTCGGCCTCCCGGATCCGCAGGTCCTGGTCGGTCGGAGTGCCCTCACCCTGCTGGCCGAGTCGGACCGGGTGCGAGCGGCGCATCTGGTCGCCCGGTTCCTCGAGATCCGGGTCTGGGACATCGCCGAACTGGACGCCCAGCATCCCAACGGCAGCGTCTTCAAGGTCGAGGCCCACTGCAAGCTCCTCCACCACGAGGACGGTCGATTCGCCGGGATGCTGGTGCTGCTCCGGGACATCCGCCACCGGCACCTGGGGGAGGATCCGCTCCGCCTGATCGTCGAGGCCACCTCCCGGGCGACCGGAGGGGCGCATTTCGGGTCACTGGTGCGGCACCTGGCCGATACCTTTCGTGTCCGGATGGCCATGGTGGCCGAGCTTGTGGACGAGCAGGCCACCACGGCGCGCACCCTGGCGCTCTGGGTGGACGACCGTCTCGTCGACAACCTGACCTACGAGCTGGCGGGGACCCCGTGCGAGGGCGTCTGCGCCGGGATGTGCTGCTATGTCGCCGAGGGGGTCCAGCAGCACTTCCCACACGACGCCTGGCTCCGGGAGGTCGATGCCGAGGGGTATCTTGGCGCCCCGCTGACCGACTCCACGGGCAAGGTGATTGGCCTGGTGGCGGTGATGGATACCGCACCGCTCTACCGCAGCCGGGATGTGACCAGCATCCTGGCGGTGTTCGCGGCACGGGCGGCAGCGGAGCTGGAGCGGGTCCGGATCGAGGCGGCGCTGACCGCCAGCGAGGAGCGGCTGGCCGCGGCGGTCGGCGGATCGAAGGACGGGCTCTTCGATGCCAACCTGGTCACCGGCGAGGTGTACTGCTCTCCCCGCCTGTATGAGATCGCCGGGTACGCGGGGCACGAGGAGGAGCTGGATCTCTCCGGAGAGGGCCTCTTGTCCCACCTGCACCGGGACGACGCCGCCGACACCCGGGCGATCCTGCTCCAGTGCATCGCCGAGGGCCGCCCCTACCACCACAGCTTCCGGTGGCGCACCCGGTCGGGCGAGTATCGGTGGTGCGAGGCGCGGCTGGATGTACGCAGCGACGTGGACGGCAGGCCGATCCGGCTCTCCGGCTTCGTAACCGACGTGACCGACCTGCGGCGCGAGGCGCGCCTGGCGCGCGAGACCGGCAACCTCTCGCTGCTGGGGGGCTGGGAACTCGACCTCCTCTCGGGCACGCTGCACTGGACCACCGGCACCTACCAGCTGCACGCCGTCTCCCCGGCGACCTACACCCCGACGGTCGACACCGCCATCGCCTTCTTTGCCCCGGAAAGCCAGCCGGTGATCCGGCACCTGCTGGAGCGGGCCATGACCAGCGGGGCGCCGTGGGACCAGATCCTCCAGCTCGACACGGCCGGCGGGCAGCGACTCTGGGTGCGGGTCCTGGGGCAGGTCGAATGGGACGGGAGTCGCCCGGTCCGGATCTTCGGCGCCATCCAGGATGTCTCGGCCCAGCGACGGCTGGAGCAGGAACTGCTCCAGAGCCAGAAGCTGGAGGGGATCGGCCGCCTGGCTGGCGGGATCGCGCACGACTTCAACAACCTGCTCACCGCCATCCTCGGGTATGCCGAGATCGGCCGCGGGGCCTTGCCCCCGGAGCATCCGGTGCACGACGACCTGGAACAGATCCGCCGGGCCGGGGTCCAGGCGGCGGAGCTGACCAGCCAATTGCTGGCCTTCGCCGGCCGGCAGCGGGTCACGCCGCGCTCCGTCAACCTGCCGGCCCTCCTCCAGGAGGTGCTGCCCTTGCTGCGTCGCCTGGCGACCGAGCGCGTGGCCGTCGTCGTGGACGCCGCCCCCGACACCTGGCCGGTGATGATGGACCCGGGCCCCCTGGAGCAGGTCCTCGTGAACCTGGTCATCAACGCCCGCGATGCGATGCCCAAGGGGGGCACCCTCACGATCACCACGGTGAACCACGACGCCCGGTCGCTCCCGCTCGTGGAGGAGCAGGAAGTCCCCGCAGCCGACTGGGTGGAAGTGATCGTGGCCGATACCGGGGTCGGGATCGCCCCCGAGACCCTGCCGCTGATCTTCGAGCCCTTCTACACCACCAAGCCGCGCGGCAAGGGGACCGGACTCGGCCTGGCGTCCTGCCACGGGCTGATCCACCAGGCGGGGGGATTGATCTGGGCCACCAGCGCTGGCGTGGGCTGTGGCGCGACGGTTCATTGCCTGCTGCCGCGATCGGGGGAGAACCCGGCGCCTGTCCCCGACACCCCCGACCCGGTCGTCCCCGCCGGCAGGGAGACGATCCTGCTCATCGAGGACGAGACGGCGGTGCGTGCCCTCGCCGCCAAGATCCTGCGCGGCGCCGGCTACCAGGTCCTCGAGGCCGCCAGCGGGGCCGAAGCCCTGGCCCTCATGGAGGCGAGCAATCCGTCGATCGAGCTGGTCGTGAGCGATGTGGTCCTGCCCCAGATGTCGGGACCGGAAGTGCTGTCGGCCCTGCGGCAACGGAACCCGGACCTCAAGGGAATCCTCGTCTCGGGCTACGCCGATCCCGCCGTCATCGGGACGGACTCGCTGCCGGCGCGCACCAGCTTTCTCGCCAAGCCATACACCCCGGCCTCCCTCACCACGCTGGTCCGGGACACGCTCGACACCTAGGTCATCGCCGGGCGACCTTGCCTTGGCAGCCGCCGGGTGGAGAGCTTGCAGCATGTGGCGCCGACTCCCCCCTGCCCTCGTGCTCGCGGCAACGCTGCCCGCGGCGCACCCGTCCTCCGCGACGGGACAGCTGGTCGTATCGGACCTGCACCGGGTTGCGGCGGGCCCCGAAGTCCGGGACCGCCCCGGTGTCGCGGTTGGACCGACCGGCTACAGCGTCTTCTGGGAAACCGCCCCGAGCCTGGTGCCCTCCACCGAGGCCGGGCGGAACTACCGCATCCTCCGCCAGGAGGTGGGGCGCGACGGGACGCTGCTCGGCACCCCCATTCCCGTGATGGAGGCCTGGTCCCACCAGTGGGGCGCATCGGTGGCACAGAACGGGGAGCACGCCTGGGTCGCGTACTACTTTGCCGATCGCTCGATGCGCACCGGCGACCGCGACCTGGGGCTGGTCGAGTATGCCGGGCACTTCGACCTTCCGGTGCGCTCCACCCGACTGACCCGCGATCCGAGGGGCGGCCCGCCAGTCAATCATTCCTCGCCCGCGCTGCTCCACGACCCCGATACCGGCAAGCTGTTCGTGGCCAGCAGCGTGGGCGCCTACCGCGGCGATCCCCGGCCGGGCCGGCGCGCCTACGACAGCGTGAACATCGAGGTCCGTCAGCTGGATGCGACTGGGGCAGAGGAGGACCGCTGGCTGGTACGCGGGCCCGATGCGACCGGCGAAGCCGGCACCCCTGCCCTCACAATCCTGCCGACCGGGTGGCGCGAGCGCTACGCCCTGGCCTATGTGTCCAATGCCGGGCACCGCAACGAGGGGCCCAACGGGTACAGCATCTATATCGAGCTGTACGATCGGGAATGGCGCGTGGTCGGAGGCCGGCACCTGCTCCACCCGCGCGGAGGTGCCGCGCGACCGGCGCTCGCCACAGTGGGGGACAAGCTCTTCATCGCCTGGGTCGACAACGGCAGCAACGACGTGGTCATCTCCGAGCTGGACCAGAACCTCCACCCGGTTTGGCCGATGCACCTGCGCACGGCCCTGGCACAAGCGGGCTTCGCCGAGGCGTTCGGTGCCGGGGCTCCCGGCCTGAGCGCGCCCACACTCTTTGCGGACGGCGATCGCCTGGGGGTGGCGTTCGTGGCAACCTGGGAATGGGACCCCGGCAGCGGGCGCGCCCGCCAGGAAATCTTTCTCGGCAGGATTGCGTACAGATAACAGGCCCCCCTGCGCCCCGAGGAGACCGGTGCCCCCCCTGTCGCCGTCCGCCACATCCATTTCAACGTCCCGCCCCCTGCTCCCGGCCCGGTCGCGCAGCCGAGCGCTCCTCGCCGTCCTGCTTCCCTGCCTCGCCGCCGGACCAGCCGCACCCCTGGCAGCCCAGCAGGTCGATGCCACCACCGTCGTGGAGATGGTGGCCCGTCTCCCCACGACCAGCCGCGCCCTGGTGATCACCGCGCGACCCGAGCAGGAACCGACGGGCCTCGTTGCCTGGCTGCACCTGGCGGCCGGCGCAGAGGTCGCGGTCCTGTCCCTGCATCGAGGGGAGGCCTCGGGCAATCGCTTCGGGCGGGAGATCGGCGAGGCACTCGGTGTGTTGCGGGTGCAGGAGATGCAGGAGGTGCGTCGCCGGGCCGGGGGCCGCCAGTATTTCACGCGCGGCTACGACCTCGGCGCGCTCGCCCCGGGGGCGGATCCTTGGCAGGTCTGGCCCCGCCAGCGCATCCTCGCCGACCTCGTCACGGTGATCCGGTCGGTTCGTCCCCACATCCTGGTCGTCGGGTGTGCGGCACCGGGAGGCGTCCCCGATCCCGAGCGCGCGGTGGCGCGGGAACTCGCGGAGGAGGCCTTCGCCGCCTCGGCCGACACCTCCCAGGTATCGTACGAGGCAGGGTATTTCCGCCCGGCCTGGCAGCCGCTCCACCTCTACGAGGAGGGGTGCGACGGCCAGCCGACCGTGCGGGTCGACCTGGCCGCCTGGCACCAGCCTCGCGCTGCCACCTTCGCCGCGATCGGGGCGCAAGCCAGCGCCCTCCAACGCAGCCAGGGACTCGGGCTGTTGCCCCTGCCACCGTCACCCGAGGCCCGGCTTGGGCTGATCCGCTCCCTCCACCTCGATGCCGAACGGCGCGGTGAGCTGTTCCCCGGGATTCGGACGACCTGGGGCGAGTGGGCCCGCGATTCGAGCCTGGCAGCCGAGCGCCGGGAACGGGCTGCCGCCCTGGCCCAGGCGATCGCCGCCATCCAGGACTCGATCGATGCCGGATCACCGGCGGAGGCGCTCCCGGAAGTCCTTGACGCCATCGGCGCCGTGCGGGCCGCCCGGGCGCTGGTCGTGCCGAGCGGGGACCGTCGCCTGCCGTGGCGTGAGGAAGAGGCGGAACAGGATGCCGCGCTCGGCCTGACGGAGGCCCGCCTGGTGGAGTTGGCACTGGTGGCCGCGGGAATCGAGGCGCGGTGGGAGGCGGAGCGTGGATGGGTGGCCCCGGGCGACTCGCTCCCCACCCGGCTCACCATCGCGAACCGGGGAATGTTGCCGGTCACCATGCTGGGGGGCCAGGTGGAGCATGGGCGTCTGCACCAGCTGCGGCCCGCCGCCGGCACCGAGGTGATTGCCCCGGGAGCGGAGGGTGCCTGGGACCTGGTGCTCCGGCCGCTCGATGCCACGGTCCCCTGGTGGCTTGCGCTGCGCCGCGAGGAGTTGTCATATGTCTATCCGCCTGCGCGCCATCCGCCCGCGGCGCTCCTCGGAGGCGAGGGTTCCGCTCTCCACGGGCGCGCAACCGTCCGACTCCTGGTCGGCGGGGTGGAACTTCCCCTCGCCACCGACCCGATCAGCACGGTCCTGCTGGATCCCGATCGCGGCGCGGTCCGCGAGCCGGTGCTGGTCCTGCCGGCCATCACCGTCCTGCTCGAACGGATGCTCGACTATGTCCCCGCCGACCAGTTCTCGGGCCGCCGCCTGCGGGTGGAGCTGCGATCGTGGACCACCCGTCCGCGCGAGGTCGAGGTACGGTTGCAAACACCCGACGGGGTCACCGTCCCGTCGGGGACCCGGAAGCTGACCTTGGCGCCCGGAGAAATCGCGGAGGTGGAATTCGACCTGGGCGTCCTGCTCTCCCGGGAACGGCACGCCATCCGGGTCTACGCCGAGAGCGAGGGCGAGACGTTCGTGCAGGGCGTGATCCCGATTCGCCATCCGCACATCGCGCCAATCGCGATGTATCGCCCCTCGGGCCTCTGGCTGGACGCGATTCCCGTCAGCGTCCCCGGCTCGACGGAATTCGGCTACCTGGCAGGCCCACGCGACTTCGGCAACACGGCCCTGCGGCAGCTGCTCCTCCGGGTGACGGACCTGGTCCCCGCCGACCTCGACTCGGCCCGTCTGGAGGGCATGCGCCGGATCGTGGTCGGTCCCGGGGCGCTTTCCCCGGCCGAGGCCCGCCGGGTCGCCCCTGCCCTGCTGGCCTGGGTGGGCCGGGGCGGTCGGCTGGTGGTGCATGACGGTGGGCTGGAACTCCTCGCCAGCGGCCTGCTCCCCTGGCCGATCCGGCTGGACCCCGCCCCCCGATCGATTCGCCCGACCGGTGCCTGGCTCTCGCCCGCGCCCGGAGCGGAGCGGTGGTGGCGGAGCCCGCACCGCCTCGACGAGGCCGATCTCGACGATTGGCACGAGCCGGCGGGGCTGCTGGCGGTGGGCGAGTGGGATCCGCGGTACCTGCCGATCGCGGTGGTGCGGGAGGGGCCGGACGGCGCCGAGGTCCCGGTGGCCTGGTCGACCCGCCTCGGGCGCGGCAGTGTGGTCTACACCACGCTGCACCTGCCGACCCAGGTCCTGGCGGGTGAGGGCGGCGCGCTGCGACTGCTGCTCAACTTCCTGCTGGCTCCAGACGGTTCCTGACCGACGACGCCGCGCGACCGTTCCCTATCCGCGGGCGTAGCGGGTCCGGGGATCCACCTTTTCGAGTTTCCAACCGTCCCGGCCCCCGTAGATGTTCTCCCGCAGCCAGGCCAGCTCCGCCTCGCTTTCCTCGCCCTCCGGCAGTTCGCAGAACCACGCCTTGGGACGCCCGTCCTGCCCACCATTGAAGCGATAGCGCCGCGCCTTGAGCATGTCCTTCTGCTCGATCGGCGAGCCGATCGCCCAGATCCGGACCGTCCGGCGGCGGGCTCCCTCCAGCAGTAGCCCCATCGGCAGCGCCCCATCCTCGAACGGCATCGCGAGCGCATGGAGGAGCGCCTGGCAGTCGGCCTCGGCGGAGTGGGCATCGAAGAACATCTGGTGGCGCCGGTACATCAGGAATTCCAGGCTGCGCGACTTGAAGCCGTACTGCTGCCACGGAATCCCCTCCACCGAGCAGGCCCAGTGCTTGTCCCGGAATGGCCCGGCGAGGCGGGCATCGATGAACGGCCGGTCGAAGCCGGCATTATGGGCAATGACCAGCACCGCCGGTTCCAGCAGGGCGGCGATCGCGCCCTCGTCCAGGCGCTGGCCCGCCACATCGGCGTCGGTAATCCCGGTGAGCGCGGTGATCAGGGGCGGGATGGGCCGCTGGGGATCATCAAATCCGGTCAGGGGCGCTCCGGCCTCGTAGATCCGTCCCGTCGCCGGGGCATAGGTGAAGGGAATGCCACAGAACTGGATGATGGCATCGCGATCCTGGTCGAGGCCGGTCGTCTCGACGTCGACCACGACGGCGGTCTTGAGCTCGGCACCGTCCGGCTCGTGCCACCGGCGGGTGGGCTCGAGGCGACGGAGCACCTGGTAGCGTCCAGTCGCCTCGAGCGTGGCGGCCATCGCTTCGTGGTCCGGGGTAGGCATGAGAGGGAAGATTGGGGAGGAGTGGGGAATAGGGAATAGGTATCGGGTATCGGGTGTCGGGGCTGGGGACTGGGGACTGGGGACTGGGGGCTGGGGGCGGTGGCTGGGTGAGGGGGAGTGGGGGGTGGGGGGTGGGGGAAGTCTCACCGCTTGGGGTCAGTCGGCCCCTGGGGATTCTCGTCCCAATCCCTGTGCGATCAGGTGCAGCAGTACGCCGGCCAGGCAGGCATAGATGCCGGGTCGAGACCAGGGGCGCTGGAGGTCGCCGAGCCAGGGCTCGCTGAGGAAGCCGGCAAGAAACAGCAGGGGGGTGAGCAGGAGCAGCGCCGACCCGATCCGCTGGAGTACCGCTGGCCAGCCCCCTGGCGCTGCCCGGTATCCCAGGCCCATCGCCACATTGAGCAAGGCGGCGAGGAGCAGGTAGATGTGGGTGGAGCGAAAGAGCAGGCGGGTGGCGTCAGTCATCCCGCGGAGATGGTCGTAGCGGAAGTGCATCCAGGCCCCGGTGCCGATGAACAGGATCAGGGCGGCCACCCCGACACTTCGGTGGAGGTTGCCGAGGAACGGCTCCGCCCTGCCATTCTGGATCGGTTGATTCCCGGTCATGCGCGCCTCCTGAAGTCGGGTCGGCTCCGGCCCTGGCGGACTGGAACCCAAAGAAACCGCCATCATTGACACCGGCACCAGCTTCGGTGTATCTTCGGTTACGTCAAGCCGAACATACACCGAAGGAAGGCCGGTGCACGATGGAACCGCGGACACCGAGCGAATCGAGCAGTTCCAGCCCCAATCCCCTGACCGCCCCGCTGATCCGGGTCTGCCCGGAGTGCGCCGGCCCGGTGGCGCGCAACTCCGGGTGCCTCCACTGTCTTTGCTGTGGCTGGGGGCGCTGCGGGTGAGTCAGGACCCCCAGTTCCGGTTGACGCTGGAGGAGGGCCCCCCGCCCTGGCCGCTGCTGGAGGAGCGGGGGCGGGGAACCGCCTTCGTGGGCCTCCCGACCGGCCGGGTGCTCAATCCGCCGGCCACCACCGGGATGCAGTTCTGGTCACTTAACCCCTTTATTGGCTGCGAGTTCGGCTGCAGCTACTGCTATGCCCGGGATACCCATCGCTGGGCCCTGGAGAGGCGTGCGGCGGCCAATGAGGTTAGTATGGGTGCAAGCTTGGGTGTGCGTGGGGATCGGGCGGCGTCACGGTGTTGGTCGCCAACCTCTCCTGCGTCGAACGGTCGTCGCGCCACCCTTGCTTCCCGCCCCCCCTTTGAATCCCAGATCCTGGTCAAGCGCGACGCCCCACGGGTGCTGGCTCGCACCTTGGACCCCTCACGTCTCGGTGGGCTCCCCCTGGTCATCGGGACCGCCACCGACCCCTATCAGCCCGCCGAGCGGCGATTCCGGGTCACCCGGGGGATCCTCGAGGTGCTGGCGGGCTACCAGGGGCTACACATTGGCATCATCACGAAGTCCCCGCTGGTGGCCCGTGACCGGGATCTCCTGGCACAGTTGAGCCGGCAGCACCGGCTCTCAGTGCACATCTCCCTCTCAGCGCTGGATCCGGCGCTGCTCCGGCGTCTTGAAGCCCGCACCCCAACCCCCCGGGCCCGGCTCCGGGCGCTTCGGGTCCTGGCCGATGCCGGTATCCCGACCGGCCTGATGCTGGCGCCGGTGCTGCCGGGCATCACCGACGCGAAGGAACAATTGGCCGCGCTGGTCCGGGCGGCGCGGGCGGCGGGAGCCCGCTGGGTTCGTGAGTCGGCGCTCCGGCTCAACCCGGCGGCCCGCGCCCGGTTCCTCCCGCTCCTGGCGGAGGAGTTTCCCGAACTGGTCGATCGGTACACCGCAGGATATCGCCACCGCCAGCACCTGGGGCGCCCGTACCAGGACGCACTGCGCCGGAGGATGGCCGCCATCGTGGGAGAGGATCCGGCCGTCGGCCCTTCGGAGTAGCCGCGGCCCCGTTCAGCCTGGTGTCACCAGCTGCTGGCGCACCGCCACCCCAACCAGCCGGGTCATCCGGGCCACCTCGGCGCTGGCCACCTTTCGCCCGGCGTCTGTCAACCGGTACTCCCGCCGGGGTGGGCCGCCGCTCGAACCGGCTTGACCATCCTTGCCCCGGATCCAACCACGCAGCTCCAGGTCGCGCAGGGTGCGATAGAGGGTGGCCGGACCCACCACCCACGATTCACCGGCGATTCCCGCGCGCAGGTCCTGCATGAGCCGATAACCATGGCACGGCTCCCGGGCCAGCAGGAGGAGAATGGCAAAGACCCGGGGCGACATCGGCAGCCCGGCGGCCTCTTCAGTCATGGCGCAGCACCTCCACCGGCGTGGTCCGCAGGGCGCGGCGCACCGGTTCAAGGCATGCCAGCAAGGCGGTGGTCAGCATCAGGGCAGCAATGCCGAGATAGGTCACCGGGTCGAGCGGACTGAGGCCCAAGAGCAGACCACCCAGCAGCTGGCCCACCAGCGCCGCGGTGGCAAGGCCCACCAGGAGTCCGATTCCCGTCAGCCGCATCCCATCGCGGAGCACCAGCCGACGGATCCGGGCATTGCCAGCGCCGAGCGCCATGCGGACCCCGATCTCGCGGCGGCGGCGCTGCACGGTAAAGGCGAGCACCCCGTAGAGCCCCACGGTGGCCAGCACCAGGCCGGTGACGCCAAAGACACCTGCCACGAGGGTGGCAATCCGGTTGGGAAGCAGCGAAATGCCGATTACCTCCCGGTACGGTCGATTGATGAGCAGGGGAAGATCAGGATCGAGTTGGCGAACCAGGGCACGGAGTGCGGGGGCCGGATCCGGCCCGCCCGGCGCCGTGCGCACCAGCAGGGCCATGTCCCGCGGGGCCTGCTGTGCCGCTGCGAGATACACCATGGGCCGGTTCCGGTCACCCAGGCTTCGGTACTTGCTGTCGCGAGCCACCCCGACCACCTCGGTGAGGGTGCCCTCGGTGAAGGACCCGAACTGCATCAGTTTCCCCACGGGGTCCTCGCCGGGCCATACCCTCCGGGCCAGGGCCTCGTTGATCACCGCCACGGCCGGCCCACCGTCCCGGTCGGTGGGGGCCAGCCCTCGACCTCGGACGATCGGAATGCCGATGGTGCCCAGGTACCCCGGCGTGGCCCGGGCGAAGTCGGTCTCGAAGCGGCCCACGCCCTCGACCGGATCGCGGCCCTCGATGGCCAGTACCGACGTCTGGTTGGACATGTTGAGGGGCAGGATATCGATCGCGCCGGCCGAGGTAACCCCGGGGAGCTCGGCGGCCTGCCGCTGGACCTCCTCGATGAAGGCCAGGGTCTGCTCGGGCGTGTACCGTTGCACGCGGAGGTCGGACATGACCGCGTGGAGTCCAGCCACCTCGAACCCCAGCTCCATGGAGGCGGCGCGCCCCAAGGTGCGGATGAAGAGCCCGGCCACCACCAGCAGCAGGGTGGTCGCAGCCACCTGCGCCACCACGAAGGCACCCCGGATCCGATGTCGGCCCACCCGGACCAGCCCCGGTTCATCCTTGAGCGACCGGGTCAGGTCGGGCCGGGTGGATTGCAGCGCCGGCGCCAGACCAAAGGTGATCCCGGTCAGCAGGGTCAGGGCGAGGGCGGCCAGCAGCACTGGCAGGTCGACTGAGAAGTCCAGGAGGATGGGAACCGGTATGGGAGGACGCACCTGGCTCAACACCCCGGTGAGCCAGACGGCGACGAGGATCCCGCTGGCGCCGCCGAACGCGAACAGCAGCATGCTCTCGGTCAGGAGCTGCCGCACCAGTCGAGTCCGGCTGGCACCCAGCGCCAGCCGCACCGCGATCTCGCGCCCCCGCCCCGCAGCGCGCGCCAGCAGCATGTTGGCCACGTTGGCGCTGGCGATCAGCAGGATCAGGCCGGTCAGGATCACCAGCATCCCCAGGAATCCCGCCACCGGCAACAGCGCTGGCGCCGGCACCGGGGCGTACCGACGCACATCCACCCCACGCTGGCCCTCGAATCCCACCCCCGCCATGAACTGGGCCTGGACGGTGGTCAGCGCCGCGGCAGCCTGGGCCGGCGTGGTACCCGGCGCCAGGCGCCCCAGCAGCTCGATCCAACTGGCACGTGGATTGGCCAGCTCCGGCGCGCGTTCGGGGGGCAGGCCGACCCCGATCGGAATCCAGGCCGCCACGTCCACCGCCACCACATGCCCCTGAAATCCCGGCTCGGCCACCCCCACCACCGTGAACGGTTCACCGTTGAGGTTGATCACCTGACCCACCAGCGAGGGATCCCCCGCGAAACGACGCTGCCAGGCCGCGTGGCTCAACACCACCACCCGGGGCCCCGCGATTCCGGCGTCATCCTCGGGCACCAGGAGACGGCCCTGGACCGGCCGCGCCCCAAGCAGGCTGAAATAGTTGGCGCTCACCCCCATGCCGACCAGCAGTTCCGGGTCGCCATCGGTCGCGATCACCGCAGGGGCGGTGCTCCACGCCGCCAGATCCTGCAAACCGCCGCCGGCTTCCCGGAGATGCTCAAATCCGCGATGGGAGAAGGCATGGAAGCTCGAGCCATCGGGACTCACGGCGTGCACCGTCACCAGGTCGCGGGGCGCCACGATCCCCGGCGGGGTGCGCAGCAGCAGGGCGTTGGCCACACTGAATATCGTGGTCGTCGCCCCCACCCCGATCGCGATCGTCACTGCGGCCACCACCGTGGCCAGGGGCGACGCCCGCAAGGTGCGCAGGGCATAGCGGAGATCCTGCCAGAGGGTATCCACGCGGGAGTTGCTCCTTGCGGGGGAGATTCCACTGCCGGCCCACAACTGTCCGGTCGGCGGCTGGCGCCAGGACGGCGTCCATTCCAGTACCAGGGTGCGACTGAGGTCGGCCAGGATCAGCCTGAGGTATCGGGCCTGCGCCAGCCGTCCGGCTCCGGCGGTCTCCCGCCATCCGTCCCGGAAGGTGGCGATCAGTTCGGGTTCGGCTTCCTCCCGGAACCGCCTGGGGTAGAGGCGGAGCAGGAGCCGGTAGCCGCGTTCTGGAAGGGAGGTGGAGCCTCGATCTATATCCACAATGGATATACGCTGACACTCCCACTTTCGTTTCAGTTCGAACCGTCTGGGTTGTCGCTGGCCCTGAACCCGGTATATTTTACCGAACAAACACCGAAGTCATGGATATGACCCGATCCATCCTCTACATCGACCCCCCGGCCTTCTGCACCACCGTCGAGGCACTGGTGGCGCCGGCACTGCGCGGCCGCCCGGTGGCGGTCGCCGCACCGGGTGCAGACCGGGCCACGATTCTGGCCCTCTCCCCGGAGGCCCGCGCAGCCGGCCTCGAGCGAGGCATGGCCGTGCGACTGGCCCGCAAGCGATGCCCCGACCTGCTGTTGCTGCCTCCCAATCCCCGGCTGTACTCGCGCGCCTCGCGCGCCCTGCACGAGGTCCTCCGGGTCTACGCCCCGGTCATTGAGCCGCACGGCTATGGCCACGCCTTCCTGGACCTGACCGGCACCACCCGGCTCTTTGGCCCGGCGGTGGACGTGGCCGCCCGGATCACGCGCGAGGCCAGGACCCGCATGCGGCTCCCCCTGACGGTCGGGGTGGCGGTGAACAAGCTGGTGAGCGAGGCGGCCACCCGGGTCGGTCGGCTGGCGGCGCCGTCGCCGCTCATCGAGGTCCGGCGGGGTGAGGAGGCGAGGTTCCTGGCGCCACAGGTGCTCGAAGTCCTGCCCGACCTCCCGACCGACATCCGGACCCGGCTCGACGAGTACCACCTCTGTCGGGTGGGGGAGGTGGCCGTGATCCGCGAGGCCGACCTCTGCGCCGTGTTCGGCCGACGCGGGGTCCTGCTTCGGCAACAGGCGCGTGGCGTGGATCCTCGTCCCGTGCTCCCGCCCGAGGTCCGGGCCGAGTTCCGCGCCAACCACACCCTGGCCACCGACACCAATGACCGGGCGGTCCTGCATCCGCTGCTGCGGCGCCTGGCCGAGCAGCTCGGCAGTCGCCTCCGCCGGCGCACCCTGGCCGCCCGGCGAATTGCCGTGGCGGTGGAGCATGCCGACCACACGACGGCCAGCCACGCCACGACACTGCCCGAATCCACCCTCGACCTGGAGCTGTGGAGCGCGGCGCGCCAGCTGCTGGACCGGGCGCTGGCCCGGCGGGTGGCCGTGCGCACGGTCACCGTGACGGTGGACCACCTCATCGAGGCCAACCTGCAGCTCGACCTGTGGCAGCCACCCCCGACCCGGGAGGTGGTGGTGCAGCGGGCCGTGGATGCCATCCAAAGGGAGCAGCGAGAAGGGAGCAGCGAGCAGCATGACCAGGCGCGGGCGACAGCACCCCGCCAGCGGTCCAGAGGGACAGCCGGCTTCTCCCTTCTCACTCCTCCCTTCTAGCTTCCAGCATGCCGAGCTACTGCGACATCGCCCCGGGGCACGAGTGGCATGGCCCGTACCATGACCATGAGTACGGGTTCCCGCTCAGCGGGGACGCCGAGCTCTTCGAGCGCCTGGTACTGGAGATCAACCAGGCGGGGCTGTCCTGGCTGACGATCCTCAAGAAGCGGGAGGCGTTCCGCCGGGCGTACGACGGCTTCGACCCGCGGGTGGTGGCGCGCTACGGGTCGCGCCAGCGGGCGCGCCTGATGGCCGATGCCGGGATCATCCGGAACCGCCTCAAGATCGAGGCCGCGATCCACAACG
Organism: Gemmatimonadales bacterium; assembly: GCA_048499805.1. Taxonomy (GTDB): domain Bacteria; phylum Gemmatimonadota; class Gemmatimonadetes; order Gemmatimonadales; family GWC2-71-9; genus JAWXBA01. The sequence continues at coordinate 332,515 of JASNZF010000001.1, read as the reverse complement.
CGGCGGTGATCGTGGGAATGGGCAAGAACCACGGGGGGTTCCATGGCTGGCTCATGGCGCATCACCCCCGCGACAAGCCGGGCTGGGTGGCGCTGTTCAAGCAGACCTTCCGGTTCACCGGGGGAGAGATCGTCGGCGAGTTCCTGATGAGCATTGGCATACTGCCAGGAGCGCACCACCAGGAATGCCCGGTGTATGAGCGGGTGCTGCGGCAGGGGCCGGCTTGGCTGGGGAGGGAGAAGGGAGAAGCAGGAAGTGAGGGGTGAGAGGTAAGAGGTAAGAGGTGAGAGGTGAGAGGGAGAGGGTGGAGGGAGAGGGGGGAGGGAGGGACGCAGGAGACTGGACGAGCACCGGCTACCTTCTGCTTGCCCCTTCCCCTTCCCCTTCCCGCTTCTCCCTTCTCCCTTCTCGCTTCTCACTCCTTCAGCGCGTGCACCGCAAACATCACTCCCAGCGGGTCCAGCATCACGCTGATGCGATCGCCACCCGGCACCTCCATCGGGGGAACCAGCGTCGTGGCGCCGTGCGCGGTGGCGGTCGCGAAGGCCGCATCGGCGTCGGGCACCATCGCGTAGGGAAGCCAGAGCGGGGCCGGCACACCCTCGGGCTTCGGGGTGATGCCGATCCGCTGGACCCCGCCATATCCCAGCAGGTGATAGGTGCCCATCGGGCCCATGTCGAAGTCCCCCATCACGTCCCATCCCAACAGCGCCGGATAGAACGCCAGTGCCGCGGCAGGGTCGGTGGTGTTGAGCTCGTGCCAGGAGAACTGGCCGGGTACTGGAGCGGCATCGAGCCCCGGATCGACCTCCAGCGGGGTGTAGAGACCGAACTCCGCTCCCTGCGGGTCCGCCACCATGGCAATCCGCCCGATGTTCGGGATGTCCCAGGGCGCCTGGTAGACCTGTCCGCCGAGCGCGGTCACCTTGGCGGCAGAGGCGTCGCAATCCGGGGTGGCCATGAACGTCACCCAGGCCGGTGGGAGCCCGGCCTGGACCATCTCGTCGGTCAGCTGCATGAGCCCACCCACGGGGGCATCCCCACTCATCCAGAGCTGGTAGGAGGGATCCTCCCAGGGCGCGGTGGACCAGGGGAGGAGCCGGGGGTAGAAGCCCTCAGCCACCGCGCGATCGGTGGTCCGGAGTTCATGCCAGGCAAAGCGGCCGAGGAGGGGATCGGAAGACATGGTAAGGCTCCAGGTGCGAGTCGGAAGGGGTGGGGCTACTGGGCAGGGGTTCCTTTCCCTACGGATTCGGTGGACGGCGGATTCATGGGGGCCCCGCCGGCCAGCCCGATCCATCGTCGGCCCACCATTCCATTCGCCCTTTCCGCCCGAACCCTTTGGCCCCGGCGGAGAGCCCTCACCCCGGGTCCGGGTACCGAGTGGCCATGTACCGCCACGACGCGCGAACGAGGTCCTCGAGCACGGCGAGGTCCACATCTGCGAGCCGCTTGATGTAGAGGCAGGACTTGCCGGTCTTGTACGTGCCGAGTCGTGCCATGAGGGCGTCGTGACGGGGGAAGCCCCCCATGATGTACAGGGTCAGCGCCTCCTTGCGCGGCGAGAAGCCGGTGCGGAGCATGTCGCCCTCGCGGCCACTCTCGTACCGGTAGTGATAGGACCCGAACCCGACGATGCTCGCGCCCCACATCTTCGGCTCGACTCCGGTCACCTTGCGCATCATGTCGAGCAGGACCTGGCAGTCGGCCAGCCGCTGCGGGTCCTTCTGCGCGGCCAGGAACTTCGCGACACTCAGCTTCGTCTCGCGGGTCTTGTTCTGGGCGGAGGCACGTTTGGGGGTCGACTTGGCACGGGCAGCGGCCGATTTCTTCCGGGTGGCCATGGGGCCCTCCTGGGGGTGGCGGGGGGTCGGGAACGCCTTACGATGCCTCCGCCCACGCCGCGACACAACTGGCACCCACGACACCGGGCCCGTCGGCTACTGCCGGAACGGGTTCGACCAGCGGGGGTCGGCGCTCAGGACCGGGTCGGTGAGGGTCTCGAGGAACGCCCGCAGGGCATCGCGTTCCTGGGGAGTGAAGTTGGCCTGCCGCGGGGTGCCATCGGGCCGGCGCAGCTCGGGGGCCAGGTTGGCGGTGGCCCGCACGCCGTTGCTGTAGTGCCCGATCACCTGGTCGAGGGTGCTGAAGCGGCCATCGTGCATGAACGGGGCGCGAAGCGCCACGTTGCGGAGCGAGGGCACCTTGAACTTCCCGGCATCGGCGGGGGTCCCGGTCGTGCCGGCCACGCCAGGATCGGGAGGCACCAGATCGAGCCCGTTGTTGGTGGCCCGGGGGGCGGTGAAGGTCTCGGTGCCATGACAGGCCGCACAGTTGCCCCGGGCCGGGTCGAAGAAGAGCGCCTTGCCGAGTTGCTCCTGCGCGGTGTAGTTGGGGAAGACCGCCTGCCCGAGGTTGACCTGGCCCGCAAGCGCCGACCGGCCGGCATCGAACCTGGTCTGATACGACACGATGGACCGGACGAATTGCGCCAGCGCGCGGGCAATCCGGTCACTGGTGACCGCCGGGGTACCGAACGCCAGCTCGAAGAGCACCGGGTAGTAGTCCACCTGGGAGAGGCGCTCCACCGTTCCGGACAGGGTCATCCCGAGTTCCACCGGATCCTGGATCGGGATCAGGACCTGCTCTTCCAGGGTGGCGGCCCGCTCGTCCCAGAAGAACCGGCCGCTGGGATAGTAGGCAGCATTGACGAGTCCCATCGAGTGCCGCGCGGTGGTCCCGCCATTGAAGCCCGCACTCAGCCGGGCGGGATCGGAGAACCCGTGCGACTGGTGGTGGCAGGAGGCGCAGGACCTGGTGGTGTTCAGGGAGAGCCGGGTGTCATAGAACAGCACCCGGCCGAGGGTGGCACCCCAGTCGGTGACGGGATTGTTGGCCGGGGTGTTTCGCTGGGCCTGAATCGCCGGGGCCAGGAGATGGGCGGGGAGCGCGGGCGCCGCGTAATTCAACGGGGTGGACGGGAGCGTGAGGAACGGGGACCAGATCTCCGCCAATGCCCCGGACTCCGGTGCCGTGGATTCGGCAGCGCAACCCGACAGCGCGATGGCGACCATGGTCGAGGCGAGGTACCGCAATGCGACGGTCATGTCTTTCCCGGGGCTTGGGTTGGTGCGGTCCCGGTGCCAAGACGGCCATCGCTGCCGGTTGTAAACGGTTCCCTTCGGTCAGGGGTGCGGGACGAGTTCCGGTCCAGGGGGTTCGCCGGGCAGGGCCAGTTCCACGCGATTGCGCCCTCCGACCTTGGCCGCGTACATCGCCCCATCGGCCCGGGCCAGCAGCGCCTCCACCGCGAGGTCCGCCGAGCCGACGGTGGTCGCGCCAACGCTGCAGGTCAGCCGGATCTCCACGCCCGCCTCCCGCACCACCAGCTCCCGGCACGACTCCACGATGCGGGTGGCCACCTCGGCGGCCTCCGGCAGGTCGGTCTCGGGAAGCAGGATCCCGAACTCCTCGCCACCGAGCCGCCCCACCAGGTCGAACGGCCGGCTTTCCTGGCGGAGCATTCCCGCAAATTCGCGCAGGACCGCGTCACCGACGAGGTGGCCGTGCGAGTCATTGACCCGCTTGAAGTGATCCAGGTCGGCAATCAGCACGGCGAAGGGCCGCTGGTGGCGCTGGTACCGCTGCAACTCCGCCTCCGCCAGTTCGAGCCAGCGGCGACGACGCAGGACGCCCGTCAATCCGTCGGTGTTGGCCAGTTGTTCCAGTGCCTGGCGTCCCGCCGCGGCCTCCCGGCGACCGAGGAACAATCGGCGCCGCATCGCCAGGAACCCCGCCGCGGAAAGCCCACCGGCGAGGTGCACGAAGAGGTGGGCCATGACGGTGCCCGCGACGATGCGCGGCGCCATCTCCAGCACCCGGATCTCGATGGCCAGGTCGCCGATGGTGAGGAGGGCGGCGGGAATGATCCGGAACAGGAGGCGGCAGGGCAGGACAGCATACGCCCCGAAGGCGAGGAGGACAATCGTGGTGCCATCCACCGCCGAGAGGCCCGCGGCGCGAAAGGCGAGGACGGTCGCGACCCCGGCGACCTGCCAGCCGAGCAGGGCAGTGTCGAGCGCCGCCGCGGTGGCCGCCTGCCGGATGTACAGCCAGAGCAGGCCGGAGAGCAGCAGGAAGGCGCCCACGATCGCCACCCGACCCGGGGTTCCCTCCGGTGACACCGCCAGCCACAGGTCGGTGATCGCGACCAGTACGAGACCGACGGCGAACCCCACCACGGCGATCACGGCGCGCGCCCGGTCGGCAGGAAGGCAGTCGGCCCGGAAGGCGGGCTCGAGGGGGCCCAGCCCGAATCCAAGCCAGCCCCGCAGGGCGCCGCGTGCCTGCACCGGGCCGGAGGCGGGGACCTCCGGGGCGGTCACCCTGGCTGGCGCTGCGCCAGGGTGAAGTTCATCCCGTCCGGGTCCTCATAGAGGGCGACCCGGTTGTCGTACTCGGTCTCGGGCGGGATGCGACACCGCACGCCGGCAGCGATGAGCCGGGCATGGGTCGCCTCGAGGTCGTCGACGGCGAAGCCCAGGCGGCAGGATCCCGCCAGCATCGGCGGGTGATGATGCTGCGGTTCGTCCACGTGGGCCATGTGGATCGCGAAGGTGGTGCCGCCGACATCGAACTCGGCCGAACTGCGGGATTCCTCCCGCAGCGGAAGGCCCACCAGGTCACGGTAGAAGCGGATGGACTGGTCGAGATCGGTCACGAAGACGATCGCGTAGCGGAAACGCATGGGTCCTCCTGCGTGGGAGGGATGCATCGGGAGGCGTCACACCGACCCCCTTCCAAAATACCCGGTCCAGCCACCCCGCGCGACGCCGGCGTCCGCGTCCTAGCCCCCGGGGTCGAGGCGGGCCAGGCCCTCCGGCGGCACCCACTCCAGCGTTGGCCGCTTGGCTCGCACCCCATCGCCCGACGAGCGCCCGCGCAGGTGCCGAGCGACCCAGGGGACGAGGTGGCCCCGCCACCAGCGGACCTCGTCCCGGATCCTCGAACCGATCCCCCGGGCCGGCAGGGGAGGCAGCGGAACCGCCCAGGCATTGTCGGTGCCCGGGAGTCCCAGGGCCCGGGCGAGTGCCGCCGCGATCCGGGCGTGGCCCGCGCTGTTGGCGTGGAATCGGTCGCCGCTCCACAGCCGCGGATCTCCAGTCGTGGCCACCTCGGCAAAGTCCAGCAGGATGGCCCCGGACGCGGCGGACACGTCGCGCACGCAGTGGTTGAGGGTGGCAATCCTGCCGCGAAGCAGCCGGGCGAGGGGCATGACCGGTGAGAGGTCCGGCAGGGTGAAGGTGAGCAGGGTCGCCCCGGCGGCGGCGAGTGGCTGGTGGATCGCCTCCAGGTCCCGCCGCAGGCGGTCCGGATCGAACTGCCGGGAGACCACGTCGTTGGTGCCGGTGAAGAGCGTGACCAGGTCGGGGTCGAGCGCCAGGGCAGGACCGAGCTGCTCATCGAGGACCTGTCGGGTGCGTCGCCCCCGAATCGCGAGGTTGGCGTAGCCCACCCCACCCTGGGCCGCGGCAAGATGCTCCGCCAGCCGATCGGCCCAGCCGCGGTAATGGCCGCGGCCATCAGGGTCGTCGAGACCCTCCGTGGAGCTGTCCCCGATTGCCACGTAGCGCTCGAACGGTCGGAACGCCGCCCGGGTCACGTCGAGTCCAGCCGTTGCAGGAGTCGCCTGGGCGCCACCAGGCGATAGGAGTCGGCAAGCAGGTCGGCCACCAGCGACCATCGCACGCGCCGATCGAGCCAAACCCCGACCCACCCGCTCGGCCCCACATACGGAGGCACGAAGAAGCGGTCCGGCTCGGCCTGCACCATGATCGACTGGTTCCCCGGCGCCGCCTTGCACCAGACTGCCGGACGCCCCCCACCGTGGTGGGAATCCGGTCGGGCGTACATGGCAAAGAGCTTGTTGCGCACCCGAAAGGTGGGCGCACCCCAGGCCTCGACCTCGTGGGCTTCCGGCAGCCGCAGGCAGGCCGTCCGGAGGCGGGGGAGTGGATCAGCGGGCATCCCGGAGGTTAGCCCGGGTCACCTCGAATCGGGAGACGACCGCTGCCCGACGCCCCGGGAGCCGCGCTCAGGCCGGCCAGAGCATCCCGAACGTCCCGCCGGTGACGAGGGCGTAGATCAGCCCGTCAAACATCGACCGCAGGGTGGCACCCCAGTTTCGCTTGTACCAGATGGAGTCCTGCAGCTGTCCCAGGGCGTACCCCGCGAACGCCACCGTGGCGGTGATCCGGAAGACCGCCAAGTATTCGGTCCCCGCGGGAGCCGTCCGGCTGCCCAGATAGCCCGCGAACAGGCTGACCAGGAGCGTGAAGCCGAACCAGAGTGCCAGGCTGGTGCCCATCGTGAACGGGCCGTTCGGCAGCACGGTCATCATCAGCACCGGTCCCTGGTTCAACTTCTCGGCATACTCGGGCGACTTCATGGCAGCAGCCGACCCGCCGTAGGGGACGCTGTAGTCCCCCGGGGGAATGGCCAGGGGCCGGAGGGCATCGCGGGCGGCGTCTTCGGCCGGCAACTTGCGGAAGTCATTCTTGTGGTAGGTGAAGAACATGTGGATGATGGAGCTCACCACGAACACCAGCACCGCCGAGACGAGGATGGGCATCCACAGCGACAGCAGCGAGACGGGCATGGGACTCTCCTTCAATCAGGTGGGGGGATGGTCGCATTGATCCAGCGCTGCTTCGGGCCGCGGCGATCCGGCAGGATTGGCACCCCGCTTCGGTCGCCGGAGCGGAGAGAGGTTACCGCCCGGCAAGGGGAAGGGCAAATGGGTGTGGGGCCCGGCCGGAGCCGGGAGGTGGTCCCCGAGGTCCCGGTGGCGGCCTCGAAGCTGGATGGTAGGGCGGGCGAGGCACCTGTTGCATCCATGCAACAGGATAAGTTGTTGGGGCGGCCCGTGATCCCGCCCGATTGCGGGCCCGGGGTGGCACGAGTCTCGCAAGGTCGGAGTGGTTACATTTCGTAATCCATCATTGCAATATCAGTTCCTTGTCCGAGGAGGCGCGATGTACATAGGCCCCGACGTACTCATGCCGGTCGCATCCGCGATCGCTGCCGTGGCGGGCTTTCTGCTCATGTTCTGGCGGCGCGTGGTGGGGACGGTCCGCCTCCTGACCCAGAAGCTCACCGGCCAGTTGCGGAAGTAGCGCGGGCCCGCCGGATGGGCACGTTTCGGAAGGTGGTGGTCATCGGGCTGGACGGCCTGGAGCCCACCATCGTTGACCGCATGCTGGCCGCGGGGGCCTTGCCCCATCTGGCGCGGCTCCGTGACGCCGGCGGGTACGGCCGGGTGGCGACCACCAACCCGGCCCAGACGCCGGTGGCCTGGTCTACCTTCGCGACCGGGGTGAACCCCGGTGGCCACGGCATCTTCGATTTTCTCCGTCGCGACCCGCGGACCTACCTTCCCGACCTGTCGCTCAACCGGTACGAGCAGAAGAACAGCTTCCTGCCACCGAAAGCGGTCAACCTGCGGGGCGGCACCCCGGTCTGGCAGGTGCTCGGCGAGGCCGGGATTCCCTCGACGGTGATCCGCTGTCCCTGCACCTACCCCCCGGACCCAATGCGGGGCCGGATGCTCTCGGGAATGGGCGTGCCGGACCTCCGGGGCGGCATTGGCACGGCGACGTTGTACTCGACCGACCCGAAGGCCTCTGCCCGCGAGAGCGAACAGGTGGTCCAGCTGGCGTTGGAGGGCGGCACCGCCTCGACCCACCTGATCGGCCCGCGGAACCCCAAGACCGGGAGTGACCTCCACACCCCGCTCCGGATCACGGTGATGCCGGGTGGCGAGGGGGTGGTGCTGCAGGGCGAGGGCCAGCCGAAGACGATGGAGCTCCGTCCGGGGGTCTGGAGCGACTGGATGCGGGTCCGCTTCAAGACCGGGCTCCTGCAATCGACCTCGGGGCTGGTGCAGTTCTTCCTGCTGCGAACTGCTCCCGACCTGGAGCTCTACGCCTCACCGATCAACTTCGATCCCGAGGCCCCGCTCTTCCCGATCAGCAGCCCCTGGGAATACGCGACGGAACTCTCCCGCGAGATGGGACCGTTCGCCACGATGGGAATGATCGAGGACCACCGGGGGCTCAGCAACGAGCGGTTCGGCGAGGCCGAGTACCTGGCGCACTGCGACGGGGTGATGGGGGAGCGGGAGGCGATGCTGGCCCATGAACTGGCCCGGTTCCGCGAGGGGCTGCTCTACTGCCTCTTCGACACGCCCGACCGGATCCAGCACATGTTCTGGCGATTCGGCGAGCACGACCACCCCGCAAACGCCGCGGCGCAGGCCAGCGGCGGCACCCCCGGCGATGACCGCGACTGTGCCCGGGTGATCGAGGAGCACTACCAGCGCTGCGACCGCGTGGTCGGCACCGTGCTGGATGCCGCGGACGAGGCCACCCTGGTCATCGTCCTCAGCGACCACGGCTTCACCAGCTTCCAGCGCGGGGTGCACCTCAACGGCTGGTTGCAGCGCGAGGGCTACCTCGTGCTGCGGGACGGGATCCACCCAGGCGAGGAGGCCGGGGAGTTCTTCCACCAGGTGGACTGGAGCCGCAGCCGCGCCTATGCCCTCGGCATTGGCGGGATCTACCTCAACCAGGCCGGCCGCGAGGCCCAGGGGATCGTGCGCCCCGAGGACGCCGGTCCCCTTGCCGCGACGATCGCGGCCGGGCTGACCGGGCTGCCCGACCCGGCGCGGGGGACCACCGCCATCCGCAGCGTGGCGCTGCGGGAGGCGGTCTACCGGGGCGCCTTTGCCGACCAGTCGCCCGACCTCATGGTGAACTGCGCCGCCGGCTACCGCGCCTCCTGGACCACCGCGCTGGGCGGGGTGCCCGAGGGGGTGTTCGAGGACAACGTCAAGCGCTGGAGCGGCGACCACATCGTCGATCCCGCCCTGGTCCCCGGGGTGCTGTTCATGAACCACCCGTTCGAGGGCACCGCCGCCCGGCTGGAGGACCTGGCCCCCACCATCCTCTCGGCCCTGGGGGTCGCTGCCCCGCCGATCATGGAAGGAACTTCGCTCCGCTGATGAAACTCCTCGTCGTGGGACTCGACTGTGCCGCCCCGGCGCTGCTGCTCGAGGATGAGCGGCTCGTCAACTTCCGCCGGCTGATGGAAGCCGGCTGTTACGGGAAGCTGGAGAGCGTCATCCCGCCGATCACCATCCCGGCATGGCGCTGCATGGCCACCAGCCGGGACCCGGGCTCGCTCGGCGTCTACGGCTTCCGGAACCGCGCCGACCACAGCTATGGCAACCTGACGATCGTCAACTCCCGGTCGTTCAAGGCGCTGACCATCTGGGATCACCTGGCCATGGAGGGGCGCAAGTCGGTGCTGATCGGGGTGCCCCCGTCGTTCCCCCCGCCACGGGTCAACGGCATCGCGGTGGGCTGCTTCCTGACCCCGGATCCGGCGGTGGATGAGTACACGCACCCCGCCGCGGTCAAGGATGAGATCGCCGGGCTGGTCGGCGAGTACCTGGTGGATGTGAAGGGGTTCCGGACCGGCGACAAGGACTGGCTACGGGACCAGATCTTCGAGATGAGCCGGAAGCAGTTCACGGTGGTGCGCCACTACCTGCAGCACGCCGAGTGGGACTACTTCCAGTTCGTGAACATCGCCCTGGACCGGGTGCACCACGGGTTCTGGAAGTACCTCGACCCGACCCATCCCGATCATGAGCCCAACTCGCCCTACGCCAGCGTGATCCCCGACTTCTATCAGCACCTGGACGAGGAACTGGGACGGATCCTGGAGCTGGTGGATGACGACACCGCGATCCTGGTCGTCTCCGACCACGGCGCCCAGGCGCTGCACGGCGGGTTCTGCGTCAACGAGTGGCTGGTGCAGGAGGGGCTCCTCGTCCTGGAGGAGTATCCCGCGCAGGTCACGCCGTTCTCCAAGCTCAAGGTGGACTGGAGCCGGACCAGGGTCTGGAGCGAGGGAGGGTACTACGCCCGGATCTTCTTCAATGTCGAGGGACGGGAGCCGACCGGCGCGATCCCCGCCGCGGAATACGCCGCATTCCGGGACCAGATCCGCGCCAAGCTCGAGGCCACCACGGGACCCGACGGGCAGCCACTCGGCACCCTGGTCTTTGCCCCCGACGAGATCTACCGGGAGGTGCACAACGTGGCGCCGGACCTGATCGCCCATTTCGGCGCGCTCGACTGGCGCTCGATCGGCGGCGTCGGCTACAACGGGGTCCTCCACATCCGCGAGAACGACACCGGGCCCGACGACTGCAATCATGCCCAGTTCGGGGCCTTCATCCTGGCGGCGCCCAACGTCCCCGCCCTCGGGCCGATGACCGGGGCGCGCCTGCTGGACATGGCGCCGACCCTGCTCGAGGTGGCCGGCTCGGAGATCCCGGACTCCTTCCAGGGCCGCTCGCTCTTCGATGGCACGCTGGCCGCCGGCGGCGGCAGCGGGACCACCGCGGCCGGCGAGGAGATCATCCGCCAGCGACTGAGTGGGCTCGGGTACATCTGATGGCCGGGGAGCAGCTGGCCGAGGCGACCGCGACGGCGGTGGCCGCACCGCAGGCAGGGCCCCGGATGACGATCGTCATCGGGGGTCATGTCGATCACGGCAAGAGCACCGTGATCGGCCGGCTGCTGGCCGACACCGGTTCGTTGCCGGAGGGGCGCCTGGAGGCGATCCGGGCGCACTGCGCCCGCACCGCGCGGCCCTTCGAATACGCCTTCGTCCTCGATGCCCTCAAGGATGAACAGGCCCAGGGCATCACCATCGATGCGGCCCGGGTCTTCTTCCGCAGCGCCCGGCGCCCCTACATGATCCTGGACGCGCCGGGCCACATCGAGTTCCTCAAGAACATGGTGACCGGCGCGGCGCGCGCCGAGGCCGCGCTCCTGGTGATCGATGCCAAGGAGGGCATCCGGGAGAACTCCCGGCGGCACGGCTACATGATGTCGCTCCTCGGGATCCGGCAGCTCACGGTGCTGGTGAACAAGATGGACCTGGTGGAGTACGACCCGGAGGTGTTCGCACGCATCGAACGGGAGTATCGCGGGTTCCTCGAGCGGATCGCCGTGCACCCGACGGGATTCATCCCCGTCTGCAGCCGGGATGGCGAGAACATCGCTTCCCGCTCCGCCCTCACCCCCTGGTACACCGGCCCGACGGTGCTGGAGGCCCTGGACGCCTTCCAGGCGGAACCCCCGCCCGTGGCGCTGCCATTCCGGATGCCGGTTCAGGACGTCTACAAGTTCACCGCCGGCGGCGACGACCGGCGGATCGTGGCGGGAACGGTCGAGACCGGCACCGTGCGGGTCGACGACGAGGTGGTCTTCTTCCCCTCGGGCAAGAAGAGCCGGGTTCGCAGCATCGAGGCCTTCAATCGCCCCCCCCAGACCGAGGCCTCGGCCGGCGCGGCGACCGGGTTTACGCTGCACGAGCAGATCTACGTCGGGCGTGGCGAACTGGCGACGCTGGCCGGACAGCCCCGTCCCGCGGTGACCACCCGGCTGCGGGTGAGCCTCTTCTGGCTGGGCCGGGAGGCCATGACGCGGCAGAAGGAGTACCTGCTCAAGCTGGGGAGTGCCCGGGTCCCGGCCCGGCTGGAGGCGGTGCACCGGGTGGTGGACGCGTCGGACCTCACCACCAGCGAGGAGCGCGATCGCATCGAGCGCCACGAGGTGGCGGAGTGTACCCTCGTGCTCAAGCGGGCCATGGCGTTCGACACCGCCGACGTCCTGGCCGCCACCAGCCGCTTCGTGATCGTCGACGACTACGAGATCCGCGGCGGGGGGATCGTCCGCGAGGCGCTGCCCGACCGGCAGAGCGCCGTCCGCGAGAAGGTGATGCTCCGCAACCTGAAGTGGGAACCGAGCATCATCCCCTCGGAGCGGCGGGCGGAGCAGTACGGCCAGCGGGCCACCCTGGTCCTGGTGACCGGCGACCACGAGGCCGGGCGCAAGGCGCTGGCCAAGGAGTTCGAGGCGCGGCTCTTCGAGGGGGGCCGGGTGGTCTACTACCTCGGCATGGCCGGCGTCGTCTACGGCGTCGACGCCGACCTGGCCCGCGAATCGGACAACCGCGCCGAGCACCTCCGCCGCCTCGGCGAAATCGCCAACATCCTGCTGGACGCCGGCGTCATCCTGATCGTGACCGCCGAGGCACTGACCCCGGAGGATCTCGACCTCCTCCGAACGGCGGTCGATCCCGATCGGCTGGAGTGGGTCTGGGTGGGAGAGGGCGCCGCGCCCGAGATCGGGGTCAGCCTCCAGTTGACCCCGCAGGAGGCCGAGGTGGACGGGGTCGACCGCCTGAAGCGGCACCTGCAGGAGAAGGGCGTGGTCTTCCGTCCATGGTGAGCCGCAGCGTGGAGCATGGCGTCCCCCTCTCGGCGGCCAGCTTGGAGCACCTCGTGGCCCTGGCGCACCGGGCCGGTGCCGCCACGCTGGCCCACTACCACGCCGGGGTGGCGGTGGAGCAGAAGGGAGACCGCGGCCCCGTGACGGCAGCCGACCGGGCTGCCCACGACGTCATCGTGGCGGGGCTGGCGGCCTGGGATCCCTCGATCCCGGTGATCAGCGAGGAAGGCGTCATCCCTCCCCCGGAGGCCCGGGCCCGATGGGATCGATTCTGGCTGGTGGACCCGCTCGATGGCACCAAGGAGTTCCTGCATCGCAACGGGGAGTTCACGGTGAACATCGCGCTGATCGCGGGGGGCGTTCCCGTCCTTGGCGTGGTGCATGCCCCGGCGCGCGGCCTGACGTACCACGCCGGCCAGGGGCTGGGCGCCTGGCGGACCCGGGCCGGCGGGGAGCCGGAACGGATCTGGTCCGCCCCCCCGTCGCCGGGCCAGCCGCTGCGGGTGGCCGAGAGCCGGTCCCACCCGTCGGCCGAGCTCGAGGCCTGGCTGGCCACGCAGCTGGTGGCTGAGCGGGTGCCGGTGGGCAGCTCGCTCAAGTTCTGCCTGGTGGCGGAGGGGACGGCGGATGTCTATCCGCGCCTGGGCCCGACCATGGAGTGGGACGTGGCGGCCGGCGATTGCGTCTTCCGGAACTCGGGCATCGATGGCCCACGTCACTCCCCGCTGGCCTACAACCAGCCCGACCTCCGCAACGCGAGCTTCGTGCTCGGGCTGGAAGGCTGAGCATGTTTCACGAGACCCACGCCCGGTCAGTGGCCAAGGCCATCTCCTGGCGGATCATGGGCACCGTCGCGACGGCGCTGCTCGTCTTCGTCTTCACCCGGCGGCTGACCCTCTCCCTCGCGGTGGGGGCGCTGGAGTTCGTCTCCAAGATCGGGTTGTTCTGGCTCCACGAGCGGGCCTGGGATCGGTCGCGGTTCGGCCGGCACGAGGTGCGGCCGGGAGTGGTCTGGTTCACCGGGCTCTCGGGATCCGGCAAGAGCACCATCGCCGACCAGGTCGCCGCCGAGCTGGGGCGCCGGGGCCTCCGGGTCGAGCGGCTGGACGGCGACACGATCCGGGATCTCTTTCCGAGCACCGGGTTCACCCGGCCGGAGCGGGACGCCCACGTCCGCCGGGTGGGCTACCTGGCCAGCAAGCTCGAGCAGCACGGCGTGATCGTGGTGGCCTCGTTCGTCTCGCCCTATGTGGAATCGCGGGAGGCGGTCCGGGCGATGTGCCAGCACTTCGTGGAGATCCACGTCGCCACGCCGCTGGAGGAGTGCGAGCGCCGGGACGTGAAGGGGCTGTATGCGCGGGCGCGGCGCGGCGAGATCCGCAACTTCACCGGGATCGACGATCCCTACGAGCCGCCGACCCGGCCGGACCTGGTACTCGACACCCGGGAGCTCTCCCTCGAGGAGGCGACGACCCGGGTCCTGCGGCAACTGGCGAAGCGCGGACTGGGAGGCGCCTGATGGACCACCTGGACCAGCTGGAGCACCGGAGCGTGCACATCCTCCGCGAGGCGTATGCGAACTTCAAGAGCCTCTGCATGCTCTGGTCGATCGGCAAGGACAGCACGGTCCTGCTCTGGCTCGCGCGCAAGGCGTTCTTCGGGCACGTCCCGTTCCCGTTGGTGCACATCGACACTTCGTTCAAGATTCCCGAAATGATCCGGTACCGGGACACCCTGGCCGCCGAGTGGAACCTCAACATCATCTACGGCCAGCACGAGGAGGCGCTGCGCGCCGGGCGCACCTTTCCCGACGGGGCGGTGGACCGGATCACCTGCTGTGGACTGCTCAAGACCGAGGCGCTGAAGCACACCCTTTCCGGGGCGTGGCCGCGGTACCGGTTCAACGTGGCCCGGCGGACCTGGGAGCCCGACCCGAATCGCGAGCCGTTCACGGGGGTGATCGTGGGCGCCCGCGCCGACGAGGAGGGGAGCCGGTCCAAGGAGCGCTACTTCTCGCCACGCAACCAGGAGTCGGGGTGGGACGTTGGCGACCAGCCCCCCGAGTTCTGGAACCAGTACAAGACCGATTTCGCGCCCGGCACCCACCTCCGGATCCACCCGCTGCTCGACTGGACGGAGCTCAACATCTGGGAGTACATCGAGCGCGAGGCGATCCCCACCGTGTCGCTGTACTATGACCAGGGCGATGGCACCCGGTACCGCTCGCTCGGCTGTGGCCCCTGCACCCTCGCGGTGCAGTCGGGCGCCCGCAACGTGTCGGAGATCATCGCCGAGCTGCGGACCGGCAAGTTCGCCAACATCGCCGAGCGGTCCGGCCGCGCCCAGGACAAGGACGATGGCGGCGGACTGGAGACCCTGCGGAAAGACGGGTACATGTGAGCCCCATTGGCCGTCGACCGGGTGCCGCCCTGGTGGCATGGACGGGCGGGCTGCTGCTTGCGCTGCTCGCGTGGGGGGCGCTCACCCGGGGTGTTCCGATCCTGATTCGCGGGGCCTACTCTGGCACCATCCCCTTCCTGGGTCGCTTCATGCCTGGGCGGGGGGAAGGGGGCGTGGAGGGCTACCTCGAGACCTGGGCGAAGATCGCCCCAGGCCTCGTGGTGGTCGCCTGGACCCTCCTGCTGGTGATCGTCGCCGGCCTCCTTGCCCGCCACAGCCTGCGGCGGTCCGCCGGGGATCCGGCCGCCGCGGCAACGCCGGCGAGGACCACGGGCAGGATGCTGCTGACGGCAGCGTGGATCGGCCTCCTCACGGGTGTGGGCGAGGCGTGGTACTATGTCCTGCGAGTCTTCTTCCAGGGGCGCGAGACCCCTGGAGTCATCGGGATCAGCCAGCACGCCGTCTGGATGTCCCCGTTCGCCAACCTTCTGGTCTTCCTGCTGGCCGGGGCACTCCTCCTGCTCGCCGCCCGACTCCTGCCCCGCGTCCCGCCAAGGACCTGGATCGGAATCCTGTTGGGGCTGGCAGCGGTGGCACTCCTCATGGTCACCGGGCGCATTCACATCCTCGCCGCAGTGGTGCTGGGCCTGGGTGTCGCCCTGCAGGCCAGCCGCCAGCTCTCGCCGGGGGCCGGCGAGGTGTGGGGCATGGTCCGCGGGAGCATGCCCGCGCTGGTGGGCCTGATCGTCGTCGCGGGGGTGACGGTCCCGGTGCTGGAGGTGCTGCGCGAGCGGCGGCAGCTGGTGGCGGCCGGTCCCGCGCCTGCCGGGGTACCCAACGTCCTCTTCATCGTACTCGACACCGAGCGGGCCGCGAGTACCAGCCTGCACGGCGGCCGGCGGCCCACCACACCCGTCCTGGAGCAGCTGGCGCGCGAGGGGCTCTGGTTTCAGCGGGCGATCACCCCGGCCCCGTGGACCTTGCCCACCCACGGCGCGATGTTCACCGGACGGGATGCTCGGGCGCTCGAGGTGGACTGGAACACGCCGCTCGATGATCGCTTTCCGGTCCTTGCGGAGGTCCTCACCGACCGGGGCTACGCCACCGCCGGCTTCGTCGCCAACACCAAGTACCTCTCCGACCTCTATGGCCTGGATCGGGGCTTCGGTCGCTGGGAGGACCAGCCCCTCATGCCCGGGACGGTCATCATCCATTCCTGGCTCGCACGGCACGTGGTGGAGCCGTTCCGGGAACAGGTCCTGGGGGACCACCAGACCCTTCGCCGGGTGGACGCCGACCGGATCAATTCCCGATTCCTGCACTGGCTCGACCACCGCGAGGCACGGCCGTTCTTTGCCTTCCTGAACTACTTCGACGCCCACAACCCGTACCGCCCCCCGCCACCATGGCCCTCCCGGTTCACCGACCAACCCGGACCCTACTGGGTCGGCGCCGACCGGGAGGCAGCGGACTACACCCCCGAGGAGATGGACCAACTGTTGACGGCCTACGAGTCCAGCATCGCGTACCTCGATGACCGGCTCGGCGCACTGATGGCGGCGCTGGAGGAGCGGGGATTGCATGAGAACACCCTGGTCATCGTGACGGCCGACCACGGCGAGGAATTCGGGGAGCAGGATGGACTGGGGCACGGCGGACCGGTCGCGATGCCGGTGGTTCACGTCCCGTTGGTCATTGCGGGGGCCGGCATCGAGGCCATCGGGGGGGAGATTGCCGCGCCGGTGGAGGTTCACCGGATTCCCGC
Source organism: Gemmatimonadales bacterium (assembly GCA_048499805.1). Classification (GTDB taxonomy): domain Bacteria; phylum Gemmatimonadota; class Gemmatimonadetes; order Gemmatimonadales; family GWC2-71-9; genus JAWXBA01. The sequence goes on along the minus strand of JASNZF010000001.1, from coordinate 315,982 downwards.
CACCATCCTCGACCTGACGGGTGAGCCCGATCCCCGACTCGGGGGGGAGTCGCTCGCCGAACTCTGGCAGGAGACGACCACCGACCGGGGCCCCGCCGCGGCGTATTCCCGCGAAGGTCGCTTCGCCTCCGTGGTCACCGACTCGATGCAGTTCGTGATGGTCAACGGGGGTGGGGAACAACTCTACCAGCACCGGCGGGATCCGCTGGCGCTGGTCAATCTGGTGGATGACCCCGCCTATGCCGGCCTGCGCGACTCGCTGCGGGCGCAACTCGAGGCCTGGCTCCGCTCTCCGCCAGACTAGAAGAAGACCCCGGGGCCTTCAGCCGTCCTCGCTCCGGGAAACGGACTCCTGGGGCACGAACACCTCGACGCTGAGCGAGAAGACGCGCTCGTCGGACGGTTGGAGTGCCCCCACCCCCACCACCTGGCGCGCCACCTCCTCACCACGGGCATTCCGGATCGCCACCACCACCGCGTACTCCCACGGGGGCGCACCGGGTGGATGGCGAATCGTTCCCTCCACGCTCAGCGCCGTCTCGGTCCGGGTGGTACCCTTGGCGGCCGAGGGATCGAAACGCAGGTGGTGGCGACACGAGGGGCAGACGCTGCTGCTTTCCAGGATCACCGCCCGGCAGTGCGGGCAGGTGCGGGTGCTGCCGGCCACCCCCGTGCGGGCCGTGCTCATGGAGTGGCGACAGCCCCCGCCAGGACTCCACCACGGGCACTCGGCTTCTCTTCCCACCCGAACTCCACCTGGCCGCGCATTCGGGATCCCGCTGCCACGGTGAGCGAGCCTGCCTTCAGGTCGCCATTGAGGACCCCCGTGGCCAGGAGCTCGACCCGGGAGGCCGAGTCGATGTTGCCGTCGAGCTCCCCCCCGATCACCACCGCCACCGCCCGGACGGAGCCGGTGACCTTGGCGCCTGCCGCAATCGTGAGGTCGCCCTGGACGTGGATGTCACCCTGGAAGCGACCGGCGATCCGGACGTGGCCGCTGCCCTCAATCTTGCCCTCGATCACCAGCCCGGCGGCAATGACCGACTCCTTGACCTCGCGCTCGGGTTGGCGGCGGGGTGGCTCCGCGATCGGCGAGACCTCGTTCCGGACCTCGGGGGTGGCAGTGGGTGGCATGGGTGCGGGTTCCTTCTTGGCGGGGGGGTGGTCCTTCCCAAAGATGGCCATGGTTGCTGCTCCTGACACGAAGATTGAGGTGAGTATCGTCTGGAGGCGAGGGCGAGTCAAACCGCCCTGGGGTGACCGGCGCGCCAGACCCATGGTGACGCAGTCAGCCGTGCCACCGTGCACAATGCCCCGAACACGCCTACTGCGGCCTCCGATTGCCGGGTGCCGAGGCGATGCACTCGACCTCGACCCGTGCGCCCAGCGCGAGCCCGGAGGTTCCGAAGGCGCTCCTGGCAAGATAGGGAGCCGCAAAGTAGGTGCCATAGATCTCGTTGAACGCACCCCACTCCGACATGTCCGCCAGCATCACCGTGCACTTCACGATATTGGCCATGGTCAGGCCGTTCGCCTCGAGGCTGGCGCGGATGTTTTCCATGGTCTGCCGGGCCTCGGCGGGCATCCCTCCCGGCACCAGTTCCAGGGTCCCCGGCTTCACCCCGATCTGGCCCGAGAGGAGCACCAGGGAGCCGAGGCGAACCCCCTCGGAGAACGGGAGCGTGGCGGGCAGGACCGCGCCGGAGTTCAGGAACACGGGTAAGGGTTCTTCCACCTCCCCACGGACCTCGCAACCCGCGGCCAACAAGGCCACGAGGGTGCCACCAAGCGCTGCACACCGAAGCCCGGTCATCATTCCTCCACCGCGTCTGGGTGAATCCATCCCTCAATCATACGCGCCAAGCCATCCCCGCCGCCCGGCCCACTTCATCGCCTCCAGGATCGGCGCCACGGTCAACGCCACCCCGGCGACGAGCAGCCAGTCCTTCACGCCCAGGCCGGCGGTACCGAACGGTCGTTGGAGGACCGACCACTGGACAACTAGGACCAACAGCCCCAGTTCCCAGGCAACCGCGAGGTCGAGCCATCGATTGGCCAGGGGACGCTCATACACCGGTCGGTGATCAGACCGGAAATTGAACGCCTTGACCAGCTGGATCAGCACCAGGGAAGCAAAGGTCAGCGTCATCGCGTCGACCATGTCCCGACCGCTCCGCAGGGCCCACACAAAGACCGCCAGGTTGACTAGCGCCGACCAGACGCCCCCCACCAGCATGAGCAGGATCATCGGTCGCGTAAAGATACCCGCTCCCCTGGGACGGGGGCGGCGCCGCATGAGATCCGCCTCGGGTGGATCCATGGCCAGCGCCAGCGCCGGCAATCCGTCGGTGGCCAGGTTCACGTACAGGATCTGGACGGCGGTCAGTGGCATGGGCAGTCCCGCCATCGCCGCGATCGTGATCAGTCCGATTTCGCCCACGTTGGAGGAGAGCAGGAACATCAGGTACTTGCGGATATTGCCGATGATGCCGCGCCCTTCCTCCACCGCGGCCACGATGGTCGCGAAGTTGTCGTCGGTCAGCGTCAGTGCCGCGGCTTCCCGCGCCACATCCGTTCCGCCAGCCCCCATGGCGACGCCGATGTCCGCCTGCTTGAGCGCGGGCGCATCATTGACGCCGTCCCCCGTCATCGCCACCACCTCGCCCACCCCCTGCAACGCCGACACGATCCGCAGCTTGTGGGTCGGCGACATCCGCGCGAACACCTCCACGTTCCGGATATCGGCCTGCAGCTGGCGATCCGAGAGCAGAGCCAGCTCGGGACCCGTCATGATTCGCCCCTGGCCCAGCAGACCGAGCTCCCGGGCCACGGCCTGGGCGGTGAGTGGGTGATCGCCGGTGATCATCACCACGCGGACCCCCGCCTCCTGGCAGCGCTGGACGGCAGCCCGGGCCTCGTCCCGAGGTGGATCCATGATCCCCACCAGCCCCAGGAGGGTCAGATCCCCTTCGGCGGCCTCCAGAGTCGGCCCCGCACCCGACGCCACCGCCAGCACCCGGTGCCCTGTGCTGGCCATCAACTGCCCCGCCGCCAGGACGGCCGCACGGGCCGATTCGCCGAGCACGGCATCTCCCGTGAGCAACATCTGGCGGGCGCAGTCCGGGAGGATGACCTCCGGAGCGCCCTTGGCATGCGCGACGATGCCGAGTGGGGTCGCATGCACCGTGGTCATTCGCATGCGATCGGCCGCGAACGGGATCTCACCCACCCGGGGGAAGCGTGACATGAGACCCGCCTGGGAGAGCCCGGCCTTGGCCGCCGCCACCACCATGGCCGCTTCGGTGGGGTCTCCCTGGATCGACCAGTCCCCGCTGGCCGGGTCCTGCTCCAGGCGGGCATCGGAGGAAAGGGCCGCAGCGGATAGCAGTCGCTCCAGCGGCCCACGAAGGGGGTCATCTGGCGGGCCGGACCATCCGGCCAACCGACCGTTCCATCGGCACTCCCCGATCGGCGCGTAGCCTGCCCCGGAGACTGCCGCGAGCTCACCTGCCACCAGCATCTGGCGCACCGTCATCTCGTTCCGCGTCAGCGTGCCGGTCTTGTCGGAACAGATGACAGAAGTGCTGCCCAGCGTTTCCACCGCCGGCAATCGCCGCATGAGTGCCCGCCGCCGTACCAGGCGCTGCACCCCGACGGCAAGGGAGATGGTGACCACGGCCGGGAGCACTTCGGGCACCACCGCCACCGCGAGGGCCACGCCGAACACCAGCATCTCGATCAGCGGCTGCCCCCGGGACAACCCGATGGCCACGACCATCGCCACCACGACCAGCGCCATCCGCGCCAGCGCACGCCCGAGCCGCTCCAGGTATGCCTGCAACGGTGTCGGGGGCGATTGCACCGTTTCCAGGAGGTGCGCGATCCGGCCGAACTCCGTCTCCATGCCCGTGGCCACCACCAGCGCCAGGCCCCGGCCCCGGCTCACAAGCGTGCCGGCGAACGCCATGTTCAGCTGGTCAGCCGGCACCAGTGGGGCCTCGGCCAGGGTATCCGTGTGCTTGGCTACCGGAATGGACTCCCCCGTCAGCGCCGCTTCCTCCGTCGCGAGGTCCACCGCCTCCACCAGGCGGGCGTCGGCGACCACCCGATGACCGGCGCGCAGGACCAGCAGATCGCCGGGCACCACCGATCGGGCCTGCACCTCCACCTGCCGGCCATCCCGGACCACCGTCGCCGCGGGCACGGCCATCTGCTGCAGTGCCTCGAGGGCCCGTTCAGCGCGGTATTCCTGAATGAATCCCAGCACGACGGAAAAGAGGACGACCGCGGTGATGGCGAGCGCCTCCACCCCGTGCCCCATCGCCGCGGAGAGTGCCGTGGCCACGAGCAGGATGATGGTGAGAAGGCTGCGGAACTGGCGCAGGAGGAGGGCCCACACCGAAGGCCCCGCGCTCCGGCGGACCTCGTTGGGGCCAATCGCGGCCAACCGGGCCGCCGCCTCCCCCGCGGTCAGCCCCGAGAGGGAGGCATGGAGATGTCGGCAGAGGTCAGCCGGGCTGAGCGCGTAGGGGGGCAGTTCCTCAGCGGGCCGGACGGGTCGGGCGGCCACGATCCTTCCCTCCAAGGGTGGCGGGTCGCGTCACCAGCGCCTCCGCGGCAGTCGGAATGGCGTCAACCCCGAGCGCAGAACGAGGGCCACATCCCCGGGCAACGCACCCGCTCCGGGTTACTGCCCCCGCATCGCAACGGCGGGGTCCACCCGGGCGGCTCGTCGGGCGGGGAGCCAGCACGCCCCGATGCCGACCGCCAACATGACCAGCGCCACCGCCCCAAGGGTCACCGGATCGTGCGGGGCCACCCCGAAGAGCAACCCCTGGATCACCCGGGTGGCCAGGAGCGCCCCGGCCACGCCGAGGACCAGCCCCAGCGCCAGCAGGATGCCGCCCTCGCTGATCACCATCCGCTGGACCCGGCCGGCGTCGGCGCCCAGGCTCATCCGGATCCCGATCTCGTTGGTCCGGGCGCTCACCGAGAAGGCCAGGACGCCGGCGATCCCGACCGCCGCGATGACAACCGCCAGGATCCCGAAGGCCCCCACGAGCGAGGCGTTGAGCCGCCGGGGGGCGACGCTCTGGTCCTTGATCTCGGCGACGGTCAGGACGTTCTCGATCGGGTCCTGGGGTGCGATGCTGCGCACCATCCGGGTCGCCGCCGGTGCCAGGCCCGCGGCATCGCGGTCGGCGCGAATGACCAGCCCACCGGAGAACACCTGCTCCTGCGCAAACGGCTGGAACAGGGCGGGATGGGCCTCGGCGTCGAGCCCGCCATCCTTGGTGTCGCCGACGACGCCCACCACCGTGCGCCAGTCCCCACTCACCGGGATGAAGCGGAGGACGTCGCCGGTCCAGGCCACTCGCTGGCCGATCGGATCCCGGTCGCCGAAGAGGCGCTTGGCCAGGGTCTCGTTGAGGATCACAACCAGCCCGGAGCCCTCCATGTCCGTCGAGGTGAACTCGCGCCCCGCCAGCAGCGGAATCCCGGCAGCCCGGAAGTACTCCGGACTGGCGGTCCGGAACTCCGCCCGCGGCATCGCCTCCCCCGCCGCGAGGGCGCGACCCTCGGCCTTCACCTCCAGCTGGAACCCAGCCAGTCGCAGCGGGATGACCGAGCCGACCCCGACGGTGTGCACCCCCGGGAGGCCGGCCAGCTCGTACTTCATCCGGTCATACAGGGCCTTGGTGTCGGCGTCACTCCTGCCGCCGCCACTGATCGGCACCTCCATCGTCAGCACTTCGTCGGCGGTGAGGCCGGTGTCCACCTCCGAGAGCCGCTGCATCGTCCGGGTCAGGAGCCCCGCCGCCGTCAGCAGGATCACCGATACGGCAATCTGGGCGACCACCAGCGCGCGCTGCAGCCGTTGACGCCGCAGGCTGCCGCTGGCACGCGCCACCCCCTGGGAGATCCAGGTGCCGAGGCTGCCCTCGCGGGCGAGCCGCGGGGCGTAGGCAAGCAGCAGGGCCACCACCACGGTGAGCAGCATCGTGAAACCCAGCACCATGCCGTCGAGCCGGATCTCGCCGGCGCGCGGGGAGACCCGGGCCGCGAAGGCGATCAGCAGCTTGAGCCCCGCCGTCGCCATGACCACCCCGAGCAGGGCCCCGCCGGTGGCCAGGACCAGGTTCTCGACCAGGAGGAGCCGCCGCAGCCGCGCGGTCCCGGCGCCGAGCGCCGCCCGCACCACCAGTTCGTGCTCGCGGCGCACCCCTCGCATCAGGGTCAGGTTAGCGACGTTGGCGCAGGAGATGACCAGCACGAAGGCGGCCGCCCCCATGAGGAGCCAGAGGGTCAGGCGGGCCTGCTCGCCGAGCACCTCCTGGAACGGGGTCAGGGTGACCTTGTAGCCGGAGGCCGCGTCATAGGCATCGGGATGGTCGGCCTGCACCCGGCTCCGGATCGTGGCCACCTCGGCCCGGGCCTCCTCCACCGTGGCGCCGGGAGCCAACCGGGCCACCATTTCCGTCATCCGGTGGGTCCGGCCATGCACCATGAGGGCGCTGGTATGGTGCTCGCTGATCACCATGTTCATCAGCGCGTCCATCCGGGTGGGGAAGTACGGCGCCGGCTGCACCACCCCGACCACCTGGACCGCCTGGCCGTCCACCCGGATGGTCTGCCCCACCACGCCGCTGTCGCCGTGGAACCGGTTCATCCAGTACTCGTGGGTCAGTACGATCACGGGGGGCACGCCGGTGCCATCGTCGTCGTCGGTCAGGAGGCGCCCCAGCACGGGCGAGAGGCCCATCACCTGGAAGTAGTTCCCGGTGACGAGACCCACCGTCATCCGGACCGCGTCCTCGTCCCCCTGGAGGGTGTAGACCATCCCGCTGTACTCGGCGATGCCGGCGAGGCTCCTGGCATTCTCGCGGAAGTCGAGGATCTCCGGCACCGAGAAGAGCACGTTCTCGCCGCCGGGACCCTCGACCGATTGCCGCAGGTAGACGAGGCGATCCCCGTCGCGGTGGGGCAGCGGCCGCAGGAGCACGCCGCGCACCACCGAGAAGATCGCGGTATTGGCACCGATCCCGAGGCCCAGGGTCAGGAGGACGGCGAGCGTGAACCCCCTGGCCTTGGCCAGGCTCCGGAGCGCAAAGCGAAGGTCGGCAAGCATTGCAGGGTCCTTCCCGGGAGGAACGAGTGACCGTCGCTCCGGCGGGGGGTGCCCGCGCGGAGGAACGTGTCAAATTGGCGGCAAGTTCGCATTCGCGAAAGTACCGGCGGGGAAAGTGGAAGCGACGGGCAAGTCCGGCGACCCATCTTGGGCGCCGCACGTTCCACAGGGCGGAACGATGGAACTCTCCAGCGACGTGGTCTTCGGGCTGCCCGGCGCCATCGTGGCAACGGTGCTCGCCGAGGGGCGGGAAACCACGTACTTGCGGGCTGGCAGTGGTCCAGTGGTCGTGCTCCTCGTGGACTGGGCGGAGGCCGCGGACGTGGCCAGCCTGTGCACGGCCCTGGCCCGTTCCGGCCGCGTCCGCCCGTATCTCGCGGCGGGGGCAGGATGGTCCACGGTGATCACCGGCGTCGATGGCACCGAACACACCTTGCACGGCGCCCTTGGCCTCAAGTGGCAGCTGTCCCGCCGACTCGACCTCCGGGGCGAACTCCCGGTGCGCGCGGTGGACCCGTCCGCCGGCACGACCGCAGACTTCACCGGCAGCATCACCTTCCGTCCCTGACCGACCGGATGGGATGCTGGCAGCACGACCAGCCCCCGGCGTCGTGCGGGGGGCGATCCAGTAGGGTGCCCGGAGAATGCAGGAGTGGTTCACGACCCCGGCCGCCCCCTCGCGCAGGGGAGGGTGGCCGGGGTTCGGCCCTCCCCGCTACCTGCTGTCGCGGCGAGGCGCGATCAGCACGTCGACCTTGGCCAGCTGCAGGACCCCCTCGGCCACGCTTCCGATCATCTGACGCCGCAGTCCGGTGCGCCCCATCGATCCCATGGCGATCAGGTCTGCCTTCTGCTCGTCGGCGGCCTCCAGGATGACCTGCCTCGGGTCTCCCCGCAGCATCTGGACCGGCCAATCCCCCTTGCCTCCGATCGCGGCATGCAGGGAGCGCTCGATCTTCGCCCGGGTGGCCGCCAACTCGGCCGCGGCCGCGCGCCGGGCACTGGCCGGCGTCGGGGTCCCGGACAGCACCTCCCGATAGGCATAGACGGCCTCGACCCGTGCGTCGCCCGGCGCCAGCCGGCCGGCCAGGCTGGCCACCCGGAGGGCGTCGTCGGACAGATCGAAGCCAACGACCACCCGTCGATACGGCGTCCGGGGAGCCTTGGCGACCACCAGCACCGGCACCCGTGCCTGGCGGGCGACCCGCTGGGCCACCGATCCCAGGAGCAGGGCCCGCAGGACCGGGGTCCCTCGGCGGCCGAGCACCACGAGGTCGGCCTCGACCTGGTCGGAGAGGCGCCCGATCTCCTCGGGAGCGGCGCCCCGGATGAGGCGCGCCTTGACCCGGATGTCACTGCGATTCCGTGCCACGAGGCTGGCCTCAAGCGCCTGGCGGGCCTCATCGAGGTGCTGCTGGGCCACGTCACGCACCAGGGAGTCGGCGGCCCGGTCGAACTTGCTTGGCAGGACGTGGATCAGGTGGATGCTGGCCTTGCCGACAAAGGGCAGGAGGGCGGCGCGGCGGACGGCGGCCTCCGCACCCGGCGAGAAGTCGGTGGCAAGCACGAGGGAGTCGAGGCCGGATGGATCCACGACCGGGAGTGACGAGGCCTTTGGGGGACGTGGCATGGGGACGGCACCTCCTGTCCATGCTCGGACTGCGGGACTGGTGGGACTTCGCGTTTCCCTGAAACATGCCCCGGGCGGATGAGGGCACGATGAACCCGCCGTGAGCATCGACTCAGGCCGGCCTTCACCCCCGCGTGGCCGCGATGCCCTCCACCTCGATCAGGAAGCCGTGATGGAGCGGCCCGGTGGGCACGACAGCGCGGGCAGGACGGTGGGCCCCCAACCGCTGGGCATAGACGGCGTTGACAGCGCCCCAGTGCGCCACGTCGGCAAGGTAGATGGTGACCTTGAGGAGTCGGTCGAGGCCGCTTCCGGCAGCGTGGAGCACCATCTCGAGATTGCGGACCACCTGCTCGGCCTGCTCCTCGATCGGCCCGGTGCACCGCTCCCCCGAAACCGGGTCAATGGGCAGCTGGCCGGAGACGTACACCAGGCCTCCGTGGACGATGGCGGGCGAATAGTGCCCCGCCGGGGGAAGCGCGCCGGGCACCTGGACCGGAATGATCGGTGGATTGGACATGCAGACGAAGATACCCGCCCTGGCCGACCCAGGCACCGCCCGGAATCGCGCCCATGCGGCCGAGGTCTCCCTGCGGAGAGCATCGGACTATCTTCCCTCCGGCCGCCCCCGAGGGGGGCCGGTTCCGCAGGGACCGCACTTCTCTCGGCTGGAGGCCCCACCCCCGCATGGCACATGTCTCGCACCGGCTGTCCAACGCGTTCCAGGGCGCCCTCGCCGGCGGCGGCGACCCGGCCACCTCCCCCCTCTACGTCTTTGGCCCGTTCCTCAAGCTGATCGTGATCGCCGGGGTCGCCGAGGTGACCTTCGGCGCCAGCATCTGGCTGGTGGTGTTCACGGTGGCGATGGTCTCGGCGATGTATCGCCTGGTGATGCGCTGGGTGGTGGACGGAACCGGGGGCAGCGGACTGAGCGAGGAGGAATTCGGGGCCTGGGCGGTCAAGATCAATGCGGGCATCACCTTCGTCGAGTATACCCTGACCTTCCTGGTCAGCATCGCGGCCCTGGTCACCTTCATCGCCGACCGCGCCCCGATCCTCAACACCGGCATCGCCGGGATGCCGTACCGGACCCTGCTCGCCATCCTCATCAGCATCGGGATCGGGTGGCTGGTCAACCGCGGGCCCCGTACCGCGGCACGGGCCTTCGGCCCCGCCACGCTGGCGGTGCTGCTGCTGCTGTGGACGATGATCGGCGCGACGATCTGGAAGCGCGGCTTTCACCTCCCGAGCATCGACCTCCGCGCATTCACACCGGAGTACTTCCATTTCACGCTGGGCGGCTTTGCCCGGATCCTGGCCCTGATGACCGGCATCGAGATCTTTGCCAATCTCGTGGCCGCCTACGACGGCACCAACGCCGAGCGGAGCCGCAAGGCCTTCGGCAGCCTGCTCATCATCATGGGGACGACCTGCCTCACGATGCTGATCGTGGGCCCCGCGATCCTGGCCCTGGCGGACCCCTCCGACACCCACGTGTCGGTCTTCACCCAGACGATGGACCAACTGCTCCCGGCGCCGCTGCCCTGGGTGGGCACCCTGGTCGGCGTGCTGGTGCTGGCTTCGGCCGCGGCGGCGAGCGCCCAGGGACTCCAGAACCTGGCGCTGGGACTGCGGTTCCGGCACTACATCCCGGCCTGGCTGGGGGTGCGCAACCGGTTCGACGTGGCCGACAAGCCGGTCTGGGTCGAGGTTGCCCTGGTGGCCATCTGCTTCGTGGCCTTTGGGACCCACGAGGAAACCTACCTGGCGATCTACGCCGCCGGGGTCTTCATCCTGCTCAGCATGACCGGCTGGGCTGCCGCCAAGCGCCTTTCGCGCGAACTGCGCTCCGGCTTCTCGGCGGCAGGGGCAGCGACCCTGGCGGGCACCGTCGTGGCCGCCCTGCTCACCACGGCGGCAACGGTGATCATCTTCCAGGAGCGGTTCTTCGAGGGGGCCTGGACCTACCTCCTCTTCATCCCCCTCCTCTATGTGGTCTTCAGCCGGTTCCGGGCCAGGTTGGGGGCCCCGAAGCCCCTCACCGACCACCTCGGCCGGTTCTTCGGGAGCCAGTACCTGCTGCCGTTCCAGCGACACGACTTCCCCGAGAGCGACTTCGGCCTGGACCGGATCCTGGTGCCGCTCGATGGTTCCGGCCTCGCCGAGCATGCCCTTCCCGTGGCGGAACTGCTGGCCCGCACCACCGGGGGAAAGATCGACCTGCTTTCGGTGACCTCCGCGCGGGGGACCAGGGAGCCGGTTCCCGACCAGTCACCGGGCGCCTCGATCGAATCGTACCTCGAGCGGATGTCCTGGACCCTCCGCCAGAGCGGCATCCCGACCGACACATCGATCCGCCGCGGTGGGGTCCCCGAGGAGATCGGGCGGGGCGCCGTTGCCCTGGACAGCGACGTCATCGTCATGGCCACCCACGACCGGTCGCGCGTGGACCGGCTTCTGGGCCGGAACATCGCCACGGCGGTAGTCCGCCAGACCGAACTGCCGGTGCTGGTCATCCGGCCCACCGAGGCGTGGACCAGCCGCACGACCGCCTTCCGGCGGCTGCTCGTCTGCCTCGACGGCTCGGAGGGGTCGGAGGAGGTCCTGCCCTGGACCCGGCTCCTGGGTCGCCACTTCGGCAGCACCATCATCCTGCTCAGCGTCCCGGAGGGTGAGGCCGAGGTGCCGCGGCTCGAGCACTACCTCGATTCCGTTGCCGGCGCGCTGCGGGACATCGGGTTCAGCGTCGAGACCCGGGTGACCGGCAGCAACCCGGTCGGGACCATCACCAGCGTGGCCGCCGCCGACAACTGCGACCTGATCGTCATGGCGACCCGGGGCCGCGGGGCCCCCAGGGACATCGACGTGGAGGTCGGCAGCGTCACGGACCGGGTGATCCACTCGGCGCACTGTCCGGTCTTCGCCGTGACCGTGGTGGGCTTTGCCACCGATGCTCCCGGAGACGCACTCGGCTGACAGGGCGGGCGCAACGGTGGCGGGGCGCCGCCACCCATCGCGAAAGGATCCTGGCATGAGCCACATCGCCATCAACCCCACTACCGGGGCCACCCTCGCCACCCATCCGGAACTCGACGCCAGGCAGCTGCGCCAGGCGATCACCGAGACCCACCGGGCGCAGCGCAAGTGGCGCAAGACCAGCCTGGCCAAGCGGGCCGTGCCGATGCGCGCCGCGGCCCGGATCCTCCGGGAACGGGCAGGCCCGCTGGCGGAGCTGATGGCCGCCGAGATGGGCAAGCCGCTGGCCCAGGGCCGGGGCGAGGTGGAGAAGTGCGCCTGGGTCTGCGAGTACTATGCCGAGCACGCCGAGGGGTTCCTGGCCGCCGAGCCGATCGCGACCGACGCCAGCTCGAGCTACGTGGCCTACCGGCCGCTCGGGGTGATCCTGGCGATCATGCCGTGGAACTTCCCGCTCTGGCAGGTGTTCCGGTTTGCCGCACCCGCCCTCATGGGAGGGAACGGCGGGCTGCTCAAGCATGCCCCGAACGTCCCGGGGTGCGCCCTCGCCATCGAATCGATCCTGCGCGAGGCGGGGTTTCCGGAGGGGCTCTTCCGCACCCTGCTCATTGCCGTGCCCCAGACCAAAACCGTCATCCGGCACCGCCACGTGGCGGCCGTGACGCTGACGGGGAGCACGGCAGCCGGCAAGGCGGTCGCCCGTGAGGCGGGAGCCCGGCTGAAGAAGTGCGTGCTGGAGCTGGGCGGGAGCGACCCGTACCTGATCCTGGAGGATGCCGACCTCGAGCTCGCCGTCGAGGCCTGCGCCACCAGTCGCCTCATCAACGCGGGGCAGAGCTGCATCGCGGCGAAGCGGTTCATTGTCGTCGCGTCGGTCCGGGAGGAGTTTGAGCGCCGCTTCGTGGCGCGGATGGCCCGGGCCCGCATGGGCGACCCGATGCTCCCCGACACCGACCTCGGCCCGCAGGCGCGAGCCGACCTGCGGGAACACCTCCACGACCAGGTCCAGCGCAGCATCGCCAAGGGCGCCCGGCTCGTGCTCGGTGGCACCATCCCGCCCGGGCCCGGGTTCTTCTATCCACCCACGGTGTTGACGGATGTGGCGAAGGGGATGCCGGCCTACTCGGAGGAGCTGTTCGGGCCCGTGGCGGCGATCATCCCGGTCAAGGATGCCAAGGCCGCCATCAAGGTGGCCAACGACACGGTGTACGGGCTCGGCGCGGCCGTCTTCACCGCCGACCTGGCCCGGGGCGAGGAGCTGGCCGTGGACCACCTCGAGGCCGGGGCCTGCTTTGTCAATGCGTTCGTGCGATCCGACCCGCGGTTGCCCTTCGGGGGAATCCGGGAGAGCGGGTTCGGGCGCGAGCTGGCCCGGCATGGGTTGCTGGAGTTCCAGAACGCCAAGACGGTGTACGTGCGGTAGGGGTTGCCGACCTGCCACCCCCGGATCAGGTCCGAAGCGGACTCTCGCCGAGGACCTGATCCAGGACCGCGACCAGCAGGTCGGCATCCGCGGTGGAGAAGCACAGCGGAGGCCGGATCTTCAGGACGTTGTGGTGGGGTCCGTCGGTGCCGCAGAGGATGCCCAGTGCACGCATCCGGTTGACCAGGTATTCCGCCTCGGCGCCAGCCGGTTCGAGCGTCTCCCGGTCGCGGACCAGTTCCACGCCCAGGAACAGTCCGCGACCCCGCACGTCCCCGATCAACGGGGTGCGGGACGCCAGCTCGACCAATCCCTCCTTGAGATGCGCCCCGACCTCACGCGCATTGGCCATCAGTCCCTCGGACTCCAGCACCTCAAGCACCGCCAACCCAGCCGCGCATGCCACCGGATTGCCCCCGAAGGTGCTGAAGAACTCCATCCCGGCATCGAAGGACTGGGCAATCGCCGGGGTGGTGACCACTGCGGCGAGGGGGAAGCCATTGCCAATGGGTTTGCCCAGGACAACGATGTCCGGGGTGACCTCCTGGGTCTCGAACCCCCAGAAGTGGGTGCCCAGGCGCCCGAACCCCACCTGCACCTCGTCGGCAATGCAGACCCCGCCGTCCGCGCGCACGAGCCGGTACGCCTCCGCCAGGTAGCCCGGGGGCAGCTCCACCTGCCCCCCGACACTGGGCAGTGTTTCCGCGATGAACGCGCCCACCGGGGCTCCGGCCGCGCGCGCCTGGTCCACCAAGGCCCCCACCGGGGCCGCATAGCGGGCGCCGCGATCGGAGACGTTGCGGCGGAAGGGACCCCGGTAGTCGTCGGGGATCGGGGCCACGTGGACCCACGACGGGCGGCCCCCGCCACCAGGGCCGTCGAACTTGTAGGGGCTGATGTCGATCAGGGTGGAGGTATGGCCGTGATACGCGTGCTCCAGGACGACCACGTCGCGCCGCCCGGTGTGGGCACGTGCCAGCCGGAGGGCGAGTTCGTTGGCCTCGCTCGCCGAGTTGAGGAGGAAGCACACCGAGAGGGATTCCGGCATCCGGGCCGTCAGGCCCTCGGCATACGCCACCAGGTTGCGGTGCAGGTAGCGCGTGTTGGTGTTCAGCAGCGCCACCTGGCGCTGGATCGCCCGGACCACTGCCGGGTGGCTGTGCCCCACCAGGGGAACGTTGTTGAACACGTCGAGATTGGCCCGGCCATCGGCATCGTACAGGTACTGGCGCCACCCGCGCACGATCGTGAGGGGTGTGCGATAACTCAGCCGGACACTGCCCCCGATCCGCACCCGCCGACGCTCCCGCAGTTCCGCATCGCCATCCACCACGGGCGGGATGGTGCCGAGGCCCAGCAGAGGTGCGGGATCAGGCGAGAGGCCCCGGTAGACGGCGCGCTCGCTTGGCCGCACCACACCTGGGAAGTCGGTGTCCAGCCCGAGCGTGTCGCAGATGAGCTGGAAATGCAGGTGGGGTACCCAGCCACCGTTCTCCTCTTCGGTGCCCAGCTCGGCGAGGCGCTGACCAGCTTCCAGTGCTGCGCCGATCTCCGCTCGACCCACCGAGGCCGCACTCAGGTGCCCGTAGAGGCTGTAGAACGGGTCGCCCTCGGGGGTGGAGTGCCGGAGGACGATCACCCCACCGTAGTCCTGGGCCGCAGGGTTGAATGCCGCGGCGTGAACTTCACCGGGCAGCGGGGCAAGGACCGGCGTACCGGCGGGGGCAAAGAGGTCGATGCCCAGGTGCACGGTGCGGCGTTCATCCAGGGGCGACGGCCCGCCGCCAAAGAGGGGGGCGGTGTAGAGCGGCCGGGCCTCGTCGTAACGGCCAATCCCCACCTGCGCCCCCGCCTCGGCCATGGCGTCCGCCAGCAGTACCGCCAGTCGCCTGGTTTCCAGGTTGGCCGGGTCCGCGCCCAGCATTGGACTGCCGAAGCTGAGGTCGAAGATGGTTGTCGTCGTGGCGGAGTCCATCCCGAGCACGGTGTGCGCCGGGGCGGGCTGCGCAGCCAGCCAGGCCGACACCCGCGCGGCATGGGGCACCGGAGGGAGCCCGCACGCCGCGCGAAGGCTGTAGTGGCCCAGGCGGGGCGGGGCCGCGGCCAAACGCTCCAGGAGCTCCCACGCCGGCTGTTCACTGATCGTCACATAGGGGTCGTCGTGCCCGCTGGCCGTCCGGAGCGCGGAATTGACGACACTGACGCAGAGCCGCATGGCCACGAGGGGAAGCACCAGCGCGATCTCCGCCTCGCTGAGCGGCAGGGTCGCGTGGTAGCCCGCCACCACCTGCGCCACTGCCTCGAGGGGCTGCGCGGCACCGAGGGCCGCGTAGGTCGCCGCCACGGCAAGCTCGCAGACCAGGGGCCCGTGGTGCATGTCGCCGAAGTCGATCAGGCTGGCCACGACGGGGGCCTGGCCGCGCTCCACCCGGACCAGGATGTTGTGGTCGTTGGCGTCTCCGTGGATCACGCCCTGGCGGAGCTCCGGCAAGGCAGGGAGCAGATCGCGCTGGAACTCGTCCAAGTACCGGCTCACGAGGACACGACGTGCGGGGTCGGCGATCAGGTCGAGGTGGTCCGCGATCCAGCCGGCCCGGGTCAGGTCCCACTTCAGGTCGCGGTGCGCGGCCGGGGACTCGAAGTCGGCCAGGGCCGCGTCCAGCCTCGCCAGCAGCTCCCCGAGCGAACCGAGCACCTCACCATGCCGGGGCCGGATGTCGGCGAGGGGGACGCCTGGCACCCAGCCGAGCATCCAGGCCAGCCGGACCGACCCGTCCGCCATCGTGACCGCCGCGTACCGGGATCCCGCGACCGTGCGCTCCACCCGCGGCAGGCCCAGCGCGGGATCCCGTGCGGCAAGGTGGTCGAGGGCACCGGCCTGGAGCTCGGCCAGCGCGGGCTCGCGCTCGGGGTGCATCACCTTCAGCACGAACTGCCGGCCGTCGGCACCCACGACATGGAAGTTCGCGTCGCACTCACCTGGCAGTGGCGACACCTCGGCCGGGACGCCGAACTGCTCCCGGGCCACGCGAATCGCCTCCGCGACGGGGATGGGCCGCGGATCCAGCAACGGGGCCGTCATCGGGTGGGGACGAGTCGAATCACGACGAGGCCGACCGGAGTGGGGAGGCGGTGCATGCCCCGAATGATACTGGGGGAGCACGCAACCCGGGGGGGGCGGCCCGGCCGGGCCATTGCCTCACTGCTGCAGTCGGTGCGCCTTCCGCCCGCCCCGGACCAGGGCGTGCTCGCCAAGGTCCTCGGCGATCATGATGCGGGCCATGGTGGCACAGCGACGGACCAGCGCGGCGGCACCCTCGTGCAGTTCCTTCGAGTCCTGCACCGCAACCATGTTGTTCTCCATGTCCTCGGCGCTCCAGCCCCGCGAATGGGCGATGTACGGGAACTGCGGGAACTGGCAGCCGACCTCGCTGAAGAACCCCAGCATCTGGCCTGCAACCGCCTGGACGTTGTCCTGGCCACCGGTGATGATGAATGCCGCCACCTTGTTCCGCATCAGGTGCCGGTTGGCGATCGTCTCCTGGTTCTGGATGCAGTTCATCCGCTCGATCATCTTGTAATAGAGGCTGCTCGCGTTGCCCCACCGGATAGGCGTCGCCACTAGGATCACGTCGGCCCAGTGGACCACCCCCTCGTAGACCCGGTCCATCTGGTCCTTGCTGTCCATCTGGGTGATCGAGCAGGGCCAGGTGCAGGCGTGGGCCGACTTCGAGTAGAACCCCTCGCAGGCGCGGAATCGCAAGTCCCGCAACTGGATCAACCGGGTCTCGCAGTCCGGCATCTTCCCGGCCGCACCAAGGGCATGTTCCAGCAGGTCATCGGAAGTGCTGTAGCGCGGGTGGGACCTGGTCATGGCCGTCGTGGAAATGCCGAGGATCCGGATCGGGCCGGGTTCGCGCTCCGGCTTTCGGGCCAGGGGGTGTGGCTCGTGCGGTTTCCGGCCGCGCTTGGTGCTCGGGGCCGATCGCACCAGCACCCGCCCGTCCTCCACCCTGACCTCGTGGGAAGGAACGCGGTCCTCCTCATAGCCCGGCTCGCCGACCCCCGTCTGCCAGTGGAACTTCCAGTAGTGCCAGGGGCAGGTCACGAAGTCCCCGTCGAGGTTTCCCTGCCCCAGCGGCCCGCCGGCATGGTTGCAGACCCCGGAGATCGCGCCGAACTCCCCATCCTTGCACGTCAGCGCCACCCGCAGGCGGCCCACCTGGACCTCCTGCACGGATCGGGACGCCAGTTCGGCTGCCGCTCCCACATCAACCCAGGCATCAGCAGGCATCAGCTCTCCCCATCGGCGTGATTATGGGCCCTGTCCGAGGGACCGACTGACGGCCGGATCACGGACGGTAGATCCACGCTCCGCGGCGGGACGCCGGGTTCCCGCCGTAGCCACCGGTGATCAGGACCCGGCCATCCTGCAGAAGCGCCGTGGCCGAGAACTGCCCTGGCAGGTCCCGGACTCCGGCAACCGCCTGAAAGGTCCCCTGGGCCGGGGCAAACACCTCGACGGCATTCGCCCCTCCCGCGAGGAGCAAGCGTCCATCGGGAAGGAGCACTGATGTCCCCTCGTGCTTGTACCGCGGAAACTGCATCTCGCCCATGCGGAGGAACGTACCGCTGGTGGGATCGTACACTTCGGCACTGGCGTACACCCCCTCGCTGTCGCGCTCGTCCGCACCGCCTGTCACAAGGACCCGGCCGTCGGCCAGGAGGACGCCATCGTGCTTGTGGCGGCGGACCGACATCCTCCCCGTTGCCGAGAACGCTCCGGTGCCCGGATCAAAGATCTCGGCGCTCGCAAACAGCTCGATCTCCTGGCGCCGGCCCCGGTGCCCGCCGACCACGAGGACCCGTCCATCGGTCAGCAGGACGGCGGAATGGCTCGCTCGGGGGTGCTGCATCGCGCCGGTGGCAGCGAAGCTCCCCGATGTGGGGTCGAAGATCTCCGCACTGGCCAGGAAGGTCCATCCGGTACCGATCCCACCCACCAACAGCACCCGGCCGTCGGCAAGTCGCACCGCCTCGTGCCCCGCCCGGGCCAGGGTCATCGGTGCGATCTCCCGGAACGCCCCGGTGGCCGGATCGTAGAGCTCCACGCTCCGCAGGTAGGTACCGCTGGCGTCATACCCCCCGGCAACAAGCACCGTTCCATCGGAAAGCGCGGTTGCCGTGTGGCTGTGGCGGGGAATCCCCATTGCGGCCGTCGGGAGGAATCCTCCCGTGGCGGGATCATACAACTCGGCGCCCGCTGCCGAGCGTTCGTCGCCGGTCATGCCACCGACGACCAGGACTCGCCCATTGGAAAGGAGTGTCGCGGTATGCGCGGATCGGGCTTCGCGCATCTGGCCCGTGGCGAGGACCTCCCCGGCCCGCTGATCGCCGGCTGGGGATCGCTGTCCGGCGGCCTCCGGCGGCCCGTCGCAGCCGACCAGGGCGATGCCGGCGAGGAGGAGGGATGTGGTCGATTGCACCTTCACGGTGGCTGGGTTGCGCACTCGCATGTGTTCGTCCCCTTGTCGAAGACCACGCGCCACCGACCGTCCGGGTCGCGGCGCCAGATGGAGTTGAAGGTGGCGACGCGCTTCCCCGATGGATCGAACACAGGGCCGAAGCTCATGGCCAGGGTGCCGGACGAGAGCACCTCGACGGAATCGGGGGCCCAGGAGAAGGGCGCTGACGGGCCATCGTAGAACGGCTTCCAGGCGGCGAGCACCGCGGCCCGGCCCCGCTGGGCGCCGCCGCCACCGAAGAAGATGGCGTCCTGGGCCACGAATCCCTCGAACGCCGCAAAGTCGCGGTGGACCATTGTGGCCGCGAAGTCCGCCTCGGCCTGGCGCACCTCGGCCGCCAGCGCCCCGTCGGCCGCGGCCCGCCGAAAGACCTGGTGATTGCCCGGCAGCCAGGTGGCGCCGCCATCGCTGGTGCGCTCCATCCGCGACTCGAACCGGTCACGCTCCACATTGTACCGGGTAAACCGGAGCCGGCCGGTGCCACCACCCGGAAGCTCGTACGCCTGCGTCTGTCGGGTCTCGCCGCCAAGCGGCCCGGTCATGACCCAGAGCATCCCGTCGCCGCCCACCGACGCCATCTCGATCTCGGCGCTCGACGCACGCACATAGAACAGGATACCCGAGGCCGCCCCCAGAGCGGGAATGGTGGTCCGCCCCACCACCACGCGGTCCGGCACCACCCACTCGAAAGTGTAGGTACCTTCCACCGCTCGTGCCACACTGCCATCTTCGGCCAGGAACTCCGTGGTCACCTCCCAGTGACCGATCGCCTCCCGCAGCTGGGACACCGAACGCGCCAGCGCCGCCGAGTCGGCCTGCGCCCCTGCCGGCGCGGGAACGAGCAGGGAGGCGGCCACCGCCCCCAGGAGTCCGAACCGCATGATAGCCTCCGTTGATCCTGGTCGTGCGAGTCACGGCCCCGGCGCGGGGGCCGCCGGCAACCCATCGAGGAACTCCTCCACCGGCTCCCGCCAGCGGTCGGGATGCGCAATGAGCATGTGGCCGTTCCCCCCTCCGGGGAGCGCATACCAGAAGAATGCCCCCACCCCTCCCGCCGCCCGAAACGCCTCGAAGTTCCTGCGGCTGTGGCTCATCGAGTAGAACGGGTCGTTCTCGCCGTAGAGCCAGAGGGTGGGCGCCCGGGTGCCGGCGCCCCGACGGAACGAGACCGTGTTGATCGCCTCGGCTTCGGGACAGCCGTCGGACATCCACCCGCCCACGAAGTTGATGGCACCGAGGAACACGCCGGGCCGCGTGCCCGCGTAGGCGATGGCCAGGATCCCGCCGCGCGATTGGCCGGCCACGACCATTCGGCCCTGGACCACATCGGTCCGGGTGCGGAGGTGGGCCACCACGGCATCGACATCCTCCATCGCGCGCTCGAGGCCCGGCAGGGAGTGCAGCGGGTTGCAGGAATACCGGCTGCGGTCGGGCTCGAACCCCTCGTCGTAGCGGCCATCCGACTTGCCGCGCCCCCGGCGCTGGGGGAACACCACCATCCACCCCAGGGCGTTGGCCACCCTGGAGAAGCTGGGGGAGCTCCAGGTCTGGGTGAAACGGGTGGAATCGGATCCGTTGCCGGTGGAGCCATGGTTGAAGACCACGGTCGGGAACGGTCCGGATCCCTCCGGCTTGTGGATCACCATCTCGAGGAAGATCGGGGCACCGTTCTCCCGGAGCGTGGTCGGGATGCGTTCGGTGGTGACGATCTGGGCATCGGAGGGCTCCGTGCCGCAGGCGAGCACCCCAAGCGCCAGCCCCAGCGCGAGGAGGGTTGGACGGGCGAGGGTCTGCATCCTGCCCCTACGCCCGACTACCGTGGCGCGGTTTCAGGAGGCAGGGCCGGGAACTGATGGACCACCGTGCCAGCGCTGTCAAACAACCTGAGGGACCCCACCCCGCCACTCATGTACAGGACGGTGGCGCCCCGGGAGCCCACGCCGTGGAGCGCCACTCCTCCTCCCCCATGGGCGAACTGCGCCACCCCGACCCGGGTCGTCCCAGTGGCATCGACCAGGTACAGCGCGGTCCCCTCCGCGTCATCCACCAGCCGGGCGCGCGCCACGCCGGCGGTATCCTGGAGCCGGAGCTCGGGACCCTGCTCGGTCATCGCCATCCGAATCCGGACCCGCCCCGCCTCGTCCACCAGTTCCAGGCCACGCACCTGCAGCAGGTCGTTGCCGGGCCGGCATTGGGTCGCGCCGAGGACGAGCAGGAACCCCAGCCCCGCCACCCCGCGCACCAGCCACCTGTTCTGTCGCTCGAGTCGCTCGACGCGTTGGTCCAGGCGCTCCTCTGCGGGCGATCGCCCCATCGCGGCACCTCCTCTGTCAGGTCGTGGGAACCGGCGTCAACCACCCATGCCGGTCCTCGGCGCGGCCCTCGGCGATGTCCAGGAAGCGGCGCTGCAGGGCCAGGGTCAGCTCCCCCGCCTTCCCCGCCCCAACCGGGATCCGGTCCACGCTCCGGATCGGCGTCACCTCGGCGGCCGTGCCGGTGAAGAAGAGCTCGTCGGCGGTGTAGAGGGTCTCCCGCGGGATCGCCTGTTCCTTGACGGGGACCCCCATTTCCCGGGCCAGCACCATGATGCTGTGCCGGGTGATGCCGCTCAGGATCGTGCCCGACACCGGGGTGGTCACCAGGGTCCCCTCGCGCACCAGGAAGAGGTTCTGCCCGCTCCCCTCGCTCACCAGCCCGTCAGTGCCCAGCGCGATCCCCTCGGCGAATCCGTTGAGGACCGCCTCGGCCTTGATCAGCTGGCTGTTGTTGTAGTGGCCGGCGCTCTTGGCGAGGGCGGGAAAGGTGTTCGGGGCACCGCGCTGCCAGCTGGCCACGCAGACATCCACTCCGTTCCGGAGCGCCTCCTCGCCCAGGTACGCCCCCCACGACCAGCAGGCCAGCCAGGTCTCGACCCCCACGCCGATCGGGTTGAGCCCCGAGGAGCCGTAGCCCCGGAGCACCATCGGGCGCACGTAGCACGCGGCCAGCTCGTTGCGCCGGATCAGGTCCACGATCGCCGCGGTCAGCGCCGCCGCCGACCACTTCACGTCGAAGCGGTAGATCTTGCAGGAATCCTCGAGGCGCCGCAGGTGCTCGGGGAGCCGGAACACGGCGGGACCCTTGGGCGTGGCGTAGCAGCGGATCCCCTCGAACACCGAGGAGCCGAACTGCACCGCCAGGCTCAGGATGTGGACCTTGGCGTCGTGCCAGGCCACGATCTCGCCGTCCTTCCAGATGTACTTCGCTTCATTGATCGCCATCAGACGGGCTCCTCAGGAAAGACGATCCGCAGATTACGCAGACTAGGCAAATGGCGCAGATTGCTCGGGGTCAGGGCGGGCACCGTGCCACCACGAGTGATGAATGATCCACGGATTTCACGGATTGACACGGATTGCTTCCGATCCGTGGGGAGATTGCCATCCTGCCAAGCTCCATGGGGTGGAGGTGAACAGCATAGACGCCCGGCATTCGGGTTTCACGTTCCCCATGCGAACCGCAACCCGGCGGTTCATGCATTTCACCATCAACTCAAGGGCGTGTGCCTCCCGACGATTCAGCTACTGTCCCCGAACAATCCGTGTCAATCCGTGAAATCCGTGGACGGTTCGCCCAGTGCGGGCCAGCCCGGCCCCTCCGGCGCGTGGTAGCGGCACCAGACCGCATACGGCTGCGTCCATCTGCGCAATCCTCGGATTCGCCATCACACCAGCGACCGGATCCAGCCCCCGTCCACCGCGATCGACTGCCCGGTGATGTAGCTGGCCCGCTCCGACGCCAGGAACGCCACCATGGCACCAAACTCCGGCACCTCGCCGATCCGGCCCATCGGGATCTCGCGCTCCCACTTGGCATACACCTCGGCCTCCGGCACGCCGGACCGTTTGGCCGTGGCCTGGGCCAGTTCCACCACTCGGTCGGTACGGGTAAACCCCGGCAGCACGCAGTTGACGGTGATCCCGTCCCTGGCCGTCTCGTTGGCCAAGGTCCGCGCAAAGCCGGTAAGGCCGGCCCGCAGGCTGTTGGAGAGGATCAAGCCGTCCACCGGCTGCTTCACCGCAATCGAGGTGACGGCGATGATCCGCCCCCAGCGCCGCTCGCGCATCCCCGGCAGGACCGCCCGGGCCAGGGCCACCGGCGCCTTCAGGAGCAGCTCGTAGGCACCCAGCCACGTCGCGCCGTCATGCTGCTCAAAGGGTCCGCTGGGCGGGCCGCCGGTATTGGTGACCAGGATGTCCACCTGCCCGAACCGCGCCACCGCCTCGGTTACCACCCGTTCCGGCTCGCCGTCCCCGGACAGGTCGGCGGCCACCGCGTGCACTGGCGACCCGGTTTCGGCGGCGATCGCCGCGCGGGCAGATTCCAGCGCCTCGACACCGCGTGCGCAGAGCACCACCGTGGCGCCTTCCGCAGCCAGTTCGCGCGCCGAGGCGCGGCCCAGTCCCTGGCTCGAGGCGCCGACCAGCGCCACCTTGCCCTGCAGCCCGAGTTCCACGGCCTACTTCTTCTCGGCGTGGAAGTAGCTGTCGGTGTGGTTGAGCCAGTCCTGGCGCGGCGGCGAGAAGATGTCCACGTCGAGGGTGTCCTCCAGCGCCTCGGCGCGGTGCCAGACCATCGAGGGGATGTGAAGCACCTCCCCCGCACTGACGGTCAGCGTCTCGCTACCGTCCTCACCCAGGAAGAATTTCAGGGCCCCCTCGAGGATATAGGTCAGCTGCTCGTTCTCGTGCTGGTGCTTCGGCACGATGCAGCCCTTCTTCAGGAAGACCTGGGCCAGCATCATCCGCTCGCCGGTGATCAGCTTGCGGTCGAGCTGGTCCGTGACCGTTTCGCGGGGCATGTCGGACCAGCGGTAGAAGGTGCAGCCGGCGGGCATGGGGTCTCCTGGGATGGCGGGAGGAATCGGTGGGCAACACCGAAGAATAACCGGGCGGCCGTTCCACGCGCCGCTTCCAGCAGTGGCCGCGGGTGCCGAGGTTCGGGCCGCATCACTATTGTACATCGTCATGCCGCCACGTGCTGCCGATGCGCCGCTCCGCCCCGGCGACCGACTCCCCGTCGTCCTCCTCGTGGGGGCGCTGCTCCTCGGCGTCCTCCTCCGGGCCTGGCACTACGGCGCCAACGCCTCGCTCTGGCTCGACGAGCTGGCCCTGGCCAACAACATCGTGCCGCGCAGCCTGCCCACGCTGCTGACCGAGCCGCTCGACTTCGCACAGGTCGCGCCCCTGGGATACCTCCTCCTGCTCAAGGGCATCAGCTGGGCCGCTGGCAGTGGTGAACTGGCCCTGCGACTGCCAGCCTTCCTGGCCGGCGTCGCAGCGCTCCCGCTCACGGCGCTCCTGTCGCGCGAGCTGCTTGGCCTCCGGCATGCCTGGATGCCGACCCTGCTGGTCGCGGTCTCCACCCCGCTCGTCTTCCAGGCCGCCCAGGTCAAGCCCTACAGCGGCGACGTGCTGCTGGCCCTGGCGCTGCTGCTGGTCGCGGTTCGCGCGGCGCGCGCCAGCGCCCCTCCCCGCCTGCCCGCACTCGCCGCCCTGGGCATCATGGCGCCCTGGTTCTCGTTTCCGGCCCTCTTTGCGCTGGCGGCGGCGGGCCTTGCGCTGCTGCTCGGATCCCGGCGCTGGACCGGGCGGGCGATCGCCCCGGGAATCGGGCTGGTGCTCGTACTCTGGGCCGCCTCCGGAACGATCGCACTGGCGGTGGCGTTCACGCTCGTGACCGAGGCCACCAGCCTCTTCATGCAGGATTTCTGGTCCACCGGGTTTCCCCGCATCCCGCCGACCTCCCTGGCGGACCTGCTCTGGCCCTTCACGGCGCTGACCGACCTGCTGCGCGAGCTCGGCAACTTCCGGGGATCGCGGCCGCTGGCAGTCGTCACGGCGCTCGGCACCCTTGCCTGGGCCGTCCGGGGCGGCCGAGTGGCCCTCCTCATCCTGGTGCCTGCGGCGGCGGCCGTTGCCGCAGCCACCCTGCACCTGTATCCCCTGGCCGCACGGACCGCGCTCTGGGCACTCCCGCTGGTCGCCATCCTCCTCGTGCTCGGCACCCGGACGGTGCTCGAGCGCCTGCTCCCGGCGTCCGGCGCCCAGGTCACCGCGCTGCTCCTGCCCCTCTCCCTGGGGATCCCGTTCCTGCTCGGTGGGCGTTCCCCGCTACCGCCGCCGACGGAGCACCCGCGGCCGGTCCTCCAGCACCTGGTCGACACCGCCCGGCCCGGGGATGTCGCGTACATCCACTACTCTGGCTGGCAGGCTTGGCAGTACCATGCGCCCCGACTCGGTGCGGCAGGGCCACCGGCGATGATCGGGACCTGCTCGCGCGCCGACCGCGGCCTGCCGCTCCGCGAGCTCCAGGGACTCGCCGGCCACGACCGGGTCTGGGTCTTCCTCTCCCACTCGGAGGACCAGCTGCGGGAGCGGGAGATGTTCGCGCGATTCCTCGATGCCGCCGGGGCCCGCCCGGTCGAGGATTTCCGCCGGCCGACCAGCTCCCGCAGCGACGGCCTGACTTCCATTGCCCTGCTCTACGACCTGCGAGGGGCCCGGATCACCGGGGCCGCCGGCGACAGCCTGATCACGGCCGTGCTGGAGGACCTCCCGGCTCCCGGCCCACGGTGCGGGCATCCGTTCATCCCGGACTCCCTGGACCGGTCCTCCTTCGCGCCGACTCCCTAGGTCTCGTTCGGAGCAGCCCCTTTACTTCGGCGTTTGTTCGGGTAGCTTCCAGACATGTTCCCCCACCTCCATGTCCACTCCCACTTCTCCCTCGGCGCCGGGGCCTCCTCCCCGGAAACCCTGATGGAAGCGGCCCTGCAGCGTGGACTCGGCTCGCTGGCCTGCACCGACACCAATGGCGTCTACGGCGCGGTCGAGTTCCAGCAGGCCGCCGAGTCGGCGGGGGTCCGGCCCATCCTCGGGGCGCACCTGGTCTCGGGCGGGCAGGAGGCGGTGGTGCTGGCGGAGGACGAGCGGGGCTGGGCCGCGCTCTGCCGGGCCATCACCGGCATCCGGTGGCAGGAGCGGAACCCCAAGGCGTGGCCCTTTGCCCTCTCGGCCCAGCTCGCCACCGATCGGGCCGGCCTGGCGGTGCTGTCCCGGGACGTGGCGCTGCTGGAACGGGTGGCCCAGCTCTCGGGCACCGATGGCCTCTACGCCGAACTGGTGCCCGGACGGCAGCGCCACCAGGTGCTGGCCACAGCCCGGCGGCTCAAGATTCCGCCGGTCGTCACCAATGCGGTGATGTTCGCGCACCCCGAGGCCTGGGCCCGGCACCGGCTCCTCGTGGCGATTGCCCGGAACACTACCCTGAGTGCCCTTCCCGCCGAGTCGGTCGCCCCCCGCGATGCCTGGCTCAAGCCCGCCGCCGAACTGGCGCGCCACTTCCCCGATTGCCCGGAGGCGATGGACAACGCCGCCACCCTGGCCGATCGCTGCCGCTACCGGATCCCGATCGGGCGGATCGTGCCGCCGCGCCTGGCCGCCGCGGAGGATGCCTTCGCACGGCTCCGCGCGGCGGCCTACGAGGGCGCCACCCGGAAGTACGGCACCATCGCCCCGATGGTGCGCAGCAGGCTGGAGCACGAACTGGCGATCATCGCCGCCAAACAGTTTGCCGACTATTTCCTCGTGGTCCGCGACATCGTGCTCCACGGCCCCACCCATTGCGGCCGCGGCTCCGTCGCCAACTCGGTGGTCAGCTACTGCCTGGGCATCACCCACGTGGAACCACTTGGTGCCGGGTTGCTCTTTGAGCGGTTCCTCAACCCCGAGCGCAAGGACCCGCCCGACATCGACCTCGACTTCCCCTGGGACGAGCGCGACCACGTGCTGGCCTATGTCTTCCGCCAGTACCCGATGCCGCGCGCCGCCATGGTCTGCAACCACAACACCTTCAAGCTCCGCGGTGCGCTGCGCGAGGTGGCCAAGGTGCACGGCCGCCCCGCCGGCGAGATCCGTGAGGTCACCCGCCGGATCCCCTGGTACTCCGACGACGTCCCCATTGGCGAGCTGCTCGCCACCCATCCCAACTACGCCGGCCTCAACCTCCCCGCCTACTGGCGCGAGCTGGCCGACACCGCCACCCCGCTGGTCGGCACCCCGCGGCACCTCTCGCTGCATCCCGGCGGTGTGGTGATCGTCCCCGGCGCGCTCACCGACTACGTCCCGATCGAGCCCGCGGTCAAGGAACTCGACGGCGCGCCCGACCTGACGGTCCCGGTGATCCAGTTCGAGAAGGACGGCGCCGAGGACGCCGGGCTGGTCAAGATCGACCTGCTGGGAAACCGCTCCCTGGCGGTGATCCGCGACGGGATCGCGGCGGTGGCCGCCAACACCGGGCGGCAGCTCGACTACACCAGCCAGGAGGCCGGCGAGGACCCCGCCACCCGCGAGCTTTTCCGCACCGGCCGCACCATGGGGGTGTTCTACACCGAGAGCCCCGCCAGCCGCGCGCTCTGCATCAAGAGCCAGGCGGAGAGCTTCGAGCTGCTGGTGCTCAACACCAGCATCATCCGGCCCGCCTCCAACAAGTGGATCAAGGTCTACCTGGAGCGGCTTCATGGCGGGGCCTATGAGCCGGTCGACCCGTGCCTGCGCGACGTGCTCGGCGAGACCTTCGGCGTGATGGTCTACCAGGAGGACGTGGTGAACGTCTCGGCGGCCTTTGCCGGGATGCCGCTCTTCACCGGCGACGGGCTCCGCAAGGCGCTCAGCAAGAAGCGGCCGACCAAGGCGCTGGCGGCGTACGCCCAGGAATTCATGGCGGGGGCGCTGGCGATGGGGCGGGATCCTGCGGTGATCGAGCAGGTCTGGCACCAGGTGCTGTCGTTTGCCGGCTATAGCTTCTGCAAGGGCCACTCGTGCAGCTACATCCAGGTGGCCCAGCAGTCGGCGTTCCTCAAGGCCCACTACCCGGCGGAGTTCTTCGCGGCGGTGCTGGCCAACGGCGGCGGCTTCTATCACCCGTTCGCCTACGTCGCCGAGGCCCGGCGCGCCGGGTTGACGATCCTGCCCCCCGACGTCAACGCCAGCGAGTTCCGCACCACCGGGCGCGGTGGCGAGGTGCAGATCGGCTTCCAGTTCGTCAAGGGATTGAGCCTGGCGGGGGTGGAACGGCTGCTCAACGGTGGTCGGCCCTACCGGTCGTTGCACGACCTGCGGGAGCGCTCCGGCATTGGCCAGGAGGACCTGCGGCTGCTGATCAAGGTCGGGGCGCTGGACGGGATCGCCAATGGGATGACCCGGCCGATGATGCTGTGGGCGGTGGATGCGGGGGGGCGGGGGGGCAGATGGGCAGGGGGGCAGCGGGGCGGGGGGGCAGCGGGGCTGCAGGGCAGGCGGGCCCCGGGGCGGGAGGACGGGCGGGCAGGGATGTTGGCGGAGAGTGTCATCCCGACCCCGAGCACCGCGAGGGGGAGGGATCTCGATGACCGTTCATGCGCAGAGACCGCGATCCCTCGCTTCGCTCAGGATGACAGCCCTGGGCGCGATGACACCAACGGGCAAGAATCGGCAGTCTCGGCCCCCCTGCCCCCCCGCCCCCCTGCCCCGCTTTCCCTCCTGGCACCCGCCACCCGAAACCCGTCACCCCTTCTTCCGGAGTACACGGAAGCCCGCCGCCGCGAGGACGCCTACGCCCTCCTCGGCTTCACCACCGATGCCCACCCGATGGACCTCTACCGGGACAGGCTCAGGCGCTTCCGGCTCACCCCCAGCACCGAGTTGCACCGGAACGTGGGGGAAACGGTGCTCTGCGCCGGGATGCTCACCACCGCCAAGCCAGTCCACACCGCCAGGGACGAGCCGATGCAGTTCGCCACCTTCGACGACGGCCACGGCCTGGTCGAGACGGTGATGTTTCCCGACATCCACCGGAAGCGGTCGCATGTGCTCTTTGACCAGGGGCCGTTCCTGTTCCGGGGCACCGTGGAACAGGAATGGGGAGCGATTTCGGTGACAATGACGGGGCTGGAGCGGGTGGAAAGGGTGAGAGGTGAGAGGTAAGAGGTGAGAGGTAAGAGGTGAGAGGACAAAGAGAGGGTGGCCCCAAACTGTAGAGCCACCCCCTCATGCAGTTTCCTCTTACCTCTTACCTCTTACCTCTCACCTCAAGTACTTCTCCCTTCCAACTTCTCCCTCCCCCTCACGGCCACGGCAGCGGGATCACCGGGAACCGCGGCCGGCTGGCACGATCATCCTCGCCGGCCTCGAACCGCCGGATGTCGCGGAGTGCCAGGGCACGGTGCCCCTGGTCTTCCGCCGAGCCGCCCTGCATCGCGGCGATGCGGGCGCCGAGGCGGGAAATCATCGAGGCGGTGACGGCGCGGGCCTCCGCGCTGGTGCGGTTGTCGCCGGCCAGGTCGAGCATGGTGTTGAGCGCCACCCGCTGGACCGTGCGCCGAAGCGCCTGGTGGGCACGATCGCTCGACGGCGCCGCACCCCACGAGGCATCCACCAGCGCCGTGATGACCTCCTCGAGCGACGGGTTGCCGGCATCCCGGATGTGGAAGAGCACCAGCCGCTGCGCCCGCTGCGGGTGGAGCAGGTTCTCGATCACCTCGGTGGCCAGCCCGCCGGCGATGGTGATCGGGTCGAGCGCGGTGCCGGCCTGAGTGGCCAGCCAGATCTCGGACCCGTCCGTGCCCGGCGGCGAGGGGGGGATCAGGTCGGCGATCCGCGCCGGGAACGCCAGCTCGGCCGGCTCCAGCGCCGCCAGCGCCATCCGGAGCGCCCGCCGCTGCTCGGCGGCGGGGAGCACCCGGGCCGGGGTCTGCCCGTCGCCGCGGAGCGCGTAGGTGAAGTCCATCCCGCCCACGTACTTCACCAGCCCCTCGAGCGAGTAGCGGTGGTGCAGGTAGACATGCGCGAAGCGCTGGTTGAGCATGGACATCGGCTCGCCCGGCTGGATGGCGCGCTCGTCGAACCGGTCGAGCAGGACCCGCCGCACCCGCGAGGTCCGCTCCACCGCGTCGAACATCGTGGCGCCCTCCACCCACTGGGTCGCCTCCGGGATCGACCCCGCCGCCGAGGCGTGGCCGCCGGTGATGTAGCGCAGCCCGCGGGCCAGCCCGTCGGCCATGATCCGCTGCAGCCCGGCGCGTTCGGAGGCCTCGTCGGGGAACCAGGTGTAGGCGTAGCGCACCGCCAGCGAGTCCCACGCGCCGCCGCCGACACGATAGGCATCACCCAGCTGGATCCGCCCCTGCGCATCGAGCGAGATCAGGGGGAACGGGTAGTCCATGAACGACGCCCGGCCCTGCGACCCGGCAATGAAGTTGTGCTGCAACCCGAGGGTGTGGCCGATCTCGTGCGCGGTGTGCTGCCGGCGACGCGCCATCGCGAACTGCTCGGCGGTCACCGAAAGCCCCTGCGGCCCGGCGGCCGGCACCAGGCCGGCGTAGATGTTGAAGTCCACCAGCGAGCGATGGCTGTCCATCCGCACCACGGTCGAGAGGATCTCCCCCGTGCGCGGGTCACGATACGACGGCCCCACCGACGGCCCCGGATCCACCCGGTGCACCCAGTAGATCATCGGGTAGCGGGCATCCATCGGGTTGGCGCCTTCCGGCAGGTCACGGATCTGGAAGGCGTTGCGGAACCCGGCCGCCTCGAACACCCCGCTCCACCACATCCCGCCCTCGCGGAAGGCACTGCGGTACGGCTCCGGAATCGCCGGGTCGAGGTAGTAGACGATCGGCTGCTCCGGCTCGGTCAGCTCGCCGCGGAGGTAGGCCGCGCGGTCGCGGGGCACCAGCCGCCACCGCGAGGCAAAGGCGTTGCGGTAGGTACCGTCAAAGCCCTGGGCAAAGTCGAGGAAGCTGGTCGAGAAGATCCCGGCCCGCAGGTCGAAGGTCCGCGGACGGAATCCGGTCGGGTCGGGCAGCGCCACGATCGAGTGGTGCTGCTCCAGCGTCACGGCGCCGGCGGCCGGCGCGGCATTCCGCAGGTCGGCGCCCGGGGCGTCGCTCAGGTAGGTCAGCACCGCCCGTACTTCAGCATTGCGGGGGAAGGCGCCGGTGTTGGCGGCATCGACCCAGCTCCGGTCTCGGTCCACTCGCAGGTTGCCCTGCTGGGCCTGCCGCACCCGGCCAATCACGTCGTACTGGTCGGCCAGGAAGAAGGAGGAGGCATCCACCGTCACCCGTCCCCCCTCGCTCGATTCAATGGCGAACGAGGCGATCACCGAGGAGGGGAACGACTCCCGTGCCCCCCGGAGTTCTGCCGCGCTCCCCCCCTCCGCGCGTACGTCCCAGTTGTCGCGGACGATCAGGATCCGGTTGCCGCGGCGCTCGAACCGGATCACCGCGTTGGTTCCGGTCTGCCCGCGATCCAGACCGAGCCGGTTGACACCCATGCCAGTCACCAGGGTGTTCTGGTACAGCAGATCGGTGCCCAATCGCGCGACTGGAATGTCGAGGTAGAGGCGGTTCCGCTCCTGGTCGATCCGCACCCCGATGAGGGGGTCGGTCTGGGCCACGGCGGTCTGGGCAAGGGTGAACAGCGCGAGGACCAGCATCAGCACGGATCGGGACACGTCGGACTCCTGGGTACCGGGTCGGCGTCGGGCCCGGTGCGCCGAGGCGGACCGGGGTCGGATTCCTCCCGAGGGAGGGGCGTGAAACGGCCAGCCGGAAATCTAGTCCGCATTCGGTGTTGCGGTCATCGCCGACGGCACCGTCGTCTCCGGGACCGGGACCCTGGCCGAGAGTCGCCATGCCACCCGCGCCCGATCCAGACATATTCCGTGTCATGATCAGCGGACTTTCTCACCGCCTCCACCGCATCACCAGCGGCGTGGGCCTGCTCGTGGTGCTCGCCGCCTGCGGTGATGACCTCCCGATCATCGACCCGCCGCCGTCGCAGCCGCCGCCCGTCCGGCCGATCGCCGGTCTCACCCTGGAGGTGGTGACCACCGGCGTCGCCTTCCCGGTGGATATCGCCAGCCCCCCGGGCGACCCATCGCGCCTGTTCATCGTGGACAAGGGTGGCCAGGTCCGGGTCGTCAGGAACGGGACCCTGCTCGCCACCCCGTTCCTCGACATCTCCAACCAGGTCTCCACCGGCGGCGAGCGCGGGCTCCTCGGCATTGCCTTCGCCCCCGATTACGCCACCTCGCGCCGCTTCGTCGTCCATTTCACCAACACCGCCGGGCACACCCGGGTGGTCTCGCTGCGCACTTCCGCCGATCCTGACTGGGCCGATCCGGGCAGCCAGCAGACCATCCTCAGTGTCAACCAGCCGTTCAGCAACCACAACGGCGGCCAGGTGGCATTCGGCCCCGATGGCATGCTCTACATCGCGCTGGGTGACGGCGGCTCCGGCGGCGACCCGCAGAACAACGCCCAGAACCTCGGCTCCCTCCTCGGCAAGCTCCTGCGCCTCGAGCTGCTGCCCGATGGCAGCGCCCGGATTCCCACCGACAACCCCTTCGTGGCCCAGGCCGGCGCCCGTGGCGAGATCTGGAGCTACGGCCTCCGCAATCCGTGGCGGTTCAGCTTCGACCCGTTGAACGGCGACCTCTACATCGCCGACGTGGGCCAGAGCGCGCTGGAGGAGGTCAACGTGGCCACCGCCGCCAGCGGGGGCGGCCGCGGCCTGAACTTCGGCTGGCGCATCATGGAAGGGACCAATTGCTTCAACCCGTCCGCAGGCTGCGACCAGACCGGGCTGACCCTGCCGTTCTTCACCTACGGACGGGGCGGCGGGTGCTCCATCACCGGCGGCTACGTCTATCGGGGCTCGGCGATTCCCGAGCTTCGCGGCCATTACTTCTACGGCGACTTCTGCAATCGCTCCATCCTGACGCTCACCTATCCAGGCGCCACCCCGCTGGTCCCGATCTCCTGGGGCGCGGGGCTGACCAACGGTGGCCTCACCACCTTCGGGGTGGATGGCGCCGGAGAGCTCTATGTCGGGTCGGATGGCGGGCGGGTCTACCGGATCGTGGCCCGGAGATGAGCCTCGACCGCGCCGACCTCGAGCGACTGGCTGCCGCCGTGGATCCCGGAGTGCACTTCGGGACCTCGTCGTGGACCTACCCGGGCTGGAAGGACCTGGTCTACGCCAGGGACTACCCGGCCACCGGTGCGGTGGACCGGATGCTCCAGGAATACGCCCGTTTCCCGCTCTTCAGCACCGTCGGAATCGACTCGTCGTTCTATGCCCCGATGACCCCGAAGACGCTGGCCTCCTACGCCGCGGTCCTGCCCCGGGGATTTCGCTGCGTCAGCAAGGTCTGGGACCGGATCACCGTCCACACCTTTGCCAAGGCCCGCAACAAGGCGCACGCCGGCGAGGCCAACCCCGACTTCCTCAACGCGGCGCTCTTCCAGGACGCCGTCCTCGGCCCGTGCCTGGAGCACTTCGCCGACCACCTCGGCCCGTTCGCGTTCGAGTTCCAGCAGGTGCCCTCCGGCAGGAAGGGACTCGGTCCGCAGCAGTTCGCCGATGCGCTCGATAGCTTCTTCGGCCAGCTGCCCCGGGGGCCGCAGTACAGCGTGGAGATCCGCAACGCCGAGTTCCTGGTGCCGGCCTACTTCGCGGTGCTGCGCGAGCACAACGTGGCGCACCTGTTCAACTCCTGGACCCGGATGCCGCCGATCGGGGCGCAGCTCGACCTGCCCGGCAGTGTCACCGCCGATTTCGTGGTGGCCCGCGCCCTGCTCCGGCCCGGGCGCCAGTATGCCACCGCGGTCGAGTCGTTTGCGCCCTACGACAAGGTGCAGGACGAGAATCCGGAACTGCGGCACGACCTGGCCCGGCTCGCGGCAACCGCCATCAAGCTGAGAATTCCGGCCTATATCCTGGTGAACAACCGGGCGGAGGGGAGTGCGCCGTACACGATTGCGGCGGTGGCGAAGATGGTGGCGGGGGGGTAGGCGGGCAGGCGGGTAGGCGGGTAGGCGGGTAGGCGGGGCAGCGGGGCAGCGGGGCAGCGGGGCAGCGGGGCAGCGGGGCAGCGGGGCAGCGGGGCAGCGGGGCAGCGGGGCAGCGGGGCCGAATGTTGGGAACGGAATCCAGCTCGTCAAGACTTCTTGCGCCGCGCCCTTCTGGCTCGAGCGCTGCTCGCCCTCCGCCGCACCTTTGTGCGTGCCACCGCCTGGGCTTGCAGGTGGGCACTCTCGATCAGGTCTTTGACCTGCGTGTCATAGGAAACCACCACCCAGCCGCTCAATCCCTCGGGCAACCTGCCGAGGTAGTTTCGGGCCAATCCTGACTCGATGGCTGCCGACTTGGCGGCGGCCGACAGCCGGAGCACGAGCCCTTCCTCGGCCAGGAACGCAAAAAGCACCCCGGTTGCGAAATACGCGTCGGCACCGAACATCCGGCGCACGCGCACCCCGGGCAGTCCGGCAAGGGCTTCCTGGAGCAGGTGGGAGGGAACGGGGGTGTCGGTCACGGGATTCCGGGTGTTGAGGTCCCGGACAGGGTTGCAAGGTCCATGCGAGGCGGGCGACACACCGAACACTTACCGAAGCGCTGCCTCCAGGTCGGCACCCGCCAGTTGGCAGATCCGGACAATCGTCTCGCCGATCTTGTTGTTCGGGGTGGAGGCGCCCGCAGTGATGCCGATGCGCCGCACCCCCTCGAGCCATCCGGTCACTTCCAGGTGGGCCTTGGTCCCGACCTCCTGGTGCCGGAGGGTCCCGGCCACGGGATCGACCCCGTCGGCATCCTCGATGTGGTAGGTCCGGACACCATGCCGGGAGGACAACTCGGCCAGGTGGCAGGTGTTCGAGCTGTTGTATCCCCCCACCACCATCATCAGGTCGAGCGGTTCCTGGAGCAGGAGTTCCACCGCGTCCTGCCGCTCCTGGGTGGCCGAACAGATCGTATCGAAGGTCCGGACCCAGGCCTCCACCCCCTCCGCGCCATGGATCCGTTCCATGGTGCGCCGAAACTCCGCGGCAATCGCCAGCGACTCCCCCGAGAGCATCGTGGTCTGGTTGGCCAGCCCCACCCGCTGCAGGTCGGTGGTGAAGTCGAAACCGGGAGAGACGGCTGCGGCGAACTTCGTGGCCAGCGCCGAGGCATCCCCGCCGTGCTCCATGAACGCCATCACCTCCCGGGCCTCGTCCATGTCCAGCACCACCAGGTACTTGCCGCCGGGATACTTCTCGACCTGGCTGGCCGTCGCCTTGGTTTCCTCGTGCCAGTACTTGCCGTGGATGATGGCGGTGTAGCCATCGCGGGCGTAGGCGTCGACCCGCTTCCAGACATTGAGCACCGAGCCGCAGGTGGTGTCGACAAGCACGCAGCCCAGGGTGCGCAGCCGCTGGAAGTCCCGCATCGTCACGCCGAAGGCGGGCATGATCACCACGTCGTCCGGGGTCACGGCGGAGAAGTCGAACTCCCCGTCGTCGGGACGATGGAGGAACTGGATCCCCATGCTCTCGAGCTTCCGGTTCACGTGGGGATTGTGGATGATCTCGCCCACCAGGAAGAGCCGCTTGTCGGGGAACTTGCGCCGGGTCTCGTAGGCGTACTCGACGGCGCGATCGACGCCGTAGCAGAAGCCGAACTCGCGGGCCAGCCGGAAGGTCAGCGCACCGACCTCAAGGGTGTAGTCGTTGGCCCGGAGCGCCTCGATGACGGCGCTGTGGTAGTCGGTCGTGAGCTGGCCCTCGATGGCGCCCTTGAGGCCGAACCCCTTCCGGAAGTAGGTGGACTCCATGGTCAGAAGACCTCCACCGGCCGGGGCGGCGCCAGTCCACAGGGAGTCCGGGTACTGTCCACCGCCACCCGGTCGAAGCTGCCGCGGATGGCGACGGTATCGGGACCCGACTGGGCCACCAGGGTCATCGCCACCGTGCCGCTCACCCCCCCCGGTCCCACCTCGGTCACCTCCACCTGGCCATCGCGGCTGACGTAGGGGTGGAGTGCCTCCACGGTCAGGAAACGATAGGCGCCGGTCGCCGCGGGTCGGGGGATCGATTCGGACTCGGGGTGGACGATCGCGAAACTGCCGACAGCGGGACCAGCCGCGGCCAGGTGCAACGCCACCCCGATCCCTCTGTCCCCCTGGTGGGCCAGGATCTGGAGGGTGGAATCCCGCGGGCAATAGAGGGCCGAGGCCTCGAGTCGTCCGGAGCCGCGATCCCGACCCTCCCAGGTGGCCGTCAGCATGCCGCCGGCGGGTGCCGCCCCGGCACCGGTCCCGCAGGCGCCGACCAGCAGCAGGAGCGGCAGGGAGAGGTTCACTCGCATGGGCTCAAGATAACGACAGGCCCCCGAGCGGGGGCCTGAGGGCGAGGCGGGAGGCTGTCGAAGGGTCAGGAGGCCTGGGCCCACTTGCTTCGGCCGTCGCGGTGCAGGCCATACGCCCGCAGCCGCCGCCAGAGGGTGGTGCGGCTGATGCCGAGACTCTTGGCGGTTTCGGCCAGGCGCCAATCGTGATCGTCGAGCGAGCGAACGATCGCCTCCTTCTCACGGTCGGCCAGGGTCGACGGCTCGGTCTTGGGGGGCAGGAAGACCGCCTCCCCCAGATCGAGTTCCCCGACTCGGAGCGGACGGAGCCGGCCGCCCATGTCGGCCAATTCGGGAAGCACCTCGCCGCTGGGGCGGGTCAGGTCGAACCCCTCGGGCAGGGCGTCGCGGGCCACCTGGTTGATGTAGATCGTCTTGCCGTCGTGGTCGAACACGATAACCCCCTCGCTGAACGCATCGAGGAGGGTCTTGGCAAGCGGCGAAAAGACATTCGGCAGGTGCACCGAGGACTTGTCGAGTGGGCTCATGGACACTTTCCCGTCAGAATGTGCCGGACCGGCACGGCATGGTGGCGGTCAGTGGGTTCGTTGCAGATGTATACGTTTAGATGTTGCAGGATGTTTCATGGGAGGGGCGGGGACTGGGGACTGGGGACTGGGGGCTGGGTCGGCGGGTCGGCGGGTCGGCGGGGCAGCGGGGCAGCGGGGCAGCGGGGCCGAATGTAATTGATCCTGTAGGGGCCTGCCCTGGCCTGCCCGGCCCTCTGCACCTGAACGACTGTTCAGTAATCTCACCCGTAATACCTTGACTGTTTGTTCAGTCAGGTACAGCTTCCAACATGACCTCCATGCACGACGCCATCATCGTGGCGGCGACCACCATCCTCCGGTCCGGTGGGCTGGAAGGCTGGACCGTCGACGCCGTCTCCCAGAGCGCCGGCTGCGCCAAGGGCCTGATCAACTACCACTTCGGCTCCAAGGACACCCTGCTGTCGGTCGTCCGGGAGCGCCTCGAGTTCGAGCGGACCGAGCTCCGCCTGGCGGCGCTGGCCCGGGCCGAAGGGACAGCAGCGCTGGATACCCTCTGGGATGCGATGGCCACAGAGGTGGACAGCGGCGGGTTCGGCGCCTGGCTCGACCTGATCCGGCACTTCGGCCCCAGCACCCGTGGCGGAAGGCAGGCCGACGAGGCCCGACTCGCCTCGGCGGCGGCGCGGTCCCTCGGCGTCCGCGAGGCCGACCTGGTGGCGGAATCGAGCCTGATAGGGCCGGCGCTGGACGGCTTTCAACTCCGGCTACTGCAGGGTGAACCTGCCCTCAATGTGCGGGAGGGCTTTGATCGGTTGTGGCTGGGGGTGTTGTAGAAGGGAGAAGGGAGAAGGGAGAAGCGAGAAGACAGACATGCGGCATGGCCGCAGGCGCGCTCCTACCGGCGCTGGTTCCGGCTCCAGAACAGGATCACCCCGCACCCCGCACTCCTCCCCCGGTATTGGGCCGGGACCTGCGCCGCAGTGTAGACCTCGATCGTCTCGAAACCGGTGATGGCCCAGCGGTCCAGGTCGGGCGGCGGGTTGCCGCGAAATCCCGATGGATCGTTGGGGTCAGGCATGTAGTCCCCGGGATCCCACGCCAGCATCCCATCGCGCCAGATCTGGAAGAAGCAGTCCTGCCGGAACTCGCCGACCCCGGCTCGACCCCCACGGGCAGCAATCGCCACATTGCGCCCGTTGATGCGCTTGAACCGGACCCCGCTCACCCGGGACTGCAGCAGGTTGGACATGCTGCTGTGCTCGAACCTCCGGAGCGTCGAGTCGGTGATGAAATCGCCGAACCCTTCCTTGATCCGGGCATCGAGCCCCGGCGGCCAGGACCGCGGTGGTGCCGGGGCCTCCACCTCCACCGGGGCCAGCTGGGTCGCCTCGCTGCGCATTGCCACGTCCAGGCGGGTCAGGTCAACGGATGTGAGGCGAACCTGGCGCTCCACCGGCCGGTACCCGATCCGGCGGAACGCCACCAGGTGCACACCGAGATCCAGGTCGATGCCGTAGCGCCCCTGCCCATCGGTGCGCGCCACCACGCGCGATCCCCCCACCAAGACCTCCACCAGAGCCAGGGGAGCCCCGTCTGCGCTGTCGCGGACCACACCATGCAAACGTCCCTGGGCCCCCAGGGTGCCGGGGGCCAGCACGAGCAGGAGCAGCATCAACCGGACGACCATCGGACCTCCTGGAGCCACGAGGCCTACGGCCGGATCCCCGCCTCCACGTTCGGCCCCGCCTGGCGCCATGGCTGCTCCGGCAGCGGCCGGTTCCGGGGATAGACCTCGTTCAGCGTCTCGCCCTCGTAGAGCCGGCCGTTCTTCATCACGAACCGGATCGAATTGGTGTTCCGGATGTTCTCGAGCGGATTCCGGTCCATGATCACCAGGTCGGCCAGCTTGCCCGCCTCGATCGAGCCAAGATCCTGGCCCAGGCCGATCGCCTCGGCGCCGAGGATCGTGGCCACCCGAAGGGCGCTGTGGGCCGGCATGCCACCCGACTGCACCGCCCAGAGCTCCCAGTGGTACCCCAGCCCCTGCAGCTGGCCGTGGCTCCCCACCCCGGCCCGCCCACCCACCGCCACCAGGTCGCGGATGAACTCGGCGTGCCGCGGATAGGCGTACTCCTCGGGCATGAACCACCCCGCCCCGCGTCGCCGGCTCTTGCTGTCGAGCTCCCCCTCCATGGTGAACCGCTGGAGCTTGGGATCGTCGTGCACCCGTTCGGTGGCATAGAAGTAGTTCTCGCCCCAGGGGCCGCCGTAGTTCACCAGCAGCGTCGGCGTGGTGGTGGTCTGGGAGGCCAGGAAGAGCTCGATCAGGTCGCGGTAGGCCGGGGTGACGGGAAGGTTGTGCTCGATCCCCGGATACCCGTCGATGGCGTGGGTCAAGTCGAGCTTGGTGTCGAGGCCGCCCTCGGTGGTC
This sequence comes from Gemmatimonadales bacterium, assembly GCA_048499805.1. Taxonomy (GTDB): domain Bacteria; phylum Gemmatimonadota; class Gemmatimonadetes; order Gemmatimonadales; family GWC2-71-9; genus JAWXBA01. Next base: position 277,134 of record JASNZF010000001.1, on the reverse strand, counting down.
GGCATCAGGCCGAGTTCCCGGGCCGCCATGATGAGCCACTGGCGCTGCTGGCGGTTGCCGGACATGTACATCTTGAAGGTCCGCGTGTCCCAGTATTGGCTGTACCGCTTGAGGATGCTGCGGGCGTGGTCCAGGTCGCGGATCCGCTCGCCCTGGTAGTTGCCGAACACGCCCGGGCCGGTCGAGTAGATCCGGGGGCCGAGCATCTCGCCGCTGTCCACCCGGTCGGAGTAGGAGAGGACGTCGGTGGTGCTGGTCTGCGGGTCGCGCGTGGTGGTGACGCCGTAGGCCAGGTTGGCCAGGTAGATCCACGGCTGGGTCCAGTGGATGCCGCGGGCCGGCCACATGTGGGAATGGACGTCCACGAAGCCGGGGGTGATGGTGGTGCCACTGACGTCGCGCACGGTGGCGCCCGCCGGGATCTGCACCGCGCCCCGGGCGCCCACTGCCAGGATCCGGTTGTCGCGGATGACGATGTCGGCGTTCTCGATTACCTCGGTGCCGCGCATCGTCACCGCCCGCCCGCCGCGAAGCACGATCGTCCCCCGCGGCGTGTCACGCTGGACGGCGATCGCGATCCGGGTCTCCAGCGGCTGGTAGGTGGCGCGGGCGCGGCTGGTTGAATCGGCGCGGGTGGTGTCCCCGGCAGCGCGGCGGGCCCGGTCGGCGTCGGCCACGCTGTCGGCCAGCGCCTTGGCGCGATCGAGGTCATAGCTCACGAAGGCATTGCCGATCGACCAGTGCACGGTGCGGCCGGTGGCGCCCCACACCGGGAACTCGCCACCAATGTCTCTGAGCCGCCTGGCGGGCACCGGGGCATTGCCCAGGTTGGCAATCGACACCGAGGGCGGCGTCCCCCCCACCATCGGCACCGTGATCAGGTAGACCTGGTTCTCGGCGAACGCGAGCGCCTGGTCTCCAGTCGGGGACATCCGGACATCGCTGACCGGAGGCGCCCCGGTGGCCGGCTCCTGGTGGTCGGCGGGATGGAGCCCCGCGCGGTGGGGCACGTCGGCATCGTCGTCGGTGGAGATGCTGCGGCCGTTCGGGGTGAATCCGGTCACCTGGAGGTGGACCTGCTGATCGGTCCCGTCCCAGCGGAACGAGACCAGGCCGGTCCCCCCGCCGTAGGCCCAGATCCGGGTGCTGTCGCGGGTAAAGTGCAGGCCGCTGCGCCCGGCGGTCGGCGCGATGACGGTGACCGCCCCGCCCGCTGCGGGCACCCAGACGAACTCGGCGCCCTGCCCCGCGCCGCTGGGACTGTTGGACTCGTTGTACACCCGTGCCGCGGCGCGCACCGCCACGATCCGGTCGCCGGTCGGGGCCCAGGCCGGCTGCTGGTAGAGCCCGGGAACCTGGGTCAGCTGCACCGGCTGGCTGCCGGGCGTCACCCGCACCTTCATCAGGTGGCCGGCGTTGGCCGACCAGGCGGCATACGCCAGCCACTGCCCGTCCGGCGACCAGGTCGGCATGAACTCCCCGACATCCTGGCTGCTCACCCGGCGGGGCGTGCCGGCCGGAAGGTCCATCACATAGAGCTTGCTCAGCGCGGTGAAGGCCACCCGCCGGCCGTCCGGCGAGGGGACCGCATCGCGAATCTGGCGGGCGTCGAAGGTCGGCGCGTCGGCCACCCGGAAGGGAAAGTTCACGAGGGGGCCGACGGGAACGTCCACGTCGACGGTAAAGGGAATCTTCGTTGCGGGGCCGCCGGCCAGGGCAATCCGCCAGATCTCGCCGCCATAGGAGGCGATGATCGCCGAGCCATCGGGGGTGAAGGCGTAGCCGGGGAGGACGTCCATCGAGGCGCGCGACTCCTGGTCGTCGCGCTGGACCGGGGAGGCGAGCCACCGTTCCTCCCCGGTGGCGAGCTCGCGGAGGCGGAGCGCGGTCCGGGTATCGTGCCGGGTGCCGTAGACCAGGAACCGGCCATCGGGGGAGATGGCCGGACGGAACGCGGAGCCGTACCGCGAGGTCATGGTGGTCTGGGTGCCGGTCTGGCGATCGTAGACCGCCAGCTGGTACTGGGGCAGCTGGGCGTTGTAGTCCCAGTCGCCGGTGCGCTGGGCGTGCCAGATGTAGCGGCCGTCGGGGGTCATTGCCGCGCCGAGGGTCTTGCGGGTGGCGGGCTCGCGGATCAGCTGGATCCCGGTGCCGCCGTCGACGTGGTACATCCAGAGCTTGGCCGGACTGAATCCGGCGCCCCGGGCCGCCACGATGTAGTTGCCGTCGGGGGTCCACTCGGGCGAGACGTAGAGGTTGTCGTTCCCGCGGGTGAGCTGGGTGGTGTCGCCGGTGGTCACATCGAGCAGCCAGACGTTGTCACCCCCGCTTCGATCGGAGACGAACGCCACCCGCTTGCCGTCGGGGCTGAAGCGCGGCTGCATGTCGAACGCCATCCCCTGGGTCAGGCGGGTGGCAGCGCCGCCGGCCATCGGGATCGTGTAGAGGTCGCCAAGGAGGTCGAAGACAATGGTCCGGCCATCGGGGCTGACATCGAGGGAGATCCAGGTGCCCTGGGAGGTGGTGAACCGGGCCATCCGGTCCGGAACCAGGGGCAGCGGCTTGCCGGGTGGCGTCGCGCGTTCGGCGCCGGGAGCCTGGGCGGCGAGGGGCGGTGACGGGACCAGGGTGACGGCGGCGACGACCAGGCACAGGGCGCGGCGTGTCATGCGGGGGCTCCGGATCGGGATGCTGGCTGGAGGGGACGGTGCAAGATACCGCCAATTCCGGAGCCCGTCAGGAGGCTGCGGAAGGGGGCGGGGTGAGGTATTCTCAGATCAACAGGTACGCGCTCCGCCCCCAGCCCCAGGACCCCACATGCGACTCCAGGCCACGCCCCTGCTCTCGGCGGCACTCTCCCTACTGGTGACAGCTGTCGCCTCCGCCCAACGCCCCGTCCCCCCCGGCGCCGAGGCGGTGTCGCTCACCGGCCAGCCGCTCATGGCGGCGGAGTTGTCGGAGGCGGTCCGCAACGGCCACCTGACTCGGCTCGAGGAGGCGCGGCGGATGGTGTATGCCACCCCCGGGAATGCCGACGCCCTGATCTGGTTCGGCCGGCGGACCGCCTACCTCGGCCGCTACCGCGACGCGATCGCCATCTTCAGCGCCGGCATCGGCCTGCACCCCACCGACGCGCGGATGTACCGCCACCGCGGCCACCGCTGGCTCTCGGTGCGCGAGTTCGACCTGGCCATCGCCGACTTCGACCGCGCCGTGGGCCTGGTCCGCGGCAAGCCCGACGAGGTGGAACCCGACGGCTTGCCCAATGCGCGTGGCATCCCCACCAGCACCCTGCAGTCGAACATCTGGTATCACCTGGCGCTGTCCCACTATGTGAAGGGCGACTTTGCCCGGGCCCTCCCGGCCTGGCAGGAGGATGTCCGCAAGTCCACCAATCCCGACATGCTGGTGGCGTCGAGCTACTGGCTCTACATGACGCTGCGCCGGCTGGGGCGCGACGCCGAGGCGGCCCGGGTGCTCGAGCCGATCAATGCTGATATGGAGATCATCGAAAACACCGCCTATCACCGGCTGCTGCTGCTCAACAAGGGGCTGCTGACCGAAGCCGACTTTGCCGCCAGCGGCGACGCCCTGCAGGATGCCTCGGCGGGGTACGGCCTCGGCAACTGGCATTTCTACAACGGCCGGGTGGAGCGGGCGCGCGAGGTCTGGCGCCGGGTGCTGGCCGGGGGGAATTGGGCGTCCTTCGGGTATATCGCGGCGGAGGCGGAGATGGCGCGGTAGGGCAGCGGGGCAGCGGGTCCGAAGGTAATCGATCCTGTAGGGGCCGGGCCTGCCCGGCCCGAACCGATACCGCCCAGGCAATGGTGCTGCCGGCCAAGCGAGGGCCTGCGCCCGGATCCGCAGCGGCTCACGCGGAGGCGCGGAGCCGCAAAACGAGACGCGGAGGGCCCCGCCGGGACATGCGGATGCTGTTTGCTGCGCGCTTCGACGCCGATCTACGGGCATGTCTCCGGCATGCCCGTAGATCGCCGCAAGGATGATTTCGATATTGCCCGCGCGCCGCGCGGGCCCGCAGGCCACCATTTCGAGGGCCGCCCGATGACGCGAACCCGATCTGCCGTGCTCCTTGCAGCGGTGGTCTTTCTGCTCGGGCCCTCGGCATCATTCGCCCAAACCGTCCCGACGCGCACGCTGTCCCAGCCCGAAGCCAAGCTCGATCACGAGTGGACTCGGGTAACCGGCATCCGAGAGCTGAGCGATGGGCGGCTGATCGTGCTCGACAGCCACGAGAACGTGATCCTGCTTGTGGATGCGAGGCTTTCCTCGACCACCCCCATCGGCCGAGAGGGCCAGGGGCCTGGAGAGTACGCGATCCCCATGGCCCTCTTTCCCCTGCCCGGGGATTCGACCGGCGTCAAGGAGATGTCGCAGCGGGGCGTCAAGGTGATCTCCCCTTCCGGGCGGCTCGGCGACCTCTTCTCACCCCAGGATGGGCGCCCCTGCGGCACGGGGGCCGGAGGAGCATATCAGGTCGCCATTCCCTCCATGGTGGATCAACAGGGCCGGTTCTACTCGCAGGGCACCCCGTTCCGCCCCGGGGCCAATGGCCAGATGGAGCAGACCAGTTCCATTCCGATCGAGCGCTGGCGTCGTGGCTGCGGTCGCGACACCGTGGCCACCCTTCCCCACCGCATCGATCCAGCGCTGCGGGCCATGGAGGGCGGGATCATGATCGCTCCAATGGGTGGCGCCGTGGTGTTCGGCTCACGAATCCAATGGGCGGTGGCACCCGATGGTCGGATTGCCATCGCGACTCCCGATCCCTATCAGGTGGAGATGGTCGGGCCCGACGGCACCCGCCGACCCCCCACGCGGGTGGCGTACACCCCGATCAGGGTCAGCGAGGCCCACAAGGAGGCGTGGCGCAACGAGCGACGCCGGCCTGGGGTGGCGCTCGTCCAGACGAGGGGCGGAAGTCCCACGCGTCGCCTGATGACGATGCCATTCGCGGAACCGACGGAATGGCCCCGCGACCTCCCACCCTTTCTTGCCGATGCCCTGAGCATGGGGATCGACGGCCGTCTCTGGGTCCAGCGCACCACCGCCGCAGGTGCGCTCCCCACCTTCGACATCTTCGACGCGGCCGGTCGCCTCAGTGAGCGGGTGACGTTCCCGGCCAGGACTCGACTGGTGGGCCACGGACGCGGCGTGGTGTACCTGGTGCGGATCGACGAGGACGACCTGGAGTACCTGGAGCGGTATCGGGTGACGGAACGGTAGGGGTGGGCGAGGCGGCCCCTCCACCCCTTGACACCCCGCCTCTGATTTCGCACCTTCTACTAGACTCATAGTAGGAGGTCCGATGACCATTCGCCTGACCGATCGCGAGCTCGATGTCATGACCGTGCTCTGGGCCCGGGGCTCCGGCACGGTGGCCGAGGTCCGGGCCGCGTTGGAGGACGACCTCGCGTATACCACGGTGCTCACCGTCCTCCAGACCCTGGAGGAGAAGGGCTTCGTGGACCATCAAGGCGAGGGGAAGGCGCACCGGTACCGCCCCCTCGTGGCTCGAGAGGCCGCCGAGAAGAGCGCGGTGGACCGCCTGGTCTCGTCGCTGTTCGAGGGCTCGCCCGAGCTCCTTCTGACCCATCTCATGGCCGAGCCGGAGCTGGACGCCGCCGAACTGAAGCGGCTGCGGAAGCTGCTGGACGACCGCCTGAAGGGAGCCAAGTGATGCTTTCCGCCTGGATGCTCTACACCCTGCTCGTCGGTGCCCTGGTCCTGGTGGCGGCCATCGCGACCGAACGCCTGCTCCGGCTGGCAGGGCGGCCGGGCCGGACCGTGTGGGTGGTGGCGATTGCCGCCGCGCTCCTGCTGCCGGTCCTGACCATGCTGCGCACCGAAGCCCCGCCGGCAACCGACTCGGCGGCCACCGGGGCCCCGATCGTTGCCCCTGCCCCATCGATCCGCGCGATGGTCCCCGCGATGCCGGCGGCCCCATCGCTCGACCGGCCGCTTTTGCTGGCCTGGGGCGCGACGTCGTTCCTCCTGCTGGCAGGCCTGCTCCGGGGCGCAGGCCGGCTTGCCCTGCGCCGCCGCGGGTGGCGCGCCGAGACGGTGGATGGCCGGCCGGTGCTGCTCGCCCACGACATCGGCCCCGCCGTGGTCGGCTGGCGGCGCATGGAAGTGGTGCTCCCGTTCTGGGCGCTCGGCTGGGACGCCGAGGCGCGGCGGCTGATCCTGGCGCACGAGGAGGAACACATCCGCCGCGGCGATCCCCGGCTGCTCCTTGGCGGCCTCCTCGCCGCGCTGCTGGTACCATGGAACCTCGCGCTCTGGTACGCCAATCGCCGGCTCCGCCTGGCGATCGAGCTCGACTGCGATGCCCGGGTACTCGCCGCCGGCGCCGACGCTCGGCGCTACGGCGAAGTCCTCCTGGCGGCGGGTGCCCGGGCTCCCGGCGGGCGGCTGCCGGCGCTGGCCACCTTCGCCGAGCGGGCGACGCAGCTGGAACGGCGGCTCACGGCGCTGGGCGGGGAGCGATCGCCGGCGCGCAGGCGCCTGGTCGGAGCCGGCGTGGTGGCGCTCACCGCGGTGCTGGCGGCATGCACGCTGGACAACCCGCTGGGGCTGGATCTGACCAATCCGGATCAGCGGATCACGCTGCACGAGCGCACCACGAACGCTGGCCCGGATTGGCCCCGGATCAAGCAGCTCGCGTCCACGATGGTCGAAGCCGAGTATCCCGGTGCCGCCGAACAGGGTGGGGTGCCGGAGGAGGTCATCGTGGCGCTGGTGCTGGATGAGCGGGAGCGGGTCATGGCGCAGTCCATCGTGCCGGTGGCTGCCGCCGACCTGGCCCCGTCGGCACTGGCCGAGATCGAAAAGGAGCGCATCAAGTCCATCGACGTGCTGAAGGGGCGCCCGCTCGGCCTGGAAAACGTGGGCGTCATTGTCGTCCGTCTGCGGGCGCCGGGTGAATCACGTGAGACGGCGCAGCTCCACCAGGTCGAGACGCCGGTGACGAGCCCGTCCGGGGTCATCCAGGCGGACCGGCAGCCCTTGCTCCGGGACAAGGTCCCCGCCGCAGGCGAAGTGGTAGAGATACCAGTCAAAGTCCTGTTGCGGGAAAGGGTGCCGGCCGCGGGAACGGTGGTGGAGACCCCCGCCCGCGTCCTGCTCCGCGAGCGCGTCCCGCTGACCAAGGAAGGGGCTGGGGCCGCCGGAGGCCAGTTGCGGGAGATCCCGGTGACGAGCCTGCCGAGAAGGGTCCCGCCGCAGTAGCCACGGAAGCGGCACCGCGAGGCATTGGCGGGATCAGTCCAAATCGTTCGCCGCGGAGAGAGTGTGCCTGCACAGCGTATCCTACTGCTCACTTCTCGGTTCTCCCTTCTTGCTTTCCTCGCCTCCTGCGCCGGCGACGCGGGCTCGGGCATCCTCGCCACGCGGGCCGACAGCGCCGGGGTGGAGATCGTCACCAACGCCGAGCCCTCGTGGCGTCCCGGAGATGGCTGGCGGATCGACCCGGCACCGATCCTTTCCGTTGGCCCCAAGGCCAATGCCGACCCGCGATATGAGCTGCTCCGCGTCACGGGAGGTCGCCTGCTTCCGGACGGGGGGGTGATCGTCGTCGTGAGCGGGCACTTCCAGTTGCGCACCTACGGACCGGACGGCGAGTGGCTGCAGAGTGTTGGCCGCGAGGGGGACGGTCCCGGTGAGTTCCGATTTCCCGGCGGGCTCTCCATCGCGGGGGACACCGTGTTCGTCGGGGACTTCCAGCTGTCGCGCCTGAGTGCCTTCTCGCGCGCCGGCGAGTTCTTGGCGTCGTGGCCCTATCCGTCCATTGATCCAGGTGGACGTGTGCCGCCGAGCCAGCGGCTGGTGGACGGACGCTGGATCGGCAGCGGCACGATCAGCTTCACCGCGGGCCAAGTCTCGGGGGGAGTCACCCGCATCCCCATGGCCTGGTACCGAATTTCCCGGGACCTCTCGCGCGTAGAGGATACGGTGGCGACGGTCGCGGGCACCGACCGCCTGATCATCACCAGCACGGGGGCGGGCGGGCAGATCACCAGCATGGAGGTCACCACCCTCGCCGTCGGTCGCACCTCGGTGGTGGCGGTCGGTGGCGCGTTTCTGCTGGCCGGCGACAGCGAGCGCCCGGAGGTTCGGCGTTATACCCCGGACGGCGCACTGACCACGCTCATCCGCTGGGCAGCACCCGACGCCGTCCTCGATCCCAATGTCTTCGCGCAGATGAAGCGGGTGGCGCTGGCGGGGCAGGAAGGCAACGAATCGCGGCGGGCCAGCGTCGAGGCCCGGTTCGCCGCGTCTCCCCCAGGAACTCCGCTTCCTCACCTCGGTGGGCTTCACCTCGACCCGCACGACAACCGCTGGGTCCGGGAATTCGCACCGCTGCCCACCGATTCGATTCGGTTCCGGGTGTTCGATCCGAGCGGGCAATTGCTCGGTCCGCTCGCCCTCGGACCCCGGCACACCGTGCTCGACATCGGGTCCGACCGGATCCTGACGGTCTGGCAGGACGACGATGACCTCGAACATCTCCGGGTGTACCGGATCGTGAGGTAGGGGGGCGGGGGGTCAGCGGGTCAGCGGGTCAGCAAGAGACGTTGGGTAACGGGGACCCTCCCGCGCACTTTCGCGGCTGAAGCCGCAACTCGAAACTCCCCGCGTACACCCCGCGTTGTGCTGGGGTGCTACCCAGCCAACCATTCCGCGCATGAGGGCGTCCAACAGGCGACTCGCCACCCGATCCCTGTGCCGCGCTGACTTTCTGGAGCTCCCAATGCGCCTCTCTCGCCTCTTCGTCCTACCCGTCTTATCCGTCCTGGCCGTCCTACCCGCCCTGTCCGCCTGCACCGGCGCCGAGGCCCGCCGGCTGGCCCAACCGGTCCTCGACTCGCTTCCCGGCGGGATTCCGCGGGTCACCAGCCCGGGCCCGACCTCCTGGGAGGGCGCCTCCGGCTGGCAGCTGGAACTGGTGGCGGAGACCACCGGAGACCCCCAGACCGAGGGCGAGCTGATCGACCCGAACTCGGTGGCGCTCGACGAGTGGGGCCGCGCCTTTGTGGTGGACCAGAAGCCCGCCACCATCAAGGTCTTCGGCCAGGACGGCCGCTTCATCCGCACCATCGGCCGCGAGGGTGGCGGCCCGGGAGAGTTCCGGGTGGGATTCATTGCCGTGCGCGGCGGGCACGTGGTGGTGCACGACCCCCAGGCCACCCGGACCTCGGTCTGGGACACCGCCGGCACCTTCCTCCGGAGCTGGAGCTCCTCCTGCTGCTATTGGAGCGACATTCAGCTCGACCGGGCGGGGCGGGTCTACATCCCCTCTACATATAGTGTCCCTGCCGGGGCGGAGCGGCCGAACGGCACCCCCTACATCCGCTGGAGCCTCGAGGGCACCCCGGTGGACACCCTCTGGGTCCCGAATCCCGATACCGGGGCCAAGTTCTGGACGGTCACGGCAAATCGGGGCGGGCAGAACGTGATGCAGATGAACATGCCGGTGCCGCTGGCCCCGCGGCTGGTTTCCGGATTCAACCCCGATGGCGGCTTCCTGGTGGGGTGGTCGGGCGAGTACCAGCTGGCTGTGGCACCGCACGGCAGCGACACCAGCCTGGTCTTCCGCCGCACCTGGACCCCGGAACCGGTCACCGCCGAACGCCGCGAGTACGAGGTGTCCGCCACGATCGCTCGGCTGGGGGAGCAATTCGAAGAGACGGCGCTGCGCCAGAGCTTCAACGCCAGCGACATTCCGGCCACCGCCCCGCCGTTCGTGGCCCTCCACGTGGACGCGGACAACAACCGCTGGGTCCGGCTCGACCCGGGGATGGACACCACCACGACCCGGTTCGATGTCTACAACCCGGCCGGCGAGTATCTTGGACTGGTGGCCGCGGCCGCCAACCTGCCGATGTACGGCCGGATGGCGTTCGGCCACGGCGAACTGGTGGTGACCCGGGAGAACATCGACGGAATCCCGGTGCTGGCGCGGTATCGGGTGGTGAAGGGTGAGAGGTGAGAGGTGAGAGGTAAGAGGAGAGTGGGAAGCGGGGAACGGGATGGGGGAAGAGGGAAGCGGGAAGCGCAAGAGCCGGGGAGACGGACCCCGCGCAGGACGAAACCCCTGCGGCCGTTTCCTCTTACCTCTCACCTCTTACCTCTTACCTTCTACCATCCTCCTCTCGCGCCAGAACTGCGTCCTTTCCGCGCACTGGCGCATCTTGCAGGAATGCGGCGGCTCCAGGGGGGAGTCGCCCTCTCGAACACCAAGGGGAATCCGTGAGAGTTGCCCTCCTCGCCGGGGCGTCGCTGGTCGCGACCCTCGGCGCCGTCCAGCCCCTTCCCGCGCAGCAGCGACAAGTCACCCTCGAGGAGGCGATCCGCCTGGCTCGGGAAAAGGACCCCCAGGTCATCTCGGCCACCGGCTCGGTCCGGACCGCGGACGCCAACGTGCTCCAGATGAAGGGCGCCTTCCTCCCCAGCCTCAGCGCCAGCGCGGGCCGGGGCACCAGCTTCTCCGAGGGCCCCTCGCGGGTGGACCCGGTCACCGGCCAGGTCATCAGCGGCGACATCACCAGCGGTACCGCCAACTTCGGACTGAACTCCAGCCTCGACCTCTTCACCGGTTTCCGCCGCAACGCCCAGCTCCGGGATGCGCGCGCCAGCGTGGACCAGCAGGAAGCCAACCTCCGCAACCAGCTGGCCCAGTCGGCGCTCCGCGTCTCAATCGACTTCTTCGACGCGCTGAGCAACCTGGAACTGATCCGGGCCCGCGAGGCGAGCCTGCTCCGCGAGCAGGAGAAGCTCCGGATCGCGGAGGCGCGGCTGGCCACCCGCGGCACGACGATCTCCGACTCGCTCCAGGCGGTGGTGTCGCTGGCGGAGGCGCGGCTCAACCTCCTCAACCAGCAGGCACGCCTGGCCACCGCGGAGGCCAACCTGGCCCGGGCCATCGGCGCCGAGGGCCGGGTGACGGCCACCTCGGACCCGGCGCTCTTCGTGCTCGGCCCCATGCCAGACGCGGCGGCGCTCCACGCCGAGGCGGTCGAGCGCGCCCCGACGGTGCTGGCCACCCAGGCGGCGGTGAACGCTGCCCGGGCCCGGGTCCAGACCAGCAAGGCCGCCTACTGGCCGAACCTGAGCCTGAGCGCCTCGACCAGCTGGTCGGGAAGCAATCGCTCCAACTACGACCTCTTCGGCAGCCGCAGCCTGAGCCTCGGCGTGAACTGGCAGATCTTCAACCGGTTCGGCCGTGAGACCCAGGTGGCTCAGGCGCAGGTGGCCCTGGAAACCGCCGAGGCCCAGGCCGCCGATGCCCGGCGCCAGGTATCGGCGCAGCTCACCACCCAGCTCGCCAACCTGGAAGCCGCCCGGGAGCGGATCACCGTGACCGAGCTCAAGGTGCGCGCCGCCACCGCCAACGTGAACGTGCAGCGCGAGCGCTACCGGCTCGGCTCGGTCAGCATCAACGACCTCGGGATTGCCCAGGACCAGCTCAACCAGACCGAGGAGCAGGCGGTGACCGCCCGCTTCGACTACCTCCGTGCCAAGGCCCAGATCGAAGCGACGATCGGACGGCCGCTATGACCCCCCTGACCGTCTCGTCCGCCACCGCCTTTGCGCCCAGCGCCAGGACCACCATGCGACAGCTGACCCGGACCGCCGCCACCCTGAGCACCCTGCTCCTGGTCCTCCTCGCCGCCTGCTCCAGGGAGGATGGCGCCACGACCGACGACGGCACCGCGGCCGCCGATTCCAGCGACGCCGGCGGCAGCGCCCCGGTCGTTCTGCCCGTGGTGGGCGAGGAGGTCCGGGTCGGCGACCTGGTCCTCTCCGTCACCACCACCGGCCAGGTCCGCTCCGAGTCCAACGCCAGCGTCCGGATCGAGGTGGCGGGCACCGTGGACGAGGTGCTGATCCGTCCCGGCCAGCAGGTCCGCCGGGGCCAGGCGCTGGTGCGGCTGGACACCATCCCCTTCACCATCGCGGTGCGCGAGGCCGAGGCGGCGCTCGACGTGGCCCGGCTCCAGCTGCGCGACAATACCATGCCCGACTCGATCGTCAACGGCCGAATGCCCACCGGCGAGCGGCTCCGCAACGCCGAGATCCGCGCCGGCCTCCCCGCCGCCCAGGCCCGGCTGGACAAGGCGCGGCTCGACCGCGAACGAGCGGTGATCGTGGCGCCGTTCGACGGCACCGTGGACCAGGTAAAGGTGTCGCCGGGTGAGCGGGCCTCCGCCGGGACCGAGGTGGCGGTGGTGGTGGACCTGAACAACCTGCGAATCGAGGCCTCGGTGCTGGAGCACGACCTGCCGTTCATCCGCACCGGTGGCGACGCCACCATCACCACCGCCGCCGCTCCTGGGCAGGCGGTCTCGGGACGGATTTCCGCCATCCTGCCGCTGGTGGACAGCACCACCCGCGCCGGCCGCGCGATCGTGACGCTCGCCAACCCCGGGCGCAACGCCTCGGGCGGCCCCCTGCTCCGCCCCGGGATGTACGCCGACGTGCGCCTCGAGGCCACCCGGCTCACCGGCCGCACCGTCGTCCCGGCGCGCGCCGTGATTGAGCGCGACGGGCGGCCGCTGGTCTTCGTGGTGCGCGACGGCCGCGCCCAGTGGACCTACATCCAGCCGGGCCGCACCAACGGCCTCGAGACCGAGGTGCAGCCCGACAGCGTCAGCGGCCTGATCCCGGTCAAGGCCGGCGATGTCGTCCTGATCGATGGCCATGTCACCCTGACCCACGACGCCCCGGTCCGCTTGATCGCCCGGGCCGAGCGGCAGCAGTAGGGCCGCCGATGTCCGTCGCCCATTCGGCGCTCCGGCGCCCGGTCACCACCGTCGCGGTGACCCTCGCGCTGATCATGCTCGGCGCCGTCTCGCTGAGCAAGCTGCCGGTCTCGCTGCTCCCGGATGTCACCCTGCCGGTGCTGACCATCCGCACCGCCTATCCCGGCGCGGCCGCCACCGAGGTCAGCCGCTTCGTGGCCGAACCGGTGGAGGAGGCGATCGCCGCCACCCCGGGGCTGGTGGACATGCGCTCCATCAGCCGCAACGGCGAGGTGACCACCACGCTGCAGTTCGCCTGGGGCACCGACATGCCCAAGACGGTGCTGCTGGTGCGCGAGCGGCTCGACAACGCCCGCGGCCGCCTCCCCGACCGGGCCAGCCGCCCCACCCTGCTCACCAGCGACCCCGGCGAGCGCCCGATCGCGGTGCTGGGCCTGACCGGCCCCGGCGACCTCCGCTCGATTGCCCGCACCGCCCGCGACGTGCACGCCCGCCGGCTCGAGCAGCTGGCCGGGGTGGCCAGCGTGGCGGTGGTCGGCGATCCCAAGGACGAACTCCGGGTGGACATCGACCCCGAGCGGGCCCGGGCGCTCAACATCAGCCCCGACGACATCGCCAGCGCCCTGCGCAACGCCAACGCCAACGCCCCCGGCGGCACCATCCGCCGCGGCCAGTTCCGCTACTCGATGCGGGCCCTGACCGAGTTCACCGAACCCGCCGAGCTGCTGGAGGTGCCGGTCGGGCCGGCCCGCAGCGGCATCAAGCTGTCCGACATCGGCACCGTCACCCTCGGCCTGGCCGACCCGACCACCATCACCCGCCTCGACGGCGGGTCGGCGGTGGGGCTGGTCATCTACAAGGATGCCGGCAGCAATACCGTCGCCGTGACCCGCGGGGTCTACGAGGCGATCGAGTCGCTGGCCGCCGAGTTCCCCGACGTGCGCATGCACGTGGTGGCGGCGCAGGCGGAATTCGTCTCCGACGCGCTCTCCAACCTCGGGCAGGAGATCCTCGTCGGCGGCGGGATGTGCCTCCTCGTCATCATGCTGTTCCTGGCCGACTGGCGCTCCTCGGTGGCCATCGGGATCATGATCCCGCTCTCGGTCATCGTGGCGCTGACCCTCCTCCAGGCCCTCGGTGTCACCATCAACATCCTCTCGCTGGGCGGGCTGGCGCTGGGGGTGGGCCTGCTGGTGGACAACGCCATCGTGGTGGCCGAGGCCACCGGCCGGCTCAGGGAAGCCGGGCTGCCGCTGTTCGATGCGGCCCGGCAGGCTGCCGAAGAGGTGGCGGGCCCGCTCACCGCCGGCACCCTCACCACCATCCTGGTCTTCGGACCGATCGTCTTCGTCGAGGGGCTCGGCGCGGCGCTCTTCCGGGATCTCTCGCTCAGCGTGGTCATGGCGGTCGGCGCATCGCTCGTGCTGGCGCTGACGCTGCTGCCGGTGCTGATGGTCAGCCTGCATCGCAACCGGCCGGCCGCACCGCCGGTCTCGCGCGAGGAGAAGACCGGTTTTTCCCGGCTGGCCGAGCGGCTGGCCGACGGCTATGAGGCGGGGATGGAGTGGTGCATCCACCGGCCATGGCAGGTGTTCGTGACCGGGGTGGGCCTGACGGCACTCACCGTCTACCTCCTCAATGTCCTGCCCAAGGAAATCCTCCCCCAGGTGGACGAGGGGATGGCGGTCGCGGTGCTGACGCTCCCCGAGGGGACCGCGATCGAGGAGACCACCCGGCAGGCCGCCCGGATCGAGGACGCCGCCAAGGCACTCGGCAGCACCGGGATCTACTCCCGGATTGGCCGGGCCACCGATGAAGAGGTGCTGGCCGGGGCCGACCAGGGGTCAGCCGCGGTGGCGCAGCTCATCCTGCCCGCGCCCGAGGGGATGGGGGCCGCGGAGTTTGCCCAGCAGATCCGCGCCGCCCTGCCGGACCTGGCGGCGGGCCGCCTGGCGATCGACCTGGCCGGCCAGTCGGAGTTCGGCAGCCTGATCGGCCGCGAGGGACGCCTGGTGCGGGTCGAGGTCTCTTCGGCGCGCGTGGAGGAAGCGGGTCACTGGGCCGACTCGGCCCGCGCGCTGCTCGCCACCGTCCCCACCCTGACCGATGTGCGCGACGCCTTCGCCACCACCCAGCCGATCGTCGAGATCGCGCTGGCCCGCGACCGGATTGCCCAGCAGGGACTCTCGGTGGGCCTCGTCGCCAACGCCCTGGCTGGCGGCCTGGGCGGCGTCGCCGCGTCGGAGCTGCGCGAGACCGACCGGCGCACCCCGATCACCGTCCGCTTTGCCGGCGACGCCAACGAGAATTTGGCCACCGCGCTGCAGATCCCCGTGCGCGGCATTCCGGTCGGGCAGCTGGTGCACGTGCAGGAGACCCGTGCGCCGATCGAGGTGGTGCGGGTCAACCAGCGGCCGGTGCAGATCGTCGAGGCATCGGTCGAGCGGGGCGGCACCGCCCGCGCCACCGAGGACACCGAGGCGCTGCTGGCCGGGGTGACCCTGCCGGCGGGCGTCGAGTGGGCGGTCACCGGCGCCGACGCCGAGCGGCGCCGGACCATGGACGAGCTGACGCTGGTGGCGGTGCTGGCCGTGGCGCTGGTCTTCCTGGTGCTGGCCGGCGAGTTCGCCTCGTTCTCGACGCCATTCCTGATCATGCTCATCGTGCCGCTGGCCGGCGCCGGCAGCCTGGTGCTGATGTGGCTCACCGGGCAGAGCCTCAATGCGGTGTCCTTGATCGGCATCGTGGTCATGATCGGCATCGCCGACAACGACGCGGTGGTCAAGATCGACGCCATCAACCGGTTCCGCGAGCAGGGCCACGGGGTGGACGAGGCGATCCACCTGGGAGGTCGCCAGCGACTCCGGCCGATCATCATGACCTCGATCACCACGCTGGTGGGCGTGCTCCCGCTGATGTTCGGCTGGGGCAGTGGCGGCGAGCTGTACCAGCCGCTCGCGGCCAGCGTCATCGGGGGGTCGGTCAGTGCCCTGCTGGTGACCCTGTTCCTGTTGCCCACCGCCTACTCGGTGGTGGAGAAGTGGAAGGAGCGTCGGGCCTCATGATCCTCTGGGCGGCGAAGCGACCGGCGGTGATCTGGGCCACCGCCATCATGATCATCCTGGCGGGCGGGGTGTCGTTCACCCGGCTGCCGCTGGCCACCAAGACGGTGGTGGAGCTGCCGCAGCTCGCGGTCACCGCCAGCTGGCCTGGCGCGTCATCCGAGCTGCTGGAGATGTACGTCACCTCGCCGATCGAGGAGGCAATCCAGGGGGTCCGGGGAGTCCGCAAGACGGAAAGCGAATCGGGGGATCGCCGCGCCGCCTACATCCAGGTCTCGCTCGACCCGACGGTGGACGTCCAGATGGTGCGGCTCGGCATCCTGGAACGGCTGGAGATCCTGCGGCGGGAGTTCCCGGTTGGCGTCTCCCAGCCCACGGTGCAGAACTACGTGCCGCAGGACCTGGCCGAGGAGGTGCTGCTCCGGTATACCCTGGCGGGGCCGTACACGCCGGGCACCATGCAGAAGGTGGCGCGCGAACAGATCACCCCGCGGCTCAGCGCCATTCCCGGGGTGGCGGGGGTCAACACCCAGGGTGGCGCCACCACCGGGATCGCGGTCTCCTACGATGCCTCCCGCCTGCGCCAGCTCGGCATCGCCCCGGAGCGGATCCGGGAGGCGCTCAATGACTCCCGGCGGGTCGAGGCGCTGGGTGAGGAGCTGGTCGGGACCACCAACATCCCGGTCATCCTCCGCGACCAGCCCCACGACTACACCGACCTGAACAGCCTGCCGATCCGCGGCCCGGGGAACCGGATCTTCAGCCTGGGCGAGATCGCCTCGGTCCGGCTCCAGGAGGACACCCGCGGGATGTTCTTCCGCTTCAACGGCGAGACCTCGGTGGTGGTGGAGATTTCGCGCCTGCCCACCGCCGACGCCATCAAGACCGCCGCCGCCGTCCGCGAGGCGATCGTCCGGCTCGAGCAGCAGCTCCCCACCGGGATCCGGTTCCACCTCCGCAGCGACGAGAGCGTGGCGCTCGGCAAGCAGCTCACCGACCTCTCCCGGCGCGGGGCGATCGCCTTCGTGGCGGTGCTCCTGGTGCTCGCGGTGACGCTGCGCAACCGCCGCTCGGTGTCGCTGGTCATGATCAGCGCCGCCGTGGCAATTGCCGGCACGGCACTGGGACTCTACCTGCTCGACATCCCCGCCAACCTGCTCACGCTCGCCGGGCTGGGGATGGGGATCGGCATCCTGGTGCAGAACGGGTTGATCGTGGTGGAGCGGTTGCGGCATGAGCCCGACACCCCCGAGGGGCGGGCGATGGCCGGGAAGCGCATCACCCCCGCCGTGGTGGGCGCCACGCTGACCACCGCGATCGTGCTCTTTCCGTTCCTGTACCTCCAGGGCAATACCCGCGCCGCCTTCATGCCGTTCGCCGCCGCCTTTGCGCTGGCGCTGGGGTGGTCGGTGATCGCGTCGGTGGTGATGCTCCCCGCGCTGGGCGCCGGGCATGGCCTGCCGGCCCGTGGCTGGCCCCGGATGATCCGCTGGTACACAAGGGTGGCCGCGCGATTGATCCGCTGGCGGGTGGCGATCCTGGTCCTGACGACGGCCACCCTCGGCGTGCTGACCTGGGGGTTCATCACCAAGGTGCCCCGGTCGTCGTTCGGCAATTTCGGCGGACAGCAGACCACGCTCAGCGTGTATTTGACCTTCCCGCGCGGTTCCGACCCGGAGGCGGTGGACCGGGGGATGCGCGAGTTCGAGCAGCTTGCCGTCGGGCGGCAAGGGGTGGCCAGCGTGCAGACCAGCGGCAGCATCGCGAATGGCCAGATGCGGGTGGTCTTTACCGACGAGGCGGCACTCACGGCCATCCCGCTCATCATGCAGGAGGAGATGACCCAGCGCGCCATCGTGGTGGGCGGCGCCCGGGTCAGCGTCCAGGGGCAGGGGCCCGGCTTCTCGTCGGGCGGCGGCGGCTCGGGCGCCTCGGCGCGGATCAAGCTGCTGGGATACTCGTTCAGCGGGGTGGAGCAGCTCGCCAAGGACCTCCAGAGGCGGCTCGAGGTCATCCCGCGGGTTCGGGACGTGAACATCAACGCCGCGAGCTCGTATGGTTCCGAGCGGGCGGTCTTCGTGACCCTCGAGCCCGATCGCGCCGCCATGGCCCGCTACGGCGTCACCTCGACCATGCTGGCCGCTGCCGTCAGCCGGGAAGTCAGCGGCGGCACCGGGGGCACCCCGATCGAGTTCGACGGCGAGGAGATCCTGGTCACCGTCAAGGTGGCCGGCGCCCAGGCCCGCTCGCTCGACGACCTGCGCAACGCGGTGGTGCCGACCACCAACCAGGCACCCGTGCGGATCCGCGACCTGGCCACCGTGGGTGAGCGGGAGGGGCTCAGCACCATCCAGCGCCAGGACCAGCAGTACGTGCGCATCGTGGCCTACGACTTCCGCGGCCCGGCCCGGCTGCAGCAGCGGATCCACAAGGCGTTCATGGAATCGATCTCGGTGCCGCCGGGCTACACCGTGGCCGACGACCAGTACACCTGGGGCCAGGACGACAGCCAGAAGGGACTCTGGCTGGTCTTCGGCGCCGGCGTGCTGCTGGTGATCCTGGCGGTGGCGGCGGTGTTCGACTCTACCTGGGCGGCGGCAATGGTCTTCCTGAGCCTGCCGCTCGCGCTGGCCGGGGTGATCGCCATCTTCTGGGGCACCGGCACCTCGTTCAGCCGGGAGGCGGCGGTGGGGGTGATCCTGGTGGTGGGGCTGGCGGTGAACCAGTCGATCCTGCTGGTGGACGGCGCCCTGGAGCGGCGCCGGCGGCGGGCGGGGCATGGGCCCGACGGCCGGCCGAGCCGGATCCTGGGGCCGCTGACCCCGACCGACGTGCTGTTTGCGGCGCGGAACCGGGCGGGGATGATCACCCTGGTGACGCTGACAACGCTGGCCTCCCTGCTGCCACTGGCCATCGGCACCAAGACCACCGACATCTTCGGCTCGATCGCGCTGGCCACGGTGGGCGGCACCCTGGCCGGTACCTTCGGCGCGCTCTTCATCCTCCCTGCCCTGCTCTCGGCGGGGCATCGCGGCGGCAAGGGTCGCGGGCCGCGGGGCGGGGCAAGGAAGCCCGGGTGGTTTGCCCGCTGGCGGGCCCGGCGCGCCGAGCGGAAGGCGGCACGGGCGGCGGAGCCGGTCGTGGCGTAAAGGCCGGATCTCTCCCTCGCGGCTGAAGCCGCGGCTCGGCCAGGAGCATCGCTGAAGCGATGTAGCGGGTGACGTGCCCGGGGGGGCAAGCGAGTCAGGTGATGAAGGTGAGGGGTCGGGGCTTGTGGGATGGGTGTGCACGCCGCGCCGCCAATCCCTCCCTGACATTCGGGACTCCATGTAGGGGCGCGCCTCTGGCGCGCCCCTACGGCACCACCAATTCTCGATTGAGCCTGCGCGGAGCGCAGGCGTTCCCGTTGCGCCCCCTCGCGTCCGCTCGCGTCCCTCAAGGTTGATGCGTCTTCCCCCTGCTCCGCCACCTCATGATCGCAGGGCACCGGTGGGGTGACCCATCTTCGGTGCCCTTCATCGTTGACTTCCAACCGACTCGGTAGCGCCAGCCCCACAAGGTCAGGTGCCCCACGCCACACCGCCCCACCTCGTGGACCCACGGGATGGGACGGAGCAAGGGGACCGATGAGCGGAAACTGGGGATTGGGAAGTGGGAGAGGACTCCAGGCGACCGGGCCGGATGGTTCAAGATCGAGAACGCGCCAGCGGCGTCGGAGCATCTCGCGGAGGGTCCCGAGAGGGGGAGACTCCAATCCTTGGAACATTTCAGGGGTGGACTGAGAGCTAAGTCGTTACGGGCCAACAAATGGACAAAAGTGCCAAGAATTGTAGTGGTTGCGCGGGGTTGGCGCTATCCCCAGATTGTCGGCATGGGAGACCATGGGAGTATCCTGGCGCTCGGCTCGCGCGTACTCGCGGCACTTGGTCATCCGTGCGACGTGTGCTCCACGGCCGTGCGCACAGTGCTGGCAACTCCCCACGATCGCCACGCGTTTGACCATGCCGCGAAAACTGTTGGACTCCCCGACCGCCAAGCACTGGCGCGACGGCTGCAGAAGCACGGGTTCCCACCTCCGGGTGAGATTCAGGACTGGTTGCGCACGATCGCAATGCTCTCCACCTGGGAGGCGGAGGGCCAGGCGCTCTCTGCGCAGGCGTACGCAGCCGGAATCGAGCCGACCACGTTGCATCGGGCGGTCGTGCGGGCCACGGGGTCCGCTTGGCAGCAGGTCCGGGATGGGGGGCCTGCGGTACTTCTGGTGCGCCTTGCAGAACGGATGGGGCCGGGAGTGCGGTGCGGCACCGGCAGAGGGCTTGAATAGGCCGAGAAAGACATCCGGGAAAGACATCCGGGAAAGCTATGGGCCGATGGACCGCCTGGATTCATCTTGGGATCACTCAGGACCGGTGCCGTCGGCCGCGACTGGCCGCGCCCGGCCACAATGCCTCCCACCCCCCTTTGGAGATTTCGTATGCGAACCCTGTGCGGCATTCTATTCGCGGGCGTTCTGGCGGCCACTGCCCCGGCTTCCGTGGAAGCTCAACAGCCATGCAATCAGGAGTGTGTCCTGATCCTCAATCCCGCTGGTCAGCCGGTTGGAATGGGTTGCATGTACCTCCCCCAAGGTCAGATCGGTGGATTCAACTGCCATGCGGACGTCGATGGCTGTGACATTGAGCGCACTGGTTGCGGTGAGACGGAAGAAGATGCTCTGCTGGCAGCGGAAGACCACTCTTTACTTTTTGGGCAGGGACTGATCCAAACACAAACCGGCTTCCACCATTACGCGCTGGTCCCGTGCGCGCTGTCCGGGCAACCACTATTTGTCGTAAGAGCGGATGCACTCGCGGGCATCGACCTGCACAACATGAATGTAGACCACTGATAGCAAAGGGCGGGAGGCCGCAGCCCGCCGGCTGCGACCTCCTGCTACCCCTCCACCACCCTTCCACCAGGCACCGCATGCGCCTCCCGCACCCCTTGACCAGCCTCATTGCGTCAGTCACCGTGCTCATTGGTTCCAGCACCGGTCGTGTAGACGCCCAGGTTGCGGCCGTCACCCTTCCAAACGTCGCACCGCTTTCTCAACCGGGTGGTCGCCTGGATACCCTTTGGCGAATGGGAGGTACCCTAGACGCGGGTTCGCTCTCGATCGGGGGTATCGTCGCCATCGCAGCGGACTCAAACGGGCAGATTCTCATCGTTGACCATATCGACCACAAGGTTCATGTCCTTGACCACACCGGGCGGAAGATCGGGACAATGGGGCGCTTGGGTGAGGGCCCCGGCGAGTTCACACTACCCTACCGAGTTGCCGTCGCTCCGGACGGCGTGGTCTATGTGTATGATCTATACCAAGGGAGGGTCTCGGAGTTCGGCAAGGACCTTAGGTTCATCCGGAGCATCACGCTTCAACCGATGATCACCGTACGTCAGATGATTGCCACCGATTCGACCCTTGTCCTCGCCGGGACCGATCGTTCCGGCTCGACCCAAGGCGTGATCCATGAGTTCGTCCGGAGGGACGGAAGCCATAGCCGCTCCTTCGGCAAGCTCCTCCCGGCCCGCACGGCTCGCGTGGCGTTCGATGTTGGGGCTGGTCCCATCGCGGTCGACCGCCTAGGACGGGTGTGGTATGTGACTCCAGGACCATACACGATTGAAGCATACGCACCTAGCGGAGCCCTTCTGCTCCAAGCAACACGCACCAACGACTTCGTCCCGAGAGCCGAGGATGCCTTTATCATCACTGCGACCGAGGGAAGGATACGAACAACCGTAAGACGGCAACTTGTGATCGCCGCGATATGGTTTGGTAGTGAGGGTCACCTCTACGTCGGCATGATCGATGTCAACGGTGAACAGGTCCTTGACGAATTTCGGTTGGCGGGCTCGGCTACCCAGCCAGAAATTGTGTTGATCCGATCGAGGCGGTCCCCTGGCCCGTTCCTGATGCCGTGGGCCCAGGTTCGCAAGGGGTATTACGCACTAGAAGGTACTGATGAGAATCACGTGAGCTCAGTGACACTAGTGCGGCAACGGGTGACCTTACCCCCGCGTTGAGTACGAGGTAATCTGGGTCTGTACCGTCTGGAGGACGGGAGGCCCTGATGCGGAAGAGTCGGTTCAGTGAGGAGCAGATGGTCCGGATTGTCCGGGAGATGGAGACCGGGGCGACCTGGGCGGAGGTGACCCGGCGCCACGGGATCAGCCGGGAGACCTTGCGGCGGTGGCGGGCGCGGTTCCAGGACGTGGGCGTGGCCGAGGCCAAGCGGTTGAAAGCGCTGGAGGATGAGAATCGGCGCCTGAAGAAGCTGGTGGCCGAGCTCAGCCTGGACAACGCACTGCTCAAAGACGTGGTGGGACGAAAGTGGTGACGGCGACGCAGCGGCGGCAGGCCGTCACCTACTTGCGGGAGCGCCGCCGCGTGGGGATCACCCGGGCTTGCCGGCTGGTTGGGATCAGTCGGACCAGCTATGCCTATACCTCCCGCCGAGCAGCCGCGGATGCGGTGCTGGGTGCCGCCTTGCGGGACGCAGCGACGCAGCATCCCCGCTGGGGGGTGCCCCGGTTGCACTGGTTGCTGCGGCAGGAGGGGGTGGTCGTGAATCACAAGCGGACCGCCCGGATCTATCACGCGGAGGGCCTGGGCGTGGTCCGGCGGCGGCGGAAACGGCTGCCGGTGGGCCCGCGGGTCGCCCGTCCGGCCGCGACGCGCCCCAATGAGCGATGGGCCGTCGACTTCGTCCAGGACCGCCTGGCCTCGGGGCGGGCGATCCGGGTGCTCACCCTGGTCGATGCATGCACCCGCGAGTGTCCGGCCCTGACGGTGGACTACAGCCTGCCCAGCGCCCGGGTGATCCGAGCCCTCGAGCAGGTCATGGCCCGGCGCGGGCCTCCGGGCGCGTTGGTCTGCGATCACGGGGCGGAGTTCGCCAGCCGGGCGTTCCTGAGCTGGAGTCGGGCCGCGGGCATCACCCTGGACTTCATCCGCCCCGGAAAACCCGTCGATAATGCGTTCATCGAGAGCTTCAATGGGAAGTTCCGGGATGAGTGTCTGAACGAGCAGTACTTCATCGATCTGGCCGATGCCCGGCAGAGTATCGAACGGTGGCGGCAGCAGTACAACCGCGCCCGGCCCCACAGCAGCCTGGGGCACGTGCCCCCAGCTGTCTATGCCGCGCGCTTCACCGAAGACCCAGAATCACCCGTACTCACAACGGGGTAAGGTCAGCGTATGTCCCCCCACTCCCGACAACGACTTGAGCTCCCTGGGTGCGGCCGCCCTCCTGGAGTCGGTGCTGGTTGAAGATTATGTTTCCCCTGTACGGGCTGTTGGATCAGGATGTGCGAGGGAGCGAGATGCGAACCCTAGGTGTGCTCGTGCCATAGAAGTTGCGGAGGGGCCATTCCACATCACCCTTTGATGTCTCGGATTCCCTTGTGAATGGACTGGAAGCGTGGGCCAAGATCAATGCGGGTGGACGTGCCGGACTATTCGAAAGAGAGTCCGAGTGCGGCTTGGGCAAAGACTGGAATGGCGGCCTAAGTGCCGTTGAGGGAGCCGAGCCTTTACGGTCATCTAGTAAGGGATAGTGGCAGGTGATCGACCTGGACAGGAATCCAAGTAGGTTCCTCGCACCTCGACCCACTGGTAGATCCGGAAGCGATCTGAGCGTCCAACTACCCAACGCCGGCGGGAGAATGTTCATCGTCACGTGGCAGCCTGCGCGTGAACCAAGTGCCCCCCGGACCCCCTTGAGCGCGGCCCCCTCACTAAGCACCCACACCTGTACGCCACACCGCCCCACCTCGCGGATCCGCGAGATGAGGCGATCTGGCCCTGCTCTCCCTGCACCGGTCATGCCGCCGACCGGCTCGCATCACCTCCAGCGGGCAACGCCAGCGGCTCGCTGCCGCTCGCCCGCGTCCCCTGCCCCTTCCCCGATCCGGCCCGGAGGTCACGCGCCGCCTGCCACATCGCCATCAGGGCGCGATCCTTCCGGAACCGGTACCGGTTGATGACATGCATCTGCTCCACCACCAGCCGGAGCTCCTGCGCCAGCACCAGCAACTGCTGCCGGTCGCCGACATGGGCCCGGCTGGCGGCGTCCCGCTCGCCCAGCAGCTCGGCGAAGCGGTCGAGGTCGCCCGACAACGCCGCCAGGTGTCCGACCGGCAACCCATAGCCGATCAGCAACTCCTCCCGCTCGGTCGCCGCCACCACCACCTGCCGGGCGCCGTTCAGGAACTGCAGCTGGTTCCGCCGCGGGCCCGGGTACCGGAGCACGATCGGCGTCCCGACCGACTCCCGCCCCGCGATCCGGGCGATCCCCGCCACCATCTGGAGGTCGGCGGTCAACTGCTCCCGCAACTCCAGGCGACGCGCCACCGCCGCCCGCTCCTCACGAACACTGCCCACTTCCTCCTGCGCCACTTCGGTGACGCGGGCCAGCCGCTCCTCGATCCGCTCCAGCGCGGCCTGGTACCCCGGGAGGTCGGACGGATGCTGGCGAGCAAACTCCGCCACTCGCCGAGCCCGGTCCACGTGCTTGCCTACCATCCGGTTCATGACCTGCTCCTTCCTCCTTGACCTGCGTGAATTGTGACCTGCTGGGAATGCCGGCGCGCGCTGGCGACACCCCCAGACGCATCGGACGTGCCATAGAATTTTCCACACCGGCGCGTGCGATCACCGTCGCCGCTGCGCACGGCACCGAGCACCTCGACACACCCACCCTCCACAGGCATGCGAATGGATGCGTTGGCAGGCGCCGTCGGTGTCGAGTGGTGGTACAACCCATGACGAGTGAGGTGCACATGCTTGACGAGTTCCGGTACTTCGGCCAGCCCGCGCGAGCGGGGTACCGGTGCGCGCCGGCGAGTCGCCGCGCCGCGCGAACCCGGGTGCAGTTCGGCGCGGCAACGATCCAGATCGTGCCCTGCAATCCGCCGACGTACCACCGCGCAACCGCCTACTGACGCCATTTCGGGCTGATGCCGGTGCCGCGAGGGGTGGCCGGTGCGGTGCGGGCCATCGCGAAGGTTCCGCACAAGAGCTGGCGCCTGAGGGCGAGTCGCCCGCGACCGCAGTGCGACATGTTGAACGGGACGTGCACCCCGCACACACGCGGTGGACAAGGTCGTGACGACCACCGGACCGAGTGGTGATGAGCGGTGACCAACCGGGTGACGACCGATTGCCAGAGAGGGTATCGATCCGGCCCTGGGGCGGGGTGACGGCGGCAATCCGGGGTGGGGGTTTTCCACCCGGGCAGCACCCTCGGCGGGGGGGAGGGGGCCGAGTGTCCACCAAAAGTGTCCGTCCGTACGGACACTGGGTGTCACCGGGTGACACTCGGGGATCGTCGCCCCCGGGGGGTGGATCCACTCCCTCGCGGCCGCGGCTCGGCCAGGTGCATCGCTGAACCGATGGGCCATTGGGGGTCGGCAGACGCCACACCGATTTGCAGGGGCCGATGGCGGCCGCCCCCCGGGCCCCTCGCGGCTGAAGCCGCGGCTCGGCCAGGTGCATCGCTGAAGCGATGGGCCATTGGGGGGCCGGCAGACGCCACACCGATTTGCCGGGGCCGATGGCGGCCGATCACCCCCCGTGGGGGACGGGCGGCGCCTAAATGGACCATTCCGCGTGATTTCGGTTACCACCCTGCGCCCCCGTTCCCCACCTTGGCGAGATGTCTTGCCAACCCCCTCCCGCCGAGCCGATACTATGGTCATGGCCGTCCAGCACTATTACACCGCCGCGGACCTCCTCGACTTCCCCGAGGACGGGAACAAGTACGAGGTGGTGCACGGGGAGCTGCTGGTGAGCCCGTCGCCGCGGATGCTCCACCAACTGGTGGTCGGCCGACTGGGCTTCCTGCTACATGGGTACCTTGAGCGGTTCCCGCTCGGCGTCTCGTACCCCGGGGGCGATGTGCAGTGGGGCCAGGACAGCCTGGTCATTCCGGACCTGCTGGTGGTGGACCGTGAAAGCGCCCAGAGGAACGATTGGAAGCAGATCGACATTCCGCTCCTGGTCGTGGAGGTCCTGAGCCCCTCCAGCAGCCGCCAGGATCGCTTCATCAAGCGGCGCCTCTACCAGGAAATGCAGATCCCCCTGTACTGGCTGGTGGATGCTGAGGCCGGCGTCGTGGAAGTCTGGACCCCCGAGCTCACCTTCCCGGTCGTGGAGCATGAGACGATCCGGTGGCACCCCGCGGGTGCGGCGGAGCCATTGGTGATTGCGTTGGCGGAGCTGTTCCGGGAGGTGTAGGTGAATGATCTGCAGGGGCCGATTCCAATCGGCCCCATGGACAGCGACTCCCTGACCGAGAGGGAATCCGGAAATGCCTGCCCCGACGCGGAAACGCATGCTGGCGTTCGGCACCTCGATGATATTCCTGGTCGGGAGTGCGAACCTTGCCTGCAGCAGTGACCGGATCCTTTCCACTGTCGACGACGCATTGTCCGGGGTGGCGGTGTCCTCCCAGGCCGATGGGGCCGGCCATCGCGTCCTGTTGACGGGAGTCGTCGCCACCACCCCCGCCCCACCTCCACGCGAGGTGTACATCCGGATTGGCCCGGATACACCAGTCTATCGCCTGGAGCGGGACCTTACCTACACGCGGGTGCCCCCGAGCGCAATCGAGGTAGGGCAGCTCATCCGCGCCTGGCACCATGGCATCGAGGAAAGAGGCCAGGCCCCAACCCTGCAGGTCCGCCAGGTCGTGTTGCTCCCCTAGGCTTCTCGCGCACCAGAACTCGCGAAAGGGCCACACCCGCCAACTCTCCACCCCCTGTTTCCTCGGCGTGATCCGCATCGCCTTCGCGGTACCCCTTCCCGGCTCCGTCGCGATTGCCGTCTTCCTGCCGGGGCTCATCGCGGGAGTTGCCTGGGGAGGGGAGTCGGCGCCCGGGCACCTGGTGACGGTGATGGCCTCGCACCCGGCCAGGGAGCGAGCGTGGGGCAGGTTCCGGCGTGCGCGATCGCATTCACCTGAGGTCCAACATGATGCCGTTTCCTGGCCCGTTCCCGCGGCAGTTCGCAGCGTCTGACGCCGCACTGTGGGCCGCCATCACCAAAGGCTGGGAGGGGCAGCCCTTTACCTTGCTCACTCCCGGGTACGTTGGGGTCGCGTTCGAGTTCGGACGAGTGATATCATCGCGGAACCCCGCAGTCTCGCACGGTACCATTGGCGAGTGGTCGGTTCTGGTCTGGGATGGCCGGCTGCTCCTGCGGGACTCGTCTGGGAAGGAGCAGGTGCTCCGTGGCAACGACGAGGCACTCGCGGTCTGCGAGCCCCTCTACGGCCAGGTCCTTGAGCAGGTCGTGCTCCGAGAACCCGAGATGACACTGGAGCTGCGGATCGGCTCACATCAGTTCCGCATCGCAGGAATCGAGGGCAGCGACTCGGATATCTGGCACCTCGTCGTGGGTGCCCGGTGGCATGTCACGGCCACGGTGCAGGGGGCCTGGCAGGTAGAGGACGCCGACCCCGCGTCGTGAGCGCAACGGCTCGACTGGCGCCGACAAGCACAACCGGGAGACCCCTCCCCCCGGGTGGACCGACCGGCCGGGCCGGGCCGGACCTGTCCCTCGCGGCTGAAGCCGCGGCTCGGCCAGGAGCATCGCTGAAGCGATGGGGGGACCGGGCCGGGCAGGGTGCGCCGAAATGGACCATTCCGCGTGATTTCGGTTACCACCCTGCGCCCCCGTTCCCCACCTTGGCGAGATGTCTTGCCAACCCCCTCCCGCCGAGCCGATACTATGGTCATGGCCGTCCAGCACTATTTCACCGCCGCGGACCTTCTCGACTTCCCCGAGGACGGGAACAAGTACGAGGTGGTGCACGGGGAGTTGCTGGTGAGCCCGAGCCCCCGGATGTTGCACCAGCGCATTGTGGGGCGTCTGGTCAAGCTGCTCGGCGAGTACCTCGACCGGGAACTCCTGGGCGAGGTACATGCGGGTGGTGACGTCCACTGGGGGCTGGACAGCATGGTCATCCCCGACGTGCTGGTCATCGACCTCGCAAGTGCCCGGACCGGGGATTGGAAGCAGATTGGCATTCCGCTCCTCGTCGTGGAGGTCATGAGTCCCTCGAGCACCCGGGAGGATCGGTTCACCAAGCGACGGCTCTACCAGGAGATGGGAATACCGCTCTACTGGCTGGTGGATGCGGAGGCCGGTGTCGTGGAGGCGTGGACCCCCGAGCTCACGTTCCCGGTCGTGGAGCACGAGACAATCCGATGGCACCCCGTGGGTGCGGCGGCGCCTTTGGTGATTGCGTTGGCCGAGCTGTTCCGGGAGCTGTAGGTAAATGATCTGCAGGGGCCGATTGGAATCGGCCCCCGCAGATCGGAAACGGAACGGATTCCCCATTCCCCGGTCCTCATTCAGTCACCCCTGGCCCCCAGCCCCCAGTCCCTAGCCCCTAACCCATTCCCCCACAACACCTTACCCACCGCCACCACCCCTGCCATTCCACCCCTCACCGGGCTATATTTCAGGCTTGCCGTTCGGCCGCCCCGCGGCCCCCTTTCCTGACCTGTTCCACGGACCCTCATGACCGCCCCCAGCTCGCGCGAGCGCATCGTCCTGCGCCCGATCGAAGAGGAGATGAAGCAGTCGTTCATCAACTATTCGATGAGCGTCATTGTCAGCCGTGCCCTCCCCGACGTGCGCGACGGCCTCAAGCCGGTCCACCGCCGGATCCTCTACGCCATGAACGAGCTCGGCCTGGTCCCCGGCCGCGCCTACAAGAAGTCCGCCACCGTCGTGGGCGACGTGCTCGGCAAGTACCACCCCCACGGCGACAGCTCGGTCTACGATGCCCTGGTCCGCATGGTCCAGGATTTCTCGCTCCGGTATCCGCTGGTGGACGGCCAGGGCAACTTCGGATCGGTCGACGGCGACCCCGCCGCCGCCTACCGGTACACCGAGGCGAAGATGACCCGCGTGGCCGTCACGATGCTGGACGACATCGAGAAGGAGACGGTCGACTACCAGCCCAACTTCGATGACCGGCTGCTCGAGCCGACGGTCCTGCCCTCCCGGATCCCGAACCTGCTGGTCAACGGCTCCAGCGGCATCGCCGTCGGCATGGCGACCAACATCCCGCCCCACAACCTGCGCGAGGTTGCCAAGGCGGTCGAGACCCTGGTGGACAACCCCGACGCCACGGTGGCCGACCTCTGCCAGCACGTCACCGGCCCCGACTTCCCGACCGGCGGCTACATCTACGGGATGCAGGGCATCCGCGAGGCCTACGAGACCGGCCGCGGCAAGGTGATCATGCGGGCCCGGGTGCAGGTGGAGGAGAAGGAGTCGAGCGGCAAGAGCGCCCTGGTGATCACCGAGCTGCCCTACCAGGTGAACAAGGCCCGGCTGGCCGAGGACATTGCCCACCTGGCCTACGAGAAGAAGATCGAGGGGATCACCGCGGTGCGCGACGAGTCCGACCGCGACGGGATGCGGCTGGTGGTCGAGCTGCGGCGCGACATGATCCCGAACGTGGTGCTCAACCAGCTCTACAAGCACACCAGCATGCAGAGCACCTTCGGGGTCATCAACCTGGCGCTGGTGAATGGCCAGCCGCAGGTGATGAACCTGAAGCAGCTCCTGGAGCACTTCATTGCCCACCGGCACGAGATCATCGTCCGGCGGACCCAGTTCGACCTGACCGCCGCCGAGGCCCGGGAGCACATCCTCGAGGGGCTCAAGATCGCCGTCGACAACATCGACGAGGTGATCCAGATCATCCGCAGCTCGACCGACACCCCCGAGGCCGACCAGCGGCTGCGCAAGCGGTTCGGGTTCAGCGAGAAGCAGGCCGACGCGATCCTCAACATGCGGCTGGCCAAGCTCACCGGGCTCGAGATCGAGAAGCTCGAGGCGGAGCTGGCCGAGGTCCGGGCGATCATCGCCGACCTGCGCGGGATCCTGGCCTCGAAGCCGCGCCGGATGGCGATCCTCAAGGAGGAGATGGGCGAGGTGGTGAAGGCCTTCGGTGACGACCGCCGGACCGAGATCATCCCCGACGAGGCCGACTTCTCGATCGAGGACCTGATCGCCGAGGAGGACATGGTCATCACCATCTCCCACACCGGCTACATCAAGCGGATCCCGGTCAGCACCTACCGCCGGCAGCGCCGCGGCGGGCGCGGCCTCACCGGCGCGACGACGAAGGAAGAGGACTGGATCGAGCACCTCTTCATCGCCAGCACCCACGACTACCTGATGTTCTTCAGCGACCGCGGCCAGGTCTACTGGCTCAAGGTCCACGAGATCCCGCAGGGCGGCCGGGCCGCGCGCGGCAAGCCGGTGGTGCACTGCATTGCGATCGGCCAGGACGAGCGGATCGCCTCGCTGGTGCCGGTCCGCAAGTTCGCCGACGACCGCTACCTGATGTTCGCGACCCGCAACGGGACGGTGAAGAAGACCGTCCTCTCCGCCTACGGCAACGTCCGCTCCACCGGCATCAACGCGATCAACATCGATGCCGATGACGAGCTGATCGACGTCCAGATCACCGAGGGGAACAACGACGTCGTCCTCGGCACCCGGAACGCCATGAGCATCCGGTTCCACGAGAGTGATGTCCGCGAGATGGGCCGCGCCACCGGTGGCGTCAAGGGCATCAACCTCGACGCCGACGACGCCGTGATCGGCATGGTGGTGGTCCGCCGCGACGCCAAGATCCTGGTCCTCTCGGAGAACGGCTACGGCAAGCAGTCGGAACTGTCCGAATACCGGGCCCAGACCCGCGGCGGCAAGGGGATCATCACCATGGACCGGACCGACAAGACCGGCGCCCTGGTGGCCCTCAAGGAAGTGATTCCCGACGACGAGCTGATGCTCATCAGCCGGAACGGGATCATCATCCGCACCCCCGTCAAGGACATCCGCACCACCCACCGCAACGCCCAGGGGGTCCGGGTCATGAACCTGGACGAGGGCGATACGGTGATGGACGTGGCCCGGGTGGTCAAGGAGGACGACGAGGGCACCGAGGACCCGACCGGCGACGACGAGCCGACGGCGGCGGGCGGCGAGTGACCGAGGCCGAGCTCCGCTCGGCCGCCGCGGCGCTCCAGGGCGTGGCCCTGGAGACCCCGCTGATTGACGCCCCCGGGATCGGGACCCCCGGGCCGGGGCCGGTGCGCCTCAAGTGCGAACACCTCCAGCCGATGGGCGCCTTCAAGATCCGGGGCGCCTGGCACGCCGTCAGCCGGCTGACCGCCGAGCAGCGCGCGCGCGGGATCGTCACCCACAGCTCCGGCAACCACGGCCAGGCCCTCGCCCTGGCGGGCGCCCGCGCGGGCCTGCGCACCGTCGTCGTGATGCCCGACTCGGCCCCCGCCATCAAGGTGCACGGGGTCCGGAGCCGGGGCGCCGAGGTGGTGATGGTCAGCGGCCCCGCCAGCGAGCGGGGTCGCGTCGCGCAGGAACTGGCCGACACCGAGGGCCTGGTGATGGTGCCGCCCTACGAGAGCCACGCGGTGGTGGCCGGCCAGGCCACCTGCACCCTGGAGATCCTCGACGCCTGGCCCGAGGTGCGCACCATCGTGGCCCCGGTCGGGGGCGGCGGGCTGCTGGCCGGCGCCTGCGCGGCAACCCGGCTCCTCCGCCCCGATGTGCGGGTCTTCGGAGTGGAGCCGGTGGGGGCACCGAAGCTCACCGCAGCGCTCGCCGCCGGGAAGCCGGTGACGCTGGAGCGGACCGCCAGCGTGGCCGACGGCCTCCTGCCGATGCAGATCGGCACCATTCCCTTCGAGTACATCCAGCCGGTGCTCGCCGGTGTCATCCAGGTGACCGACGACGAGATCCTCGCCGCGGTGCGGTTCCTGTACCAGCACCAC
This sequence comes from Gemmatimonadales bacterium, assembly GCA_048499805.1. Classification (GTDB taxonomy): domain Bacteria; phylum Gemmatimonadota; class Gemmatimonadetes; order Gemmatimonadales; family GWC2-71-9; genus JAWXBA01. The sequence goes on along the minus strand of JASNZF010000001.1, from coordinate 245,426 downwards.
GGCATGCGGGTCGAGCCCTCCGGAGCCGCCACCGTGGCGGCGCTGCTGGCCGGCCACCTGGCCGTGACCGGCCCCACCGCGGCCATCCTGAGTGGCGGCAACGTCGATCCGGAGCGGTTCGCGGAGCTGGTCCGTTGACCCTCGCCCCCCAGGTGGTCCTGGCCGACCCGGACCAGCTCTTGAGCCGCACCCTGATGCGGGTCCTGGGCGAGAACGGCTATGCCGTGACGCTGCTCGACTCCAGCGACGCGGTGGTGGAACACCTCCAGACCCGCCACGGCGTCGACCTGGTCATGGCGGACATCGACATTCCCGGCGGGGGGCTGGCGCTGGTGCAGCGCCTCAAGGCCGACCCCGACCTGCGGATCGTGCCGGTGATCCTGCTGGCGACCGACCCGCCCGAGGACCTCGCCGAGCAGGCGCTTGGGGCCGGGGCGGCCGACCTGATCACCAAGCCGTTCCGGGTGCGCGAGGTGCTGGCGCGGGTGCGACTGCACATGCGGGTGGGGCGCGAGCTCAGCCAGGCCCGTGCCGACGCCCTGGCCCGGGTCGAGCTGGTCGAGATCCTCCGGGAGATCACCACCTCGCTGCAGCCGGCCGAGATCTTCCGGGTGCTGGTCCGCCGGGTGGCGGAGGGGTTGCGGATCTCGCGCTGCTCGATCGTGCTGGCCGAGGCGGGCGACGCCATCGGGACGCTGGTGGCGGCCTTTGAGCTGCCGGACCTCGAGGACCAGGCGGTGGAGCTGCGCCGCTATCCCGAGCTGCGTCGGGCCCTGGAGACCGGGAAGGCGGTGCTGGTGCGAGACGTCTCCCAGGACCCCCTCTACGCCAGTGCCCGCGCCGAGTGGGCGGCAGAGGGCCAGGCCGTCCCCACCACCTCGGCAATCGCGGTGCCGTTCACCCTCGCGGGTCACCGGTCCGGCCTCTTCTTCCTGCGGTCCACCGAGGGCGATACGCCCCTGGACCAGCACGATGTCCATTTCGCGGAGAATGTCATCCGGGCGTCGCTCTCGTCGATCGAGAAGGCGTACGACCTGCAGCGCGCGGTGGCGGCGCAGGAGCAGATGAAGCTGCTGGCGGAGACCGACCCGCTGACGGGGTTGTTCAACCGGCGGGCACTGGCCGAGAAGCTCAAGCTGGAGCTGGACCGGGCGGAGCGGTACCAGACGGTGCTGACCTGCATCCTGGCGGACATCGACCATTTCAAGGACACCAACGACACCCATGGGCACCAGGTCGGCGACCTGGTGCTCCAGCAGGTGGCCCAGATGCTGCGCCGGGAGCAGCGGGCCGTGGACCTGATCGCCCGGTACGGCGGTGAGGAATTCGTGGTGCTCCTGCCCGAGACGGGTGCGAGCGGCGCGCGGATCTTTGCCGAACGGGTGCTTCGGCGGGTGGCGGCGCAGCGGTTCGGGGACGCGGAGCACCCGGTGCAGATCACCCTCAGCATGGGGCTCGCGACCGTGCCGGACCCGCGTGTCACCGACCCCGACTCCTTCCTCGCCGTGGCCGACGCCAACCTCCTCAAGGCCAAGGCCGACGGCAGGAACCGGTATCGGGACTGATGGAACTCCGCTGTCCCCAGTGTAGCGGCCGCTACCTGCCACCGGCCCGGTTCTGCATGCGGGATGGCTATGCCCTGGTGCCCGCGCCGTCGCCGGATCCCGAACGGGCCGCCGATCCGCCGGTCCGGCCCGGCGGCGTCTGGGACCCCCACTCCAAGTTCGTGGAACCGGCCTCCCGGCTGACCGGCTGGCTGCTCGACGAACGGTACCTGCTGGGTGAGTCGATCGGCACAGGGGGGATGGCGTTCGTCTATCGCGCCACCGACCGGGAATCGGGCGAGCAGGTCGCGATCAAGGTGCTCACCTCGCGGCTCGCGGCCGACCCCGAGTCCATCGCGCGGCTGCGCCGCGAGGCGGCGCTGGCGATGCGCCTGGACCACCCCGGGGTGTGCCACATCGCCGCGGCCGGCAGCGACCGGGGGCTGCACTACCTCGTGATGCCGCTGCTGGAGGGGGAATCGCTGGCCACCCGAGTCGAGCGCGAGAGCCCGCTGCCGATCGACGAGGTGCTCGACATCGTGGTGCAACTCTGCGCCGGGCTGCAGCACGCCCACGACCGCGGCGTGCTGCACCGCGACCTCAAGCCGGAAAACGTGATGCTGGTGCCGGCACCGGAGGGGACGCGCGCCGTGATCATGGATTTCGGCCTCGCCAAGCCGGCCCCATCGGAGGACGGGCAGCAGAAGATCACCGACACCGGCGTGATCCTCGGCACCCCGGAGTTCATGAGCCCCGAGCAGATCCGGGGGCTCCCGCTCGATCCCCGAAGCGACCAGTATGCCCTCGGGGTCCTGGCCTTCGAGCTGCTGACCGGTGAGCTTCCCTTCCCCGGCGGGACTTCGCAGGAGACGATGCTGCACCGGCTGACCGATCCCCCGGCCGCCCTGCGGAGCAGGCGGCCCGAGGCCACCGAGGCCCTGGAAGCCACCCTCCAGCGCGCCCTGGCGCGCGACCGGGAGGACCGGTTTCCCGACCTGACCGCGCTGGCCGCAGCGCTCGCCGGCAGCCGCTGAGCCACCGCGGTCACGACCACTCCGGAGGAATGCACCACGTGCGGAACGTCCTGGCCCTCACCTGCCTGACCCCGTCCCTGCTCGCCATTGCGGGATGCCAGTTCAGTCCCCTCATGAACCGGATCGCCGTCGGCGAGGAACCGATCGTGATCCTGGTGGGCGACGCCCCCGACGGGTCCACCGACCTCTTCGCCGCCTCGCCCGGCGGGGGGCCGGTCTACCAGCTCACCTTCAATCGTCCGGTCGAGTCGCATCCCGCGCTGGCACCCGCCGGCACCATGGTCGCCTTCTTCCGCCAGCCGGTGCAGGGGGACTCGACCACGCGCGTGGTCACGGTGATGAACCTGCTGAACGCCTCGGAGCGGGAACTGGAGCTGCCCGAGGGGGCCGGAGCGCCGCTCGACCTCGCGTGGCGCCCCAGCGGCACCGCGCTCCTGGTCCGGACGACCCAGGGACTCTACGAACTCCAGGCGCCCCCCGCTCACCCGGCGCCGCGGCGGCTGGTCGGGGAGGAGATGGGCCGGGCGGTGCTCGAGGTGCTGGTGGCGGTGGGCGATCCGGTCTTCGCGATCGTCGACAACTGCCTGGACGGCGGGGTCTGCAGCTATCCCCTCGGCGTGGGCGCCCCGCAGCAACTCTCACCCCGCGGCGCCGACCCCCTTCGGTGGGGCCGAGACAGCGTGGCCTGGTTCGACCAGGACCGGCTTGAGGTTCGGCCGCTGGGGCCCGGCCGCAGCCGGCACGTCATGTGGACCCAGGTGCCGGCCCACCCCCGCCAGGCGACGTACGCCCCGGGTCCGCCGCGCCGGTCGGAGGGGGAGACGGGGCTCGTGGTTCCCCCGCAGTAACCCGCGTCGCGATGGCGTCCCACGCCGCCTCCACCACCTGGGCGGTGTGGGGGTGGTCGGGGGTCCACTCCCGGGCCGCAACCCGCTCCACCGCATGTCCCACCAACGACAGCCACACCGCCGCCCACACCTCGGCCGACCCGGACCGCACCGCCCCCTGCTGCTTCCCGGTCGCGACCACCAGCGCCAGCCCGGACCGGAATTCCCGAAGTGCCTCCCGGCTCCGGTCGTCGAGCTCCACGGCATCGCGCGGACGGAACAGCATCCGAACCAGGGCGGGATCGCCCTGGGCGGTGGCGACCAGCCGGTGGGCGATGCGCCGAAGCCGGTCGGCGGGGGTGACGCCGCGGACCCCCTCGTCCTCCAGGACCAGCCGCGACGCCCAGCGCTGGGCCTCGCGGAAGACCTCATTGAGAAGCGCCTCCTTCCCATCGAAGTGCCGATAGATCGTTCCCTCGGCCACCCGGGCCCGGGCCGCGATCGCCGGCGTGGTCGTCGCGTGGTAGCCCTGGGTGGCGAACAGTTCGAGGGCGGCGCGAACCAGGCGACTGCGGGTGGCGACGGCATCGCGACGGGTCCGGGCGGGAGAATCTGCCATGGGAAGGAATCTAGGCCGCTGCCCGGCGGCGTTGAAGCCAACTGGATGATCCGCTAGGTTAGGGGGCTGGTCATCATTTCGCACGGAACGACGGGGGTCCGGTTATGAAGATGCTGGTGCTGGGTGCGGGGCTGCAGGGCTCGGCCTGTGCATACAACCTGTTGCAGGATAACAGGATAGAGTCCGTCACCGTGGCCGACCTGCATCCCGGGGAGCTGCCGGAATTCCTGGCCCCGTGGCGCGGAGGCCGGCTCCGGACCGTGGCGCTGGACGCCCGGGACTCTGCCGCCGTCTCCACCCTGATGCAGGGACACGCCGCGGTGATGTGCGCGCTGCCCTACTACTTCAACGAACCGATGACCCGGGCGGCCATTGCCAGCGGCGCCCACTTCTCCGACCTCGGCGGCAACACCGCCATCGTGCAGGAGCAGAAGGCGCTGCACGACCAGGCGCGGGCCGCCGGCCTTTCGGTGATTCCCGACTGCGGCCTGGCGCCGGGAATGGTCAACATCCTCGCTGCCGAGGGCATCCGGCGGATGGACCAGGCCCGGACGGTCCGGATCTACGTGGGGGGCCTGCCCCAGCATCCCGAGCCGCCGCTCAACTATCAGATCGTGTATTCGCTCGAGGGGGCCCTCGACTACTACACCACGCCGTCCTGGGTGCTGCGCAACGGCAAGGCGGTCGAGGTGGATGCGCTCTCGGAACTGGAACCGGTCGACTTCCCGGCCCCGGTGGGCCGGCTCGAGGCCTTCCACACCGGGGGCGGCATCAGCACGATGCCGTTCGCGTGGGAGGGCAAGATCGAGACGATGGAGTACAAGACCCTGCGCTATCCGGGGCACGTCGCGATCATGAAGCCGATCCGCGAACTGGGACTGATCAGCAACGACCCGATCGACGTCAAGGGCCAGCAGGTGCGCCCCCGGGACCTGTTCATCGCCGCCACCCACCCGAAGCTGTACCGGCCGGAGGGGCACGACCTCGTGGCGCTCCGTGTCACGGTGGAGGGGACCCGGGGCGGGGTGGAGGCGGTGGAGACCTTCGAGCTGGTGGATCGCTACGATGCCGCGATCGGGATGAGCGCGATGATGCGCACCACCGGATTCTCACTGGCGCTCACGGGGATCATGCAGGCGGATGGGACGATCACCGACTTCGGGGTGCACACCCCGGACGAGGCGACGCCATTCGGACCCTACGTCGCTGGACTCAAGCGGTTCGGGGTGGAGATCACCGAGGGCTCCCAGGCGCCCACCCGCCGCAGCTAACGGGCGAAGATCGTCAGCACCCCGGCGGCGGGAATGCCGGTGGAGAGCAGCTGGCCCGCTCCGATGGTGACATCCGGCAGCGCCTGCATGTAGGCGCTGCTGGTCGTATAGTCGATGCCGTAGCTGCCCGCGGGGAGTCCGCCTACCGTGAACGTCGCCCCCGCCGACGCCTTCACCACCACCACATGCTTACCGTTCACGTTGCGGAATGCCACCGGGGCCAGCGCCGCATTGGCGGAGGTGGCCCCGATCCGCACCGCCCCCAGCGCCACATACCGGAAGTACTGGCGGAGGTACTTGGTCATTGCGCCGGTGCGCACCTCCGGCGTGTTGTTGCCCAGGGAGGCGCCGAAGATCGGGAAATAGGAGCCACCAGTGTCCTGGTCACCGCAGAAGGCCAGGCCGAACTGCTGCCAGGCCGAGACGTTCGCCTCCGTCAGGTCGGCGTGGAGATTCTCGTGGCCGCTGCCGCCGTGCTCGAGCATGGCGGTCCGCATGCCGTAGGCCGCCCCGCGCTGAGCGATCCCCTGGAGCTGGGCGGTCGTTGGTGCCGTGCCGTAGCGGTGATAGGCTATTTCGTCAAGATTCTGCGCCACCCCTGCCAGCGGTATCAGCGCATCGAAATACACCAGGCTGGCATTGATGGAACTCGCACTCGGCCCGATGAACTCCGGGGTGAATCCCGCCTGGCTGAGCCGCTGCTTGACCGCGACCAGGTTGGCGGCGATGTGGCCCACGTCCCAGTTGCCCAGGTTGGGCTCGTTCACCAGCTCGAGCGAGTTGGGCACCCAGCCGTAGCGCTGCTGCAGGTGCTGGAAGGCTGCCAGGACGAACTCGGCATACTCCTGCGGATTGTTGCGGTGGAGCTGCCCGCTGTTCGCCCCGGTGTACGACAGGTTGAGCCACAGGTTCTCGCCCCGGGCCGCCAGCCGCTGGCGCAGCGGCACGACCAGCTCGTCCATCGTGTAGTCGAGGTAGCCCCAGTTGAACCCGGCGGGGTTCATCACCATGGGGTCATTGTTGTCGTTCACCACCTGGAACCAGTAGACCTTCCACTGGTTGAAGGTCAGCTGGCCGGCACGGAAGGGAACGAAGTAGTCGGTCGGGTTCTCGAACCCGTTCCGCAGCCCCACGCGAATCCGGTTGATGCCCACTTCGTTGGCCGCCCGGTCGAGCAGCGCGCTCTTGTAGGACTGGTAGGCGGCCGGATCACACTCCACGTGGCCGATCTCGGCCAGCGCCTCCCACCCCGTCATGGTCTGGAACTGCTGTGAGCCGATGACGCCGATCGTGCCGGCGGGGGTGCTGCCCTGGGAGACGGTCACGGTCGCCTGGCCGGTGCGGTCGCCCACGGTGGCGGTAATGATGGCCACCCCCGGGCTCACCCCGGTGACCACCCCAGTGTTCGAGACCGAGGCCACGGTGCCAGCGGAACTGGACCAGGAGGCGGTCCGCCCGGGAATCGGCGTCCCGCTGGCATCGAGCGCGGCGGCCTGCAGCTGGGTCGTGGCGCCCACCTCGATCCCGACGGTCGCGGGCGACACGGTCACCCGGGAGACGACCGAGTCGGTGATCCCGTCGGCCGACCCGCAGGCGGCGAGCAGCGCCAGGAGGGCCAGCAGGGGCGCCAGGCTCGGGGGAAGCGATGCGGACCGGTGGGTGCAGCGCTGCATGGCCTGCCGAGGTGCGGGGAAGGTGGAAGACGGCGGGGTGGTGGTCCAGACGCCGCCGAGGTCGTTCATCACAATATACGACTCCCGCCGGGCTCCTGCCCTGCACACCCCCGCTACAGCTCCAGCACCCTCCCCACCCCCTGCGCCACCGCCCGCCGATGGATTTCCGGGGCCACCGCCATGTCCTCGAGCGCCAGGCCCAGGTTCATGGCCATGGTCCGCTGCCGGGGATCGGTCCGCCCGGGCGCCTGCCCCGAGACCAACCCGGCCAGGTCAGCGACGGGATCGGGGGTGCCATCGAAATACCCGACGGAGCGATAGTACCGGAATTGGGCCAGATGATCGGTGCAGAGGAGGTCAAGCTGGGCCAGCGCGGCAGGCCGCCAATAGGAGTCGAAGTCCACCGCCGAGGCAAACGCGCCCGGCCGAAGCCACCCCGCCTCGATGGTTGGCTCCGGGTGCTTGAGGATCGGGCCAGCAGTGACGACCAGGTCGCTCTCCACCACGGCGGATCGGGGGCTGTCGACCGGGATGACCTCGAGACCGAGGCGGGCAGTCATCTCCTCGACGTAGCGCTGTTGCGCCGCGGGGACGATGTCATACGCCAGCACGCGCCGGATGGGCAACACCGTTGCGAGTGCCTCCAGGTTGGTGCGCCCCTGCACGCCGCAGCCCAGGATGCCGATCACTTCGGAGTCGGGCCGGGCCAGGTACCGGGCCGAGAGCGCCGTGGCCGCCCCGGTCCGGCAGCCGGTGAGCCAGGTGGCGTCCATGATGCAGGTCGGGAAGCCGGTCTCCGGATCGTTCAGGATCAGCAGGCCGCTGATGTACGGGAGACCTCGGCGCGGGTTGCCGGGGAAGCCGCTGACCCACTTGATCCCTGCCGCGCCCAGCGCGGGGATCGCCGCCGGCATGGCATGGATGAAGGCATCGGCCCTGGGGTGGATCCCCGGCTTGGGCGGCATCTCCACCCGGCCGGCGGCCTGTTCCCGAAAGGCGGCCTCGAGCAGCCCGATGGCGGTGGGCATGTCGAGCGCCACCGCCTCGACGTCGGCGCGGGAAAGGTAGCGGATCGAGAGCGGTCCCGGCACCTCCGGCTCAGCGCTCGGGACGCGCAGGGGTGGCGAAGTAGACGACGTTGGGCGCCTCGGACCGGGCCGCAGCGATGTCGGGCCGGCCGTCGCCGTTCAGGTCGCCGATCGCCAGGCCATAGACCGACCCGGCGCCGTTGCCAAACCGGGTGGCCTCGAATCGGCGACCGGCACCCAGGTTGAAGTGGACCGCCGAGGGCGCCTCGATGTACCCCACCACGATGTCGATCGCGCCATCCAGGTTCACGTCTCCCGCCACGAGCGCATAGGGCACCAGGTCACTGCTGCCGAGCGCCACGCCCTCCCCATAGCGGTTGGCGCCCTCACCGTAGTAGATCACCACGCCTCGGCGTTCGTCGCTGGTGGCGATGTCCAGGATTCCGTCGCGATCGAAGTCGGCCACCGAGGAGACGCGCATCGTGGCGTTGGCGGGCCCGAATGGCACGGCGGTGAAGCGCAACTCCCCGGCCGCCCCGTCCTGGATGTACAGGTGGCCCTGGCCCCCGTCCCTGTGGGGCACGACCAGGTCGAGGCGTCCATCGCCATTCAGGTCGGCGGCGGTGATCGTCGTCGCCGATTCGCGGGCAAAGAGGATGCACTCGGCCCCGAACTTCCCGCCACCCTGGTTGAGGCAGATGTAGCTGGCGCCGGGATTGGGACCGGAACGATTGGCTACGACGATGTCGGGGAGCCCGTCGCCATTCAGGTCGGCGACGGTCGCGTTGCGGGTGTTCCACTCCGCCGCGCCGAACGTGGATCCCACCGAGAACCGCCCCGTGCCATCGTTGCGGTACACCAGGCCAGGATCGGGATTGTCGTTGCTGATCACGACATCCAAGTCGCCGTCGCCATCAATGTCGACCAGCTGGCCCGTGTAGGTCCGATCGGAGGCCGTCCCGAGGTCGTATCCGGCGCTGAAGCCTCCGCGTCCATCGCCGAGGAGTACCCGGTCCACCAGGGGCCAGTGGCGCCCCTTGGCCAGGACGAGGTCGGGATGGCCGTCGCCGTTGACGTCGCCAATGCTCACATTGGCCGAGGTCTCGGAGCTCGTCTCGAGGAGCAGGGTGCGCTCGAAGCGGGGGAAGGCGGTTGGTGCCTGGGCGTCGGCGGTGGCCGGGACGAACAGGACGGTGAGGGCGCCGAGGAGGAGGGGACGGACAAGGGTCAACGCCACAGGTGAACCTTTCAGGGAGCGCGGGTCGGCCAAGCGGGTGGAGTCATTCCAGCCAGTCATCGAACGGTCGGTCGGGATCTGGATCGGATCCGAACCGGAGGATGTGCCCATCGGGATCCTCGACATGGAACTCGAGCGCCCAGGGGTAGTTGCGGGGGGCGTGGCGCACTCGGGCCCCGGAGGCGGCATACTCGCGGTGGAGTGCCTCGACATCCGCCACCCCGATCCACGCCCAGGTACCGGGCTGGCCCTGGCTGCGCCGGGAAAGGTAGATGGCCGCGCCGTCGCGCGAAACGAGGGTGAAATCGTCCGTGCCCCATTCGGCATTCGCAAAGCCCAGTGCCTCGGTGTAGTAGCGGACGCTGGCAGCGATGTCCGAGACGCAGAGAATCGGCTCGGCGTGGCCGAAGCGAGTGCGATGTGATGGCTCAACCATGAGTCCCCGCAATGGTAGACGTTCTGCCGAGAGCGCCACGAACGACCTGCGATGCACCCTCCTGTCCCGCCACCCCCTGGATCACCCCGCGGGTCTCAACTCCCGCGTCCCCGATGCGCAACCGCCGAGGGCGACACCCGGCTCACGATCGCCGGAGCCTCATGGACCAGGTCGTCATCGTCGAGGGCCGCCACCATGAAGAGCGCAAAGTCGATCCGCCGCGTGATGTTGCTCGCCAGGATCGGGTCGCCCACGTGCCGGCTCCAGACCGGCAACCCCTGGCTCTCCCCTTCCTCGAGGTCGCTGCCGCGCACCACCGTCCACCGGGCGTCGCTCGCGAAGACGCGCCGGAACGCCTCGACCTGGTCGCCCAGGTCGGCGAAGCGGAGGAGCCGGCCGATCGGACCCATCAAGGCGACCAGCAAACGCAGCTTCCAGGAGTACCGGTCCTGGCCATCCTTGCTGATGTGCCACCCGCAGGAGAATACCAATCGCGCGCCCGGGTCGGCGAGGTCGAGGACCGCCTGCACGGTGCCGGTGGCATACTGCTGGACACCCCAGGGCACCACGACGACCAGGACCCCGCCGCACCCTGCCACGGCCTCCTCAATGACCGCCCGATCGTTGGTAGGACCGGGCACGATCCGGATCCGGTCGCGAAACCGGTCCAGCTTGCCCACGCTCTGCGGTCGGCACACCCCGACCACTTCGTGGCCACGATCGAGGCAATGCTGCACCATGTACCGGCCCAGCTTGCCCGAGGCCCCGACGATGCAGACCCGCATGTCAGTCTGCCACCGGGTGGAGCGGCCGGACGCCCTTGAGGAGCAGCCACAGGCAGAACGACAGCTCGGCCACGAAGGCGGGGACGAAGACGACCAGGTCGAGCACGGGCTGCACCTGGGCATAGTCCACCAGGAGCGTCCGGGCAAAGCTGTCCACCAGGTACCCCACGCCTGCCACGAGCAACAACCCGCCGAGGAGGCGAGGAACGATGCCGGAACGCAGGACCAGGTACCCGAGCACCAGGCAGTGCGCGCCAAAGAAGACCAACCCCAGGGCGTAGCCGTAGCCGTGAGACTCCAGCAGGAGCTGGGCGAGCGCCTCGCGTTCGGGCGCGGATACGACCGCCAGGTACGGTGCGCCACCGAGCAGGACCAATGGCACCCAGAGGGTGAGCAGGGTGGCGCCGTAGACGGCGGCATGCGCCAGCCGGAAGAAGGTCGCCAGCAGGGCGAGCCCCCGGCTCACCTCCCGCAGCAGGAGGTAGAGGGCGAGCGCCACGACGACATCGGCGAGCAGCATGACGAGGTCGCCGGCGATCCCGGCGCGAAACAGCCCCTCGGACGTCGCGAGGTTCCGGGCGGTGGCCCCGGGATCGCCGGGCACCCGGATGCCGCTCCGGACGAAGAACTCGGCGAAGATTCCCGCAACGATGATGACCAGGTAGCCCGCGCCCGCCACGCGGGCGCAGATCACGGGACGGGGGTCGGCGAGTCGAAGGGCGTGCTGCATGCGGATTGGAGAATTAGCCATCACGCCGGGGGGCGTCAACCCGGGGACGCGGCACTGCCGGTCGAGCCCCCCCTGGTGAGGGAACCGGTCCCACTCCGCCTCAAGGCCTCGAGTCCACCGGGCCAATCAGACCGTGTCTCCCCCGCACTCCGGGTCCTCGACCCGATGATCCACCACCGCAAATCCGTTCGCGGCCAGCAGCCCCGCGAAGCGCCGGCCCAACGCCGGCGGCTCGCCCATGCCGCAACCCAGGTCCAGGACGGTCCCGGCCGGCGGCACGAGGTCGAGAAACGCACCAATCCAGGCCCGTTCCTGGAGTGACCGCCCGCGATCGCGGTCGTACTCCCGGGCATGGCGCTCCTAGAGGGCGATGACTGACGCGCTCGCCGGGTGTGGCCGAAAGGTCACCTGCTGGTGCCCAGCGCGGCGTACAGGACCACGCCGCCGACCAGCAGGGAGACGAGCCCGAACACCCTGAGATGCCGGGTGATGATGGGGACGACGCGTTCGGCGAAACGGCGGTGCCAGCGCCAGGAGACCACCAGGAGGGCAGCCGAGGTGAGCGCGATCAGCCAGCCGGCGCCGGAGAAGGCCGCGGTGTTGGGAAGGCTCGGTGCGCGCTGGATCAACGCCACCCCAACCGCGATCCGGAGGCCCATCTCGAGCAGGTGCGCCTGCGCGGATCCGGCAAAGCCCTGCAGGAACCGGCCGGCCAGGGCAGGCGCGACAAAGGTGGCCACCCCCAGGACGCAGAGATAGCCGCCGGCGAGCAGGACCACGGCGCCGGCAAGGTGGTCTACCACCCTGGACCTCCGTGCATTGGCTCCCCCCCGGCTGCGATGGAAGAAGGCGACCGCCGCCCGCGCCGGCCAGACCGCTGGGCGGGGGGAAGATGCGGTACCACTCCCGACTTGGGAAGTCGGACCCGATGCCTCAGCCGAAGCGGAAGAGGAGCGGCAGGAGGAAGGCCACGATCGCGGCCCAGGCGCCGTAGACCGGCAGGTAGCTGGTGGCCACACGGCGCAGGTCCCCGACCCGGAGCTGGCCCCGGACCACCCGCAGGTAGGTCCAGCAGGTCCGCGCCAGGTGCACCATGATGACCAGGTTTGCGCCGAGCACCACCACCCGGTTCGGGGTGAAGCCATAGGAGGCGAGGCGGAAGACGATCGCGGCAAGGGCAATCGCGTTGATCAGGAGGGTCACCCCGGCGAGGCCGATGGTGACGTAGTCCGGGAGCCCTGTCGGCGCCTCGGGGTCGCGCTCCACGATGGCAAAGCCGGTGATGCCGAGGACCACCAGCAGCAGGCCGTTGCAGGTGATCAGGAACTCGCGATCCAGGAAGGGGTTCTGCCCCCCAGCGAAGGCCACCACCAGGTAGACCGTGGACATCACCAGGAAGAGCGGGGCGAAGACCCGGGCCAGCACCGAGGGGATCCCGGTGCGCCGGTGGAACACCGCATCGTACAGGTAGGTGGCAACGACCGGCACTCCGACGGCCCCCATCAGCCCGACGTTCTCGAAGTACAGCTCCTCGATGTTCTCCGCCACGAGGCTGAACAGCGCCACCGTGAGGCCACTGAAGACCAGCCCCCCGAGGCCGACCAGCACCCCGAGGATGAGGAGTTCCCCATTGTAGCGCACGAAGCCGATCCGGGCCTCGGGATCCCGCCAGGCCGTGCCGGTGAAGACCAGCCCCAGGAACGCCCAGAGGACGACCGGCAGGTGCAGCAGGGCCATCGTCACGGAGTCCGAGTAGACCATTTGCCCCGGGCTCGCCTGGGCATCGGCCGGCAGGAGGGCCAGGTACGTCGCGACCACGACCGTGAGCCCCAGTCCTCCCGCGAGCAGGCGGGGCTCCCCGGTGCGGCGCCAGAAGTAGGCGCAGAGCCCCAGGATGACGATGGTCGGTGCAAAGCGCGGATAGTACCACTCCGCTCCGAGGAGGAGCTCGGGGAGCCGCACCAGCGCTGCCGTGGCCAGTGCGATCGTCAGGACGAAGGGCAGCCCCGGGCCAACGGGGCCCGTCTTCCGCGGCGCGACGTACGAGAGCCGGGCGCGCCAGACCTGCAGGATCGGGGAATCGGGGGTGGCACGATAGGCCACGTCGAGGGCGCGGCCGAAGCCATCCGGATCAGTCCGGTAGAGCACCTCGAGTGCCTCGGGATCCTCGGGCAGGTGCAGCAGCGGGTCCATCGCCACGATCGGGTTCTCCAGCAGCCAGGGGTCAGGCACGCCTCACCCGGACGGGCAGAGGACTTTACACAATAAAGTACCGCTCCGTGTCGGGGATGTCAATCGCCCCCGCGCGCCACCCTTGCGCTCCCCCCTCCCGGGCCTAGCTTCACTGGTACCCACCACATTGGAGGATGTGCAATGCTCGACCTGCAGACATCCACCCACCGCCGCGGCTTCCTGGGAGGGATCGCCGCCGGCGCCGCTGCCCTCGGACTCGGCAGCCTGCTGCCGAGGAGCCTCCAGGGCCAACCGACACCGCCGCGCGCCACGCTCGACCCGGCCTACGACGCCTGGCTCGCCCGCATCGTTGGCCAGCACAAGATGGTCTTCGATGCCCCCGAGCCAAACGACGGCATGCCGGTGATCTGGCCCCGAGTCTGGCTCACGACGACCAACGCGACCCACGGCACCACCGATGCCCAGAATCGCGCCGTGGTGATCCTGCGCCACGGAGCGATCGGCTTTGCCCTGAAGGATGCCGCGTGGGCCAACTACAAGCTCGGCGAGGTCTTCAACATCAAGGATGGCAATGCTCCGGCCACCCGCAACACCTGGTTCAAGCCCCTCCCCCTGCCGCTGGCAGGAACCGGGATCGAGGGATTGATGGCGGCCGGGGTGCTCTTTGCCGCCTGCGACATGGCGCTGACGGTCTACTCGAGCCGGGTGGCACAGGCAATGGGTACCAACCCGACGATGGTCAAGGCCGACTGGGTCGCGAACCTGATTCCCGGCATCCAGGTCGTGGCCTCGGGAGTCATGGCGGTCAATGGCGCCCAGGAAAAGGGCTGCTCCTACTGCTTTGCGGGGTGACGCCGCACGTTCCAGCAGCACCGCAACGGGGGGCCAGCGATCGCTGGCCCCCCGTTGCGTGTCCCGCCTCCATTGACTTCGGGTGCCGCCCATCCCGGCCCATGCGGGTGGTGGCCGTCGACGGCGCGATGCCTCGCTACAACGCGATGGGCAGGCTCCGGATCCGCCGTCCAGTCAGCGCGAACAGCGCATTCACCACCGCCGGGGCGATCGGCGGCGTCCCCGGCTCCCCGACCCCACCGGGGGGTTCGGTGCTGGGCATGATGTGCACCTCGACCGACGGCATCTCGTTGATGCGGAGCATCGGGTAGCTGTCGAAGTTCCCCTCGGTCACCGCGCCATTGGCGATGGTGATCTTCCCGTACAGGGCAGCGGTCAGCCCGAAGACGACCGCGCTCTCCATCTGGGCGGCGATGATGTCGGGGTTGACATGCATCCCGCAGTCGATGGCGCAGACGACGCGGTGCACCCGCACCTTGCCACCCTCCACCGATACCTCTGCCACCTCGGCCACGAAGCTGCCGAAGGACTCCACCACCGCGATCCCGCGGGCCCGCCCCGCCGGGAGCGGCGTGCCCCACCCCGCCTTTTCAGCGGCCAGCTCGAGCACCCCCCGATGCCTCGGATGCCCCGCCAGCAGCGCCCGCCGGAACTCGAAGGGATCCTTCCCGGCCGCGTGGGCCACCTCGTCGATGAACCCCTCGACAATGAACCCATTCTGGGAGCTCCCGACCGACCGCCAGAACCCGACCGGGACTCCGGTGTCGGAGCGGACCCACTCGCACCGGAAGTTCGGAATGGCGTACGGCGCATTCGCGGCCCCTTCGACCATGCTCGCGTCGAGCCCGCCGGGGAGCGGACCGAAGACGGCCGAGAACCGTTCCATCAGGGCCTGGCCCACGACCCGGTGCGACCACCCCGTCACCTGGCCGGATCCGTCCACCCCCGCCGCCAACCGGTTGAACGTCGCCGGGCGGTAGAAGTCGTGCCGGGTGTCGTCCTCGCGGCTCCAGACGACCTTGACGGGGCCTCCGATCGCCTTGGACACCTGGACCGCCTCGGCAATGAAGTCCAGCTCGAATCGCCGGCCGAACCCGCCGCCCAGGAGCGTGGTATGGACCGTCACCGCCTCCTCGGGGAGCCCGGTGATCATCGCCCCGATCCCGCGCGCCCCGAGGCCGCCACCCGATTGGAACTGGGTCGGCGCCCAGATGGTGCACTTGTCGGCCTCGACGTGCGCCGAGCAGTTCATCGGCTCCATCGTGGCATGGGCCAGGAACGGTACCTCATACTCCGCCTCCACCCGCGTCGGGGCGCGGCGGATGGCGGTCGCCGCATCGCCCTCGTTGCGCGCGACGACCCCGGCCTTGCTCGCCGCCGCCCGGAACTGGGCGCTGATGTCGGCACTGCTCGTGCCGCCCATGGCCCCCGCTTCCCAAGTGGCGCGGAGCGCGTCGCGCCCCGTCTTCGCCTGCCAGTACCCATCCGCCACCACGGCGACCCCGGACTCGATCTGCACCACGTGCCGCACCCCCGGCACCGCCAGTGCGGCGGCCTCGTCAAAGCTGGCCACGCTGCCGCCGAACGCCGGCGGGCGGGCCACGACCGCCACCAGCATCCCCGGGGCCTGGGCGTCGATCCCGAACCCGGCACGCCCGGTCACCTTGTCGGCCAGGTCGAGGCGCTTGATCGGCTTGCCGATCAGGACGAAATCCTTCGGGTCCTTGAGCGCCACCGTTTCGGGCAGGGGCAGCAGGGCGGCGGCCTCGGCCAGTTCGCCATAGCCGAGTCGCCGGCGCCCGTTCAGCTCGAGCACGTACCCGTTCTCGGTGCGGCACCCGGCGGGATCGATGCCCCACTCGGCAGCGGCGGCCGCGACCAGGACGGCGCGCGCCTTGGCGCCGGCCTCCCGGAGCGGCTGCATCGAGCTGTTCACGCTGGAGCTGCCCCCGGTGCCCTGGAGGCCGAATGCCGGGTTGATGTAGGCCGGTCCCGCCGGGGCGGACTCGATCACGACCTTCGACCAGTCCCCGTCGAGTTCCTCCACCAGCATCTGCGGCAACGAGGTGAGCACGCCCTGTCCCATCTCGGACTTGTCCACGATGACGTGGATGGTCCCGTCGGTGCCGATCCGCAGCCACGCATTGGGCTCGAACGGCGTCGCGGCCATCGCTGGCTGACCCGGGCGGGCGCAGCCGGGTAGGTAGATGGCGATGGCCAGGCCGGCGCCGACGGCGGCGCCGGTGCGCAGGAACTCCCGCCGTGAGGTCACGAGGCACCTCCCGCCGCACGATGGATGGCCTTGCGAATGCGCTGGTAGGTCCCGCACCGGCAGATGTTCCCCGCCATGGCGCTGTCGATGTCGGCATCGGTGGGATTGGGGGTGCCCGCCAGCAGGGCAGCCGCCGCCATCAACTGCCCCGACTGGCAGTAGCCGCACTGGGGAACCTGCTCCTCGATCCAGGCGCGCTGCACCGGGTGATCGCCGTCGCGCGACAATCCCTCGATGGTGGTGACCGCCTTCCCCTCGGCCGCGGAGACGGGGATCTGGCAGGACCGGGCAGGGGCACCATCGAGGTGCACCGTGCAGGCCCCGCACAGCCCCTCGCCACAGCCGAACTTGGTGCCGGTCAGGGACAACTCCTCACGGAGCACCCAGAGGAGCGGCGTCTCCGGAGCGGCGGCGATGTCGAGGCGTCTGCCATTGACTCGTAGGGCGATCACGAATCCTCCGAGGATCTGATGGGGGCCGGCGGTGCGATCGGGCTGGAGATCGGAATCTAATCCCTCGCCCGAAGTGGTAATGCTCGGCCTGGTTCTGGAGCCGGAGCGAGGGGACGAGTACGGGGCAGCGCCCCCCCGGTGGCCCGTGCCATGTGGTTACTATACCGCCGTGTCCCGGCAGCATCGCGTCCACGTACTCGAGGAAGCGGGAGATGAACCAACGCACCTATCGCCTCTGGCACCACTGGTTGGCCATCGTGGGCGGCCTCTTCCTGGCCATCTTCACGCTCACCGGCGTGCTGATGCTGCTACCGAAGCACCTGCCCTGGCCCAGCGTCCCGCCGGTGGTCCAGCCCGCTCCGACCGTGGACCCGGCCGCGGCGACCATCTCCCCCGCCGAGGCGGTGGCACGCGCCGAGGCGAATGCCGGGGAATCCCTCCGGGTCCAGCGCATCGTCCTGGCCCCGCTCGGACCGCGGCTCGCCTACACCCTCGAGACCAACCGCGGGCCGATCCGGATCGACGCCACCTCCGGCAACCCGGCGGCGGCACTCACCGCCGAGGAGGCGGAGGCGATGGTGCGGGCCCGGTTCGGCCTGAGCGGCGCCACGCTGGAGCGCTCACTGGAGGAACAGGCTTCCTGGAGCTACTG
Organism: Gemmatimonadales bacterium; assembly: GCA_048499805.1. Lineage (GTDB taxonomy): Bacteria > Gemmatimonadota > Gemmatimonadetes > Gemmatimonadales > GWC2-71-9 > JAWXBA01. The sequence goes on along the minus strand of JASNZF010000001.1, from coordinate 227,821 downwards.
GGGAGAGGTGGGACTGCCAGCGTGGGTGTTCAGCCAGCCCGAGCAGCCCTCGGTGATCTACGCCGTGGGGACGATGGACGGGGCGATGCGAGCCCGGACCACCAGCATGCGCCTGAACGAGCTGATCGGCCGCAGCCACACCCTCTGGCCGGTCGCCCTGCTGACCGGAAGCCCCAGAGCCCGCGACCTCGCGCTGATGGTGACGGGGGTGCTGTCGCTGCTGCTCATCGCGACCGGCTTCTTCATCATCCTCCCGGTGCCCCGACTGCGCCCCCGCCGTCCGGCCCAGCCGGACCAGGAGCGGGCCGGCCCCACCCCGTGACGGGCGGGTGGGGCGCCTCGATCACCTGCTGCACCTTGGCGACCAGCGCCTCGATCGAGAACGGCTTCTGCAGGAAGGCGACCTCCGCCTCCTGCACCCCGTGCCGGACCACCGCGTCATCGGTGTAGCCGCTCATGAACAGCACCTTGAGTCCCGGCCGGATCCGCTGCAGTCGTTCGGCCAGCTCCCGCCCCCCGACCTCCGGCATCACGACGTCGGTCACCAGGAGGTCGATCACCCCGGCATGTTCGCGGGCCAGTTCCAGCGCCGGGGCTGCTCCCGGGGCCTCCAGCACCAGGTAGCCGCGACCGCGAAGGACCTGTCGCGTCAGTCCCCGGACCGCGTCATCGTCCTCCACCAGCAGGATGGTCGCCACCCGGTCCGACTCGGGGGCGGCGAACGGGGTCGCACCCTCCCTCGAAGCGGGCTCGTCTCGCGCCGGGAAGTAGAGCTGGAATTCGCTGCCCTGGCCGCGCGTGCTGGTGACCGCCACGAACCCGCCGCTCTGTTCCGCAATGGTCCGCACTGTCGCCAGACCCATCCCCGTGCCCGTCCCCGGACCCTTGGTGGTGAAGAAGGGCTCGAAGATGCGCTCCAGCAGGTCGGCCGGGATTCCCTGGCCGGTGTCCCGCACGGCGAGCAGGACGTACCGGCCGGCCGGCACCGCTCCCCCGGCACCGAGAATCTCGTTGTCCCGGACCGCGACGTTCTCCGTCCGGATCACCAGGTCGCCGCCGCCGGGCATGGCGTCGCGGGCGTTCACCGACAGGTTGAGGAGCACCTGCCCCAACTGGCCGGGATCGGCCTTGACCCGGGCCAGGTCCGGGGCCAGGTGGGTGGTGAACCGCAGTTCCTCGCCGAGCAACCGGCGCAGCATGTTCTCCTGGTCCCGCACGATGGTATTGAGGTCCAGCAGGCGCGGCTCCACCACCTGCTGGCGGGTGAACATGAGCAGCTGCCGGGTCAGCGCCGCGGCCTGGGCTCCCGCCTCCGCAATCCCCTCCACCATCGCCCGGCCTTCCGGCCCGACCGACGGCGTGGCGAGGAGGATCTCGCTGTAGCCGTTGATCACGGTCAGGAGGTTGTTGAAGTCGTGGGCCACCCCGCCGGCCACCCGGCCGATCGCCTCCATCTTCTGGGCCTGGAGCAGCTGGATCTCGAGGGTCCGCCGGATCGATTCCGACTCCTTCCAGTCGGTGATGTCCCGCGCCTCCGGGATGAGCAGGTTCACCTCGCCGCGCGCATCGCGAATCGGCGTGATCGAGAAGTCCACGACCGCCATCCGGCCATCGAATCGCGGGTGGGTGGCCTCGAACCGGACCATGCTCCCCCCGGCGGCGGCCTCGACCGCTGACCGAAGCCGGGCCTGCAGCTCCGGGGAGTGACTCCACCACGGCGTCTCCCAGAAGCGCTTGCCGACCACCTCGGCCGCCGGCGCGCCGGCGAACTCCAGCGAGGAGCGGTTGGTCTCGATCACGACACCGTCGGTCCGCAGCAGCCCCATGAACTGGAAGGTGCCATCGAAGATCCCCCGGAATCGCTGCTCACTGCCGGCCAGTGCCTTCCGGGTCCGGTCGTGCCCGCGGGCGATGACCAGGGCCACTGCCCCCACCCAGAGGGCGCTGGGAAACGCGCCGAGGATCGGTGGGGAGGCGACCCGGAAGGAGCGGAGGAACTCCAGGGCAAAGATCCCGAGGGTGCCGAGGGTTGCGAGCAGGATCAGGGCTCCGGCCACCCGGTCCTGCCGCCAGAGCCGGGCCCCGCAGTAGAGGGCAAAGAACTGGATCACGAAGCCGAGCAGGAAGACCGGCCCCACCCACCAGCCCGGGGTGCCGTTGATCGGGACCGACAGACGCTCGCCCCATGGGGTGACGATGGAGTCGACCGCCAGGACCTCGACATTGAGCGGCATCACGAGCACGTGGACGAGCACGAGCAGCAGGCTCAGCCCGGTCAGCGACCAGACCAGCACAGGGGCCCGGACACCGGAGACCAGGCGGACCGTCCAGAGCGTGCTGATGAAGGTCACCAGGACCAGGGCGATGCGGGCTCCCGAGGCGGTGAACGCCGCCTCCGCCGTCGTCGTCGTCATCAGCTGCACCAGCACCGCGCTGAGCACGGCCCGGATCAGGCAGTCGAGGCCGAAGAGGGCCAGCAGGGGCTCGTCCCGCGCCGTTCCCCAGGCCACGAGGTGGAGCACCGCCGCACAGGCGAAGAAGCCAATCAGGGCGATGTACAAGAACAGGTAGGGCCCGATGGTCAGGTCCAGGAGGGGGGGCAGCTGGCTAGGCACGCATCGGGATGGCCAGGGTCCAGGGTGGGGAGCCGGGGGTCGGGGGAGCTACGGCGGCGCGCAGTCGGCCGGGATGAGACGTCAGGCAGCGCCCGATTCGCCCTGCCGGGTCCGGGGAGGGGCATCGGGTTCGCGCGGCCGGCCACCCTGGAACTCGAACTTGGCCTCGTCCATCAGGCGGCCCCCGAGCTTGGGCGGCGTGGGGCTCACCAGGTGGGCCCGCAACAGGGCGAAGCCCATGTCGGCGGCGGGCATCCAGGTCCCGGCGGGAATACCGGGATAGTCGGAGGCGAATTCGGGACGGAGTCTGGCCTGGCGGATGGTCATGGTCGGCATCGTCGCGATAGTGGGGACAGGAACCTGTCTCCATCGTACTCGGGTCGTGCCTTCCTGACCAGAGGTGCGAGCTACGGGACGGCGATTGCCAGGACCTCGCGGAGCGTCGATTGGCCACGGTCGCGGGCATACCACCGCCGGACCTCGCGATTGAGGTCCGGCTTCGGCAGCGCGCGATGGGCCAGGACCCATGCCTGGAGGTCCGTGGGCCGCGAGCCCCAATGGCCCCGTTCCTCGCAGGCGGCATCAAGTGCGATCACGATCGGGATGGCGCGAGCGCCGTCAGAGAGATACTGGTCCATCACCTCGGGATTCTCATCGCGCCGCAGCATTCGCAGCTCCACCCCCGGAACAGATTCGGCCAACCGCGCGAGGATCGGAATCGTGCTGACCGCATCGTTGCACCAGTCCTCGGCGATCACCAGCAGCTGCAGCGGCGCCAGCGCCGCCGCTTCCCGCAGCGCCCAGTCGGGCACCCGGGCCTGGCGGTAGACCCCGCGCCAGAGCTCCTGCGCGGTGGTGGCTTCATCCACGAACTGGTCAAAGGGGAGGGCCGTGTCCCAGAGGGTGCAGAAATCGAGTGGGGCGAGTGCGGTTGTCATGCCCCTAGAATGCCACGGGGGGTGTGAAAGTTCCCTGAAGCCAGCGTGAGGCAGGCGGGGCAGCGGGGCAGCGGGGCAGAGGGGCAGAGGGGCAGAGGGGCAGAGGGGCAGAGGGGCAGGGGGGCAGGGGGGCAGGGGGGCAGGGGGGCAGGCCAATGTATGACCTCGACATGCCCAGGGAATGTCATCCCGAGCGAAGCGAGGGATCTTGCCGGCGTACGGCTGGGCCCCTGCACCGGACGCAGGCTTCGGCTTCCCGAGGAGAAGATCCCTCACCTTCGGCTCGGGATGACACCTTGCGCAGTCACACCCCACACCCGACACCCGACACCCGACCCCCCTAACCCCTAGCCCCTAGCCCCTAGCCCCCATTCCCTGCAGTTCAGAACATCCACCCACTCCCCACCATCACCTTCGTCCCATCAGGCCCGCGCGCCGCCGTGATGTTGAACACGTTGGCCCGCAGGATCCGGATTGCCACACCGATCCCGCCGCCCACCTTCAAATCCTCAGTAGTGATCCGGAACTCCTCGCGTTCAAACGAACGCCCCGCATCGAGGAACGCCAGGCCGTAGATGCCCAGCATGTCACCGCCGTCGATCATCACCTGGCGCAGTTCCACTGATCCGAACAGGACCCCCTGCCCCGCATACCGACCGATGTCCAGCGCGCGGTGGGTCTCGGGCCCGCCCAGCGCGATCAACGGATTCTCCCAGGCGGGAATGGTATAGCGTGCGTCGAGCGGTGATTCCGCACTCACGCTCCGCCCGCCAGCCCGGAGGGCAACCACTGTCCCGAAGCGCGGGTTGATGAACCCGCTGCCGATCGCGTACCCGCCGTGGTAGCCGTCGCCGAAGGAACCGGCGTACACACCGCCTTCCAGCAGGACTCCCTTCTGCGGCTCGAACTCGCGGTCGCGGAGATCGAGGACCAGGCCAATGCGTGCGACTGCGTCGGATTCGTCGAGCATGCCACTGGCCCCGGGGCCTGAGCTTAAGCCGGCGATGGTCCCGTCAGGCAGGCGTGTCCATTCGGTGGTACTGGTGGATCCGGAAAGCGCCACGGACAGCGGCCCGACAAGGACCCGGGTCACCTCCAACCGGGCCGAAGCCTGGACACGGCGCGCGCGATGATACGGTGCCTCCGGGGCAAGGTCCAGCTCACCCGAACCCGGAACCCGGCCCAACGCCCCGAACCGATTGTTGCGCTCCAGCCGAATATCCGCCGCCACCCGCCACCCCTTGGCCAGCCGCGGCATGTCCACCATCAGCGCGACGAACCGCGACCCGCTCGGACTCGCACCACCCTCAATGGCGAACCGGCGCGCCATGCTGACCCGGTCCAGGAAGTCGGCCGCCTGGCCATACTGCGCCCTGCCGATCAGCATGAAGCCGTCGTTCGGGGTCACGGTGAAGTAGGGGAAGTTGTCGAACTTCCACGGTCCCGGGATCATCTCCTGGGGCTCGAACGCCACCTCGACCTGGGCCTGGAGGGCGCCCGCCCCCAGCATCACGGCCGCAATCCCGGCCAGCAACCCTCGTCGCATCGTCACTCGGAGTAGAGGTAAGCCGAATCGACCACGCGCGCCTCGACCCCGTCGTGGCGGGCATAGTTGGACGGCGTGAAGGAGGCGCTGCCGGTTTCGCCACGCTTGTTGATGGCGTAGAAGTTGAGCCCGTAGGTGGGCCGGCCCTGGGGATTGAGCAGCCGGGGCGGCGTCAGCGCCACCACCCGGCGCAGGGTGGCCAGGCAGGCATCGGTCGGGCTCATCCCCTGCCGCATGTGCTCCACCACCAGGAACCCGCCGCACGCCATGATGTTGGCCTCGCCCAGACCGGTGGATCCGGCGGCCCCGATCTCGTTGTCGGTGTACTGCCCGGCCCCGACGATCGGCGAGTCGCCGGCCCGCCCCGGGATCTTCCACGCCAGCCCGCTGGTGGTGGTGATCGAGGAGATGTCGCCCCGATCATTGATGACATTCATGTTGATGGTGCCGGTGGGCCGCTTCATCCAGACATCGGTGCGCGGCGGCACATCCACCCAGTCATCGTTCGCCCCCCGGTTGGCCCGCCAGCGCAGCCATGCCTGCCGCGAGGCGTCGGTCAGGAGGTCCTCCTCCTTGAAGCCGTAGCTCAGCGCGAACCGCTTGGCGCCCTCGCCCACCAGCAGGATGTGGTTGGTGTACTTGAGCACCAGGCGGGCCACCTCCGACGGCGTCTTGATCCCCTCGAGCGCCGCCACCGCGCCGGCCCGCTTGCTCGGCCCGTGCATACAGGAGGCGTCGAGCTGCACCACGCCATCGGCGTTCGGCAGCCCGCCGTAACCCACGGAGTTGTCATTGGGATCGAGTTCCTGGATCTTGACCCCTTCCACCGCGGCGTCAAGGGTATCCACCCCGCTCCGCATCTGCTCGACCGCCAGGGCAATCCCGCGGATGCCATTGGAGCTGGCTACTGCGGCAAACGGGGCCGCCTTGCCGCGCCGGACCCACGGCGCCTCGGGAGCCGGGGTGGCTTGCGCACCCCGGGCTGCGGCGACGGCCGCCACGGTGGCGCCGCCGAGGAAGGTGCGGCGGCTGACGGAATCGGACACGGGAGACCTCCGGACGGGACGGGTGCGAACGACAGGGGCACCGGGGAGCAGCGTCGGATATTGCCGGGGGACGGGCAGCCAAGTCAACTTGCCGCGCTACCGGCCGGTCCCCTAGCTTCCGGCGTGCCGCTTCGCGATGCATCGCCCTTCCGCCGCCAGCTTGCGCTCGCCGCCGACGACCCGTTCGTCCTGGCTCGACTGGTCATCTCGGGATTACTGGTCGTGGCCTCGGTCGTGGCGGTCGTGCTCAGCGTGAGCGGGGCGGTTCCGCGGGCCTGGCTGGTCGTGGTGGCCGCCTGGGCGGTCTGGGGGGTGGTCCACGGGGTCTTCGACCTGATCCTGGAACCGCTGCTCGAGTTCGTGACCCGTTCGGTGGCCGACGTCGGCCTGACCCGGGCCGGCGGCGGCTTTTCGGAGGTGGAGACACTGGAGGCGCAGGGCCACGCGCAGGCCGCCGCCGAGGCGTACCGCGAGCGCGCCGCCCGGCCAGTGGACCGGGTCAACGCCACCCTGCGGCGCGCGGCCCTGCTCGCCGGCTCCTTGGGCGACCCAGGGCAGGCCGTGGCGGAACTGGAGGCGCTCCGGCAGGCCCCCCCACGGCTTGCCCCAGGCGAGGACATCCTGGTGGGCCTGGCCCTGGCCGACCTGCACGAGCATCGACTCGACGACCCCGGACAGGCGATGGCGGAGTTGCGGCGATTGATCGACCAGTATCCCCGGTCCCACCATGTCCGCCACCTCCGCATCACCCTGGCCAACCTGCGCGACCAGCACTTTGGCGATCCCATCACCCCGGAGCGCGGCGCGTGAGACGTCCCCGGCTCGACCCCGAGATCTTCAACCTGCCCGTCGACAAGATGCGCAGCGGCTACTACTCGGACAAATATTTCGTGCGGGCCCGCGAGACGCTGGTAGCCGACGGCTACCGGCCCCGGGTGACGATGCAGGTCTTCGGCAAGCAGCACGCCTACCTGGGCGGCATCGACGAGGCAGTCGCCATCCTCAAGCTCTGCGCGCTGGAATGGGACGAGCTCGAGGTCTCCGCGCTCCACGAGGGCGACGAGGTGGAGCCCTGGGAGACGGTGATGCACATCGAGGGACCGTACGATGCCTTCGCCCACCTCGAGACGCTCTACCTGGGTGTGCTGGCGCGCCGCACCCGGGTCGGCACCAACACCCGGCGGGTCGTCGAGGCCGCCGGCACCAAGGAAGTGATGTTCTTCCCCGCCCGGCACGACCACTGGATGGTCCAGACCGGCGACGGCTACTCCGCACACATCGCCGGCGCCATCGGCGTCTCCACCGACGCCCAGGCCTCGTGGTGGGGAAGCAAGGGGGTCGGTACCGTCCCCCACGCCCTGATTGCCGCGTATGGCGGCGACACGGTGCTCGCCACGCGCAAGTTCGCCGAGCACACCGACCCCGAAGTCAAGCTGGTGACGCTGGTGGATTTCGAGAACGACTGCGTCCGCACCAGCCTGGAGGTCGCCCGTGCCCTCGGCGACCGGCTGTACGGGGTGCGGCTCGACACCAGCGAGATGCTGGTCGACACCTCGGTGCTGCCGCAGATGGGACGGTTCAAGCCCAACGGCGTGAATCCCCAGCTGGTCTGGAACGTCCGGCGAGCCCTCGACGGCGCCGGCTTCGGCGAGGTGCGGATCGTCGTCTCCGGTGGATTCAATGTCGAGAAGATCACCGAGTTCGAGGAGGCGGGGGTCCCCGTGGACGCCTACGGCGTCGGCAGCTCGCTCTTCCAGGGACGGTTCGACTTCACCGCCGACGTGGTCCGGCACGAGGGGCGGCCCTGCGCCAAGGTGGGGCGGGAATTCCGGGCCAATCCGCGGCTGGAGCGGGTGGAGTAGGCGGGGGACTGGGGACTAGGGACTGGGGACTAGGGACTGGGGACTGGGGACTCGAGATTGGGGATGGGGGATGGTGCGTTGCAGGCCTTGATATAGCCGGTCCGAGCCCACAGCGATGGATGGGAGAGAGTTGATCCTGGAATCACCACCCCATCTGGCCGGTTCCAAGCTATTTTCCCCTTGTCCCCAGTCCCTAGCCCCAGGTGCCCTTATTACGATGTCCGCCACACTCTTCTGGGACGTCGACACCCAGGTCGACTTCATCCACGCCGACGGCAAGCTCTACGTCCCCGGCAGCGTGGAGATCATCCCGGCGCTGGAGCGACTGACCCGGCACGCCCATGCGCACGGCATCCGGATCATCGCCAGTGCCGACGACCACGTGCCGGGACACCGGGAATTGAGCGCGACCCCGGACTTCGTCACCACCTTTCCCGAGCACTGCATGCGTGGGACGACGGGCCAGGCCAAGATCCGCGAGACGGCGCTGCGCACTCCCCTCGTGATCGATCCCTCGCCGCGGGACGTTGCATCCCTGACGGACGAGGTGCTGGCCCATGACGGCGACATCCTCTTCCTCAAGCACTGGTTTGACGTCTTCACGAATCCCAATGTGGAACCGGTGGTGGCGGCGCTCGCCCCCGACCGGATCGTGCTCTATGGCGTGGCGCTGGACGTCTGCAACCGCTACGCCATCGACGGGCTGCTCCAGCGGTTCCCGTCGACTCCCCTCTCCCTGGTGACCGACGCCACCCGCGCCATTGACCCCGCCCGGAGCGAGGCCCTCCTGGCCGACTGGTCCGCACGGGGGGTGACCCTGACCACGACTGACGAGGTGATTGGCGCATGAGCGACTTTGGACGCTGCTTCCTCCCCGGACCGACCGATGTCCGCCCCGAGATCTACGCCGCCACCGCCCGCACCATGTTCTTTCACCGTGGGCCCCAGATGCTGGCCCTCCTCAAGGAGATCCAGCCGGCGCTCCAGGAGATGTTCGGCACCACCCGGCCGGTCTTCACGGCCGCCTCCTCGGCCACGGGCATGATGGAGACCGCCATTCGCAACGGGGTGCACGACCGGGTGGCGGTGGTCACCGGCGGGTTCTTCGGCGAGATGTTTGCCCGGGTGGCCGAGGCGTGCGGCAAGGAGGTCGTCCGCATCGGGGTGCCCTATGGCCAGGCGATCACCCCGGAGCAGCTGGACCAGATGCTCGACGGTCCCGAGGTGGACGCCATTGCCATGGTCCACTCCGAGTCCGGCACCGGCGCACTCGCCGACCTCGCCGCCCTCGGCCCCGTGATCCGGAAGCGGAAGGACCTGGTCTGGATGGTGGACGCCGTCACCGCCGCCGGCGCGACCGAGCTCCAGGCCGAGGCCTGGGGCGTGGACTTCATGTTCACCGGCTCCCAGAAGGCCCTGGCCCTGCCCCCGGGCCTGGCGCTGGGCGTCGCGAGCGAGCGGTTCGTGGCACGGGCGCGCGAGGTGGAGGGCCGCGGCTACTACTTCGACGTCCTGACCTTCGTGGAGGAGGCGGAAACCGGCCTCTTCGCCCATACCGTCCCGATTCCCCTCTACGTCGCCCTCCAGCAACAGGTCCGGGACATCGCCGCCACCGGGGGCTGGGCGGCACGGTGGGCGCGCCACGCCGAAATGCTGGCGGCGCTGGAGGCGTGGGTGGAGGGGCGGCCGAAAATGAGCCTGCTGGCGCCGCCGGGTCGGCGGAGCCCCGCCATCTCCGCGATCCGGGTCGGGGAGGAGGTCGACCCGCTCGCCCTGGTCAAGGAGCTTTTTGGCCGCGGCTACCAGGTGGGCACCGGGCTGGGCTCGCTGTCCAAGGAGATCTTCCGGATCGGCCACATGGGCGACCTGACCCCCGACCATCTCCGTGCCCTGCTGGCCGAGGTGGACAGCCTCCTGCCCGTCCATGCGTAGCCTGGCCGGGCACTTCCTGCGTGGGCTGCTGATCACCGCCCCGGCGGCAATCACGATCTACATCTGCTGGGTCCTGATCAGCACCATCGATGGCTGGCTCAATATTGGCGTGCCGGGGGCCGGGCTGCTGGTGGCGGTCACTGTCATCACCCTGATCGGGATGTTCGCCTCGAACCTGGTGACCCGGTCGGTCCTGGCCTGGCTCGACCGCGCCATCGAGCGGCTTCCTTTCGTCCGGTTCCTGTACACCGCCACCAAGGACCTGCTCAACGCCTTCGTGGGCGAGCACCGCCGCTTCAACCAGCCGGTCCGGATCCAGCTCGGCCCGACCCCGGATGTCTTCACCTTCGGCTTCATTACCGCGGACTCGATGGCCCACCTGGGGCTGCCCGACCACATGTCGGTCTACATGCCCCAGTCCTACAACTTCGCCGGGCAGCTCGTCCTGGTCCCCCGGTCCCACGTGACCCCGCTCGACGCCGACAGTGCCGAAGTCATGGCCTTCATCGTCTCCGGGGGGGTGGCCGGCGGCACCGAACGGCACCCCCCCGGGTCCCCCCAGTTAACGAAACCCAGGGGGTAGCGTCTGGTAGTTCGCATGCTGCCACCTTCGACAGGACCAACCCTCAGCCCCTGGATTCGGTTTATGCGCGCCTCGATTCGCAGCCTCGCGACCAGCTCCGCCGTGGCCCTGTTCCTGACCGCCTGCGCCACGGGCGATGCCACCGGACCCGTCATCACGGAAGCGACCCTCACCGCCGACCTTGCCGTCCTGGCTGCCAACGGCGTGGCCGAGGATGTGGAGATGATGGGCGGACCCGCCGGCGTGCACGGCCTGGGCCTCTTCGGCCTGCCAGGAGCACCCCTGGCCGCGCGGGACTTCGGCTGCCGCGCGCTGGACCGCCCCAACCTCGCCGTCACCCGGGAATGCACCTTCACGGACGCCGCAGGCGCCACCCAGGCCAGCTATGACGCGCAGACCACCGCCAGCATCCGGATCGAGACCGAGGTGGACGGCAACCGGAGCAACGACCGGTGGAGCGCCACCATCGACCGCCACAGCGACATGACCGTCACCGGCCTGGCCGGGACCGAGACCCAGCGGACCTGGAACGGCACCGGGAGCGAGGAGGTGTCGCGCAGCCGCCACGTGGACGGCCAGGTGGCGCGGGGGTACACGATGGAGGGCACCGTGACGATCACCAACGTGGTCGTGCCGGTGCCCCATGGTCCCGGCAACTGGCCGCTGTCGGGCACGATCGTTCGCACCATCACCGGGGCGATCACCAGCGGCCCGCGCGCCGGCGAAAGCTTCACGCGCACCGCGACGATCACCTTCAATGGCTCCAGCACCGTCACGATGACGGTCAACGGCGAGAGCTTTGAGGTGGACCTCGCAGCGCGCCGGGCGGAGCGGAGGCGGTAGGACGTGAGAGGTGAGAGGTGAGAGGTAAGAGGAACCGCCAGAGACAGAAAAGGGGGCAGCGAAACAATCGCTGTCCCCTTCCTGCTTATCGCTCTTCCCTTCTCCTTCTCCCTCTCACCTCTCACCTCTCACCTCTCACCTCTTACCTCTTACCTCTTACCCATTGCCCCTCACCCCCCCACCATGCTCTTCACCACGAACCACACGTTCGCCGGCCGCTCAGCCAGGCGGCGCATGTACCACGGGAACCAGTGCTCGCCGTACGAGATCAGGGTGCGCACGCGGCGCCCTTCCCTGGCGAGCCGCTCCTGTTCGGCAGTGCGGATCCCGTACAGCATGGCGAACTCCCAGGCGCCGTCGGCGACACCGATCGTGGCCGCATGGCTGCTCATCTCCTGCACCAGTGCCAGGTCATGGGTCCCGAAGACCGGGAAGGCCTCGCCACGCGCCGCGGCGTCCAGCAACTGCCGTCCCAGCACGCCGAAGGCCCTGTCCACGTCCCGCTTGACGGGGATCGCCACGGCGGGCGGTTCGGCGTAGGCCCCCTTGACGAGCCGGATGGCGGGGTTGAGCGGCATCAGCGCCGCCAGGTCGGCTGGGGTGCGGTGCAGGTAGGCCTGCAGGCAGAGCCCGACCTTCTCGTGGCGCTCGCGGAGCCGCCGGAAGATGGCCAGGGTGCGGTCCACGTAGCTCGAGTCCTCGATGTCGACCCAGAGGAACGATCCGGTCGCCTCGGCCTTGGCCGCCAGGGCGAGCACGTACGCGGTACAGGCCTCCTCGGAAAGATCGAGCCCGAACTGGGTCAGCTTGATCGAGGGTTGGGAGGGGAGGCCCAGCGCCTGGATCCGGTCACAGAGCCAGAGATAGTGGTCGCGAACGGCCGCGGCCTCGTCGAGGGAGGTCAGGTTCTCGCCGAGCTGGGTCAGGAGGGTTCCCATCCCCTTGGCGGCCAGGGCGCCCGCCGCCACCAGGGAGTCCTCGGGATCCTCGCCGGGCATGAACCGGCGCACCGCCCGTCGGGCGAACGCGCGGTTGGACATCTGGCGGGCCAGCCACTTGCTGCGGGACATGCGGAGCAACGCCTGCCTGGCCAGCGACACGACTCCTCCTTGGGCATGCAGAACCCGCCCTCGGGCGAGGACGGTGTCGAAATCTGTGCTGCTGCCCCGCTCGACGGCACCCCCCGGCACCCCGGCTATCATTCGGGATGACTTCGCACGACCTGCGCTTCACGAACCGCTTCGCCGAGCTCCCCGATCGGTTCTACCAGCGCGTGCACCCCACACCGGTACCGGATCCGGTGTTGGTGGCGTTCAATCCGGACGCTGCCGCATTGCTCGACCTCGACCCCGCGGCGGCGCATGACCCGGATTGCCTGGCCTGGGTGGCTGGGAATCGCGTCCCCCCGGGTGCCGACCCCCTGGCCATGGCGTATGCCGGGCACCAGTTCGGCGTCTTCGTCCCCCAGCTCGGCGATGGCCGCGCCATCCTGCTCGGCGGCGTGACGAACCGGCGGGGCGAGCACTGGGAGGTCCAGCTCAAGGGCTCGGGACAGACGCGCTATTCCCGGTTCGGCGATGGCCGTGCGGTGCTTCGGTCCACCATTCGCGAATACCTCTGCAGCGAGGCGATGGCCGGTCTCGGCATCCCGACCTCGCGGGCGCTGGCCATCGCCTCGAGCGACCTGCCGGTGCAGCGCGAGGAGTTCGAGACCGCCGCCGTCCTGGTGCGCCTTGCCCCGAGCCACGTGCGCTTCGGATCGTTCGAGTTCTTCGCCGCGCGCAAGCAGGATGACGCCGTGCGCGAACTGGCGGACTGGGTGATCGGACACTACCACCCCGCCCTGGCGGGCCGCGCCGAACGACACGCCGAATGGTTCGAGGAGATCACGGTTCGCACGGCGCGCCTGATCGCTGGCTGGATGGCGGTGGGCTGGGCCCACGGGGTCATGAACACCGACAACATGTCGATCCTCGGATTGACGATCGACTATGGGCCGTTCGGGTTCCTGGACGCCTACGAGGCGGGATTCATCTGCAACCACTCGGACCACGCCGGCCGCTATGCCTTCAACCAGCAGCCGGCGGTCGGGCTGTGGAACCTGACCCGGCTCGCCGAGGCGCTGCTCGCGGTGAACCCGGAAGCGGATGCGCTGGTGGCCCTCAATCGCTACCAGCCGGCTTTCCACGCCGAGTACCTTCGGCTGATGCGCACCAAGCTGGGCCTCCAGACCGAGGAGGAGGGGGACGCGGCGCTGGTCTGGGAACTGCTCGAGCTGCTCCAGCAGGGGCGGGTAGACTACACCCGCTTCTTCCGGATGCTGGGTGCGTTCGACAGTGCCCCCGGGGCGGAGACGGCCACCCTGCGCCAGGAGGTCGGCTTCCTCGGGAGCTTCGATGCCTGGGCCGAGCGGTACGGCGAGCGACTGCGACGGGAGGGAAGCGTGGATGCGGAGCGCGCCGGCCGGATGGCGCGGGCCAACCCTGCCTACGTCCTGCGCACCTACCTGGCGGAACAGGCGATCCGGCGGGCGGCCAGCGGCGACTTCGGGGAGGTGGAACGGCTCCGCGGCCTGCTGCGCGACCCGTTCACCGAGCAGCCGGGCATGGAGCGCTACGCCGAGGCGCCACCCGATTGGGGCCGGGAGCTGGTGGTCAGCTGCTCCTCGTAGGTGGCGGGCCGATCGTGCGGACGATCTCCTGCGGCTCCACCGGGTCCGCGCACATGGCGCAGGAACGCCCGATCACCTCCATCCCCAGCAGCTCGACGTGGGGAGTGAGGTAGCCCGGCCGCACCGGCTCCTCGCGGAGCAGGTCGGTGCTGAGGTACTTCTTGTTGCTGTCGCAGAAGACGGTGACAACCGTGGCGTCGGCCCCGAGCCGTTCCTGCGCCAGCAGCGCCCCAAGGAAGTTGGCGCCCGAGGAGATCCCCACCGCCAGGCCCAGGTCGCAGGCCAGTTTCTGCGCCATCAGGATGGCGTCGCCGTCCTCCACCGCGATGATCTCGTCCAGGTACTCGAGGTCGACGATGGGCGGGATGAACTCATCCGAGATCCCCTGGATGCGGTGCTTGCCCACCCGGTGCCCCACGGAGAGCGTGGGCGAACTGGCCGGTTCGAGCGGGTGCAGGCGGGCGGTGGGATAGCGGCTCCGGAGGTAGCGTCCCGTCCCCATGATCGTACCCCCGGTCCCTACCCCGGCCACGAAGGCATCCAGCTTCCTGCCGGCGTGCGCCAACTGGCCGAAGATCTCGGGGCCCGTGGTGGTCTCATGCGCGGCGCTGTTGTCGTGATTGGAAAACTGGTGCGGCAGGAACGCCCCGTCGGTTGCGGCGGCCAGGGCGTCCGCCTGGGCGATGGCGCCCAGGAAGCCCCCCTGCTCGGCGCTGACCAGGTGAATCTCCGCCCCGAACGAGCGGATCAGGTTGATCCGTTCGGCGCTCATCCAGTCGGGCATGAAGATCGCCACCCGGTGGCCCAGCGCCCGCCCAATCGCCGCAAACGAGATCCCGGTATTGCCGCTGGTGGCCTCGATGATCAGGGCGCCCGGGGCCAGCTGCCCCGTCGCCTGTGCCCGGCGGAGGATGTGCAGCGCCATCCGGTCCTTGACGCTGCCTGTCATGTTCAGGTTCTCGGACTTGGCATGGATCCAGCGGGTGACGCCGCGAAACCGGCACTGGATGCCGAGCAGCGGCGTGTTGCCGACCAGCACATCAAGTCCACGCGCACGGGGCGAAGCCATCATCTGCCTCTCAGTCGGGAAGGGGCTCGGCGGCGGGGCCGGGAACGGGGCCCTGGCCCGGACGCGGCGACCGCCAAGTGGCGGTGGAACCCTCCAGGTTGAAGTTCCCCACGGCGTCGGTCAACCGCACCGCCGCATCCGCCAGCTGGCTCGCCCCACCCGCAATCTCCTCGGTCGAGGCATTCAGTTCTTCGGCGGCGGCGGCGATCTCCTCCGCGGCGGCGGCGTAGTCCTCGGTCGCGGCGGAGATTTCCCGGGTCCGCCCCGCGATGCTCTGGACCAGGGTCCGCACCTCGTCCGCGCTGCGCGAGATGCCCCGGGTCCAGGTCGCGTTGGCCTCGGCCTCCTCGGTGACCGTGTGGAGCCCGTCCATGGCCTGGCGGAAGGCGCGCCGGGCGGCGACTCCTCCCTCGCCCAGCCGCAGGAGGCGCTCGCGCGCCTGGTGCACCTGGGCCACGATCGTGTCCACCGACTCGTTGGTGGTCGACGCGGCCCGGGCGGCCTGCCCGGCGAGCTTGCGCACCTCGTCCGCGACCACGCTGAATCCACGCCCCTCCCCACCGGCGCGCGCGGCCTCGATCGAGGCGTTGAGGGCCAGCATGTGGGTCTGCCGGGCGATCGCCTTGGCCTGGAGGAGGAAGTTCCCGATCTCCTCGGTGGCCTGCTCCAGGGCGCCCGCCTCCTCGGCGCCCCGATCAATCTCCTCCCCGAGCGCCGCCAGCGCGGCGGTGCTCTGGGTCAGCTGGTCGGTCTGGCCCCGCGCCAGGGCCACCAGCGCGGCATTGCGCTCGGCGGTCTGGAGGGCGCCCGCCGCCAGCTCCTCGGCAATCGCCAGGATCCGGGACGCATCCTCGGCCACCTCCCGCACCAGCCGGGCCTGGACCGACGCCCGCTCCGTGAGGTCCGAGGTGGTCCCCGCCACCTCCTGGGTCGAGGCCGTCATCTGCTCGGTCGACGCCGAGATCTGTTCCGCGAGCGACGCTGACTCGGACGCCGCCATCCGGATCCCCCCCACCAGCTGCGTCAACGAGGCCACCATGGTACGCAGGGCGTCGGTGAACGGCCCCCCGCCGACCCGGTCGACCTCCTCATGCCGGACCCGCAGGTCGCCGGCGCTGACCCGGGTGGTGATCTCCTGCGCCACCTGGAGTGGCGTGATCACGTTCTGCTCCAGCCACCGGGTGGCCAGGTACAGGATCCCCAGGGCGGTCAGGGCGAACCAGGCGATTTCGAGCAGGATGCCCGCGCCCCAGGCACTCGGCGCGGGCGCCACCCGGGCCTGGACCCGGTACCCCGGAATGGAGAGGGGAACGCTGGCGGCCTGTTCCTCCGGACCCCGGCTGCCGCTGGTCGCGGCGGTATCCGGCGCACCATCGGGCGAGCCCCCGCGGCGCCAGACCAGGTCATCCGCACTCCCGACCAGTTCCAGGACCTGCCCCGCCGGCGCCGGTTCCCCACTCATCAGCTGGTCGACCGACACGACTCCGGCCAGGATCGCCGTTGCCGGTCCCCGGGCCGAACTCCGGACCGGCACCGCCAGACGGAGATGCCCGCTGGCGCCCGTGTCATCGAGGACCAGCTCCCGGAGCGGGCCACCATCGAGGGCAGTGAGCCACCACCCGCGGTCGTCGGGAAGACGCAGTGCCGGGTCACCGACCCGCAGTTGGAGGGTGCCCTGGAGGTTCCCGAGCCCAGCGGCCCCGAGCTGCCCCGCGATCCGCTCCTCGAGGAGACCGGCAGCCCCGGCGGTGACGCCGCTGTCGGCGATCGCCAGCCCCGGGGTTCCCGCCACCTCCACCAGCAGCCGGAGTCGAGCCTCGACGGCGGACTCGAGCCCCTGCGCCCCCACGGTGGCCGCCGCGATGGCTGCCCGCTGCGCCTCGATGACGGCCTCCCGGCGCGCGTGCCGGGACACGAGCAGGGCCACCAGGGCGGTGAGCGCGAGGATGGCGATGGAGCCATAGACGTGCAGCGAGCGCACCAGGGCATTGCGGTAGACAGCCATGGAACGAATGGTAAGTCACGGGGGGGCGGGGGGGCAGGGGGGCGGCAGGGCAGCAGGGCAGCAGACCGCAGAGGCAGGAGTTTCACCGAGCCGGCCTCGCTGCCCCCCGGCCCCGCTGCCCCCCTATATTTGGCCCATGACCGACCATGAGCAGCCAGAAGAGCACGGGTACCGCCCCGACCAGGTCGAGGCCAAGTGGCAGGCCCGCTGGAAGGAACGCCAGACCAACGCCCCCGACCTCGACCGGGCCGAGCATCCCTTCTACAACCTGATGATGTTCCCCTACCCCTCGGCCGAGGGGCTGCACGTCGGGAACTTCTTCGCCTTCACCGGTGCCGACGTCTACGGCCGCTACAAGCGGCTGCAGGGGTTCGACGTCTTCGAACCGATCGGCTATGACGCCTTCGGGATCCACAGCGAGAACTTCGCAATCAAGGTGGGGGTCCACCCGGCCGAGTTGATCCCCCGGAACATCGTCAATTTCCGGCGGCAGCTGGAGCAGCTCGGCGGGATGTTCGACTGGCGACACGAGCTCTCCACGACCGATCCGGCCTACTACAAGTGGACCCAGTGGCTCTTCCTGCAGCTCTACAAGGCCGGCAAGGCCTACAAGAAGCAGGCGGCGGTCAACTGGTGTCCCAACTGCCGCACCGTCCTGGCCAATGAACAGGTCGTGGCCGGCGCCTGCGAGCGCTGCGGCACGCCGGTGGAACAGCGGCGGCTGGACCAGTGGTTCTTCCGGATCACCGACTATGCCGACCGCCTGCTGGCGAACCTCGACGATGCCACCCGGATGGACTGGTCGGACAGCACCACCGCCGCCCAGCGCAACTGGCTGGGACGGTCGGAGGGAGCGGAGCTCGACTTCGCGGTGGAAGGGGCGGCCCCGATCCGAGTCTACACCACCCGTCCCGACACGATCTTCGGCGCCACCTTCATGGTGCTCGCCCCGGAGCATCCGATGGTCGACACCCTGACCACCGACGCGCAGCGTGGCCCGGTGGAGGCCTACCGCCAGGCGGTGGCCGCCCGCGACCTCGTGAGCCGCAAGGTGGGGGACAAGGAGAAGACCGGGGTCTTCACCGGCGGTCACGCGATCAACCCCGCCACCGGCACGCCGGTGCCGGTATGGATCGCCGACTACGTGCTGATGGAGTATGGCACCGGCGCGATCATGGCGGTGCCGGGGCACGACGAGCGCGACTTCGCCTTCGCCACGCAGTACGGGCTGCCGATCGTCCGGGTGGTGGCACGCGACGGCGAGGATGCCGACACGCCGCTCGAGGCCGCGGTGGAGGACAACCTGGCGGGACGGCTGGTCAATTCGGGCCGGTTCGACGGGCTGGCGGTGCCGGAGGCCCAGCGCGCCATCGCCGACTGGCTGGCGCAGGAGGGGCACGGCACCCGGACCGTCCGCTACCGGCTCTACGACTGGTGCATCTCCCGGCAGCGCTACTGGGGACCGCCGATCCCGATCATCTACTGCGATGCGTGCGGCGCGGTGCCGGTCCCCGAGCACGACCTGCCGGTCATCCTCCCGGAGCTGGAGGACTTCCGTCCGGATGACTCCGGCATCTCGCCGCTGGCGCGGAATGCGGCGTGGTATCATGTGCCCTGCCCCACCTGCGGAGGTCCCGGGCGGCGCGAGACCGATGTGTCCGACACCTTCCTGGATTCGGCCTGGTACTACCTGCGCTACACCAGCACCGAGTTCCACGACCGGCCGTTCGACGCCGCCCGGGTGGCGAGGTGGTGCCCGGTCGCCACCTACATCGGTGGCAACGAGCACGCCGTGCTCCACCTGCTCTACTCCCGGTTCATCGCGATGGTGCTCCACGACCAGGGGCTGCTGCCGTTCGAGGAGCCGTTCGCGCGCTTCCGGGCCCACGGCCTGATCGTCAAGGATGGCGCCAAGATGTCCAAGTCCAAGGGAAATGTCGTCATCCCGGACGAGTACATCGCCCGCTGGGGCGCCGACACCTTCCGGATGTACCTGATGTTCCTCGGCCCCTTCCAGGAGGGGGGCGACTTCCGCGATTCCGGGATCAGCGGGCCGCGGCGCTTCCTGAACAAGGTCTGGGACCTCGTGGACCAGAGCCAGGGGAT
The DNA here is from genome assembly GCA_048499805.1 of Gemmatimonadales bacterium. Taxonomy (GTDB): domain Bacteria; phylum Gemmatimonadota; class Gemmatimonadetes; order Gemmatimonadales; family GWC2-71-9; genus JAWXBA01. The sequence continues at coordinate 208,605 of JASNZF010000001.1, read as the reverse complement.
GACCCTCTCGGGCCAGGAGATTCATCACTCGGTGCTGATCAAGTGGCACCAGACCCGCAAGAAGGTCACCGAAGCGATCGACGGCCTGAGCTACAATACCGCCATCGCGGCCCTGATGGAGTTTCTCAACGCCCTGCGTGACGTCAACTGCAGCGAGCGCCAGGTCGTGAAGGACCTGGTGGTGATGCTGGCCCCCTTCGCGCCGCACTTTGCGGAGGAGTGCTGGGAGCGGCTCGGCTACCACACCTCGGTCTTCGACGCCCGCTGGCCGGCCTGGGACGACGCCCTGACCGTCGATCGCCGGGTCGAGATGGCGGTCCAGGTCAACGGCAAGACCCGGGGCAAGATCAGCGTCCCCCGCGATGCCGCCGAGGACGGCGTCATCGCCGCCGCCCTGGCCGACCCCACCGTGGCCCGGTTCACCGACGGGAAGGCCATCCTCAAGCGGATCGTGGTCCCCAACCGACTGGTGAACCTGGTGGTGGGGGAGGAGTGAGGAGGTAAGCGGTACGCGGCGAGAGGTGAGAGGAAAGAGGGAGAAGCGAGAAGGGAGAAGGGAGAAGTACCGCGGGTAAGGTGAGCGCCTGGCCGATCGTGACAACCTGCTCCTGGGCCATTCGCCTGGCCTCCATGACAGGTCGAAGCATCCCTCTGCCCCAGCACATGGACCTCCACGAGCGAGAACTCCTCGCTTCTTCCTTCTCGCTTCTCCCTCCAGGCCCATGCCCAAACTCCTCCCCCGACTGCTCGGCCCCCTGCTCTGGATCCTCATCACCGCGTTGGGTCCGGCCGACCTCACCCCAGCGGCCCGGCAGTCGCTGGGCATGGCCGCCTGGATGGTCACCTGGTGGATGACGGAGGCGGCACCCCTGGCCGCCACCTCCCTGCTGCCGATCGCCCTCTTTCCCGTTCTCGGGATCACCGGAACCCGGGAGGCGGCCGCGCCCTACGCCAGCGACCTGGTCTTCCTGTTCATGGGGGGATTCTTCCTGGCGGCGGCACTGGAGCACTGGCACGTCCACACCCGGATCGCCTACGGGATGGTGCTCAAGATCGGATTGAGCGGTCGGCGGGTGGTCCTCGGCGTGATGCTGGCCACCGGCTTCATCTCGATGTGGATCTCCAACACCGCGACCACCGCCATGATGTACCCGATCGCGATGGCGATTGGCGCGATGTTCGGGCTGGGCGAGTCGGCCGACCGGACCCGCACCGCCCTGATGCTCGGGGTGGCCTACGCCGCCTCGATCGGGGGAATGGCCACCCTGATCGGTTCCCCCCCGAATCTCGTCACCGCCGGTGCCATCGAGCAGTTCACCGGCCGGACGATCGGCTTCGGCGAGTTCATGCTCCTCGGGCTGCCGATGGTGGTGGTGCTGCTGCCGGCCTGCTGGGGGCTGCTGGTCTTCGTGGCGTTCCGGACCCGGCTCGAACTCGGCGCCGACGCCACCGACGCCATCCGCGATCGCCAGCGCGCCCTGGGCTCCCTCCGGGGCGGCGAGGCCCGGGTCCTGGTGGTGTTCGTCGCCACCGCGGCGGCCTGGCTCCTCCGGGACACCAAGGACCTCGGCAACGTCACCATCCCGGGCCTCGTGGAACTGCTGCCCGGGCTCAGCGATGCCTCGATCGCGATCCTCTGCACCGTCGTGCTCTTCGTGACCCCCGGTCGCACCGGCGAGGGCACCCTCCGGCCGCTGCTCACCTGGGCGGAGGCGCGACGGATCCCCTGGGATGTCCTGCTGCTCTTCGGGGGTGGGCTCTCGCTGGCCGCCGCCATGGACGGGACCGGGGTGACCGAATGGCTCGGGGGGCGGCTGGCCGCCCTCGAGGGGGCGCCCCCGGTGGTGATCTATCTGGGGATTGCCCTGACCGTGCTGATCCTCAGCGAACTGGCCTCGAACCTGGCTGTCGCCGCCATGACCATGCCGATCATGGTCTCCCTCAGCCAGGTCACCGGCGAACCGGTGATCCTCCTGATGCTGGTCGCCGGGTTCGCGGCCTCGACCGGGTTTGCCCTGCCGATTGCCACGCCGCCCAACGCGATCGTCTTCGGTTCGGGACAGGTCTCGGTCCGGGACATGGCCAAGGGGGGCGGCCTGCTGGACCTGGTGGCGGTGGCGACGGTCACGGTCGTGATGCTGCTGCTGGGACGGGTCGTACTGGGACTGTAGGGCGCCCGGCGCGCGCTACGACCGGGCGCTGAAGCGCTCGAGGAACTCGCGCTCGCTCGAAGTCAGGCTGCTCATCCCCGAGGCGCTGATCTTGTCGAGGACCCGGTCCAGCTCGTCGCGGTTGACGGGATGCAGGTTCTCGCGGGAGATCCGGCGCCACCGCTCCAGCGCCGAATTGGCACCCTCGATGATGCGGGGCTGGGTCGTCACCTTCTTCTGCCACTGCTTCGCCGGCGACCGGGCCTCCGCCACCTTCAGGTAGATCCACGCCCCCAGGAATCCGCCCAGGTGGGCGAAGTGGGCGATCCCCCCGGCCCCGCCCCCCAGTCCTGAATAGAGCGAGATCGCGGTCAGCGCCACCACCATCCAGCGGGCCTCCACCGGGATGATGCCCCAGATCAGGATCTGGTGCCGCGGCCAGAAGGTGGCATACCCGAGCATGACCCCGAAGACCGCGCCCGAGGCCCCGATGATCGCCACGTTGGGCGTGAAGAGGAGCGAGAGCAACCCGCCGGTGATGCCGCTGAGGAAGTACAGCCGCAGGAACGACGGCGAGCCGAGCCGCTCCTCGAGCCGCGGCCCGAAGAAGAACAGCGACAGCATGTTGAAGAAGATGTGCCCCAAGCCGCCATGCAGGAACATGTAGGTCACGAAGGTCCAGGGCTGGCGGAGCCCGAGTGCGGGAATCAGGGCGAACTGCGATACCAGCGCCGGCATGGTCATGCTCAGCAGGTACACAGCGGCGTTGGCGAAGAGGAGGCGCGTTACCCAGGGGGTCATCATCATCCCGGAACGGTAGGGCTATGGCGCCGGTGCGGCAAGGCGGCGGGGCAGCGGGGCAGCGGGGCAGCGGGGCAGCGGGGCAGCGGGGCAGCGGGGCAGCGGGGCAGCGGGGCAGCGGGGCAGCGAACCGGAAGGTGCGCGGGCATGCGATCAGGTCAATACCCTCTACGGCAGGGTTTCACCAACACCCGACACCCCCTAGTGCCCAGTCCCCAGTCCCCAGTCCCCGCCCCCTTGCCCCACCCCCCCCTCACCCGTAACTTCCCCCCCCATGCGCTCTCCCCAGCACCACCACGTGCACCATCACCACGGCCTGACGGGTCGGGGCGCGGGGCACGTGCAGGGATAGCCGGTCATCGGCCTCCCGCCGAGCGACCGACACGCCACGGCCCGTCCAGAGAGGACGGGCCGTTTCTGTTTTCCCCCAGGCAGGATTGCACCAATGCTGAAGATTGCGTTGCCCAACAAGGGTCGGCTGGCACTCGAGACCCGCGAGCTCTTCGAACAGGCGGGCCTCGAGGTCCGGGCCCTTTCGGAGCGGGCCCTCACCGCCTCCCTCGGCGGGGAGTTCCAGGCCCTGTTCGTCCGCGCCCAGGACATCCCCGAGTTCGTGGCCGACGGCGCCGCCGACGCCGGCATCACCGGGGCCGACCTGATTGCGGAGTCGGGCCGCCCCCTGGCCGAGCGGCTGGACCTGGGGTTTGGGCGCTGTCGCCTCGTGGTGGCCGCGCGCGAGGAGGGGCCGATCACCGCGCCCGACGCCATCCCGGCCGGGACCCGTGTTGCGACGGTCTTCCCCAACGTCACCCGCCGCTACTTCGCGGCGCGGGGATGCGAGGTCACCGTGGTCCCGATGTCGGGCGCGGTGGAGATCGCCCCCCACCTCGACATCGCCGACGTGATCGTCGACCTGACCAGCACCGGCAGCACCCTCAAGACCAACGGGCTGCGCGAGATCGCCACCATCCTCGACTCCTCTGCCCGCCTGGTCACCCGGCCCGAGGGGGCCAACGGAGCCGACGCGGGGCTGGCGGGCCCGCTGGGCGAGCTGGTGACCGCCCTCGAGTCGGTGCTGCGTGCTCGGGGCCAGCGGTATTTGATGGCCAACGTCCCCCGGGCGCGCCTCCCGGAAGTGAAGGAAGTGCTCCCCGGCATCAACGGCCCCACCGTGATCGACATCCTCAATGGCGGGGTCTTCGTGGCGGTCCATGCCGTGGTCTCCGCCGACAGTCTCTACCGGACCATCGCCCAGCTCAAGCGGCTGGGAGCGGAGGGGATTCTGGTCTCCCGCATCGAACGGCTCGTGGCATGACCGCCCCTGCCCTGCGCTGGGTCAGCGCCATTGGGGCCCTCACCCCGGCCGATCGAGTCGCGCTGCTCGAGCGCTCGACCTCGGCCGACCGGGCGGTGCGCGAGGCGACCGCCGGCCTCGTGGCCCAGGTGCGGCGCGGCGGCGACGCCGCCCTGGCCGAACTCGCGGCGCGCTACGATGGAGCCCTCCTGACCGAGCTGGAGCTCCCCCGCACCGTCTGGACCGACGCCCTGGCCAACCTGGACCCGGCCCTCCGGTCCGCCCTGGAGCGTTCAGCGGCCAACATCCGCACCGTCCACGAGGCGTTCCGCCCCACCGCGGTCACCGTCGAGCCGGAGCCTGGCATCCGCGTGGGCCGCCGCCCCGACCCGCTCGGCCGGGTGGGCGTCTACGCCCCCGGTGGCCGGGCCGCCTACCCCAGCAGCGTCCTGATGGGCGCCATCCCCGCCCGGGTCGCCGGCGTGGGCGAGGTGATCCTCTGTTCCCCGCCGGACGCGACCGGCAGGCCCTCAGAGGTGGTGCTCGCGGCCGCGGCCCTGGCCGGCGTGGACCGGGTCTTTGCCCTGGGGGGGGCCGGCGCGATCGCGGCGATGGCCTTCGGGACCGAGTCGGTTCCCCAGGTGGATCGCATCGTGGGACCCGGGAATGCCTGGGTGGCAGAGGCCAAGCTGCAGGTGAGCGGGGTCGTGGGGATCGATGCCCCGGCGGGTCCGAGCGAATTGCTGGCCCTCCTGGACAGCAGCGCCGACCTCGACCTCGTGGTCCGCGAGATGCTGGCCCAGGCCGAACACGACCCGGCCGCTGCCGTCGTGGCGCTCGTGCTCGACGGGGTGGGATCCCAGCTGTTGTCACGCTTGCTGGCCGCGGTGGACCGGGAGCCGCGAGCTGGGATCATCCGGGAAGCGCTCGCAACCCGCGGTGCCATCCTGACGGCCACCAACCGGGAGGAGGCGATCAGCTTCGCAAACGCCTGGGCGCCCGAGCATCTGCTGCTCGCCACCCGCGCCGCCGAGGACTTCCTGCCCTCGCTCCGCAATGCCGGCACCATCTTTGTCGGCAGCCCGAGTTCGGTGGCCTTTGGTGACTACATGACCGGTGCCAACCATGTCCTCCCCACCGGGGGACTCGCGCGCACCTACTCGGGGCTTTCCACCCTCGACTTCGTCCGCTGGACAACCTGGCAGGAAGTCTCGCCGGAGGCCGCCGCCCGGCTCTCGACCGATGTCGCCACCCTGGCCGAGAGCGAGGGGCTCCCGGCCCACGCAGCGGCGGCCCGTGCCTGGAGTCCCCGATGACCAGCCTGCGCTACGAGCCGGGGCCGCCCGCCACGGTGGACCTCGGCGACAACACCAACCTCTGGGGTACCCCCCCCGCGGCGCAGGCGGCCCTGCTCGCGGCGGCCGCCCGCGGCGTCAGTCGCTACCCGTCCGCCTATGGCGACCGGTTGAAGGAGGCGGCGGCTCGCCACGTCGGCGTGACGGCCGCGCAGGTCATCACCGGGTGCGGCTCCGATGATGTCCTCGATGTCGCCATCCGGACCGCCGCCGCGCCCGGGGAGCGACTGGCGTTCTCGGCGCCGACCTTCACAATGATCCCGATCTTCGGGGAGATCAACCGCTTGGCCAACGTGGCGGTCCCGTTCCAGCCAGACTGGGATGTCGATGTCGACCGGCTCCTCGCCGCCGGGGCCGCGGTGACCTTCCTCTGCGCGCCCAACAACCCAACCGGAACCGGCATCTCGCGCGCGGCCATCGAGGCGATCGTGCGCGATGCCGCAGGCCTGGTCATCATCGACGAGGCATATGCCGAGTACGCCGGAACCACCGCGGTGGATCTGGTCGAGCACAGCGACCGACTGCTCGTCACCCGGACCCTGTCCAAGGCCTTCGGGCTGGCGGGCCAGCGGGTCGGCTATGGCATCGGTGCGCCCGCACTGATCCGCCGCCTCGAGGGGGCCCGTGGCCCATACAAGGTGACCACCATTTCGGAGGCCGCCGCGGTGGCTGCCCTGGAGGACGATCGCGAGTGGGTCGCGGCCCGCGTGGCCGAGACGCTCGCCATCCGGGCCCGGTTCGAGTCCGCCGTCGCGGCGGAGACCACCTGGCAGCTCCTCCCCTCGCAGGCGAACTTCGTACTCGCGGTGCCCGCACCTGGCTCGCCGGACTCGGTGGACGCGCTGATCCGGCGACTCCGGGCTCGTGACATCAGCGGCCGGCGCATCGATGACTTCCCCGGGGAGGGGGGCGCGATGCGCCTGACCATCGGCCCGTGGGAGATGCTTGCCCCCGTGGTCGAGGCGATGGCGGAAGGGGGCGCGCGATGATTCGCACCACCCTGCTTGACTACGGCGTCGGCAACCTCCACTCCCTGGCCAAGGCCGTCGCCGGACCGGGCGTGGAGGTCGTGGTGGAGGCGGACCCCATGGCGGCCATCGCCACCGATCGCCTGGTCCTCCCCGGCGTCGGGGCCTTCACCCCCGCTGCCGAGCGATTGGGGCCCGCCCGCGAGGCGGTGCGCCAGGCCCTCCTGGCGGGACTCCCCTGCCTCGGCATCTGCCTTGGCATGCAGCTCCTGCTCGAGGCCAGCGAGGAAGGACCGGGCCTCGGACTCGGCGTCATCGCGGGGCGGGTGCGCCGACTGCGGACCGCGCGGCTGCCGCAGATCGGCTGGAACCGCATCGAGGATGCCAGCGACGCCGCCTTCGAGCGCGCCCCGCTCGCGCTGGCCTACTATGCCAACAGCTACGTAGCCGATCCCACCGATCCCACGAGCGTGGTGGCGTGGTCCACCCACGAGAGCGACCGGTTTCCCGCGGCCGTGCGCCGGGGGAATACCCTGGGGGTCCAGTTCCACCCCGAGAAGAGCTCGGCGGCAGGGCTCGCCTTCCTGCGCTCCTGGGTGGCGACGGGAGAGCCGCGATGAGGGCCATCCCGGCGGTCGACCTGCGCGACGGGTGTTGTGTCCAGCTGGTGGGGGGCTCCTACGCGGAGGAGCGCGTCCGCCTGGACGATCCCGTCGCCGTGGCGTCCCACTGGCGCGACCTCGGGTTTGCATCGCTGCACGTCGTGGACCTCGACGCGGCGATGCGGGTGGGGGGAAATGTCGGCATCGTGGCGCGCATCCTGGCCCTCCCGGGACTCTCGGTCAGCGTCGGGGGAGGCATCCGCACCGCTGACCAGGTCGACGCGCTCCTCGCGGCGGGAGCCGACCGGGTGGTGGTCGGGACCCGGGCGATCGAGGACCCGACCTGGCTCGAGTCGATCGCCAGCCTGTACCCGCGCCGGCTGGTCGTTGCGGCAGATGTTCGCGGGAGGGAGATCGTCACCCGCGGCTGGACGAGCGGAACCGGCATTGCGGTGGAGGCGTACCTCACCCTCCTCGAAATGCTGCCGCTGGCCGGGGTGCTGGTCACCGCGGTCCACCAGGAAGGTCGCCTGGCGGGACCCGACCTCCCCCTGATCCGTGACTGCGTCAGCGCGGCAGCCGTCCCCATCATCGCCTCGGGGGGGATCGCCTCCCTCGAGGACCTGCGGGCCCTCCACACCGCCGGCGCGGCCGGTGCGGTGCTCGGCATGGCCCTCTACACCGGCGCGGTGGATCCCGTCGCCCTGGCCCAGGAGTTTGGCAGATGACCACCGTCGTGCGCGAGACCAAGGAAACCCGGGTTCGCATCGTGCTGGCGCCGGGTACCGGCGCCGCGAGGATCGGCACCACCGTCCCCTTCCTCGACCACATGCTGGAGGCCCTGGCGCGGTACAGCGGCCTCGACCTCGAGATCGAGGCCGGTGGCGACCTCCGGCACCACATCATCGAGGATGTCGCCCTGACGCTCGGCGAGGCCCTCCGGGCCGCACTGCCGCCCAGTGCCGCACGCTATGGCGAGCGCACCATCCCGATGGACGACGCCCTGGTGCAGGTCGTGCTCGACGCCGGGGGGCGTCCCTGGTACGCCGGCCCCTTGCCGAGCCCGATGTACGATCACTTCATGCGGTCGCTCGCCGATGCCGCGCGGATGACCCTGCACGTCCGGGTGCTGCGCGGCCGCGACCGCCACCACGTCGTCGAGGCGGCCTTCAAGGCCCTGGGCCTCGCCCTCCGCCAGGCGATGGCAGCCACGGGCGATGCCGGGGTGTTCAGCACCAAGGGCAGGGTGAAGCTGGACGTGGACGGATGCTGACCCGTCGGCTGGTGGTCTGCCTCGACGTCCTCGGGGGACGGGTCGTCAAGGGCACCCAGTTCGAGTCGCTCCGCGACGTTGGCGACCCGGCGGAGCTCGCCGCACGCTATGAAGCAGAGGGCGCCGACGAGATCGTGTTCCTCGACATCGGGGCGGGGCCGGAGGAGCGGGCCACCCTGCTCGCCCTGGCCTCGGAGACCGCGGCCCAGCTCTTCATCCCGCTCACGATCGGGGGCGGCATCCGCTCGGTGGACGACGTCCAGGCCGCCCTGCGCGCCGGGGCGGACAAGGTGGCGATCAACTCCGCCGCCGTGGCCGATCCGGATCTGTTGACCCGGGCCGCTGAACGGTTCGGCGCCCAGTGCGTCGTGGCCAGCATCGATGCCCGCCGCGACGGGGATGGCTGGCGGGTCTGGACCGGTGGGGGCCGCCACCCGACCGGTCTCGATGCCGTGCAATGGGCCGTGGAGTGCGCCCGCCGCGGCGCCGGCGAGATCGTGCTGACCAGCATCGATCGCGATGGCGCCCGCGATGGCTACGACCTCGAGCTCACCCGGGCGGTGGCCGCTGCCGTGGACATTCCCGTCATCGCGTCGGGAGGTGCCGGCGCCCCGGCCCACGTGGCCGAGGTCCTCACCGCGACGACCGCCGACGCGGCGCTGGTGGCAGGGATCCTTCACGACCGCGTCGTGACGGTGGCCCGGCTCAAGGAGGCGATGGCCGCGGCGGCGATCCCTGTCCGCCCGATTCCTCCCCCCGCACCCGCGGAGTCGCCGATGCTCGACCTCACCCTGGACCTCGACCGCCTGGACTTCCGCAAGGGCGACGGGCTGGTCACCGTCGTGACCCAGGATGCCGCCACGGGCCGGGTGCTGATGGTGGCCCACGCCGACCGGGAGGCCCTTGAGCGGACCATCGCCAGCGGGGAAATGCATTACCGCAGCCGCAGCCGGGGGCCCTGGCACAAGGGTGCCACCAGCGGCAACCGCCAGCGGGTCGTGGCCCTCGCCACCGATTGCGATGGCGATGCCGTGCTGGCAACGGTCCGGCCGCTGGGGCCTGCTTGCCATACCGGGGCTGACAGCTGCTTCGGGACGTCGCCGGCGGCGGCCGTGGACCCCCTGGACCAGCTCGCAGTGGTCATCGCCGAGCGGGCGGCCTCCCCAACCCCGGTGGGCTACACCGGTAAGCTCATGGCAGACCGGAACTTGCGGCTCAAGAAGCTGGGGGAGGAGGCGGCGGAACTGGTGGTGGCGCTGGCCGACGGGGATCGGGACCGCGCCCTCGAGGAGGGAGCGGATCTCCTGTACCACCAACTAGTTGCGCTCCAGGGCCTGGATGTCACCCTGGCCGACCTCAAGGCCGAACTTGGCCGCCGGATGGCCGGGCCCATCCCATAGGGGCGTTCCGGCTGCTATCTTTCAGGAGCCTTTTTCGATAGGAACACTGCGTGCGCGATGCAACGACGGAACAAGCTCGTTCCCAGGAACTCTCGGGGTGGCGCCAGATCGTGGCCCGCTACACCCGGCCCCACGTGGGCAAGAGCATCTGGCAGATCTGCAGCACCATCCTGCCGCTCTTCCTCGCCTACTGGCTGATGTACCTCAGCCTGGGCGTCAGCTACTGGCTCACGCTCGCGCTGGCCCTGCCGGCCGCCGGGCTCACCGTCCGTACCTTCATCATCATGCACGACTGCGGACACGGATCGTTCTTCCCGTCGCGCACCTGGAATGACATCGTCGGGTTCGTGACCGGCGTGCTGACCGCCACCCCCTATGCCCAGTGGCGCCGGGACCACGCCATCCACCACGCCACCTCCGGCGACCTGGAGCAGCGTGGCACCGGCGACATCAACACCCTGACCGTCAAGGAGTACCTGGCGCTCAACTGGTGGGGGCGACTCAAGTACCGGGTCTACCGGAACCCGCTGATCCTCCTGATCGTCGGGCCGATCAGCCTGTTCATCAACCACCGGATCCCGGCCCGCGGCGGGCATGAGGTCAAGGCCCAGGACCGGTGGAGCGTGTGGCTGACCAACCTCGCCTTCGCGGGGCTGTTCGTCGGGTTCTCGGTCTGGATCGGCTGGTGGACGGTCCTCAAGCTCTACATCCCGGTCTTCATGATCAGCGGCTCGGCCGGCATCTTCCTGTTCTACGTCCAGCACCAGTTCGAGGATGCCTACTGGGACCGGAAGCCGATCTGGGAGTATCCGGTGGCCGCGCTCTACGGCAGCTCCTACTTCAAGCTGCCTCGCGTGCTCCAGTGGTTCTCGGGCAACATCGGGCTGCACCATGTGCACCACCTGAGCCCCAAGATCCCGAACTACGCGCTCCAGACCTGTCACGATGAGAACCCGGCGTTCCAGCAGGTTGTGACGCTGACGCTCCGCGACAGCTGGCACACCCTGGCCCTCCGGCTCTGGGACGAAGACCAGAAGCGGATGATCGGCTGGCGGACGCTGCGCCAGATCCGGCGGTCGGGGCAGGTCGGGTAGTCAGGGGGGCAGGGGGGCAGGGGGGCAGGGCGAAGGTACCTATTGTTTGATCATCCAAGTGGAAGCCCCCGGGAGCAGGCAATGCGCTCCCGGGGGCTTCGTCATTTCAAGACGATACAACCATACGCTATCCCTGCCCCGCTGTCCCGCCGCCCCCCTGCCCCGCCTTCTACCTCCGGGCGTACACCGTCGTCCGGCCCTGGGCATCGAAGGTCAGCACCTCGTACGGCTGCTTGGTGTTCCCCTGCTCCATTCCCGGCGACCCGATCGGCATCCCCGGCACCGCCAGCCCCGCCACCTTCGGCTTCTCGACCAGCAGCTTCTTCACCAGGTCGGCGGGCACGTGTCCCTCAATGGCGTAGCCCTGAACGATGGCGGTGTGGCAGCTCTGGAGCCGCCCAGGGACCCCGGCATCGGCCTTGATTGGCGCGACGTTGTCCATGTCGCGCACGGTCACGGTGAACCCGTTCTCCTTCAGGTGGTCCACCCAGGCTGTACAGCAGCCGCAGGTCGGCGACTTGTAGACGGTGATGGCAATCGAGCTGGCTTGCGCCGTCGGCATCGCAGCCACAGCGCCGAGGTATCCCACCACGGCCAAGCCGCCCACAAGGGCAGAGATCTTCATCCGGCGGTTCATCGCGCGCTCCTCCTGAAATGGCGCCGGCACCCGCCGGCATCGTCCCTGAGGAATGTAATACCTCCCCAACCGATCGTCTGAAAAACCCATGAAGCCCCCTGGTCCCCTGTCCCCCTGTCCCCCTGACCCACCGACCCACCAACCCGCCGACCCGCTGACCCGCTGACCCGCCGAGATGCCTGCCTGCCCCACCTCCCCCATATTGTGGCCATGCCACCCGACCCTGAATTCATCCAGCACACCCTCGCCGACCTGGTCCGGATCAACTCCATCAACCCCGCCTTCGGTGCCGGCGGTACCGACGAATCCGGTGCTGCCGGCCTGGTGGAGCACCTCCTGTCCGGGATGGGGGCCCAGGTCCAGCGGTTCGAGTTTGCGCCGGGACGCGCCAGTGTCGTTGGGAGGCTGCCGGGAACCGGCGGCGGGCGCTCCCTGATGCTCTACGGCCACCTCGACACCGTCGGGGTGGAGGGAATGACCCGGGCACTTGACCCCGAGGTGCGGAATGGCCGCATGTACGGCCGTGGCACCTACGATATGAAGGGCGGGCTCACCGCGTGCCTGGCGGCGGCGCGAACGATTGCGCAGGGGGCATCGCTGGCGGGTGATCTCTACGTTGTGGCGGTGGCGGACGAGGAGACCGAGAGCCGGGGAATGCAGCAGGTCCTCGCGCAGCTGCGAACCGATGGCGCCATCGTCACCGAGGCCACCGAACTCGAGCTGGGCGTCGCCCACAAGGGGTTCTGCTGGATCGAGATCACCACGGAGGGGCGTGCCGCTCACGGCAGCCGGCCCGAAGAGGGTATCGACGCCAACTCCCTGATGGGCAGGGTGCTGGTGGCCCTCGAGGCGGAGACGGCGCGAATCGCATCGGGCCGGCGGCATCCCCTGGTGGGCCCGGGGTCCCAGCACGTGGGAACGATTCGGGGGGGCAGTGGACCCTCGATCTACGCGGCCCGGTGCCGGATCGAACTGGAGCGGAGGCTGATCCCCGGGGAGTCGGCCGAATCGGCGCTGGCCGACGTGCAGCGGGTGCTCGAGACCCTCGGCCGCGCCGATGCCAGGTTCCGGGCCACCTGTCGGCTCCTCCTCAACCGCCCCTCCTTCGAGCAGGATCCCGATTCCCGGCTGGCCATGGCCGTGCAGGAGGCCGCCACCAAGGTACGGGGGCAGCCTGCCCGGGTGATCGGTCACTCCTACTGGATGGACGCCTCGCTGCTCAAGGCGGCGGGGGTGGAGACCGTCGTGATCGGACCCTCGGGCGCGGGCGCCCATGCCGACATCGAGTACGTCGAGCTCGACTCCGTGGCGGATCTGGCCGAGATCCTCGTACGCTCGGCGAGGGCCTACTGCGGTGGGGGTCCGTGACAGTGGATCAAATGGCGTCGCCAAGGAACTGGAAGCCACTGTCTTCCTTGCACATAAATCATTGTCACACAATAAGATACCACAGATCAACCTCGCAAGGCGTGCCCAGCCGCGGTCCCCTGACCCCCTGACCCGCTGACCCGCTGACCGACTGACCATCAGCCCCTCCGGCCCCCATGCCCCGCGGCCCCCCCGCCCCCCATGCGACGATCTTGCCCCCGGGTGCATCTTTATGGCGTGCAAACAGGGACCCTCACCATGACCGCCTTCGGGGCGATGGAACTGGACGCCGCGCTCCCCCGCCTTCGCGCCGGCGACCCTGCCGCCCAGGAGGCACTCTACCGTGCCTTTGAGCCGCAGGTGTACAACCTGGCCCGGCGAATCTGTCGCACCACCGAGGATGCCGAGGACGTGCTCCAGGAGACCTTCATCGAGGTCTTCCGGAGCATCGGCCGGTTCCGGGGGGACGGTTCCCTCTGGGCTTGGGTCCGGACGATCGCGTCCAGCAAGGCGCTGATGCGGCTGCGGCGCAACAAGTACCGCGACACCGATGAGCTCCACGAGGAGGCGGCCCCCATCAAGCGGGATGACGCCGCGCTCCGGATGGACCTCGAGGCGGCCATGGAGCGGCTTTCGCCGACCTCGCGCGCGGTGGTCTGGCTGCACGATGTGGAGGGGTATACCCACGAGGAGATCGGGTCGATGATGGACCGGACCGCGAGCTTCTCGAAGTCCCAGTTGGCGCGGGCCCATGCGCGACTCCGCACCTGGCTGGGCGAGGAGGTGTCAGCATGACGCACTTGACGATGGAGCAACTGGTCGCCCTGCGGGAGCCCCATGCGGAGCCCGGGAGCCACGCAGCTCGCGAGCACCTGGAGGCATGCCCCGCCTGCCGTGCGGAGCTCGACCGCCTGCACCAGCGGGTGGCGCGCCTGCGGGCCTTGCCCACCCTGCGTCCGGCCCGCGATCGCTTTGCCTCCGTTCGTGCCCAGCTCGTCGCTGAGCGCCGGCGCCGCCAGGTGCGCTGGGGGGGACTTGGTGGGCTGGCCCTCGCGGCCTCCGTCGCGCTCTTCCTGGTGGTGCGACCGGCGGCCGACTCCCGGAACGCCGCCGAGGCCGCCCTGTCCAACGAGTTGATCGAGACGATTACCCGCTCCCAGCAGCTGGAGCGCGCCCTGGTGGCGATCGAGCCCGAGAACCGGGTGCTCGACAGCCGGACCGCGGCGATCACCGGTCGCCTGGAGGATCGCCTCCAGCTGGTCGACCGCGACCTGCAGGCCGCCGGCCTGATGAACCCCGAGGTCCGCCTCCGGGAGCAGTTGCGACTCTGGCGCGAGCGGGTCGGGCTGCTCGATGCGCTGGTGGATGTGCACGTGACCCGAGCCAGTTACGCGGGGCTCTGAGCCCCGAGGAGTGATAGCATGACAACGACGTTCCGCCGTTCGCGCCTGGCCGCCCTGGCCGCCTTGACCCTGCTCACCCTGGCCCCGGCGGTGGCTGGTGCCCAGGTCACCGTCCGCCGCCTGACCGAGCAGCAGCAGCCGGTCCGGATCATCATCAATGGCAAGGAAGTGACCGCCGAGAACCTGGGGGAGCTCCTCTATTCCCGGCGGGCCCGCCTCGGCGTGACCGTGGACATGCGTGCCCAGCCCAATGACTCGGTTGGTGCGACGCTCGAGGCCGTCACCCCCGGCGGGCCCGCGTTCAAGGCCGGGATCCAGTCGGGCGACATCATCATCAAGCTGGACGGCACCTCGGTCACGGCCGGGCCGCGTCCCGCCGATGCCGACGCCGAGCAGTCGATCCCGGCGCTCCGGCTGGTGGAAATCGCCTCCCGCCTGGCGCCGGATGTCACCGTCGCGGTGGAATTCAAGCGCGGCAACCAGCGGCGCACCGTCTCGCTGGTGACCGGCAACGAACCGATCGCCCTGGGCGACCTGCTCGAAGGCGAGCGCCGGATGATCTTCAGCCGCCCTGATGATGAGCGCCGGGTGCTCGTCGAGCGGATGCCCGGGGAGGCCCTGCCCTTCGGGTTCCGCGAGACGATGCCGGGGGGGACCTTCGAGTTCCGCACCCGGGCCCGCTTTGCCGACCTCGAGCTCGCCCCGATCAACCCCGAACTGGGGTCGTATTTCGGCACCTCCGAGGGCGTCCTGGTGGTCCGCGTCGGCGAGGGATCCTCCCTCGGGCTCAAGGGCGGTGATGTCCTCCTGGCCATCGACGGGCGCCGCGTCTCCACCCCCGCCTCGGCGATGCGGATCCTGAGCAGCTACGAGGCTGGCGAGACCCTCAAGCTTGAGATCCAGCGCAATCGCCAGAAGCAGACCCTGACCGCCACGCTCAGCAACCGGGAGTGACGCGGCGGGGCAGCCGGTATACCTTACCGGCTGCCCCGACCGGAGCTCACGTGCCACGCACTCGCATCCCCTCGGCGCTGGCCGCCCTCCTGGTGGCCGGCGCTTCGAGCATCAGCGCGCAGTCCCTGCCGACCTACGTCCCCATCAACCCCGTCACCACCAGCCGCAGCGCCCTGTACTTCCAGGCCATGGTCGGACCGGCCCCCACCTGGAAGGCCACGGCCCAGTTCGACTGGTCGAGCCTGATCGAGATCGCCGCCGCGGATCCGGCCAACGCATTCCTGCTCGACGCGGAGGTGCTCCGGCTCAACCTGACCCTCGTCAAGGACTACGGCCCGGCCAACTTCATGCTCGTCTCGGCGGAGGTGAACAGCACCATCGCCGGCGTCATGGACGGGTTCTACAACTGGTACCACGACGTCACCGGGCTGCGGGTCGCGGCGCGGGAACAGCGCCCGACCAACGAGTTCGCCTACCGGGGCCGCTTCAGCGATGGCGTGGAACGGGAGTGGGACGACAGCCCCTTCTCCCTCGGCGACCTCAAGCTGGGAGCTGGGGTGCGCAACTCCCCGTCCGTCCAGACCCTGTTGTATGTGACCCTCCCCACCTCGACCGCCGGGCGGGGCTACAGCCGCGGTGTCGTGACCGCGAATGCGACCATCACCGGCTTCCGCCAGTTATCGGAGCGGCTGCGCTACGAGGGGAGTGTCGGGTTCGGTTGGGCGCCGCGACATGGTGAACTCGAGGCCTTCCAGAAGACGACCTTCTGGTCGGCGACATCGGGGCTGAGCCTACGGTTCTGGGGACAGCAGACGATGTTCTTCAACGGGTTCTACCAGACGGCAGGGTACCGCGACACCGGCGTGGAGGGCTACGACCGGGCGGAGATCACGGGGGACATGGGGTTCCTGCTGCGGCCCGGCCGCGGCGGCCCGGACCTGATCCTGGCCCTCACCGAGGACCTCAAGCCGAGCGGCTCCGCGGTCGATGCCACCTTCAGGATTGGGTTGCGCTGGTGAAGAGGAACTGTTCCATCTGTTCGAAGAGGAAGCTCTTCGCCTTGGGCTCGCGGAGGTTCAGCGCGTAGTGGTTGATCAGTGCCTGCTGGTGCTTGAGCCACTCGCCCCAGCAGTCCACACAGATCGTCTCGAACGCGCGCCCCCCGAGCTCGTTCTGGAACGGACGGAAGGGCTGCTGGTCCTTCTCGAGCCCACACCGGGCGCAGGAGATCTTTGGCATCCGGGAAAGATAGCAGGGGCGGGCAGGCGGGCAGGCGGGTAGGCGGGCAGGCGGGCAACGCGGAATTCACGACCCTCCGACCCGCTGACCCGCCGACCCTCTGACCCGCCGACCCGCCGACCTCACCGTCTCCGCGGCGCTGGCAGCAGGTCCTGGCGCCGGATGGCCTTGGCCCCGCTCGAGACCCCGAACCCCGCCGCAATCGCGGTCACCGCCGCTGTCATCTGCGTCACGAACGGCAGGATGGCAAAGGGCCACGCCACCAGCGCCACCACACCCGCCGCGGCGAAGGGCGCCAGGGGAGATTGCACGGCTTCCACGAAGCGAAGGCGTCGCGCCACGAAGTCCCGGGTGAGGATGAATCCACCGGCGGCGGCGACAATGGTGATGATCAATCCCAGCATGGCTCCCTCCTCGTAGGACTGGCGTCAGCCTCATGTTCCAGTACGAAACATAATCGATCGAAGTTTCCCGGATCCACGGAGCCGAGCTGTCAGCCACCAAGCCATTGCCAATGAACGCTTTATGACAATCACACTCGGCGACACGATCAGGCCAGGTAACCTGGAACCATCCCCGCCTTCCGGAGGCTGACCAGTGGAATCGGTTCCTCCGGCTGCCGTGGTAACGGACGGAGCAGGCGCGAGTACCAGACCACGTCGTGCCACGCCCCCAGCTTGTGCCCGATGTGCTGGTAGGTCCCGATCTCCCGGAACCCCATCGCCTCGTGAAAGGCCACGCTGGCGGGGTTGGGGAGGGTGATTCCGGCATAGGCGGTCACGTAGTGCTGCAGCACCAACAGCTCGAACAATGCCGTGTACAGCGCCCGCCCCACCCGCCCCCGATGCCGGTCGGGGCTGACGTAGACCGAGACCTCGGTGGACCAGCGGTAGCCGGGCCTCGGGCGATGCGGTGAGGCATAGCTGTACCCGATCACCTCGCCCTCCGACTCGGCCACCAGCCACGGGTGGGTCTGGAGCAGGTCCACGACGCGGCGCCCCATTTCCGCCGCGTCGGGCGCGTGCAGCTCAAACGAGGTGGCGGCGGCCTCGACATGCGGTGCATAGATCGAGGCCAGGTCGGGACCATCGTCGTGGTGGGCAAACCGGATCGAGAGGGCCATCGCGCTCAGGCAAGGGAATGGGGGGGAAGACGCACCGGGGTGCCCGCCGTGACTGCACCCACGAACCCGGCGATCAGCGGGTGGACCAGTCCTGCCAGTGCCGCCCGCTCGGGCTGGAAGAGCGTGGCGTGCAAGAACGGGTGATCGGCCCGTTCGACCGCCCGGACCTCGCCGGCCGGATCCCGGGCGGAAACACGCAGCTCCGTTGCCTCGAGGCGAGTGGCAAAGGCAGCCTCGACCCCGTAGCGGCAGTGATATTCGGCGGGAAACGGTTCCTCGCCGCACAGCGCACTCAACTGCGACC
This sequence comes from Gemmatimonadales bacterium, assembly GCA_048499805.1. GTDB lineage: Bacteria > Gemmatimonadota > Gemmatimonadetes > Gemmatimonadales > GWC2-71-9 > JAWXBA01. The sequence continues at coordinate 190,640 of JASNZF010000001.1, read as the reverse complement.
CGGGAGTGGGATGAACCATCCCGGATTCCTCCACCAGACTGCAGGCCAGCGGGACGATGACCGCCCCCGGTGCCGCGGGGTCCAGCTCCGCGTGGGCCGCAGCGTCCAGCCCCATCTCGTGCCTGGCGTGCTCGATGACGACGTGCTGGAACCCTCCACAGGTGCCGAGGAAGGGCCGGCCACTCTCACGGGCGAAGCGAATGGCGCCGAGGGCGCCCTCGAAGCTGGCGTAGGGGCTGGCCGGCACGACCCAGTATCCGGAATACGGCATCAGGGTCGTGGCGGGATCCGCATCCAGCGCGTCGGTCCGGAGCCAGTCCCAGTCGATGCGGGCCTCGAGCAGGCTGGCGGCCAGTTCGAGCGCGCGCGGGACCGCCCGGTGGGCGATGACCGCGGAATCGTGCTCCCCGATCAGTGCGATGTGCGGCATCAGCCGCATCGGTTCACCCTCCGGAGGGCCGCGGACCAGGTCCTACCACCGGACCACGCAGCTTCCCCACATGAAGCCCGATCCAAACGCCGTCAATACCAGCAGGTCCCCCGTGTCGAGCCGACCCGCCTCGACGCATTCGTCGAGGGCGATGGGAATGGTCGCCGCCGTGGTGTTCCCGTACCGCATGATGTTGTTGTAGGTCTGGTCGTCGCGCAGACCGAGGCTCTTCTGCACCATCTCGGAGATCCGCAGGTTGGCCTGGTGTGGAATCACCAGCTTCACCTCCTCGAGCGCCACCCCGGTCGTGGCGAGGACCGCCCGCACCGACTCGGGCATCTTGGTGATGGCATGCCGGAACACATCCTTGCCGTCCATCTGGAGCCAGTACCGCCCCTCGTCCAGCTGCTCGTGGGTGATGCTGGGATGGTAGATCGCCCCGGGGCCATCGGCCCAGAGCTTCTCGGCATGGCTCCCGTCACTGTGCAGGTCGAAGCCGAGGATACCCCGCCCCGGATCCTCGGTCGCGCCGAGGACCGCGGCCCCCGCCCCATCCGCAAAGATTACCGCCGTGTTCCGGCCCGCGGTCGAGACATCCATCCGGGTGGACTGGATCTCCTGTCCCACCACGAGGACCCGGCTCCAGCTGCCGCTGCGGATGAAGGCATCGGCCACGGAGAGTCCGTATACGAAGCCGCTGCACTGGGTGCGGATGTCGATGGCGGGAATCGGCCCCGCCCCGAGCTCCCGCTGGAGGAAGACGCCGTTGCCGGGAGCAAAATGGTCGGGAGTCGAGGTCGCATAGACGATGGCATCGAGGTCGCCGGCGGTCAGCCCCGCGCGCGCGAGGGCGCGTTCCGTGGCGACCTTCGCCAGCCCCACACCGGTCTCGCCCGGGGACACCCAGCGACGCTCCGCAATGCCGGTCCGGGCCTGGATCCAGTCATCGGACGTGTCCATGAGCTCGGACAGCGCATCATTGGTGACCACACGGTCGGGAAGGGCTCGGCCGGTGCCCAGAAAGACGGCTCGTGTCATGTGCGCCTGGTGGAGGAGGAGGGAACGGCACCTACGGCAGTGAGTATGGCGCGGGCCCGATGCTCCCGCAAGCGACGGAGCAGCGCCCTGGTGAGCAGGGTCAGGCCCCAGAGCCACGCCAGCCAGCTCAGGACGCCCCCGAGGCTGAGGGTGGCCCAGGCCATCCAGAGCACGCCGAGCGGCGTGAGGAAGCCCGGCAGCGGGTGGTCGGGGCGAAGCCGGGACCGTTCGACGATCTGCACGGCGGTGACTCCCCCGGCCCTGAGCTGCGCGACCACGGCGGCACACAGCCCGTCGCCGATCTGCCACCAGCGCGGCTCGCGCATGACATTCCAGGCCATCGGCGTGGCGCCATAGCCGTGCTGGTCGCCGGCCGCCACGACCGCCACGCCGTGCCGGCGAGCGAGTGCCACCACGCTGTCGCGCTCCCGGCGCGAGAGCTCGTTCGCCTTCGGCGAGGCGTTCACGACCTCGAAGCCGCCGACGCCCTCGGCCAGGAACTCGGCGGCCTTTCCGCGGTATTCCGGCAGGGAGGCGATGGCGATCGCCCCGGGCTCCCGCCGCACCTCCCGGAACAGCCGGGCCCGGTTTTCGGCGGAGCCGCGGTAGGCCGCGGGGTCGGCAGGCAGCGGCGTCCCAAGCACCACCACATGGGCCCCGAAGGCCGAAATCTCCACCCCCGGGCAGAGCCGCAACTGGCCCGGGGTCTCGGCGAGCCCGGTCCGCTCCCATCCCGTCGTCAGGTTGTGGTCGGTGACGAACAGGACGTCCACGCCGGCGCGCTGGTGCCACGCCCGGCTCTGCTCGACGTCGAACCCCGCCACCGGCCAGGACTTCACGTCATGCGACACGCTGGAGTGACTGTGCACCTCGACGGTGAATTCCCCGCTGCCCAGTCCCACCAGCCGGCGTGCGGGACGGGTGTTCCAGGCCATTCCGATCGCCACAAACGCGCCGAACAGCGCGATCGCGACCAGCAAGGTGCTCCCCTCCTCGAGGGCCGCCCGTTGCCACCGCACTCGGCGATGCCACCGTGCCACCACGCGCCACGCCAGGTACCCCACTGCCAGTCCGAGGAGGAGGCCGGACAGGCGCGAGCGGGAAAGCATCGCCACCTGGTCCCAGAGGGAGAAGAGGGGCGATCCCAGGGTATGGAGCCAGGGGGTGGACAACTGCCAACGGTCGGGAACGGGGTTGCCCAGGGGGTCGGTCAACTCGGGGATCCGTGCCGCCTGGGCCAGGAGGATCCCCAGGGAAGCCACGATCGCCACCCGGTGGGTCCGGAACGGGCCCCCACGGGATGGGGAGGCGGGCACGGGTGGCGAGATGCGGACTCCTGGCCGTCAGGGGTGGGTGAGTGGGTCCCGGGGAAAATATGCAGTTGCGGGCTCCCTGCCTACCACGCGAAGCGGGGCACCCCGAGAGGTGCCCCGCAGGCGCGTCCCGGCAGCGCGCCGACTACTCGTAGCGCAGGGCGTCGATCGTGTTCAATCCGGCAGCCCGCTTGGCGGGCCAGAGCCCGAAGAACAGCCCGACGGCAACCGAGAACCCGAAGGCCACCGCCACGGCAACCGGGGAGACGTAGGTGCTCCACCCCAGGTACTTGGACATCGCCGAGGCGCCCCCGGCGCCGGCCGCGATCCCGAGGATCCCGCCGAGCATGCAGAGCGCCACCGCTTCGGTGAGGAACTGGAACAGGATGTTGAACTTGGTGGCCCCCAGCGCCTTGCGGATCCCGATTTCCCGGGTCCGCTCGGTCACGGAGACCAGCATGATGTTCATGATCCCGATCCCGCCAACCACCAGGGACACGGCGGCGATGCTGGCGAGCAGCATCCCGAAGGTCTGGGTGGTTTCCTGCTGGGTGGCGAGGATCTCCTGGGGGTTCTGGATCTGGAAGTCATTGCTCCCCCCCGGCCGGATCTTGTGCTGCGAGCGGAGGATCTGTTCCACCTCCACCATGCCGCGCTCGAGCGGGATGCCGTCGGCCACCTTGACCGCGACGTTCCGGAGCCGGTCGCTGCCCATCAGGCGGTAGCGGGCGGTGCTCAGCGGCACGATGATCTGCTCATCCGGGTTGGAGAAGCCCTGGGAGCCCTTGGCACTCAGGATGCCGACGATCTCGAACGGCTGGCCCCGGATCTGGATGGTCTGGTTGATCAGCGAGATCGGGTTGACGTCGAACATCTTGGGCACATCCGCGCCCAGCAGGGCATAGCGCTGGCGCCCGCCGTCATCGCCCTCCGTCAGGTTGCGACCGATCACCACTTCATAGTTGCGGACATCGACATAGTTCGGCGTGGTACCGAGAATGTTGATGTTGAAGTTCTTGTTGCCATACTTGACCTGGAACGAGCGCTGGATCTCGGGCACGACCGCCGCCAGCACCCGGCCCTGGTCCCGCAGGGCGTCGGCATCGGCCACCGTCAGGGAGACCCGCACCTCGCTGGCACGGCCACCCATGAACGACTGCCCGGGCGAGATCGTCAGCAGCTGGGCGCCCAGGGCGTCAATCCGCGCCTCGACCGCGCGCTGGGCACCGGTACCGAGTGCCACGACCGCGATCACGGCGCCCACGCCGATGATCACGCCGAGCATGGTCAGGATCGCCCGGAGCTTGTTGGCGCGAATGCTCTGGAACGCGACCTTGATGATTTCCCCGATGATCATGGCCGGCCTCCCCCCGCTGGGGGCGTTGGCCCGCCACCTGTGGTGCCACCCGGCCGGGCCGTCGATCCGGCCGCGCCCTGGCTGTTGGTGGTTCCGATCCCCGGGACACCGGAGTTGCCCGTCATCCGCTGCATCCGGTTGCGCCACTCCTCCTGCGACTGGAGCAGGCTCGCGCTGGGCAGCAGCATGACCCGGTCATCCGCGGTGATCCCGCGCACCACCTCGCTGTAGTCCAGGTCGGTCAGGCCGGTCTGGACGTAGACCGGTTCCGGACCCCGACCCCGGTCGATGAACACGATGTAGCTGCCGCCGAACTGGAAGTCCACCGTCGAGGGCCGGCGCCCACCGACGGCACCGCCACCGACGCCGCCTGCGCCGCGGGCGCCCCCGAAGCCGCCCCCGCCTGCGCCACCCTGGGGCCGCAGCTTCGCCATCAGCTCGCGGTCCGCATCGGTGGCGCTCTGGGAGCGCATCCGACCGAGCGCGGCGGTGACTTGCGCCTCGGTGACCCCCGCCGGCAACGTGATCGTCTGCCCCATGAACTCCATCGTGGCGCCAGCGGCCTTGCCGGCAGCGGGCTGGGGCTGGGCGGCCCGCGCTCCCGCCGAGTCCCCGGCCGGCCGAGCGGCCGCGGCGAGGGAGTCCCGCACCGCCCGGGCGGCCTCGAGCATCGGCTGCAGCTGCTCGTCGGTCAGGCCGAGGACCATCGCGGCCGACCCGACGTCCCGCTCGGTCCGGAGGGCGGCGTTGGGCACCGCAAGGACATTGTCGCGCTGGCCGACATGGATCTGGACGTCGGCGTTCATCCCCGGCTTGAGGAGCCCCTGGCGGTTGGGGACCCGGATGATGACCGGGAACATCGTCACGTTCTGGGCGGTTTCCGCCTTCGGCTCGACCTTGAGCACCTCGCCCTGGAACGGCTGGTTGGGATAGGCGTTGACCGTCACGGTGGCGCGCAGACCGTCCTTGATCTTGCCGATATCGACCTCGTCGACCAGGGTCCGGACCTGGACCAGGTCCAGGTCGGCCATGGTCAGGAGCACCGTCCCACCGCCGACATCGTTGCTCGGCGAGGAGATGACCTGCCCCCGCTCGACGCTCTTGGTGATGATCGTGCCGCTGATCGGCGCCCGCACCTCGGTGTCGGACATCGCGATCTTGGCGGTCTCGACCGCGACCTCGGCGCTGATCACCGCGGCCTTGGCGTTCGCCTCCGCCAGCTGGGCGTTCTCATACTCCTGCTCGGTGATCGCCTTGTTCTTGAAGAGGTCCTCCGACCGCCGCATCTGCGATTCCGCGGTGGCCAGGCGGGTCTTGATCACGTCCAGCTGGGCCTCGGCCTCGGCCAGGCGGTTCCGCGGCACCCGCTGGTCGACCCGCACCAGCAGCTCGCCCCGATTGACGATCTGCCCCGTCTCGACCAGCATCTCGAGGATTTCCCCGGAGGCCTTCGACTTCACCTCCACCAGCGTGTCGGGGTTCACGGAGCCGGTCGCGCGCACTGCCACGACAATGTTCCGCTGGGACACCGGCACCGACTCGTAGACAATCGGCTGCACTTCTTCCTTGCATCCCGCCGCCACCAGCAGGGATGCCACTGCGAGCACCTGGATCCGCATCAGTCGTTCCTCTCCGTCTGGAAGTCCTGCTCCACGGTGCCGTCCTTCAGGTGGACCTGCCGGCGTGCATGGGCAGCAATGTCGTGTTCGTGGGTGACCAGGATGATGGTCTGGCCCTCATCGTGCAGGCGCTCGAAGAGCGCCAGGATTTCCTCGCTGGTGACCGAGTCCAGGTTGCCGGTCGGCTCGTCGGCCAGGATGATGCTGGGCTTGTTGACGAGCGCTCGGGCAATCGCCACGCGCTGCCGCTGGCCACCCGACATCTCGTTGGGCCGGTGATGCACCCGGTTCCCCAACCCAACCCGCTCGAGCGCGGCATGCGCGGCGGCGGCGCGCTCCTTCGTGCCGACCCCGGCATAGACCATGGGCAGCTCCACGTTCTGGAGCGCGGTGGCCCGGGGCAGCAGGTTGAAGGTCTGGAAGACGAACCCGATCTCCTTGTTCCGGATCCGCGCCAGCCGGTCGTCGCTCAGCTCCGAGACCTTGTGGCCGTTGAGCCAATAGTCTCCCGCCGTCGGGGTGTCGAGGCAGCCGATCACGTTCATGAACGTGGACTTGCCGGAGCCCGACGGCCCCATGATCGCCACGAACTCGTTCTGCCGGATGACCAGGTCCACCCCGCGCAGGGCCCGTACCGTCTCGGCGCCCATCACGTACTCCCGGGTCACCCCGCGGACCACGATGATGGCGTCGCTGGGCACCCCGCCGGGAATGCGGGCGATGCGTTCGCTCGCCTCGATCACGGCCGGGCTCACAGGGTCCGCCCGATCAGCGCCTCGATCTGGGCCTTGGCCCGGAGGTAGTCGAACCGAGCATTGACGGCATCCACGTCGGCCTGGTTCAGCGCCTCCTGCGACTGGAGCAGTTCCACGATGGTCGCGAGCCCCAGCCGATACCGCTCCTGGGAGACCCGCAGGTCCTCGTTGGCCGCCGCGACGCTCGCCGTCGTGATCTCGATCCGGGTCCGGGCCGCGAAGAGCTCGGCCAGGCGGACGGTGAGGTTGGCGAGCACCTGGCGCCGCGCCTCGGCCGCGCTGGCCTCGGAGTTCTCCAGCGAGGAGAGCTGGGTCTGGATGCTCTGCTCCCGGCTGAACCGGTTGAAGATGCTCCAGCTCAGGCTCAGGCCCACCGACCGCGACTGGAAGATCGTGTAGTCATTGCGCCCGTTGGCATTGAAGCTGTTGTTCGCCGAGAGACTGAGCGAGGGGAAGTACGCGGACTTGGCGGCCTTGAGGGAGGCACTCGCCGCCTCGACGTTGGCCGCCGCCACCTGCACCGAGGGGGCGTTGTTGAGCGCCTCGGCCCGAAGCCCCGTGGTGTCGATCTCGGGCAGCACCGTCCAGAGCGTGGAGTCGGCGATGGCGCGCACCCTCCCCTCGCGGCCGATCAGCCGACCCAGGTTGGCCTCGGCACTGGCCAGCTGGGTCTCGGTGGTGATCACTGCCAGCCGTGCCTGTCCCATCGTGACCACGGAACGCAGCGAGTCGGAGGTGGTACCGGCGCCGGCCCGCAACCGGGTCACGGCCACGTTGAACTGCTCCTGGGCACGGGTCAGGCTGGCCTGGCGCACCACCAGCAGCTGCTCGGCCGCCACCACATCGTAGAACTGGTTCGTCGTGGTCAGCTTCTGCTGGTACGTGACGTTGGTCAGGGACGCCTCGGCGGCCTGGTACTGGGCGTCGGCCGCCTTGCGGTCGGCGCCCCGGCGGAAGCCGGTGAACAGGTCGATGCCGGTGCTGATCGAGCCACCGAACGAGGTGGTCCGGGTGTCACCGCTGATGACCTGGCCGCTGGCCTGGTCCACCCGTGAGGATCCCTCGGAGAAGCTGGTATTACCGTTGGTCGAGAAGCTCAGGCTGGGCAGGAAGGCGCCCTTGGTCACCCGCTGCCGTGCCATCGCGTTGTTGATGCTGGTCCGCGCCTGCACCATGGACGGCTGCACCCGCTCGGCCATCTGGATGGCCTCCTCGAGCCGGACCCCCGGCCGCTCGGCCTGGGCCGCCAGCGCGGCCGGCAACAGCAGGGCCAGCGCCCCGAACCGCCATGCGTTCCGGTTACTTCCCATCCCGCCCTCCCTTGCCGTCGTTGCGCTCCTGCCGGTCGAGCATCGCGGTATACCTTTCTTGCTGCGTGGGTGTCAGTTGTGATCGAATGTCGTCGCGAATCGCTTGTCGCACCGCGAGCAACTCCGGCCCGTTGCGCATCGCAGCCCAGAGCGAATCCATCCGGGGCGTGTGCCGCTGGAGGATCGCCTCCACCGCGGCGCGCTGGTCAGACGTCAACTCGAGCTCGGTTGTTAAGCGATCGACGTAACTCGGCCGCGACGGCCCCCCGCCGCGCCGGTCGTGGTTCGCCTGGTCCATCACCATCACGGTGGCGCCGCCCACCAGGCCACCGCCCACGAAGGCGGCCACCAGGAGGTAGGTGGCCCGGGCCGTGGAGGAGCGCGCCATCTACCGACCCTCGAGGACGGCGGAGATCAGGATCTCGCCGCTGGCCGGCTGGCCGGCGATGAGTTCGCGGGCCGGCACCGTCTCCGGCCCGGTCGGCGGGCCAATGTCGCGGGTCAGGACGATCCACATGACGGCGGCCGCGGCGAGTCCGGCCGCCACCAGCCCGGGACGCGCCCATCCCGCGAGGACTTCCCAGCTCTCCGCGCGATCGGCCTGCACCACGGCGTGGCGCAACCGCGCGACCAGCGCCTCCTGGTCGGTCCCGCCGAGGTGCAGGCGCAGCAGCGCACCCAGTTCCTCATCGGGTTGGGCGTCAAACGGCATCGGCGCTTCACTCATCGCAACTCCTCCTTGATCGGCCCGAGGACCCGCCGTAGCGCCCTCCGCCCGTGAAAGACGTAGGACCGCACGGTTCCCTCCGGCACTTCCAGCAGCGCCGCAATTTCGGCGTGGCTGTACCCCTCGGCATCAAACAACACCACGGCCACCCGCTGGCGCTCCGGCAACTCCGCCAGCGCCGCCCGCAACTGCGCCCCCAGGATCACCGCATCGGTGGCGCGATCCGGACCGATCGTCCGGGACTCCACCGTCTCGGGGATCATCTCGGTCCGGCGGACCTTGTCCCGCCGCCGAAGGTCCAAGGCGGCGTTGACCACGATCCGCATCATCCAGGGCCGAAACGGCCGGGCCGGGTCGTACCGCTCGATGGCCCGCCAGGCCGCGAGGACCCCATCCTGCACCGCGTCGTCGGCCTCGTCGTCGTCCCGCAGGACGGCCCGGGCCACCCGCCGGGCCGCCAGCGCGTAGCGCTCGACCAGCTGGCCAAACGCGTCGCTGTCTCCCTCGCGCGCCAGCCGAGCCAGCTCGGCATCATCCACGCCAGAAGTACGCAGGCCATCCCCGGGGTGTTGAGTGGCGCCGCCCCCCCGGGACCCGTTCCCGGGGGGGGCCTGAATGCAACCCTGAAATGTACCGAATCGTGCCGAGGTTCGTGGCGCGCGGGGGACGGGGAGCCGCCGGTCAGTCCAGGCTTGGGGGGGTGGGATCCCCCCGGATGGCCCCACGCAGGGCCAGCGTTGCCAGGAGCACACTCCCGGTCCCGAGGAGCAACCCCGTCGCCCGGGGGGCGAGGAAGGCCAGCAGGCCGACCAGCAGGAAGAGCAGCGCCGCGGTCCCGAACAGGGCCCGGCGGGCGCTGGTGACCACGGCGCGCAGCGTGACCAGGCGGCGCTGGTTGCGCTCGTGGCGGCCCGGGGAATGCTCCGGAAATCCCGTATCGGGGCGCCCGATCGCGAGGGCGGTCGGCAGGACCCGCTGCAGCGTCCTGGGAGCACGCACCGGCCGGGCCAGCACCTCGGCGCTGGCCTCCAGATCCCTTCGGAAGGTGGCTTCCATTTCCGCCGCCACCTCGGGGTCTTCGATCACCACATCCAGCTCCCAGTTGCCGAGCAGGCTGGACCAGTTCAGGTTCGTCGACCCGATCCGCGCCCAGGTCGAGTCGGTCACGGTGGTCTTGGCATGGAGCATGGGACCACTCCATTCGAAGATCCGCACCCCGGCGGCGAGCAGGGAGCGGTACCCGGTGCGCGTCAGGTTGCGGATGAACGGCAGGTCGCTCGATCCGGGCACGAGCAGCCGCACATCCACCCCATCGCGGGCGGCGTCCGCCATCGCCTCGGCAATGCTGCGGGGCGCCACCATGTAGGCATCGGTGATCCAGACCCGGCTGGCGGCCCCGGCGAGGACCAGCGCTGCCATCCGGCCCATCCGGGACAGGCCGGGCTCGCCGGCCAGGATCCGCACCTTGGCGGAACCGGCCGGCGCCACATCGGCCACCAGCTCCTCCTGGGGAAGCGCCGGACCGCAGGCCGCCCAGACCCGGCCAAAGGCCCGGTCCAGCACCGCCACCGCCGGCCCGTCGATCCGCACCGCCGAATCCCGCCAGGCCAAGGCGCCCTGGCCGGGCGATCCCGCCCACTCGTCGCCGATGCAGATCCCGCCGGTGATGGACCGGGTACCATCGACGATGACCACCTTGCGATGGTTCCGCGAGAGGAACGTGAGCGGAGCGCTGGCTTTCGGGGGCCCGAACAGGCGAACCTCGATGCCGGCGGCCCGGAGCCGGTTCCAGAACCGCCGGCTGGTGCCGAAGGACCCCAGCCAGTCGGAGAGCACCCGGATCGGGACCCCGGCCCGGGCCCGGGCGATCAGGGCATCGGCGAACCGCTGCCCGGTGGCGTCGTCACGGATGATGTAGTTGTCGAAGTGGATCCAGCGTTCCGCCCCGGCGATCAGGGCGAGCATCGCGTCGAGCGCGCCGGGAGCATCGTGCAGGAGCGTGACCTGGTTGCCGGGGACCGGTCGTCCCCGGCCAACCCGGTCGAACATCCGGCCGGGCTTGGAGCGTTCGGGCAAGGCCCGGGCGAGGCGTGCGCCGGTCACGGGCTCCCGAGGCCGAGCATCCGTTCGTGTGGCCGCAGCGCCTCCAGCAGGATCCCGATCAGCTCGGGAAGTTCGATGCCCAGTTCGGCAGCCCCCTGGTGGACATCCTCCCGGCTCACCCCGCGCGCGAAGGCCTTGTCCTTGAGCTTCTTCCGGACACTGGCGACCTCCAGGTCGGCGAGGCTGCGCGAGGGACGCACGAGGGCGCAGGCAACCAGAAAGCCGCAGAGTTCATCGACACCGAACAGGGTCCGCGCCATCGGCGTCTCACGGGGGACGCCGGTGTACGCGGCATGGCCCAGGATGGCTTGGCAGATCTCCTCGGAGACCCCGCGCGCCGCGAGGATGCGGACCCCCTCCGCGGGATGTTCCGCCACCGGGGAGTGCTCGGCGTTGGGAAACCGCTCATAGTCGAAGTCGTGGAGCAGCCCCGCGAGCCCCCACGCCTCCACATCGGCGCCCTGTCGCTCGGCCATCGCCCGCATGGCAATCTCCACCGCGTACATGTGCCGGCGGAGTGCCTCGGACGGGGTGTACTCGTGCATCAGGGCGAGCGCCTCGTCCCGGGTCATGCGGCCTGCCCCCCACCCTCGTCGCGGTGGAGCAGGCCGGCTGACAGCGGCACCCGGACCGCGGGATTGTCCGCCAGGGTGATCTCGAAGGCGTAGTGCCCCGCGCGGGGCAGCGGTACATCGAAGACCAGGATCGCCCCGGCCTCCACCTCGGTCACGCCGGCGGGGGGCTCACCGAACTGCACGCTCCCCTCTCCCCCGAGCAACTCCTTGCCCTGGTCGTCCATGAAGCGGATCCGCAGGTGGTGGTTGCCGATCTGGGTCCGCCGGCCACGGACCCGCACCACCAGGTGGGTGCGGGGGTGCATCGCCGGGAACTGCTCGACCCAGACGTGCTGGAAGATGCCCAGCACCGACAGCTTGCCATGCTGGTCGATCAGGGCGTAGTCGGCGAGGACAGCGAAATCGACGCGCAGCTCAGGCCACCCGGATCGAGGTGATCACGTCGCCCTGGCGGATCGCATCGACCACGTCCTGGCCGGTGGTGACCTGGCCAAATACCGTGTGGACCCCGTCGAGGTGGCGTTGGGGGCCATGGCACACGAAGAACTGGCTCCCGCCCGTGTCCTTGCCGGCGTGCGCCATCGAGAGGCTCCCCGCCACGTGCTTGTGGGTGTTCAGGTGCGTCTCGCACTTGATCTTGTAGCCGGGGCCGCCGGTGCCCACCCGGGGATTGTTGGGGTCCCGGGAGAGCGGGTCGCCGCCCTGAATCATGAAGTTGGCGATCACACGGTGGAACCGGGTGCCATCATAGAATTCGCTGTTGGCGAGCTTCTCGAAGTTGGCGACGGTGCCGGGGACCTCGGTATCGAAGAGCTCGGCGACGATGGTGCCTCGGGCGGTCTCAATGGTTGCGGTCTTCATGGGTCCGTTGGATAAGGAAAGGTGTCGGGTGTCGGGTGTCGGGTGTCGGGTGTCGGGTCGGAAGGTGCGAAGGGGCCTGCCACTGTCAAGGGTCTATCATCATCTCGGAGCCGCCGACACCCGGCACCCGCTCCCAATCTACCCAGCCGCCGCCTTCCCCGCCGAGGGACAGTGGGGGCTGAGCACGCAGTCGGCACAGCGCGGACGCCGGGCAATGCAGACGGCCCGGCCGTGGCTGATGAGGAGATGGGAGACGAGGGTCCAGTCGTCCCGGGATACCAGCTTCATGAGGTCCTGCTCGATCTTCAGCGGGTCGGCATGCCGGGTCAGCTTGAGCAGCCGGGCGAGCCGGGTGACGTGGGTGTCGACCGTCACCCCGACGGCGATCCCGAAGGCGTTGCCGAGCACCACGTTGGCGGTCTTGCGCCCCACGCCGGGGAGGACCCGGAGGGCCTCCATGTCCGGGGGCACCTCGCCGCCATGCTCCATCACGAGGACGCGTGCCATCCCGATGAGGTTCCGGGCCTTGACCCGGAAGAAGCCGGTGGAGCGGATCAACTCCTCCACCTCGGCGGGGTCGGCCTCGGCCAGCCGCCGGGCGGTTGGAAACCGGGCAAAGAGGGCCGGGGTGGTCAGGTTCACCCGGACATCGGTGCATTGCGCCGACAGGATGGTGGCGACCAGCAGTTCAAACGGGGTCCGGTAATCCAGCGCACAATGCGCGTCGGGATAGGCCGTCTTCAGCGCCGCGAGGATCGGCGCGATGCGCTGGCTCGCCGCGCGGGTCGCGGGGCGGGGCTCCCGGCGGCTGGTCACGCCGGGCGGCGGGCTCGGGCGAACTCCAGGAAGGCATCGGCGGACCGGGTATTGAGGATCTCCTCGGGCCCCATCCCCGCCTTCCGCGCAATCCCGACCCCGAACTCCATGTTGGCAATTCCCGCCAGGTTGTGGGCATCGGACCCGATGGAGATCGTCACGCCGATGTCCCGGGCCCGGCGCAGCACCCGCCAGTCGAGGTCGAGTCGATGCGGGTCGGCGTTGATCTCGATCGCCACGCGATTGGCGGCGGCGCGTTCGAACACCGCCTCCAGGTCGATCGGGTAGGGATCGCGACTCAGGAGCAGCCGTCCCGTGGGATGCCCCAGGATGGTGAGATAGGGGTTGTCCAGGGCCCGCAGGACGCGGGCGGTCATGGCCGCCTCGGTGAGGCCGAACCGGCTGTGGATCGAGCCGATGATGAAGTCAAAGCCCGCCAGGACACTGTCGGGATAGTCGAGGTCACCCTCGGCAAGGATGTCGGACTCGATCCCCTTGAGGATGCGAAAGCCACCCAGCTCCTGGTTGGCGGCATCGATCTCGGCCCATTGCCGCTCCAGGTCCGCGATCGAGAGCCCCCCGGCATAGGCCGCGGCCCGGCTGTGATCGGTGATCCCGGCGTAGTCGTAGCCACTGGCCCGGACCGCCTCCGCCAGTTCCCGGATCGTCGGGGTGCCGTCGGAATAGTGGGTGTGGCAGTGCAGAAAGCCGCGCAGGTCGGAGCGTTCCACGAGGCGGGGAGTCCGGGAGGCGCAGCGGCCCAGCTCGTCGCGTCCCTCGCGCATCTCGGGGGGGACGAAGGCGAGGCCCAGGCGCTGGTAGAGGGTGGTCTCGTCGGGCGTCGGAACGAATTCCGACCCGGTCCAGAGCGCGCCGCCGGCCAGCGAATGCCCTCGCTCCGCCGCGCGGGCGGCGAGGGCGGCGAGGTGCGCCTCCGAACCGGTGGCCTGGACGAGGACGGCGCCGCGGTTGACGGGAGTGGTCACCACGACCTGGGCGGTACTGCCCCCAGCGAACCGGAGGGTGACCCGCCGGTCGTCCTGGCCGGCGAACTCGTCCACCCCCGGCAACTGCTGCAGGGCCCGGAAGATCTCGCTCGGGGGGTCCTCGGCGACCAGGACGACCACCAGTTGCTGGACCACCTCGCACCGTCGGCGGACCTCACCGGCAGTGTGTGCCTCCAGGACCCCGTCCAGGCCCGCCAACGCGGTGCGGAGCGCCTCTGCCTCCTGGGCGGCATGGTGGGACAGGCGAAAGCCGCTCGATCGGCGCAGGAAAGCGATGCCCTTGAGGATGTTGTCCACCGTCTTCTGGCCGAACCCCGGCAGGGCGGCGAGCCGGCCATCGCGGGCCGCCTCCTCGAGATCCGGAATGGTGTCGATCCCCAGGGTCCCGTGGATGGCCCGGACCTTGGTGACACCGAGGCCGGAAATGCCGAGCATCTCCACCAGTCCCGGCTCGACCGCCTCGTGGAGTTCCTCGAGCAGGCGACTCCGGCCCTCGCGGACGAGTTCCTCGATGATCTGCAGCGTTCCCGGCCCGATTCCCTTCGCGGCCGCCAGCGATCCGTCGGCGAGTGCCGTTCCCAGGTCCCCTGCCAGCCCGCCAACCGTCCGGGCGGCGGACCGGAACGCCCGCACCCGGAAGGGGTTCTCGCCGCTCAGCTCGAGGTACGCGGCGATCTGTTCCAGGACATGCGCCACCGCCGTCCGATCCATCGTTTCCGACGTCATGGTGTCTCCCCGTCCTCCGGCACGAGTCCATCGGCGACCAGGACCCGGTGATGGGCCCGCCAGCCGAGTTCCAGCAACTCCAGGTGGTCGAGAATCGACCAGAGCCCGGCGGCCTGCCCACCCTCGAGGGTCGAGGCAAAGAGCGGACGACCATCCTCGCGCCGCAGTGGGCCAGGCCGGGGCCCCTCGACATGAGCCACGGTGAATCCCGGTCGTCCCGGCAGCAGGCCGAAGACGCCCACCAGCCCAAGCCCCTGGCCGCGGGCGACGGCGAACCAGCCATCGAGGGGCTCCGGAGGCGCGCCCTCCACCGGGCTGCCCCAGACCCGCTGGGGCGGCAACTGGAGGTAGTAGGCCTTCGGTGCATCGAGGGACGGAACGGCGGGCGCGGCCCCCCGGACCAGCGCATCGAGCCCGGACCGGTCGAGGGCGTGGAGAGGCTCCCCCTGGTGCCAGTACAGGAACGCGGCATGGGCGAGGGCCACCATCTCGACGACCGCCTCTCCGAGTCCCCCGTCCGGACGGAGGTCGTGCAGCAGGGTCGCCCCGGGCTGCGACAGTGCCCAGGCATCCCGATCGAAGGGATCCACGTCGGCGGTCGCGAGGGCGCGGTGCATCTCGCCCAGGCGCTCGGCGCCGAGCGGCGCGAGGGCCACCTCGAACGGGGTTACCCGCTTCGACTCAGGCATCGTGGCGGGGCAGGAACGCATCCAGTAGGCGGACGAACTCCGCCTGGGCCTCGACATACGGCACGTGGCCGCAATCGCGCAGCACATGGCACTCGGCGGAGAGGAGACGGGCCGTCTCCTGCGCCGACTCGAGGGGAATCGGATCGTCGTCGCCATGCAGCACGATGGCCTCCAGGCGCAGTTGGGCGAGGGCGGGCCGGAGGTCGTACTCGCCGAGACTGTCCCAGACCTCCTGCTGCGTCCGGCCAGTGACCCGGAAGGGGGTGAGGTTGGCCGCCTGGGCCGGGTCGTGGAAGTACCCCGCCACCGACAGCTCAAACCCTCGCTGCCGGTAGCGCTCCGGATCGGCGTCGGCGAGGCCAGACTCCCGCAGGGCCTGCCGCGCCTGCCGGATCTCGGGGGTCGCGGATCGTGCCGCGAGGCGCGTCTCGAAGCGCCGGCGGGCCTCGCGGTCCGTGGGCGCGGGCGAGACCAGTGCGAGCCGGGCCACCCGATCGGGATGGGTCGTGGCATAGAGCATCGCGAGGAGTGCCCCCCAGCTGTATCCCGCAATGCTCAGGGTCTCGAGCCCCCACACCTGCCGCAGGGCGTCGAGGTCGGCGACCTGCTCCTGCCAGCCCACGGGCACCTCGCGGGCCACCGGGGACCGCCCGCCCCCGCGCTGGTCATAGTAGATGACGGTGCGCCGGACCGCCAGCAGGTCGAATCCCGGCAGCAGGTAGTCATGGTGGGCCCCCGGACCGCCGTGAAGCACCACCGTGGGGGGGCCCACTCCCGCCCGTCGCTCGAACAGCTCCACGCCACGCACCGCCCGCACCGTCTCGATGGCCGCAACCTCACCTGGAGGCGGCAGGCTCACAGCAGCACCGCCAGGGCGTCCGCCACCTTCTTGACCTCGGCCTGCTCCTCGGCCCCGAACGGATCAACCTGGTCGCTGTCCACGTCGATCTGGCCCAGGATCAGGTCGCCGCGGCGGATCAGAACCACCAGTTCCGACCGGGTGAAGGTGTTGCACGCGAGGTAGTTGCCGACTGCCGTGACGTCGGGGACATTCTGGTCCTCCCCGGTGGCGACCGCGGTGCCGCAGACGCCGCGACCGACCGGAATGACAGTGTGATCGGTCTCCCGGCCGTCGAACGCCTCGAGGACCAGTTCCTCGCCGTGGAGCATGTAGAGGTAGACGGAGGTGTACGGCGCCCCCGCCGCACGGATCCGGGCCGCCGCCTGTCTGAGCAGTTCCTGGCGGCCAACGTCATGCGTAAAGGCGCCGCGCAAGGCGGCGACGACACGATCTCCGTCCAGGACAGGCATGAGGCGCAGTCTCCCTCCCTCAAGACTCCATTGATCTGGCCGCCTCGGGGGCGGCGGGCATCCGGGCGGCACGGCTCACGGTGGCAGTGGTTCCGAAGCGGACCGGGTGGATTCTAGCCGCACGACGGCGCGGGCGCACTGGCACGTTGGCGGGGGCGCCGAATGCACGTATTATCCCCCAACTCCCCAGGAGTTGACATGGTCACCGCCCACCTCGTTGCCTCGACCCTCGCCTCGCTCATCTGGCTCTTCCGGCACGCCCCCACGGCCAGGGAGGAACAGGCGGCCACCCTTCGGCTCCTCTCCGACCTGCTGGGCCCGGACCAGGGCCTGACCATCCTGGCGGGGCTGGAGTCATTGCACATCAATGACACCCCGGTCCCCATCGAGGCACCGGGTGCCCACCTCTTGAATGAACACTTGCTCATGCAGGGGATCCGCCGGGTGGCGTTCAGCGCGCCCGTCGCGGAGGAGCGCGTGGCCGGGCTGGGCATGGTCCTCGCCGCGTATCCCGGGACCTTCGAGTCGTTTGCCGAGCTGGAGCGAGCTGCCGGAGTCGGTCCCGGACTTTCCCTGGCCGAGGCCCCCTCGGAGCTTACCTTCGAGCGCGAGAACCCTGGGGCCCCCTTGTTGCTGGACCCCAATGCCCGGCCGCCGATCGAGCAGGAGGATTTTGTCACCCGGGCGGAGGAAGGGGGACTGCTCCATTTCCCGGAGCTGGATGAGTTGATTGGCGCGGACACGCTGGACCAGGAGCGCCTCGCCCGGATCGCGAGTTCGCCGACCGGAGCTGTCGGCCCCGAGCCATTCCCGGGACGCCTCTCGGAGATCGTGGACCGGGGACGACACGCCGCCGACGCGCGCGACTGGGAAGGACTCCTGGGGGCGGCACTGGAGCTGCTCGAACTCGAGGCGGAATCGGCCACCGAGGCGCTGGGGAAGTCAATCCGGATCGAGATGCGGCGGCTGCTTCCGAAGCCCCACCTGGCAGAGATCGCACGACTCGCCAGCCAGGGCGGCCGGAAACAGGATGCGATCGCGATCCTGCGAAAGCTCGGGGCCGACTCCACCGAGGTCCTGATGGACATGCTGGTGGACGCGATGACCCTGGGAGAGCGACGGGGGTACTACTCCGCCCTGACCCACATGCCCGAGGGGCACGAGGTGATCATCGCCCATCTGCGGCACCAGACCTGGTACGTGGTGCGGAACGCCGCCGAGCTCTGTGGCGAGATGGACCTGGAACGGAGCGTCCCGGACCTGGCCAACCAGGCGAAGCACGAGGACGAGCGGGTGCGCCGCTCGGTGGCGGGTGCGCTGGGCAAGATCGGCTCGCCGCAGGCGCTGGATTCCCTCCGCCACCTGCTGGCCGATCCGGTCCCCGCCGTGCGCCTCCGGGCCGTCGCCTCGCTCAACCCCCGGCGGGCACGCTCGCTGGTGATGCCGCTGGCGAGCCTGCTGGGCAAGGAAACCGAGCACGACGTGATCCGCGAGACGGCCAGGACGCTGGGCCGGATCGGCACCCCGGATGCCATCCAGACGCTGGCGGGATTTGCCCAGCCGAGCCACCGGATGCTGGGGATCGGGGGACGCCCGGTGGAGCATCGCGTCTGGGCGGTGGAGGGGCTGGGGCTGGCAGGGCCGCCGGCCGCAACCGCGCTCCGGGTCCTCTCGCGCGACCCCGATCGCGGGGTGGCAACCGCCGCGTCCACCGCGTTGCGCGAGGTTGGTGGCTGAGCGGAGCCTACCGGAGCACGAAGTCCGAGTCGGGAGTCACCCGTCGGGCAAAGGCGGCGAGCAGGCGTGCGGCGGCCTCGAGGTCTGCCCACGCCACCATCTCGTTGGGACTGTGCATGTAGCGGTTGGGGATCGACACCAGGCCGGTGGGGATCCCCCGGTGCGCCGTGAAGATGGCGTCGGCATCGGTGCCGGTGGCCCGTGGAGCGGCCGACAGGACGTAGGGGATCCCCTCCGCCTCCGCGGCGGCCACCAGCATCTCGAAGACCACGGGGCTGACCGCCGAGCCCCGCGACAGCACCGGGCCGCCACCCAGCTTGACCTCGCCATGACGCTTCTTCTCGGCCCCGGGATAGTCGGTGGCGTGGGTCACGTCCACCACGATGGCCGCCACGGGATCCAGGCCGTGCGCCGAGGGGCGCGCCCCGCCTCCCGAATAGCTGATCTCCTCCTGCGTGGTGGCGACCGCCGTGACCTCCACCTCGGGCGGTTCCGTCGTCAGCAGGCGCAGCGCCTCGAGGACCACGAAGGCACCGGTCCGGTTGTCGAGGCTGCGGCTCACCAGCCGGCCGTTGGGAAACTCCTGGACCGTGGAGGCCAGGACTCCGGCATCGCCGACCCGCACCCGCTCCAGGGCCTCGGCCCGGCTGGCCGCCCCGATGTCGATCCAGAGGTCGGTCACCTTGGAGGCCTTGTCACGGTCGTCGGCCTTGATCAGGTGGATGGCCGGCTTGCCGATCACCCCCGGCACGTCGCCGCCCCGCCCGAGCAGGAGCACCCGCTGGCCCACGAAGATCTGGGTGTCCCACCCGCCAATCGGGTCGAAATAGAGATACCCGTCCTCGTCGACATGGGTGACCATCACGCCGATCTCGTCGATGTGACCGGCGAACATCAGCCGCGAGGGCCGCGCCCGGGAGGCGGTGCGGGGGCCGGCGGTGGCGTAGCTGTTGCCGCTGCCGTCGACTCGCACCTCCGCGAAGGCCTCCGCCTCGGTGCGCCACAGCCGCGCGGGACCAATCTCGAATCCGGAGGGCCCCGGGGCATTGAGCAGGCGGTGCAGGAACTGGCGCGAGGGAGTCGTCATGGGGGCGGGGAATGGGAATGGGGGATGGGGAATGGGCGCGGCAAGGGACAATCCCCTGACCGGTCGCCGCGGGATTGCCCCAACATAACCAGTCACTGAACCAAGTCAGCCCCTGGGTTGTCCGCGCGAGGGCCAGGAGGACGGCGGGACCTCGCGCTCCCGCCGCCTTCCCGGGGTGACAACGCCTGCTGTCGCTCAGTTTCCCCCGCACACCACCTTCCGCTCGAACCGCGGTGCCCCCTCAGTCCCAACCTTGATCTTGATCTGGAGCTGGCCGCGGCCGGGACCACCCGCCGGGATCTCGAGTTGGTGCTGCATGCCCTGGATCGCGGCCCCCTGCGGGCCGATGCGCCCGTTCTGGAATTCCGAGACCTCGGCCTGGTACGGGGTTCCGACCGGTTGTCCGGTGGACGGGTCCACCGGGGTGAGGGTCAGGCGCCCGCCGGCGCGCATCTCCTGGTCGAACCCGCCGTCGGCCTGCTGGGACGTGCGCAGCGTGAGGCGCACGTTTCCAGTGACGTGCAGGTAGGGTGACGGAGCCCCGGCAAGGCAGAATGGCTTGGGAATCACCTGGCCAAATGGGACGTCGAAGTCCTGGAAGGCCAGCCCGGGCACGACGGGAGCCCGGGTCGCCAGCGTCAGCACCGTGGCGGCTCCGTCGGTCGGAATCCCCTTGTCTCCCCCAGGCAGGTCCACCAGGCCGAGCATTCCCAGCAGGGCGCCAAAGGCGGGGTCGGCCTGCACGGCAAGCGCATACAGGAACCCGGGGATGGTGCGGAACGACGGAGCCGCATTGATGGAGCCGGTGGATGCCGGTGCGGCGCCCAGGCGGCCGGTCCGGGCCATGTCGAGGGTGACAAGCTGTTCGGCCAGCTCCCAGCTCGCCACCTGATGATCACTCGTGCCGGGGATGAGGAACTCGAAGTGGGCACCTCCCAAGGTGTGGTCGCCGACATCGAAGAGCCGAAGGTGGAAGCGGATCGGCCCGTAGTCCCCACACTCCAATTGGATCACCCCACCCACCCAGCTCGACGGTCCCGACCAGGCCGCTTGGAGGCCGCCAACCGCATCCTTCCAGGTGCAGTCGAAGGGGGCCAGGGGAGTCCCGCCCCGGTTGCCATCGAGCGCCATCAGCGCCGCCCGGATGCTTTGGGGATCGGCCTGCCCCATGAAGACGAGGTTGACCGGGTCGCGACCGTTCGAGGAAAGGTCGTCGGTCAGGTAGGGGAAGATCTCCAGCGCGCTGCCCCCAACCGGGACGGTGACCAGCGGAGCTGGGGCCGCGGCCTGATTGGCGGCGGCGCGGAATTCGGGGCTTGCCACCTGATCGGGACTGGAACACGCCGACAGGGCGGCCAGGGCGATGACAACGCCTGGGCGAAACGTGCGCGGGACGGACATGGTGCAACTCCTCCGGTTGAATGGCACCGCGGCTGGCGGATGTGCCAGCCACCGGAGCCAAGGGTGGAACCGGAGGGTCAAGCGGGAATCAAGTGGTGTTGGTGCGCTCCAGGATTCGCCGGCGCTGGCCGGCGGTCACCAGATCCCGGCCGATCACTTCCCGGGCGATCCTGGCGACGTGGGAGTATCCCCGTGGCTCGGCGTGCAACCAGCGGTGCCATTCGAGCTCATCGAGTGCCTGGTCCACGACGTCGGGCGGCACGCCGGTCGCGAGGGCGAGTTGCTCCGTCGTCACTCGGTCACCGAGCACGGCGGCCGCGGCCAGTACCGACTGTCCGGAGGCGCTCAGCCGCCTGAAGTCGATCCGGATCGCGGCCACGATTGCATCGGGGAGGTCGCCCGGTCGGGTCTGGTCCAGGGTCTGGAACGGGCTGGGCCAGGGATCGGGTGAGTCGAGGAGGTCCAGCCCCCCCACCACCGCGTGGAGCAGTTCCACGGCCAGGAACGGCAGGCCGGCGGAGTCCGCGGCGATCCGGCGGGTCAGCCGTTCCACCTGCTCCAGGCCGTACCCCGGCAGCGCCCATCTCACCAGGCGCTCGAGCGAGTCGCTGGTGAGTGGTGGCAACGGAATGACGCCGCCGGCATGGTCCCGACCGATCCGGGTGGTGATTTCGTCGAGCAACGGGTGCTCGGGCCGGGGGGATGCCGCCACCACGAGCAGGAGGCGGCTGGCCGCGAGGTCCCGGAGGAGTCCAAACAGGATCCCCAGCGATTCTCCATCCAGCCACTGGGCATCATCCACCGCAATCACCACCGGTGCCTCCCCCGACGCGGCTCGGACCAGGTCCACCACCGCCTGCCTGAGCGGACTTGGAATGCTGCCTCGAGCGCCGGGAAATCGCTCCAACCAGGCCGCATCCACCTCAGCCATCGCGGCCAACGTCTCTCCGGATGCCGCCCCGACTCCCGGGGCGGCCAGCAGGGGCCCGGCGATCAGCGCGCGCAAGGCCCCGCCAGGATCGGTCCGGTCGCCCGCGACCGCCCGGAGCGCCAGCGTGGTGGTCCCCTCCAGCGTGGCCCGGCTGAGGAGTTCCTCCAGCAGGCGGCTCTTTCCCGTTCCCGGCTCGCCCCGGATCAGGGCGACCCGGGCCCCATGGTCCTGCGAGGCCCGGGCCAGCGAGAGGAGAGCCGCCAGCGATTCCTCCCGGCCCACCAAAGGGGGTCGCCTTCGCTGTCCGGCGTCCGCACTCGAATCCGCCGATCGTGAGCGACCCGCACGGATCCGTGAGGCGAGCGCGCTGAGACTCGGCGGCTCCACGCCGCCCGCCTCGGCGAGTGCGGCCACGAGCCGGTCATGGTGCGCCAGGGCACCGGCCCGGTCTCCCACCAGTGCCAACGCTCGCATCGCCACTGCCACGGCGCGCGGACTCGCCGGGTCGAGGGAGGCGGCGCGCGAGGCCACCCGGGCGGCGGACTCGGCATCCCCCCGGGCGAGGTCTTGCTCCGCGGCATCGGCCAGGAGGTCGGAACCCCGTCGCCGCCACTCCACCCGTTGACTGCTGACCCAGTCTTCGAACGACGGTGCCCCGGACAGGGCAAAGCCCTCGAGGAATTCCCCACCGACCTGTTCACCGGCCGCCGTCAGCTCGCCCCCGGCCAGGAGTGCCTCGACGTCGCGCAGGTCCGAGTCCACCGGCACCGCGAGACGCACCCGGTCGCCGGTGGTGTCGACGGCGTCGTCCCCGAGGCCGCGCCGGATGACCCGCAGCGCCTCGTTGAGAGAGTGCCGTGCCGCGGCCTCGGGCTTGTCGCCCCAGAGGAGGTCGAGGAGGTGCGCCCGGGTGGCGCCGCGGGCCGGGGCACAGTGGAGGTACACCAGCAGGGCCAGATGCTTGCGCCAGAGGAGCTCGGGGGGAGGCGCCTCGCCATCCACCAACAGCCCGGGGGGACCCAACAGCCGGAGCCGGATCATCGCGGGGTCCCGCACCCCAGCTGCCGCCCCCGCATCAGCGCCGAGTCCCCCCGCTCGGCGCGCGGTGAGGCGGCCCCCTGCCACCGGCGCGCCATCTCGGGATAGATCCGGCAGAGCTCACCCCGACGGTCGCCCTCGAGTTCGAGCTGCTCGGCGCGCCGCCACATGGCCACCGTGCTGATGGCCCAGTCGAATTCCGCGGCCTGGAGGCGATCGGTGGGAATCTCCGGAAAATCGGAGTGCTCGGACCAGAGGAGTTCAATGGCCGCGTCGGCGTGGCGGCCAAGCCCGGCCAGCCATTCCGCCCGCCACAGGCGAGCCAGGGCCCCGGCAATCGGATCGTGATCCCGGTAGGCGGCCTCGCTCAGGGTGTCGGTCATCGCCAGCGCCGCGGCGAACCCCCCAATGTCGGCTGTGGCACGCGCTGCCAGGAGCAGGTCGAGCGGCCCGCCCGCACCCGGCGAGACCGCCGGCGAGGCGAGCAGGGTGCGGACCCACTCGATCCGGACACGGTGCTGGGAACCGGCGGCGGTCCGCCCGATGACCTGCGCCACCTGCCGGTCGATTTCGCCGCGCGCCACGATGGGCTCACCAATCACGTGGAAGAGCGCGAGAAGCTCCACCTCACCCAGCCGCCACTCGAGCTCCGCACTCTGGTTGCGGACCGCCCCCAAGGCTTCGGCGGCAGCCGAGTACTGCCCCAGGGCGGCATGCCCCAACGCGATGGACATGAGTCCGGCCCGGATCAGGTCGGGCTGATCGAGATTCGCCAGCATCCCACCAAACCCAATGGCACCCCCATGCACCCCGAGGGCCGGCAGCGCCCGAGGCCCAGCGCTGAGCTGCGGGGAACCAAGGATGACGGGATTCGTGAGGAGTCGTGCCGAGAACCCCCGCGCCTCCCGCTCTGGCTGAAAGCGCCAGTACCAGGCCAGTTCATGAAAGGCGCGCAATCCGCCCGTAAAGGCGTCCCGGGGCGGATGGCGATCGGCCAGCTCGTCGAGGATCGCCCGGGCGGAGTCGCCCTGGCCCTCGGCGATCATGGCCCACGCCAGGTGCTCGGCCACCCCGGCGAAATCCGGGCGCAGTCGGCGCGCCCGCCGGAGCGACGTCATCGCCTCAGCCCGGGAGCGCCCCACGAGGGGTCCGCGGTGAAGCAGTTCGTCGCCGAGCAGGTACTGCACATCGAAGAAGTCACTCCAGCGACTGGCCAGAACGGCGAGGGAGTCGATCCGCTGGTGCAGCGGCAGGACGCTGGCCGCGATCACCGTGCGATACTCCATCGGGAATCGGTCGAGGCTGCCGAGCAGGCGAGCAAGATTGGCGGTGTCCTGCGGCTGGCCCAGCCAGCGATCCAGGTCACGGATCCGGTAGGCGCAGATGGCACAGCTGGAATCGACCGCCAGCGCATTCTCGTAGCTCCGACGCGCCTGCTCCCACTGGCCATCGCGATACGCCAGCTCCGCCCGCAGCCAGCGCTCATTGCCCTGGGCCGTCCGGGGCCGTGCCCCGGCAGGCAGCGGGCTTGCGACCCCGGGGTCGTCCTGCCAGATCAGGCCGATGACGTCCACGACGAGCGGGTCCACCAGGGTACGCCACTCGGACGCGGGTACCATCGGGGTCACCAGGGAACGGCTTTCCCGATCGGGCGGGGCGCCGGTCAGCTCGAGGCGGAGGGAGTCGTTCACCTCCAGCACGGTGCCGCCGAGCCGCAGCGTGGCGGGGCCGAGACTTTCCGTCTCCACGACGAAGTCCGGAAATCCCCGGAGCCGCTGAGCCAGCGCAACCCGCAGCGAGTCGGCCCAGGGAATCCCGGGACCCGCGCCCGTGCTGGTAAAGGCCTCGAGCCGGAGCACGAAACGGCCGTGAGGTCCAGGGGGAGCCGGAGGGCCCAGCAGGAAGACGGTGAGCACGGCGATGGCCGCGGTGGTCATCACGCCGAAGCGGAGGGGGCGGCCCCCCTTCAGGAGCCCCACCCGCATCGCTGAAGCGGACTCCCAGCGTGCGGCGGGGTCCTCCGCAAGCGCCTTGCGCAGCGGCGTGCGCAGCCGGCGCGGCACCCCAGCCCAGATCCCTCCGCCGAAGGGAGCGGCGGCGCCGGGGCCCTGCCCTGTCAGGGCTTCCACCAGCACCAGGCCCGTCGCAAACAGGTCGGTCTGCGGCGTGGTCAGTCCACCCCGGAGCTGCTCCGGCGCCATGTAGGCCAGGGTGCCCGGTGCCGGACCGTCGGCCGTCAGCGGCTCCCCGGCCGTGGCGGTGGCGGCAATGCCGAAATCCGCGACTACCGCCTTGTCTGGATTCAGGAAGATGTTGGCCGGCTTGATATCCCGATGGACAACCCCCTCGGCGTGGGCGGCCTCCAGCGCGGCGAGGAGACCCCTGGCCAGCCGCACGAACTCCACGGGGTCAAGGGGCCCGCGCGCCAGGCGCGTCGCGAGGGTCTCCCCCCGCTGGAACTCGAGCACGTGATACAGGAGGCCGGCGGCCTCCCCACCCTGGAATACCGGCACGATGTTGGGGTGTCGAAGGCGCGCCAGAATCCGGGCTTCGCGGAGAAAGCGCTCCACCCCGACGGCCGTGGCTTGCTCAGGGCGGAGCACCTTGATCGCCACCGGCCGATCAAGGGCCACATCGTGCCCGAGGAAGACAACGGCCATCCCTCCCCCGCCGAGTTCCCGGAGGACGGTGATCTTTGGGTGGAGCGCCTGCTGGAGGCGCTCGAGGAGAGTGGCCATGGGAGGCCGAGTGGAGAGTCGGCGGCTGACCTGCGGCTGCATCGGCCCCGCCTGGCCGTTACCGCGAACGTCCCTCTCGGCTCGGGTCCGCCAGCAACCGCTCGGCAAAGTCGAGCCGTTCAGCGAGTTCGTTCACTTCCTGGCGCAGGTTGACGAGTTCCTCGATCACTTCCTGGGGGACATCGCCCAGGTCGTGGACATCATCGGGATCCCAGCGGACCACCCGGCGACCATCGGCATCGCGAAACCCGCCGCTGGCGATCGTCACGACATCCACGAGGTACCAGATCCCGAGGCCCCCGAGGGTCAGGATCTGGAGCAGGCCGGTCCCGGCCTTGCCCACATAGAAGCGATGCGCCCCGAAGACGCCAAGAACCACCGCCAGCATCAGGGCAATGCCGCGTGACTTGGGGGAAAGGGAGGCCATGCCCAAGAAGGTACGCCCAAACCCGGTGGGCCACCACCCGCGTACTGGACGGGCCGGACCCCCCCGGTGCAGATTGGTGCCATCGGTGGGCCGATCCGGCCGACCCGGACCCGTAGGATCGAGGAGAGGCACCCATGAAGACCCTGCTGCTCGCCACAGCTGCCCTGCTGGCCGTCCCGGTGGTTGCGGCGCAGACCCCGGCCCCGACGCGGGCCCCGGCCCCCGCCCCGAAGCCGATGGACCCCGTCGGCAACTATGGCTTCCAGGTCATGCTCCCGGATGGCAACGCCATCGGCGGGCAGTTCATGATCAAGGGCGCCAAGGACGCCTGGGAAGGCACCATCACCAGCGACGCAGCCCCGGAGGCCCCGCTCACCGGCGTGAAGGTCGAGGGTCAGGTCCTGATGTTCAACATCACCGGCCCCGATGGCTCGGGCATCCCGCTCCGGCTGACCTTCACCGGCGATGACTTCTCGGGGCAGCTCGACTTCGGCGGGACCATCCTCATGATCGCCGGGAAGCGGATCAAGCCGGCGCCGTAAGCCGCCGGCCCTCCGCGAGCACGGCGGCCACCAGCGCCGCAAAATCCTCCCGCCGGCTCCGGTGATTGGTGTTGGCCACGCGAATGGCGAACACACCCCGGAGCACGGTGGACGAGGGCACCGCCGTCCCCCGCTCCTGCACCCGCATCAGGATCTCCCGGTTGATGGCATTCGCCCGGTCGAGGTCCGCCCCCCCCACGCGATGGCGGAAGCAGACCACATTGAGCGCCACCGGGGCGAGCAATTCAAGCTCCGGCTCCCGTTGCACCATCTCCCCGAGCGTCCTGGCCTGCACCACGTTCTGCTCGATCTGCCGGACATAGCGGTCCACCCCGTGCTCCTTGAGCGACATCCAGACCGGCAGCGCCCGGAACTCGCGTGAGAGCTCGGGACCGAGGTGGCTGTAGTTGTGCGGGCCAGCGGCCGCTCCCCGCTCCAGCGCGGTGAGGTAGCTGGCCGCCCCGGGTGAGAAGGCCTGTCGGTGCAGCCCGGGATCGCGCACCAGGGTGCAGCCCACGTTGTAGGGCATGTACAACCACTTGTGCAGGTCAAAGGCGACCGAGTCGGCCCGCTCCAACCCGGCCACCAGGGGCGCGAGTGCGGGAGACAGTGCCGCCAGGGCCCCGAATGCCCCATCGACATGGAACCAAAGTGCTTCGCGGGCACAGAGATCGGCCAGGGCCGCCAGGTCGTCGGTGGCGCCGGTGTTGACGGTGCCAGCGTTTCCCACCACGCAGAATGGCTGCCGCCCGGCGGTACGGTCGGTGGCGATGGCCCGCGATAACGCGTCGAGGTCGATCTCGAACCGGTCGTTGACCGGGATCTGGCGCAGCCCCGCGCTCCCCAGCCCCAGGGTGCGCGCGGCGCGCTCCACACTGTTGTGGGTCTCGGTCGAGGCATAGATCACCAGGTCCCGGGGCAGCGCCTTGAGTCCCTCCGTGCCGGCGAGCCCCTTGGTCATGGCATCGCGACCCACCTGCAGGCCGACCAGGTTGGCGATCGACCCCCCGCTCACCAGGATGCCACTGGCCTCCGCGGGAAACCCCAGCAGCAGCTTGCACCAGTCGATCACCTGCGCCTCGACGTAGGGCGCCGCATGCTGCCCGCCCCAGGCGTTGACATTCATCCCCGCCGCCAGGACCTGGGCCACCAGCCCCCCCGGGGTGCCCGACCCCATGACCCAGCCCCAGAACCGCGGATGCACGTTGCCGATCGGGTACGGGAGGACCGCCCGGCGGAAGTCGCGCATCGCCTGGTCGAGTCCTTCCGGCCCCCGGGGAACCGGGCGCTGGAACTCGGCCAGCGCCGATTCCGGCATCGGCTGCCACGCCGGCCGGTCGCGCAGGGTCATGAGCCAGTCGAGCATCTCGTCCAGGGCGGCGTGGCCGGCGGCGCGGACCACACTCCAGTCGTTGGGATCGAGCGTGGTTTCGGGCAGGTCGGGAAGTTCGGGGAGGATGGGCATAGGGGAAATGTGGTTGGGGAGCCTGTTCCGCGCGACCGAAATGCATTCGCAGATCTTGGGGTCGGCCGTGCGCGGATCGGGTACCAGGGATGGTGAACGAGGTGTCTATGCTTGTCGGCACCAGCAAGAACGGACGCGGAGGCGCGGAGAGCGCGGAGCCGCGGAGGAGCTACGATGGACGATGATTCGATTACCGCCGAAATAGTTGATGCGGCCCTTGCCGTACACCGCCGGGTTGGACCGGGCCTGTTGGAGGTGGTATACGAGGCGATTCTGGCCCGATTACTCACCGCTCGGGGGTTGGTCGTTGAGCGACAGCGTGCATTCGCCTTCGCATTCGAGGGACTGGAGTTTCCAAACGCCTTTCGGGTTGACTTGCTTGTTGGGGGGCGGATCGTGGTCGAACTGAAGTCGGCGAATCGAATGTTGCCGATTCATACCAAGCAATTACTGACCTACCTTCGCCTCCTGGAGCTGCCTGTCGGATTGCTGCTCAATTTTGGAGGCGAGACGATGAAGGCCGGAGTCCGTCGGGTGGTCAATAACTATCGTCCCCCAAGCAGCTTGGCATTGGGCGACTCCGCGGCTCCGCGCCCTTCGCGTCTCCGCGTTGTTGGTTCGCCGAGCCCCGAAAGCAATCCGGTGGGCGGCGAACTCGAACGGGCATAAAGCTCAGCAGTACATTTGGTCCTGCTCCGCGCCTCCGCGTGAGCCCTCTTGAACCTGTACGAGGTGTCCAATGACCGCTCGAACCCGGATTGCCGCCGTGGTGCTCCTTCTCGTGGCGGCCGGCACCGGGCCCGGGGCCGCCCAGAGCCCGGACCCGGCGGTGGTCCGGGCGGAGCTGCAGCGCTGGGTGGCCGCCAACCAGCGCCCCGTCGTGGCCGAGCTGGCCGAGTTGCTCCGGATTCCCAACCACGCCCGGGACTCGGTCAACATCCGCCGCAATGCCGCCCACCTGGTCGGCATGCTCCAGCGGCGCGGCTTCCAGACCGACCTCCTCGAGGTGCCCGGCGCCCCGCCGTTCGTCTACGGCGAGTTGCGCACCCCCGGCGCCACCCGGACCCTGGTGCTCTACGCCCACTATGACGGCCAGCCGACCGACGCGAGCCGCTGGAGCACCGCCCCCTTCGAGCCGACCCTCTTCGACGCCCCAGCCACCGCCGGTGGGCGCCCGATGCCGCTGGCCGGCAGCGGCCCCACCTACCCCGCCGAGTCCCGGATCTACGCCCGCTCGGCCAGCGACGACAAGTCGCCGATCGTGGCGGTGCTGGCCGCGCTCGACGCGCTCCGCGCCGCGGGGCGGCAGCCATCGGTCAACCTCAAGGTCTTCCTGGACGGCGAGGAGGAGGACGGCTCCGACCACATGGCCGCGGTGCTGACTCGCTACAAGGACAAGCTCGCCGCGGATGGCTGGCTCTTCCTGGACGGGCCGGTGCACCAGTCGCGGGCGCTCCAGGTGGTGTTTGGCGTCCGTGGCGTCATGAGCATGGGGCTCACCGTCTACGGCCCGAACCGCCCCCTGCACAGCGGGCACTACGGCAACTGGGCCAAGAACCCGGCCGCGCAGCTGGTCCAGCTCCTGGCCTCGATGCGCGCCGACGATGGCACCATCACCATCGCCAACTTCCACGACGACCTGACCCCAGTCACCGCGGCGGATATCGCCGCCTCGCGCGCCATGCCGCCAGTGGACCAGCAGATGCTGGGCGAATTGCAGCTGGCCGCACCCGAGAAGGCCGGCACCCTCCTTCCCGAGCAGCTCCTCGTGCCGGCCATGAACATCACCGGGCTCCAGGTGGGCGGCGTGGGGCCGCAGGCCTCCAACACCATTCACACCCAGGCCCGCGCCCACGTGGACTTCCGCCTGGTGGCGGGCCAGCGCCCGGACCGGGTGGTGGAGCTGGTGGAGCGCCACCTGCGCACCCATGGCTGGACCATCGTCCACGGCGACCCGGACGAGGCCACCCGCGCCAGTTCGGCCAAGCTGGTCCGGGTGGACTGGGGCGACGGCTACGCCGCCACCAGAATGCCGCTTGACCACCCGTTCAGCCGCGCCGTCTCGGCCAGCGCCACCGCCGCCATCGGCCGTCAGATCATCGAAGTGCCGACCCATGGCGGCAGCCTGCCGATGCACCACTTTACCGAGATCCTCGGCGTGCCAGTGATCGTGTTGCCGATGGTGAACCACGACAACAACCAGCACGCCGAGAATGAGAACCTGCGGCTCCAGAACCTGTGGGACGGGATCGTGCTGTTTGGGGGGGTGTTGTCGAGACTGGGAACGGAGTGGCGGGTGGTGCCGTAGGGCAGCGGGGCCGAGAGTTCAACCGCCGACCCAGGGGACGGACCTGGATTTGCCCGGCCTGTGGTGGTTAAGCCAAGGCCACCGAGGCGGACTAGGGGTTCACCCGTGACCAGATGAGGATCACCCCGCACCCCGCGCTAATCCCGCCATATTCCTGCGGAATCTCGGCCGGACTCCTGAATACTTCAACAGACTCGACACCCGTCAGTGCAAACATTCGGAGATCCACCGTAGACACACGGCTTACCCCAAACACGCCTCCCCTCCCGACCGGGGCGCCGTTGTAATAAACCTGCATTGCGCAGTTTGTCCGAAGCCGATTTACAGCGACCCAATCTGGGCCCATTTTCCTTACAGCAACCCCTGCCTCCCGCCGAAGCACATCGTCCAGATGGAGATGCGATTCTACGCGACGAAGGTACTCTGAGTCGAGAAACTTGCCGAACCCCATTTTCCGCCGCTCTTCAAACGCCTCCCGGCCCATGCCGACCCCACGTGTGGTCTCCGGCGCCCCGGTTACGATCACGGGGTCGAGCACCACCGCGCTCTCGATCAGCGCAGTATTGGCCCGAGTGGTGTCGCCTGCATGGAGGCGCACGTCCACCCGCACTGGCAGGTGGCCCACCTTGCGAAAGATCGCCTGGTACAGTCCCGCGGGGAGTCCGCCAAGGATGTAGCGCCCCTGGGTGTTCGTCTCTGTGCGATGTGGGGTCCCGTTGATCAGTACTTCGACCCCGGCAAGAGGGGCCCCGGTGGAATCATGGCGGACAGTGCCGATGAGCACCGACTGGGCGTAAGCCGAGCCGCTAATCAAAAGGGCGGCCAGGAATGAAACCGGAAGGACAGTACAAGATGTACGCATGCTCACTCGCATGACCCCAGGAGCAACCTAGGGCCTTGGGCAACGGAGGGCCTAGTCTGGACGAGGGTACCCCCCCCTAGATTGTCAAGGCGTGCGCTCGGGGGCCATTCCGCGAGATCGCCGACCGCAACACGTGTCCCGTGTAGTCCACATCTTTCGATTGGGGGCGTCGATGAGACTGTCTAGAAAGGCACTCTTGGTGACTGTGCTCGGAATCGCGGCGATGTTGGGTGAATCTGAGCCAGTCGAATCAGAAACCCTGCGCGACCCATGTGGCACAATGTATTGCCTGCAGATCGGGGACGGAACTTGCCCACTGGACGTGGACGGTTGGTGTGCGGCAAGAGTCGGCACGTGCCCAGGCTCCAATGCCTGTATTCCACAAGTTCAGGGACCGCCGTGTCCGAGCCCCTTCACCGTCGCCATCTACTGCGGCGAGGGCGAGACCTGATCTTCGGGAAACCCGGGGGCTCCGAAGTGTGAGCCCTCGGGAAACTCCAGCATGGTCGGGCCTGAATTGTCGGGAGCACAGCAGCCCGCGGCTTCCTCCTCGAAGGAGAGGGACTGGTGCAAACCTCCGGCACCTTAGAGAAGATCCTCTCAGCCGCCCTGACCATCGCGGCGGTGGTGATCGCCGCCGTGCTGGTCAAGCGCGAGTTCTTTCCCGCATCTACTGCGGCCTTATCCGCGACGACACCGACACCAGCCCGCTTCGAGAAACAGTGGCAGGATTTCCTTGCGATCGCTGAGCCAGGAGGGGGCGCTAAGGCACCGGCGGTATTGTTCGAATTTGGTGACCTGGAATGCCCAGCGTGCGCTGCGTTTCATCTACGCACCCTTCGGGAGGTGAAAGCGGAATTTGGCAGTCAACTCGACTTCCGCTTCGTGCATTGGCCACTGGTCAGGCACCGCTTTGCCCGGCCGGCTGCGGAAGCGGCCGAGTGCGCGGCCCGGCAGGGGCGATTCCCTGAGTTTCTTGATGCGGTGTTTTCGAGGCAGGATTCCCTCGGCCTTCGATCGTGGTCCCGGTTTGCCAGCGATGCCGGGGTCCCTGATTCGGTTGCGTTCGCAAACTGCCTCGCTTCCCCCGAGCACCTCCGGACCAGAATTGAGGCAGGGACATCGACAGCAGAGGGACTTGGGTTCGAAGGGACACCGACCATCGTGCTGAACGGTTGGCGGTTCGGTTCTCCGCCATCGGCCGCCCGCCTGACAGACGCTATCCGCAATGTGCTCGCCGGAAAAGACCCGGAATCCTGAGCAGCGCCCGCATCGTCAGCAGCGCGGGCTTCAGTGCAACCTGCGACTGTCTTGCCTGATGGTGGGGCTGCCTTGTTCCACACTCGCCATGGCACAGGAACCGCCCCGCCTCCGAGTCGAGCGCATCGCCGGCCAGGAGTTCTCCAGCGGTTTTACATCCATAGGGGGCATCCACGAGCTTCGAAGTGGGGCTATTCTGGTCCTTGATCTCGCGGAAGGGTCCCTCTATCGACTCAGCCTTGCGCCCTCTATGGCCCAACCCGTCGCGAGGCGGGGGTCAGGCCCTCGGGAGTATCAGCGCCCCGCCAGACTCCTCGCACTCACCCAGGGGCGGGTGGCAGTCACCGATCCGGCAAATGCCAGGATCCTAGTTCTCGATCCGACAGGGAACCCCATCGGGACCATTCCGGACGCATCCACTGGCCTGGTGGGTTCGGCCGGGCTTCGCCTTTCGCGGCCCACCGCTTCCGATTCCCTGGGCACCTACTTTGCTCAAGGCCCGTCGGCCGTGCGAACAGATCGCAATGGTTGGCATCCTGTCGACTCCGCCGCGATCGAGAAATGGACTGAAGGTGCTTCGCGACGCGACACCGTTGCCTTTGTTCGGACGCCCTTGCCACGAGGGGCAGTCGTGATCGGCGGCTACGTATCCTCCGAGCCAAATCCAATCGCTTCGCTGCCTTTCAGGCGGCGCGAGGCCTGGGCAGTTTCCCTCGACGGATGGGTCGCAGTTGTCCGCCTGAGCCCCTATCGGGTTGACATGTTTCCTCCGGGAGCTCCACCGCGCCAAGGGGCCCCGGTGACCGTGCCTGCGATCTCGGTGACCGAGCAGCACAAGGCTGCTTGGCGAACGGAACGATCTCGGTCGGTTGCGCAGACGGTATATCCAGGTGGTGGGCAGGCTCCATTTTCACGAATAGTGGTCGCAGGCGTCCAGGAGCCCCCAGACTGGCCCAAGGTGCTGCCACCCATCACCGAGGAGTCCCCAAGGTTTGACTCTCGTGGGCGATTGTGGGTGGGCCGGAGCACGCCAGCAGGTGCCGCCGCGATTTATGACGTCTTTGATCGGGTAGCCTTCCGGATCTTCCAGATCGAGTTGCCGCCAGAGACACGCCTCATCGGCTTCGGGCCGCAGACCATGTATCTGCTCCGCCGCGACGCGGATGACCTGGAACACCTGCAGCGGTATCCCCTTCCAGCTCCCCGGCGATAGGAATCGGATACCGATTTCGCGTCAGCCGCCGGTCGGTGTGCGAATCGATGGGATGCACCATCTCCCCCAGCATGTCCAAGACCCGATCTGTCTAGCCGCCCAGCCCCTGGGCCAATGCCCTCACCGCCGCCGCCTCGTCCAGAGCCCCGGGAACCTGCTCGGTCACCTCCCCGGTGACACCCAGGCCGAGGGCCGAGGCGGCCAGGCTGGTCAGGACGAGTCGGGCCGATGCGGTGGCCTGGGAGCGGGGTAGCCGGCCCTCGCCCCGAGCCTCGAGGTAGAGCGCCCACCGCCGCACCGTCTCGTGGGTGAACTCCCGCTCGAACCGGAGCGGGAGACCCGGCCAGTCGGCCGCCGAAGCGCGAACCAGCAGGACCGCCCGACGGTACCGCGCCAGCCAGCTCCAGGTCTCAGCCAGAATCGACGTCAGCTCTTCGGGGCCGCCGGGAGGCCCCTCGGTCTCGGAGGCCAGCCAGAGCCCCGGTAGATGACAGACCGCATGCAGGCAGCGCCCGAACCGGTCGAGCAGTTCATCTCGGCTCGGATTGGGCACCGGAAACTCGAGGTCCCGGGCGCTCGGATCCTCCAGCGCCCGTCTCAGGGACAGGTCGAATAGGGCCTCCTTGCCAGCCACGTAGAGGTAGATCGTGCCGGAGGCGCTTCGAGATCTCCGCGCGATACGGTCGATTCTGGCGCGCGCAAACCCTTCCCTGATAAAGACATCGGTGGCGGCTTCGATGAGGTCATCGAATCGGAATGGGGCGCGTTTTCTGGCCATTATCAATGAATAACTGGGTCATGCATGTTTGCAAAGAACTTCAACTTGCGGTTGGGTGGGAATAGGGAATGGGGAATGGGGAGTCGAGGATTGTCCCGAACCAGCGTCGGAATTCCCCCTGGAAGTAAGCAATCCCCCACCTCTATTCCCCATTCCCGATTCCCCATTCCCCGCCCCATGCAACCCTTTCCCCTCCTCTCCTGTCTCATCCCGTGACAACTTACGCTGACCCACTCGCTCCGGAGCCCCGTGGACCAGCTGGAACTGATCGACCGGGTACGAGCCGGCGATCCCGAAGCCGAGCGTCAGCTGTATGACGCCTATGTCGACCGCGTGTACCGCCTGGCCTACCGGATGACCGGAGACCCGGACCGCGCGGCCGACTGCACCCAGGACACCTTCATCCGGGTCTTCAAGCACCTGGACGGGTTCCGCGGGGAGGCCGCGCTGTCCACCTGGATCACCTCGATCGCGATCTCGGTGATCTACAACGGGCAACGAAAGGTCAAGCGGCTCCGCGAGCGGGAAGCCGACCTGGACGAGGCGGTACCGATGGCCAGCACTACCCGGGCCGCCGACCCGGACTTGAGGGAGCAGCTGGCCAGCGCGGTGGACGCGCTCCCTGACGGGTACCGGACGGTGTTCGTGATGCACGACGTGGAGGGGTACACCCATCAGGAGATCGGGACCGCCCTGGGAATCCAGGAGGGAACCTCCAAGGCACAGTTGAGTCGGGCCCGGGCCAAGCTTCGCCATGCCCTGGCAGCCTTTGCGGGAGACTGAAACGATGATGGACGACCAGCACGACGACATGCTCCGGGACCTGGCGGCCGAGTACAACGCCCCGCCCCCGACCCCGCGGGAGGAGCTCTGGAGCAGGATCCAGGCGGCCCGCGCCAATCCCGCGGATGAGCCCCGGGTCCTGCCCTTTCGCCCCCGCGCGGGGTGGACCGGGACGCCGCTGGCGCGGGCGCTGACCTGGGCGACCGGCGTGGCCGCACTCCTGGCCGCCGGCATTGGCCTTGGCCGGCTCTTCCCCGGCGACGCCCCGGTGGCAGTGCCCACCATCGGCGCCACCGCCGATCCGGCGCCGGACCGGGTGGCGAACGTGATGGGCATGGCGGTGCGCCAGTACCTGAGCCGGACCGAGACGCTCCTGGTGGGCGTGCGAAGCGGCGACGATGAGAGTGTCTTCGCGGGGCACGCCCGGGAGTTGCTCGGCATGACCCGGCTCCTCCTCGACAGCGAGGCGCTGGAGGATCCCGCGACCCGCGCCCTGCTCGAGGACCTGGAACTCGTCCTGGCGCAATTGGTGGTATTGCCATCCACCAGCAACCCCGATCAGGAGCGCAGCCTGATCACGGCCAGCCTGGCCGACCGCAACGTGATGGACCGGTTGCGGACTGCCATTCCCTCCCCCCTTGGATCGGCCCCGGCCGTCTATGGAGAACTCTAGATATGTCTCGCCTTCCAGCCCTCATGCTCGCCCTGATGGTCCCGGCACCGGCACTCGCCGCCTCCCAGGTCATCACGCCGGCCCCCCGGCCACACGAACTGCAATTCCACGCCATGGAGTTGCAGCGAGCCGCCGCGGACCTGCACCTGACCGGTTCCTCGCTGGCGCACCTGGTGTACTCCTGGTCCAGCCCGGCGGATGGCCCGCCGGCCCTGGATCCCGACCACCAGGACCCGGCCGATGGCCTGTACCGGCAGGCCCGCGAGGCGCTCAACCGCAGCGAGTACACGCGGGCGATTGAGCTCTTCGGCCAGATCCGGGCGCGCCACCCGCGCTCGGCCCACACCCCGGACGCCTACTACTGGGAGGCCTTTGCCCAGCAGCGGCGCGGCACGACCGAGAGCCTGCACCAGGCGATGGACCTCCTGCTCCAGCAGGAGGAGCGGCACCCCGATGCCGCCACTCGGCGCGACGCCCGCAGCCTGCAGATCCGGATCCAGAGCGCCCTGGCCAGCCGCGGCGATGCGGCCAGTGCCGCGGCGATGTTCGAACGCGGTGCCATGATCGCCCCGACCCCGCCGACCCCGCCGACGCCACCCGTCCCGCCCACCCCCGGGGTGGTGCCCACCCCGCCAACGCCCCCGGTGCCACCGGTCCGGGGACAGATCGCACCGTCCCGGTGCGCCGGTGAGGATGAGGAGCAGGTGATGGTGCTCAACGGCCTCATGAACATGGACGCCGATCGCGCCGTGCCGCTCCTCGAGCGGGTCATGGCCCGGCGCGATGCCAGCTCCACCTGCCTCCGGCGCCGCGCGGTGTTCCTCCTGGGCCAGAAGCAGTCCAGTCGCACCGAGCAACTGCTCCTCGACGCCGCTCGCAGCGATCCTGATGCCGAGGTGCGCGAGCAGGCGATCTTCTGGCTCGGCCAGAGCGGCGGCCCCCGTGCGGCGGCGGCGCTCGACTCGATCCTGCGCACCAGCACCGATCCCAAGATCCAGGTCCGGGCGATTTTCTCGCTGGCCCAGGGCAACAGCGCCACCGCCGGCCCCGTGCTCCGGAGTTATGCCGGCCGCGCCGACGTGAGCCGGGAGGTGCGCGACCAGGCGGTCTTTTGGCTCGGCCAGACCGGCACGGCCGAGGACGCCCGGTTCCTCCAGGACCTCTACCGCCGCGAGCGGGACGAGGGAATCAAGGAGCGGATCCTCTTCTCCGTGGCCCAGAACCATGCCGCCCAGGCGTCCACCGGGCCGTGGCTGGCGGCCATTGCCGCCAACAGCCAGGAGCCGATCAAGCTCCGCAAGAACGCCATCTTCTGGGCCGGGCAGACCGGAGCGCCCCTCGCCGACCTGATCCGGGCCTATGACCAGATGCCCGAGGCCGAGATGAAGGAGCAGGTCATCTTCGTCCTGTCCCAGCGCTCCGAGCGCGAAGCGACCGACAAGCTGATCGCCATCGCCCGGACGGACAAGGATGCCAAGCTGAAGGCCCGCGCCCTGTTCTGGCTCGGACAGCGCAACGACCCGCGGGCGCAGGAGCTGTACCTGGAAATCCTCGAGCGGCGGCCGCCGGAGTGATGGGCAGCGGGGCAGCGGGGCAGCGGGGCAGCGGGGCCGAAGATACTACAGCAAGGGGATTCTCATGCGTCGTGCAGCCATGTTTGCCGGATTCCTGGCCTTCGGAGTACTCCCGGGGCAGGCCCAGACCCTGGTGCAGCGGGCTGGAACGATGGGAGAGGGCACGATCCGATTCAGCTACGCCGCCCGCGAGGGAGTTTGCGGGCGTGAGGACGGCAAGGTCTACGTGGCCCGAAGCAATGACGAGTGGGAGGGCCCCTGTGAGGCCGGCCCCGTCTTGATCTCGGCGAGCGTGAGCGGTGGCGAGGTGATCCGGGTCCGCACCTATGTCGGCGGGCGATGGAAGCCGGGCTCCGGCCGAGTGGAAGACCTCGGCATGATCGGGGTTCGGACTGGTACCAGCTGGCTGGAGGCGCTCGCGATGGCACCGGGCAGGATCGCCGGTGACGCGGTCTTCCCGATCACCCTGGCCGACAGCATGGTGACCTGGGAGCCGTTGCTGCGGCTCGCCAAGGCGACGAACGCGCCGAGCACAACGCGGCAGTCCGCGCTCTTCTGGCTGGGCCAGGTGGCGGGAGCAGCTGCCAGCGCCCACCTCGAGGAGGTGGCCATGAGTGATGACGATCGCAGGCTCCGCGACCAGGCGGTCTTCTCGCTGAGCCAGTTGCGGGACAACAGCGGCGTGCCCGCCCTGCTGCGACTGGCTCGCACCAACGAGGATCCCCGAGTCCGCAAGACCGCCTTCTTCTGGCTGGGCCAGTCGAAGGACCCGCGGGCGCTGGCGCTGTTCGAGGAGATCCTCACCCGCCCGTAGGGTCGCGCCCCTGCGCGACCTTACGGGGAGAGTGCCTTCAACGGCAACCGCAGCACCACGGTCGGCGCGAGGGTGGCTCCCGGCAGCGGGGAGCCATCCTCGCCTCGCTTTTCCCACTGGCTGTTGGCCACATAGTAGAAGGCGTCACCCACTACGACGCCGAGGGTGGGCTCATCGGCAACGGTCAGGTTGCGGTCCAGCACCTCGATCCCGAGCACCACCCGCTCAGCGGCGTCGAGGCGCACCCGGATCACCCGCGGGGCCACGCCGCCATTCTGGATCGCGACCAGGTCGCGGCCGTGGCGCGCGATGCCGTCGATGCCCAGCAGGGTGGTGCCGGCCGGAACAGGGAGGTGGTGGACCGATCCGGTCGCAGGATCGACCCGGAGGAGCCCGTGGCTGTAGTCGGCCACCAGCAGTTGGGCCTGGCCGGCGGCGAGGACCAGCCCCTGGGGGGAGCGGATCAGGGGGTGCCGGGCCACGACGGTCGGGGCGGCTGCGCCAGGACTGAGCCGCCAGATGGCCTGGCCGCGGGTGTCGGAGGCGAAGACGGTCCCGTCCGGGGTCACCAGGATGTCGCCCATCATCGCCCCGCCCCCGGCGCTGCCGACCGGATGCCGACTCCGGACGCCGCTGCCATCGAGCCCCACCCGCACCAGTTCTACCCGACCCGCCAGCGCGGTGTCGTACCCGGCCATCTGGGGGATCGCGTTGGAGGTAGCCCACAATGTCTGGCCATCGGGGTCGAGGGCGATAGCGCTCACCCCCCAGAGGGAGTTGGCCTCCGGCAGCAGGTCGACCACCTGGCCGCTCGGGTACCAGCGCAGGATCCGGCGATGGTGCGGGCTCCCGATCAGGATGCTGCCATCCCCGACCACCGCCAAGCCTTCGGCCCAGAAGTCGGCCGGGCCGATTGTCGCCGCGGGGCTGCTGGCGGAAAGCGGGGCGGTGGCGGCGGCCATCTGGTCCAGGGCAGCGCGAACCGGGGCGGCCTCCCGGAGGCCAACCAACGCCGAGTCGCGCTCGACCGGGTAGGTTGCTCCCAGTTCGCCCAGCCGGCTCAGGGTACGGGCCACCAGCGCCGTGTCCTTCAGCCTGGCGGCCAGCTGCGCCACCAGCCCGAGGTAGGCGGGCTGGGAGGGCCAGGCCGAGGTGGCAAGCTGGGCCGTCCGCACGGCGAGACCGAGGTTGCCGGCCCGGAGCAGGCCGACCGCCTCACGGTACCGCTCGCGGGCCACGGCGGCCGAGTCGGCTGCAGGATGGGAGGGCGCGGCCTGGGCCAACAGGTTGGTGGGGTTGAGGATAGGGCCCAGGGACAGGGTCAGGAAGAGTGCCAGTCGTGTGCAGGGCTGAAGCGCAAGGGGCATTCCAGCCGTACGGAACTACCGGTGCCGACAGTTTCTGGAGGGTGTGCGCCGGGTGCGGGGGCTGTCGTCTCCCCGCAGGGTGGCGCGAGGCGCCAGAAGCAGGTTAGTTACAGGACTTGGTCGGCCGGCGACCCGGGAACCCGGGGCCGGCGCAGCTCATACCGGAGTCGTCGATGCGTCGAAACCAGATCCTCGCGGGTCTTGCGGTCCTGCTCCTGCCGGTCGCGGCGGGGGCCTTCATTCTTCAGGCCCGCGGTCTTCCCGAGGGTGCCCGGCTCTTCGGCCAGGTCTTCCAGCGGGTGCAGGAGGCGGCGGTCGACTCGGTGTCGGCCAGCGACCTCTATGAGAAGGCCGCGCGCGGGCTGGTCAGCAGCCTGGACGACCCCTACGCCGACCTCTACAGCCCGCAGCAGTTGCAGAGTTTCCAGCGCAACAACCTGGGGAACAACTACGGCGGCGTGGGGATGTCGATCGAGAACCAGGACGGGCTGATCACCGTCGGCAACATCTTCCCGAACACTCCCGGCGAGATGGGCGGGGTGCAGGTCGGCGACCGGATCGTGCGGGTCGACACGATCGCGGTGACCGGGCGCCCGCTCGAGTTCGTGTCCAGCGTGCTGACCGGGGAGCCGGGCACCCGGGTGCACGTCACCTTCCAGCGGGCAGGAGTGGCGACGCCGATCGAGGTGACCTTCACGCGGGCGATCATCAAGGTGCCGGCGGTGCCGTTCACCGAGATCCTTGATGGCAACGTGGGCTACATCCCGCTGCAGCGCTTCAACGAGGTGGCGGCGCAGCATGTGGAGGAGGCGATCCGCGACCTGCAGCGCCGGGGTGCCGAGGCGTTCATCCTGGACCTCCGCGGCAACCCGGGCGGGAGCCTGGAGGAATCGCTCAAGATCTCCGATCTCTTCCTGCGGCCGGGCCAGGAGCTGGCCCGGGTCCAGCACCGGGGCCGCACTCCCGAGATCTATCACGGGAACCGGCCCCCGATCGTGGGGGACACCCGGATCGTCGTGATGGTCAACGGCGGATCGGCCTCGGCCTCGGAAATCATCGCCGGCACGCTGCAGGACCATGACCGGGCGCTGGTGGTCGGCACCACCAGCTTCGGCAAGGGACTGGTCCAGACCCTGTTCCCCCTCGAGGGCGGCTGGGCGCTCAAGCTGACGACCGGCAAGTGGTACACGCCGAGCGGTCGGTCGATCCAGCGGGAGCACCAGGGCATGAACGACGGCCGGTTCGTGGAAGGGGCGGTGAACGATGACAACTCGGCCCCCGACACCACCCGCGCCGGCCGACCGACCTTCAAGAGCGATGCCGGCCGCGTGGTCTATGGCGGTGGAGGGGTCACGCCGGACGTGATGATCCCTGCCGACACCCTGTCGACCGCCGACCAGGCGTACCTGCGCGCCACCAGCGCCCAGTCCCAGCTGGAGTACGCCACCCGGTACCAGTTGGCGATCGACCTGAAGGACCAGGTCAAGAGCCCGGACTACACCTTCCGCCCGGAGTGGCGCCAGATGTTCTGGGAGCGGCTGCAGAAGGCGGGCGTCGCGGTGGACCGCGAAACCTTCGATCGTGCGGGACCGGTGGTTGACCGCCTCCTGGATGACCGCATCGCCATGGTCGCCTTTGGCGACGCGGGTCGCTTCCGGCGCCAGCGCGCGGTGGACAACCAGCTGGCCCGGACCCTGGAGCTGCTGAAGCAGGGCAAGACCCAGGCGGAGCTGCTGGCCCTGGCCGACAAGGCCGCGACCGGGCCGCGCGGCGGCAACTGACTCACCACCCTCCGCCGCAACGCACGGGGGCCCGCGCACAGCGCGGGCCCCCGTTTGCCTGCCCCCGACGACTCCCGATCGGCGATCAGAAGAAGATGAGCCCGCCGCTGCTCAGCGCGGGATCCGACCCGCGGAAGCGCGGGTTGACGATCGCGCTGAAGATCGACCCGAACGAGTAGGACAGCCCCACCGAGGTGAAGTAGGTGTAGTTGGTCTGGAGTTGGCGGAGCCGCAGCAGGACCTCCTCGTCCGAGGCGGAGCCGCGCTCGAGCGAGAGCTGGTCGCGGGGCCGGCCATAGTCCACGTTCAGGTTCAGGTTGAGCCCCTTGGCCACCCGGATGGAGGTGTAGCCGTTGACACCGAGCCGGTTCTGGGAGAAGTCCCGGAAGTAGTTCTGGAAGCTCGCCCCGGCCCCCAGCTGCCCCCAGGGCTGCTGCATGCTCACCGAGAGCGTCAGGTACTGGCGGGCCAGGACTTCGGACTCCACGTCGTAGACGGTTTCCTGCGCATAGTCTGCCACGTATGCTCCCACCCCATACTCCAGGACCGCCAGCCGACGGGTGGACTGGCTGTAGGGAAAGAGGCTGAACTCGGCGACCGCGGTCGGCCGAAGGACGAGGTCCTCGTTGTTCCGGGTCGAGTTGCGGCCACTCAGGCGCACGCCGGCCGAGAACTGCGAGCCGAGACTCCGGGCCAGGAGCATCCCACCGCTGTAGTTCTTCACCTTCGAGATGAACTCGGTCCCGTCCTGCAGGGTGTAGGTGCTCCGGCTCCGGCTGCCGGAGACGGAGAGGTCGAGCTTCCAGTCCTCCGTGATGCGACGGGCGCGAAACGAGCCGCTGTAGTTGCTGGAGCTGTTTCGGCTCTCGCCGTACAGGTTGCCGTTGCCACTGACGGTGAAGACCCAGCGGTTCCAGGGATCGTGGGCCGGGGCGGCGGCAGCGGCCGGGCCAGGGGGCCGGGCAAAGGAGACCCGCAGGAGCTCCGACTCGGGCCGGTCCCCGATGTAGCGCACCAGGCCCAGCGAGAGCGCGCCGAGGAGGCGGACCCGCACCTGGTCGGAGGTGGCAGCCAGGGGAGTGGTCATCCGGCGGTCCTGGTCCTGCCCCGCCAGGCCCCGAAGCCCGATGAATCGCAGGTGGTACTCGCGGCCGCCCCCCCCCGTGGCCTGCGAGGTGACCAGGACATGCACATCGGCATCGGTCCGGTCGCGGACATAGTCCACCCAGGTGAGCTCCGTGCGGATGTAGCCGTCATCGCACCCGGTTTGGCAGTCGAGGAAGACCCGGAGCGGGCCGGGAGATGGTGGTGGCCCCTGGGCGAAGGCCACAGGAACAGCAAGGCAGACGGCGAGCAGGCCTGCGGCGGCGAATCGCATCGGGATGGCTCCAGATGGGGAAGGGACCGCCGGGTTGGGGGGCCCATCCTCATCTGATGCCACGAACGTGAAAAAGGTTTCATCCCCGCCGAGGGGGGGGGGATCGGTACCCCGATCAGCGCCCGAAGGCGGGGTCCCCCGAACGGAACCTGGGGTTCACGATCGTGTTGAAGATCGAACCGAAGGTGTACCTGAGCCCCATCCGCAGGTCATACGTGAAGTCGGTGGCCAGCTGGCGCAGCTCGAGCAGGATCTCGTCGTCGGAGGCATCGCCGCGGGCCAGGGAGAGCTGGTCGCGGACCCGGTTGTACCGAGCCTCGGCGTTGAACGACAGCCCGCCGGTGATCCGCAGGTCGAGTTCGCCGTTCACGCCGACTCGGTTCTGCTTGAAGTCGTCAAGATAGCTCTGGGCCTCCAGCTCAAAATCCGCCTGGCCCCAGGGCTGCACGAAATCCAGGGCCAGCACCGCGAAGTGCCTTGGCCGGGTCTCGGTCAGCTTGGAAAAGACGGTCTCCTCGGTGTAGTTGGCGGCATAGACGCCGACCCCATAGGTCAGGGTGACGAACCGACGGGTGGATTCGGTGTAGGGATACAGGCTGAACTCGATGACCGCCGAGCTGCGAATGCCCAGGTCGAAATTGGACCGGGAGGAATTGTTGATCACGGACCGGAAGCCGACGGAGGTCCGGGGCCCGATGCTGCGGCCGATCAGGATGCTGGAATAGGCGTCGCTGGAGACCCGGGTGATCTCCTCGCCGTCGCTCAGAGTGAACCGGTTCTCGTTGCGATTGGCCCGCCCGGAGATGGACATCTTCCACTGGTCGGTGACCCGTTCGGCGCTCACATCTCCAGAGAACCGGTTGGACGAAGACTGGGACTCCCCGTTGAAATTGGCGTTGCCCCCGAGCTCGAAGACCCAGTTGTTCCATGGATCATTCACGGGCAGATCCAGCGCTTCCCTTGCCGCGACAGCAGGCGGAGAGTAGACGATCCTGAACCGCTCGGCCAAGGGCGTGCCGGCCACATAGCGCAGCAGCCCCTGCTTGAGCACCTCGACAAACTGCTGGCGCTGCTGGTCATCGGTGTCGTTGGCGCGGGAGGTGAACTGGAGGTCGAAACTCTGGCCTGGGAAGCGGCCGATGCCGATGAACTGGAGAGTGACGCGGTCCCCCCCTCCGCCGGCGTTCTGTTCGGTGATGATGAGGTGAATGTCGGCGTCGGCACGGCTCCGAACGTAGTCGACCCAGGGGATCTCGGTCCGGATATAGTCGTTCGGGCAGCCGCGCTGGCAGTCCAGGAAGAGGCGTGGGGCCTGGCTGGTCGGTGCGGCGACCTGTGCGGTCAGTGGTCCGGCAGCTCCCAGCAGGAGCAGCAGGGTCTGGCGAAGCATGCGGGCGACTCCGGGAAGACGGAAGCGGAATGGCGAACTGCCTACCTAGGAGCTACGCGCCCGGATGAAGAAACGTTACTCGCCGGCCCGGTAGCGCATCGCCGGCAGCCCGGCGGCCCGGCGCAGCAGACCCAGCTGCCCGAGGTGATAGGCCTCGTGATGCAGCAGGAAGGCGAGGGTGCCCGCCAGGGTGGCATCATCGATCGGGAAGCGTTGGGTTGTCTTCCCGGCCAGGTCCTCCGGGGTGAGCGCGGCCAGCCGCGCTTCCAGGACGGGGCTCACGGCCAGCCACTCCTCGCGGATCTCGCCGAGGGTGGGGACCCGCTCCAGGTCGTCCATGGAACGTCCATAGGCAACCGCCCCTCCAAACGGAGCAGGAAGGTCCACCCCCAGCAACCGGGCAGCCCAGGCCCGGGAATCGACCAGGTGGGCGGCGATGAACGCGGCGCTGTTGGTGCCCGCGGCGATGCGCGCCCCGGCCGCCTCGTCCCCCATCGTGTCGAGCACATTGAGGAAGAGCCGCGTGTGCAGCGCCGCCACC
The DNA here is from genome assembly GCA_048499805.1 of Gemmatimonadales bacterium. Classification (GTDB taxonomy): domain Bacteria; phylum Gemmatimonadota; class Gemmatimonadetes; order Gemmatimonadales; family GWC2-71-9; genus JAWXBA01. Next base: position 145,915 of record JASNZF010000001.1, on the reverse strand, counting down.
GGCCCCAGGCTCACCACGGGGCCTCGCCGAGCAGGGGATCGGCCCGGACGGTGAGGGTGCCGACCGACAATCGGCTGCCGCTCGACAGGGTGACCCGGTAGGTACCGGGAGTGGCGGCGGCGCCGCGCCCGGTCCCGGTGGGGGGGTCGAAGCGGAGGTCCCAGGTGTAGCGCTGGAGCCCGGTGCGCGAGGGCAGGGTGGCGCGATGCCGCAGACGTCCGTCGAGCGAGCGGATCTCGAGGGTGACCGGGGCCACCGGCGGCGCGCCGATCCAGTACGAGACGAGGGCGGAGACCTGTGCGGCGACCCTTGGGAGGGAGCCACGGGACTGGAACTCGGGCGGGTTCTCGCCGGCGCTCCAGAAGTGCCCACGCTGTCCGCCCCGCGCCCGGTTCTCCCAGAGGGTGGCGGTGGCCAGCTCGAAGAGGTGCACCGGGCTCCGGCGGACCTCCGCGGTGAGCTGCTGGAGCGGGGTCAGGTCGTCCAGGATCCAGATCCCGCGCCCGTGGGTACCCGCCACGAGGTCCATCTCGCGCGGGTGGATCACCAGATCCTGGATGTTGACGTGTGGCAGGTTGGCTCCGAGCCGGTGCCAGGTGGCGCCGCGATCGAGGGAACCGAACTGCCCGAACTCGGTGCCGGCAAAGAGGAGGTCCGGGTTGCGGAGGTCCTCGCGCACGAGGTGGACGACGTGCCCGGCCGGGATGGTCGCGGCCAGGTTCGTCCAGGTGGCGCCGTAGTCGGTGGTGCGGAAGATCCAGGGGGTCAGGTCACCCTCGCGGTACCCCTCCAGCGCGACGTAGGCGGTGCCGGGCTCGAAGTGCGAGGCCTCGATCCGCCCCACCCAGGTGGTCGGGGGGGGGCCCGCCAGGTTGTCACGCACATTGGTCCAGGTGCGGCCCCCGTCGCGGGTGAGCTGAATGTTGCCGTCGTCGGTGCCGACCCAGATCAGCCCGGGACGGAGCGGGGACTCGGCGATGGTGGTGATCGTCCCGTAGATCTCGGCACCGGTGTTGTCGGGGGTGATCCCGCCGCTCTGGCCGGTCACGATGCGATCGGGGATCGCGCGGGAGAGGTCGGGCGAGATCGCGGTCCAGGTCGCGCCGGCGTTGGTGGTCCGGAAGAGGTGGTTGCCGCCAAGATAGACCACCCCGGGGTCATGGGGAGACATGACGACGGGACCGGCCCAGTTGAAGCGCACCTTGCCGCGGCTGGTGTCGGGCGAGACGGCGGTGGTCCAGTTGGTGACATTGCCGGCGTGGATGGCGATGCTCTCGTCGCGATAGGTCAGGGCGTCGTAGCGGCGCACCTTGCCGTTCTCGGCGGTGCTGTAGATCCGGCGCCAGTCGGTGGGATCGACCTGGATGTCCATCCCATCCCCCCAGTGCAGCTTCCAGTTGGCGTCGTTGAGGATGCCGCGGGGATCCCGGCTGAAGCTGGGCCCGCCCCAGGTGCCGTTGTCCTGGTGCCCGCCATAGACGTAGTACGGGTCGCGCATGTCGAGGCCGAGGCGGTAGTACTGGCTGATCGCCAGGTTGTCGAAGAGCTGGAAGGCGGTGCCGTGGTCGTGGGTCAGCGAGGCACCCTTGTCGGCGCCAATGTAGTAGCGGTCCCGCGCGGTGGGATCGAGCCAGAGGGCGTGGAAGTCGCCGTGGATCTCCTCGTCGGCGCTGCCGTTGGACAGGGTGCGGCCCCCGTCGCTCGAGACCATGAATCGGGTGGTGAGGACGTAGACGCGCTGGTCGTCGAGGGGGTTGATGCGGATGTTGCTGTAGTAGAACGGGCGATTGTTGTACGTGTTCACGTAGCGCCAGGTGGCGCCGGCGTCCTCGGAACGGTAGATGCCGCTGCCGGGCCGGGCCAGGGTGGTGCTCGCTTCGGCCTCGACCAGGGCCATGACCACGCGCGGGTTGCTGCGCGCCATGGCGAGCCCGATCCGCCCGGTGGGGCCGGCCGGGAGCCCGGTGGTGAGCTTGCGCCAGCTCTGGCCCCCGTCGGTGGACTTGAAGATCCCGCCGAGCGGCCCGCCGCTCTCGAAGTGCCAGGGTCGGCGGAGGCGGTGGTAGAAGGCGACGTAGAGGGTCTCGGGATTGGAGGGGTCCATGACAAGGTCGGTCGCGCCATGCTTGCCGTCGTCGGGCAGACCGGCGGTGAGCTTGATCCAGTTCCGCCCGCCATCGGTGGTCTTGAAGAGGCCGCGGTCGCCGCTGTAGTCCCAGAGGTTGCCGATGGCGGCCACGTAGGCGATCTCGGGATTGGTGGGATGAGTGACCACCCGGGCGATCTGCCGGGTATTGCGGAGGCCCATGTTGGCGAAGGTCTTCCCGCCGTCGGTCGACTTCCAGATGCCGTCGCCCCAGCCGACGCTGTTGCGATTGTTGGCCTCGCCGGTGCCAACCCAGAGGATCTCGGGATTGGGTTGAAAGAGGGCGATGTCACCGATGGAGAGCGAGGGGTAGTGGTCGAAGATCGGGGTCCAGGTGGTGCCGGCGTTGTCGGAGCGGAACACCCCGCCGGAGGCGGAGGCGAGGAAGACCCGCCGGAAGTCGGACTCGACCGCCTCGATGTCCACCACCCGCCCCCCCATGTTCATGGGGCCGATGCTGCGCCACTGGAGTCCCGCGAGAATGGTGCTGTCGGGCACCTGGGCGGAGAGGATCGGGGGCAGGAGGGCCAGAAGGCAAGCGACAGCCGACCGGGCGATGGCGCGACGGACCAGGGCATGGGACACGGCAGGGTCTCCGGGCGGCGTTCCCGACCGGCGGGAACGCGATCAACGAGCGATGGGGGACGCGTGATGAAAAGTAATCGGCACCCCGGTACCGGGCCGCAGCGCGGGGCCGACGCACCACGGGCCGTGTCGCGCATGCGACACGGCCCGTGGCGTGGTTCCGATCCGGAGGTGCCTCAGGAACAGCGCGGCAGCGCCACCGGGCAGGCGTTGTAGTTCGGTGCCGGCGAGCTGCCCACCGACCCCGGGGCGCCGCCGTAGGTGTACACGGTCAGTCGACTGACCTCCAGCTCGCGGGCCGGCACGGGAAGCTGGGTCAGGCTGCCGGGCACCAGGGTCCCCCATCCGCGGGCATCGTACCAGGCCATCCCGGGCTCGACCCCGGCCATCTCGATCCGCTTCTCGTACTTGAGCGCATCCCAGAGGCTGCCGCAGCCGCCCTCGTGCTTCTTCGGCACGCAGCTGTTGGCCTGGGGCGGCCCATCGATGGTCACTGCGGGCAGCTGGCCATTGGCGACCCGGCGGGCATTGATGAGGGGCAGCGCCTCGGCGGCCCGGTTGAGGCGGATGAGCGCCTCGGCCCGGAGGTAATCCGCCTCGCCCTTCGAGAGCCAGAGCTGCGGGCCACTCTGCCAGGTATCGCCGGTGCCCCAGCGCCGGAAGTAGTAGCTGGAGCGCTGGTAGAGACCGCGCGAGGCCGCGAAGAGGGTTGCGGTATTGTACCCGAAATACAGGCCGCTCGAGGTGAGGCCGGTGGAGCCCTGGATCCGGCGGTCCGGGGTGCGGAGCTGGAACTGGGTCCGGTTGGCCACCGGGGTGGCAATCCAGTTCTGGAAGGCGCCGGAGGTGTCGGCGGGCCCGACCAGGAAGTAGTCGGCGCGGCCGTAGTCGCCCGGAATGGTGGTGCGCTGGCGGGCCCAGAGCCGGCGGAAGTCGCTGAAGAGGACCTCGGGAATGGCCTCGAGGTAGAGATCCTGGGTGATGCCCGCATCCAGGCGGCTGATGACCTGGTTCCAGTCCACCGCGGCCCGCTCCTGGGGGCTCCGCGGGGTGTAGGCCAGCAGGCGCGCGATGTAGAAGTTGGCGATCCGGGCGATGTCCTGGTTGGTGAGGGTCAGCCCGTTGACCCACCCGGTGGAGGGGAGGGTGAACGCGTTGGCGGTGGCGATGCTGGCGGTCTCGACCAGCTGGGCGATGGCCGCGTCGCGGACGGCGGCGTACCCCATCAGGTTGAAGTCCGCCGTCTCGGCGTCCACGGTCTCATCGGCGACGTAGGCCGAGTCGAACTGGAGCGCCAGGTACCCGTGGGCCATCCCCTGCATCAGCTTGGCGAACGCCTGGGTGCGCGCCGTCACGTCGGTGCTGCCCTCGGTGATCACCACGCCGTTGTCGATGGCGATCAAGGCGTCGTTGGCGCTCGAGATGACGCCGTACATCGCATACCAGGGGTTCTCGACCACGCCGATCCGCTGGTAGACGGTGCTGTTGTTGAGCGGGATGCGCGGTTCCTGGTTCAGGTCGAAGTTGGCAAAGTCCGCGAACCCGGTGGTGGCCTCATCGGCGATGGTGCTGAGGGGAAAGCCGGGCGAGTTGCCCATGATGCTGCGCCAGAGCTCCACGAACGAGGACGCGGCGATGGTCTGCACGTCGCCCGGCGTCTGGGTGGCCCGGATGCGGTCCGGGTTGTTCGGGTTGGTCACGGCCAGTTCCTGGCAGCCCACGAGTCCCAGCAGGAGCGTGGCGCCGAGGTAGTGCAGGGGTCGCATGGATCGGAGTCCTTTCTCGGTCGTCATGGCTCAAAACTCGATGGTGAGGCTGCCGGTGAGCGTGCGATACTGGGGATAGCTGAAGCTGTCCAGCCGGTTGGTGACCGTGCCGATCTCCGGGTCGTAGCCGGTGTAGTCGGTCAGCACCAGGAGGTTGCGTCCCACCAGGCTGACGGTCATCCCCTTGACCCCGAGGGTGCGGAGCGGGGCCACGGCGGCGGGGTTGACGCGGTAGGTGACCGCGAGTTCCCGCAGCTTGAGGAAGGTGGCGTCCTCGATGAAGTAATTGTTGACGGTATTGGCATTGTAGAACGTGGTGTAGTACAGCTCCGGCTTCTTGAGCTCGTCCGGCTTGCCGCCCTGGTCCTGCTCGGCGCTGCGCTGGTTCTGGAACATGCGCTGCTTGGTGCTGTTGTAGACATCGCCGCCGATCTGGGCGCCGAGCAGGCCGTAGACGGTGAGGTTCTTGTGGCGCAGGGTGGCGTTGAACCCGAGGTTGTAGTCGGGGTTGCCCGAGCCGATCCGGGTGACGGCCGGCTGGCCGGCGGCGTCCAGCTGCCGGAACGGGATCCCCCATGGGTAGTTGACGCCGTCGATCGACACGGTCGTGCCCCACAGCATGTCGGTGTAGCTGGCCCCGGCGCCGACCGGCACGACGAACCCGTCGTCATTGACCTGGAACTGGCCGGCGGACCCGGAGTGGACGGCCGGCAGGTCATTCAGGTCCCGGAGGAACTTGTGGCCGTACATGGTGCCGAGCTCCTCGCCGGCGCACCGGTACCCGATGGTCTGGGTCCGGAAGCAGGGCAGCTCGAACTCGGTGATCTCGTTGCGGCTCCGATCGAACACTGCGCCGACATAGAGGCTGGTGCTGGAGCGGTTCAGGAGCTGGGCCTGCAGGGTGGCCTCGACGGTGTTGCCCTCAATGGTGCCGGCGTTCTGCCACTGGCTGGTGAACCCGAAGACCGCGGGCAGGGGGACCAGGAGGAGCTGGTCGGTCACCGTGGTCCTGGCGTAGGACAGCTGGAGCGAGAGCCGGTCCCAGGCGATCATGTCGATGCCGAATTCGGTTTCCTTGGCCTTTTCCGGCTTGAGCGAGCGGTTCCCGAGGGTGGCCTTGGAGAGGACGCCGCCGGTCCCGATGTCGTAGGTCTCGTATTGGTCGGCGAACGAGGGCCGGCCGCCGGCGGTGCCCTGCGAGATCCGGAGCTTGAACTCGCTGATGGCGTCCACCGGCCACCACGCCTCCTCGGTCATCCGGTAGGCGCCGCTGACCCGGTAGTAGGTGGCGTTGCGCTCCTCGGGACCGAAGAGGGAGCTGCCGTCCCGGCGGACCAGCCCATCGACCACCAGCTTCTCCTTCCAGTCCAGCCCGGCGGACCCGATGACCGAGTTGGCCCGGATCTCGGAGAAGGTCTGGCCGATGTTGGCCACCCGCGCCGCATTGAGGTCGGGCACGGCATTGACCGAGAAGTCGGTGCCGGTGGCGTCGAAGAAGTCGGCGGTTTCGCGCTCCAGCAGGGTGCGGACACTGCCGCGCATCGTCAGGTCGCCGAACCGGCGGAGCAGGTTGGCGTTGAGCGAGGTATTGATCGACTGGGTGGCCCCGTCGCCCCGGCGGAGGCTGCCGATGCTGGAGTTGGTGCCGAGCGACTTGAGGCCGCGAGCCAGGTACTCCTGGATCAGCCGGTCGGAGCGGTCATAGCTGACGGTGCCCGAGAGGGTGAGCCAGTCGAGGGGGGTCCAACTGAGGTCCGCACTCCCGAGGGTCCGGGTGCGATTGGTCCAGTTGTCCTCGGTGGCGAGGATGTAGAGCGGGTTGGGCCGCACGCCGATCGGGTCAGGCTGGAAGTTGTACGGGGTGCCGTCGGGATCCGGCGTGGTCAGGTCAACGTCGGGCGCCTGCTGGGCCAGGTCGGTGAAGGCATCGCCGTAGATGTCATCCCGGTGCGAGCGCATGTGGTACAGGCTGGTGGAGATCTGGATGCTCCGGCCCGGCCGGTGATCGAGGTTGAGGCGCACGTCGGTCCGGCCATAGGCGCCGGCGCCGAGCACGACGCCGTCCTGGTTCTCGCGGGCGGCGGAGGCGAAGAAGTTGGTGGTGCCGGTGTTCTGGGCCACCGAGATGGAGTTCGTGGCGAAGGTCCCCGGATCGAAGAACGCGCCGATGTGGTCGAACGGCTGCACGAACGGGGTGTCCTGGAACCGGGTGGCCTCGGGCTTGAGGATCCGCTGCTCGCGCGGCACGACCGCCCCGCTGGCGTTGATGTATTCCCCGGCCGCGTTGGTCTGGTAGATGTGCTGGGTGGCATACTTGACCGGGCGGGAGATGGTGCTGGAGCCGAACTCGCTCCGGACCGTCACCCGGGTCTGGTCACCGGCCACGTCCCGGCCCCGCTTGGTGCGGATCTGGATGACGCCCGCCGCGGCACGGGAACCGTAGAGCGAGGCCGCCGCGGCGCCCTTGACGACCTCGATGCTCTCGATGTCCAGGCCGGCGATGTCGGCGGACGAGGCCCCGAAGGCGGAGCTGAGGAGCACCCCGTCCACGACGAAGAGCGGGCTGTTGCTCTTGCTGATGCTGGTCGGGGACCGGAGCTGGATGTTGGTGCCGCTGCCCGGCTCCGGGCTGGTGACGATCGAGACACCGGCGATCTTGCCCTGCAGGTTGTCCACCGCGTTCACGGTGGCCACCGGCAGCTCCTCGGCGTTGACCCGGCCCACGGTGAAGGGCACCTTGACCCCGGCCGTGGGGTCGGTGACGCCGGTGACGACCACCTCCTCGAGCCGCAGGGTGATCGCCGTCAGCTGGAAGTCCAGCGTGGCGGCCCCGGTGCCGATGGTGACGTTCTGGGCGGTGCGCAGCGCGAACCCGATGCGCCGGGCCTCGACGGTGTAGACCCCCTCGGGCAGGCCGGCCACGGTGTACCGTCCGTCGACCCGGGTCACCACCGTGCGGCGCACCGTCGCGGAAAGCACCGTGATCTCGGCGCCGGGGAGCGGTTCATCCGTCCCCGCGATGACCGCACGACCGGTCAGGGAGCCTGTCTGGGCCACGGCCATGCCTGGTGCCAGGAGCAGGGCCATGAGGAGCGCGAGGGCCGCAGCAGTGCCGCGCCCCCCAGGGAAGCGAGCGTTCACGGGGAGTCTCCGGACGGAAGGTTGGAGCATCGAGCGGGATACCGAGGTGAGATGGTCGGGCCGGGGTGCATCGATCCCGGGCAAGGTACACCCCAGCGGCCGCGGGAGGGAAGGACCGGTCACGGCAGCCCCGGCAGGAGGATGCGGGGCACCAGGAAGAGGCCCACGAGGGTAACGACGATGATCGCGACCAGGTTGAGGAGCAGCCCGGCCCGCACCATCTGGGGGATCGTCAGGTAGCCGGAGCTGAAGACGATGGCATTGGGCGGGGTCGCCACCGGCAGCATGAAGGCCATGGAGGCGGCCAGGGCCGCGGCGGTCATCAGGGCCATCGGCGGGACCCCGAGGGCCAGGCCGGCCCCGGCCATGATCGGCATGGCCATGGTGGTGGTGGCGGCGTTGGAGGTGACCTCGGTCAGGAAGACCACCAGCGCCACCACCGCGAGGATGAGGACCCAGAAGGGGACGGACTCGAGAATGGTCACGAACGACCCGATCCACGCGGCGAGCCCGGATTGCTCCATCGCCCGGGCGAGGGAGAGCCCGCCACCGAAGAGGATCAGGACTCCCCAGGCGATCCGACGGCCGGCGCCCCAGTCAAGGATGAACTCGCCCTTCCGCAGGTCGAGGGGGATGCTGAAGAGCAGCAGCGCGGCCGCCATCGCGATCGTGGAGTCCTGGACCCAGGGGGCCACGGTGGTGATCCCGGGAATCACCAGCGTGCCGAGGTCCTTCGGGGTGCGGAAGATCCAGGCCAGGGCGGTGACCACGAACACCACCCCGACAATCCGCTCGCCCCGGGTCACCGGTCCCAGGCGGGCCCGCTCCTGGCGAATCAGGTCCGCCGCCCCCCCGACCAGGTCCCGGGGCGGATAGAGCACCTTGACGAGCGCCAGCCAGGTGAGCGGGAGCATGGCGACCGCCACCGGCAGCCCGACCAGCATCCACTCGCCGAAGCCGATCTGGATTCCCAGGATTTCCTGCGCTGCAGCGGCGAGGATGGCGTTGGGGGGGGTACCGATCAGGGTGCTGATCCCCCCGATCGAGGCCCCGTATGCGATGCCCAGCATCAGGGCGATCCCGAACTCATAGGGACCCTTCCGGTCGACCGGCTTGAGCATCTCGCCCACCGCGATCGCGATCGGCAGCATCATCGTGGCGGTGGCGGTGTTGGAGATCCACATCGACAGGAAGGCGGTGGCCAGCATGAACCCGAGGACCAGGCGTTCGGGGCTGGTGCCGATGGCGTGGACGATCGCGAGTGCCACCCGCCGGTGGAGGCCGCTCCGCTCCATCGCGGCGGCGATGAAGAAGCCGCCCATGAAGAGGAAGATCAGCTCGTTGGCGAACGGCGCCGCGGTGGCACCCATGTCCAGGATGCCGAGCGCCGGGAACAGGGGCAGGGGAAGGAGCGCGGTGACCGGGATGGGGACCGCCTCCGTCAGCCACCAGATGGCCATCCAGGCCATCACCGCCCCGGTGCGCGCGCCGGTCGGGCCCAGCGCCTCGGGGACCGGCAAGGCGATGAGCAGGAGGAAGGCCACCGGGCCAAGCAGCAGGCCGACCCGCTTCGCCAGCCCGCTCGAGTCCTCGGGGGCAGGGATATCAGTCAACTGGGCTCCGGGGACTGCGGGGAACTCGCAGCGGAAGGCGGGGAGAGGGCGAGCCTCCCACCGGCCGGACCGACGCGCAACTCGAAGGGTCCGTGCAATCTATACGCTCGCATCGCGACCGGGAGGTGGTGGCGGGAGAGGAGCCACGCCCCCGCCCCCGCCACCCGTGCCGGTGCCGCGCCAGGCCATGCCCTGATATCCTTCCTATACCTTCCTTCGTCGAGGAACCTGATGCATGGCCGTGGAACCTTCCTGCTCGCTTCCTTCTGCCTCCTCGCGGCGCCCCTCGGTGCCCAGCGCTCCCCCCGTCTCACGCCGCTGCAGCAGCAGTACCAGGCCGCCGCCAACCGGCTGATCGACGCGGCCCTGGCTGACAGCGCCGCCTGGCACCGGATCGCCGAGATGGGGGACCGGTTTGGCCCGCGCTTCAGCGGGACGCCGAACCTGGAGCAGGCCATCGACTGGATCATGGCGGAAATGCGCCGCGACGGCCTCGACAACGTGCGCGGCGAGCCGGTGATGGTGCCGCGCTGGGTCCGGGGCGAGGAATCCGCCGAACTGCTGCTCCCGCGCTGGGCCAGGCTGCCGATGCTCGGCCTGGGCGGCAGCATCGGCACGCCGCCGGGCGGGATCATCGCGGATGTCCTGGTGGTGTCGAGCTTTGCCGACCTCGAGGCGAAGGCGGCCCAGGCGCGCGGCAAGATCGTGCTCTTCGATGTCCCCTTCACCACCTATGGCCAGACCGTCCAGTACCGCAGCCAGGGCGCCATCGCGGCCGCGCGTGCCGGCGCGGTCGCCAGCATGATCCGGTCGGTGGGTCCGTTCGGGATGCAGACCCCGCACACCGGCGGGATGGCCTACGATTCCACGGTGACACGGATCCCGCATTTCGCGATCACGATGGAAGACGCGATGATGCTGCACCGGATGCAGGATCGCGGGCAGCCGATCCGGGTGCGGGTGCAGATGGCGGCCCAGACCCTGCCCGACGTCCAATCGCGCAACGTGATGGGCGAGATCCGGGGACGGGAGTTCCCGGACGAGGTGATCGTGATGGGCGGGCACATCGACAGCTGGGATGTCGGCACGGGGGCCACCGACGACGGTGGCGGGGTGGTGATCGCCTGGGAGGCAATCCGCCTGATGAAGGAGCTGGGCCTGCAACCGCGCCGCACCATCCGGGTGGTGGGTTGGACGAACGAGGAAAACGGGCTCCGCGGCGGCAACGCCTACCGCGACCAGCACCGCGCCGAGCTGGCCAACCACATCCTCGCGATCGAGTCCGATGGGGGAGTCTTCGCCCCCACCGGCTTCGGCTTCACGGGGAGCGACGCCGCCCGGGCCATCGTCCAGCAGGTTGCCGGCCTGATGGGGCGGATCGGTCCAATCACCATCGGCCCGAGCGGCGGTGGGGCGGATATCGGGCCGATCATGGCCGAAGGGGTGCCCGGCATGGGCCACCAGGTGGACGGCACCCGCTACTTCTGGTACCACCACACCAACGCCGACACGGTGGACAAGCTCGACCCGGTCGAGGTCGCCCGCAATGTTGCCGCGATGGCGGTCATGGCGTACGTGATCGCCGAGATGCCGGAGCGGTTGCCGCGGTAGCGCAGCGGGGCAGCGGGGCAGCGGGGCAGCGGGGCAGCGGGGCAGCGGGGCCGAATGTACTGTGGCCGGTAGGGGTGTCAATGCCACCTGTGCGCGTGATCTCGGCCCTTGGGTGCGGCCCCCCTGCCCCGCTGCCCCGCTGCCCCCCCGACTACGGGCAGCCCACCTTCCCCATTCGGTACCCGGTGGCGCGCGACCCATCGATCAACGAAATGGTCGCCACCAGGCTGTCCTGTCCCACCCGTTCGTAACGAATCCGCTGCGGGAAGTCGTGGGAGGCGTTGTCCCACACCACGCTGGTCGGGGTCCTCCCGGACTCCCGAAAGCTGACACTGGCCCGCCCACCAGGGTGGGGGGTCACGCGTGAGCCACTGCTGTCCGCGTTGATCATCGTGAATTCAAAGTTCCGCGTCGCCCCATCCCGGAGGTATCGGGTCGTCCCGAGGATCAGATTGCTGGACGGTGTGGTGTAGTGCTCCTCGATCGTGCTTCCCGACGCCGTCTTGCCTTGCCAGCAGCCGCTCATGAACGCCAGGCCTGGGAGGCCCGGGGCGGCGGATTGGGCCGACACTGGTGCGGCAGACAACAGGAAGCATGCGGCGAAGCTGGGCAGCCATCGAGTCATCGATTGGTTCCGGCGAAAGGGGAGTGGAGGCGGCGACCACCGCCCGATGACGCCCAAGCTACGCGGTCGTGCCGGCTTCGTCTTGTAGAAATTCGACGGAGGTGTGGAAGAGGTCGGAGAGGGGATGGGTCTCTCGCCAGAAGGCGGCCGGGGTGGTGCCGCCGAACTCCCGAAAATCCCTCACCAGGTGCGATTGATCGTGGTATCCCGCCTCCGCCGCCAAGCGGGACCAGCGGGGTGGCTTCCCGCGCTTCAGGCGGGTCACGACCCCATGGAAACGGCTCAACCGGGCAAACTCCTTGGCGGTGACCCCGACCTCGCGGCGGAATTGGCGCTCCAGGTGCCGCAGGCTCCACCCGGCGCCCTCAGCGATCTGCTGGATCGGGGCCCGGCCGGCGGTCGCCACGATCCGCCGAGCGGTGTGGAGGACGGTGGCATGGGGCGGAATGGCAACTTCCGCTGCCCGGGCAAGGTGGGCGAGCACGAGTGCGACGCGTCGCTCCGGCTCGGTCTCATCCCGTGCCTGCGGCAGCAGCCCGTCCAGCGCGTCGATGCACAGGCTGGAGAGGTCGTGACAGCGACCGGCCAGGTTGGCCTGCGTTACGCCGAGGACCCCGCGCACCGCTCCAGGGCGAAACCGGACCCCCAGGATGTCGATCGCCCCGGTCGATTCCAGCATCATCCAGCGGTCGACGATTCCCACCACCAACGCCCGGGGCTGCTCCACCACGGTGCCGTCGGGTTCGTGCCGCCGGAAGGTCCCGCTGAAGTGCAGCACGAGTTCGACGGAACCATCGGGCATGATCCGCTGGGGGGCCGTCTGGTCGCTCACCCCGCGCAACGTCCAAATGCACTTGACGAACGGCCGCAACGAGGCGGGCGGCCGCAACTCCTGGTATTCCACCCGTTCAGCGACGCATGCCTGCCAGGCGCCGATCGACTTCCGCCTTGGGCAGCCAGCGCCCGTAGACCATCACCCCGGCCTGCTGCCGGATGTTGCCGATATCCTGCAGCGGATCAGCGTCGAGCAGCAGCAGGTCGGCACGGTGGCCCACGGCGATCGTCCCGAAATCCGGTTCCTTGAGATACCGACCGACATTCCGGGTCCCCGTGGCCAGCGCCTCGAACGGCGACAACCCGGCCCGTGCCATGAGCTCGAGTTCGGCCAGCGCCGAGAATCCGGGGACGTTGCCGATCTGCGGGGCATCGGAACCGAGGATGATCCCGACTCCTGCCTCATGGAGCGAGCGGATGAGCCAGGTGCGCAGTTCCAGGTAATCGGCGCGACGGGCCGCAGTGTTGGCGGGATCGTTCTGGAGGTTGCGCACCGAGTTGGCCCAGGCGTTCACCTGCGCCTCCGGCCAGTACTGCATGGCGGGATCGGCGAGCATGAGGGCCGGCTGGCCCTCGCCGGCCATGGTCTGCATCAGGGTCTCGGTGGCGTTGACCCAGACCCCCGCGTCGCGGGTGGCGCGGGCCAGCGGCGCCAGCTTGGCACGATCGATGTAATCCACGAGCGCCAGCCCGAACCAGCCAGTTTGCGCCGAGGTGACCGGGGCGCCATCGCGAATCAGCGCCTCGACATAGCCGTCGAGGTGGTCGATGCTGGCGTACCCCGCCTCGATGGCGCGATGGACACCCACGTCGAGCGGCACATGGCCGGCGAACGGAATGCCCACTTCCCTGGCGGTGGCGGCCATGGCATCGAAGGCCGCCCGGGAAACCCCGGGATGGATCTTGAGCAGGTCATAGCCGGCGGCCTTCTGCTCACGGACCATCCGGGCGGCCACCTCGGGCGAGGTCGCGGTGTTGCCGTTGAACGACGGGCCCGCCACGATCAGGCGGGGCGAAAGTCGCTGCCAGGTGGCGGCCTCGGTGCGCCAGGTCAGCTGGCTGGGATGGCCGAGCATGCCCCGCACGGTCGTGACCCCGCTCAGCAGGTAGAGCTGGAGGGTGCGGTCCACCGTCTCGGCGGGCGCGTTGCCGGCCGGCAGGTGCCCGTGCGTCTCGGTCAGGCCGGGAATCAGGAACTTGCCGCGGCCGTCCACCCGGGTGGCGCCGGTGGGGATCCGGGCCTGCGCCGCCGGGGTGATGGCGGTGATCCGGCCGTTCTCGACCACGACCGTCTGGCCGGCGAGGCGGCGCTCGGTGTCCATCGGAATGACGGTGACGTTCTCGAATGCAACCGGCGGGGGGGCCTGGCCGGCCAGCGGGACGGTGGTGGCCGTGGCCGTCAGCAAGGCAAGCAGGAAGGTAGGGGGGTGGCGCATAAAGAGTCTCCTGTAGGCAGGCGATCGCGATGGCGTTGGGATCACGGGTTCACGCGGAGACGCGGAGGAGACAGCAAGGCGCGGAGACGCCCTCTTCCGCGCAAGACCTCCTCAACATCGCCGATGAGGGTGGTGGGGCTCCATGGGCGCGTCACCCTCCTCATTCCATTCTGGTTCCTCCGCGTCTCCAGCTTTGCTTCGCGTCTCCGCGTGAACCCCTATGGAGAACGGTGCCGCAACACCGTCCCGGAACGGAGGTCGTGAAACTGCCCGATATCCACGGCCAGCTTCCCGTTGACCATCACGTAGGGGATGCCGGTAGGATACTGGTGCGGTTCCGCGAAGGTTGCCTCGTCCTGCACGGTCTCGGGGTCAAAGACCACCAAGTCGGCCTTCATCCCGACCCGGACGACGCCCCGATCGGTGAGGCCGATCCTGGCCGCCGGCAGGGAGGTCATCTTCCGTACGGCTTCCTCGAGCGTCAGGATTCCCTTGGCCCGGACGTAGTAGGCCAGGACCCGGGGAAAGGTGCCGTAGGAGCGCGGGTGGGGGACGCCATCGCCGGGACGGGTCAGCCGGCCGTCCGACGCCACCATGGTCTGGGGGTGGGCCATGATCCGCTCCACGTCCCCCTCGTCGAGCACGTGGTACACCATCCCGGCCCCGCCCCGCAGCATGCCCTCGATGACCAGGTCTGCCCCGCTCGACAGGGTCAGCGGAAGCTGCCGTTGGACCACCCAGTCCTGGAGGGTCTTCCCCTCCAGCCACGGCTCGGCACGAAAGCGGCCGAACTGGACCCGGCGCATGTCCCCGCCGCCGCGATCGTTCTCCAGGTTGAAGACAATGCCGCGATGCAGGCTGTCGCGCAGCACCGGATCGCGGGTGCGGCGGGCAAAGGCCGAGTCGCCGTCGGCCTGGGCCCACTGGGGCACCAGGGCGGCGAGTCCGGTCTGGGTGGCGGTGTAGGGGTAGAGGTCGGCCATGACATCGACACCGGCGGCCCGGGCCGAATCGATCATCCGGAGCGTGGTGACGCTTTGCCCCCACATGGCGGGCCCCACCGCCTTGTGGTGGGTCAGGACGATCGGGATCTGTGCCTGCCGGCCGATCTCGATTGCCTCGGCCACGCCTTCGAGGAGCCCGAGTCCCTCCTTGCGGAGGTGCGAGGTGTAGATCCCGCCGCCTGCGGCGGCCCGCTTCGAGAGCGCCACCACCTCCGCCAGCTCGGAGTAGGCACCGGGGACGTAGAAGAGCCCGGTGGAGATCCCGAACGCTCCCTCCCGCATCGCTTCCGAAACAAGAGCCTCCATCCGGCCCAGCTCCTCGGCGGTCGGCGCCCGGTCCGCCGTCCCCATCACCCGGCGCCGGATGGTGTTGTGCCCCACCAGGAAGCCGACATTCATGGTGACCCCGCCGCTGTCCAGGTTGGCCAGGTAGGCCCCGAACGGGCTCGGGCCACCGCCATCCGGCCCACCCAGCGCCGTGGTGACACCCTGGCGCACGCTGCTCTCGGCGTCGCGCATGTCGGGGATCGGCTCGAGGTGGGCATGGAGGTCGATGAAGCCGGGGGTCAGGACCCGACCATTGATGTCGATGACCCGGGCGCGGCCGCGGGGGAGCGCCGTCCGGGACACGGCGACGATCAGGTCGCCCCGGACCGCCACTTCGGCCAGGAAGGCGGGGGCACCGGTGCCATCGATCACCCTGCCGCGAGTGAAGATGATGTCATACTCCAGGTCGGGCAGCGGGGTGGCGACCGGAGGACGTGGTCCGCAGGCGGCCACCAGGACAAGGAGCGAACAGGCGAGTGTCGAGAAGCGCTTCATCGTGGCCTCGTGGGAAGCGGGAACGAACCGGCCCCTATCGCCGGGCCTGGGACGCGAGCCAGCGCTGCCGGAATGCGAGCTGCGCGGCGGTCGGGGTCTCCCCTGCCTCCTCCATGGTCATGACCGCCACGCGCGGGTTCTCGGCCAGTCGCAGCGTGGCGGTGAGGGTCTGGCCCCGGCTTTCGAAGGTGAGCGGGATGGCGTCACCGATCTTGCGGGCCGACAACACCTCGGCCACCACCTCGGCCGATGCCGCGGTCTTCTCATCGATCGTCAGCAGGCGGTCGCCTCGGTCCAGGCCCGCCTCATAGATCGGGGTCCCCACCAGCGGGCCAGCTTGCAGCAGCAGGGCTCCTCGCTCCGCCACCCAGCTGGCATCCCCAAGCCAGGCCCGCCCCGCCGCGGTCGGACGCACCAGCATCCCGGCGTGGGACAACAGCGCGGCATAGTCCGGCGCCTCGTGCCCCTCGACGTAGCGCGCAAAGAAGTCGGCCGCGAACGCCGGATCCCTGGTCACCCGGCCCAGGGTCGCCCGGGCGTCCGCAATCGTGTAGGCCTGCTCGGTGCGCCCGTACTCGGCCCAGAGGCCGCGCATGTAGTCGTCCAGCCCGAGGTTGAACCGCTGCCGCAGGGTCAGGTCCAGCGCCAAGCCGATCCCCGAGCCCCAGGTGTAATAGGAGATGAAGGTGTTCTGCCGGTTCTGCGGATCGATCGAGCTGGCGGCATCGACGAACGGCGCCTGCATGCTCATCTCGGCCGCGGAGAAGTATTTCCGGCCAGGGGCATTGAGGACGGCGTTCACGGTGCCGGAGAGGCTCCGGGCATAGCTTCGGTCATCGGTGATGCCGGCCCGGCGGATGGCGAGGGGTCCGATGTGACTGGTGAAACCCTCGGCCAACCAGAGTTCCGCGGACATGTTCTCGCGCTCGAAGTCGAACGGCTCCAGGGACCGGGGCCGGATCCGCTCGACATTCCAGGCATGCACGAACTCGTGGGAGACCGTGCCCAGGAGTCCCTGGGCGGCCTGGGCGAGCGAGCCGCTGCTCGAGAGGACGGTGGAGTTCCGGTGCTCCATCCCGTCGCCCGAGGTGTGCGGGAGGTAGCAGGCCAGGAAGGTGTAGACCCCGCCATCAAACTGCGGCAACTCCCCGAAGAGCGCCGCCTGTTCCCGCACCACCTTCTTGATCATCTCCACGTAGCCGTCGACTTCCGCCCGGGTGCCGGCGTGGTGGATCGCCAGGCGAATCGTCTGGGTGCGACCACCAGAGGTGACCTCCCAGCTGCGGATGTCCTGATCGGCGGCCATCACGGGGGAATCCATCAGGTACTGAAAGCTCGGCGCGGTGAAACTGTTGGGCTGATCGGTCGGGAAGAGCTGGGTGGCCACCTGCCAGCCGGCGGGGAGGTCCAGAAAGGTGACCCGGGCCGGCCGGGCGTCCATACCGCGCGCCCACATCCAGGTGGCCGGGGCGTTGAGGTGGGCATGGGTCCGGTCCACCTGGGAATAGGTGCCGTCGGCCCGGTCGGCAAAGAGGGTATAGGACAGCCTGACGGTGCCGTCATGCCCCGCCACGTCCCACTGGTGGGGGTTGGGGCGGGTGATCGTGAGCGGCCGGCCACGGGAGTCCTCGGCCCGGACGGAGTAGACGTTCTTGGCGAACTCGTGGAGGGCGTACCGTCCCGGCGAGCTGCGGCTCATCCGCGCCTCCAGCGGCCGCCCCGCGGGCACGTTGGTCCAGATGACGGTGATCTCCGCCTCGTGGTGGGCGGCATTCGGCATCCGGAACTCGTAGCGGACCTCCTGCGCCATGGCGGGAGAGGAGCAGGCCGCAGCCAGCAGCAGGAAGAGCACAACAACGCGGCGACTCATAGTCTGTCCTGGCAACAAGTGGTGACCGAAGGGGGTGAGGAATCGGTCCAGGTCATGGTGACGCGCCACACCTGGATCCGGCGCGCGATGGCGTGCGGAACGGGCAGCCACGGATTGCACGGATTTCACGGAGAACCCGCAGCTGTTGATCGCTGCACCCGGGACCGACCGTGAGGAGCGTGGGTGGGGAACCCACCCCAACATCCCCCTCGAATCGCAATCATCCATTTTGGGCCCCATACGAATGGGGGTCTCGCGCAGGAAGGACCCCCGGAACTCCTCCCGACGCGGCCGTCTCTCTGGATCGAGGCCTTCCGCGAAATCCGCGCCATCCGTGGCTCCCTGCAGTCGGCCCGGCCTACGGAACGAACTCATCCCCGGCACGCAGAACGTGCAGCGCGGCACCGCGCACCGTGCCACCCGCGGCATTGGCATCCGCCCGCCGCGGATCCACGATCAGGACGGTGCTCATCCCCCGTACCGTCCACTTCCCGTCGGGCCCGACCTCGAGCGCCGTTCCCTCGTCGATGCCGACACCGAGCAGGGTGGGATGGTCCAGCGCGAGCGAGAGGAGCCGTCCGTAGCGCTTGCGTCGCAGGAAGTGCTGGTCCACGACGGCGTTGGTGAGGAACCCGAAGCCCCGCGTCGTGACGACATTGTCGGCCTCGATGGTGAGCCAGTTGTCATCGGTGACAGGGCGACTCCCCCCCTGGCGCCGTTCGTCGCCGGTGATCATCACCGCCGACATGACCGCGGCACCGGCGCTGGTGCCGCCGATCACCGCACCAGTCTGATACGCGGCGTGCATCCCCTGCTCGAACCGGCTCCCACCGAGGGCGGCGGTGAGGCGCGACTGCACCCCACCATTGAACCAGATCCCGGTGATGCCCTCCAGGTGCTGGAGGGCAGCCGGACTGTCGGCCTGCTCCCGCCCGATCACGGCGTATCGTGCGGTGGCACCGAGGGCCTGGAGCTCCCGCACCAGGGCGGGGCCGGCGTTGCTGTCGGCGCTGGCCATCGGAAGGACGAGGATCACCGCCTTCCCCGGACCGCCCGCCAACTCCACGAACCGGCCCATCAATTCGGCCGGCCGCGGGCCGCCGCCCACGATGAAGAGCGACCCGCCCTGCGCAAGGACGGCCGCGGGCACGCCCGCCAGCAGCAGGACCATCACGGCGAGCCGGCGCATCACGCCTCCACCTTTCGGCGCACCAGGGTCAGAATCGTGTAGATCGCCACCGCCTCGTCGTGCTGGTTGCGGATCTCCACGTCCCAGGCCACGACGCCCTGCGGCACCCCGTCCGGCGGAGTGGCCTTGGCGGTCTTCTGCTTGACGGTCAGGTGCGCCTGGATGGTGTCGCCGATGCCGACCGGCTTGACGAACCGCAGGCTTTCAAGCCCGTAGTTGGCCAGCACCGGCCCGACGCCCGGATCCACAAACAGCCCCGCAGCCGCGCTCACCACGAAGTAGCCATGCGCCACCCGCATCCCGAAGAGCGACTCCCTGGCGCCGAGCTCGTCGGTGTGGGCGTAGAAGTGATCGCCGCTGATGCCCGCGAAGTTGACGATGTCGGCCTCGGTGACGGTGCGCCGATGGGTGACCAGCGCATCGCCCACCTGGAGCTCCTCGAAGTACTTCCGGAAGGGGTGCACCGGATTGTGGTGCTGGGCCGCCCCCTTGCTCCACTGTCCGGTGACGGCGGCGAGCATCGTCGGGTGACCCTGCACCGCCGTGCGCTGCATGAAGTGGAGGACGCCGCGCGCGCCGCCCATCTCCTCGCCACCACCGGCCCGACCCGGCCCACCGTGCACCAGGTGCGGCAGCGGCGAGCCGTGGCCGGTGGACTCCTTGGCGCTGCTGCGGTCGAGGACCATGATCCGTCCGTGGAAGGGCGCGGTGCCCAACACCACGGTGCGCGCCACCGAGGGATCGGCGGTGAAGAGCGATCCGCAGAGTGATCCCCGGCCCCGCCGGGCCAGCTCGATCGCCTCGTCAAGGTTGGCGTAGGGCATCACGGTGTTCACCGGCCCGAACGCCTCGATGTCGTGGGGCTCGCTGCGGCCCAGGGGGGTGGCACAGTGCAGCAGCATCGGGGTGAAGAAGGCGCCCTTGGCCGCGTCCGCCCCGGTGAGGGCCAGCCCCTCCAGCGACCCGAACACCACCTCGCCGGCCTGCATCAACTGCTCGGCGGCCTTGCGCACCTCGCCCACCTGGCCGCGTCCGGCGAGCGGGCCCATCTTGACCCCCTCCACCGACGGGTCGCCGACGGTGACCCCGCCCAGCCGCTTCTGCAGCGCCTTGATGACGTCCTCCTGCATCCCCTCGGGCACGATCGTCCGGCGGATGGCGGTGCACTTCTGGCCCGCCTTCACCGTCATTTCGCGCACGACCTCCTTGATGAAGAGGTCGAACTCGTCGGTGCCCGGCGCCGCGTCCGGTCCGAGGATGGAGCAGTTGAGCGAGTCGGCCTCCATGTTGAACCGTACCGACTCGGCGATGATCCGGGGGTGGCTCTTGAGCTTCCGGCCGGTCCAGGCGGAGCCGGTGAAGGTCACCACGTCCTGGCAGGTCACGTGATCGAGCAGGTCCCCGACCCCGCCGCAGATGAGCTGGAGCGCGCCCGCTGGCAGGATCCCCGACTCGATCATGGCCGCCACCATCTTCCGAGTCAGGTAGCTGGTGACGGTGGCCGGCTTGACGATGGCGGGCATGCCGGCCAGGAAGGTCGGCGCCAGCTTCTCGAGCATCCCCCAGCAGGGGAAGTTGAAGGCGTTGATGTGGATCGCGGTGCCTTCCAGCGGCACGCAGATGTGGCGGCCCATGAAGGTGCCGCCCTTGGAGAGCGGCTCGACCTCGCCCTCAACATGGAAGGTCTCGTTCGGGAAGTCCCGGCGCCCGCGGCTCGAGTAGGCAAAGAAGGTGGAGATGCCCCCCTCGATGTCGATCCACGAATCGATCCGGGTCGCGCCGGTGGCGGCGGAGAGCTCGTAGAACTCCTCCTTCCGCTCCATGAGGTACTTGGCCATCTCCTTGAGCAGGGCGGCGCGTTCGTGGAAGGTCATCCCGCGGAGCACCCGGCCGCCGGTCCGGGCGCCGTGGTCCAGGATCGCCTTGAAGTCGAGGCCGTCGCTGGTGGCCCGCCCGATCTCGGCCCCCGTCACCGCATGGATCAGCGGGGCGCCTTCCCCGGCGCCCTCCACCCACTGGTCCAGCGCGTAGCTCTTGAGCTTGGTCACGTTGCAGCTCCATCCGGTGAATCACCGGCGGTCGCCCGCCAGGTGCGATAGGAAGTGTCCTGGGTGGGGCGGTCGGGCTGAACCTCACGGAGTGGCTCCACCTCGCGGAGCCTGGCCTGCAGCTCGGCCGGCAGGGCCTGGTAGAGGGCGGTCCCCTCGGTCTTCCAGGCCAGCATGGCATCGCTGACGTCCTTCACGATCCGGGCGGGATTGCCCACCACCACCTTGCGGTCGGGTACCTGCATCCCGGCCGGCACAAAGCAGAGCGCCCCGACGATGCACTCGGCGCCGAGAACCACGTTGTCCATGACCACCGCGTTCATCCCGACCAGGCTGTTCCGCCCGATCCGCGCGCCGTGGATCACCGCCCCATGCCCGATGTGGGCCCCGGGCTCGAGGGTCACGGTGACCCCGGGAAACATGTGGATGGTGCAGTTCTCCTGCACGTTGCAACCGTCCTCGATCACGATCCCGCCCCAGTCCCCGCGGATCGCCGCCCCGGGACCGATGTAGACATCCCGGCCAATCACCACGTTGCCGGTCACGGTCGCGTTCGGGTGCACGAACGCCGATTCGTGGATGACCGGGATGTGGGGGCCGAAGGCGTAGATGGTCATGCGGACGGAATCATTGCGAGGGACTGGGGGCTAGGGGCTTGGGACTGGGGATTCATGGCCGGGGATTGGGGTGGAAGGCGCACGGCAGCTGTTGGATCCGCTCCCCCATGCGCCGGCGCCACCAGATCGGCCTTGGAGCTGGACGCCCTAGCCCCTAGCCCCAAGTCCCTAGTCCCGCTGTTTCGGGCAGTCATGCCCTCTCCAGCACGCACGCCATCCCCTGCCCCACCCCGACGCACATGGTGCAGAGGGCGTACCGCTTGCCGGTGGCCTGCAGCTCGCGCGCGGCCGTCAGCAGCAGGCGGGCGCCGCTCATGCCGAGCGGGTGGCCCAGCGCGATGGCGCCGCCGTTGGGATTGACCCGCGGGTCGTCGTCGGCCACGCCGAGCTGCCGGAGGCAGGCCAGCACCTGCACGGCGAAGGCCTCGTTCAGCTCGATGACATCCATCTGATCGATGGTCAGGCCGGCGCGGGCGAGTGCCCGGCGGGACGCCTCGACGGGGCCGACGCCCATGATCCGCGGCTCCACACCCACGACCCCCGACGAGACGATCCGGGCGATCGGGGCCAGGCCATGTGCCTTGGCTCCGTCCCCGGAGGCGACCAGCAGCGCGGCGGCGCCGTCATTGAGTCCGGACGAGTTGCCGGCGGTAACGCTGCCCTTGCCGTCCGTCCGGAAGGCCGGGCGCAGCCGCGCGAGGTTCTCGACGGTGGTGTCGGGACGGAGAAACTCGTCCTCGGAGACGGTGATGGCCGGCTCCCGCTTCCGCCCCGGGATCTCGACGGGGACGATCTCATCCGCAAACCGTCCGCGCCGCTGGGCGGCCGCGGCCTTGCCCTGGGAGGCCGCCGCAAACCGGTCCTGGTCCTCCCGGCTCACCCGGTACAGCTCCGCGACATTCTCGGCGGTCTGGCCCATGGCGTCGATGCCATACATCGCCTCGAGCCTCGGGTTCACGAACCGCCAACCCAGGCTGGTGTCGAAGAGTTCCTGGTTCCGTGCGTAGGGTGTTTCCGCCTTGGACAGGACCAGCGGCGCCCGGGTCATCGACTCGACCCCGCCCGCGAGGTAGACCTCGCCGTCCCCGACCCCGATGGCGCGAGCGGCGTGGACGGTGGCGGCCATCCCCGAGGCGCAGAGCCGGTTCACCGTCTCGCCGGGGACGGAGGTGGGGAGTCCAGCCAGGAGCAGCGCCATCCGGGCCACGTTGCGGTTGTCCTCGCCGGCCTGGTTGGCGCATCCCAGGATCACGTCCCCGATCGCCGCCGGATCGAGGCCGGGGTGCCTGGCCACGAGCTCCCGGAGGACGTGGGCGGCCAGATCGTCCGCCCGCACCGGGGCGAGCGCGCCGCCCAGGCTGCCGATCGGCGTCCGGATACCGTCAATCAGGAATGCGTCGCGCATGGGGTGTGAGCCGGGGCCAGGGAAGCGGTGCGCAGGGCCGAACCCTGCCGTCGGATGCAATTTACTGTATTCTTGGGGGACGTGGAACGCCTTGCCAGACAAGAACCTGCACGATTTGGGAGCCGCGTGACCTACCAGCACCTCCAATGGGCCGTCGAGGACGGCGTCGCCGAGATCACCCTCAACCGCCCCGAGGTCCTCAACAGCTTCAACGAGGCCATGGGACGAGAGTTCCAGGAGGCGCTCAAGGGAGCCGCCGACCCGTCGATCCGGGCCGTCCTCCTCACCGGGGCGGGCCGCGGCTTCTGCGCCGGGCAGGACCTGGCCGAGACCCAGGGCACCCCCGGGACCGGACCGGTGGACTTCGCCGAGATCGTCCGGAAGAAGTACACCCCGATCGTCCTGGCGATCCGGCAGCTCGAGAAGCCGGTGGTCTGCGCGGTGAACGGCGTGGCGGCGGGCGCCGGGGCCAACCTGGCGTTCTGCTGCGACTTTGTCCTGGCCTCCGAGGGTGCCTCCTTCATCCAGGCCTTCGCCAAGATCGGACTCGTGCCCGACACCGGCGGCACCTTCTTCCTGCCCCGCCTGGTCGGGATGGCCCGGGCCACCGCCCTCATGATGCTGGCCGAGAAGCTCCCGGCCCGCGAGGCACAGGAGATCGGCCTGATCCACCGGGCCATCCCCGACGCCGAGTTGCTCCCCGAGGCGCGGGCCCTCGCCCGCCAGCTGGCGAGCCAGCCCACGCGGGCGTTCGCCATGATCAAGCAGGCGCTCAACGCCTCCTTCACCAGCGACCTGCCGACCCAGCTCAACCTCGAGGCGGAGCTCCAGAGCGCCGCGGGTCGGACCGCGGACCACGCCGAAGGGGTCGCGGCCTTCCTGGCCAAGCGGGCGCCCGCGTTCCGGGGGAGTTGAGTCATGTCCACTGGGGGGGGAATGCGGATCGGGGTGCTGGGGGCGGGCGCCATGGGGACCGGGATCGCCCAGGTGGCGGCCACGCAGGGGCACCCCGTGGTCCTCGCCGACGCCAATGGTGCCGCCGTGGCCAAGGCGCGTGAATCGATCCGGTCGGTCCTTGCCCGCCTGGTGGAGAAGGGCCGGATGACGAGCGCGGAGGCCACGGCCGCGCTGGAGCGGATCACGCCAGCCACGCTGGAGGATGGGGCGGGACTTCAGGCCTTCGCGGACGTGGACCTGGTGGTCGAGGCGATCGTCGAGGACCTGGCGCTCAAGCAGGCGGCCTTCGCCCGCCTCGAGCAGGCCGCACCGCCCGGTGTCATCCTGGCAACCAACACCTCGTCACTCAGCGTCACGGCGATCGCGGGGGGGCTGGCCCGCCCGGAGCGGGTGATCGGGATGCACTTCTTCAATCCGGTGCCCCTGATGCCGCTGGTCGAGGTCGTTCCCGGCCTGCTGACCGACCCGGAGGTGACCGCGGCGGTGCGCGACCTGGCGGCCGGCTGGAAGAAGGTGCCGGTGGTGGCCAAGGACACCCCGGGGTTCATCGTGAACCGGGTCGCCCGCCCCTTCTATGGCGAGGCGCTCCGGATCTACGAGGAGGGGATGGCCGACATGGCCACGATCGACTGGGCGATGCGCGAGATTGGCGGGTTCCGGATGGGGCCGTTCGAGTTGATGGACCTGATCGGCAACGACGTCAACTTCGCGGTGACCCAGAGCGTCTTCGCGGCGTTCTTCTACGACCCGCGCTACCGGCCCTCGCTCACCCAGCAGCGGCAGGTCGAGGCCGGGATGCTGGGGCGGAAGTCGGGCCGGGGCTACTACGACTACACCGAGGGCGCGACGCCTCCGGCGCCGCAGGAGGACCCGACCCTCGGCGGGCGGATCGTCAACCGGATCGTGGCCATGCTCATCAACGAAGCGGTGGACGCCCTCTTCCTCGGCATCGCGAGTGCCGAGGACCTCGACCTCGCCATGACCCGGGGCGTGAACTACCCCAAGGGTCTGCTGGCCTGGGCCGACGAGCTCGGCCCCGACCTGGTGCTGGCCCGACTCGAGGACCTGCAGGCCGAGTACGGGGAGGACCGGTACCGGCCCTCGCCGCTGCTCCGGCGGGTGGCCCGTGCGGGACATGGCTTCACCGATGGATGAAACGCCGCAGGCCCTGGCGGAGCGCTGCGTCCGCACCATGCTGGCGGAGGATCGGTTCACCGCCTGGATGGGGATGGAGGTGACCGAGATCGCCCCGCAGCGCTCGGTGGTGCGCATGGTGGTCCGCCCGGAGATGACCAACGGATTCGGGGTCTGCCACGGCGGCGTGGCCTTCTCCCTGGCCGACAGCGCGCTGGCCTTCGCCTCGAACACCCACGGCCGGGTGACGATGAGCATCGAGAACGGCATCCGGTATCCGCGGCCGGCCCGGGTCGGCGACACCCTCACCGCCACGGCGGAGGCGGAGCACGTCGGCGGCCGGATCGGCTATTATCGGGTGACGGTGACCAACCAGGACGCGGGGGTCGTGGCGCTGTTCCGCGGCACGGTCTACGCGACGGAGCGGTCGCTGGTGGAGTAAGCACGCTTCAGTAGAACCACCATCACGCGGAGACGCGGAGGTGAAGCGCAAGCCGCGAAGGGACCCCACAACCCATGGCGCTCCGCGGTTCATGGGGATGGAACGAGCGCAGCTCCGCGGCTCGGTGTTCCTCTCCGCGGCTCCGCGTGAACGTCTGGACGCCCTCACCATTATTGGGAGTCGTGAATTGCACAGCCTGGACGGACGATGAACGCCATTGACTGGAAGCGGGTGGCCTACCTCACCCTGGTGTCGCGGCGGATCGACGACATCGAGGAGAACCAGCTCGTACCCGAGAAGAAGGTCCTCTACCAGTTCAGCGCCCGGGGGCATGATGTCCCCCAGATCATCCTCGGGCAGTTGCTGAACCATCCCCACGATGCCGCCGGCGCGTATTACCGCTCGCGCCCCCTGCTCCTGACCATGGGGCTGCCGCTCGCCGACGCCTTTGCCGGCCCGATGGGCAAGTCCGGGGGCTTCAGCGACGGGCGGGACATCGGCGTGGTCTGCAATCTGCCCAATCCCGGCGGCCCGACGGTGCTGCCGATGAGCGGGGATGTCGGTTCGCAGTACACCCCGTCGGCGGGGTGGGCGCAGGCCATCACCTATCATCGCGACGTCCTCCAGGACGACTCCTGGCGCGACGCGATGGCGGTCGTCCTCGGCGGCGAGGCGTCGGTGGCCACCAACGGGTTCTGGTCCTCCCTCACCATGGCGACGACGCTCGAGCTGCCACTCCTCTTCTACATCGAGGACAATGGCTACGGGATCTCGGTCCCCTCCCGGTTCCAGACGCCTGGGGGCAACATCGCGGAGAACCTGGCGTCCTTCCGGAACCTGTCGATCCGGGATGGCGACGGCACCGACCCCGAGGAGGCGTCGCGGCTGATCGCCAAGTCGGTGGCCCATGTCCGCTCGGGCAAGGGACCGGCGCTGCTCCGGCTCACCGTTCCCAGGCTCAGCGGCCATTCCGGCCAGGACACCCAAGCCTACAAGCCGCCGGGGCTCCTGGAGGAGGAGCAGGCCAACGACCCCCTGCCCAAGCTCAAGGCATTCCTGCTCGACGGACTGCTGACCCGGAGTGAGTGGGAGGAGGTCGAGCGCCAGGCCGCGACCGACGTCACGGCGGCACTCGAGGCGGCGCTGGCGCGCCCCGAACCCGACCCCGCGACAGTGACCCGGCACCGGTTTGCGGAGCAGCGCGCCGACGGCACCCTGGACCTGCAGCTTCGGGGCGGGCTGCACCCGCTGGGTCACCCCTTTCCGGACCATCGCGAGGAGCCATCCCCGGAGGGCCCCCGGATCAACATGCTCACGGCGATCCGCCGCACCCTGGAGCACGAGTTGCGCACCAATCCACGGGTCCTGGTCTTCGGCGAGGATGTCGGCCCGAAGGGCGGGGTCCACGCCGCCACCATGGGACTGCAGGATCAATTCGGTGCCCAGCGTGTCTTCGACACCTCGCTCTCCGAGGAGGGGATCATCGGCCGGTCCGTGGGCCTGGCCATCTCGGGGCTCCTGCCGGTGCCCGAGATCCAGTTCCGCAAGTACGCCGACCCTGCCACCGAGCAGCTCAACAACTGCGGCACCATCCGGTGGCGTACTGCCAACCGGTTCGCCGCGCCGATCGTGGTGCGGATGCCGGGCGGGTACGCCCCCAAGTGTGGCGATCCGTGGCACAGCGTCTGTGGCGAGGTGGTGTGGGCCCACCAGCCCGGCTGGCAGGTCTGCGTGCCGAGCAACGCGGAGGACGCCGTGGGGCTGCTGCGCGCGGCACTCCGCGGCAACAACCCGACGATCTTCTTCGAGCACCGGGCCCTGCTGGACGGGGTCTGGGCCCGCCGCCCCTACCCCGGGGACGACTACCTGCTCCCGATGGGGCGGGCGCGAGTGATCACCGAGGGCGACGCCCTGACGGTGGTGAGTTGGGGGGCGATGGTGGAACGGTGTGAGGCGGCCGGCCGCGAGAGCGGGTATGCCGTGGAAGTGCTCGACCTGCGAACGATTGCGCCCTGGGACCGCGCCGGAGTCCTCGCGTCGGTCCAGAAGACCCGACGGTGCCTGGTCGTGCACGAGGACACCCTGACGGCGGGCTTTGGCGCCGAGGTGGTCGCCGCGGTGGCCGACGAGGGATTCTTCCACCTCGACGCGCCGGTGCAGCGGATGGCGGTGCCCGACATCCCCACGCCGTACAACGTCCCGATGATGGACGCGATCCTGCCGTCGGTGGAGTCGATCGCGGAGCGGATGGTCGCCCTGATCGAGGTG
The DNA here is from genome assembly GCA_048499805.1 of Gemmatimonadales bacterium. Taxonomy (GTDB): domain Bacteria; phylum Gemmatimonadota; class Gemmatimonadetes; order Gemmatimonadales; family GWC2-71-9; genus JAWXBA01. The sequence continues at coordinate 118,402 of JASNZF010000001.1, read as the reverse complement.
TAAGGGCCGGGCGAACCCCGCAGCTGCCTGGAACAACTGTCGCGTGACCGGGTGGATCCCCACCGGCCACCACTCTTTGTGGAGTTGGCACCGTGACCGACCTGATCGACATCGTCCTGCCCGCTGACAACGCCGAGGGAACCACCTCCGTGGTCGCCACCTGGTTCAAGAAGGTGGGAGACCGGGTCGCGGTCAATGAACCGTTGCTGGAGCTCAGCACCGACAAGGTGACGGTGGAGATCGCCTCGCCGGCCGACGGGGTGCTGCAGGAGGTGCTCCGCACGGTGGACGACACGGTGCAGCCCGGGGAGGTGGTGGGGCGGATCGCCGGGGGCGGGTCCGCGGGTCAGCGGGTCGGCGGGTCCGAACAACCGCAGGGCAGCGGGGCAGCGGGGCAGCGGGGCAGCGAGGCAGGGGGGCCGCGGGGCCGCGGGGCCGGGGGAGACAGCGGGTCAGCGGGTCGGCGGGTCGGTGAGTCAGCGACCGAGGGGGGCACTGAACCAGCGGATCGATCGACTATGCTCTCGCCGGCTGTCCGGCGCCTGTTGCAGCAGCACGGTCTGGAGGCCGACCAGGTTCAGGGCACCGGCCGAGGTGGTCGGATCACCGCCGAGGACGTGGAGGCGGCCGTCGCGTCGGGTGTGGCCACCGCATCGGCGAGTCGGGGAGCGGTGTCCCCGACGGCCCCCCTGCCCCCCCGCCCCGCTGCCCCGCCGTCCGGCATCCCGTCCCGCATGGTGCCGCACACCCAGATGCGGAAGAGCATCGCGGCGCACATGGTGCACAGCGTGGCCACCGCGCCGCACGTCACGACGGTGTTCGACGCCGACCTCACCAAGGTGCTGCTGCACCGCGAGCGGAACCGGGCGGAGGCGGAGGCACGCGGTGCCAGGTTGACCCTGACCGCCTACTTCGTGCAGGCCACGGTCCGCGCGCTCCAGGCCGTGCCCGAGGTGAACAGCCGCTGGCACGACGACGCGCTGGAACTGTTCGATGACTGCAACGTTGGCGTGGGAACGGCGCTGGAGGATGGCGGGCTGATCGTGCCGGTGATCCACCAGGCCCAGACCCTGGACCTGCTCGATACCGCCAACCGGCTCACCGACCTGACCGAGCGGGCCCGATCGGGTGGGCTGACGCCGGCCGATGTCCAGAAGGGCACGTTCACGATCTCCAACCACGGGGTCAGCGGCAGCATCATCGCCACGCCGATCATCATCAACCAGCCGCAGTCGGCCATCCTCGGCATCGGCCGGATGGAGAAGCGGGTGGTGGTGGCACAGTCGTACACCCACGAGGTGACCGAGATCCGGCCGATGATCTATGTGACGCTGACGATCGACCACCGGGTGCTGGACGGGTTCCAGGCCAACCGGTTCCTGAGCGAATGGGTCAAGGTCATCGAGGGCTGGGGGTAAACCGGTCGCGGCTTGGGGAAAGTCCTGGCTTGGTGGGGGAGATAGGCGAACCTCGATTGCATCGCTGCCCAAGGTTCACGTCAGAGCGAAACTGGAGCCGCGGATTGCACGGATGTCACGGATTCATCCGCCTTCGAGAAACCTGGTGCTCTACACAGGGCTCGAAGAGTTGGGGGGAAGGTTCCCTCGGCGACCTGGGTCGCTCCAACCCAGTTCCTCGGACGGCGTTGCCTGGGAAGTGCAACTCACAACCAACGGGTAGCTGCTTGCCCGAGCGGGGCCCCGCCCGGCGTTCGACCCACTCCGTGGCATCCGTGCAATCCGTGGCGCATGCAGTTCGAATCTGTCCAATCGCGAGCCGCCACCCAAAGCCCGCCATTAGAATGCCTTGAAGTGCTCGAACGGCTGCTGGCAGCTCCGGCAGGAGTACAGCGCCTTGCACGCTGTCGCGCCGAACTCGCTCCGCAGCACCGTATCGGGTGAATTGCAGAACGGGCACTCGACCTTCCGCACGGTTGGCCCGAACGACACCAGCGGCTCGGCGACCACCGGCCCCGGCGGGGCGATGCCATAGGCCTTGAGCCGCTGGCGCCCGGTGTCGGTCATCATGTCGGTGGACCAGGGAGGCGTGAAGACCCGGCGCACCTCGACCGTTTCCGCCCCGGCGGTCTCCAGGGCCCGCCCAATCTCCCGTTCAATGACGTCCAGGGCGGGGCACCCCGAATAGGTCGGGGTCACGTCCACCCGCATGCCCGCGTCGGTCACCTCGATGCCACGGATGATCCCCAGGTCCACCACGGAAAGCGCCGGCACCTCGGGATCGGGCACCCCGCGGAGTGCGTCCCAGGCCTGATCGATCGTGATCGACACCCTTCCGCCTACCACGTCGCGCCGGGATGCGACCTGGCGGTGATCTGCATGACCGAGAGCAGGTGCCCCAGGTGCTCGGTGTGGCTCCCACGACCGACATTGGGTGGCGGGCCCTGCTCACCGGCGGGCAGCTCCAGGGTGGCGCGCTGCAGCACCTCGCGCACCGTCTCCAGCCACCGCTCCCGCACGATCGCCAGGTCCGCGGCGACTCCTTCCGCCACCAGCGCATCATCCACGGCATCCGGGGCGAACAGCTCCCCCGTGAACCGCCAGCACGCCTCGAGCCCGCGGGCGATACGCCCATGGCTCTCCTCGGTCCCGTCGCCCAACCGCACCACCCACTCGGCGCTGTGCCGCAGGTGATAGCGGTCCTCCTTCAGCGCACGGCTCGCCAGCGCGGCGAGCTCCGCGTGGCTGGAGCGGGTCAGCGCATCGAGCAGGTGCACGCTGTAGGCGTCGAACAGGAGCTGGCGAGCCATCGTGAACCCGAAGTCACCGATCGCCAGCTCGACCAACCGGGTGCACTGAAACTCCACATCGCTGCGCCAGAAGGCGAGGGCGTCCTCGTCGCGTCCCTGCCCCTCGACCCGGCCCGCGAGGGCCAGGAAGTTGGTGGCCTGGCCCAGCAGGTCGAGCGCGATGTTGCTGAGGGCGATGTCCTCCTCGAGGATCGGGCCATGGCCCGCCCACTCGGAGAGCCGGTGGCCCAGGACCAGGCGGTCATCGCCAAGGCGGCAGAGGTAGGTGAACAGATGGTCGCTCATTGCAGATGGCCTACCGGGTAAGAGGTAAGAGGTGAGAGGTAAGGGGGAGCGGCCAATGGGGAGGGATCCTCTGGCGTCACATGGATGGAGACCTGGGACAGCATTTCCCTCTCACCTCTCACTTCTCACCCCTCACCTAGAAGATCCTCACCCCTTTCGGGGACTTGTAGAAGTTCGGGTGCCGATACGGCTTGTCGTTGCCGGGATCAAAGAACGGCCCGCTGTCCGAGGGGCTCGACGCCACGATCTGGTTGGCGGGCACCACCCAGAGGCTGACCGCCTCGCCGCGCCGGGTGTAGACGTCGCGGGCATTCTGGAGCGCCATCTCGGCGTCGGGAGCGTGCACGCTGCCGGCGTGTTCGTGGGGCTTGCCGAGTCCGGGCTGGGTAAAGACCTCCCAGAGCGGCCACTGCGAGGCGTCCTGCGGGGTGTCGGTCATGGTGTCCTCAGGCGGCGGTCGAGTGGCGGCGGGCCTGCTGCTTGGCAGCGTGCGCCTCGGCGGCGGCACGCACCCAGGCGCCGTTCTCGTGCGCGGCCCGCCGGGCCTCGAGCCGCTCGCGGTTGCAGGGACCGTTGCCGTGGATGACCGCCATGAACTCGTCCCAGTCGATCGGGCCGAACTCCCAGTCGCCGGTCTCGGGGTTGTGCTTGAGGTCCGGATCGGGAAAGGTCAGGCCAATGGCCTGGCCCTGGGGAATCGTCAGGTTCACGAACCGCTGGCGCAGGTCATCGTTGCTCTTCCGCTTGACCCGCCACTTGAGCAGCTCGGCGCTGTTCGGCGAGTTCACGTCGCTGGGCCCGAACATCATCAGCGACGGCCACCACCAGCGATTGAGGGCATCCTGGGCCATCGCCTTCTGGGCCGGGGTGCCGGCGGCCAGGGTAGCCATGATCTCGTAGCCCTGCCGCTTGTGGAAGTTCTCTTCCTTGCAGATCCGGATCATCGCCCGGGCATACGGCCCGTACGACGCCTTGGCCAGCACCGTCTGGTTGACGATGGCGGCACCATCCACCAGCCAGCCGATGGCGCCCATGTCGGCCCAGGTGAGCGTCGGGTAGTTGAAGATGCTGGAGTACTTGGCCACGCCGGCATGTAGCTGGTCCACCAGCTCGTCCCGACTCACGCCCAGGGTCTCGGTGCCGCAGTAGATGTAGAGGCCGTGGCCCGCCTCGTCCTGGACCTTGGCCAGCAGCGCCATCTTGCGGCGGAGGTTGGGCGCGCGGGTGATCCAGTTCCCCTCGGGAAGCATGCCGACGATCTCGGAGTGGGCGTGCTGGGACATCATCCGGATCAGCTGCTTCCGGTAGCGTTCGGGCATCCAGTCCTTGGGCTCGATCGTCTCGCCGGCCTTGATCCGGGCCTCGAAGGCCTGGACCAGGGCGGGATTGTCCTGGGGCATTGTCTTGGTGGGTGTCATCATGAATCCTCCGGCGACGCTCAAATCGCGTTAGTCCTTATATAACAACGATTTAGCGCAGAAATCAAGGTGCTTTGCGGCATGAACAATCCGCAGATTACGCAGATTGCGCAGATTGTTCGGGGTGCAGTCTGGCGTTTTCGGACAAACCACAGCCACGGATTGCACGGATGACGCGGATTGGAGGCCCAGCACCACGCCCAGCCCCCGCTCCCCAGGCCAATTCCTTGATGTCTGTGTGAACAGCTTGCCCCGAGGGCCGCTGTCCCCCGACTCCACCGGGGGGGGGACTCACCAGCACTGCAGTTGCCAAGAAACGATCACGAGCTTCTTCGTGGGAGGGGAGTCCTCGGGATCGGAGGACTCCGTGCCATCCGTGCAATCCGTGGCTATCGATTGACCACGCTTCACCACGGGCGACACTCAGTCCAGATGCATCTGCAAGAGGTTCGGACCTCTCAGAACCGCACCCGCACGATCCTCCCGTTCGTTCCCACCATCCAGCCGGTGCCATCCGGTGCGAACCCCACGCTCCAGAAGTTCCGGTCATCCAGCGCCTGCCACGTCCGGCCGGCATCGGCACTCCACGATGCCCCCCTGGGCCCCACGGCGACGACGGTACCGGCCCGCCCCGGCACCACCGACGAGCCGTACACCCCGCCCGGAAAGGTCGGCCGCCCCACCAGTGCCCAGGTCACCCCGCCGTCGGTCGTCTCGGCGACATTGTCGGTGAAGTCGTTGGCCCGGCTCAGGTCGCCGCCAAGCACCAGGCCGTGACGCTGATCGAAGAACGCCACGGTGGCAATCCCCGCCGTCGGGGTGTCCTGGATGATCGGCGTGTTGACGATCGACCAGGTCTGGCCCCCGTCGGTGGTCCGCCCCACCCGGGCCACCCGCCCCGCCCCGCTGCCGAACCAGCCGTGGCTCGTGCCGAGGGTCACCACGCAGGTCCCGCTGGCGGCGAAGTACCCCTCGCCCTCCACCGCGGGCGGCAACCCCTCGACCAGGTCCCAGCGCCCGCCACCATCGGCGGTCCGCCGCATGACCATGCGGCCGTCCACCGCATCGCTCACCACCACCGCGCGCCGGGCGTCCCAGAAGGCGAAGCAGTCGTAGAACGCCTTGGGGTCGGTGTTCCGGAACTGCTCGGTCCACGAGGCGCCACCATCGGTGGTGTGGTAGATGCGCGAGTCCTCGCCGTTGCCGATCGACAGCAGCCAGGCGGTGCGGGCGTCGAGGGCGTGGACATCGCGGAACTGGAGCGAATCGGCACCCGGCACGACTCCCGTCTCCCAGGTGGTCCCCCCGTCGCGGGTCCGGGCCCAGGTCCCCCGCGAGCCAGCCAGCCACACCACCTGCGGGGTCGGGGCGCTGACGGCAATGAACAGCACGCGGCTGTCGGGAATTGACTGGTCGACCAGGGTGGGGGCCTGGGCCGCCAGGCCGACAGGCAGCAGCGGAGCAAGCAGGAAGGCGAGGGAGAGGGAAAGGGGGCGTGCCCTGTACAATGCCATGGAAGCCTCGAGCCGCGGGGAGCGGTGACTGTCCTCCGGGAACCGTCTGAAAGATACCGAATCGGCGCGGCCCGGGGCGCCGGGGTCCGGGTATCTTCCGGGGCGCTCAACTGGAAGATGGCGCATCCCCAGGAGGCCCCGTGCAGGGTGTGGCACTGCAGTTCGAAAACGTCTCGAAGACCTACGCTACTGCCGGCGCGGGCCAGCGCCATGCCCTGGACCAGGTCTCCTTTGCCATCCCCGCCGGGCAGATGGTGGCGGTGGTGGGCCGGAGCGGCAGCGGCAAGTCCACCCTGCTGCACCTGGCCGCCGGAATCGACCTCCCCACCACCGGCACCGTCACCGCCTTCGGCCGCTCGGTGGGCGGCATGGGCAGCGACGAGCGGACCCTCTACCGCCGCAACACCATCGGACTGGTCTTCCAGTTCTTCCACCTGCTGCCCCACCTGTCGGTCTTCGAGAACGCCATCCTCCCGGCGCTGATTGCCGGGGAGAGCCGCGCCATCTTCGCGCCGCGGGCCACCGCCCTGCTCGAGCGGATGGGGCTGGCCGACCGGGCCAGTGATTCGATCGGCCAGCTGAGCGGCGGCGAGATGCAGCGGGTGGCGATTGCCCGGGCGCTGATCCGGAAACCCAAGCTGGTGCTGGCCGACGAGCCGACCGGCAACCTCGACGACGCCACCGGCCGCACGGTGATGGAGCTGCTGACCGGGCTGGTGCGTGAGGATGGCGCGACGCTGGTCTGCGTCACCCACAGCCGCGAGGCCGCCGGCTACGCCGACCTGACTTGGGAGATCCGCAGCGGCCAGCTGCTGGGCGCATGATCCGCTACCTGCTCCGCACCCTGGCCACGCGGTGGCGCACCGGCAAGAGCCTCCTGATCCTCTCCTGGTTCGGGGTGACCATCGGCGTGGCCTCGGTGCTCTCGATCCAGATCCTCAACCGCAGCGCCTTCGCCGCCTTCCAGGGCAGCGTCACCGCCATCTCGGGGCGCGCCGACCTGAGTGTCACCGGGATGACGCCGCGCTTTGCCGACAGCCTCTACCTCGCGGTCATCGCCGACCCCGCCGTGGCCGGCGCCTGGCCACTGCTGCAGCTCTCCGTCGTGGCCGAGCTGGAGCGCAAGGTGGTACTCGACCTCTACGGGGTGGACCTCTTCCAGCCGACCGGGCTGCCGCTCGAAGGGATGGGGGGCGGCGGCGCCAGCGGCGAGATCGGTGATCCGCTCACCGAGCCCGGGTGGGTGGCGGTCACCCCCGCCTTCGCCACCGAGCATGGGCTGGAGGCGGGCGATTCGCTGCTGGTGACCAGCGGCCTCCTCCGGGTGCCGCTCCGGATCGGCGCGCTGGTGGACCTGCAGCGCCTGACCCCTGCCGCCAACCGCACCATGGCGATCATGGACATTGCCCAGGTGCAGGGGCTGTTTGGCCTGCCTGGGCAACTGACCCAGATCGACATCGGGCTGGCTGAAGGCGCCGAGCCCGCGCCGACGCAGGAACGGATCCAGCGGGCGCTCGGCTCCGCCGTGGAAGTTGCCACGCCCGGCGAGCGAGCCCAGCAGGGGAGCGACCTGCTCGCGGCGTTCCGGCTCAACTTGACGGCGCTCAGCTCGATCAGCCTGCTGGTGGGGCTCTTCCTGGTCTACGCCAGCACCCAGGCCTCGCTGGTGCGGCGCCGCAAGGAGCTGGGGCTGCTGCTCTCGATCGGCGCCAGCCGCACCCAGGTGCTGGCGCTGATCCTCTCCGAGATCGCCATCATCGGCGGGCTCGGCGTGGCCATCGGCCTGCCACTCGGCTACTGGATTGCCAGCGCCAACGTCAACTCGGTCAGCGCCACCATCGTCAACCTCTATCAGCTCAACGCCATCGAGACGCTGGCGCTGCCCTGGACGATGTACGCCCTGGCCATCGTGGTCGGGCTGGGTGGCGCCATCCTCGGCGCGCTCTGGCCGGCACTGGAGGTCACCCGCCGGCCGTCGCACGAGCTGCTGGCGCCGTTCACGCTGCATCAGTCATTGCGGTCGGCGGCGGGGGCGATGTGGCTGGCCGGCATCGCGGTGTTCGCATTGAGCGGCGGCTGGTACCTCGCGTTCGGGCGGGACTGGCGGCCGGCAGGGTTCGTGCTGGCCATGGCGCTGATGGTGGGGCTGGCGCTGTTGGCCCCCGCCACGCTCGATGCGATCGCGCGGCCGCTCCGGGTTTCCCGGCTGGGACTGGCCTACAGCGCCCGGACCCTGGCGGCCCGGCTCCAGACCAGCGCGGTGGCGGTGGCCTCGCTCGGATTGGTGGTCAGCATGCTGGTCGGGGTGACGTTCATGGTTGGCAGCTTCCGGGAGACGGTTGCGGTCTGGATCGGGAGCACCCTCCGCGCCGACGTCTACATCACCACCGAATCGTGGGCCCGCTCCGGCGACGACGCCTCGCTCACCGACAGCACCATCGCACTGATGACCGACCGTCCCGAGGTCCGCGCCTTCGACCAGCTGCGCGCCACCACCGCGATGATCGGGGGTCGCCGCACCTTCGTGGGCGGAGTGAGCATGCCGAAGGAGATCCCCGACCGGTTCGCCATCCTGCAGGGCGACCCCGCGCGCGCCATGCCGCTGGTGCGCGATTCCGGCAGGGTGCTGATCAGCGAGCCGCTGGCCCGCCGCCTGGACCGCTGGGTGGGAGACACCATCACCATCCCCGGCCCGGGCGAGGGACGGCTGGTGGTGGCGGGGGTGTACTACGACTATGGCAACGAGGCCGGCGCGGTGATCATGGACCTCCGCACCATGGCCGCGTTGCTCGGCCCGGGGCCGGTCAGCAACCTGGCGCTCTACCTCCAGGATGGAGTGGACGCCGAGCGGGCGGTGGACGTGCTGCGCGCCGACCTGGGCGCGCTGCCGCTGCTGATCCGCTCCAACCGCACCCTGCGCACCGAGGTGCTGGAGGTCTTCGACCGCACCTTTGCCATCACCGCGGTGGTGCAGGCGTTGAGCCTGGTCATCGCGGTGGCGGGGGTGACGCTGACGCTGCTGGTGCTGGCGCGGGAGCGGGTGGCGGAATTGGCGCTGTACCAGGCGCTGGGCGCCTCGCGGAGGCAGATCTTCGGCATCTTCCTCGGCAAGGGGTTCACCATCGCGGCGCTCGGGCTGGTGCTCGGCCTGGCGGGAGGCGTGGTGCTGGCCGTGATCCTGATATACGTGATCAACCGCGACTACTTCGGCTGGACCATCCAGGTCCACTGGCCGCTGGCCACCCTGGCGCAGCAGGGGGCGCTGATCCTGGCGGCGGCGGTGGTGGCGAGTCTCTACCCCGCGCTCCGTGCCTCGCGCACCCCGGCCACCGAGCTGACTCGTGAGGACTTCTAGGATGCGGGGGCGATGGCTGCTGGTGTGCGCGCTCCTGGCGCTCTGGCCTGGGCTGGCCGCGGCGCAGGAGTGGCGGCTGGCGGCGCCCGACTTTGCCTGGGAGTTCCCGCGCGACCACTGGTCGCATCCCGGCTACAAGACCGAGTGGTGGTACTTCACCGGGCAGCTCCAGGCGGAGGGGGACTCGACCCGCCGGTTCGGGTACCAGTTCACCTTTTTTCGGGTGGGGGTCTCCCCCGTCCCGCTGGCGCTCGCCTCCACCTGGGCAATGACCGACCTGGTGATGGGGCACCTGGCCATCTCCGATCCGGTGACCGGGAAGCATTGGTTTGCCGAGGTGGTATGGCGGGCCAACGGGGTGCTGGGCGGGTTTGGGCAGGCGCCCGATCCGCGGATTGCCTGGAGCCGAGGGCCGACGGGAACGGCGGGAACATGGAAACTCGAGTGGCGCGACGGGGGCTTCGCGTTCCGCGCGGTCGACGCCCGACAGGGGATCGCACTCGATTTGGCGACGGTGTCGCGGAAGCCGCTGGTCTTCCAGGGACCGAATGGCTTCAGCGCCAAGACCGCGGGCAGCGCCTCGGCGAGTCTCTACTACAGCCAGACCCGGCTGGCCACAACCGGCACGGTCGAGGTGGAGGGGGAGCGGTTCCGGGTGGTGGGCGAGAGCTGGATGGACAAGGAGTTCGGCAGCAACCAGCTGGGCGCGGAGCAGGTGGGGTGGGACTGGTTCAGCCTCCGGCTGGACGACGGCCGGGACCTGATGGTCTACCAGCTGCGCGACTCGACCGGGGCGGTGGACTACGCGAGTGCCACGGTGGTGGACGCCGCAGGGCAGCCGACGTACCTGGGGGCCACCAGCTTCGAGCTGGCGGTAACCGACCACTGGACCAGTCCGGCCACGGCGGCAGGCTACCCGTCTGGGTGGCGGCTCCGGGTGCCGGGGTCGGGGTTGGACCTGACCATCGTGCCGGAGATGGCGGCGCAGGAGAATGTGAGCCGACTGATCCCCAACCTCTTCTACTGGGAGGGGTCGGTGCGGGTGCTGGGGCCGAGCGGCCAGCCGAGCGGCCGGGGGTACGTGGAGTTGACGGGGTATGGGAAAGGGGCCAGGCCCGCGATTTAGGGGGGAGGAGCAAATGGCGGGTGTCAGACCAAGGCGGTAGGTTGGGTTAGGGTTGCAGTGGTTGCCCAGAGCGTTGGTGGATGTCTTTGGCGCAAATGGCTGTGGCGTGAGCGTCAAGGTGACGCAGGCCAGCCAGGAATTCCTGGTTAGGCTGCGAACAGCACCGTAGTACGGAATTAGGCTGCGAACGGCCTGCAGCTCCATACACTAGTTATGCCGCTGGGTCCGGGGATCTGGCGCGCTGGCAGCTCGCTTATGTACATTATGGCGTACATAATCAGGAGGTTGCCTCATGCCCCGTGTCCGCCCGACCCAAGACATCCGCCCGCTCGCCGACTTCCGCGCCAACCTGGCCGCCGTCGTACGCCAGGTGCAGGAAACCAAGCGACCTGTCATCCTCACCCAGCACGGACGGAGCGCCGCGGTGCTCGTAGATGCGGGTGAGTATGAGGCCATGCTCGACCGGGCGGAGCTTCTCGAGGACGTCCGGGTCGCTGAGATGGAGATTGCCGCTGGGAAAGGTATCTCTCACACCAAGGCCAAGGCCGCCATACTGAGTCGGTTGCGTGGATGAGGGTCATCTGGGCGCCCCGTGCGCTGGAGCGCACCGGCGCGATCGCGCAGTATATCGCGGCGGATCGACCGCAGGCCGCTCGCGGTTGGGTGCGTGCACTCTTTGCCCGGGCCGCAACGCTGCGCGATCACCCTCGCCGAGGACGTCGCGTACCCGAGATTGGGCGTGATGAGATCCGAGAGATCCTCCATGGCGAGTATCGAGTCGTGTATCGCATCGAGCCAAAGCAGGTGGTGGTTCTGACGGTTCGCCACGGACGTCGGCAGTGGGATCCGGAGGAACTTGACGAGCGGTAGCGAGGCGAGGGCGGCATAACAAGCGGATGGACCTGTCCGGACGCGGCCGTAGAGCCCACTGTAGGTCTGGTTCCCGTGGGCCGCGCCGGCAGGTCATCCGCAATCCGTTATGCCTCCTGGAGGAGGGCGAAGGCGGATCTTGCGCCGGGACGTGGCGTACGCTATGCTGTACGTAATGACGTCCTGAGCCCCTGGAGATGAACATGCCCCGTATTCGTCCATCCACAGATGTCCGTCCTGTGACCGAGTTCCGCGCGAATGCCTCGGCGTTTCTCGACCAGGTGCAGAGTACCAAGCGGCCCGTCGTCTTGACGCAACACGGCCGGAGCGCTGCCGTGCTTCTGGATGTGGGGGTGTACGAGGACTTGCTTGATGAAGTGGCCCTCCTTCGGGATATCCAGGTGGCGGAGGAGCAAGTCGCGCAGGGGAAGATCGTTCCCCATAGCGTTGCCGCCCGCCGGCTCAGAGCCCGCCTTCTGAAGTGAGGATTGTCTGGTCCGCCCTGGCCGAGGAGCGGACGGCCGAGGCGTACGCTTACATCGCCGCCGCCCGCCCATCCGCTGCGGCCAGGTGGCTTGACCGTACGTTGGCCAGCGTCGCAGGGCTTGGCGAGCACCCGGACCGTGGGCGTGCCATCCCTGAGGTCAACCGTCCGGATCTCCGCGAGCTCATCGTCCGGCCATACCGCATCATGTACCGGCGGGAGGCAAAGCGGATCGTCGTCCTGACCGTGCGGCATGCCCGCCGCGCGTTCGATGATGACGAAGTGAGGCCGGAGGCATAACAAACAAATGCAGCGGCCGATGGCGCCCGAGCACTCACCACGGCGATTGGTTTCGGTGCGGCGCCCTCGCCGCTGATTTGTATGCCGTTAGGTTGCTCCACATCCAGCAGATTGATATGGCTCCCCACCATGTAAGGCGGGTCCCATGAGCTCCCAGGATCTCCCCGACGATTTCATGCTAAGCGACTCACAGTTGCGTGAGGTCGTGGAGCGCGCCTCCCGCGGTGACCAGAGGCCAGCCGGTGTCTCCATCGCGATGCTTCGACAGATTGCCGCGGAACTTGAGATCAATCCCGTCGCCCTGGAGCGGGCCTTGGATGACGTCGTTGGACTCCCGGTTCATGGCCGCCCGCTCCGCAATTGGTTCAAGCGCCGGACGACCCGTGTCTGTCGCTTCCTGAGCCAGTTGTTACCACGTGAGGGCCGATTCACAACCTCGCTGGTTATTGGCGCTTCCCTCGGCTGGTTGAGCGCAGCCGTCGCTGAGAGTCTCCGGATGTCGGTTGGCGGCATGACCGTCGCCAAGGGCGGGGGCGCCTTCATTGACGTCCCCATCGCGATAGCCATGATCCTGTTGACCTTGGTGAATTCACTGGCCCGAAGGCACGATGGACATCTCGCCAAGTACCTCGCCGAAACCGCCGCCTTGTGGGGTGCGTCGATGATTGCCTGGGGCGTGACCTACGGGCAGGTGACAAGCGACCTCACCCTGTGGACGCTGGGCTGCCTGACCTTCGCCACCATCTGGGGCGCCGTGGTAATTCGCCGTCCGTCCCGGCCTGGTCGAGGATCGTCGCCACTCCCCGTGGACTTTGGCCGGCTACCAGTGGTGAAGTCACAACCCGACACCGAGGTGCGCAGAATTCGCATCGGGTCGATTGGGCTGATCGCTGGGGTGCAAGTGGGGGTTCGGTGAGCATTGCGCGGCGCATTGTCCCAGGTAACCTGAGGTTCGGGACAACCTAACGCGCGCTTGCTGCGGCCGGGGCTGACCGGATCTGACTCGGGGCCGTAGCTTCCCATGATGGCAGGGGCCGTACCTGGCCCCGCCGCAGAACCGCAGGTCGTTAGACGCCCAAGGCCGCTCTTGCGGAACCAATCGGTATGATATATCGTCATACTGGAGGTTCTTATGGCCAAAGCCAAAGTTGCAGTCACCCTGGACGCCCCCGTCCTGGATCGCCTCGACCGCCTGGTCGATGGGGGGCACTTTCCCAACCGGAGTCAGGCGATTGAAGTCGCCGTGACGGAAAAGCTCGACCGCCTGGAGCGCCGCCGACTTGCCGCGGAGTGCGCCAAGCTGGATCCCGTCGCCGAACAGGCGCTGGCTGACGAGGGTTTGGGTGCGGATGTGGCGGCATGGCCGGCATACTGAGGGGTGAGGTCCGATGGGCAGATCTCGACCCCACTCGAGGACGCGAGCAGGCCGGACTGCGTCCCGTGCTGGTCTTGAGCCACGATGTGTTTAATGCCCGTTCGGGGACGGTGATCGCCGTTGCCCTGACGAGCCAGCCACAGCGGGCGGGTTTTCCGTTGACGCTGGAGTTGAACTCCCCCCGCCTCCCGAAGCGCTCTTGGGTCAAGATCAGTCAGATTCGCACGTTGTCGGTCGAGCGGATCGGAAAGCGGCTGGCGAAGGTTACGCCGGAGGAGTTGGCCCAGGTCGTCGAGGGGCTCAACGAGATCGTTGGCGTCTAACAAACAAATGCAGCGGCCGAGGGCATCGGCACTCGCCCTCCTGAGACAGAACCCGCGGCGGGCCCTCGCCGCTGATTTGTGAGCCGTTATACAGCACGAGAAAGGGTCCGAAGGGAAGAGAATTCCTCGGTTGAGCTACGGGCTCCATATGGAAAGCCAGAAGGATCGTCCCTGTCCTCAGCCCTGAGCATGAGAAGGAGGGCCTTCGCCGTGCTAGGCGGGTAATCCCCCTAACACGCCACAGTGTGTCCCTGTATTTGGCAATAGGGGTTGCTGTTTCTCCTATATCTCTGTATCGTACTACTGTACGCCTACAGGGAGATGAAATTGCAGGAGAGGTTAGCTCAGGTCAGGGTTGCGCTGCGCCAAGCGGAGGACCGCCTGACCGCGCTCATTCAGGAGGCACTCGAGGCTCGCGCCTACGAGGATGTCGCAGCAATTGCCGCCATTTCTCGACGACTTCACGCTATTGGCGAAGGTGGAGCCGGGGGAATCGACTCTGCCGCACCACAGAGTTGGGCACCAGGCAGCAGTAGCTCCAGGGAAGGAACCCCACCCAAGGCGGGAAGCCGGGGACGGCGCCCAAAGGGCTCATATCCGAAGTTCATGCGAGATGGCGACCGGTTGATAAAGGTGGGGTGGTCGAAGAAGGACCAAGCTGAATATCAGCACAAGGCTCCTAAACAGGCGGTAGATGCGTTGATGAGCGCCCTCGCTGACGTTGGGCCCGATGAGTTTTCAATGGAGACCCTCCTACCCATTCTCAACGAGCAGGGCGAAGAGGTCCCCTCCTATCAGGCCTACCTTGGACTCGCTTGGCTACGCTCGTGGGGAGCTGTGCGGCGAGAAAACCGTGGGGGCTACTCAGTGCAGCCTGAGAGACTGCTCGAATCCGAATTGCTTGCCCAGTGGCAGGCTCTCCCGGCGTGCGAGCCGGAGGTGGCTGATGACTAGCGAAGAAGCGAAGGCCCTCGCTCTCGCCCTTCTGAGGGCCGACGCTGAGGCGGAGGTGAAGGATCTGCTCGGTGGGGCAGGCCTGTGGGATCGCGCTGAGGCATGGAGGCTCTACGGCGATCGCGACGGCAACTTCTCAGTGATCGGCAACCAACAGAGCAGACCGGAGGCGGCTCTAGTCGAGAAGGTAGTCAACTCCGTTGATGCGCGGCTGATGCGCGAATGCTACACCCGGGGCGTGACACCGACCTCCGAGGCTGCCCCGCAGTCCATTCGCGAAGCAGTAGCCCGGTTTGTCGAGGGGGTGGATGGACCCGTGGGAGAAGCAGGTGGCTCGCTAAGGTTTTGGTCACAGGACCGTCAACTGGAACAGGCCCAATTGATTACGCTCGCGGTAACCGGGCCCACGGCACGAAAAGGTTCACCTTCGCTCACAATTGCGGACAGCGGCGAGGGTCAGACGCCCGACGACATGCCCAGTACCTTCTTGTCCATTGATCGGGAAAACAAACTGCGCATACCCTTCGTCCAGGGCAAGTTTAACATGGGCGGCACAGGAGCTTTGAAGTTCTGTGGGGTAGAGGGCCTGCAGTTCATCCTTTCCCGCAGGGCTTCGGATGCACCGGGTTCTGGTGAGCGACGGCACCAATGGGGGTTTACCGTTGTTCGACGAGTCCGGCCCTCGCAGGCCGCCGGAGCGGTTCGTAACTCCGTGTATAAGTATCTGGCGCCGGTGGGGTGCGAGAAGGAGCCTAATCGGGGCCAGGTCCTTTCATTCGACGCCGAGCATTTGGACGTGCTGCCACACCAGAATGAGCCATATGCCCGCCCCCTTCAATTTGGTTCCGTGCTTAAGCTCTACGAATATGATATGAAGGGATTCCGCAGCCATGCGTTGATGAAGGATGGAATTCTTTCTCGGCTGGAGGTTCTCCTTCCGGGAATTGCCTTACCAGTTCGCGTCCACGAGTGCCGTGACTATCGCGGTGTGCAGGAAAGGAGCTTTGCCAACACGCTGGTTGGCTTTGCAGCCCGGCTCGAGAATAACCGAGCAGACAGTTTGGAGTCTGGATTCCCCACCTCCGTCCCGTTGAGAGTGGCTGGCGAGGCCCTGACGGCCGAGATATATGCCTTCAAGCAGGGACGCGCTGACGCGTATCGGACCACGGAAGGAATCATCTTCACTATCAATGGCCAAACACACGGAGCGATTGCCAAGACATTCTATGGTCGCAAGCGCGTTCAGATGGGCCGCCTTGGTGACTCTCTACTTGTGGTGGTTGACTGCAGCAAGTTGAGCGTTGGTGCACGTGAGGACCTCTTCATGAACAGCCGCGATCGACTAAGCAGCGGTGCACTTCGCAAGGCGATTGAGGAGGAGCTCGAGGTCCTGATTGGCCACCATCACGGTTTGAAGGAACTTCGCGAGCGCCGTAGGCGCGAGGAGATCGCTGACCGCCTTGAGGACTCCAAGCCTCTTGAGGATGTCCTCAATTCGATTCTGAGAAACTCGCCAACTCTGAGCCGCCTTTTCCTGCTAGGGCAGCGGCTCAACCGGCCTATGCGCTCCACAGAGAGCGGCACTGGCAAAGAGGCAGGAGGAGCCGCTGCATCCTTCGAGGGGCAGCCGCATCCCACTTTCTTCAGGTTTGCCAAGAAGCCTCAGAGTCACCAATTGGTCAGAACTGCGGAGAGAGGCAGTCGATGCCGCATCAAGTTCGAAACCGACGTGGTCAACGATTACTTTAGCCGGCCGTCGGTACCAGGCCACTACTACGTGGAGGCCCTAGCCGGTGTCGACGAGGGCTTTGACTTCGACCACAGCTTGACCCTGCACAACGGCATTGCCAACTGGAGCATCTCAATTCCAGACGAACTGGCTATTGGACAGGCGCTAACGATCCAGTGCACCGTCACGGATGACACCTTAACTGAGCCGCTTGTCAGCATTGCTAAGATCACTGTGCTTGAAGCGCACACACGAGATCCCGGAGAAGGAGGAAGAGAGTCCAGGCCGAACCGCGAAGGAACCGATCCCGGAGGCCCCGGGGAGAGTGGTGGACGGCCTGGGGTCGATCCCGGAGGAATACAGCTTCCGCGAATCCACAAAGTCACACAAGGTGACCTGCTGTGGGCCGATCACGGGTTCGATGATCGCACGGGGTGCAAGGTCGTCCAGGATGCAGTAGGTGACGACCCTGAGGAAGGCACGGAACTCACGTTCTACGTTAACACGTCAAACGTCTACTTCCTGACGGACTTGAAGGGCACAAAGGATGACCCCAGGGTTGCCGAGGCGAAGTTCGTGTTCGGGAATGTTCTCGTGGGCCTGGCTCTCCTACACGACTCCAAGAATGGTGCGAAGGAAATAGACGACGATGGGGAGACCGAGTCTGCGACCCAGCGGGTCGCGTCGACCACGCGGGCTCTCGCTCCGTTTCTCCTGCCCATGATCGATTACCTCGGATCGCTTTCTCCCGATGAAGTCGCCGGCCTTGGGAGTCTTGCTGATGAGGATGCCTGATCAAATGTGAGGCACGTCAGCGCTAGTCCGCAACATGGATTAACACAATTTCCCTGGAGGCGGGAGCGGATGACCGCTGGACCGCATGCCACTTTCGGCCTGGGACCCTTCTCCGAATGCGATGCGCGCCAGGCGCCCGGTACTCGGTGAAACCGCTGGCCGCCATTAGGCGAAGGTATCTGCGGAGCTGACGCTCGGGCTCGCTAAACCCAATCACTTGGAGAATCGCTGCGCCTGGCTTCATGACCTCACGAATGGCTCGCATCCGCGCCTGAATCTTGAGGAAGTACCCATCATCGGAGTGGCTGTTCCGGGCACCTAGAGTGTAGTAAGCAGCGCTCCTGCCATCTCGCGAAGCGGAAATCCAATAGGGCGCTGGCGTTTCTCGTCCACCCCCGACTTGCCAGCGGTGGTAGAGCACATGAACGCCAGGGTATGGCGGGCTCGTTATCACAAGGTCGGCTCGCTCCCCCTGTTGAAACGGTTCTAGCGTTCCAAGGTCAAGAGCATCAAGCGTTTGGACCAGCGGCGATACGGGAGCGCCCACATCCTCTGCGAGTGCCCACAAATGGGCCATGCAGTCTAGCATTTCAAGCGCGGCCGCTCCTAGGCGCTCTCGGTACTCGCTGGCGGTAGGCAGCACGCGCTTTCCGTCTAGCGCCCACTGCGTCACGGCCAGGATGGCGCCTTGGACAAAGGTGCGAGCCGGCCCCATGGCAGGCTCGGGGGCCGACTGCAACGCCAGAGCGGCCAGCTTCCGGATCACACGGACCCCGGGAGCTGTGAGATTTCGCCTACTGGCTTCCGACTCAGGGGCCTCGACAAGCGGGTCGGAGAACCTGAGCTTTGGTACTTCCATCCTTGCCCAGCACCGAATCACATCGCCATCTTCCGCGTTGAGCCTGAGTGTCTTCAGAGTCCCGACGAAGGTGGCCAGTTCGTTAATATCGGTACCGATTGCTCTTCGCCCACGCGCAAACGCCTCAACCAGGGTTGTTCCGCCTCCTGAGAAGGGGTCGAGGACGAGGTCCCCCGGCGCGGAGAACAACTCAATGGCTCGGGAGGCTAGCTTTGGGGAGAATCGGGCCGGGTAGCGATAAAACGCGTGCGTCAGGCCTTCGACCGGCGCCTCATCCCGGGCGGCGCTTCTTAGCGCTGCCATGCTACTCTGCAAATCACTCGGCGACAACGACATAGTGCCACTGGGGTTGAGGAAGAGCCGAATCCGCATGCAAGGTAAGAGGCAACTGTTGAGAACCGCAACCAGCATGACTGCACAAGGCTACCTACTCGCGGCCGTGAGGTGGCTAAGGCAATCCCTGAGGGATACGTTGCCACCGCTGACATTGGTGGGTGCCGGCATCACCTTTCGGTCTGCGGGCGCCCGAAAGCGCCTACAGGGCGGAAGTCAATTGATGCCGTATGGAAGCCCTCACCGTTGCTCGCCGTGCCGGCGTCACGCCGAATACCGGTGCTCGAGTGGAGTACGAGTATGAGTGCTGTATAACATGCGCATGGACCTGTCGATCGGGCGGCGGGGCCGTCAGTGCCCAACGAGGCTTTCTCCGCCGCCCGGTCGCAGGTCATGCGCAGGTCGTTAGATGGCAATTCAGCATTCCGAGGCAGGCATGGATCAGCGGGTTCTCGACCTCATCGCCGGGATGATCCAAACGGAGCGGTCCCGCCTCGGGTTACCAGCAGACAAGACGCTCGCGGCGATTCGAGAGAAGTTTGCCAGCGGAGGTGCCCTTGGCAACGGGCGCTTTCCTGTTCTCGTCGATGAGGCCTGCGCTGCAGAGTACGAATCGCGCGCGGAAGCATGGCTACGACTTGCCTGTCGTGTTGTCGCGGACCTGTCCTTACCTTGGTCGCCGGAGGCCGAACGCGCCGTTCGCCACGCTATTGCAGTCGCCCTGACCGAGGACTGGCGTGAGATCTACGAACGGGCGGAGCGGTACACGAAGGGTGGCCGGGGCACGCGCAGCGAGCTCATGGAGCAGGCCAAGACCAGAGCGGGCCGCCATGTTGAGCACGAACTTGCGCTCCTCAGCCTAAAGGATGATCCAACCAGGTTTCCGCTACGGGAGAAGCTTTCCGCCCAGCGCTACGTCGCGACTGGCCGTGCCTGGGCGAAGGCGCAACATCTCTTGACGTCAGGTCACGATTACGCCAACGCGATTAAAGAAGCCGTAGGAGCCGTCGAGGCACTTGCGCGAATTGTCGTCGCTAAGCCGGTGGCGACACTCGGGGAGGCGATCAAGGAGTTGCGGGCGGCGGACCGCATTGAGGCCCCCCTACTCAAAGGAGTTGAGGAGCTATGGGGTTGGACAAGCGGCGAACCCGGGGTTCGTCACGCCGCCCTAGAAGAACCACTGGAGATGTCCAGGGTGCGGTATTGCTTTGCGCTGTCAGAAGCGGCGCTCCACCTGCTTCTCGCTGCCGATACCACCTAACTGGAGCATGAGACCGGCGAGACCTGTCGCACTTGGTTGCCCAAGTTGATGTCGGCGACCGCGCAGTATACTCTCAGGCCGTTGATCGCAACGAATGCCCAGATCTCATTTTCCCCATGACGATCGTCTCAACTGTCAGTCTGCGCTGGGCTTTCTACTGATGCGTGAAGGGTTTAGACTCTCTACTCCATGACCGAGCCTGCCTCCACCTTCCCGTTCTCTGAGCGCGATATCGCTGCCCGCCTGAAGGACTGCGTGCGCGAGTATTGGCTCGCCCGGGGTGGGCAATCGGAGCGTCAGAAGAAGAGCGGAACCGCAGATGCTGGCAATCGCAGTGAGGTGACCGGCGGCCAGCATTTGAATGCGTTTATTGAGCTCCTTTGTGCTGTTATTCGGTCCGCGGGCTACTCAGACACAGAGATTCGACTCCGTGCTGGTGTCGAGCTGCCGGGGTATTACCGCCCTCTGAAGAAGTGGGATGTCGTGGTCGTCCGGGACGGGAGGCTCTGTGCCGCGTTGGAGATGAAGTCCCAGGTGGGGCCAAGCTTCGGCAACAACTTCAACAATCGTTCAGAGGAAGCAATCGGAAGCTCGACCGACTTCTGGGTGGCGTACCGCGAGGGCGTGCTGGGGGCGCAACAACCGTGGATCGGATACTTCCTCCTGGTCGAGGATGCCCCGCGCTCCAACTCCCCTGTGCGCCTTGCCAAGGCCGTGTTCGAGCCGATGCCTGTATTCCGTGGTACTTCATATATGCAGCGGTATGCGATCCTCTGCCGACGGCTGGTTTTGGAGCGTAATTACAGCTCCGCGGCTCTAATCGCCTCGCCGCGTGGCCCGACCGGCGAATACTCCGAACCGGATCCGACTCTCGGGTTCTTGCCCTTTGCCCGCTCGCTTTATGGGCACCTTATCGGGGCCGCCTAGATGTCGACCCTTGAGTTATTCACGACTACTTGGGAAGACCTCTGGCAAGGCCAGCTCTCGGAGCCGATCGGCGCGATCTACACACGCCCTGAGATCGTGGAGTTCATTCTTGACCTCGCTGGTTATACGGTAGGCAGTCAGAGGCTTGCCACTAGGCCTCTCTTGGAGCCCAGTTGTGGCGACGGGGCCTTCCTGGAAGCCATCCTGACCCGCCTCCTCGATTCCGAGCGAGCTGTTCATGGCAAGGTGGACTGGGATGATGCCTCGCTGGAGCGGGCCATCTGCGCCTGTGACATCAGCGTAGCCTCGGTCGAAGCAGCGTCCCGCCTGATCCAGGAGAGGCTGGTGGACGGTGGCTGTCCTGTCAATCAGGCAGCCCACCTCGCAGCATCGTGGACTCTTCACACCGATTTTCTGCTTCACGATTGGGACCGACAGTTCTCGTTCGTCGTCGGGAACCCGCCGTATGTCCGGCTGGAAGCGCTTCCGAAGCGGGTTCTGCAACGGTACCGAGCCAGGTTCACCACGGCTACTGATCGCGCGGATCTCTACATCCCATTCTTTGAGCGCGGCCTGGAGCTCCTCGCCCCCGACGGCGCGCTGGCATTCATCTGCGCCAACCGTTTTGCAAAAAACCAGTACGGCGCTGCACTGCGAAAGCTGGTGGCTCGGCAGTACCACGTCCGGCACTACATCAACTTGGAGCACACACAGCCCTTCCTCCAGGACGTCTCGGCCTACCCGGCTGTGGTCGTTCTCGACCGCATCCGTGGGGCACCAACGCGGGCAGCCACGCTGTCGAACTGCCTACCCAATACACTCAGCCAGGTCGCTCAAGAAGCCCATGAGGGTGGAAGCCCCGGAAAGCTTGTCACATCCTTCCCGGACTGGTACCCTGACGGAGCGCCCTGGCAAAGCACGGATCTCACCGAGAGGCGCCTCCTTTCACAGCTTGAGCGCTCGCTCCCCACACTCGAGCTGTCCGCTCCGGGCACCAAAGTCGGCATTGGCGTCGCGACCGGAGCCGACGAGGTCTTCGTCCTTCCAGCCCAACATCTTGGCATTGAGGAGTCCCGCCAGCTCCCGCTTCTAATGGCGCAAGACATAGGCGTGGAGAACCTCGAATGGTCTGGTCGCTTCCTCGTGAACCCGTTCATGGATGGTGCCGGCGGGGCCCTCGTGCCCCTCCACGAGCATCCAGGACTGGCGGCCTACTTGGAGCAGCGAGCAGATCGGCTCCGGGCCCGACATGTCGCTCGCTCTCGCCCGCACTCTTGGTACCGGACGATTGATCGCATCTGGCCCGAACTGGCGACCACACCGAAGCTTGTGATTCCTGACATTCAGTCCGGCGGCGTAGTCGGCATAGACAAAGGGGAGTACTACCCGCACCACAATGTGTACTGGATCTCATCGGAGTCATGGCCACTCTCAGCGCTCCAGGCCCTCCTAAGATCCAGCATCGTCCTCGTCCAGGTGAGGGCGCTGTCAGTTCAGATGCGCGGTGGAAGTCTGCGCTACCAAGCCCAAACATTGCGCCGGCTAAGGATTCCAGCCCTCAGCTCACTTTCGCATGAGTTGATATCGGCACTCGCGTCCGTTGGTAGCTCCAGGGAGCAGGCTGCAATTGATGCGATTGCGTCAGAAGCCTTTGGTCAGTCGACTGCGGATCTGGGTGTGGTCCCGAGAAGGGTACCGTAGCCCACCAATCGCCGAATGCGGGTGGGCGCTGTGGTTCTTTCCATCTAACGAGCGCATGGACCTGCCCGGGCGCTTCTAGAGTCGTACCCGATAGCTCTCTATGGCTCGGGCGCCCGGCAGGTCATGCGCAGGCCGTTAGGCCTCATTGAAACGTCGTCACTACGGGACAACGCGATGTCACCACTGATCAATCGCACCACGCGCGCCAGTCGATGGCTTTGGGAATGGACCAAGTCCATTGTGGTCGCCTTGTCTGTCTGGTTTCTGCTGAGCACCTTCGTGATCAAAGCCTTCCGGATACCATCCGGCTCCATGGAGCGGACAGTCCTGATCGGCGACTACCTATTTGTCAACAAACTTCTCTATGGGGCCGAGGTCCCACTCGCACGGCGGCACCTGCCCGCGATTCGGGAGCCCCGCCACGACGAAGTCATCGTCGTGACCTCGCCCGTTGAGGACCTCATCCTGATCAAGCGCGTCGTCGCACTCCCGGGCGATACCATTTCCATGCGAGATGGGCAGCTCTGGCGGAACGGGCGCGCCATCGCCGAGCCATATATCACCTTGCACCAAGTTCCCCCTGTCATTGACGCCGTGACCGTGGAGCGCATGCGCCGGTGGCAGGTTCCGTTTCTCGTCGGTTCCCGGCCGGACCGTTACCAGCCCGACCTTCGGACCTGGGGGCCCCTTGTCGTTCCGCCCGACTCCCTGATGGTGCTGGGGGACAACAGAGACGAAAGTCTGGATTCCCGGTACTACGGTTTCATTCCCCGTGGCAACCTGCGAGGGGCCCCCCTGTTCATCTACTTTAGCTATGATCCGAACTCGTGGCGGCCTCTCCCATTTATCACGGCGGTCCGGTGGCGCCGGCTCTTCACTGCACCTTTCTGATCCGCCATGAGGCCTAACCAGCAAATGGAGCCGGCAAAGGCGCCTGGCTGATGTGTCCTTAGCCGCGGCTACCCCGGGCCTTCGCGGCTCATTTGCAGGTCGTTAGGCCGCACGAGGAGTGGCACGTGATAACGGAAGCGGAGCTCATCCCCGGGCTGGTGATGCACCTTGATCCTGACACCTTGCTTGCGCAAGGAGGCACGTACTCGTGCTCGGACGATCAACGGGTTCGCGGAGGCCACTTCTTCCTCTGCCTGTCGGTCCAAGGCAGTTTGGGATGCTGGCTTCCCTTGTATTCGAATCCTGGAGTTGGGCGGACACAGCTCACCGCAGATGGACGCTCCGGGCACCCGAAGTGGACGAGCGGGACCTTCTATTGGCATCAGGACCAGGTCTGGACGGCGATGTACTCCGCGGTGGTTGCGGCAGCTGCGGCTGGACGTGATATGAGTCGTGCGGGTTCACGAAATGAGCTGGATAAACTGCACCTGCCTCCACTGGCTGGAGGCGGCGGCTAACGAGGCGCTGCAGCAGATTCGTTTCGCTGCGCCACTGCTCACCACGGCGCTAGGCCTTACCTGTCAGGTGGCCACCTATGGAGCCCACCCATGCCTGACCTCGCCACCGTGGTCCAAACAGCGGCAACTGTCGCGCTAGCCTTCTTCGGCGGCGTTCAAGTGTGGCGTGAGCACCGGCACAAGCAAGAGCGCCGGCTCTCCGCTCAGGCGCGCATAAGCGCCCTAGCCTTCCTCTCGCGCCGTCAGATCCGCACCTGGCTTGGTTCCGGGGGAGGGTCGGTCGAGGAGTTTGAGGAGTGGGTTCGCGCGGCTCAGAACGACGACACCCTGCCGCAGCACCTCGCTAAAGCAGAAGCACGGTTCGTCGATCTGCTGGAACTCGCTGCCGACCTCAACGCTCCGGCGGCGGCCAGTGTCCGCTCTTCGGCCGTCTACTTCTTTGCTGGGGTCGGCCGCCTTACCAACTATGTGACTAGGAACAACCCCGGTGCCACCCTCGAGTTAAGTGATTTCATCAAGCTCCGCAACGACGCCTGGAATGACTTGCGCGATTGCATCCGCTTGCTCGATGACAGGGTGGGAGCCAGCGTCCTCCTTCAGGAGTCGCGTCTGCTAGACGCCAAGCGCAACGCCGAAGACCCCCCGCTGAGCACACTCCTTGAGCGCGTCGGAAATGAGCTCGCGCGTCTGGAGGAGCAGCGGGAGCAGCCCACGGCGCAATGACCTTCGCTTGCCGCGTCCGTGGTGACCGGTCGTACTGAACGGGCCATAGGTACTGGACATCGCTACGACCCTACCTGGCAGGCCGGGAACCGGCAGGTCGTTACAGCTCGCCAGAACCCTTTGAGAGGTGTGCCATCGATCGCCTAGTCGCATTGCTGGCTTTTGTGTTGGTCCTCGGGCTCGGGCGGTCGCAGCTCGCGAGGCGCTACTCCTCCACGCAACAACGGAGGACACGATTCGAGCGCTACTCAGCACTATTCGCGACCTATGCATCGTCAGGGGGTACAGACCGCGAGGCATACAGAGAGCTGACACGACTGACGCCACAGATGCAGCAGGACCTAGGACGCATGGGGATCTTTGCGAAGTACAAGCCCCCTCATGCTAACTACATGATTGGCGACTACCCTGTGCTTGTGAACTTACTCCCTGAACTCAACCGCGCTGCCAACGACGAGTTTCTGGGCAGGATTGCTGGGGAGTATGCAACGATGATTGAGGAAGTGCTGGATCGCTATTCGGGGGAATTGGAGACCTCGGCCGATCGTGCCAAGGCACCCCTACGCAATCCATTGATATGGTTCCGTGAAGGCGTTGAGGCGTGCCTTGCGGTGCCGAGGACAATCCTTGCGGCGTTCGGTGTTGTGAGACGCTCCGGACGGCATCCACAAGGGAAGGTAGCGATGGTGACAAGCGGACTGTTCGCCCTAGTCACATTTGTAAGCGGCCTTGTTACGATCGTCGCGGGGTGGGACCCGTTCAGGGCGATAATCGGACGTGTGCTCCGCGTGATCGCCCCCTAACGAACGCTTGCTGCGGTCGGTGCTATCCGGCTCCTCAGACGTGCCGTAGCTTCCGAGGTCGGCGGGGGCCGCTGGCCCCGCCGCAGAACCGCAGGCCGTTAGGCAGCCACAAGGTGAGGTCAGATGACCCCAGACGAGGAACAACGCCTAGAACCGGCCGGCGACCGATTGAGGGAAGCACATTTCTTCATTCACAAACTTGAGCGCTACTACCACGAGGCAGATCCGTTTCGGTGGCATCTCAACGCCTTTCTCAAGGCGCTCAAAGAGATCCCGGACCTGATCGCACACGGCCTACAGAACAGATCCGGCTTCCCGGACTGGTATCGATCGGCCCGCCGCCCTGTGAGCCAAGACCCTCTGGTCAAGCTCCTGGCTAACCATCGCGACCTAGTTGTCCACCGCGGGATGTTGCTGCCTCGGAGCAGGGGGGCCCTCGGCCTTGCGGAGGGAGTGCGCATGAAGCTGGGTATTGGGATTCCGATCGACCCATTGACGGACAGCGATGATGCCATGCGCCACTACGTTGGCTCGGTTCAGGAAAAGGGCGATTTCCTTGGGATAATCACAACCGATGACGAGGATTCACTCCCCTGCATTCAGCGGCGCTGGAGTCTTGAGGAGTTCGGCGACGCGGATATCCTTGACCTGGCCGCTTCTGCCTGGTCGCAAGTTGCGACGCTAATGAACACGGTCATCCACTACATTGGGGGACCTGATCTGACGGTCGACCTAGGTTGCCGTCACAACCTTGATGGCGTCCAGATCCGGGCCTACAACCGTGCCGATCTCCGCGCTGGCAAGATTGCGGGGTTCCGGCTGCGGTAGGTCTAGCCGCCTCGCAGCGCTGGCGGAAACGATCATCGCAGTCTCTCAGCACTCTAAGAATCGCGCATGCTCCGCATGCACGCTCATTTGACGCATTCACAGCTACACTTGGGCGTATGGCAGGAGCGATCGAAGGCCTCCCTTGGACTCCGAAGATCACTGAGGGGATAGCATGACGAGTTACCGAGTAATTGCGGCCAGTGCGCTCTTGGTTGCCCTAGGCGCCTGCACGCGGCAGGAGTTCGGTCCACCTGAAGTACTGGGAATCAGATTCGGCGCGACTACCGAATCGTTTCGCCAGTTCATTCCTGACAGCGGGGTGCGGGAAGATTTCCCATTGATTCCCGCACACGGCTACAAACTCAGCTTCCCCAATCCCGACAATTGGACGGTCATCGTCCAGGACTCATCAGAGGATTTGGCGCGCAACCAAGTGTATGGCATCCACCTCAGCCGGATGGGGGACGATAACTGCACCCAAGAGTCTGCCGATTCGCTGATGCGGACTATCCGCAACCGCTACTTTGCAGGTTTTGAACAAGTGGTAACGAGGCCGCAAGAAGGCAGGGTTGGTGTCTCCACAGTTGGTCTCGGCGAACGACGGATGCTCGCGGTCGGAGTCTCGTGCTTTATTCGGACACTCACCGCCGACTTCTCCTACCTAGATCTAGACTTGTTCGCATATAGAGACACCCTGGTGGTAGATAGTTTGTTGCAACAGGTCACCGAGGCGTTGAGAGGATACGAGTCGCGAACGCTGAAGCACTGATCCTGCGACGGTGGGCCGCCAGACGCTATACGAGCGAGTGGGGCTGGAACATCCTGGCCCGTCCGATGTCCTTGCGTTTCGCCCTTTGCGCTGGACGGATTATCGGTTGGGCCGTACATGGACACGTGGTGCTGCCTAACTATCGGTTGCTGCGGGCGGGGCTGACGAGATCGGCTCTCGGGCCGTAGCTTCATGATTCGGCGGGGGTCATGTCAGGCCCCGCCGCAGAACCGCAGGTCGTTGGGCTGGCCGGAGCACGTACCTGAGCTAGATCTCTTCCGCGCGGAGACGTCTGAGGATGCAAGCAGACCCCAGTCTAATTGACGGCATCATTGAGATTGCGGACGCGGTGATCAACCCCGCGGTGGTTGGATTGCCTAGCTTCGAGTCGCTCGGCCTTATCGCTGTGTTTGGCCTAGGGGCCATCTTCATTGGGGTGTCCCGCACAGTTGCACCACAGTTCGGAACAGGTGCCGCCACCGCAGTGGGGGTAATGCTGACGATCGCGTTACTGGCCTACCCACCCGGGCTTGAAATGGTAGGCTCTGCCTTTGTCGCGCTTGCAACGATGCTGAAGCTTGTATCCGGGCTGGCGCTCGGACGCCTGATGGGGCGCAATCTTGCGTTCGCCGTGGTCGGTCTTGCCGCCATGATTGCCACTGCATTTGTCCTGACAGCAATGCTACCAAGTATGGGGGTTGAGGTCCTCAGCTGGCTTAAGCTGTTCATAGTCATTGCGGCTGGCACCGCTGCCTACGACCTTCTCATGGCGACTGAAGCAGGGTGGCGTTTCGGCTCGACCGCTGTGCTTGGCGCTAGCGTCTTAGTGGCTGCTGTAGGTCTCCTTGATACTGCGGCCTTGATCAATGGAGGCTCCTCGGCAGGCGCCCTTGCTGCTTTCAGCCAATATGCTTTCGGCTCCGGGCTTGGCATTGGGCTAGCCGCTACCCTATTCTCGGGCTTGCGCTAGGGCGCTGGTGCAGCCCAACAGGCCCATGGACCCGCCCGAGCGGGTTACAAAACAGTGTGCTGTCCACTCCTTAGTGCGCGCTCGGCAGGTCATGCGCAAGCCGTCATGCCGCCGGGTGCACTCAGCCGTAGTGGTACCGTGCCTCGAGCAACTCGATGCGGTCGGCGAACACCTCGTACACCAGGCGGTCGGCTTCGTTGATACGCCGAGACCACACGTTACCGCCGAGGTGCTTCAGGGGCTCCGGTTTGCCGAGGCCGGTGAAGGGATCCCGGAGCACCGCTTCCATGAGGGCAACGACCCGCACCGCCATCGTGCGGTTGGTGTCCACCCAGTATCGGAGATCCTCCAGGCACTCGTCCTGAAGGACCGCCACCCGGGGCCCCGAAGATCGCGCTGGACTCAGGATGCCTCCGGCAATCCCAACTCACGACGCAGGGCCTGGAGGTCGGTTGGCTTGGTCTGCCCCCGGCGGGCACGGGTCAGGGCGGCCAGCAGGCGGACGGCGTTCTGAGGAGAGCGCAGCAGGTACGCAGTCTCCCGCAGGCTCGACAGCTCGTCGGCAGGGATCAGGGCCATGTCCTCATGGCCACGGCGCTGAATGATGGCCGCCTCGCGGCTATCCTCCACGCTGTCCCAGAGCGTAGCGAGATTCTGCCGGGCTTCGCTGTAACTGGTCCTGACTGCCATGTTGGGGCTCCGGTAATATGTACAACAATCCTGTACAAGATGGGTCTTTCGGTCAATGGCTGCCTGACCGATGCTGGCTGCGGCCGGGGCTGACGGGCTGGTCGTTCGGGCCGTAGCTTCCCAACGGGGCCGGGATCGCACCTGGCCCCGCCGCAGAACCGCAGGTCGCTGGCCAGACACGCAATAGCCAGGAACGTTGGCATCTATGAACAGTCTCTTCGCAAAAGCGCTGGTCGCGTTCCTTGCGCTGCCCGGCATAGTGGCGTTTCTGGTGCCCCTCCTCTTGAAGCCTGACACAAGGGTGTTCTCGGCTTGGTGGGGCCTGGTCCCCCTGGGCGTGGGGAGCGTACTGCTCCTCGCGTGTGTGCGTGAGTTCCATGTTGCGGGGCACGGCACACTCGCGCCGTGGGCGCCGCCAACGAGACTTGTGGCGACCGGGCTCTACAGGTGGTCCAGGAATCCAATGTACGTTGCCGTCTTGCTGATTCTCACGGGGTGGGCAATCGGCTATCAGTCCTGGCCGATGGCGCTCTACGCTGTTGCAGTCGCGGTCGTGTTTCACCTGCGCGTTGTCCTCCACGAGGAACCGTGGCTCGCCCGAACCTTTGGAGATGTGTGGACGCAGTACCAGGCGAAGGTTCCGCGCTGGCTGTGGGGGTAGCTCCAAGGCTGGCTGACTTGGCCTGCAGCCGACAGCGGCGCGTGTCACAATGAGCGCCGCTGCACCTGATGCCCAGCGTCAGCCCGACCGGTCGCCATGGTATCCGGGGTTGCGTCACCCAGTTCGCGCTCGATCGGTCCCTCACCGGACTGCGGTGCCCGTTGCCAGGATCGTCCCCAAGGAGACCAGATGCATTCCGATCAACCAGACAACGTGCGACGCGCCAGCGACATGCGCGACAGTGCCCGGCTCTCCCGACGGGACCTGCTGGCCCTCTTCGGTGCTGGCATGGCGGCGTCGCTTCTCCCCGGTTGCTCCCCGTCGTCCGCACCACCTCTTGCGGACGAGCCGACCCTTGGACCACTGCACTACCTGAGCCTGTCGGCGGTCGCCCGGCTGATTGAAGCGAGGGAGGTCTCGCCGGTCGAGCTCACGCAGATGATGCTCAACCGCATCGCCACACAGGATGTCCGTCTGCACAGCTATGCCACCGTCATGGCCGACGAGGCCCTGGCGGCCGCCCGCACTGCGGAGCGTGACATGCAGGCCGGCAACTACCGTGGGCCGCTGCACGGCGTGCCCATCGCGGTCAAGGACCTCTGTTACACGCAGGGGGTGCCGACGAGGGGCGGCTTGAAGGTGCTGGAGGGATTCATCCCCGCGTTCGACGCCACCGTGGTGGCGAAGCTGAAGGCCGCCGGGGCCGTGCTGCTTGGCAAGCTGACCACGACCGAGGGCGCGATGGTCGGCTATCATCGCGACTTCGACATCCCGGTGAACCCCTGGGGAGACGAACTCTGGGCGGGCGTGTCCTCCAGTGGGTCAGGTGTCGCCACGGCGGCCGGTCTCTGCTTTGCCGCCCTCGGAACCGACACGGGGGGGTCGATACGCTTCCCGTCGATGGCCAACGGCATCGTCGGGCTCAAGCCCACCTACGGCCGGGTGAGCCGGTACGGCGTCCTGGCGCTGGCGGAGTCGCTCGATCATGTGGGCCCGATGACGCGAAGCGTGAGGGACGCGGCGATCGTCCTCGAGGCGATTGCGGGGCAGGACCCCAACGACCCCACCTCGCTGGGCGCTCCAGTCCCACGCATGCTCGGCGACCTCGGTCGGGGGGTCGAGGGGGTTCGGATCGGGTTCGATCGTGCCTACGCGTTGGACGGCGTGGAACCGGGCCTGGCCTCCGCGATCGAGGTCGCCCTGCGAGAACTGGAGCGGATGGGGGCTGAGGTGGTGGGCGTTCAGGTCCCCGACGTGACGGCGGTGCTGGCTGCCTGGCCTGTCGTCTGCGCCGCCGAGGCGGCCCAGGTCCATCGAGACACCTTCCCCTCACGGGCGGATGAGTACGGGGCCTATTTCCGGGAGTTTCTCGATTTTGGTGCGAGTGTCAGTGAGGCGGACCTCGCGAATGCCCGTCACGTCGGGACGGAGTTCAGCGAGCGCTTCCGAGCTGTCCTGTCCAGCGTCGACGCGATCCTGAGTCCGGCGGCGGGTAGGCCGTTCACGGTTCGGTCCGGGCTGCAGTACGGGTCCATGACGGAGTGGAATCAATTCAGGGCCACCGAGTTGGCCAATGAGAAGGCAGTCACCTCGTTCACGTTTCCACACAACTTTGCGGGAACGCCGACCCTGACGCTTCCCTGCGGCCTCTCCACCGAAGGTCTCCTCTACACCATGCAGCTCGCCGGCAACCCGTTGAGCGAGGCGATGCTGTGCCGGATCGGCCATGCGTACGAGGAGGCGACACCATGGCACGAGAGGCATCCAGGGGTTTAGCACCCTTAGGTTCGCGGGCTTGGGCCTGTCCCACCTCGAGAGAGGTTCTGGCTTGTGGCGGACCGATGGGAGACGGGCTCTGTGCCCGCGGCGGCGGGCCCTCTCCGTCGACTGGACAGTCGGTAGGCCATCCGGAGCGGCCTCGCGGCTCGATTCGCGGCGAGTGTCATGTTCGAGCGCGAGGCCCAGCGGGCAGCAGTGGCAGGTCGACGGCCCCTTGACATACTCCTCGCGAGGAGTATCTTGTCCTCATGCGAGCCACGACACCCGCCGACGCGATGGGCATTGAAACGCCCGAGGAGCGCGCATTGATCGCCCTCGTTCGGGCGGCGTGGGCGGCCTCGGTGCCGTCGAATGCCGTGGTCCGCCGGGCCGGGCTGTCGCCGTCCCAGTACAACGTGCTGCGCATCCTGCGCCACGCTGGGGAGGAGGGCCTGAGCCGGAACGGGATCGGCGAACGGATGGTGACGGGCGACCCCGACCTGACCCGGATCCTTTCCGGACTGCTGCGCATGGGGGCCGTGAAGA
The DNA here is from genome assembly GCA_048499805.1 of Gemmatimonadales bacterium. GTDB lineage: Bacteria > Gemmatimonadota > Gemmatimonadetes > Gemmatimonadales > GWC2-71-9 > JAWXBA01. Next base: position 86,869 of record JASNZF010000001.1, on the reverse strand, counting down.
CCCGGCGTTCCTCAGTCGACCGGCGGAGCCTCCTCAGTGTGATCACCGCGCACGGGCGGGCCCTGCTCGACGGCCTGGACGCGGACGTCCGGCGTGCGGCCGTTGCCGCGCTCGGAGGATTGAGTCCGACGCAGTTGCGGCGGCTCGAGGGTCTGCTGGACGCCGTCCAGCCAGGCACCGACGGCTGACGCACGATCCGCGGCGCACGCGTGCTCCCGCGGAACCATTCGCTCCTCGCGTGGGGTCAACCAATTGGAGCGGTTCCATGACACACGATGAGCGCAGCATCCACGACCTGCTGGCGGCCTATGAGAAGTTCCTGAACGCGTCGGATGCCGCCGCGATCGCCGGGCTGTATGCGGCCGACGGCATGTTCATGCCCCAGGGCTTCCCCACTGCGGACGGGCGGGACGCCGTGTTGCAGTCGTACCGCGCGATCTTCCAGAACATCACGCTCTCGATCGCGTTCGTGGTCGACGAGGTCAGGGTCGGCGAGGGGATGGCGACGGCGCTCACACGATCGAACGGTACCGTGCGGGTGCACGCGACCGGCAGCACGAATCCGGAGTCCAATCGCGAACTGTTCGTGTTTGCCCGGGAAGCGGGTGCCTGGCGCATCGCACGCTACCTGTTCAACCAGGCGGCCTGAGGCGGCGGCGGGGTGGACTAGCCGGGCACATGGGTCCCCCGCGAGAGCACCCAGGGAACGTCGGCAAGACGCAGATCCCGAGCCGGCACGCGTGCCGGCTCGCCAACCCCTGACTCCACGCGAGGGGCCGCACCAGGAGATACCAATGCAACGCTACCTCGCCTCACGATCATTGCGCATCCGTGGGTTGGGGCCTACCTCCTGGACATGGGAGACCCGAACGGTCCGATGCCGAGCGAGACCTTCCGTGGGTCGCGGACGCTGACGGTGGGCGACCAGGTGATCCAACTGGATGAAGTGGGCCCCTACCACTCGGTCGAGGCCGATCTGTTCATCTCGCTGCCTCGGCAGGGGGTACGCTATGCGATTGACTCCCACACTCCCGGCTGGGTGACATTCCAGGGGCTGGACCTCACGATGCACATCCACAATTACCTCGCCCCGGGCGATGAGGTGATGTCGCGGGGCTGACGGGCGGGGTCCCCGGGCCCTAACTTTCGAGGCTGGCGGGGGCCGGACCTGGCCCCGCCGCGGAACCACATGTCGTCAGGCCGACACCCACCCGAGGTGCAGGAGACCACCATGCCCGCCCGCAAGTCCGACAAGAGTTCCAGGCCCGCCGTCCGCAAGCCGGCCCAGCGCGCGGCCGCCCAGGGCCAGGCAGCCACGACGCTGCCGGAATCCATGGTGACCGGCAAGGCGAGCCCCGCGAAGGCCGCGGTCGGCGACAAGCCGGTCTTCGCCTACATCGCCAGCCTGCCGCAGCCGCAGCGCGGCATCGCGGAACGCGTCGATGCTCTTGCGTCCAGCACGCTTCCCGGCCTGCAGCGCTCCGTGAAATGGGGCATGGCATACTATGGCGTCGGTGACGGCTGGTGCTTCTGCTGCGGCGGATTCGCCGACCACGTCAAGGTGATGTTCGTGAACGGTGCAGCGCTCAAGCCGGTACCGCCGGTGACGCCTGTGGCGATGGGCAAGGCCACGCGGGGCGTGGAGCTCAAGTCCGTGGGTGACCTCGACGAACGCCAAGTCGCGGCATGGATGATCCAAGTCGCCGCCGTGCCCGGTGTCGGGGCGAAGAAGCGGTAGTCCCGAAGCTGGATGTCGATCGCATCGGCGTCCGACGGAGCAGCCGGGGACATGGCTGACATTTCCAGCCCGGTGTCGTGCACCCCGGGGAGGTACGTGCTGCCGTCGAGCGGCGCCTCCTGCTGCCCGCGCACGATCGCGGATGGGTGTTCCCGGGACCTGCTCGCCTGTCCGGCCCTCCCGTCCACCGCAGGAATCGGGGCCCACGGGGGGATGGTGCGGCGCTTTCAGGCCCATGGCCTGCCCGGTCGGATTCGGAGGGACACCGGGGCGCTCTTCGCGACGTGAGCCCCGGGGTGCCTGGCAGCCCGGTCCTGGCCGGGGAGCAGGTGGCGCTGGAGGCGGTGGCCGATGCGATCTGGTCGGTCCACCTCGACGACCACTTGCTGGGACGCCTGGATGCGCGAGATTACCGGATGCGGCGAGCCCACACTCGGAACCGCGTATCGCGCGAGTGTGACCGATCTCCTCGATCCCAGGTGTTGCCCATGTCCGCGGTCTGTGCCGTGACGCCGCCTGACCAGCGCCTGCTGCGAGTGGGGCCGACGCGATGAATGCCCGGCCGGCAGCGGCGCAACTCGTCGGGCGGCAGACCTGGCCCCGTCGCCGCACCGCCGCACCGGTGGCCGGCCAGGGCTCACCACGGAGGGCGATCGCCGTGATGCTTCGGATGGCCGTGTCCTGCCTGTGCCTGCTGGGCGGCCTCGCCCGGGGGGCGGGAGCGCAGGCGGCGCGCACCGGCCCCGATGCGGCCACCTTCGATCTCCAGGATCGTCGGGCCCAGAACCTGCTCGTGGCCCTGCGGTGCGCCCAGCGCGTCTCCGAGCTCCGGGCGCAGGGGCGATTCGGGCCGGCGGACTCCCTCGGACGATCCGGGCATTGCCTCCGGACCGGGGGCGAGTGGGTTGGGGTCTTCCTCGACACGGACAGTGCGGGCACCCGGCTGGTTCGCGCCAGCAGTGTCTCGCTGCGGGATGGAGCCCGCCTCCCCGCCACACCCGACACCGCGTCCCTCCTGGCCCGGCAACGGGCCACGCGGGCCGCCCTCGACCGCGGGTACCCCGCCTACGTGGAGGCTGAACGCCAGTTCGGGCCCGTCACCCTCCACCCGGAACCGGACAGCCTGCAGGTGTGGCTGGTGCCGGTGGAGGTGCTGGCCGGGAGGGCCCTGGGCGGTGAGCGGGGCTACCTGTTCCGCCCGGACGGGACGGGGGCGCCGGAGGAGGTCGATGCCTTCGCGAGCTATCGCCCCTTCAGCGTGCCGGACACGGGCACCGTGACGATTGAGAGCCGCGAGGAGGAGATCCCCCTGCTCTCCGAGATGGTGATGGCCAACCTCGTGAACGAGCGCGGGCGGCCCGTGATGATCGCGACGCGGATGTTCGTGTCAACCCTCGTCGGCGCGGCCAGCGGTGCGGTCTGGCTCCACCATCCCCGGCCACCGCGGTGATGGGTGTCCCTGCGGCCGGCGCCCCGTGCGTGTCCACCACCAACGCGATGCCGTCGGGAGGCATGCCATGCTGAACCCCTTCCTCTCCCGCGTCGGCGGGACCCTCAGCGCCGACATCGCCGTCCCCGAGCACGAACGGGTGATGCGCTTCTACGCCCGGGTGCTCGGCACCGGGGAGCGCCCGCTCTGGCGCGACGACCTCATGAACAACCACGGCATCCCGGTCATCGGCCTGGGGGCCCGGACGGAGGAATTGGCCCACCTGCCCCTCCAGTGGATGCCGCACATCCAGGTGGCCGACATCGCCGCCAGCGTGGAGCGGACCCTCGCGCTGGGCGGGCGCACGCTGATGCTGGATGACAGCGGGAAGCACCAGTGGGCCGTGCTGCGCGACCCCAACGGGGCGGCGTTCGGGATCATCCCGGTCGTTCCTGCGGAGGCGCTCCCCCCCCCGGCCACGGACGATGGGTCACCCGTGGGCCGGATCGCCTGGCTCGACCTGACCGTTCCCGACGCCCCGGCCACTCGGGACTTCTATGCCCAGGTCGTGGGCTGGACGGTGGAGGACGTGGCGATGGCGGACGCGGGCGATCGCTACGCCGACTACAACATGCTGGGGGGGGATGGCAGCCCGGCGGCTGGCGTCTGTCATGCCCGGGGCGTGAACCAGGGCCTGCCACCGGTCTGGATGCTGTACCTTCCCGTCGGCGACCTGGCCCGGAGTCTCGACCGCACCCGTGAGGAAGGCGGGACCGTGATCAGGGAGTCGCGCGGACGGGATGGGGAGTACGCCTACGCGGTGATCCAGGATCCGGTCGGGGCGCACCTGGCGCTGGTGCCTGGATAGGGTCGGGGTGAGGGTGCATCCCCAGGCCCCACCTGGCCGCGCGCCACTTCCCGTGTGCCCACCACTTGGACCCACGCACCAGAGGAATGCTCGATGAGCAAGGTCACACCGTTCCTGATGTTCAACGACCAGCTCGAGGCGGCGATGGCATTCTACGCCGCCACCTTCCCGGACTCCGAAATCCGGAGCGTCTCGCGCACCGGCGCCGACGGCCCGGTCACCGCCGCGGAGTTCGTGGTCGGGGGCCAGCGGTTCATGGGCTACAACGGTGGCCCCTACTTCTCCTTCTCCCAGGGATTCTCGCTCTTCGTGGACTGTGAGGATCAGGCGGAGGTCGACCGGTACTGGGACGCGCTCCTCGAGGCCGGAGCCACGCCGAGCCAGTGCGGCTGGATCACCGACCCGTTTGGCGTCACCTGGCAAATCGTCCCGAGGCGGTTCATGGAGCTGGTCGCCGATCCGGACGGCGCGAAGGTGCAGGCGGTGATGGACGCCATGCTGACCATGGTCAAGCTCGACGTGGCCGCGCTGGAGCGCGCCTACCACGACGCATAGCGGCACGGGCGGGCGGTGCGGGGCAGCGCCCGGACCCGGAGGCCCGGCACCTGGAACGGAACCCCGACATGAGCCCTGTGCCGTCGACATTCGGTGCGCTCATCCTGGCCCAGGCGGCGCACTCGACCGAGGAGGTTGCGGGCCGCCTCTGGGAGTCGTTTCGCCCCGCCAGGTTCGTCGGGCCCGCGTCCCATCTCCATGGAGAGCCAGATGACGAATCGCCAGGATGAGCGCGTACTCGCACGAGGCGGCGCGCTGCTCGTTCTCCTCGCCCTCCTCCTCGGCCCGGCGATACCGGCGTTCACGAACTCCCGCCAGGCCCTGGCGGCACATGTCAGCGCCATCATGGCGGGCGTGCTGCTCATCGGCCTCGCCTCGCTCTGGGGCCGGCTCACGCTGAGCGCCTCCCAGCAGGCGTTGGCGCTGAGGCTCGCGATCGGTGGGGCCTACGCCAACCTGCTGGGCTCGCTGCTGGCCGCCGCGTGGGGAACCAACCGCCTCACGCCAATGGGTGGTGCTGGCTTTGGCGCGGAGCCGTGGCGGGAGACGGTCGTCCAGGTGATCCAGGTGTCCCAGGCACTCGCGCTGGTGCTGGCGATTGCCCTGGTGGTGTACGGTTTGCGCGGCAGGGGGCCGGCATGAAACCGTGGCTGCGACGGGTTCGCGGCGCGATCGGGATGGGGCTGCCCGGGCCGCAGGATATCTGTTGCCGGGATCCTGGGTCCGGCCCCAGCCGGAGATCCCGGGCCGGTCCGGCTCCTCTGGATGACCCATTCCGCGACCAGCAGGTTGATCACCCACCCGGCCCCCATCAGGACTGCCCGCGGCCCCTCACCCGGCGTACCGAACAGCAGGAACCACGGCAGGTGGGTGAACACCTGGGTCCCCGCGCCCATGCCGATCGCATAGGCCCGGGTCATCCAGTCGCCATGCGCGCGGAAGTCCCGGCGCTGGACGGCGTCGACGCCGCCGACGATCGCGACGGTCATTGCCGTCCCGAAGACCAGCCGCTGGATGTACAGCGCCTCCCCATCTCCCGCGGGCCAGGGATAGCCCAGCGTCATCCACAGCCCCGAGAGCGCCACAACCAGGCCGAGTGGCGCCAGGACCCTTCCCACAATCCGGTGCCACCGCGGCGCGCGCTGCCGGAAGCTCGGCGCGAACAGCAAGGCGCCGAGCAGGCCGAACGGCAACGCGCCAAGGATGTGGAGGACGACCGGCACCGGCATCGCGAAGAACCGTGCGTTGGCCTCCGTGACCGGGCCGCCGCCCGCCAGATGGGCCAGGCGAACGATCCCGGAGCCCGAGGGCACCAGCGCCAGTGCCATCAACGCGGCTGGCACCTGCCATTCCGCACGGCGCACCCCCACGACCGCGGTGTTCATCTCAGGCGGTGACCCGGGCGACGGTGCGCCGCACCAGGGGCGCCACGACGAACACCGTCGGAAACGCGACGGGCCAGGTGGTCAGGCAGCTGCGCATCCATTGCGCCGCCAGCCCGGGGTAGATGCCCCGGGACGAGACCAGAACGAACGCCGAGACGATGGCGACCATGATGGTCGAGAGCAGGGCGCTGAACAGCAGCGGGGCGAAGCGAGCGGGGATGCGCATGGGGATCTCCTTGGAGTGGGGTTGGGACGTGCGGGTCACGGCCAGAGGACCAGGTGGTGGAGCCACCCGGCGAGGTAGAGGCCGAGACCGTAGATGGTGTGGGTCAGGATGGCGTGCAGGCGGGCGGCGCCCGGGCGAGCGGTGCGCGCGGCCCCCATGGCCGGCTGCATGACCAGGATCGGCGCCGCCGCCGTGCCGATGCCGACCATGAGCGCGGGGCCCAGGGTGGGCCGCTCCAGCCATGCCGGCCCCCAGATGGCGAGGAGCAGGGCGGCGAAGGCGGTGCCGATGAGGTAGTGCCCCGTCCAGCCGATCAGGCGTTCCCCGCGCACCGGGGTGGCGGCGGCGATGGCCTGGTGGCGGAACCGCCCCGCGGCCATGTGGCCGAACCAGCGGCCGAGCAGGGCGTAGTCCAGGCGGGCCAGCCCGAGGAGCGGGCGGCGGAGGACCCCCCAGGCGTCCATGACGAGGGTGGCTCCGATTCCGACGATGAGGGCATCTCCGAGGTGTTCCATTGTCCTGCCTCCCGTGGTCCTTGACCGTTCGTGGGAATACGCTACAACTTCAAGTGGACTTGAAGTCAAGAGGGGGGCGATGGACATCTCGGAGGTGGCCCGGCAGTCGGGGGTGGCGCCCTCGGCGTTGCGGTTCTACGAGGAGAGGGGCTTGATCCAGTCGACCGGCCGACGCGGCCTTCGGCGCCAGTACGACGACGGGGTCGTGGAGCAGCTGGCGCTGATCACCCTGGGGCGGGCGGCGGGGCTCAGCCTGTCGGAGATCGGCGGGATGCTGACCGCCGGGGGGCGTCCCCGGGTGGACCGCGGCGTGCTGGCCGCCCGGGCCAAGGCGTGTGACGAGCAGATCCGGAAGCTGACCACGATCCGGGACGGGCTCCGGCACGCCGCGGCCTGCCCGGCGGAGGACCACCTGGCGTGTCCCAAGTTCCGCCGCCTGATGGGACTCGCGGCGTTCCGGGCGGCGGGGAAGTCGTCGCAGCGGGCGCGGCGAGGGCGCCGGATTTCTTCCAATCGGACTGGCCCGCCACCGAAGGGACGGGGATGATGCACACACTGCTGTGGGTCCTGCAGGGCCTGGCCGCGCTCCTGTACGGGGCGTCCGGAGTCATGAAGGTCTTCCTGTTCGACAAGGTGAGCGCGGATGTTCCCTCCTTCGGCGCGCTGCCGCGGGAGGCCTGGCTGGCCCTGGGAATCGTGGAGCTGCTCTGCGTGGCTGGCCTGGTCGCTCCCGGGGTGCTCCATTGGCGGCCCCAGGTCACGGTCCTGGCCGCTGCCGTGCTGGCGCTGGAAAGCCTCGTGTTCATCTGGGTGCACGTCCAGTACCACGAGATGGCCCCGCTGGTCTTCAGCGCGATACTTGGGCTCCTGATGACGTTCATTGCCTACGGCCGGCTGGTGGTCCGGCCGCTGGCCTAGCCCGGCTGCGGATGGTGACCGCATCAGGCGGATGAGGACGGTCCCCGCGCGGCCGCTGGCGGTGCAGCTGCTCGGCGTGGTCGGCGCCCTCGTGGCGGGCCCGCTGCTCGCGTCCCTCCTGAGTCCCCGGCTGAGCCCGGGATCGGGAGTCATCGCGGCGGTGGCTCCGATGCTGTTCGGCCTGGTGCTGTTCTTCGGCATCCTGCTGTGGGTCGGTCTCGGGCTGTTCACCGGGCTGCTTGCCGGGCTGGGCCGGATGGTCCGTGGCGCGCGGTTCGCCCACTCCACTGGAGCCGGCGAGCGCCTGGTGCCGCCCGGGTACCTTGCCTTCGTGCTGCTGGGGGGATTGGCTGGGCTGGGCCTTGGCGTGGCGGGTGCCCTCCTGTCTCCTGCGGCGCTGCTTCCCTCGATCGGTGGCTGGCTGGCCGCCGGGCTGGGGTATGGGACGTTGCTCTGGGGTGCCGCCCACTGGGGCTACCTGCCGTTTCCCGAGGAGGACTGAGCACCGGCCGGATGCCTTGCCACCTTCTGCGGGCCGGGATAGATACCTTCACGATGACAGCGAGCCCCCCGGTGGTTTCCGCGGCGTGCAGCTACGAGCTGGACGAGCAGCTGCGCCTGGTGGCGGTGGATGCCGCGTGGAGCCGCTTTGCCATCGCCAACGGTGCCGACGAACTGGTGCCGCCCGGGCCGCTCGGTCGCTCGATCTTCAGCTTCATGGCCGACGCGACGACGGTGCATTTGTATGGGCAGTTGCTCGAGCGGGTCACCAGCACCGGGACCCCGGTCGAGGTTCCGCTGCGCTGCGACTCCCCGGTTGAGCGGCGGTTTCTCCGGCTGCGGATGGAGCCCCGGCAGGGACGAATCCATGTGTCGAGCACCGTCCTGCGGACCGAAGCTCGCCCTGCCCAGGCCCTCCTCGAGCCAAAACGCGAACCTGGCGACGCCTTCCTCCGGGCCTGCAGCTGGTGCAAGCGGATCGAGGTGGCCGGTTCGTGGCTCGGGGTCGAGGAGGCGGTGGCCCGGCTGGGCCTCTTCGAGCGAGCGCCCCTTCCGCAGCTCACCCACGGGATGTGCGAGCCCTGCTACGATACCGTCCGCGACCTCCTCGACGCATAGCCCACGGCCTTCCCCGGTCTGACGGACACCGCGACGGAGCGGTAGTTTCTTCCTTCCCCGGGGCGAGCCCGCGGGCCGGGCGCCCTCCCGACATCCCCCCGACCAGGAGCGAGCGATGGCACGGATCACCGGCATTGGTGGTGTCTTCTTCAAGAGCCGGGGTGATCACGTCGCCCTGGCCGAGTGGTACCGGACTCACCTGGGCCTCGTGCTGGAGGACTGGGGGGGCGCCATCCTCAAGTGGCCGGACGATCCTGCTCCCGATGGTGGCCTGACGGTCTGGAACGCGGCCAAGTCGGACACCACGTGGTTCGCGCCGAGCACCTCGTCGTTCATGATCAACTACCGGGTCGACAACCTGGAGGAGCTGCTCGCGGACCTCGGGGCCGCGGGGGTGGCGGTCGTGCAGGGGCCGGAGTCGCACGAGAACGGCAAGTTCGCGTGGATCATGGACCCCGATGGCAACAAGGTGGAACTCTGGGAGCCGATGGCCTGGGACGAGAAGAACAAGGCGGGGTGAGGCGGCTGCCGGCACGGTGGGGGGCGACGGTGCGATGCAATCTGCCCGCCCGCCGTCCCCGGGTGGAGCGCACGGCCGCATGAGGGACGCGGACGCGGACCCCACGGATGCGGACGCCCCCCTGCCGGGAGTCGCTGGTCGACCAGTCGGCCCGGCGAGAGCCGCTGAAATCGGCCCCGCGCTGGGCCGGGCGCCCGCCTGGCCCTTCAACGACCGCCAAGCCGGGCACGTATCTATATGTCTCCGTCCTGACGGATGGGTGCCGATCTTCCTGCGGACCTGACTTCCCAACCGGGCTCCCATGTCGAGTCTCCTGCAGCGGTTCCTCAACATCCGGAAGGACGAGGCCCCGGCCACCCTGGCTTCGGCGGCGTTCTTCTTCTGCGTGCTCACCGCGCTGATGGTGCTGCGTCCGGCGCGGGAGGCGCTGGGCATGCAGAGCGGCCTCGACGCGGTGCGCTGGCTGTTCATCGGCACGGCGGTGGTGACCCTGGCGGTGAACCCGGTGTTCGGGCTGCTGGTGAGCCGGATGCGGCGACTGGCCTTCATCACCGCGACCTACGGGTTCTTTGCGGCAAGCCTGCTCGTGTTCTGGGGGCTCCTGACCCTCGCCCCCCAGGCCATCGGGGAGGTGAGCGGGCGGGTGTTCTACGTCTGGTTCAGCGTGTTCAACTTCTTCGCCACGATGGTCTTCTGGGCCCTGATGGCGGACCGCTTCACCCTGGAGCAGAGCAAGCGGTTCTTCGGGGTCGTGGCGGTGGGCGGGACGCTGGGGGCGATCTTCGGTCCCTGGCTGGCCCAGGCGCTGGCCCAGCCGCTTGGCACGGCGAGCCTGCTGCTGGTGGCGGTGGCGTTCCTGCTGCTTGCGATCGGGGCGGCTTGGCTGGTGACCCGGCTCCAGCCGGCCGCGCCGGCCCCGGATGCCCCGGCTGCTGCCGTGCCGGCGGTGATTGGCGGGAGCGCCTGGGCGGGATTCCGCTCCGCGCTGACCTCGCCCTACCTGCTGGCGATCTCGGGATACGTGCTGATCCTGGCAGTGGTGGTCACCTTCATCTACTTCACCCGGCTGGCGATGGTGGCCGAGATCGGCAGCGACCTCGACACCCGGACCACCGTCTTCGCCCAGATCGACCTGGTGACCCAGGTGTCCACGCTGCTGCTGCAGCTCGTGGTCACCGGCCACCTGATGCGCCGGCTGGGGGTGTCGATCACCCTGGCGCTGCTGCCGATCGTGGTGGCGCTGGGCTTCGCGGGGCTGATGGTGGTGGGCACGCTGGCGGCACTGGTGATCTTCGATGCCGTCTTCCGGGCGGTGCAGCGGGCGATCATGCGGCCGGCTCGCGAGACCCTCTTCACGGTCGTGAGCACCGAGGACAAGTACAAGGCGAAGGCGTTCATCGACACCTTCGTGTACCGCGCCGGCGACGTGACGGGGGCCTGGACCGAGGGACTGCTCGGGCGGCTCGGCATGGGGCTCGCCGCCCTCACGATGGTGGCGATTCCGCTGGCAGCAGTCTGGATGGTGCTGGGCATCTGGCTGGGCCGCGAACAGGCCCGACGCGCGGGTGCGGCAGGCTGACCGGGCGCCGCTGACGACAGGAACTGATATCGCAGCACTCAACCTGGAGGCAGGATGCAGAATCGACGTGAATGGCTGGGCCTGACCCTCGGCGCGGGGGCCGCGCTCTCGCTCCCGATCCAGCGGCTGGAGGCGCTGCTGGCCCAGGGCACCCGGGCGATCATCACCCGGCCGGTTCCCTCCACCGGCGAGCGGATCCCGGTGATCGGGCTGGGCAGCTCCGCCACCTTCTCGCAGGTGGCGCGATCGGAGGACGTCAGCGCCCTCAAGAGCGTCCTCGGCCGGATGGTGGAACTCGGGGGCAAGGTGTTCGACACCGCGCCGGGCTATGGTGCCTCGGAGCAGGTGGCCGGCGGGATCGTGCAGGAGCTCGGCATCGCCGACCAGGTCTTCTGGGCCACCAAGCTCAACGTCGCACGCGGCGGCGCGGCCGATCCTGCCGCGGCGCGGGCGCAGGTGGAGACCTCCTTCACGCGGGTGGGCAAGAAGGTCATCGACCTGATCCAGGTCCACAACATGGGCGACCCCCCGAATCAGCTGGCGATCCTGCGCGAGTACAAGCAGCAGGGGCGGATCCGCTACCTGGGGATCACCACCACCTCGGAGAACCAGTACGAGCACCTGCTCCGGGTGATGCGGACGGAGCCGCTCGACTTCATCGGGATCGACTACGCGGTGGACAACCTCGAGGTCGAACAGGCGATCCTGCCCACCGCGCGCGACCGCGGGATCGCGGTGCTGGGCTACGCCCCGTTCGGCCGCACCCGGCTCTGGGCGCGGGTCGGCGACCGGCCGGTGCCGGACTACGCCCGGGAGTTCGGCGCCACCACCTGGGCGCAGTTCTTCCTGAAGTTCGTGGTCAGCCATCCGGTGATGACGGCCGCCACTCCCGCGACCAGCCGTCCCACGAACCTGGTGGACAACCTCGGCGCGATGGTGGGCGACCTGCCCGACGAGGCGATGCGGCGGCGGATGGTGGCCACGGTCGAGGCGCTGCCCTCGGCGTAGGGATCCCCGGCCGGCGGGGCCACGCTCCCGCCGGTCTCCCGTCGGTGCCCGGACGGCCACCCCGAGGGTGGCCGTTCGCCATTCGGCGGCCGATCGTGACGCACGGCGATCGGCAAGGCCATTTGACAGCGTTGACCGTGGCTCCCGGACGCGCTACGCTCCCACGGCGGCCGGCAGGAGCCGGGTCCGGCACACCGTATCCCCGTCACCAGGAAGAGCGGATTCCCATGCCCAAGAAGGCGTCGTCGGCTCCTGCCGCACTCCTGCAGCCGCTGCAGGACTTCCTGCGGCTCGAGTCCGCGGGGGGCCTGGTGCTGATGGCCGCGGCCACGCTGGCGCTGGTCGTCGCCAATTCCCCCCTCGCGGCGTCGTACACGGCGCTGCTCAACCTGCCCCTCTCCATCCAGGTCGGGACCACTGGCATCGCCAAGCCCCTGCTGCTGTGGATCAATGACGGGTTGATGGCGGTGTTCTTCTTCCTGATCGGGATGGAGCTCAAGCGCGAGGTCCTGGATGGGCACCTCTCCAGCCTCCGGCGGGCCAGCCTGCCGGCGCTGGCGGCGGTGGGTGGGATGGCGGTGCCCGCCGCCTGCTACGTGGCCCTCAACCGGGCGGACGCCTTCGCGCTGCAGGGCTGGGCCATCCCCGCGGCGACCGACATCGCCTTCGCGCTGGGGGTGCTGTCCCTCCTCGGCGACCGGGTGCCGGCCTCACTGAAGGCCTTCCTCCTGAGCGTCGCCATCTTCGACGACCTCGGGGCGATCGTCGTGATCGCCCTGTTCTATACCGCCAGTCTCTCCAGCACCGCGTTGGCCGTTGCGGCCGGCCTGGTCATGGTGCTGGCCCTGCTCAATCGGGCGGGTGTGGTTCGGCCGGCCGGCTACATCCTTGTCGGGATCGTGCTCTGGGTGGCGGTGCTGAAGTCCGGTGTGCACGCCACGCTGGCCGGGGTGGTGCTGGCGATGTTCATTCCGCTCGGGGCGCCGGGCTCGCCCGCAGCCGAGTCCCCACTCAAGGGACTGGAGCACCGACTGCACCCGTGGGTGGCGTTCGGGGTGCTGCCGATCTTCGCGTTCGCCAACGCGGGGGTGCCGCTGGGTGGGCTCTCGATCGCCGACACGCTCCAGCCGGTTCCGCTGGGCATCGTGGTGGGGTTGTTCCTGGGCAAGCAGGTCGGGGTGCTCGTGCTCAGCTGGGTCGGCATCCGGGCGGGGATCGCGGCGCTGCCCGATGGGGTCGGCTGGCGGCAACTGTACGGCGCCGCGGCCCTCTGCGGCATCGGGTTCACGATGAGCCTGTTCATCGCCTCGCTGGCCTTCGAGCAGGACAGCATGGCCTTCCTGGGCCTCGAGCGACTCGGCATCCTGGTCGGCTCCCTGGCCTCCGGACTGCTCGGGTACCTGGTGCTGCGGACCGGCACCGCCCCGGAGCGGTCAACGTGACAGCCGGCCCGCCACCTCGGGGGGCCGTTTCCACGGCCTGGGGTGACGAGGTCCTGATCCGCGAGTCGCGGGGATCTTCCCTCACCCGCTGATGTCGGCTGACGGAACCCGGCGGCGTCAGCCTGTCAGGGCCACCGGTTCCGACCCGTGCCGCCTGCGGTACGCGCCGGGTCGCTCTCCCGTCTGGCGCGTGAAGACCCGCGAAAACGACGCTGACGATTCGTAGCCCACCTGGTTGGCGATCTGGTCCAGTGAATACCGGGTCTCTCCCAGCAGCCGCTTGCCCAGTTGGATGCGCCAGGCGGTGAGATACTCCATCGGTGTCATGCCGACGAGCTCCCGAAATCGCGTCGCGAAGGCGGTGCGACCCATCGCCGCCTCGCGTCCCAGCGCCTCGACGGTCCAGGGCCGGGTGGGCGCCGAGTGGATCGCGGCGAGGGCCGCGCTCAGGCCTGGGTCGGCCAGTGCTGCCACGATCCCCGAGACGTGGTCCTCCCGCTCCACCCAATGGCGCACCGCCTGGACAAAGAGCACCTCCGAGAGCCGGGTCACCACGGCATCGCCGCCGGGGCGTCCCGCGCGCACCTCCCGGGCCACGAACTGAAAGGCGTCCTGCAGCGGGGGACTGGTGGCGTGATCGTCGGACCGGATGACGATGGCGGGGGGAAGCTGCTCGACGAAGGGGTGCTGGAACTCCTCATCAAACGCGAAGTGACCGCAGACCAGGCGCGTCGGGCCGCCGGCGTCGCTCTCGCCCATGACCAGGGCCCCGCGCCCGGTGAACCCCGCCTGCCGGACAACGTCGTCCACCATCCGGCAGGGGGTGTCGGGGGTGTCCGCCAGCACGTGCTCCGCGCCGTTGGTGACGAGGATCAGGTCCCCGGCCTCGAGCAGGACCGGCTCCCCCCCGCCGATGACCCGCACCCAGGATGTCCCGCGAACCACCATGTGGAAGCGGGCCACGCGGCGGAACCGCGGGACCCGGAGCCCCCAGGGTGGCCGGAACTCGGTGTGGAAGTAGAGGGTTCCCCGGAGGCGGAGGGTGGTGAGCACGGTGCTCAGAGTGTCCATGGCGCCAATATAGCATGAAGGGTGTCTCAACGGACAGAGTTGTGAACGGAGGGTCATGAATTGTGGACTCTGGGCGATGGATCGTGGCAGCCCCATGCACCATGATTCTGGCGCAGTTCACCGACCCTCTTTTCAGGAGCAGACGATGCGCAGCACGACGATGTTCGTGGGGGTGGCGATCCTGGCCACCGTGATGACGGCCCGGCCCGCCCGGGGACAGGCCCCGCTGGACGACCTGGAGATGGCGCACGTGGCCGTGGTGGCCAGCCAGATTGACATCTCCTACGCCCACCTGGCCCTGGCGCTGTCCACCACTCCCGCCATCCGCCAATTCGCCCAGACGATGATCCGGGACCACGAAGCGGTCAACCAGCAGGTGGCGGCCCTGGCGGCCCGGCTGCAGGTGACGGCCAAGGACAACGCCATGAGCCAGGGCCTGCTGGCCGGCGCCGCGAGCCAGATCGATCGGCTGAGCCGGTTGCGTGGGCCGGAGTTTGACCGGGCCTACATCCAGAACGAGCTGGAATACCATCGCACCGTCAACGGCGCGGTGGCCAACCAGTTCATCCCGGCCATCCAGAACCGCGAGGTGAAGCAGGCCTTCCAGGGCGCACTCACGATCTTCCGCGGGCACGAGAAGCATGCCGAGGATCTGGTGCGTTCCCTGGGCGGGCGATGAGGTCGAGCGGGGTGGGGCGGGTCGCGATGGGATTGGCCGTGATGCTGGCGGCCGCCTGCCGCGGCCCCGCCCCGGCCGCGCGGCACCACCAGGTGGTCATCGAGGGCATGGCGTTCCGGCCGGCGGCCATCGTGGTGATCCCGGGCGACACGATCACCTGGACCAACCGGGACATTGTGCCGCACACGGCCTCGGGCCCGGGAGCTGGCTGGGACACTGGCAACGTGGCTGCCGGAGCTGCCGTGACCGTGGTGGTCGGTCCCGGTGGACGGGGGGAGTATCGCTGCGCCTACCATCCGATCATGACCGGCCAGCTGCTGGCGCCGTAGGCCGGTCCCCTCGCATCCTGGCGACCGTCGTCGAGCCGCTCCCTCTGCTCGGCGACGGTCCCCCGGAGCTGCCGGAACGCTCGCTCCCCTGTGGTGACCCCCCCTTGACCGCCCGCCTCGCCAGGACCAGCGAGCCGGCGTCGGGGCGCACGCCGCCAATGATGAATATCGGGGATCCGCCCGATCGAGACGGTGGGAATCACGGGCCCCCCGGCCACGATGGCCGCGGGGCGGCGATTGCACGCGAGGGATCTCATTGTTACTTTGTGTCGCAAAGTAGAGGGGCCGGGTCAGGTCGAGGGGGCCCTGCCTGCCGGTGCGGGAGATCTGGTCACCACGGGAGACCTATGCCAAAGCGGAACGCCAGGAAGGGGCTCGGGGCCGCGGCGCGGGCTACGCTGCTGGAAACCCTGCGTGCCCGGTTCGAGGGGAACATGGCGCGGCACCCTGGCGTCCGATGGGACGCGGTGCGAGCAAAGCTCGAGGCGCAGCCAGAGCTCCTCTGGACCGTCGGCGAACTGGAGCGGACCGGCGGGGAGCCGGACCTGGTGGTCGGGTTGGGGAAGGGCAGGGAGCATTGGTTCGTCGACTGCTCCGCGGAGAGCCCGGCGGATCGCCGAAGCGTCTGCTACGATCCGGAGGCGCTCGAGGCCCGGAAGCAGCACAAGCCCAGGGGCAGCGCCGTCGGGCTGGCCGCCGAGATGGGCGCCGAACTCCTGACCGAGGCGCAGTACCGGCGCTTGCAGGAGCTGGGTGCCTTCGACACCAGGACCTCGAGCTGGCTGGTGGCCCCCCCGGAGATCCGCAAGCTGGGCGGCGCCATCTTTGGCGACCGCCGGTACGACACCGTCTTCATCTATCACAACGGGGCGGAGTCGTACTATGCCGGCCGGGGGTTCCGGTGCGCGGTACGGGTCTAGGCCTGGAGGCGGTCCGCGCGGTGGGCTGCGACCGTGGCTGACCGTCGGCGATGGCGGGTCGTGGTCGGCCTCGCCGCCCTCGGCGCGATCGCGCTGGTCCTCCTCGGACGGTGGCTCAATGCCAACAAGATCGGCGGGCAGGAACCGGCCGAGCCGTTTCGCATCGCCGGCAACTTGTACTACGTCGGTGCGAACGACGCGGCGGCGTTCCTCCTCACCGGGCCGGCAGGGCACGTGGTGCTCGACGCGGGGTACCCGACCACCGCCCCGATGATCATGGCGAGCATCGCCACGCTCGGCTTCGACATCAGGGACGTGAAGGTGCTCCTCAATTCGGAGCCGCACCCCGACCACGCCGGCGGGCTGCGGGCGCTCCAGGAGGCCTCGGGCGCCGAGCTGTGGGCGAGCGAGGCGAGTGCTGCGGCGATTGCCGCCGGCGGGGACGACCCCGACGTGCTGCTGCCGGTGCGGGCGCTGTTCTGGATCGGGTTCGTGGGCTACCCGCCGGCCCGGGTGGACCATGTCGTGCAGGATGGCGACACGGTGCGGGTAGGTCCGATCGCGCTCACGGCCCATATCACCGGCGGACACACGCGGGGCTGCACGTCGTGGTCGTTCACCGTTCCCGACGGTGACCGCCTCCTGGACGTGGTGAGTGCCTGCTCGCTCGGGCTGATGGCGGGGATCCGCTATCCGGAGCAGCAGGCCGACCTCGAGCGCAGCTTCGCCGTGCTGCGGAGCCTCCCGGCCGACATCTGGGTGACCTCCCATGCCCGGTTGTGGGGGCGCTATCGGAAGTTCATCGCCAGCAGGAGCGCGGCCGATCCGGTGGAGCCGTTCATCGATCCGGAGGGGTACCGGTCGTACCTCGACAGCACCGAGGCACGGTATCGTCGCGGGCTGCGGAACTAGTGGGGGTGATCTCATGCAATGTTCAGTCTTTGTCGGTGTCAGCCTCGACGGCTTCCTGGCCCGCCCCGACGGCGCGCTGGATTTCCTGCCCCAGACCCCCGAGCCGCACGGGTACGAGGAATTCGTCGCCACCGTCGACGCCTTTGTCTGGGGGCGGAAGACCTACGACTTCGTCCAGGGGTATGGCACGTGGTTCCACGGGTCGAAGCCGGTCTTCGTCCTGAGCTCCCACGAGCTCAAGCCACCGCCCGCCGGGGCGGTGGTCGAGCGGATGTCCGGGAGTCCCTCCGACATCGTGGCCGCCCTGGAAGCGCGAGGCATCGGGCACATCTACGTCGATGGCGGGGTCGTGATCCAGCAGTTCCTGCGGGCCGGCCTGATCCAGCGCCTCATCATCACCCACATCCCCGTCCTGATCGGCACGGGGGTGCCCCTCTTTGGCCCGCTCGACGGGGACATCATCCTGACGCATGTCCGCACGCGCCAGTTCCCGAGCGGCATGGTCCAGACCGAGTACGCCGTGGCGGGCCAGGGCTGATCGCCGAGGCCGGCTTTCCCCCGTCGCACTATCTTCGTAGGCACCCCAACCAGCGGCGAGCCCATGTCCTCCATCATCCCCTCCCAGGCAATCGATGTCCCGCACGAAATGACCACCACCGGGTTCGAGCTCCCCGGGTTCCAGATCGTGATGTCGCTCGGCGTGGTCCGCGGGGTGGTGGTGCGGTCGCGCTCGGTGTTCGGCACCATCGGGGCCGGCCTGCAGACGATCCTGGGCGGCAACATCTCGCTCTTCACGGAGCTGGCCGAGCGGACCCGCGAGCAGGCCTTCGAGACGATGCTCCACCAGGCGCACATGGCCGGTGCCGATGCGGTGATCGGCATCCGGTATGACGCGAACGAGATGATGAAGGGCGTGACCGAGGTCCTGTGCTACGGGACCGCGGTCCGGGTCGAGCCGATCGACGGCTGAGCGCCAGCGTGCACCGGGACCTTGGGGTCCCTGAACAGGATGCCCGGCATGCCCAACACCAGGGACATCGTGGTGGCGATCGAACTGCATTCGGTCGATCGGATCCGCTCGGCGCTCGAGGCGGGGCTCGATCCCCGGATGCCGGTGCGCGGGAAGTCCCCTGTCCAGTGGCTCATGGAGATGTACACCCGGAGCGATGCCTTTTCCGCCTGCCTCCGCCTGCTGCTGGACGCCGGGGCCGAGCTGGACGATCCACGGCTCGTGCCGGTCCTCCTGAATGACGCCGACGCACTCACCGAGGCCCTGGACGCCGACCCCTCCCTCCTGGCCCACCGCACGACCCTGACCTCCGCGTTCACTTCCCTGGTTGGTGCCACCCTGCTCCATGTGGCCGCCGAGTATGGGAATGTGGATGCCGCACGGGTGCTGATCGAGCGGGGCGCCGACGTGAATGCCACGGCGGCGGTGGACGAACATGGCCTCAACGGGCACACCCCGCTCTTTCACACCGTCAATTCCAGCCACAACCGCTCGGCACCGATCATGCGCCTGTTGCTCGAGGCCGGCGCCCGGGCCGACAAGCCGGTGCGGGGGATCACCTGGGGCAAGGGGTTCGAGTGGGAGACGACATTCTTTGACGTGACGCCGATCTCGTACGCGCAGTTCGGTCTCCTCCCCCAGGTGCACCGCCAGGAGAGTGACATCTACGCCAATGTCCGGGCACTGCTGGCGGCCGCCGCCCGCCCGGTGCCGCCGCTCGACAACGTGCCGAACCGGTACCTGCACCTCAAGCCGCGGTGACTCCCCGCCGGCACGGGCCGGCCCTGCAACGCCCCTTCCACCTGCTGGAGCAAGCCATGGCCGTGACCCTGTCCCCCGAGGCGCAGCAGCAGGCGCTGGCCTCGATCGAGCGGTTCTGCACCGACGAACTGGATGTTGAGGTGAGCGGGATCCAGGCGGGCCTGCTGCTGCGCTTCTTCCTGGCCGAGATCGGCCCCACCATCTACAACACCGGGATTGCCGACTCCCAAGCCTTTCTCCAGGAGCGGCTGGCCGACCTCGAGGCGACCTGTCACGAGCCGGAATTCGTGTACTGGCCCAAGGGGTCGCAGGCCAGGCGAAAGCGGTAGGGTCCGCGGCCTGGCGGGCCATGGGCCCTCTCTCCTTGCCAGCTTAGGAGAGGGGGGATAGGATTCTCCTAACTGCCTTAGGAGAACGGATGACCCGACAAGCCGACCTGCCCCCTGGCACCCTCGACATGATGGTCCTCAAGGCGATCTCGCTCGGCGAGATGCACGGGTACGGGGTGCTGCTCCGGATCGAGCAGATCTCCGGCGGCGCGATCACGGTCCAGCAGGGCGCGCTCTACCCGGCGCTCCATCGGCTGGAGCACCAGGGCCTGGTCGACAGCGTCTGGGGCACCTCCGACAACAACCGGAAGGCAAAGTTCTACCGCCTCACCACCCTGGGGCGGCGCCGTTTCGTCGAGGAGAAGGCGAACTGGAAGCGCCTGGCCGACGCGATCGCGCTCTCGCTCACGGCCACGCCGCAGGGGATCTGATCATGCCGCGCACCTCCGACCTCTGGGCTGGCCTCGTCGCCCGCGTGCGGTCCCTCTCCCGTGGACTCCACCGGCGCGAGGCGCTTGAAGCGGAGATGCGCGAGGAGTTCGATCACCACCTCGAGATGCGGGCCGCCGCCCTGGTGGGGCAGGGGGTCGCGCCGGCCGAGGCGGCGCGGAGGGCGCGGGTCGAATTCGGCCATGCGGACTCCCATCGCGAGGATATCCGGGCGTCGCGCGGGCTCCACCTGTTCGACCAGGCGCGCTTCTCCTGGCTCGACGTAAAGCTTGCCCTCCGGATGCTGGCAAAGCACCCGCTGCTCACGGTCGCCGCGCTGTTCGCCCTGGCGGTTGGCATCCCGGTCGGGATCGCGCCCGCCCACCTCGCCCGGGCCCTCGAAGCACCACTCCCAGGCGATCACGACGGTCGGGTCCACGCCATTCGCTACTGGAATCCGCTCACGTCCAGCGTCGACGTGACCGGCTACTCCGAGTTCCGGTTCTGGGCCCAGGAGTTGGCGGGCTTTTCGATGCTGGCTGCCTTTCGCACGTCACCCTACCAGGTGGCGCTGTCCGACGGGCCCGGGGCGATGGCCTCCGGGGCGCTCGTGTCGGCCGGGATGTTTGACCTCCTCCGCGCGTCGCCTGCCCAGGGTCGCACCCTCGTCGCGGCGGACGGAGTGCCGGGCGCGGACCCCGTTGTGGTGATCGGGCACGACCTGTGGCAGGCGCGTTTCGGCGCGGACCCCGCCATCGTGGGGCGCGAGATCCGGGTCGGGCGCCAGCGCCATACGGTGGTCGGGGTGATGCCTGCAGGGTTCCGCTTTCCCGCCAACGAACAGCTCTGGCTGCCGCTGCCGGAAGAACCGATCGCTACGGCGGGCGTGGGCTCACGGGTCCGCCTCGTCGGACGGCTCGCCGATGGGGTGTCGGTGGCACAGGCGCAGGCCGAGCTGGGCACGACCCGTCCGCCGTGGAATGCCGGGCTCCCCGACACCCACCGCCAGCTCCAACCGGAAGTGGTGCCCTTCGGGTTTCTGTACCTGGGGATGCCCCGGGGTGGCTTGACCGCTGACCCGGGATACTACTTCGTCCAGTTGCTGACCCTGGCACTGCTCCTGGTGGCGTGCGGCAATGTCGGGATGCTCCTCTTTGCGCGGACCGCCACCCGGTTCCGCGAGCTGGCCATTCGCACGGCACTGGGTGCCAGTCGGCTGCGGATCATCTCGCAGGTCTTTGTGGAGGCACTGGTCCTGTCGGTGCTGGCGGCCGGACTGGGGGTCCTTGGGATCGGGTGGCTGCTCGGACAGGTGAACATCGCAGCGATCGCCGGCCAGGCGGCACTGCCGTACTGGCTTTCGCTCGGCGTCACCGGCGAGACGCTGGCACGGGCGCTGGTCCTCGCCACGCTCAGCGCGACCGTTGCCGGAGTCGTCCCGGCGCTCCGGATCACCGGCCGCGGCGTCCAGCAGAGCATGCGCCTGGCAGAGTCCGGGCGATCAGGGGTCAGGTTTGGTGGCTTCACCGGGGCACTGATCATGGCAGACATTGCGGTGTCCGTGGCGGCGGTGGGGTTCGCGATCGCCATCGCCGTGCGGGCGACGGACGCGCGGGCGGCCAGCGAGCTGGCGGGTATCCCCGCCGAGGAGTACCTGGCCGTCGAGTTCGCGATGCCGCAGGGCGGGACGATCATCGATGCCGACCGCCGGGCCATGGTGCATCGCGAACTGGTTGCGCAACTGGTGGCGGAACCGGGCATCCGTGGGGTCGCCGTCGCCGATGCGCTGCCGCGGATGGAGCATCGCTCGCAGCCCATGGAGATTGAGGGAGACGATCGCGACCCCGATGCGTCCCCGCGCTGGATTCGCTACGCCCGCGTCGACGTGGACTTCTTCCGCGCCCTCGATCAAGATCCCATCGCGGGGCGCACCTTTGACCACGGTGACGTCGACGCCGACCCCAGGCCGGTCATCGTGAACACCCCCTTCGTCGATCGCTATCTGCCCGGACGGGATCCCCTCACCGTGCGGCTTCGCCTGCAGGGCGACACCACCTGGCACCAGGTCGTTGGCGTCGTCCCCCACCTGGGGGTGAACATGGTGAGCCTCGAAAGCGGTGGGGCCGTGTACTTCCCGGCCGCGCCCGGGCAGATCAACCCGATGCAGGCCGGCATCCACGCGGGATCCTCGCCGGTCGGGATGGCCGGGCGGGTGCGGGAGATCGCCGCCCGGGTGGACCCGGACCTGATGGTGGTCACCACGGTTGGGCTCGGGGACGTGATCCAGGGGGACATGTATCTCACCCTGGGGCTGGCGGCGGGGCTGGCGCTGCTGGTTGGAGTGCTGGTCCTCCTCGCCGTGTCGGGGATCTACGCCATCCTCTCGCTCTCGGTGTCAGAGCGGACGCGGGAGATAGGGATTCGAACCGCGCTCGGGGCGCAGCGGCGGGTGATTGTCTGGACGATCCTGCGACGGTCGCTCCTGCAGATCGGGGGCGGCGCGCTCATTGGCCTGCCGCTGGCGGCCTGGCTGGTCTTCGAGGTTGCCGGCGACTCGACGCGCCAGTCGCCCCTCGGCGCGATGCTGGTGGCGGTCGGGCTGGCCATGGGTATCGTGGCCGTGGTTGGGCTTGGGGCCTGCCTGGTGCCCACCCGCCGCACCCTGGCGATCGACGCCTCCGAGGCCCTGCGCGCGGACGGCTAGGGTGGGTCCCGCCCTGGCCGTGGCGGGCCACGCACGCCCGCAATTGCATTGACAATCCCCGTGGGGATCTATACTTCTCGATCATCCCCCGTCCGCTCTTCCTGGAGTCTGTCGTGAAAGACTCGTTTCCGCACCGAGCCACGTTCGCGCTCGCGGCCTCTGCCCTTCTTGCCACCCTCCTCCTCGTGCCGGGAACCGTCCACGCCCAGGCGCTCGACGCCGCCACCCTCGCCGGGTTCGAGTGGCGGAGCATCGGACCGGCCGAAATGGGGGGACGCGTGACCGACGTCGAGGGCATCCCCTCGCCCTCCCACACCTTCTATGTCGCCACCGCCACCGGCGGGATCTGGAAGACGATCAACGCGGGCACGACCTTCACCCCGGTGTTCGATCATGAGCGCGTCATCTCGATGGGTGACATCGCCATCGCGCCGTCGGATACCAACCAGGTCTGGGCCGGCACCGGCGAGGCGAATGTCCGCAACTCGGTCTCGCCCGGCGGCGGGATCTACAAGTCGACCAACGGGGGCGCGAGCTGGACGCTGATGGGGCTGGAGCGCACCCAGCACATCGGCCGGGTCGTGGTCCATCCGACCAATCCCGACATCGTCTACGTGGCGGCGCTGGGACAGCTGTGGGCCCCCAATCCGGACCGCGGGCTCTACAAGACGACCGATGGCGGCCGCAACTGGCGGCGGGTGAAGTTCATCGACGACAGCACCGGGTTCGTGGAGGTCGTCATCGATCCACGCGCGCCGAACATCCTCTTCGCCGCCAGCTGGCAGGTGCGCCGCTCGGCCTGGGACTTCGCCTCCGGCGGCAAGGGGAGCGCCCTCTGGAAGTCCACCGACGGCGGCGAATCCTGGGCCGAGGTGCGCGGCGGCGGCTTTCCCGCCACCACCAAGGGGCGGATCGGCCTGGCGATCGCCCCGACCGACTCGCGCATCATCTATGCCTCGGTCGAGGCCGACTCCGTGCGGGGCCCCGGCGGGACCGGCGAGTTGCTGAGTGGCCTGTACCGATCCGCCGATGGCGGACAGACCTGGACCCGCACCAGCACCGTCAATTCCCGGCCGTTCTACTTCTCCCAGGTCGCCGTGGATACGCGTGACCCCAACCGGGTCTACTGGTCGTCGACGCCGCTGGTGTTCTCGAACGATGGCGGGATCACCACCCAGATCGGGTCGCACGGGCTGCACCCCGACCACCACGCGATGTGGATCGACCCCGCGGACCCTTATCACCAGATCGTCGGCAACGACGGCGGGGTGGGGCAGAGCTGGGATCGCGGGGGCAGCTTCACCTTTCACAACGCGATGGCCCTGGGCCAGTTCAACGGGATCAGCTACAACATGGCGATTCCGTACCGGGTCTGCGGCGGGCTCCAGGACAACGGCACCTGGTGCGGGCCGAGCCGCTCGCGGCAGTTCCCCCTGACGGGGAGCGAGTGGAACCACGTGGTGGGCGGGGACGGCTTCTTCACCGCGCAGCACCCGACCGATCCCGGGATCGTCTACGGCGAGTCGCAGGTCGGGGGCATCCAGCGAGTGAACCCCCTCACCGGCACCGGGGTGCGGCTGCAGCGGCCGCGACTGCCGGCCAATGGCGAGCTGCGCTTCAACTGGAGCACCCCCTTCTTCCTGTCGGTGCACGACTCGACCACGCTGTACGCCGGCGCGAACCATGTGCTGGTGGCGCGGAACAACGGCAATGCACTGACGCCGATCTCCCCGGACCTCTCGAAGCGCGACACCGCCCGGACGAACATCCGGTTCCGGGTTGGCGGCATCACCTTCGATCCCGGTCGCGCCGAAACCTGGGGGACGGTGCTGTCGCTGGCCGAGTCGCCGCGGCGGGCGGGCCTGCTGTTTGCCGGCACCGACGACGGCAACCTGTGGATCTCGCAGGACGACGGCGCCCGCTGGCAGGACCTGACCGGGCGCGTCCCCGACGTGCCGCCGCTGGCGTCGGTCTCGCACATCGAGCCATCCCATGCCGACACCGCGACGTTCTACGTGGCGTTTGACCACCACATGGCG
Organism: Gemmatimonadales bacterium; assembly: GCA_048499805.1. Classification (GTDB taxonomy): domain Bacteria; phylum Gemmatimonadota; class Gemmatimonadetes; order Gemmatimonadales; family GWC2-71-9; genus JAWXBA01. The sequence goes on along the minus strand of JASNZF010000001.1, from coordinate 62,384 downwards.
AATGACTTCACGCCGTACCTGTACGTCACCACCGACTTCGGACGGACCTTCCGCTCCATCGCCGGCAACCTGCCGCGCGGCAGCGCCGACCACATCCACGTGATGCGCGAGGACCCGTTCAATCCCGACCTGCTGTTCGTCGGGACCGACCTGGGCGTGTACCTCTCGCGCGATCGCGGGGCAACATGGCAGCGGTTCATGGCTGGCATGCCCACCGTTCCGGTGACCGATCTCGCGATTCATCCGCGCGAGCGCGAGCTGATCGCGGCCACCCATGGCCGGTCGGTCTGGATCGTGGACATTGCGCCGCTCGAGCAGCTCACCGCCGCCGTCCTCGCCTCGCGGGCGCACCTGTTTGCCCCGACACCGGGGCTGCAGTACGACGAGCGATTCGCCCTGCGGCGCTTCTCGGGCCATGCCACGTTCGCGGGATCGAACGTGCCATACGGCGCCGAGTTCTCCTACTGGTCCGACGGATCGGGACCCGGCCAGCCGGCAACGATCCTCGTGACCAGCGTCGAGGGCGACACGCTCCGGCAGTTGCAGGGCCCCGCCACCCGCGGGCTGCACCGGGTGTACTGGGACTTCCTCCCGGGGGGCGCGGGGGCCGGGGGTGGCGGCGAGGGGGTCACGGTCATCGACCCGGCGCGGCCCGCGGAGGTGCAGGGAGCCGCCGCCGTGGCGATCGGGGCGGGCTTCTCGACCGAGGCGACCCGGCCGCCGACGCTGGCGCCGCCCGGGGTGTACGTCGTGACCCTGATGCTGGGCGGGCAGGTGCAGCGGCAGTCGTTCCGGGTGGTGCGCCCGGAGTAACGGCGGCAGCCATGGCGCTCGTGGTCCTGCTCAGGGGAGTCAATGTCGGCGGGCACCGGACCTTTCGGCCGTCCGTGCTCGCAAGCCACCTCCAGCATCTTGGTGCCGTCAATATCGGCGCGGCCGGAACCTTCGTGATTCGTCAGCCGGTGCCGCGGGCGGCGCTGCGGGCTGAGGTTGCCCGGCGCCTGCCATTTGAGGCCGAGATCGTGATCTGCGAGGGGCGCGCGGTGGCCAGGCTGCTGACGCACGAGGCGTGGGGCACAGCCGAGTCCGGCCCCGAGATCGTCCAATTCGTCAGCGTGCTCGCGGCGGCACCCCGCACCGTGCCCGCGTTGCCGCATGCCATTCCCCCTTCCGGCCGGTGGCTGGTCCAGCTCCTGGCTCGCGAGCAGCGGTTCGTGCTCGGGCAGTACCGCCGGGAAATGCCCGCCGTCGCGAATCTTGGCAAGGTGGACGCCCTCTTCGGAGTGCCGGCGACGACGCGCAACCTCAACACCATCCGGGCGATCGCCCGGGTGGTGGAACAGGCCGGCCGTTGACGAGCGCGGGCGCCGGGGCAGGCCCCGCGCTCGGAGGCCCCCTCCCCATGCGCGCGTTCCCGCTCTACGCCGCCCTCGCAGCCCTGACCATCGTAGCCGGCCTGGCCTCCCGCCGCTTTCCGCACTTCCTCCCGGCATTCGTGGCTCGGTATGCCGGCGACACGCTCTGGGCGGCGATGGTCTTCTGGCTGCTGGCGATGCTCTGGCCCCGGGCCCGGACGAGGGGGCTCGCGATCGGGGCGCTGGGCATCGCGGTGGGGGTGGAAATCAGCCAGCTGTATCACGCGGGGTGGATCGATGCCATTCGCCAGACGCGCCTCGGCGCCCTGGCACTCGGCAGCGGGTTCCTTTGGAGTGACCTGGCCTGTTACGCCGTTGGGGTCGGTGTGGCTGCGGGGGTCGATCGCCTGCTTGTCGGACATGACCAAGCGCCGCCCGCGTCGACCCAGTCCACCTGAAGGGGCGTTGACCGGATGATCAGTGGGCGCTGGGGCAAGCCGACGCAGGTCCTGCTCGACCTCACCGTCGATCCGGACGGCACCGTGCGGGGTGTCGCCAACCCCGGCCGGCACGACGCGCCGATTCGTGAGGGCCGGTTCGACCCCCGGAACGAAACGGTCACCCTCCTCGGCGAGCGAACGGCAGCCGACGGCGGGTCAACTCCATTCCGGATCACCGGCCGCCTTGATGGCCGCACCCTGCGACTCCGATACCAGTTCGGGGACCTGCATGGCACGGTCGATGCCGTCCGCGTGGAGGAGTACACGCCCCAAGCCGTGACATGGCGGGAGCGCCTGCAGTCGCGCCTGGCAGGGGCGGTGCGCTGGTTCCGGGCCCGCTCCCGCCCTACCGGTGCCAGCAATGCGCGCCGGCTCCGGGAACGCGGGGAGTCGCTCGAGGCGATCACCTGTCGCGACGCCGTCCCTGCCGACATCCCCGCACTGGCGGAACTCCACGTCACGACCTGGAATGCGACCTACCACACCACCCGCGGCCCGACCGTCGCCACCCGCACCTGGCAGTGGGAGCAGGTCTTCGCCCAGGAAACCCGCCGGGACTTCGTGCTCGTCCTCGAGGACCAGCACGGGCGATTGATCGGGTTCGCCGCCGGTCGCCCCGACGAGGGAGACTTCGCGGGTCAACTCAGCAAGATCTACCTGCGCTGGGAGTACCACGGCTTGGGCCTGGGCCGGAGGATGATGGCCGAAGCGGCACGCCGCTTCCTGGAGCGCGGCATGGAGTCATGCATCCTCTTCGCCGACCTGGGGAACCCGACCCTTGGCTTCTATGATCATCTGGGGGGGCGGCGGCTCCCGGACGATCGTGGGCACTTCAGCGGGACCTACGGGTGGGACGATGTGCGCACGTTGCTGCGCTGAGGTGCGAGGAGTCATCTCCGGCACGGGACGGTGCCCGCGGCGCGGCGGCCGGCCCCGACGGACTCCCCCTGATCGTCACATCTTGACAATCAAGAGGTAGAGGGGGTATCATCGCCCGGTCCATGCCGCCGGGAGCTGCCGTGCCACCGCCCAACACCGATGTCATCCAGGGTACCCTGGATCTCCTCATCCTCAAGACCCTGAGCCTGGAGCCGCTTCACGGCTTTGGCATCGCCCGCCGGATCGAGCAGATCTCCCGGGGGGTCTTCAAGGTGAACCCCGGCTCGCTCCTGACCGCGTTGCAGCGCCTGGAACGGGCCGGCTGGCTCGATGCCGAATGGCGCCGGACCGAGAGCGGCCGGCGCGGTCGATACTACACCCTGACCCGCGCGGGCCGCCGGCAACTGGGTGAGGAGTCCGCCGATTGGGCCCGCCGCTCCGCGGCGGTGGCCAGGCTCCTCAAGGCCGAGGGCTGAGACATGGCCCCCTGGCGCCAGATCACCATTGGGCTCCGTCGGTTGTTCGGCCGGGACGCCGCCGCCCGCGACGCGGCCGACGAGGTGGCAGACTACCTGGAACAGTCCGCTGCCGAGCACCGGGCGCGCGGCCTGACGCCGGAGGCGGCCCACCGCGCGGCCCGGCTGGAGATGGGCAGCCCTGCCGCCGCGACCGAGGCGGTGCGGGGCTTCGGGTGGGAGCAGCTGGTGGCGGAATTCCTGGCCGACCTGCGCCAGGCCGCCCGCCGGCTCCGGACCGAGCCTGGTGCCAGCCTGATGATCGTCCTGACGCTGGCGTTGGGACTGGGCGCGAGTACCGCGATCATGAGCGTGGTCGGACCGGTCCTCTTCCGGCCGCTGCCGTACCCGGACGGCCAGCGGATCGTGACCGTCTGGGACCAGGGGACCGACGGGCTCCGCCTTGACGTCACCTTCAACACCCACCGCGAGCTGGCCGACCGAGCGACCACCTTCGACGCCCTGGCGGTCTACCGACCCTGGCAGCCCACCCTTCCGGGCGCGACCGAACCGGAGCGCCTGGAAGGGCAGCGGGTGAGTTGGGAGTACTTCCAAGTCCTTGGGAAGGCCCCGTCGCTGGGCCGCGATTTCCGGGAATTGGACGACCGAGCCGGCGCACCCCCTCGAGTGATCCTGGGCCACGGCCTCTGGCTCCGCCGCTTCGAGGGTGATCCCGCCGTCATCGGCCGGTCGCTCATCCTGGGCGGGGTGAGCTACGAGGTGGTGGGCGTGATGCCGCGCGATTTCCAGGACCTGCTGCGATCCGACGCGGAGATCTGGACGCCGCTGCAGTATGACCCGGCTGAGGGTCGCGCCTGGGGGCACCACCTGGGGATGATCGGACGGCTCCGACCGGGGATCGTCGCGACCGATGCCGCCAGGGAACTGGGGCGGATCGCCGGCCAGCCGGTTGACGAGCATCCCCGGGTGGCGTGGGCGGCGCTCTCCAATGGCCTCCAGGTTGTGCCGCTGCATGCCGACCTGACCCGCGAGGTGCGGCCGGTGCTGCTGGCGATCCTCGGCGCGGTGGGACTGATCCTGGTGATCGCCTGCGTCAACGTGACCAACCTGCTGCTGGCCCGGGGGGCCCGGCGCCAGTCCGAGTATGCGCTGCGCGCGATGCTCGGCGCCGGCTCCGCCCGGCTGGTGCGACAGGCGGTGACCGAAAGCCTCTTCCTGGCGGGCTGGGGTGGGGTGGCCGGTCTGGGGGTGGCGGCGCTCGGCGCGCGGGGACTGGTGGCGCTGAGTCCGGCAGCGTTGCCGGGCGTGGGGCCGGTCGGCCTGGATCCGGCAACGCTGGCGTTCGGGATCGGACTGACGGTGGTGATCGGAGTGGTGCTTGGGGTGATCCCGGCTCGGGCCGCGCTCCGGTCCGGTAACGCGATCGGGTCGAGCGCCCGCCACACCCGCACCGGGCACCACCGGCTCCGGGCGGGCCTCGTCATCGGCCAGGTGGCGTTGGCACTGGTCCTCCTGGTCTGCTCCGGACTGCTCCTGCGCAGCATGGGGCGGCTGCTCGACGTGCCGCTCGGGTTGGAGCCCGCTGGCGTGCTCACCATGCAAGTGCAGGCGGCGGACCGTCGCCTGGCCGACGACGCAGCCTCCGACCGCTTCTATGCCGACGCCCTCACGGCGGTGCGCGAGGCACCGGGAATCGACGCTGCGGCGTTTACCAGCCAGTTGCCGCTGAGCGGTGACCTCGACCTGTATGGCCTCCACTTCCAGCCGCCGGTGGGCACCGATCCCGGAGAGGAGCGGGGCACCTTTCGCTACGCCGTGAGTCCGGGGTATTTCACGGTGATGGGGATTCCCCTCCGGCAGGGGCGGCTCCTGAACGAGGGCGACCGGGATGGCACGGCACTGTCGGCGGTGATCAGCGAGTCGTTGGCACGGCGCCGGCTGCCGGGCCGGGACCCGTTGGGGCAGCAGGTGGTGATCGGGGAGAACGGTCCCTACACCATTGTCGGGGTGGTGGGCGACGTGCGCCAGGAGTCGCTGGCGCTCAGCGATGCCGAGGCGGTGTATGTCACGCCGGGGCAGTGGCCGTTTGCGGAGTCCGCGATGTCGCTGGTGGTACGCGGGCGTGGTGGGTTGGCAGCGGCACCAGCCGCGGTGCGTGCGGCGGTCTGGTCAGTGGACCGCGGGCAGCCGGTGGTGCGCCAGGCGCTGATGACGGAACTGGTGGACGCCTCGGCGGCGGAGCGGCGCTTTGCGCTGGTGATCTTCCAGTACTTCGCCGGGGCCGCCCTGGTGCTGGCGGCGCTGGGGCTCTACGGCGTGCTGGCCGGCATGGTGACCGAGCGCACCCGCGAGATCGGGGTGCGGGCGGCACTGGGTGCCTCGCGCGGGAACCTGCTGGGCCTGGTGCTGCGCCAGGGGTTGGCGCTGGCGGGGACCGGCGTGCTGGTGGGATTGGCGGGGGCCGTCGCCGCGAGCGCGGCGATCGGGGCGATGCTCTTTGGCGTGCCCCCGCTGGACCCGGTGACCTACCTGGCGGTGGTTGGCATCCTGGCGGTCGTGGCCATCGTGGCCTGCCTCGTGCCAGCCTGGCGAGCGGCGCGGGTGCCACCGGCCCTGCCGCTGCGGGCCGAGTAGCGATTGCTGACCGAATCAGCCCACAGGGTCTCTACGCCCACCGCGCCCACCGCTCCTCGGCGGTCGCAATCTCCTCAGGGGTCGCGGCGTCCCGGTTCAGCCACTCGATGATCGCGGCCCAGCCGAGACTCTCGGGATCGTGGAGCAGGTAGTTGGGGATCACGGAGAAGACGTGAAAGCCGTGCCGCAGCTGGAAGGTCAGGGTGGGGTCGTAGATCTCGTTCGCCACGACCTTTCTCGTGTATTCGCCGGCGTCCAGGGTCTCGGCGTACCGGCTGTACCCGCGCAGCCGCGCCCCGGCCCGGATCCGCAGCAGCCCCAGCGTGCGGACGATGTTGCGGCGCTCCACGTACAGCTGATGCCCGATCCCCTGGCCCTGGGCGTCAGGATGGACCATCACCTCGGCGCCATAGAGCGTGCGGCCCGCCGGGTCATGGTTGGTGAACATCCCGTGATCGGTGAAACTGCCCCAGTTCTCGGTGACCTCGTAGTCCTGCCACCGGATGATCAGGCTCGACGCCGCGCCCAGCACCCGGCCGTCCTCGGCCACCGCCACGAGCTGGCCCTCGGGAAAGACCCGCAGGTGCGACTCGAGCTGCTCCATGCGCCACGGCTTGCTCTCGGGGTACACCGCCTCGCAGACGGCGATGATCCCCGCCAGGTCGGCGGTGGTGGTCTGGCGCACCTCGATGCCCGCCGGGCGCACTAGAAGGTCTCCACGTCAACGGTCTCGAGCAGCTGGGCCGTCCGCTCGCTGTCGAGCAGCGGCAGCACGGTGCCCGACACCCGCGAGTCACCGATCGTGCTCAGGTTGAGCTCGCCGATGACCATCGTCTCCTGGTTCGGGATCCCCTCGGCCAGGATTCCGTCACGCGAGAAGGCGAAGTCCGACGGCGTGAAGATCGCCGCCGAGCCGTAGTTGAGCGAGACCGCGGGGACCATCGGCAGCGATCCCACCGTATGGGACACCACCACGTACATCTGGTTCTCGATCGCGCGGGCCTGGGCGCAGTAGCGCACCCGGAGCATCCCCTGGCGGTCGTCGGTGCAACTCGGCACCACCAGGATGTGGGCGCCCCGGCGGGCGGCCGCCCGCGCCATCTCGGGGAACTCGACGTCATAGCAGATCGCGATCGCCACTCGGCCGAACGGGGTCTCGAACACCTTGAACCGCTGCGCGGGCTGGATCTTGAAATCCTCGACCTCGAATCGGGTCATGTGCAGCTTGCCCTGGACCCGATGCTCACCCGACGGGCTGAAGAAGTACGATTCGTTCATCAGGCGCCCGTCCGCACCGATGGACGGGATCGTGCCGGCCACGATGTGCATGCCACTGCGCCGGGCCATCCCCGCCATCAGCTCCACGAACCGCGGCCGCTCCTCGGCCAGGTGTCGCACCTGTTCGGCAATCGGCCTACGCACGTCGTTCAGGGTGAGCAGCTGGAGGGTGAAGTACTCCGGGAAGACCACCAGGTGGACATCGTAGTCCCTGGCGGTGTCGACCAGGCCGCTGACCTGCTCCTCGAACTGGCCGAAGGTCTCCACCGGCCGGATCAGGTACTGCAGCGAGGCCACGCGAATGCGGTCCATGGATTCAGGCCCTTCCCACGGCGGCGATCGCCTCGCGGGTGAAGTCACTGAGGACGAGGGTGCCGCTGTCGGCGGCACGCCGGGCCAGCAGCTCGGGCCAGTGCTCGGTGCCCTCCCAGAAGACCTGCTTGAGCCGGGCCATTGCCTCGGGATTGAAGGTGCTGAGGCGCTTGAGCAGCTCGGCAGTGGCGGTGTCGAGCTCGGGCTGGCTCGGCAGCACCCGGGCATAGAGTCCGTGCTGCCCGGCCCAGTTGGCGTCGCGCCAGTCGGCATCCACCGAGAGCGCGCTGAAGGCACCGAGCCCAATCTTCCGCTCGATCACCGGGCCCACCACGAACGGCCCGATCCCGACCGCCAGCTCGCTCAACTTGATCGCCGCCCCCTCCATCGCGAGGGCGTAGTCGGAGGCGGCCACCACTCCCACCCCACCGCCCACGGCACGACCGTGCACCCGGGTCACCACGAACTTCGGGGCCCGGATCATCGCCAGGATCAGGTTCTTGAACCCGCTGAAGAAGGCCGTGCCCTGCTCCGCGGTCGCGATGGCCCGGAGCTCCTCGAACGAGGCCCCGCCACAGAACGCCTTGCCCTCGCTGCGGATCAGGATCGCCTTGACGCTGGGATCCAGGCCGAGCTGGGTGACGGCTTCGGCCATCTCCGCCAGCAGCACACCGGGGAGGGAATTGCTCTTGGGATGGGAAAAGGTGATGGCGCCAATGCCGTCGGCGATGGAGATGGTGGCGGATCCGGAGTTGGCTTGGGTCATGCCTGAAAGATACCACCCCGCCAAGGGTGGCTCCGGACCCGCTGGATCTCAGGGCCTGGGAGAGATTCCCAACGTGATCCGGTTGGGTTCGGTCTGCGCGGCACCGCTCACCGGGTGCGGGGTCACCGCCTTCAGCTCCAGCCGATACTGGCCGGTGTCGGTGGTGGAGGCGCCGCTGGTCCCCCCGGGCAGGTACAATGTCCGTTCCCCGCTCGCCTCGCCCGAGAGGCGAAGGAGCACGGCCACCTCGCCGGCCCAGACGCACTGCACGTTGCTGGGGCAGCGCGAGTCGCTGGCGATCCGCTCAAACGTGATGAACAGCGCCGAGGGACCGCCCGGCAAGGCAACCTCGGCGGTCTGCCCCTGACGCAGGGTCACGTCACCAGGGGGGACGACCTGCAGGTTGGGGCCGGGATCCGACTGGGCCCCCACCGAGCAGGCCAGGGTGAGTGCGGCAACAATCGGGGCAAGGCGACGCACAGGATGACTCCGGTCTCGGGTCCGATACCCTGGGGGTGCAGGGAGCGTGCCAATCCCAGTGGAGACGGTATCTTCGCTGTGGATTGACACATTGCCCGGGCCCCCACCGTCACGGATGTCGTCGTGACACGGGGGTCGCCCACCTGGCGTGTCGAATCGGCACGGCGCAGGCCCACCCCCGGAGGCGGCAGATGCCGGAACTTCCCGACATCGAGGTCTATCTCGACGCCCTGCGGACCCGCCTCGTGGGGCGACCGCTGGTGGCACTCCGGGTCGCCAACCCGTTCGTGCTGCGTAGCGTGGCGCCCGCACCGCCCGAGCTGGCCGGAGCCGAGTGCCGGTCGGTGGAGCGACTGGGCAAGCAGGTGGTCCTCGAGTTCGAGGGGGAGCGCCTGGCGGTGATCCACCTGATGATCGCCGGCCGGTTCCGCTGGCTGGCACCCGGGAAGAAGCCCCCCGGGAAGCTGGGTCTGGCCGCGTTCGAGGTGCCGGAGGGGACCCTCTGGCTGACCGAGGCGGGCACCACGCGCCGGGCGTCGCTGCACCTCCTGTCCAGTCGCCAGGCGCTGGGACCGTTCGACCGGGGTGGACTGGAGCCGCTGGTGGCCACGGAGGCCGAGTTTGCGGAACGGCTGCGGCGCGAGAATCACACCCTCAAGCGATCGCTCACCGACCCGCGCATCTTCGCGGGAATCGGCAACGCCTACTCCGACGAGATCCTGCACGCCGCGGGGCTGTCACCGCTGGTGTGGACCTCCCGCCTCACCGGCGAGGAAATCGGCCGGCTCCATGCTGCCACGCGGCAGACGCTGACGGCATGGCTCGCCCGGTTGCGGGCGGAGGCCGGGGACGGGTTTCCCGAAAAGGTGACGGCGTTCCGGCCGGAGATGGCGGTGCATGGAAAGTTCGGGCAACCGTGTCCGGTCTGTGCAGCGCCGGTGCAGCGGATCCGCTACGCGGAGAACGAAACCAACTACTGTGCGCGCTGTCAGACCGGTGGGAAACGCCTGGCCGACCGGGCGATGTCGAAGCTGCTCAGGGAGGACTGGCCCCGGGACATGGATGAGGTGTGAGGGGTGACGTGTGCCGGTTACCGCTCGACTGGGCCTGCCGAGGCGCTGGGGCTGCGCTGGGCGGGATGACCCTCGGGGTCGGTTTCCGCCACGAGCCCGCCGGCTGATTCATCCACCACCATCACCGTTCCAGGTGATGCGCGCGTATCGCCACCCTCCGTCCGTGCCCCGTCGGGCCACCCAGAGGTACTTGCCCCGGCTGGTCGAGGCCTCGCCACCCAACTTGGGTGTGACGGTCGCCTCGTAGGTGCCGCGGTCGAATGCCCAGTCGCCAGTCACGACGGCCTCCAGGCTCCGGTAGTCCAGGGCCAGGGTCACCTGCTCGAACTGCGCCTCGAAGTGCGCCCCGACGGCGTCGGCTCCCTCGATCGCGGGGCGGTTGGGCGCCATGAGAATGACGTCGGCCGCCAGGGTCTGGACCACCGCGTCGGCATCCCCCGTGTTCTCGGCCGCCTGGAACGCCGTCCGCAGCGCGGCGAGGGCCTCCAGGTCGGCGGTCGTGTCCGGGGGAGCCGGGGGGCAGGCCGCCAGCGTCATGAGCAGCGCCGGAACAAGCAGCGGCCTGACCCGAAGGGTAGGACCTGGCATCACATACTCCAGTGGCGAGCTGTGACGGTCTGCTCGCGTTGTTCAGGGCCTCGGGCGGGGCAGCGCCGTCGGCGGAATGATGTTGTTGAGCCGCATGTAGTTGGCCAGCTGGCTGTAGTGGTCCGCCAGGTCCAGCGCGTGGCCCAGCACCATGTTGGCCCGGGTGACGGTGCGGGTGTTGGCGCCGAAGGTCAGCTCGACCTGGTCGTCCAGGCTGGCGTCGGTCAGCTGGGCAAAGGCTGCGGCGCAGAAGTCGAACGACGCCTTGAGCAGCGGCATGAGCTTGTCCTTGGGCCAGGTCGCCTTGACCGAATCGGGGGTGGCGGTGTCCTCCGCCTGCCGCACCGCCTTGCTCTCGCCGAAGGCATCGCAGAAGAGGTAGTTGTCGTTCACCAGGTGCTGGGCGATGTAGCCGATCGTCTGTTGGGCCGGCGTGGGCTTGTAGGAAAAGAGGTTCGCCGGGATCGAGTCGAACGCCTGGGCGATGTTGCGGTGCGAGGCGAGGATCCGGGTACGGAACGAGACCGTGATGGGGTTGTCGGGGACGGCGGCGGGCTGCTGGGCGGCCAGGGTGGAGCTGAGTGCCAGGGTCAGGAACGAGGCAACGATCCGGGTGCGCATGGGGGGCTCCAGGGAAGGGGAAGACGCTGGTCCGGAAGCTGGGGCCAGCAGGCCGGTTCGGCAACTGGGGGTGGCCCCCTCCCCCCGGCCCTGGCCAAGTCCGGGGATCACTCCCGGGAGGGCACCTCGATTGGCGTGCACCCATCGGCGCACGGCGACCGCCCGCGCACCCCCGCAATGCCTTCGCGCACGATCAGGGGGACCATGGCGATCGCCGCGACCGGGTCGGCCCACCACCATCCCAGCAGGGCATGGAGCGACAACCCCGCGAGCAGGATGGCCGACAGGTACATGCACACCAGCGTCTGCTTCGCCTCGGCCACCAGCGCCCCGCTCCGGAGCTGGAGCCCGATCTGGCGCTTGCGGTGGGCCAGGATCGGCATGATGGCCAGCGAAAGTCCCGCAATGACAATGCCGATCCAACTCCGCTCCGGCGCACTCCGGGTCAGCAGCGCCTGGATGGCCTCGACGGCAACGTAGAGCGCCAGGGCCAGGAAACAGGCACCGATCACCCGATGGGTCACCCGCTCCGCCTGTTCCCGGCGCACGGGATCCGCATCCGCCGCGAGCCGCCAGAGGGCCGCCGCGCTGGCGGTCAGCTCGATCAGGCTGTCGATCCCGAAGCCGACCAGGACAACGCTGCCGGCCACGAGCCCCGCCTCGAAGGAGAGGACTCCCTCCAGGCTGTTGTACGCCAGCGTCAGCCAGTTGAGTCGCTGGCTGCGCCGGACCAGGTCCTGACGATCGATGCCCAGCGGGGTGGCGGTCATGGCGTCAATCTATGACGCCATGGCGATTCTGCCATGTTGCTGGAGGCAACTGCCGGCGCCCCAGAGCAGGCCGAGTCCCAGGGCGCCGCGGAGTCGTCTCCAGTGCAGTCCCATGATCCGCTCCCGGGTTGGCTGGTTGCGGGGGGCGCGAGTCGCCGCCCTCCCGTGGCCCGTCGGCAGCCACCAGGATTGGGCGGCACAGCGTGGCCATTGTCGCACGGCCCTCGGGGGCCGGAACGGATCAGTGCCCCATCAGTCTACCCGCAGGGTAACCGCCGGGTCGACGCGGGCCGCGCGCCGTGCCGGCACCCAGGTCGCTGCCGCGGCCACGCCCAGCAGCATCGCGGCGATGCCGGCGCCGATCAGCCAGACATTCACCTCCGGTCCGGGCACGAATCCCTGGGCCAGCACCACCCGCATGCCCGCGATGCTCAGCGGCAGTCCGATGAGGAGGGCAAGGGCGCCGAGGCGCACGCCGGACCCGACGAACATCCGTACCACGCTCGCCGGGCCGGCCCCGATCGCGATCCGGATGCCGATCTCGCGCGTGCGCTGCTGGACCGCCAGTGCCACGACGCCGTAGAGCCCGAGCGAGGCCAGCAGGAGCGCCAGCGCACCGCCCGCGCCCGCCACCAGGGACAGGCGCCACAGCTCGCGATCCTGCTCGGCCTCGATCTGCGCGAGGGTCCGGGCCGAGGAGACGGGGAGCAGCGGGGCGCGGGTCTCGATCACCTGCCGCAGCACGGGAAGCAGGGGCTCCGCCTGGCCGTGCGTGCGCACGAGGATTCGGTCGGGTCGCCACTCCGCGCCACGCGCCGTGTACACGCGAAAGGTGGGGTTGCCGCTCCCGGCGCCGCCGGGGGCTCTTTGGCGGAGGAACGGCTGCGACGCGTCATAGACGCCCACGACGGTCATTGCCGCCGACTCGTCCGCCATGCCCTGCAGCATCGGTGGCTCGATCGTGCGTCCGATCGCGTTCGCGCCACCCCACAGCGCCGCCGCCAGATCGCTCCCGACGACCACCGGCATGGGCGCGGTGCCGGTGGTGTCGGCCAGTGCGACATCCCGCCCCTGGACGATGCCGACGTCGTTCACGGCGAACCATCCCGGTGCCGACCCTTCCAGGCTGACGATCGCCCGCAGGCTGGGTGCGACGAGCCACCCGGCATCGAATGGTCTCGCCTCCAGCACCGCATCGACCACGTCCGGATGCGCGGCGATGTGCGGCACGAGCGCCGCCACGGCATCGGCCTGCCGCCCTGGCGCGCCGGGGTATGGCAGGGGGCGAAGGGCGACGGCAACCGCGTGCCGTGTCAGTTCGGGCGCGCGCGCGCCATGGCTGCCGACGACGAACGCCAGCATCGTGGCGAGGATCACGAGCAGGGGCTGCGAGAGCGCGATCTGCGCCGTCACGAAGGTGCGCTGGAGTCCGGCCCTCAGGGGGGACCCGGCGGCGCCATCGCGCACCGTGCCGGCGACGGCGCTGCGGGTGGCGTGCAGCGCCGGCGAGAGCCCGAAGAGGATCCCGGTCCCGACGGCCAGCGCCAGCGCAAAGGCGAAGGTGCCGGCGTCCGGGGTGACCGCCAGGCCGCCGAGGTCACTCTGGAACGTCCGGGTGGCCGCGGTGAGCGTCCACCAGGCCAGGGCCAGTCCCGCGCCGCCGCCGACCACGGCGAGGAGGGTGGATTCGGTGACCAGCTGGCGCAGGATGCGCACGCGCGACGCGCCGAGGGCCAGGCGCACCGCGATCTCGTGCCGCCGGGCGACCGCGGCCGCCACCATGAGGGCGCTGACGCTCATCCATCCGACCAGCAGGATGAGCGTGCCGATCACGACCATCGCCCCCACGAAGAGCAGCATCTCGGTCCGCTCGGCGCCGGGAGGAATGGCGCCCATGGCCATGACGTCGGCCGTCCGCGCCAGGCCTGCGCGGTCCGCGGAGTCGGGCCACCCGGCGGCCAGGAGCTGGCGCACCATCGCCGTTCCCTGGGCTCGCGGGACGCCGGGCGCCATGCGGGCCACCAGCTGCAGCGCCGGGCTGTCGCTGAGCCAGCGGGGCGACTCCCTGGCGATGTCGGCCCGTGCGCTGAGCGGGATCCAGAGCCCGGGATCGTTCATTTCCCGTACGGCACCCTGGAACCTCGGCGGGGCCACGCCCACCACGCGCACCGGCACGTCGTTCACGAAGATGCGCCGGCCGATGGCCCCGGCCGCCTCGCCGAACAGCTGCGTGGCCAGGGCATGGGATGCCACGGCGGTCATGGCCGCAGGCGTCGCTTCGCTGGCCTCCCTCACGAATCCCGGTCCCGCAATCAATGGCACGCCGAGCGTCGCGAAGTAGTTCGTGCTGACGAACTGGGCGCCCACTCCCCTGGCCGGCATGCTGTCACGCCCGCCGATGACGACGTCGTGTGCCGTGTAGGCGGCGACCGCCTCGAAGACCTCGCGCCGCTCCGCCAGCGTGGTGAGCTCCGGCAGGGTGAAGCCGCGCGGGTGCCATTGGCCCGTGCGGGTCGTGCGTTCCTGCCCCCAGAGCCGCGCGAGGGCGGCGTCAGCGGGAACGCCGGGCGCCGGCCGGAGGAACATGCCCTGCACGGTGGAGAAGATCACCGTGTTGGCGCCGGTGGCGACCGCGAGCACGGTGACGATGATGCCGACGGCGGCCTTGTGCCGCGCGAAGTAGCGCAGTGCGAACTGCAGGTCACCGGTCACGGCATCGAGCCACCTGGCGCCGCGCGCATCGCGCGCCTCTTCCTCGATCAACGTGAGGTTGCCGAACTCACGGCGAGCGGCGAGCCGGGCCTCGTGGGGAGACAGGCCCCGCGCCATCAACCGGGCGGTCGCCTGCTCGAGGTGCTCGCGCAGTTCGGCCTGCATCTCCTGCTCGAGGCGGCGCCGCCCGAGGATGGCACGGATTCGCTGCCACGCGCGCCGCATGGCGGTCCGCATCAGGTGTCGCCGAGGATGGCGCCGAGCGCGCCGGAGAACCGCGCCCACTCCCCGCGCTGGGCGGCGAGCGCCTTCCGGCCGGCGGCGGTGAGGGAATACACCTTCGCGCGCCGTCCCGTCCTCGATTCCCCCCAGGTGGCGCGAATGAGGGCCCGTGCCTCGAGCCGGTACAGCGCGGGATAGAGGGAGCCGGCGTTGACGCTGAGGACGTCGCCCGAGATGGCCGCGATCCGCTGGGCGAGCTCGTAGCCGTTGGTCGGCTCGGCGCGCAGCAGCTGGAGGACGATCAGGTCCAGGGTGCCCTGGAGGAGGGCGGTGGGCTTGGCGGTCATGTGATCACTAGATGGTCGAGTGGTGCCGTAAGTTGTGGCACGAGCACTAGACTGTCAAGTGGTCAGCTGGCTCGGGGAGGGCGGGGAGCCACTGATCGGCCTGCACATGACCTGACGGGCGGGCAACAGGGGCGATGGGGTACGCTCGGGCCCGGTGCCCCGGCCATGCCCGGACAGCGTGCCTTCCGGCCCGATCCTGGTTGTTCGACCGTCAACTCCGGCCGACGGCCTCCTGGTCGGTGCGGAGGTCCGCGATGCGCGCCTCGATGTGGTGGCGCCGGCCAGCACGGTGGAGACGAAGCCGGTGTCGAGGCCCAGGTTGGAGCCCATCGAGGGGCAGCCATCCACCCGATTGGCCGGGATGCTGCGCGCGGCGAGCCGGGATCAGCTGGGGCCCCGGCCCTCGCCCGGGCCGATTTGTTCCGGTGGGTTGCCACGGCGGGCCAGGGCGAGCGAGCCCGCGGCAGAGCTGCCGCCGTAGAGGGCGAGTGCCGCGATGCCGCCGACCGGCAGGCCCACCAGGGTGCCCAGGGCCAGCCCTCCCAGGGCGCCGAGGAGGGCCAGGCGCGGCAGCGTGAGTTCCTCGAAGCCGCGGCGGCCCTCGACCAGCCAGAGCACCCCGGAGAAGGTGACGCCGAGGATGAAGCCGGGGATGGCCAGGGCGGCCGGCCAGATGTCCACGCCCAGGAAGAGATCTGAGCCGTGGAGGATGTTGAGCGCCAGTTCGATCACTCCGCCAACCAGGGCGCCTCCGGCGCCCCAGAGCAGGCCGATTCCCAGGGCGGCGCGGATGCGTCTCCAGATCATGTGATGGTCACTCCCCGTGCGGTTCCGGGGCCCCGATCCCCGACTCGCAACCTATCGCCACCCGCGGATCGGGGCCAAGGCGCGGGAACCGGGCCCGCCCCCCTCAGGGCCGCACCGCCTCGAGCATCCGTACCGCCACGGTGTCGCCGATGGTGCGGGCCAGCTCCACGGCCATCATCCCCTGACCGGTGCGCAGGGTGAGGTCGGCGCCGGCGTCGATCAGGAACCGCAGGGCGTCGTGTGACCGGTTCTCCACCGCGTGGTGCAGGGGGGTGAAGCCGGTGCGGTTGGGTCGGTCGATCGGCGCGCCACGGGCCAGCAGCAGGCGCACCGCCGGGACCCGGTTGTAGAACGCGGCGTAGTTGAGCGGGCGGCGATTGGCCTCGGGGTCCAGCGAGTCGACCACCGCGCCCGCGGCCAGAGCGCCGGCGATCGTGACGGTGTCTCCGTCGATGGCCGCCGCCCAGAGCCGCTGCTGCGCCGTCGGCCGGGCATAGCTCGCCACCCGGTCCAGCAGCGCATCGAGCGCGGCCCGGTCGAGCACCCGGCCGTCGAAGATGACCGCATCGATCCGCCGGGTGTTGGCGATGGCGTCGAGCGGGTTGCCGTCGAGCAGGACCAGGTCCGCCATCCGGCCCGGCTGCACGGTGCCGTGGTCGGCGGTCACCCCCAGGAAGGTCGCCCCCGCCAGGGTGGCGGCCCGGAGCGCCTCGGCCGGCGTCAGCCCCGCCCTCACCAGCTCCGCCATCTCGTCGTGGACGGTGGACCCGGGGAAGACGAAGCTGTCCCCCGCATCGGTCCCCACCATCACCGGCACCCCCGCGCGGTAGGCGTCGCGGGTCAGCTCCAGCCCCTTCCGGTAGAAATCGAGATAGCTCCGCCGTCCCTCGGGGGAGGGGTCGCCGGCCACCATGCCGTCGGCGTCGGTGCGCCAGCGCAGCTGCTGCGGCAGCGGGATGTACGCCATCCGCGGGTCGGCCCGGTAGGCGGAGTCGTCGGCCATGGCGTCCATGCGCCGGGTGCCGTGGGTCGGCGTGATCCAGGTGCCATTCCGCGCAAAGGTCCGGAACACCTCGGCGCAAATTGCCGGGTCGTACTCGTCCACCATTCGCCGCCGCCGCGCCGTGCCGGAGAGGTCGCCCAGCAGGCCGCGGCGCAGCGAGTCGGCGCCTGGGAAGCAATTGAAGAGGAAGATTCGCGAGTGCTCCAGGCTGGCCTGGCCGGCGTTGGAGATCTCGATGGCGCTCAACCCCTGGGGCTCATGACCCGCGAAGGGGAGCCCCAGCCGGCGCGCCTCCGCCGCCAGGCCGAAGTATCCCTCGCGCGGGATGGCGTTGTAGATCTTGACGAAGTCGAAGCCGCGCGCCTGGAAATGACGGGCCAGCCGCGCACCATCCTCGGCGGTGCGCGCGCCGTAGAAGGCCGGCATCTCCGCCGGGATGCTGGCCGGGCCGTTCACCGCCCAGCTGGCCAGCGCCATGAGGCGTGGCCCGGTCACCTGGCCGGCGGCAATCCCGGCCTGGGCCTGGCGGTGCTGGTCGAGTCCCGGGGTGAGCGTGGTGTCGGCGTTCGGGCGGTCGGCGCTCATCACCCGCACGCCGGTGACCCCATTGGCCACGAACAGGGGCAGCTCCACCCGGAGCGGGTTGCCGCTCAGGCTCAGGTGGGCGTGCATGTCCCAGAGGCCCGGGATCAGGTACTTGCCGGTGCCATCGAGGAGCCGGGCGCCGGCGGGAACAGCCTGCCCCGCCGGCTGCACCGCCACGATCCGGTTGCCACGGATCACCACCGTCCGCCCCGCGTCCACCCGACCCCGCTCCACATCCACCACGGAGACGCCTCGGATCACGAGGTCGGTGGTGGTCTGCTGCTGGGCATTGATCGGGGAGGCGGCGAGGGTGGCGAATACCAAGACGCGGAGGAATCGGCTCATGGCAGGGCTCTCGAGCGGGGTGGGGAAGTCTGCTTCGGTGTTCAGGGGCCTACGGGAGGAGTGGCGAAAAGGTTGCGGAGTGGAACACGCGAGGCGACCAAGTGACTCGTGCCTTGCAAGGATAGGATCTGTCGCCTATATTCGGTATTCGCGAATAGCGAATATCAATCTCTGATTGATGGTAAGTAATTATGACAAAACAGGATACGCTCAGACCAGTAGATGTCGTGGTTGCCTTGGCACTGGCTATCGAACCAGCAGGAGAGCCCGTTACCTACAGTGACCTGGCCGAGTTGCTGGGGGTGAGCGCGAGCACGGCACATCAAGCGGTGGGCCGCCTGCGGGACGCTGGATTGCTCCGACCGGGAACTCGGCAGCCGAACTTGAGTGCCTTGAGGAACTTCCTGGTGCATGGCGTGCGGCACGCCTATCCCGCTGCCCTCGGCCGAGAGGCGCGAGGGGTTCCGACGGCGCATTCCGGCCCCCTGCTCAGCGAAGCGTTTGACGCGGAAGCCCCCCTCGTCTGGCCAGACGTCCATGGTGCGCTGCGGGGCACCGCGCTGACTCCGTTGTACCCCAACGCCACCAAGCTGCCCGGGACTGCCCCGAAGTTGTACAACCTCCTTACCCTGGTTGACGCCTTGCGGACGGGGCAGGCACGGGAACGGAACGCGGCGATGGCGGCGCTGGACGGCGTTCTGGGCGTGAAGCCCGTGAACTCGCCATCCGCAGGCTGAGTTTCGCGTGCATCCATCGGTCGCCCGAATCAGGCGCGTCGCGATAACGCTGGGTGCGCTGGCGGACGAGATCGTATTCATCGGCGGTGCCATCGCCCCGCTGTTGCAGACCGACCCAGCGTTCGACCGGGCTCGACCGACGAAGGATGTGGATGCCGTGGTCGGGTCCAGTTCCTATACGGACGTCGGCCGTTTGCATGACCGGCTGCGATCCCTGGGGTTCGCGCAGCCCGGCGATCAGACCCACCACATCCATCGGTGGCGCTCCCCGGGCGGGGACATCCTCGACCTCATTCCCTGTGGAGCACACCCTGGCGGATCGGGACAAGAGTGGGATCGTGAATCTCTCACGACCAGCGTTGACGTCGATCTTGGGGATGGGGTCCGGGTACGGATCGCGAGTGCCCCGGTGTTTCTCGCGCTGAAGTGGGCCGCCTACCGCGACCGCGGAGCGAGCGACCCGTTTGCGAGCCACGACCTGGAGGACATTCTTGCCCTCCTGGCCGCCAGGGATACTGTGGTCGCCGAGATTGGTGGCGCGTCGGCTCGGGTGAGTGCGTTCGTCGCGAACCAGACCAGGTTGTTCCTTGCGCATGACGGGTTCGAGGACCTGCTGGCAGCCAACCTGAGCAACACCCAGGACCCCGCACACTTCGTTGCCGTGGTCCGGGAACGCCTCGGTGCCATCGCCCGCCAGGCCCCTTGAGCGGCAAGTCTCAGCGGCGAGTCATCCTCAACTTGGTACCCCGGCCGGCGGCCCCGACCGCCGCAAGTTGATCCGATTGCATGGAGTGGAATATGGCGCCTCGCCGGGAGGCCGCCAGACGACCAGGCTGGGAAAGTTGGGTGGACGGAGCGCTTGCCTACCGGTCCACCATCCGCTGCGACGCCTCGCTGTAACGATGCCCCTGGACCGGGAAGCTGTCGAGTACCTGCCCGATCCCGGCCAGGTCGGCCTCCGATAGTACCAGGGTGGCCCCGCCGAGGTTTTCCTCGAGACGGTGCAGCTTGGTGGTGCCGGGGATCGGCACGATCCAGGGCTTCTGCTGCAGCAGCCAGGCCAAGGCGACTTGCGCCGGCGTGGCGCCCTTCGACTCGGCGAGTCGCGCTACCGCCTCCACCAGCGCCTGGTTGGCCCGGCGGTTCTCCTCCGAGAAGCGGGGGACGCCGCTCCGGAAATCATCGGGGGTGAAGCTGGTGTTGGCGTCGATCTTTCCGGTCAGGAATCCCCTGCCGAGTGGGCTGAACGACACGAACCCAATGCCGAGCTCCTCGAGGGTGGGGAGGATCTGCTCCTCGGGCTCCCGCCACCACAGCGAGTACTCGCTCTGCAGCGCGGTGACCGGCTGGACCGCGTGGGCCCGGCGGATCGTGCCGGTGCCGGCCTCCGAGAGCCCGAAATGCCTGATCTTGCCGGCCTCGATCAGCTCTCGGACCGCCCCGGCCACCTCCTCGATCGGCACTGCCGGGTCCACCCGGTGCTGGTAGTAGAGGTCGATATGGTCGGTGCGCAGCCGCTTGAGCGACGCCTCGGTCTGCGCCCGGATGTACTCGGGCCGGCTGTTGAGCCCGTTGGTGGCGCCGGCTTCAAAGTTCCAGCCGAACTTGGTCGCGATCACCACCTGGTTGCGCACCGGGGCCAGCGCCTCGCCCACCAGGTCCTCGTTGGTGAACGGGCCGTAGACCTGGGCGGTGTCGAACAGGGTCACCCCGCGATCCACCGCGTCCCGGATCAAGCGGATGGCCGCCTGCCGTTCGGTGGCGGGTCCGTAGCCGAAGCTGAGCCCCATGCATCCGAGGCCGAGGGTCGAGACCTTGAGGCCGCTCCGGCCGAGTGTGCGCGTTTCCATGGGATCCTCCCTGCCTCGTAATTTTGGCGCCTCCCCAGCCCCCAGCCCCTAGTCCCTAGCCCCTAATTCCCATTCCCCATTCCCCGCTTCTCCGCCGGCATCGCTCGGCGGCGCTCCGGGCGCTGGTGGAGTTTGTGGGGGAGGGGGGGTGGAGGGGATACCCAAGCGGGTGCGCACCAGAGCGCTGCAGCGCACCCGCCCAACACGAATGTGGCAATCTGGTGCCAAACGACTCTGGTGTTTTGCTGCCGGACCATCATGACACCCCGGAGCACGCAGCCAACCCGGTCAGCAGCAATTCCTGTTAGGCCGTCACCCTCCAGGCCTCCTGAAGCCCAGCCACACGCCGTGCGTCTCGGTGGGTGGCCACGCACGGTTGGTCGGCGAGGAAGGCTGAAGCTCCACACCGACAACCCTTGGACGGGCCACAAGCGCGGGTGCCACCACAACGGTCCCTCCACTCACCGCAAACGTCGTCCCCAAACGACCATCTGGCAGCCTCCCGTCGCCGAGCGGATCGGCGCCCAGAGCAAGCAGGAGTTCAACCAGGGCCTGGGATCCCTCTACCCACACCGTCGAGATACCTGCAGCCCCATTCACGTGCGCGGCCGTCGGACCTGCACCCTCACCACCTGACGCGTATTCGACCACAAACACGGCGGCCAACCCAGGCGAAGGAAAGGTGACGTACCGGAAGCCGCCTGAAGCAATGGGCATGGCGTCGATCCCCGCTCGTGCGGCAGCAGCGAGGACCGAGTCTAGCTGGCCGCGCAGAGCCAGAAAGGCTCCGCCCTCGCCACCTTCGGCAAGAAACGCCGCATAGCCACGCGCGATGTCATCACCGGGCTGTTCGATCACAGCCATGAGCTCGATCTCAGTGCCGTCCCCGAATTCGAGGTGCCGGTTCATCAGCCCGTTCGAATGGAGGCGACCGTTCTTGGGGGCGAATCCTAGACACCGAAAACTCGCGGTAGCCACCTCTAGGTCAGCTACTGCCACGACGACGTGATCGAGGCCTACCAGGGCACTTGAGACTGGAGCGAGGGAATCCTGAGCGGCAAGTGGAGCGCTCGCTAGGCCGAGCAAGAGAAAGGCTGCGTTCTGTGGATTCATCGCTCCCTGCGGTGACGGCCTTGTATCTCTAAATCTGACGTTTACAGTAACTTCTGGATAGGGTGGTAACCCGCTGCGCCTAGGGGCCTCGAGCCCGTTCGTTAGCCTGGGTGCCACCCGTCGTTGATCGCCGAGAGCCCGAACAGTTGCCGGGGCTGGACCCCGCATCACGCAAGGTTGGGCCACGCCGATCGTTTCCCTGGGTGGAGGCACACATGGACCACTTCATCGGCATTGATGTTGCCAAGGCGACCCTCGACATCGCCTCTATACCCGACGGGGAAGACTGGACGGTGACAAACGATGAGCATGGTCTTGCCGAGCTGGTACCCCGGCTCATCGCCCTCGCCCCGAGTCTCATTGTCCTGGAGGCCACCGGGGGCTTTGAGTTCCTCGCCGCCATCACCTTGGCGAACGCCGGCCTGCCGGTCGCCGTGGTCAATCCCCGCCAGGTCCGGGATTTTGCCAAGGCCATGGGCCGCCTAGCCAAGACCGACGCCCTCGACGCGGCGATCCTCGCGGACTTCGCCCAGCGGATCCGCCCGGAGCCCCGCGCGCTTCTGGATGAGGCGGCGCAGCTGCTCGAGAGCCTGCTGACACGCCGTCGGCAGATCGTCGAGATGCTGACGGCGGAGAAGAACCGGCTGGGCTTTGCCCGGGGCCCGGTCAAGCGCGACATCAGCCAGCATATTCGCTGGCTCGAGAAGCGGCTGGCCGACGTCAACGGCGATCTCCAGGAAGCCGTCGCGGCGAGTCCGCTGTATCGAGCCAAGGCCGAACTCCTGACCAGCGTACCCGGCGTCGGGCAGGTCACGACGCTCACGCCCCTCGCTACGCTCCCTGAACTCGGTCACCTGTCCCGCCACCAGATCGCGGCGCTCGTCGGGGTGGCGCCACTGAATCGGGACAGCGGCACGATGCGCGGCAAACGCATGGTCTGGGGCGGTCGGGCCCCCGTGCGAGCGGTGCACTACATGGCTGCCCTGGTTGGGATCAAGCACAACCCGGTACTCCGGGTCTTCTACGAGCGGCTCCGGGCCGCGGGCAAGCCCTTCAAGGTCGCGGCCACGGCCTGCATGCGGAAGCTGCTGACCATCCTCAACGCTATGCTCAAGCACAACCGCCGGTGGGACCCCGAACACGCTTGACTTTCAAGACAGTTGCTAACGTCTATTGGACGGAGTAGTACTCTAATTGCGTACCGTTCTAAGGTACGGGCT
Organism: Gemmatimonadales bacterium; assembly: GCA_048499805.1. Classification (GTDB taxonomy): domain Bacteria; phylum Gemmatimonadota; class Gemmatimonadetes; order Gemmatimonadales; family GWC2-71-9; genus JAWXBA01. Next base: position 39,711 of record JASNZF010000001.1, on the reverse strand, counting down.
GCGGCCTAATCTGGAAAGACTGCGGGCCGGGCGACGCCGTTACCGAGCATCCCGCACTTGGGTAGACGCCAAACCGGGCCTGACCACGCCTGAAATGGCCTGATTTCCGGCGGCCTATCCACCCCAGGCGGTAGTTAGATGGCAAAATGCGCGGCAATCCCAGATGGGACTGCAAGAGAACAGCATGCGAGGGTAGGCCTCGCTCGCGGGTCTCTGGGGCCACAAAACGCCCGCGCCGTGGGCTGGTAGGGGCGTCTTGGTGTCCGTTCAGTGTCCTTTGCGGACCGCTTGCAGTCGTTTAGTGCGTGCCACTTCCCGCCAGACACCCAGGTTTCCCGCTAGGAAGTCCGACATGTGGTCGGACTTGGTGCCCTCCTGTGGCGCCCGATCAGCATGAGGTCGGAGGTTCAACTCCTCCCAGGCCCACTGTGACATAACTGCTGACCCCGCTTGAGCCTGACGGCTCGGGCGGAGTGCTTGTTTCAACAACCCCTCGAATCCTGTTACCTTGTCTGCGATCGATATCCCTGCAGTTGGCAGTTGAACCGCCTTCCCATGAGTCCCTGTCACCTTCTCTGTCGAATAGCGCCCCATGACTCAATCGATCGACACCACCCTGCCGTGGCACAGGCCACCTGAATCCGCTCCGCTGGCCGATCGACGCCTGCTCCTGGTCTCGGGCCTCGCCATCGTCATCGCGCTCGGCGCCGGGGTGCTGGCCGAGGCGCTGATGGCGCTGATCGGTCTCATCACCAACCTGAGCTTCTACGGGCGGTGGTCGCTCGCCTTCACCTCGCCCGCCGGCAACACGCTCGGCCCCTAGGTGATCGTGGTGCCGGTGCTCGGCGGCCTCCTCGTCGGGGTCATGGCGCGCTGGGGGTCGCCGGCCATTCGCGGCCACGGGATTCCCGAGGTCATGGAGCGGGTGCTGGTGGGCGAGAGCCGGATCCCGCCGCGGGTCACCCTCCTCAAGCCGGTCGGGAGCGCCGTGTCGATCGGCACCGGCGGGCCCTTTGGCGCCGAGGGCCCGATCATCGCCTCCGGCGGCGCGCTCGGCTCGCTCGTGGGGCAGGCCCTCCGCGTCACCGCGGACGAACGGAAGACGCTGCTGGCGGCGGGCGCGGCCGCCGGCATGTCGGCGGTGTTCGGCTCCCCCGTCTCGGCGACCCTCCTCGCGGTCGAGCTCCTCCTCTTCGAATACCGCCCGCGCTCGCTGGCGCCGGTGGCGCTGGCCTCGGCGGCAGCGGCCGGGTTCCGCATTGCCGTGCACGGCCCGGCCGCCGTCTTTCCGATGGAGTTCATGGCCACCCCCTCGGGGATGGCGCTGGCCGCCTACACCGTCATCGGCGTCCTGATCGGCTGGCTCGGCGTCGTCATCACCAAGGGGCTCTACCGCATCGAGGACGCCTTCGAACGGCTCCCCATCCACTGGATGTGGTGGCCGGCGCTCGGCGGCATCGTGGTCGGCCTGATGGGCTACCTGTCGCCGAAGACCCTCGGCGTCGGCTACGACAATATCCAGCAACTGCTGGACGGCAGCCTGGCCGGCCAGGCGCTGCTCCTGCTGGTCATCGCCAAACTCATCTCCTGGTCGATCGCGCTCGGCAGCGGTACCGCCGGCGGGACCCTCGCCCCGCTCTTCACCATTGGCGGCGGAGCCGGGGTGCTGGTCGGGGCGGGCGCCGCCGCGCTCCTCCCGATGCTGGGGATCGACCCCCGGGTGGCCGGCCTCGTCGGCATGGCGGCGGCGTTCACGGGGGCTTCCCGCGCCCTGCTCGCCTCGGTGGTCTTCGCCTTCGAGGCCACGCACCAGCCCATGGGGCTCCTGCCGCTGCTGGCCGGCTGTACCGGCGCGTACCTGATTTCCCTCCGCACCATTCGCTACACCATCATGACGGAGCGACTGGCGCGGCGGGGCACCCCGGTCATTACCGAGTATTCGGCCGACTTCCTGGAGCGCCTCCTGGTGCGGGATCACGCATGGCGGCAGGTAGTGACGCTCGCGGCCGATGCCACGGTCGGCGCGACGCGGAACTGGCTGACGGGGGACCATGCGTCCACCCACCAGGGATTTCCGGTCGTGGACGGGGAGGGCCGGCTGGTGGGGCTCCTGACCCGCCGGGACATTCAGCATGCCGAGGTGGCGGAAGACGCACCGCTCCGCGCTCTGATCCGTCGCGCCCCCATCGTGGTCCAGGGGCATCAGTCCCTGCGGGACGCGGCGGATCGCATGGTGCAGGCCAAGGTGGGTCGCCTGCCGGTGCTGGCGGACGATGGGTCGCGCACGGTGGTCGGGATTATTTCCCGGAGTGACCTGCTGACCGCGCACGAGCGCCGGCTGGATGAGACGGAGCGGGTGGCGGATGCGACGCTGTGGGGGTAGCGGACGGGCGCGCCTCTCCCAGCGCGGCCTCCAGCGCGCCCGCGTGGCAAAGGCCCCGGAGCCGGGCGTCCGCGTAGGCGTCCGCCGCCTCGCGTGAGAGACCCGCGGGAATCCCCGCCGCAGGATCGGTGGGCCGGGCGGGGTGCTCGCGCGGGCGGTACCCCGGATCAAACCGCCCCATGAGCAGCTTCCAGCCAATCCAGGCCAGCAACCCGCCCCCCAGGATCAGCAGGTACGTCCCCAGGCGCTGCTGGTCGTCCAGCCCATAGTTGTTGCACAGCCGGATGGGCGACACCCGGTAGAGCCAGCCCAGCCGGAAGCAGGTCGCCACCACCTCCGCCAGAACAATGCCCCTGAGGACGAAGCCCATGCGGGGCCAGCTCAGCGCGAAGGGCAGCCCGATCAGGAACGGGACCGTCAGGTACTTGGCAAGCGCCATGAGCGGCCGCACCGTGGAGGCGTCGAGCGAGCGCGGGAGCATCCAGAACGCCGCCACGAGGGAGGCCAGCACCAGCCCGCTGATGCCGCCCCGGTTCCAGCGACCGATGCCGGCCCGAAGCGCGGGGGACACCGCGGGGGCACAGAGGGCGCCCGCCGCGACGAGGAGCGGGAGTTGCGCCAGCATCTGCGCCGTCATGCTCGATTCGAGCGCGTGGCGCACCGGGGGCACCAGCGCCATCACGGCCAGGAGGCCGGCGCCGCCCATCGGCCGGGACCAGCGCCCGCCGGTCACGATGTCAGCCGGCGCAGCACCGCCACCTTCACCAGCTCCACCTGCCCGACATCGAAGATGTCCACCAGTTCCCCCGCGGGATTCACCAGCAGAATGGCCGCGTTGTGGGTATAGCCGCCCATCCCGTCCGGGATGACGGTGACCCCGAACGCACGCGTGAGCTGCGTGAGTCCCTCCGCGGTGCGGGGTCGCGCGGCCTGCCAGGCCAGGCCGCTGCCCCGGAACCGCACCAGATAGGCCGCCAGCTCGGTGGGGCCGTCGTGGGTGGGGTCGAAGCTGATGCTGAGGAGCGCCAGCTTCCCTTGGGCAATTGGGGCGGCCAGCTGCCGCTCCAGCTGTGCAAAGTCGCCGCCGAGCGTCATGCAGAGGGTCAGGCAGCGGGTGTAGATGAAGTCCACCAGGAGCCACTGGCCATGGAAGTCCGCCAGGGTGAGCGGCACGCCGGCCTGGTTCTCGAGCGGCACCGTAGGCACCGGCACGGGGTGGCGGCGCGCCGCGACTCGGCGGGCCGTCTCGGTGGTGAAGGCATGGAAACCGTCGGTGGCCCTGGCCAGCCCGGCCGCCCCCGTCAGCAGCAGGCCGACGGTGAGGAGCGCGGTCCGCAGCGAGGTCCTCACCCGCCTGTTGCGGATGGGGCCGGCGGGGGGCCGTGCACCAGCGCGCGGCAGACGCGCACCATGAACAGCGTCATGGCTACGATGACGAGGGCGGCACCGATCGAGGCGACCCGATCGAAGCCCTGCCACTCGGCGAAGTGCACCGCCCAGCGCCGCGGCACGCTGGCGTGGCCGCCGGCCAGGAACATCAGCACGAAGACGAGGCCGCCAGTGAGGTAGGTCCAGAACCCGAGCCGGTCGCTCCCGGCGGCGGGGCCGTCGGCGTCGCTGCCGATCAAGTGGTACACGAATGCGAATAGCATGGGCAGGACGCCCAGCAGCAGGTAGAAGTGGAAGTGGCCCGGGACCCAGAGCGTGTTGTGCATGACCCGGTTGACGCTGATGGTGGCGTCGATGATGGCGGGCACGATGCCGGCCGCCCAGCCGAACATCGACAGGATCAGCAGCATGGCCGGCATCCGCCAGCGCATGCCAGCGCGGTGGATGTTCGTGAGGGCGCCGTAGGCGGTCACCGTGAAGACCGGCAGGCCGCTGGTGTAGGAGACGACCTGACCCATGACCGCCATCCATCGGGGCATCGCGAAGTCCATCAGCAGATGGTGCGGGTAGACGATCAGCACCATCAGGGTGCTGGCTGCCCAGGCCCACAGGAAGGGGCGCGAGATGCCCCAGGGGCGTCCGGTGTAGCGGGGGAGGAGTTCGTACACCCCGATCACCGCCATGTAAATGGTGATGTTGATGAAGACGTGGCCGAAGAAGTAGATCAGGTGCTTGGCGAACAGGGCGTCCAGCACCACGTCGGAGGTGTAGGCGTTGATCAGGCTCATCACGAGCACCACGGCGCCACCGAGGATGCCGAGCGAGTTGACAATGATGACCATGCAGCTGGCCACCACGGTCTTCGGATGGTTCTGGTCGAGGGTGCCGCCGAAGAGCCACGGCAGGCCGAGGCCTCGCCCCAGGTTGCCATAGACGCGGATGACGGCGCGCATGGCGTCGAGATAGAACAGCAGGAAGCCCACGCCGATGATCAGGTACCCCGCCATGAACAGGGCGGCCGATCCGACGCTCCAGATGCCCATCGACTTGACGGGCAGCGGATAGAGGAAGGTCCATCCGCCGGCGTAGTGCCCGAGGAAGGTGGCGACGAGGAGCAGAACCGAGCCGAGCATGAAGAGGGCGTAGTTCGCCACGAAGATCGACGTCCTCAGCGGCACGTAATTGCGGAGGAAGAACCACATGACCGCACTGGCGCCCAGGGCCGCCGTCCCCACCATGCCGGCGCCGTGCGCGGTCATGAGTTCATAGAACATCTTGGGGGTGATGGTGAGCCAGGCGCCCTGGGCGAGGCGCATCAGGAGCCCGAACACCATCATCACCAGCAGGAGGACCAGCGAGGTCACCAGGTAGAGGGCGAGGACACGGCGCTCGCGGGGCGCCAGTACTTCGGAGTCCGGATAGCGCTGGCTCATGGCTGTTCCTCCGCGCCGGCGACGACGTCGATTTCGGAGATCATCCCGTGGTGGGCCAGGCCGCAGTACTCGAGGCAGAGGATCCGGTACTTGCCCGGCTGGGCAAAGGTGTACACCAGGCGGTTGGTCACACCGGACATGGCCTGCGTCTGGGCGAGCAGGCGGTCGGTGGCGTCATAGATCCCGAGGCCGTGGTTGACATCGGCGCTGGTGACCTCGAACGCGACTGGCGTGCCGGCGTGGATCGGTCCGGGGTCGATTTGCCAGGCCCACTGGTGCCCGACGACCCGGACAATCTGCGGCCACGCGCTTGGCCCGTTCTGCGGCGCGATGGGGAAGGGCCGCAGGCTGGCGCCGGTCACGACGATGCCCAGCACGGTCAACCCGCCGAAGAGCCATCGCCTGAGCGCGTAGGCCCTGGTCTGGACCGCCGCCGGCTCCTCGTGTCGGCCCGACCGACTGATGACGTAGAGAAACGCCAGGGCGACGCCCGCGATCCCGGCGAGGGTGGTGAGCCAGATCTGGTCTTGGAAGGACATGCGCATCCCGGGTCGAGGTGGTCATGATGGAAACTGCATCAGCGTCAGCAGGAAGGCGCCGCCCCGCTCGGACGCGACGGCGTGTTCCACGTCGGCGTCGGGAACGAGTTCGCGCTCGCCGGCCAGGCGGACACGGAGCCCATTCGCGGGGAGCGGACGAGCGATGGACGACACCCGCCTCACTCAACCGTCCGACGGATTGCTGGCGGACCGGGGTGCGTCCACGAGGCCCATCAACCGCCTGACCCGCCCGAGTGTCGCGCCCGCGAGGGGCCTGGCGCGTGCGGCGCCGCCGTCGAGCACCGCGTCGATCGTGTCTGGCTGGGCCGCGAGCTCACGGTAGCGCCGCCGTATCGGATCGAGGGTGGACAGGACGACGTCCGCCACGGCGCCTTTCAGGACAGCATAACCTTTCCCCGCAAACTCTGCCAGCACATCTGCGCCGGACCGGTGCGTCAGCAGCTGGTAGATCGTCAGCAGGTTGGTCACCCCTGGTGAGAGCCGGCCTGGGCGTACCTCGCTCCCGCTGTCGGTGACCGCGTGCATCACGGCGACACGGATGTCGTCGGGTGCGTCGATCAGCCCGATGGCGTGCCGACGGCGCTGCCTCCCGGTGCTCTTGCTCATCTTTGCACCGGGGTCGTGGAGCCCCATGATCCTGGGGCCGCCGGGCGGGTACATCGCTTCCGGCAGCGTGAAGACCTCGCCGAACAGCCCGTGGAAGCGGCGCACGATGTCTCGGGTGAGCTCGATGTGTTGCCGTTGATCCTCGCCGACCGGCACCAGGTCGGTCTGGTACAGCAGGATGTCCGCCGCCTGGAGCACGGGATAGGTGAGCAGGCCGGCCCCGACAGTGTCGAGGTCGGCGGATCGGGTCTTGAACTGGATCATCCGCTCCAGCCAGCCGACCGGCGTGACAGTATTGAGGAGCCACGCCAGGTCTGCATGCGCGGAGACCTGCGATTGCACGAACAGGATGGCGCGCGCCGGATCCACGCCACAGGCCAGCAGCAGCGCGGCCGTCTCCCGAACGATGGACCGAAGGTGGTCGGGGTGCATGCGCTCGGGAGACGTCAACGCATGGAGGTCTGCGATGCAGAAGACGGCCTCGTACTCCGCCTGCATCGCGATCCAGAGCGAGATCGCGCCGAGGTAATTGCCCAGGTGGAGGGCGCCGGTGGGCTGGACGCCGGAAAAGACGCGCCGCATCGCGATGCTCCCCGCCTGCTGCCTGTCACTTGACCCGGGCCATCCGGCCGCAGGCGATCGGCAGCGTGACCGCGGCGGGGATGGGCCCGAGGGAGGCGACCGTCGCCGGAAGCTGGGTCGTGGCTGGCACACCATGCAGGAAGACGACGCGTCGATCGAGTTCCAGCTTCTGCTTCGGGAACACCGTGCCGAACGATGTCTCCAGGGCGGCCAGGGACACCGTCCGCGTGTAGTGCAGCGTCCCGGTGGCCGAGGCCTGCGGGTACACACCGTGTGCCACATCCATGTTCACCGGGCTGTCGGTGAATGGCACCATCGTCGTGCCGACGGATGGTTCCGTCTCGACGATGTCGATGAAGCCATCCTGGTTCAGGTCCGCGGACGCGTTGGGGCACGCCGCCGGTCGGCCGTCGGTGAAGCCATGGAAGTGTTGCCAATGGGTCATACCTGGGGGCAAGCCGTTCGCAGTGATCGTGATCGTCAGGCTGTCGCCCGCAATCGTGAAGGTGGCGTCGCCGGCCACCGATCCGCCGGCGGCCTTCGTGTTCAGCCCGGCAAGGTGCACCACATAGACGGTGGTCGCCGGAGGAAGGGTGGCCGCCTGTTGCGCGTTGACCGGCGCGGCCCAGGAGGCGGCGGCGAACAACGCGGCCGCCACCGCGGCGCCATGCGGGGCCCAAGTCTCGTGTGGTGCGCTCATACAGTGCTCTCCATGTCCAGGGATCGTTCAAGTGCGCTTCGTGGCCTGGTCTCGTGCACGGGGGGCGGCGCCCTTCACCTCATGCGTCTGGGCGCGGTCGCTCCCGGGCTCGGTGCGAAAGGCGACGGTCAGCCGGTTCCATCCGTTGATGGCGATGAGGCCGAGCGTCAGGTCAACCAATTCCTTCTCGGAGAAGTGCCGGCGCGCTTCCTCGTACAACGCGTCCGGGACCGAGCCGTGGCTGATCAGCGTGATCGCCTCGGTCCAGGCCAGCGCGGCGCGCTCCCGCTCGGAAAAGAACGGTGTCTCGCGCCAGGCGGAGAGCGCATAGAGCCGCTGTTCCGTTTCGCCGCCTGCCCGGGCGTCCTTCGTGTGCATGTCGATGCAGTAGGCACAGCGGTTGATCTGCGATGTCCGGGTCTTGAGCAGGTGGAGGAGGCCAGGTTCGAGCCCGGCGCCTCGTACATAGCCCTCGATGCCGAGCAGCGCCTGGATCCCCTGCGGTGCGACGGCGGAATATGTGAGTCGGTGTTCCATCCTTCGTGTCCTCCTCCGTGGTGGGGCCCGTTGGCGGTCGTCACCCGCCGTGGTGCGCTCGTGGGTCGGTCCCGCCGCGGGTGGCCTCAAGATTCCGCGGCAGCGCTACGCTGCGAAGCAGGTGGGTCAGGGCGGTGACGGGGACCTCGTCAAGGCCGGTCACTATGGTCAGGAGCCGCGCACGCAGCGCCGGCGTCGTGAATGGTTCCGCCAGCCGGTTGAACTTCGCCTGCGTCGCCTCCCAGGTCCGTTCCCGCGCTACGAAGCCGGGAAAGTCCGTGGCTTCTGCGGTCAGTACCCTGCCGTCGCGCAGCGCCATCGTGACGCGGCAGGGCATCTCCGCGGGAAGGCGCCGTGAAAACCCTTCATCGGACCGGATCATGACCCGCCGCAGGAGGGCCTGGACATCGGCGGCGCGTATGCGGGCAGGCCGATACTGCTCCGGCATGACCTGCCCATCCAGCAGCGCCACGGCCACCAGGTAGGGAAGGCTATGATCCGCTTCTTCCTTGGTGCGGACCACCGTCTTGTCGCCCTCTTCGCCACCCCCGATGATGCGGTAGGCAACTTCGAACACCTCGACGTCCACTCGCGTCACCTCGGTCGCCGTCACGCCTTCCCGGGCCCGGAGGGCAAGCACCGCCTCGATGACGCTCTGGGCATGCACTTCGGCGTTGTGTCGCTTCAGGATGGTGGCGGTGACGCGCTCGAGGTCTTCCGCTTCCCAACTCAGTTCGAACCCGCACGCCACGGCGTCCATGAAGCCCTTGTCACCCTCGAACACCTCCAGCGGGCCGGTTATGCCGCGGCTGGCGAGGAGCGTCGTGCGCAGCGCGGCCCCGGCGACGTTGGGGGCGGCCAGGCCCTTCCAATGCGACAGTGCGCCGGTGCGGGTGACGCGGAGCGCGTTGAAGGCAGTGCCCGCGATCGCGATGGCGTGCGCCGTGCGGGTGGCGTCCAGTCCGAGCGCGCGGGCCGAGCCCGCGGCGACGGCGTACGCCCCCTGGGTGACGTGAGCGAAGCCGGCCTCCCGGACCGGGGCGACGTCGCTGAGCCGGCACTGCACCTGGTACGCCAGCGCGAGCGCGACAAGGAAATCGCGCCCCGACGCGCCGGCGTATTCCGCTGCCGCGAGCACGGCACCGAGGCTGTCGCTGGGATGGCACGATTCGCCCGGAGCCAGGTAGCTGTCGTTGAAATCCAGATAGCGGACCAGGGCGGCGTTGTAGAAGGCCGCCCGGTCGGAGGTGGCCGAGCCGCCGCCGACGAGGCTGCACGGGCCGGACGCATCGAATTCGGTGACCTGCGCCCGAACCAGTCCAACCGGCGCGCCATCGAGGGCCGCACTGGCACACGCCAGGCTGTCGAGCACCCGGATCTTGAGCTGCTCGCGTGCCGCCTCCGAGAGATCGTCATAGGAGGTCCGGGCCGCGAAGCGGGCCAGGCGCTCGACGAGCGTCAGGTGGCCCGCTCCGGCTGCCATCCTAGTTTCCTGTCGTCGCGGGATGCACCCGGCCCTCGGCCAGGATGCGTGCCACGGTGGGGAAGGTGGTTCGCGCGGTCTGCGGCACGTGCGACCAGTCGGCGGTGCCCGGCCTCCCCACCCAGTAGTCGAACGGCCGGGCAGTCAGTCCGGGTGCCGCGCCGACGACGATGCGGCCCACCATCCCCGCCGCCTCGTGCGGCATGCAGTAGTAGTCGTAGACTCCGGGCACGGTCAGCGTGACGTCGAAATGCTCGCCGGGATGCACGAGGAACCCCGAATCCCAGGCGGTGGCACCATCGGGAATGCGAAGCGGGTGGTGGTCGTTCTGTGGGCTGTAGGCGGTGGTCGTGTGCACATTGCCCCGGACCACGCACCGCACGGTGGTACCCGGATCCACGTGCAGGCCGATGGGATCGAACCACACCTTGGACCCGAGCGTGTCACTGCGCATCTCGATGATGGCGAGCGCCGCCGAGGGCCCGACGATCCCGACGAGCCGCCCGGCCGCCAATCGCCGGGTCGGCGCGAGCCCGAGGCCGGCGAGCGCCAGCCCGCCGAGCCGCAGGAACGCACGACGGTCGGGGCCGCTCACTTGGCGAGCTGGGCCGCACGCTGAGCGGAGACGTACCACAGAATGACGTGGTAGTGCGGTTCCGCTACGCCGGGATGACCCGCGTTGTAGACGAAGTCGACATGATCGACGGGTTGATGGGCCGCTGCGAGGTCGGTGAACGCCTGCTGCGTGTTCAGGCCCTTGAGCGGAATCATGTAGATCGAACTGACGAGAGTGCCTTGGTGGTCATACGCCAGAAATGGTCCGGCGGGCAGTGTCGTCGGGTTCACGTACAACGTGCCGAGTCCCGGAATGTAGTTTGGGAGTGCCACGAGCGTGCTGACTCCCTTGTAGTCGCCGCCGGGGGGTGCCTTCGCTTGCGCCGCGATCGATCCTGGGAGCGTGACGGCGAGCGCGAGTCCAAGGCCAGTGACCAGTGCGGCATGTCCGAGTCGTGTCATGGTGATCCTCCTGCGCCTGATTACGTTGTGTGGTGCGCGGCTTGAGCCGCGACGCCCGTAGGATGGAGGATGTTGCCTGGCGCGACAATGAAGTGTTCGTACGGGGAAATGGTACGTCTGTCACGCACCAACGGCGCGTGGGCGCGGGAGGCAGGATGCTTGAACCGGAGTTGTTTGCGCTGTTCGAGCATACCGCCGACGCCGCGTACGCGGTGACGGAGGAGGGCGAGATCGTGTCGTGGAACGCCGCCGCCGAGCGGCTGTTCGGCTACCCTGCCAAGGAAGTGCTCCGCCGCAGGATCGAGGACGTGTTTGATGCCCGGGACGACCTGGGGACCCAGGCGCTGGCAGGAGGTGGCGAGGCGGCCACTCGGCAGTGGGACGGGGCATCAGGCGGGGTGCCGACGTTCGACTTGCAGCTCCGTACCAAGTCCGGCTCCCTGATCTGGGTCGAGATCTCCACGATCGTGTATCTCAACCCACGAACCGGACGCCGGCTCTTCGTGCGACTGGCGCGGGATAACACCCAGGCCCACCTGCAGGCGGCGCAGCTCAGCCATGCCGTCGAGGCGGCCCGGCGGTTGGTCGACCTGGCGGACGACACCGCGCATCACGCCCCCGTGACGCCGCTCTCGGAACAGGAACGCCGCATTCTCAAGCTCTTCGCCAGCGGGAGCAACTCGACCGCGATCGCCCGCAAGCTGGGCATTACCGCCCAAACACTGCGCAATCATCTCCACCACATCAACCAGAAGCTGCGGACCCGCACCCGGCTGGAGGCGGTGACGCACGCTCAATTGCGCGGGCTCCTCGACTGACCGCTCCGCACGGCAACTGGGGTCGGCTTGCGCCGGCTGCGCGCGTCATCCCCCCTGGGGCAGCCGCGATCGCCGGAGGGCGAGGACGCAGAGCACCGTGACCGCGACTGTGGCCACCAGGAGCAGCCCGGCCGACGGCATCGCCAACCACTCCAGCGATGCCTTCGCCGCGCCGGTGCTCCCGAGCGCGGGGGCGCGAAACCCGGCCCACATCCAGAAGACCGAATAGCCCAATCCACCGGCGCCAAGGCCGAGGCTGGCTGCCCGCGTGATGGCGGGGGAGGCGCCGAGGAGGACGACGAGGAGGGTCAGTGCCACCGCCGCGGTGCCCAGCCCGCCGGCATGCAGGTGGGAGCGCTGCATATAGGTCCACGACTTGGCCACCACGGCCTGGGCCGCGGCGTCGTCGCCCTGGTAGACCGACCCCTGCACGGCGGCGGCGGAGGCGGTCAGGCGCGACTTGATGGCATCCTCGTTAAGGCCGAAGAGGCCGCCAAGACCGAAGCCGAACAGCAGGGTCAGCACGGCCAGCGTGAGTCCGGGGAGCGCGGGGCGCAGGTGGGCTAGGGCGGCAGGGTTGGCAAGGTGCTCGGGGCTGTTCATGATGCGCGCCCACCCGCCCGCGCCCGGACGACCTCGCCCACCAGCAGCGCGGCGGGATAGAAGACTTCCTCCTCGCTTTGGGCGTGCAGGGTCAGCGCCACGGCGAGTTTCTGTGCGGCGGTGTCGCCGGCCTCCCGCGCGACCTCGCCCAGGCGGTGGGTGGCGGCGTGCACCGCCTCGTGCTCCTGGAGCATCCGCGGGAGCTCGGCCCGCAGCGCATCCGTCATCGGCAGCACCGCCCGCATCTCGGGCGTAAACTCACCCCGCGCGAGTGCGGCGAGGAGGCCGAGCGGGGGCAGGGCGATCTCCTCTTCCCGCACGAAATGGGCATGCAGCACGTCGGCGAGCTCGCGAGCCGCCACGCCGACCTCACCGGGCGCCTTGGTGGCGCGCACCAGCTCGTCGTGGATGGCCTGATGCTCGACCTGGAGCGCGTTCGGAATCTGCAGCGGTGTCGCTGCACGTGGGGCCGTTGCGTGTGTCATACACATCCGTCCTTCGGACTCGAGGAAGGTGATATCGTGGTTCTGATCCTGCGGTGGAAGATGGGCGCCGACTGTTAGTCAACTTTGAGAATGGTGTGAAGCGATTCTCAAGCTGGCCATGGCTTCCTGAGGTGATTGTTGCAGTGGATAGTACGAACAGGCCATTGACGCACGCCGGCCGACGGGAGATCATGCGACCATCCAACTCGAAACCGTTGGAGTACAACAGGGAGGTCGCATGAGTGAGCCAGCTGCAGCACCTGCCGGGCCCGACCTCGCCGCCGGTATCCCGTTCACCGCCCTTCCCGACGGCGGGATGCTGCTCGGTCACGTGGGGGACGCGGCGGTGCTGCTCAGTCGGCGGGGGCCGCAGGTCTTTGCCATCGGCGCCACCTGCACCCACTGGGGGGGGCCGCTGGCCGAGGGGCTGGTGGTGGGAGACACGATCCGCTGCCCGTGGCATCACGCCTGTTTCAGTGTGCGCACCGGCGAGGCGCTCCGCGCACCGGCGCCGGATCCGGTCCCCAGCTGGCAGGTGGAGCAGCGAGGCGGGATGGTGTACGTCGGGGACCAGGTGAACTCCACGGCGGCCCCGGTGCCCGAGGCGGGCCGCAGCATGCCGGAGTCGGTCGTCATTGTTGGTGGGGGGGCGGCGGGGAACGCCGCCGCGGAAATGCTGCGGGGCGAAGGATACGGTGGACGCATCACCCTCTTGAGCGCCGACGCCGCGGGGCCGTGCGATCGCCCGAACCTGTCGAAGGGCTTCCTGGCCGGGACGGCACCGGTCGAGTATGTGCTCCTCCGGACACCGGAATTTTATGCCGAGCAGCGGATCGACCTCATCCTGGGGGCCAGGGTCGCGGCGATCGACACCTCGGCGCGCCAGGTTGTACGTGAAGACGGCACCCGTCATTCCTACGGTGCGCTCTTGCTCGCGACCGGCGCCGAGCCGGTGCGGCTGGACGTCCCCGGAGCCGATCAGTCCCATGTGCACTACCTCCGCACCTTTGCCGACAGCCAACGCCTGGTCGCCAGCGCGCTGAGGGCGCGGCGCGCGGTCGTGATCGGGGCGAGCTTCATCGGGCTCGAGGTGGCGGCGTCCCTGCGGGCGCGAGGCCTGGCGGTGGACGTCGTGGCGCCGGATACCCTGCCGATGGAACGGATCCTGGGGGCGGAGGTGGGGATGTTCATCCGCCGGCTCCACGAACAGCATGGGGTGACCTTCCATCTCGAGACGACCGTGGACTCCATCGGCGAACAAGGGGTCACCCTCAGCAGCGGCGCGGTGCTGCCGGCCGATGTGGTGGTGGTGGGCATCGGCGTCCGGCCCGCCATCGCTTTGGCGGAAGCGGCGGGGCGGGCGGTCCACGGCGGTGTCACAGTCGACGAATACCTCGAGACGAGCAGCCCGGGTGTCTTCGCCGCCGGTGACATCGCGCGCTGGCCGGACCGGCTCACCGGCGAGCCGATTCGGATCGAGCACTGGGTGGTGGCGGAGCGGCAGGGGCAGACGGCGGCGCGCAACATGATGGGTCGCCGGGAACGGTTTACCGCCGTACCGTTCTTCTGGACCGAGCAGTACGACTTTGCGCTGGCGTACGTGGGGCATGCGGCGCCGTGGGACCAGGCCCAGTTCGACGGACGGCTCGACGACGAACACCGTGACTGCACCATCACGTACAGTCGTGGCGGAAAGCCCCTCGCGGTCGCCACCGTAGGCCGAGACCTGGTGAGCCTGCGCGAGGAAGTCGCGTTTGAGACGCGAGCCGCGCGCTGAGAAATGGAGCAGGAGACTCTGGAGGCGATCTTGGCGACGGTGCGCGCCTGCCGCGTGTGCGAGGCGGTCCTGCCGCTGGGGCCACGCCCGGTACTCCGCGCCGCGGCGAGTGCCCGCATCCTGGTGGTTGGACAAGCGCCCGGACTCCGGGTCCACACCACCGGGATTCCCTGGGACGATGCGAGCGGTGAGCGGCTGCGCGGGTGGATGGGGGTCGAACCGGCCCAGTTCTACGACGAATCGCGCATTGCCATCATTCCGATGGGGTACTGCTACACCGGACGAGGCAAGGGAGGCGACCTTCCCCCGCGGCCAGAATGCGCGGCGCTCTGGCTGCCTCATCTCTTGGCGCGACTGCCGCAGATCGAGCTGACGCTCCTCGTCGGGCAATACGCCCAGCGCCACTTTCTGGCCCATCGCCGCAAGCCGTCGCTGACCGCCACAGTCCGGGCCCGGCAGGACTATGCGCCGACGTTCTTTCCGCTGCCTCATCCCTCGCCGCGCAACCAGCCGTGGTTCGTGAAGCATCCCTGGTTCGATCGGCAGGTCGTGCCGATGCTGCGCGCGAGGATCGAATCGTTGACGGCGGAATGACTTGCGTGACTCCGCGCCCCTGCCAGTCGGCCCCGCGTGCGCGGGCGAGAGGCCCTGGACGAGCTGGCCCGAGAATTATCAAGGCGATGGCCTTGACAATATTGATACCGCAACCTATGCTCACCTCATGAGGTTTCCCTCGGGCCCGCACGTCGGGTCCGGCAGATCCAGCGTGGAGGCATGCGAATGATCAACCTTCGGCGCGCCTACGAGCCCGCCGTGCGGGATGGGTCTCGCGTGGTGCTCGTGGACCGATTGTGGCCGCGGGGCGTACGCAAGACGGCGCTGAAGCTGGACGCCTGGCTCAAGGACGTGGCGCCGAGCACCGAACTGCGCCA
Organism: Gemmatimonadales bacterium; assembly: GCA_048499805.1. Taxonomy (GTDB): domain Bacteria; phylum Gemmatimonadota; class Gemmatimonadetes; order Gemmatimonadales; family GWC2-71-9; genus JAWXBA01. The sequence goes on along the minus strand of JASNZF010000001.1, from coordinate 24,406 downwards.
ATGGTTCCACCACGACCCCGACAAGTGGCCGGAATTTCGCCGGCGGTATCGCAAGGAGTTGGAGGCCAACCCGGTGGCGCTCACGCCCCTGCTGCTCGCCGCCGCGGCGGGCGACGTGACGCTCCTGTACTCCGCGCACGATGCCGCGCACAACCAGGCCGTCGTCCTCAAGGAATACCTCGAGGAGATGATGGCCGAGCCTGGGGCGGCCCGGCGATGATCGCGCCGGGGCTGGGCGAGCGTCAGCGGACCATCCTCGACCTGCTCAAGCGGCAGGGTCAGGCCACCATTCCGGAGTTGGCGGCCGACCTGGGGCGCAACATCGAGACGGTCCGCGGGCACCTGAAGGCGCTGGTCGACCTGGGGCTGGTGCGGCGGGAGGGAACCCGGAGCAGCGGCCCAGGTCGTCCCGAGGTGGTGTACGCCCTCGCGCCGGAGGCCGAGCCGTTCTTTCCCCGTCGCGAGGGGGAGACGCTCGGCGCCCTCGCGGCGCACCTGGTCAAGTCGGGGAAGGGCGACGTGCTGCGGGAGTTCTTCGAGCGGCGCATCGGGGGGCGCCGGGCCGACGCGCTGGCCCGGGTGCGTCATCTCCGCGGGAAAGCGCGGGTGGGGGAAGTCGCGAAGATCTTCTCGGAACTCGGATTCATGGCGGTGGTCGAGGAGGACGACGGCGCCCCGCGCCTCCGCCTCTGCCACTGCCCGATCCGGGAGCTGGTGCAGGCCACGCGCATCCCGTGTGTCGCCGAAATCGGGCTCATCCGGGAGCTGCTCGGCGAGGAGATGACACGGGTGAGCTACATCCCCGCCGGCGACACCGCCTGCGCCTACCGGGTGAATGCCTAGATGCTGACCGAGGACGCCGTGCGCGCGGCGCTGGCGGAGGTCCCGTATCCGGGGCTCACGCGGGATATCGTCGCGCTGGGGCTGGTGCGCTCGATCTCCGTCCGCCATGACCGGGTCCATGTGTCGCTCCGACTGTCGTCGCCGCGTGAGGACCTGCCCGACCTCTTGCGGGCAGCGATCGGCGCGCGCCTGGCCCGTGCCGGCGCCATCCGCTCGGAGATCCAGATTCTCGCCCCCGAGGCGCCCTCGACTGCCCGGGCACACCCGGCGAGTGAGCGGGTGCGCATGCCCGGTGTCGGGCACGTCATCGCGGTCGGCGCGGGGAAGGGTGGCGTCGGCAAGAGCACCGTCGCCGTCAACCTGGCGCTGGCGCTGCAGGACCTCGGGCTGCGCGTCGGCGTGCTCGACGCCGACATCTATGGCCCCTCGGTGCCGGTGCTCATGGGGATCGAGGACGGCGCCCGCCACGTCCGGATGACGGAGCAGCACCAGATCCTCCCGCTCCAGGCGCTCGGCATGCCGGTGGTCTCCTTCGGTTTCTTCCTGGGCGCCAGGTCGCCCGCAGTGTGGCGCGGCCCGCTGGTCGGCAAGGCGGTCAAGCAGTTTGCGCGCGGCGTCGTGTGGCCGGCGCTGGACATCCTCGTGGTGGACCTCCCGCCCGGCACCGGCGACGTGCCGCTCTCCCTAGCGGAAGCCATCGAGGTGGACGGGGCGGTGGTGGTGACGACGCCGCAACGCCTGGCGGTGCTGGAGGCGGGCAAGGCCATCGAGATGTTTCGGAAGCTCGGGGTGCCGATGCTGGGGGTGGTGGAAAACATGAGCGAGGCCGTCTGCGACTGCGGCCGGACCTCGCATCCCTTCGGTCAGGGCGGCGGCGCCGCACTGAGCGAGAAGATGGAGACCCCGCTGCTGACCCGGGTCCCGTTCGAGGAGAGCACCGTGATCGATGGTGATGCCGGCGCTCCGGCCACGTGGGCCCGGGCCGACGGCCCCACCGCCGCATCCTTCCGGCACCTGGCCCGCGAGGTGCGCCAGGCGCTCGGCATGCCGCGCCTCGCGATCGCCGGGTGGGCGGGGTCGGCGTGACGGGCGGCCCCGCCATGGGATTCGCCGCCGCCAAGGCCCCGCCGTTCCGGCTGCCCGGCGAGCATTTCACGGCGGCCGTCGTCTTCCTGCTGGGCGGGGCGGTCGGACTGATCTGGATCGCGCCCGACCTCGCGGCCGGCGCCTATCCCCAGCCCGCGGTGGTCGGCGTCACCCACCTGTTCACGCTGGGGTGGATCACCATGTCCATCATGGGCGCCCTCTACCAGTTCCTCCCGGTGGCCCTCGGCGAACCGATCCGCTCGATTCCGGCCGCCCACCTCACCTTTGCGTTGTACGCGCCGGGCGTGGCGGCGTTCGTGGCGGGCATGGCCTTCGGCCGAGCCCGGCTGATGCTCGCCGGTGCGGCGCTCTTCGGCACCGGCATCCTGATCTTCGCGAGCAACCTCGCCGCGACCCTCTGGCGGGCCGCCGGGCGCGACGTCACCTGGTGGGCGCTGGCCAGCGCCGACCTCTTCCTCGCCGTCACCCTCGTCCTCGGCCTGGCCCTCGTGGGCAATCTCGAGTGGGGGTACCTCGGCGCCGCCCGCCCGATCGCGCTCGGCACCCACCTGCACATCGCCCTCTTCGGCTGGGTCCTGCTCGTCGTGGTCGGCGTGGCCCACCGGCTGCTCCCGATGTTCCTGCTCAGTCACGGCGCGGGCGAACGCCATGCCAAGGTGGCGGTGGGGTTGCTCGCGGCGGGGGCGGCGACGCTCGCCGTCGGTCACCATGGGCCACCCGTGGTCAGCCGCTGGCTCCCGGCGCTCCTCTTCGGCAGCGGTCTCGTCGCCCTCCTCCTCCAGGCGCGGGCGTTCTACCGCCACCGCCACCGGCCCGCACTCGACCCCGGGATGCGGTCGGCCGCGTTCGCCCTCGGCGTATTGGTGCTGGCGATGGCGCTGGCCGGCGTCGCGCTCTTCCTCGACCCGTCTCCCCGTGCGTCGACGGCCTATGTCCTGGCGCTGGTGCTGGGCCTCAGCCTCTTCGTCGCCGCGCTCTACTACAAGATCGTCCCCTTCCTGGTCTGGTATCACCGCTTCGGACGGCTGGCCGGCAAGCGCAAGGTGTCACGGGTGCGCGACCTCTACTCGGCGCGGCTGGCCGGCACCGCCGGCTCCCTGCTCCTGCTCGGGGTCCTGCTGCTGCTGGCAGGGGTGATCGCCGCCCAGCCAGCGCTTGCCCGGGGGGGCGCCACGATTCTGACCGCCGGGGTGGCGCTCGAAGCCCTGCAGATGCTGGCCCTGGCACGGAGGACACCATGAACGACACGTCCCTTCCCAATGCACCCGACACCGGCGTGATCTGGGACGCGCTGCGCACGGTCATCGACCCCGAGATCGGGCTCGACATCGTGACGCTGGGGCTGGTGTACGAACTCGAGGTCGACGGCCCGGTCGTGCGGGTCACCTATACCCTCACGACCCCCGGCTGCCCGATGGAACAACTCATCACCACAAACATCCTCGAAGCCGTCTCGCTGGTGCCCCAGGTTGCGCGCGTCGAGCCGCGCCTGGTCTGGGACCCGCGCTGGCACGCGGGGATGATCAACGAGGAGGACCGATGAACATGAATCGCAGGCGGATGGACGCGATGCCGGCGAGGGCGGCGACCAACGCGACAGCGCCCGGCGCCCCGCGCCCGGCAGCGCTCGACGCCATTGCGCCGGACAAGCTCGTGGAGCTCGATGTCCGCGAGGACCTTCGCAACGGGCGGGAGCCATTCGGCCTCATCATGGCGGCGCGGCAACGGGTTCCCGAGGGTGGCGCCCTGGCGGTGCGCGCCATCTTCGAGCCGGTCCCGCTCTACCGGGTGATGGGCAAGCAGGGCTTCGCGCACCACACCGAACAGCTGGGCGACGAGGACTGGCGGGTCTGGTTCTACCCGCCGGCGCCGGCCACCGCCGTGCCGACGGCCGCCGCGGCCGCCGTGGCCGCCTCTCCGGACGAGGCGAGGGACCCCGGTGTCGTCGTGCTGGACGTGCGGGAAATGGAGCCGCCGGAGCCGATGACCCTGACCCTGGAGGCGCTGGAGTCACTCCCGCCCGGCGGCACGCTGGTCCAGGTCAATGTCCGGGTGCCGCAGTTCCTCCTCCCGCTCCTCGAGGAGCGCGGCTTTTCGTACGAGGTGCGGCAGCAGACCCCCGACCAGGTCCGGGTGTTCATTCGCCACCGTGCGGCGGACACGCCGGGCCACTCCCCACAATCACGAGGCACCGAGATGAATACGACGCGCACGCTGGATGTCCGGGTGATTCCTCCACGGGAAAAGCATCCCACGATCTTCAGCACCTTTTCCGCGCTGGCGCCGGGCGAGTCCTTCGTGCTGGTCAACGACCACGATCCGAAGCCGCTGCGCTACCAGTTCGAGTATGAGCACGCCGGCCAGTTCGGCTGGGAGTACCTGGAGGCCGGCCCCGCGGTGTGGCGGGTGGAAATTTCACGCACGTAGGGATGATGCGACTGGGGCTCAGTTCCGAGGCGGCGCCCGATGCCTCGCTCGATGACCTCATCCGTTTTGCGCAGCGCCGGGGGCTGGCCGCGCTGGAATTGCGGGAGGGGGACGCGCATGGCATCGCGGCCGGCACGAGCGCGCCTGCATGTGCGGCCGCCGCGGCGGCGGTGCGAGCGGCTGGCCTCACGCTGACGGCGTATCGTACCCACCAGCTGGAGGACGAATCCACCCTGGCGCGACTCGCCGGGGCGCTCGGTGCCCCCGTGCTGCTGGCCGGCCCGGTGCCGCTCGCCACCCGGGTGGAGCGCGCGCGGCGAATCCGGGAGGCCGGGGGCCAGGTGGCGATCGTGCTGCGCGGCGACTCGGCGGTCTGGGACGGCATCGTCTGCCACGAGGCGGGCCTGGCGCTGGCCTGGGAAGCCGATCCCCACTTGGGTCCGGTGGGTGACATGGCGGCGCCGCTGCTGGAGCGTTTCGGCGATGACCTTGGGCATATCCGCCTGGTCGGCGGGGGACCCGAGGTCGCCATGCAGGACGGTGCCGGGATCGGTGACCTGATGCGCCGACTCGCCCTGGGTGCGTATGCGAGGACGGTGATCCTGGCGCCCAGCACGCCTCGCTACGGGGTGGCGTGGCAGCACTGGCTGGGGCGCCGAGGGGGGACAGGGTGCGGCAGCGCCGGCGAAACGCGACCCGCCCTCGTGACCCTGGAAGCACCACTCAAGACTGGAGCATCGACATGACGGACAGGGTAGAGCTGGACATTCGCCCGGTCGAGCCGAAGGACCGGTTCGAACGGATCATGGCGGCCTACGAAGGTCTCCTCGAAGGCGCAGCGCTGGATCTCACGGTGGACCATGATCCGAAGTGCATGTACTACGCGCTCAAGGCGACCCGGGGCGACGACGCCTTCGCGTTCGAGTACCTCGAGGACGGCCCGGAAACGTGGCGGGTGCTGGTGCGGAAGCGGACCCTGATGGTGGAGGCCTGATGTCGTCGATCGAACGGAGACTCTCGGGGGATGTGGTGGTGGTCGACCTGCAGGATCTCCCGGCGGTCACGCCACCCAGCACCCGATCGGCGCGGTCGGTGGTCAAGAACGGGACGCTGCGGGCCACGCTGGTGAGCATTGCCCCGGGCGGGGAGATCCCCGAGCATCACGCCGACGGACCGATCACGGTGCAGCCCCTGCAGGGGCAGATCCGGTTCACCGCGCTCGGCGAAGCGCACGACATCGGTCCGGGACAGTTGCTGGCCCTCGGCGCGGGCGTCCCGCACGGCGTCGCGTCGGCATCGGGGGCCACCTTCCTCCTGACCGTGGCCTGGGTGGAGGCGTCTGCCGATCCGCCGAAGTTCCAGTGAGCGCGGTCGAGGCGTGGCTGGACGGGCCGGTGGCGGGGGTCCCGCCGCTGCTCATGCTGGTGGCGCACGCCCTGCTCCAGGCCTACCGGGATGTGGAGCGCGCCGCGGCCGACCTGACCGTGGACGAGCTCTGGGCGCGACCGGGCGGCGCGGCCGCCGTGGGTTTTCACCTGCGACACATGGCCGGCAGCACCGACCGGCTGGTGACCTATGCGCGCGGGGTTCCCCTCACGTCTGCACAGCGCGCCGCGATCAAGGTGGAGGGAGAACCGGGCGCACCGCCGGCGTCGGTGTCGGAACTGCTCGGCGCGGTGGGCGGGGCGGTCGAGGCGGCGGTGGCGGTGCTGCGCCAGACCACGGAGGCGGAGCTGCTCCAGTTCCGGGGCGTGGGCAGGGCGCAGCGGCCGAGCAACGTTCTCGGGCTGCTGGCGCACGCGGGGGAGCACGCCCAGCGTCATGCCGGACAGGTCATCACCACGATCAAGATTCTGCGGGGCACCGTCGGGTGATTCTCGATGGGACTGCGCTGGCCCGCGCGCGCGCGCCGGCCCTGGCGGAGCGCGCCGAGCGGGTGGCGGGTGTGCTGGGGCGGCGCCCGCGCCTCATCCTGGTGGCCTTTGCGGATGCGTCCGGTGCGGCGCCATTCGTCGGGCGGAAGCTCCGGGCCTGTGCCGCCGCCGGGGTGGATGTCCGGCCGCTGATCCTCCCACCGGGCACGACGACACCGATGGCCGAGGCGGCGGTCGGAGCGCTCCTGGCGGCCCAACCGGTCGACGCGGTATTTCTGGAATTTCCGTTTCCTTCCGGCGTGGAGGGCGCAGCGCTCACCGCGCTGGTGCCGGAGTGGGCCGACGTGGACATCATGACGCCCGGTCGCGTCGCCCGGTACTTTGCGGACCCCACCGCTCCTCCTCCGTTGACGGTGTCGGCCGGGCTGGAGTTGCTAGACGGCTACAGCGTGGACATCCGGGGACGAACGGGCGTCGTGGTGGGCGAGGACGATGCGTTCACGCAGATGTTCCGGGAGGCCCTGGCACGCCGGGGCGCCCGGATGCAACCGCTCCTGTCGCCGCAGGCGCCCGACCTGCAGCGGCTGGTCCAGGGGGCGGAGGTGGTCGTGGCGGCCGCGTCCGTGCCAGGGCTGTTGCGCGCGACGGGGCTGGCGCCGGGCGCCGTGGTGATTGACGTCGGCTATTTCAACCCCGGCGGTCGCGGTGACGTGCACACGGCCGATGGCATCGCGCACCTGGCCGCGATCGCCCCCGTGCCTGATGGCATTGGCCCAATGACCGTATCCCTGCTCGTGGAGCGGGTCATCGCGTTTGCGGAGCTGGCCATGGGGTTATCCGGGCTCGATTGAGTCGCTGGGAGCCGGCGAGATCTTTCGCCACAGCATTCTCCAGCCTTGTGGACTGCCTCGGAAGTCCCAGGCCTGCCGGGAACCGGGGGTACTTCGTCGCGGTTCCTTCGCGGTTGGGATCCGGCAGGACACCGGATCAGGGTAGGGAACCCCGGCGGATCGCCGGGCCATTCAATGAGTTAAGCTGTATTGCGTCGGGATTCCCTACCCCCGTCTGCGTCCCTGATAAGCGTGAGGTCGGAGGTTCAACTCCTCCCAGGCCCACTGCAGCGTAACTCGCGGCCCCGCTTGATCCTGGAGGATCAGGCGGGGTTTTGTTTCGCCAGCCACTCCGCTCGGGACACCCGGTAGACAAGCGATTCCACTCCGTCGAGTTCCTCGACGCCCGTCAGGCGCATCCCCAGCCGCCCCAGCACTCGCCGGGAGGCCGGGTTGTCTCGGGTGGTGGCGGCCCAGGCCCCTGTGAAGCGCGGCCGCTCGAACAGCCAGGCCAGGATCGCCGTCGATGCCTCTGTCGCGTACCCGCGGCCGCGGGCGTCGCGGGCGAGTCCGTAGAGCAATTCCGGTGTCGACGGGTCAGAACCGGGCCTGAGGCCAGCCCAACCGATGGGGGTCTCCTGACCCGCCGGGTGGAGGACCCAAAGGCCGAAACCATGCTCGCTGAACCACTCAAGACTGGACGCGATGATCCCATCGACACGGGGCTGAATGTCGGCGAGACCGGTGGAGTCCGTGGCCATCCCTGCCAGGACGGTGCCGTGGTGGTGGGCCGCGGGCCGAAGTTCGAGGCGGGGAGAACCGAGCGTGGTCACGTACAACAAGAGGTGGAAGCGCGCGCCCCCTGCCGTTGCTTGGGCTGGTTAGGCGGCTGGGTACAAACCGGGTTGATTGGTAACACTCCAAACCGGGATGATGGGTGACACTCCTGATAAACTGCACGGCCTACCCCTGGGAGGGAAGGTGGGCCGATGCCCTGGCTGGAGACGTCATCCATGGAACAGCGCGAACGCTTCATCGCCGACGATCGGCGCGGGCTGTACCCGCGCGCGGAGCTCTGCGCCCGCTACGGGATCAGCCGGAAGACCGGCTACAAGTGGCTCGCCCGCTATCACGAGGAGGGCCGGCGGGGCCTGCAGGATCGCAGTCACGCCCCGCATCACTGTCCGCACCGCATCACCGAAGAGCTGGCCGAGCTCCTGGTCAAGGCGCGCCGCCAGCATCCGGACTGGGAGCCGGGCAAGCTCCTGGACTGGCTCGGGCCACGGCATCCGGAGATCGAGGAGGAGGCGTGGCCCGCGGTGAGCACCGTGGGCGACCTCCTGGTCCGCGAGGGCCTGGTCAAGAAGCGCCGCCGCCGTCGGCCGCACCAGCATCCCGGCGTGGTGCCACCGACGACGACGGCGCCGAACGATCTGTGGACCACCGATTTCAAGGGGCAGTTCCCCACCCGGGACGGCATCTGGTGCTACCCGCTCACCATCGGCGATCAGCACACTCGCTATCTCCTGGCCTGCAAGGGCCTGCCGAATATCAAGGGGCGCGGGGCCCGGCCGGTCTTCGAGCACACGTTCCGTGCCTTCGGCCTGCCCCGGGCCATCCGGACGGACAACGGCGTCCCGTTTGCCACCTGCGGCATCCACGGTCTCTCTCAGCTCAACGTCTGGTGGATGCGCCTCGGCATCCAGCACCAGCGGATCCGGCCGGCCTCGCCCCAGGAGAACGGGGCCCACGAACGGATGCACCGCACCCTCAAGGCCGGCGCCTGCCGGCCGCCGCGGGCAAACCTCGCCGCCCAGCAGCGAGCCTTCAATCGCTTCCGCACCCTCTACAACGACGAGCGCCCACACGACTACCTCGGTGGCCGCACCCCCGGTTCGTGCTACACCGCCTCCCCGAGACCATACCCCGAGCGGCTGCCGCCCCTCGAGTACCCGGGGCACTTCCTCGTCAAGCGAGTCACCAATGCCGGGACCTTCCGGCTCAAGCACAAACTGCTGTTCATCGCCAATGCGCTGAAACAGCATGAGATCGGCCTCGAGGAGACTGACGACGGCATCTGGTCCAGACGGTCTTGCTCGGCAAAGTAGACGAACGCGAGATGATCATCCGGGACTGAAGTCGGAGGACCCTCCCCCACCCCGGGGAAGTGTCACCTATCCTCCCGGTATACGCTGTTACCGATCAGCCCGGTTGCTCACATTGACGTTATGACGTCATAACGCTATAATGCGACCATGACGACAGCCAAACGTGCTACCGTGTATTTCGACGAGACCGTCCACAAGGCCCTGAGGCTCAAGGCGGCTGAGACCGAGCAGAGCATCTCTGACCTGGTCAATACGGCGGTTCGCAACACCCTGGCCGAAGACGCCGACGACCTTGCCGCCTTCCGGGATCGGGCCAACGAGCCTACCCTCGCCTTCGAGGACCTCCTCCGCGACATGAAGCGGCGTGGCAAGCTATAGCGTCCGCATCAAGCGGTCGGCAGCCAAAGAGTTGGAAGCCGTTCCCCAAAAAGACCGCAAGCGCATTGTGAAACGGATCGAGGGCCTCGCCGCGGAACCGCGCCCCCCTGGATGCGAGAAGCTCAGTGGCGAGGAGAAATACCGCCTCCGCCAGGGGGACTACCGCATCCTCTACGAGATCGTCGACCGGGAACTGATCGTCACGGTTGTCAAGCTCGGCAATCGCCGCGACGTCTACCGATGACTCTCGGCCGGACCCTGGCCACCTGACGGCTTCCGGTTCTGCGGCAGGGGCCAGGTCGGAACCCGTCAGAACTGGGAAGCTACGGCCCATACGAGGGGCCGGATAGCCCAGGCCGCAGCAAGCGCTTGTTAGAAGGCAACAAATGTCATACATTGCATGACATGAAGACTTCTGCCCTGACGATCCGCCTGGATCCCGCCCTCGAACGGCAACTGGCCCGGGCCGCCCGGCGCTCTGGCCGGAGCCGGAGCGAGCTGGTGCGGGATGCCCTCCGCCGCCAGCTGGCGCTTTCCCAGTTCGAGGACCTGCGCCAGCGGATCATGCCCCTCGCCGAGGCCCGCGGCTATCTCACGGACGAGGACATCTTCCGCGACGTGTCGTGAGGATTTACCTCGACACCAATGTCCTGGTGGCGGCTTTCGCCACCCGAGGCCTCTGTGCGGATGTGCTGCATGCCGTCCTCGCGGAGCACCAACTCATCGTCGGTGAGGCGGGTCTCGCTGAGGTCCAGCGGGTGCTCCGGCGGAAGCTCCGGCTCCCCACCGAGGCCCTGGCAGAGGTCGACGCGCTTCTGCGCCAGCAGGGTGAGGTCGCCGAGACGTCAGACATCCTGGCGATCAGCGTACGCGACGAAGACGACCGGATCATCCTCTCGGAAGCGGTCGCTGGTGGCGCTGAGGTGTTGGTGACCGGGGACCGCGACTTGCTCGACATTGCGGATCGGGCACCGCTCCCCATCGTTACCCCACGTGGGTTGTGGGAGCTCCTTCGTACCAACCCCCGCAAGAAATAGCCTTCGCCTTCTAACGATCTGCGCATGACCCGCCGAGCGCCCGACAGGATCCCTGCAGGCTTCTACTGGCCGGCGCGCTCGGGCGGGTCCATGCGCTTGTTAGGTGGCAATGATCTTATCATGTCCGCACAAACGCTAAAAGCGGGGCCAGATCTCCCTTGTCAGCCCTGCGAAGCGCCTCGAGATAGCGCGACCGTACCTCGCCGGAGTCGTCGAGACTCGCGGAGCCCCAACTGAACCGCTGCAACCCTCGAGCTTCCAACAGGGTGTCCGCAACCAGTCGCGCGTGTCTGCCATTCCCATTCGGGAATGGGTGGATCAGAACTAGTCGGTGGTGCAGCCTGACCACGATCTCATCGTCTGAGTACGTGCCGTGCTCTAGCCAGTGAGTGGCGTCTGCCAAGAGGTTAGTGAGTTGCTCCGAAATGCTCCCCGGGCTCACACCAATGTTCTTTTCGGTCGTTCGGAACCGGCCTGCCCACGCCCACGTGTTGCCAAACATGCGCTTGTGGAGCTCCCTCAGAAAGTCCACGTCCAACGGTGACGGCGCCTTCCTGCGCGAGGCTAGCCACGTCACGGCGGCCGATATATTGGCCTGCTCCCACGAGTTCAGTTGCGCCCTCGTGGTCAAGTGGCTCGGTATCAGTCCTGCGGCCTCATCTTCGTCGAGCGGAGTGCTGCCCTCGGGTCCTTCAGCGTCGCCTGGCTCTATCCCTTTGTTGTTGATGGGTCCTCCTGGTCCCAGATGTGCCGAGACCAATTCCTGAGGAGCGCGCGTTCATTCTCTTGCACCTGCCTCAAGTACTCTTTCTCTGAAACGGCTTGGGCTTCCAGCCGCATGCTGTGGGCAATTCGCTTCAAGCGATGCTCCGCTCTCCTCCTGGCTTGCGCCCGCCTAGTGGCTTCGAGGTCTTCCAGAGGGACTATGGCATACACCAGCTTCGCACCCATCGCCTCTGCCGCCCTTTCGAGGGCGGCAAGAGTAATGGAGTATCCGACTTCCCTGCGCTCTAACTCGGCTACTCCTTGGCGGCTAAGTCCTAGCCGCTTCCCGAGTTGAGCGGCGCTCATCCCTAGCGCCTGCCGAATTGATCGTACCCACCCGCCTCGCGGTCGGGGCTGATCAATCATGGCTCGCCATGGCTCGAGGGACTCATCGACCTGGCGCAGGCGCATGTTTTTAAGTTGTTCTTGCATATATACTTGCCCCTCACCATGGACTCATATGTCAACCTATATGTTGACATACTCTACTGTGTGACAAGTTAAACCTTGTCACTATTAGCTTGTTTGTCAAGTTATACCTTTACGCATCTACTATAATGTCAAGGTATAGCATGTCAACTGGGAAGGAAAGCAAGTGGGCTGCTTCATTGAGATACGGATCAGATGAATAAGAACACCAACTGGGCCACAGACATCACCGGCATCATCGTGACTGTGAAGAAGATGGTGGGAAGGAAGATGATGATGAAGAAGATGATGATGATGATCATCGCGCCTAGGGGTGGTGTCATATGATCTGAAACGGCGGCTATGACGAGGAGAGGTGGATCTAGGCCACCTAACGACCTGCGGTTCTGCGGCGGGGCCAGATACCCCCACCGCTTTGCTGGGAAGCTACGGCCCGAAAGCCGACCTCGTCAGCCCCGCCCGCAGCAAGCGCCTGTTAGACCGTTGAGTTGCGATTTTGCTCCACATCACTTGGCACCCTACCGTGAGACCCGGCTCAGAGATCGCAGGCGTCTCCTCAGGAGAGTGAGCGGCATACACAATCCACTGTACCGAATTGAGGGGCGCCGCCTGAGCCATTGTGCGGCCGGAGCACACCCGAGTGAGTACACCTAAACGCGTAGGAGACCGAATTGAATGCTGAGTGTGACAGCCAGGGAAGATCCACGCCCCAAACCCGGAGCGCCCGGCTCGGCGGCGGGTGATCGTCGCCTAACAACGACGCCCCAGAAAGGAGGGCCATTACCAATGGCAACAGCACGGATGGTGCGACCCTCGCCACTGGCAACTCCGAGCTGACGCCAAGATAGAGTGACCACGTAAGCAGCAGGATGCTCGCGACAAGCAGCCCTCGCTCGACTCTTGAGTGGGACCGGCGGACGTGCTCTGGCAGGGGGTGCTGCATTCTTCACCGGACCTTTCGCGGTCTAACGGCTTCCGGTTCTGCGGCAGGGGCCCGGCGCGACCCCGGCGTGACGAGCCTACTCCAACGCCCCTGGCCGCAGCAAGCGGTTGTTAGGCGGCTGAACCCCCGTCAGATTGCTCCCCACCAGGAGCAGAGGCGACGGCGTTGATAAAGTTGGCCATGAGCAACACCGCCTCCGCCTGACAAGTTAGCATCTCAATGAACAGGCCCTCGGCGATCCCGAACGGAAGGTTACTGTTCTTGAGTTGGTCCAGAATCGCACGCTTGTCTTCGTCCCGATGGAACTGATAGGCGTTGAGCCAGAGTTTGAGGCCATCCTCCGAGTTCAGCACAATGCCACCGAACTCAGCTCGGAAGAGCTGCTGTCCGTCCCTTCCCGAAAAGCGGTCCTTCCACGCCTTGAAGAACTGCCGGAACTCTGCGGGTGCAAAGTGCTTGTCGAGAAGATTGACCATTCTATAGAAGTAGGTCCCCTCGTCCTGAAGGATGAACGGCCGGAGGACCATCGCCAGTTCCCGCACTTCAATCGGAGGAGGTAATTCCGGGGCCTTTACCCCCTCCTCTTGGTTGAAGGCAAAGCCGTAGGACCAGTGAGGGTTGCGGTTGAGGAGCGCCACGCCGCGCAACTCGTTGGCGTACTCTGCAAACCTCCGCAGCCGTTGCCAATCATCGTCTGGTATCGCACCCTTTGCATTCACCGGCTCGGGCCAGGAAGGGTTGCTGAGTGTTACCGAGTACTGTTTGGGCATAATCCCCCCAGCGTCCGCTTTGATCGCTTCCTGGCCGTCCGTACAACAAGTGAACTACATGCGACCAAAGTCCCCCGGGCGCGCACCCCGGATGCGGTCGTACCCAACCACCGTTGTGGCATGTGCATACTGGATCACTGGACAGCGCGGCCCTACTTGATCTGTCCGCTCACGAAGCCACTAACCAATTGCTCATAGGTCGTGCTCGGGAGTTCAAAGAAATCAAAAAGCGTTAACATCGGCGCGACGATGGCCGTAACATGTGCCACAAGCTCACTCTCGATGCTCGCCACGGTCCCACTTATCTCTGTCTCACTGGCATTGTCAGTAGCAACGCGCTCTCCCCGCATGATGCGGTTCGTGTTTGCGACGGCGAGTCGGCGGCCGCTTAGGCCAGCGTGTCGAACCGCTATTCTGACTCCGGTGCGAGGATCTATATTCAACCGGGCATACAGGCGGAGCAAGTAAAGCAGCGCTTCAGTGACGCGGACGATTCTGGTGTCAAAGAAGATGCTGTCAGGGCGACGTTGATCCTCAAACAATGACCCGACGATGTAAGCATCACAGTTCTTCCGAAGCGCCCAGTAGTCATACGATTCCTTCGACTCGGGCGCCACTGACGCAAATATGCCATCCGCTCGTGGGCGCGGTCGGTAGTCTTCCACGTCCATGTAAACGGCGATCGGCCAGCCGAAGGTGTCGATCTGCGCGTGTCGTGCCGCTTCATTGAGCTCCTGTTGCGTCCGAGTCGGCTTCGGCGGCTCCAACGCGGCGCGGACTTCCATGAAGCTTGATCGCCCTAGATCGGCAAAACCTGCGTTGGCAATGGCGCGTTGCTCCTCGACCCACTCGGCGTCCCAAGGCGATGCTGTAGGGAGTGTGGGCGGGACGATGATGGCAAGGCGACGACGGATCCGCTTTTCCAGGGCGATGCGAAAGTCGGCGAGTTTGTCGGGGTGCCAAGGGAGAATGTCATAGCCGGCAAGGTCGAAGTGCACTCGCGGGCCCCCTCTAACGTGCTCTGGGCTGTCGACAAAGTGGTCGTGCCGAACGGTCAAGATGAGGTTGCGAAAGCGATCCAAGCCCATCGCGTAACCCACCTCGAGGTAGACGTTGGGCCGTTCGTTGGTTAGGTCGGCGATGATGATCTCCGCCGACTGCAAGAATTGCACTATCTCGCTCTTGAGGATGCCACCTGAGTTGTGCTTATCCACCCTGCGGGCATCAAGTCCGCAAGCCTCGATAGCAGGCACCATGGCCTCGTGGCAGACCTCATCCAGCACCGCATTGCCGATCTGCATGACGATGAACGCGTGTGGCATCTGAAAGCGCTTTCGTTGGCTACCGCCTAACGGCTCGTGGTTCTGCTGCGCTGGCATTCCGCAATGGCTCAGGCTGGTCGAAAGGCGGTTTCCGCCAGCGCCAGCAGCAACCACTTGTTATGCCGCACGTTGATTCACCCCTGCGGGCAGCGGCCGCCCATCGTCAATGTCGTACCGAGTTGAGGTGCTCGCGAAGCAGGTCTGCGCCAAAATCCCCGGCGAAGTCGCGCCATACCGTGTGGACGTGGTTCGCGTTGCTCTGCGTGTTGTCGTACTCGACCAGAAAGGAAGGGCCCTGGATCCGATAGTAGTGCGGCCCTCCGCGTTCGGCCGCTCCCGCCCACACGAAGCCGATCTTCCCGAAGCCGGCCTCCTCGATGCGGCGCCACCGCTCTGCCGCAATGTCGCCGGCCATGATGGCGGCATGCGCTTCAAGCAGCTGGCGCAGGAGGATCTGCTGGGCCGGGGTCATCCGGTCCGCCAGCAACCCTGCGGGAAGCAACGGCTCGGCGGGCAGGCGCGTGCCGGTTAGGATGTCGGCTGGCGCCGAGTCACTGATCACCGCCTGGGCGCGCTGCGCCTCGCTGAGGGAGCCCAGCAGTGCGTACGCCGCGTCCTCTGCCGCCCCCAAGGCACGGCGCCCACGGTGCGGGCCTGTGCGCACCTCGGCGGGACTGGCGCCCAGGAACGAGGGGGTGCTCACGGTGACAGCTCCACCGACGATCGTGAAGTGCAGCGAGAGGTGGTGCCCTTCGAACCGCCACGCCCATGTGCCGCTCGCGCTGGGCGATCCAAACACGGTGATGTAGTAGGCCGTGGAATCACGAGCGAACTGGTTGCCCTGCTGGAGTTCCCTCAACACCTGCTCGAGGGCCATGATCGCTGTGGCGGTCTCGTAGCCGAGTTGACTGAGGCCCGCCTTGAGCAGGGTGTGCGCGGCGCCTCTCTGGCGGGCATCCAGCGCGGTTAGCACCACACCCGCACGCGGGAAGCTCTCGGGCGGGATAAAGTGCCACCGCGAGCGTTCCGTCGCGTCCATAGCAAATGTCGCCTGACGCGACTGCTCCGGTGAGAGGGCAGTCAGGAATGCAGTCGCGGCCACTGCCATCTCCGCGGCGGCGCTCCGCCGGGACTGGTGCGTGGCGGCGCCCGAAACAATTGTGAGCCCCACGAGGGCCACAGTGGCTGCGAATCGATTTGGCATGGTGTGTGGGCCTCGTGGTCGTAGGAGTATTCATGCCAACGAAGAGTGAATCAGGCGCGACAGGAACGCTTGTTCAGGTTGCGGCATAACGGCTTACAAATCAGCGGCGAGGGCCAGCCGCGGAGGGACGCTCCGGACGCGTCAGGCCCGACGCCCTTGGCCGCTGCATTTGTCTGTTAGACAGCGCCTCAACATTTCAGTACAGAGCCCGAAGGAGCTCGGTCGGAAGTCCTGTAGCAATCACGCCAAGCAGTAGCCAGACGAGCCCAACCAACTCAAGTCGTACCCCGCCGATAGCGAGTTCTGCCATCTTGGCATCAACCGCAGCGATCTCCTTACGGGTGTCCCCGACAGCCTTCTCCGACGCCGATCGTGAACTGGCGATCGAACGCTCAAGGTCGAGAACCTTGTTGTCGTACTCAGTACGGAATGACACGAGGTTCTTCTCCAGGGCGGTAATCCGCTTGTGCAGGGCGGCTCCCTCGGGGACCCCAACTGTGAGCCGAGCCGATGCCGCGCTACTCACGGAGACAGCCGCTTCCAGATTGACCACGATAGGCTTTGGCCGGACGAATGCTGAAGTCAGCAGTCGCACCCATGCGACGATGCTCTGTGCAAGGGAGGGCTGTCCGAAGAGCTCTCGGACCTTCGTGATCCCAAGTGCGACAGTTGCAAGGCCGAATACCTGAAGAACCGTACCAGCGAGCCGTATAGCGCTCTCGGGATCCGACACGAGGATCGCGCTGAGCGCGTATGCTAACGTCGCGCCACCAAGCGCGTACACCACGGGTAGGGTGTCCCGGAGCGCAGCTTGTAGCACAGCCGGGCGGAACGACAATTGCATGGGGCTCCACGTGATCCTAGGTGTTCGGCTTTTTGTGGACGCAGCTACGCCTTACCAGGACACGCCACTTTCTTCGAAGGTGATTGCAACCAGCGGCCCAGGCGTCTGGATGACGTTGTTCATTGCCGTAAGCCCTGCCGCTTCTCGCCAATTGACCCCGACCATGAATGACATGCATTGGTGAACGTAGTCGAGCGCCGCTTGCCGAAAGCTCGGATGCGCCCCCAACTGCGCGAGTGCAGGGTGAACGAACACTTCGTATGCGTCATCCTTGAAGCCAGCTCCCACCGTAAGCTTGACCTGTGCATCAAAGCGCGTCCCATTCGGCGGAGTGCCAAAGAAGCCTTGCACGATGCCAACAAATGCCTGCGCACCGTCGGGCTCGGTTTGCATGAGGCTTTGGAGGAACGCTACGAATTGGACCTGAATTGTGCCAGAAAAGCGAAGGGGCGACTGAGAGTCCGTCATTCGCAGCGTCTCCTATAGTGTGGTACGTGTCCTATGAAGACACCCAATAGTACTGAACGAGCTGGCGCTTTGCTCCGGGATGGCAGCGCACGCGTGGCAATGATGCTACCGCATCTAGTGCCCGCAGGCGAGAAACTATCAGGCCACCACGGCATCCCGGTAGCAGCAACGCATCGACTAGACAGCGCCCCTGGTTATTCCGGGTGCATCCCTAGGCGAAGCTTTATTCGATGCCAGAGAGGCCGTCGACGATTCTGCTCAAGCACCTGAGCGGCGAGCTTCTTGCCAGGGTCAGACTTCAGCAGCTCGGCGTCGAACTTCATCACCTTGGCCCACTTGGGCACACAGGCCAGCGCATCTTCGAGCGTATCAGCTGCCAACCGCGCCTTGGAGCGGACGTGCTCAATCGTCTCGAAACGCTTGGCGTTGAACCGCTTCATCATCTCGTCGTCTGCCCCGTGCTCCAGCATCAGCAACTCGGTCTTCCTCAGCCGCTGCAGCGCCCTCCCATGGTCGGCGGCCTGCGCTGCGAATGAGTATGCGAGTCCGCCTAGGCGTGCAGCCATCGGCCCCAGCTCGCCGAGCAATGGGAGGATGGCGCCCCAGTCCGGGGGCAGGATCTCTTCGGGGATGAAGAGGTCGGACCGATCAAGCTGATCTAGGTCTTCCTGCTTCCATCGCTGGCTCACAGTCCAGATACGCCAATACTCAACCCAGAATGCGCTGATGGCAGCCATCTTTCGCGTTCGCCGCTCGCGCCGGTCGATCACGAGTTGGACAACCGCGAAGACGCTGATGGATACCGTCATCAGCGCATTCACGAACTCGAGGATGCCGACCTTTCGTAGCCACTCGATCAAAGGAAGCATCGGGCTCCAGATGCCGCTGTCTAACGGCATACAAATCAGCGGCGAGGGCGCCGCACCGAAACCAATCGCCGTGGTGAGTGCTCGGGCGCCATCGGCCGCTGCATTTGTTTGTTATGCCTCCGGCCTCACTTCGTCATCATCGAACGCGCGGCGGGCATGCCGCACGGTCAGGACGACGATCCGCTTTGCCTCCCGCCGGTACATGATGCGGTATGGCCGGACGATGAGCTCGCGGAGATCCGGACGGTTGACCTCAGGGATGGCACGCCCACGGTCCGGGTGCTCGCCAAGCCCTGCGACGCTGGCCAACGTACGGTCAAGCCACCTGGCCGCAGCGGATGGGCGGGCGGCGGCGATGTAAGCGTACGCCTCGGCCGTCCGCTCCTCGGCCAGGGCGGACCAGACAATCCTCACTTCAGAAGGCGGGCTCTGAGCCGGCGGGCGGCAACGCCATGGGGAACGATCTTCCCCTGCGCGACTTGCTCCTCCGCCACCTGGATATCCCGAAGGAGGGCCACTTCATCAAGCAAGTCCTCGTACACCCCCACATCCAGAAGCACGGCAGCGCTCCGGCCGTGTTGCGTCAAGACGACGGGCCGCTTGGTACTCTGCACCTGGTCGAGAAACGCCGAGGCATTCGCGCGGAACTCGGTCACAGGACGGACATCTGTGGATGGACGAATACGGGGCATGTTCATCTCCAGGGGCTCAGGACGTCATTACGTACAGCATAGCGTACGCCACGTCCCGGCGCAAGATCCGCCTTCGCCCTCCTCCAGGAGGCATAACGACCTGCGGTTCTGCGGCGGGGCCAGATACCCCCACCGCTTTGCTGGGAAGCTACGGCCCGAAAGCCGACCTCGTCAGCCCCGCCCGCAGCAAGCGCCTGTTAGACCGTTGAGTTGCGATTTTGCTCCACATCACTTGGCACCCTACCGTGAGACCCGGCTCAGAGATCGCAGGCGTCTCCTCAGGAGAGTGAGCGGCATACACAATCCACTGTACCGAATTGAGGGGCGCCGCCTGAGCCATTGTGCGGCCGGAGCACACCCGAGTGAGTACACCTAAACGCGTAGGAGACCGAATTGAATGCTGAGTGTGACAGCCAGGAAGATCCACGCCCCAAACCGGAGCGCCCGGCTCAGCGGCGGGTGATCGTCGCCTAACAACGACGCCCCAGAAAGGAGGGCCATTACCAATGGCAACAGCACGGATGGTGCGACCCTCGCCACTGGCAACTCCGAGCTGACGCCAAGATAGAGTGACCACGTAAGCAGCAGGATGCTCGCGACAAGCAGCCCTCGCTCGACTCTTGAGTGGGACCGGCGGACGTGCTCTGGCAGGGGGTGCTGCATTCTTCACCGGACCTTTCGCGGTCTAACGGCTCACAAATCAGCGGCGAGGGCCCGCCGCGGGGCGATGCTTCGGGCGCGCCAGGCCCGACGCCCTTGGCCGCTGCATTTGTTTGTTATGCGCCGCCCGGATCAATGGGCTCACCAGGCAGTTGGGCCCCATGCCAAACCCCGACGACCCACACCGTCCGCGGTCCGATCCGGTAGAAGAACCGGTACGGTCGAACGATCACCTCTCGAAACGGCAGGTCGGGGAACTCGGGCACCACTCTCCCAGATTCGGGGAACTCCTCCAAGCGTCGAAGCACCTTCGTGGCCCGATCGTAGAATCGACGAGCGGCCAATGGTCGGTCCGCCAGGATGTGGGCGATCACCGCGAGGAACTGCTGCTCCCCCGCGGGGGTGAAACGAACCCTCACCGGCCTGCGTCACGAAGCATGCGGTCGGCCTCAGCGAGGACCGCGTCGAGCGATCTACCCTTGCCCTCCCCGATCTCCTGGTCGCCTTGCGCAAGCAGTCGGAGGATCTGGCGCTCGCGCTCGCCCTGCTCGAACGCCTCGACGCTGAGCATGACGGCTGCCGCCCGCCCTCGTTGGGTGATGATGACCGGATCGGCGGAGCTCTGGACCTGCTTGAGCGCCCGTGCCGCATCTTGGCGGAAGTCTGTAATCGGGATGAGGTCAGGTACTTTGGCCATGTCGCACCACCCTATTAAGCGTATGTCCAACAGTACGCCTAACTACGATGTCCCGCAAGTGGGTCGAGGCTGCCAGAAAGACTAGTGCTCAGTGCGCATAACGGCATACAAATCAGCGGCGAGGGCGCCGCACCGAAACCAATCGCCGTGGTGAGTGCTCGGGCGCCATCGGCCGCTGCATTTGTTTGTTATGCCTCCGGCCTCACTTCGTCATCATCGAACGCGCGGCGGGCATGCCGCACGGTCAGGACGACGATCCGCTTTGCCTCCCGCCGGTACATGATGCGGTATGGCCGGACGATGAGCTCGCGGAGATCCGGACGGTTGACCTCAGGGATGGCACGCCCACGGTCCGGGTGCTCGCCAAGCCCTGCGACGCTGGCCAACGTACGGTCGCACTTACCTGGCCGCAGCGGATGGGCGGGCGGCGGCGATGTTGCACGCCTCGGCCGTCCGCCTCGGCCAGGGCGGACCAGACAATCCTCACTTCAGAAGGCGGCTCTGAGCCGGCGGGCGGCAACGCTATGGGGAACGATCTTCCCCTGCGCGACTTGCTCCTCCGCCACCTGGATATCCCGAAGGAGGGCCACTTCATCAAGCAAGTCCTCGTACACCCCCACATCCAGAAGCACGGCAGCGCTCCGGCCGTGTTGCGTCAAGACGACGGGCCGCTTGGTACTCTGCACCTGGTCGAGAAACGCCGAGGCATTCGCGCGGAACTCGGTCACAGGACGGACATCTGTGGATGGACGAATACGGGGCATGTTCATCTCCAGGGGCTCAGGACGTCATTACGTACAGCATAGCGTACGCCACGTCCCGGCGCAAGATCCGCCTTCGCCCTCCTCCAGGAGGCATAACGGCTAGGGCGTAAGCTGCGGCGCGGCCGCGTAGGACGCCGCCCTGCAGCGGAACTGCGGACCGCGCCGTCAGACTTCACGCCCGTGTTAGGCCGTCACGCCTACTTGGCTGCGCGGACGATCTCCGCGACAAACTCTCTCAACTCCTTTGACTTTATCACAACATCGAGGCCGGTGGCCGGGCTACGGTCGCTCTTACCGGGACCCAGGTCCTCACGGCCGAAGGAGCGATCACCAACTGCCAAGCGGAACTCTTCTTGCTTCGCATCCGGCAGGGGCGCAAGGAACGGCCCGAGCGCCTCCAGCTCCAGCGCCAACTTCCGATTGCGGCGCTCGGAATGAAGGTACTTGTCCGCTTGGCTAGCTGCATACGCCGCGAGGGCGCCGATGGAAATCAGGATCAAAGCCCGGGTCGCGAAGCCAGGCCAGGTGAACTGCGCGCCAACCATCGGCAAGAACGCTTGGTAGGCGATCCAGATGAGAGCGCCGAGGGACAGGACGGTCACAGCCTGCCATAGTCGGGAGGTGTTTCGGGCCTCCGTAGCAGCCTTCTGGTATCCAGCGGTCAGGCCGAGGTTCCCGATTACGCCTACGAGCTTCTCGACTTGAACACGATGTTCGTCGATTTCCGACAGAATAGTTGCGGCACGGTCCTTGAACTGCTCCGTCAGGTCCTTGATTGTACTCTCGTGTTCACGCCCAACTGTGTCTCGTTGAGACTTGAACTCCGAGTTATAGTCAGCCAGTTTCTGGGTGTAGTCTTCGATCAGCTTGGCGAAGCGATCTTGTCTAGCGGTGTGGGCGTCGGCGAACTCCCGGGCTCTCTGGTCTTGTGCAGCTGAGAACTGCCCCTGCTGGTCCGAGGCGACTGAGCTTACCCGTTGTTTCTCGGCGCCAACATCGCTGGCTAGCTCGCTCAGCCGCCCCTTCAGCGCCTCAAGGTCCTCCTGGATTGAGTCTGCCGACGTTCGGGTGCTCCGCAGAGCGGCCTCAATTGTCTTCCGGTAGTGCTCCGCTGCCTCTCGAAGGCTCCGCAAGTCGTCGGGTAGGCTCGGTACGTTGATGGTAGCGACATTCGCTAATGCCGTGTCTGCGTGTGAGTTGGCGTTAACAAGATGGCCAATTGTGCCATTGGCGATGAATTGCTGAACTTCATTCGTTGCGGACTGCACCGTGTTCGCGATGTTATCGAGTGGGCCGATGTGAACAAGAGCAGGATCAGCTGCGGCTAGGCGGCCGCCGATGAAGGTGAGTGCGTACCGCAGCCGGCCGATCGCCTCCGCCGCCTGCGGCTCGAGTTCTTCGCGCGCGGCGGCTTGGTCCAATGCTGGGCCGAGCAGCTCGAGTTGTGCCCAGACGCCGTGTCCGCGGAAGCGGTCTGTCCAGGTGCTCATAATGCCAGCGGCCCTCCTACGAGCGGGAAGACGTCGCGAATCGGCCTAACGGCAGAGGCATGGCTCCGCGCGGCGCAAGAGGGCGCCGGCGGCTTCATGCCTACTTTAGGCCGCTCGTGAGCAGCGTGTGGATCGCTGAGTCGCGCTGATGCGTGGGGTGTGTCGTCGACTCTTCGAACGGCAATAGGAGGGTAGGGACTCCATTCCTCGCCGCTAGGTAGGCTACCTCCTCCCCAAGCGATGACTGCCACCATACGAGTCGCGCATCGACTCCTGCGGCCCGTGCATCAGCTATGCACGGAATGAGATGGGGGTCATCGGCCAAGATACCAACCAGCGACCTTTCTTTCCCATTGGGCGCTCCTGTCAACACACCCAGGACGTAGCCGATGTAGGCGTGGAATCTCAGTCGAAACTTGTGCCGGTCGCCCCCGCTTTCCAACGACCTGTCGTACTTGGCGAACGAGAGTGGGAATGCTCGCACAGTCCAGTACTGCTCCATCTTGGTCAGGAAGCTCTGAGCCTTCTCGGAGCCCACGGTGCAGAGGATCCGCGACTCAAGCGGAGAGCTCACGGGGATGTTCTGATCCGCTAGCGTGCGGACTACGAGATCAGAAATCTTGGCGAAGTCCGCCTTATTGGCACCTTCCACCACCAACCGCTCGTTGAGATCCAGCAATGCACCGCCATCTGCCAGCAGGACCAGCCGGCGAGGTCCTTCAGCCTTTTGAGGTGACAACCGTCCTCCCGTGGTGAGTGAGGTGTGGGTGGAATCCCACCCACACCCCGGTGTCGTCAATTCGAATCGCGGTTGGTGGAGACTATGCGACTGCCAGGGCCCCGACCGGTCCGCCTCAGCAGGCAGACCAATGCTCGGGAGGCATCCTTTCGACGGGCGTTGTGACGCACAAACCTGTCCGGGCCACGGATCAGCCACTCCCCCGTACGGTCCGCGTAGCGCACCGAGAGGCCCAGGAGCCGCGCCAGCTTGAGTGCGTCGCGTAAGTTCATACCATTGGAGAAGTCCATCTTCCTGCCTCCATTCTGAATAACCGTCTCGGGCAAAATGGCCCAAACGGCAATTGACCGGACCGGAGTCCGGGTGCTGAGGCTGTCGCTGTGGTAGGGGTAGTGCGGGTTGGTCATCACAGTCGCCTCAACTATCTCCGCCGGACAATTCCGACTGGAGGTAGAGGGAATATACAAGCTGGCCTGGCTGCTGTCAAGCTTGGACCCGAGGTGGGAGTTGCGGCGCTCCTTGCGGCCTAACGGCTTACAAATCAGCGGCGAGGGCCCGCCGCGGGGTCCTGCTCCGGGCGCGTCAAGCCCGACGCCCTTGGCCGCTGCATTTGTTTGTTAGGCGGAAGCCTGGGCAGAGATCGCTACCTGCGCCCCTCGCTGCCACCAGCCGCCACCCGCCTCACTCGCGCTATCATGACACCGACGACTTCGGGAATTGTGCCCACAGCCGCCCACTCGAGAGCCGATGCCGTAATCATGACGATGGAGTTCACTGGCGGTGGAGAGTACCCGACCAGCTCCTTGATGTCTTCCGTGTAACGCCCATGAGCAGAGAAGAACCGTTCCTGAGCCTCCCTCAAGCTTGCAATCTCCGCGTTCAGTTGCGCCACCGCCGTTTGATTCGACGGGGCTATGAGTTCGACGCTTGTCTTCAGGTCGAGCTTGTACTGAGCCGCCGCGGGGGCGGAGGCCACGCACAGGAGAAGCCCTGCTGTGGTCGCAATCGAGCCAAGGGAGTGGCGCATCGGGGCTGCTCCTCGAAATGGAGGTGGCGGACTCGGATCGTGCGAGTTAGTCCTGCTTCAATAGTGAAGTAATGCTCCAGAACCTGCAATAGGGCAAGATGGCTGCCGCCTAACGGCTT